>UCEY01000056.1 GCA_900471605.1 Hyphomicrobiales bacterium | reverse complement strand
CCCGTCGCTGACGAACGTATCGTTCTGGTTGCTGCCCAGGAAATTCTCGATACCGACGAAGGTATCGCCGGCGGCCTCGCCCGTATGGATGCCTGTCTTGAAGTTCAGTGTCATCGCACTGCCATTCTGATAGCTCGCCGTGTCGGTGCCTGCCCCACCGATCAGCTGGTCGGCGCCGGCTCCGCCGATCAGCGTGTCGTTGCCGATATTGCCGGTGATGACGTTGTCGCCGACATTGCCGGTCATCAGTGTGTTGCCGGTGCCGGTATAGGTCAGCCGCTCGACCTGCGTAAAGCTTGCGATCGAATAGCTGCCGAGCGATGTCTGGATTTCGTCGTCGCCGCCGCCAGCTGCTTCGCTGACGGCAACGCCGGCATGCCCGACAACATAAATATCATTGCCGGCGCCGCCTTGCAGGATATGGCCCGAAATTGACGACGTGAGCGTGTCGTCAAATGCGGAACCAATCACCGTTTCGATTGAGGACAGCGTATCGCCCTGCGCATCGCCGCCGGAACCGGTACCGGTGTTGAGATTGACGTTCACGCCTGCCGAGGACGATGCATAGGTGGCGATATCCGTTCCCGTGCCACCATTGAGGATGTCGGCGCCGGCACCCCCGTCCAGAACGTCATTTCCGTCGCCGCCATTCAGGGTATCATCGCCGCCGAGCCCGAAGATTTCGTCGGCGCTTGTCGTGCCATTGAGGGTTTCGCCGGCAGCCGTTCCCGTGATCGTAGCCATTTCCATTCTCCTCTGTTGAAATCAAGCGCCCCGTCAGGACGCGCAGTTATCCCTTCCGCAAACAGGCGCGTTTGCGGTTCCATATGCGTACGGCCGACTAGCCATGGGGTTGCTCTAATTCTTATTCCTCCCGGAATACGCGAGCTGCGTGATCCCGAATGGGTTTTGCAAAATATGAAAACACGGTGCGATCGCCGGTGCGGACGAAGGCTTCGACGGGCATCCCGGGGACGAGCGAAAGACCGGAAACCCGGGCCATCTCTGTTTCCGCGATCGACGCTGCAACACGATAAAACCTCGCGCCCGTCTGCTGATCGGTTTCCAGATCGGCAGACACACGAACGACCGCCCCATTGAGCTCTGGAGTGGTGTTTCGGTTGAAGGCCGTCAATCGCAATGTAGCGTCCTGGCCGATGGCGAGTTGATCGATGTCTTGTGGCGCGATGCGAGCTTCGACCGTCAGGGTGGTTGCCCGCGGCACGATCTGCATCAGCACCTCGGCCGGCGTGATCACCCCGCCTACCGTATGGATTGCAAGCTGGTGAACGGTCCCGCCGACAGGCGCCTTGATCTCGATGTGCTTGAGCTGATCGAGCGCCGTTATTTCCTGCTCGATGAGCTTTTCCCGTTCGTTTGCAACGTCGCGCAATTCGGCTGCCACTTCGGCCCGCATCGTCTGATCGACTTGCAGAAGCTGAAGTTCGATCTCGGAAATGCGGCCTTTTGCCGAGGCGATCGAAGCGACGAGTTGACCGCGCTCGCCCCGTAGCCGAGCAGCGTTGCGTTCGAGGGCATTGACCTGGCTCATAGTGATGCCACCGATCTCGTAGAGCCGCCGCAGTCCATCAAGCTCCTTCTCGACCAGGGCGATTTCTTCGCCCTTGGCTCGGCTCTGCACGTCGAGGCCTCCAATTTGCTCCCGGAGCTGTTGAACCTGCTCCTTCAACCGCGCCTTTTGCCCTTCCCGCGACGCACGGCGATCGTCGAACAAGCGGCGCTCGCTGCTCATCGTGGCTTCCGGGTCGATGGCGGAACGTCGCTCTAGTAGGATCTCGGGAAGAGCCACCTGAGGGTATCCATCCCGCTCGGCTTCCAGACGAGCCTGGCGAGCATAGAGATAATCAAGATTTTTCGACACAGCAGCGAGATTGGCACGCGTCACCGTTCCATCCAGGCGCACGATCGTCTCTCCGGCGCTGACCAGCTGGCCTTCCTTGACCAATAGCTCCGCGACGATACCTCCAGCCGGATGCTGGACCTTCTTCACATTGCCATCCACAACGAGGATGCCGCTGGCAATCACCGCGCCGGACAATTCCGTCGTGGCAGCCCAGCCGCCAACGCCCCCAAACAGGACCGCAATTCCCACTGTTCCTGCAACGAGGTTACGGCGCAAGGATAACGACAGCGAAGTTCTCGCGTCCATTTTCTCCATTATTGCTGCCCCTCCCCTTCGATCACTGTCAGGTTCGGGCCTGGCATCGAGCGTGGCTGCCTTGGCCTCTGTTGCTGCATGGCTTTCAGCACCTCGTCTCGCGGACCAAAAGCTTTTGCCACGCCATTTTCCATCACCAGCAAAAGATCGATCTGCGACAACACACTGTTGCGGTGAGCTACGACGATCACGATGCCGTCTCTGCGCTTGACGGCTCCGATCGCCTCCGCCAGCGCCCTGTCGCCGTCCGCATCCAGATTGGAATTTGGCTCATCGAGAACGACGAGGAAGGGATCACCGTAAAGGGCGCGGGCGAGCGCCACTCTCTGGCGCTGTCCGGCGGAGAGGTTCAGGCCGCCGTCGCCAACCGCCGTCTCATAACCATCGGCCAAGGCGACAATCATGTCATGTACTCCCGCCGCCCGGGCGGCCGCGATGATCGCCTCATCATCGGCGCTCGAAGCGAGGCGGGCGATATTCTCGGCGATCGTACCCGGAAACAGTTCGGAGTTCTGCGGCATGTACCCTATATGCGTGCCTCGCTCTTCCGCTGGCCATTGGTCGAGGCTAGCACCATCAAGAGTGACTTTGCCGCGCGCCAGTGGCCAGACGCCGGTGATCGCTCGCACCAGTGAGGATTTCCCCGAGGCACTCGGTCCGATGACGCCTACCACGGCGCCCGACTGGACCCGAAAGCTGATATTCTGCACCGTCATTCTCTGACGTTCACCTGGCGGTGTTGCGAAGACGGCTTCGACGGCAAGGGATTTGATGGGAGCCGGAAGAGCCGTCCGCTCGGCCGTCTCCGGGAACAGCCTGAAGAGCTCCTGCAGTCGCTGCCAGGCCTGCCGTGCCGCCACCATATTGCGCCAGTTTCCGATCACCTGTTCGACCGGCTGCAAGGCCCGGGCGACAATGATTGAGGCAGCGATGATCATTCCACCGCTCATATCACCATGGATCACCAGGTAGGCGCCGAGCGCAAGCGAACCGGATTGGACCGCTTGACGCAGCGCCTTTGAGGCGCCGGTGAGCATCGCGACCACGTCCCCGGTCCGCCGCTGAAGCGTCGTCAGACCAGCATGGGCCGCTACCCAGCGTGACTGAACCTCTCCCAACATGCCCATCGCTGCAATTGCCTCGGCATTCCGGTGCGCCGCTTCGCCAAACCGATTGCGTGTCGCTATTGCTGCCGCTGCTTCCCTGGTTCGTGACCGCGTCAGGACATCCGTGGCGACCGTCAACCCGACAAGGATCAGCATTGCCGCAGCCGCCAGCCAACCGATGAGCGGATGCAGGAAAAAACAAACCGCGAGGTAGACTGGCATCCAGGGCAGGTCGAAGAGGGCTGCCGGCCCTGCTCCGCCGAGAAAGCCACGGATTTGATCCATCTCCTGTGCAGGTTTCAGCACGTCCCCCATAACCCGCGTCTTCAACGACGCCCCCGCGACCGCTGCCAGCACCCGTTTTGACAGCGACGCATCGACAATGCCGGCCGTCCGTGACAGGACCCGCATGCGGACGATGTCAAGAAAACCCGAGAATGCATAAAGGCCGGCGGCCAGGATCAGCAGAGCAACCAGCGTCGGCAGGCTACCGCTCGGGATGACGCGATCGTAGACTTCCAGCATGAAGAGAGGCCCGGTAAACCCGAGCAGGTTGATGATGCCCGAAAACAGCGCCAAGCCGCCAAGAGCGCCGGGAACTCCCAAACGCGATAAGCCTCTGCCCGAATGCCGCATACCAAATTCCCCCACCTTCAGGCACCCGCATAAAGAGTGCCTGAAGGTGGACCATTGCTGGAAGCGTAATTCAGCGCAACCCCCCTGCATTTCAGGGGTTGCAAAGTAAGCAACTGAAAAAGCTTAATCTTTAGGAAGAAGAAGTTTTTATGAAGAGTTTTTAGAGGAAACCAGATGCTAAAATCTTGGCTGTCTGTGCCTAATCGTGACGGTACGACTTCAATCAAGGGGCGCAGTCGAGCCAGGCTCACGACGAGGCGGGGTTTCGTCCAAAACATCAAGGTCGATGCGCTCGTTTTAGGCATTGAGTAGCCACCTGCGGGTGCCGTTCGCCTTGAAGGGACTCGAACTTAAACCTCCTTGGGATTAAAAATAAGATTTAAATATGGGAGGCGAAGCTGTATCCCACGAAGTTGCTGTTTGATCTTACCGTCCTGGTGGTGCTTCGGCCGCTGGCCTCGGCGGGACGAAACCAGGGAATGCCGAAAGTGCCGGTCCAATGACGTCCTCAGGCGCCTCAAGCCGCGCTCGTCTCAACGATCGATCAGCTCGTCGGCTCGAAAATCAGGCGGATCAAAGTTCCATCGCTTGCCACTGCATCAATTGTACCCGAGGAGGTTGCGTCTATGATGAGTCACGAGGCGGCGGCTAGAATGATCGCAATAGCGAGCAGCAGCGGACCCATCCACTTGAAATGATGAACGACCGACGACCGATGGGCCGGATTGCTTGATAGCGACAGATAACCGAAGCCGACCCCCGTCATCCAAAGGCCAGCGCAAAACATGATGAATTCGTCAATGTACGCTGCTATCATGCTTTTCTGCCTCAGGGTTGTTGAATGTCGGCAAATTCTCGTCGTTGGCCATCGTCCCCAGGTGTTGTAAATCATGACGGCGGAGCCCCCTCGTTCTGCGGATTATCGAGAGGCTCAAGTGGCTTCACCCGAGCGAGACCAGCCAAAACTACCTGAACTAACGCCGTCAGAATGCGATCTAGGGTCGTGAATTACCATCCCCCTGATCTTTGTAAAAGCATAAACCCGCTTTCGCTCGGCTGAGACGAGCAAACCTCCCAGCGTTCAGATGCCTCGGGTGAAAAAACTCGGTCCCTCGAACCACGCGTTCTAGTGAGGGAGTGGCATCGCTATTCGGGACGGCGAGCCTTTTTCCGATGTAGCAGGCATGACCCGTGACCTGCATATTGCGCTGGATACGGGGACGGAAATTCCTGTCGGCGGAGACCCCTGCACCGCAAACCCAACTTATTCTATGATTTGAGGAACAGGGCTCCCAACTATCTCGCTTACCACCGCTATGACCAGATGTGGGGAACGGTTCCCGATCTGACCGGTTAGCTCAGCATAAGGAGGCCGGGAAAGCTCACGTCGCTGAGGACCATTGGGCGGCCGAGAACTTTTCCGGGAGAACGGACGCAGTGCGACCGCGCTCTACTCCCGACATGGAGCCCTGCCAGTCAGTCCTGCTGGTGGGGCTTTTCTATGGCTGCTTCACCCTGGAGTCCCCATTGCGACACCCGCCGGAACGAAAAAAGCCCCGCAGCCGATTAAGGCTGCGGGGCTCAAGGTCCGCCATGAATTGCGCGAATGGAATATGTTCACGAAATCGAGAGGCGATCAAGTTCGCCTGCAGACTAGCCAGGCGGCCGAGCGATCCGTCGCCGATCGCGTCGCCGATGCTTCCGGAAAGTTTCCCACCAAAGTCGGGTCTCCTCCAACAGGGGCGGTAAAACCGGGATCGCCACTGCCACCAACATTATCCAATCCGTCTTTGTCATCTTCCAATTGTCCACGAGCAACACACTCCATTGAGAATAAAGGGGCGTTGGTCGATGGGAATGTTAAACGGTGATCGAATGTGGGCTGATTTGCCTATCTCGCTGATTTTCCTTCGTCTGTCGAATTCAGCGCTGCCGAAAGGAATGATGAACGTCCCCGCCGCCGAAACGAGAGCCGAACCCTACCCATGACGCGGGTTCTAAAGCTTCGGACTTCTCAAGCGATCATATCATCCGGAACCTTTTGCCACTCGTGGTGATTGGAAATGTGGCGCTCCGCGAACGGCGGAAAGATGATGTCATCGGGAGGATGAGTTGAACGCCAACATTTCGGCTGCAATGCGCGCTGTGCCATCTGAAGCCAGAGAGGCCCTCATCAACGTTCGCGGCCACTGGCCCCTATTGGTGGTCGGCCTGGCGATCGCCGCCGCGGTCATCGCGTTCCTAAACTACGAATTCAGCGGGCTTCTCGTATCACTGGCAATCGGTTTGGGCATCGTGATGTTCTGCACCGCGACATTGATTGCCGGGATTGCAAGCTGGCTGTTTTTCACCGGCCTGCTCTGGAGGATATCAGAGGCGCGAAAACCCCGACGGCCAATACGGCGACTGGCGGACGATGATATACCAAGGGGGTTTTGGTTCTCAGGCTTTTTTGCCACTCTGCTCTGGATTGTTCCGCTCTACGCTTTGACCTTGGGCTTGGTCTCGGCCATCCAGTAGCAGCCACTGTTCGACCCAGATCATCTTTCTTAAATCCCAGAGTGAATTTTGGTCGATCTCGACGCAGGGGAGTGAGTAAACCGGCTCCTGCCCACCAAGCCGTTGCGGATAGTCAAGGCGGTCGCCGACGCCAGGGAGCGAGAAGATCACTTCCAATGAAGGTGAACCCGAGATCAATCGCTAACATCGCAACGACCAGCGCCACGGCTAACGGAAAATTGGCAATCAATGCCGCATCGAGAACGCCGAGCAAAAGGTATCCACTAATTGCGATACCGACTTGGAGGCCAACTTGGGCGCCTGCATAGGAACCCACTAGATCGGCGGAAATTGTCCCAACAATTTCGTTAAGCGGCTTGTTTTGATTGTTTTGGATTATTGAACTCGCGCTTGAGGAAAGAAAATCTCCCACCGCCGACAACCCCAATCCTAGCAACCTAGCGGACGGCTGCCCGCTGGCCAGAAGCATTGTCGCCGTGGCGCTCAACATACCACCGTAGGCTACTAATCTTGCTTCGGCTGTCTGTTCATCAACGGCTGACATTCGTAAAATCTCCCCTTAATTTTGCGTACGTTCCGGCAATTATTCCGAGAAAAAAGGTAGGCAAAAGCACCACAAAAAGGTTCCCAACAAATGTCGCTCTTGAGATCTGCAGAAAAATACCGAAATCTTTTGGAGACACTATATAAAATGCGTATAATTTTACAGATGTCGCTAAGGAGAGCCCGGACGCGAATAACATTATGATAGAACGGACGATACCGATCCGCCAGAACAACATATATAACGAGGTGAAAACTACAGAAGAGATCACCGATATTATGATTGAATTTTGAAGCGGATCGCAGCCATGACTCACAAAATCAAAAATTTCTTGAGAATAAATAACCTTTGAAAGGCAAAGCTTGCTATCAGCATTAATCAATAATATGTTTAAGAGCGCTCCTATTAAAGCCAGCGCAACAAAAAGACGTTTCATCGAAAACCTACCAAGCGCGATATTATACATCACTTTATTTACAAGGAATATTTATAAACATGCCATTCCGCAATTTCGCGCAAAAAGCACGTTCACTCATCCAGTTAGGCCCGCATCTCCCTTCGACGATCCTTCCTCTCAACCCATGATTATACATTCGTAAGAATGGCCGCTTTAAGCAAGCAAAAGTTTTACAACGAGGGATGGAAAATACGGTGGCACAAATGATTGCCTGATTCTTTGATCCCAAAAAGAGGACCGTCCGAAACGCTGGAACTGTTTGACTGCCCAGACAACCGATCCCTCAGGATAGTCGAGCGGGCTGCCCAGCAGATCGTTGAAGTCCTCCGCTATCGGCAATGTAATCCAATTTTCTCAAGATACTCGGGAGCCGCGTCTGCGACTTCCCGCCGAGATCGTCACGGGAAAGCCCGTGGAGTAGCTCACGGGATAGTCCGGTCCGTTCTCTCGTGTAAGAAAGCTGCGGTATCGTCCTGAAAAGCTTGTGCCGTGGGCACCCAAGACCTCGGCTAGGCCAAAGTCCCGCAACCCGGGCGTCCGGGCGAGCCGCAACGATCGCGGTTACAAGGTCCGCCACCGCAAAGGGCGCGGCTCGCCCGGAGTGGATTGCCATATCGATCACATCGGTGACGGCGGCAAGATTGTCGTCCCACCTGAGCACAAAATCGGCAAGTTCCTCAACGAAACGGGTGTTGAGTGTTCGGGTTCGGCGCGCCAGCAGTCGCGTGGCCAGAAACAGCTTGCCAGCCGGGCAAGGATCATCACTGGCTGCCGTCAGCAAAACCGCATTGCGGATTGCGGTTTCTTCCTCGTTGCGGCCGCCCATCCGCGCGGCGACAGCGGCCGATTTAAGGGCCAGTCGGTCGCGCCAGCAGCCGAGCCACCTCGGGTCGGCGCGGATCAGATCGTCGAGCGATTTCAGGACGATGCCGGCGGCGAAGGCGGCGTCGACGTCGCTGAGATCGCGGCTGCGCGACAGCGACCAAGCCGGCAGGCGGGGTAACCAGGTCGAGAGCGGTGCGGTGGATCGGTGGCGAATCCATGCGACTGAGTGTAGTCTATGTGCGCGGTTTTTACTACCGCTTTCGCGCTAAACCGCACAGCGTGTCGCCGATGTAAAACGTCCGATAATCTTGCATTATCGGACGTAGTTGACATTCGCGCACGGACGAGGGTAGATTCCTTTGTAAAGGTAGATTTTGAGAGTCTCTGATGTCACTGAATATCAAAAATCCAGCTACGGTAGCGCTGGTCGATGAGTTGGCGCGCCGCCAAGGGATCAGCAAGACGGCGGCAATTCATCAAGCGCTTGCAGAGCGACTGCACCGAATGGGTCACGCCGGCGGTTCTCAGGAGCGCATGCTCAGTGAACTTCAAGCCATCCGGACAAGGTTAGCACACCTTCCCGAGCTGGAAAGTCGAACGGACGAAGATATCGTCGGCTTCGATGAGCATGGAATTCCGAACTGATGGTCATCGATACATCCGCGATTGTAGCGATCCTGCGCGGCGAGCCACAGGCGGAGCGGCTTGAAAAATCCATTGTCACCGACCCAATCCGACTCGTGCCGGCGACATGCGTGCTCGAAGCCCGTATGGTCATGGTCAGCCGGCGCGGCGAACATGCGCTGGCCGAGATCGACCTTTGGCTTTCAAAAATCGAGGCCGAGATCATTCCGGTCGACGCTGACCTGGTCGACCTGGCGACACAGGCCTGGCTGATCTATGGCAAAGGTCGCCATCCCGCGGGACTGAACTTCGCCGATTGTTTTTCATACGCCTTGGCAAAACGCGCCGATGATGCCCTTTTGTTTATCGGAGAGGATTTTAAACAAACGGATATCGAGGCAGCATGAACAGCCGCGGCGAAATCGTTCTCAAGGAGGATCTACCACAAATCGCCTCTTCCCCCGAACCGTTGGTGACGTCCGACCTTCCAGGTCATTTGCAGGATCTCGCAGACCGCGCGCGCGGCTATGTCGAAGCCGCGAGCTCAGCCAATACCCGAAAAGCCTATGCCTCCGACTGGAAGCATTTTTCGGCCTGGTGCCGGCGATCCAACCTTGCTCCCCTCCCCCCGCATCCGCAGACGGTCGGCCTTTACATCACTGCCTGCGCCTCGGGTGCAGCCGAACGGGGCGTGAAGGCAAACTCCGTATCGACGATTGAACGCCGCCTCTCCTCGCTCTCCTGGAATTTTTCGCAACGCGGCCTCACGCTTGACCGGAAAGACCGGCATATCGCTACTGTAATGGCCGGCATCCGCAACAGCCATGCGCGCCCGCCAGTCCAGAAGGAGGCGGTCATGGCGACCGACATCATCGCCATGATCGAAACGCTTGACCGGAGTACACTGCGCGGTCTTCGGGATCGGGCCATGTTGCTCATCGGCTTTGCTGGAGGTCTTCGGCGTTCCGAGATCGTCGGCCTCGACCTGAAGGCCGACCAGACTGACGACGGTCGCGGTTGGATCGAGATCCTCGACAAGGGTATGCTCCTCACCCTGCGCGGTAAAACCGGATGGCGAGAGGTCGAGATCGGTCGCGGCTCGGCCGATGCGACCTGCCCGGTCGCAGCAGTCGAGACCTGGATCAAGTTCGCCAGGCTGGCTCATGGCCCCCTTTTTCGCCGCGTGACCGGGGAAGGGAAAGCTGTCGGGTCGGAACGGCTGAACGACAAGGAGGTCGCTCGGCTTGTGAAAAGGGCCGCAATGGCCGCAGGCGTTCGCGGCGATCTCAGCGAGATCGAGCGCGTCCTCAAATTCTCCGGTCATTCCCTTCGCGCGGGCTTGGCCTCCTCCGCTGAGGTCGACGAGCGTTACGTCCAGAGACAGCTCGGTCATGCTTCAGCTGAGATGACACGCCGATATCAGCGCCGGCGGGATCGCTTCCGCGTGAATCTGACCAAGGCATCAGGGCTTTAGTTGGCCCCTTCCCTACTCCGGAGAAAGCAAACCGCTCTATACGTCGCGCGTTCCTGATTGCGGTCATTTGGGTGCTGCCAATGGCCATACCGCGTGCCGTGCACGATATGTCGACCCATTTGGCGACGACACGTAGGTCAGCTCTAGTAGCCCGCCTCCCCGCAATGCCGATGGCAAAGCGCTGATCTATCACGGCTCGGACGGATCGAACCGCGAGAGCGTTCTACACGGCGGCAAGACGTTCTAAGGCGCGCTGGCCGCCGGCTGGAGCCTCGCTGCCACCCAAGGGGCTAAGCGAGGCTCCTGACGGCTCTCGTGGCTTATAGCGGCGATGACGACCAAGCCGGTCGATCGCCCTTTACGGTAGGCCCGCGCCGATCCGGTCGTGACGACGCAGGGCATCGAAACCCTGCGCCGCCAGCGCCGCGCTTCGGAGACGGAGATCTCCACTTTCAGAAGCGCGCGCCCGACACCGTCGCGATAAAGGCCCGCAGGTCGGCCAGCATCAGTTCCGGCTCTTCCAGCGCGGCGAAATGCCCGCCCCGCGACATGTCGGTCCAATGCACGATGTTGTAAGTCTGCTCCGCGAACGAGCGCGGCGGCGGCGGGAACACCGGATCGGGGAAGGCTGCAAAGCCGGTCGGCACCTGGATGCGGGTGCCGGCCGGGAGCATCCGCGACTCTTCAAGCCGGCTGCCGTAGTAGATCCAGGTTGCAGTCACGAACGATGCGGGCGCGATGTAGAGCATGATGTTGGTGAGGAGTTCCTCCTCGGAAAACTTGCTCCAGATGTCCGGGTCGCCATCGACGGTTGTCGGAAGATCGGCCCACTTGCCGAACTTTTCAAGTATCCAGCCCGCCGCCCCGACCGGGCTGTCGGCCAACGCGACGCCGAGCGTTTGTGGACGGGTTGCCTGCTCGTGAAAGTAGGCGCTCTCCCGATCGGCAATCGCGGCCCGCTTGGCGGCGAAGGACTTCTCCTCGTCGGTCGTCGGAGCGGCATCCTCCGCACGCACGGTCATCATGTTGATATGGATGCCGAGCAGAGCGTCCGGTCGATCATGGGCTGCCCAGACCGCGAGGGCATGGCCCCAATCGCCCCCTTGAACGAAATACCGCGCGTCGCCGAACAGTTGGATCATCAGCCCATGCACGAGCGCAGCAGCCCGCCGCGGGCCGATCGGGCCCGTGATCGGGGTGGAGAACGCAAACCCAGGAAGCGAGGGGACGACAACATCGTGCCCGTCCGCCGCGAGTGGCTCTAAGAGCCGCTCGAATTCGAGATACGAGCCCGGCCAGCCGTGGAGAAGCAGGACGGGCGGCTTGGAGCCGTCGCCCTTCACATGAACGAAGTGGATGTGCTCGCCTTCCACGTCGGCCGCGTAGTTGGGGAGTGCGTTGAGGCGCCGTTCGACCGCACGCCAGTCGTAGCTGTCGCGCCAATAAGCGGCGAGCCGCTTCAGGTCATCGACCCCGACCCCCGCCGACCAGCCTCCTGCATCCGGCAGCTGGCTCCAATCATAAGCCTCGACCTTGGCTCTGATCGTGGCGAGCCGTTCGTCGGGGATGTTGATCGTGTAGGGTAAGATCATGATGTTCTCCGCTCAAGCTGGGATGCGGTCCGAGTAAGAGGGTGTCGACCAATCCGCAACTGTCGATGGATGTTCTGAGAGCCGAAGGCCACTCGACGTGCGGAGTAAACGACCGGCGAGCGACCGAGGTTTAAGAGCTGAGACCAAAAGCCCTTTTTTGGCCGTCCCAACCGGTCCTGATCAGGAACTGCTCCCAGGTGAGACTGGAGGGATTGATCCGCCTGCTCCACGAGAGATCCCGGTCTTTCCGGAAATATCCGTATTCGGCCGCGTATTCCGCCATGCCGATGTTTTCTCGAACGAGCTCGGGATTTTCCCCGAACTCCGGAAAATGACGAACCAGCTCATCAGGAGTGTAGGCAGATGCATACACAGCCTTCCGGCCCGTGACGCGCCTGAAGGTCTCGATCATCTCGGCCGGTGATAGAACGTCCCCGATGATCGGTAGCGTTTGCCTGGCATAGATGTCGGGATGGCCGAAGATTTCCAGAACGGCTGGCCCTGTCGCCGTCAGCGGATCGACGAAGGGTGCTCGGAAATGCTCGGGCAAATAGATTGGAAAGACGAACGTGTCACCGTCCTTACGCGGCGTATAATATTCGAGAAGGTTGGTGTAGAAGAACGCGAGCTCGACGAATGAGCTGCGAACAGGAAGACCCTGGATATAAGCCGCCACGCGCGCCTTGTCGGTGAAATGCGGCGCGAACTTCGAACCTCCGGTGATCTCATCAACGTTTTCCAGCGTGCTGAAGACGATGTGCTCCACACCTGCCTCGACGGCGGCATCCGCGAGATCCCTGCCGATATCGAACTCGTAGGTAGCTGGAGGGGCGACGACCGGGGTCATCAGGAAGGCGCCCTGCGCTCCCCGAAACGCTTTCACAAAATCGCTCCTGTGGTTGATCGCAAGCGGCACGGCGATGAGCTCGGCGCCCTGCTCGGCCAGCTTCAGGGCCGCAGGCGACTCTGTACGACTTGTCAGCGCACGAACGTGATACCGTCCACTCCCCAACAACGACTCCGTCACGCTCCGGCCCTGCTTGCTCAGGCTGCCTGCGACGACAATGGTAGGCTTTTGATCAATCGACATATGGGATCTCCATTACTAGCCAGAGCAGCCAAAACGGCGCTCCGTAGAGGTCAGAATCGCAGTCCATCAGCCATATGTGAAATCGATTGATTTATACGCTACTATCCAACACATGGATATGAAACGCATCGACCTCAACCTCCTTGTCAGTCTCGAAGCTCTGCTTGTCGAGCGCAACGTCACAAGGGCGGCAGCCCGGCCGCATATGAGCCAGCCGGCGCTCAGCGCCCAGCTGAACCGCCTTCGCGACCTGTTCAAGGATCCCCTACTCGTACCGGCGCATCGTGGCATGGTGCCAACCGCCAAGGCGCTTGAGCTGATCGGACCGCTTCGAGCCTCTCTGGATCAGCTCCGCGGCACGCTTCAGGGCCACGACAGCTTTTCTCCCGCAACCGCCGAGCTGACCATAGCGATCGCCTGCACCGACTACGTCGAGGCTGTTGTGGTGGCACCCCTAATCGTGGCGCTGCGCGACAAGGCGCCCAATATCCGGCTTGCGGTGCATCGGCTTGCGCCAGCCAGATTAGCGCAACAACTGGCGGACGGCGACGTCGATCTCGCCATCGCTACGCCCGATCCCGGGCAGGCTCACCTGCGTACCCGGCACCTGTTTGAGGAAAGCTATATTCTGATCGGCCGCCCCGGGCACCCACGGATCGCGGAAGGGGCGACTGCAGCCGGGTTCGCCCGGCTTGAACAGGTGATCGTCTCGCCTTCAGGCGGTGGTTTCTCGACGCCGGTCGATGCCACCCTGGAGGCGCTCGGTCACTTCCGCGCCGTTGTCGCGTCTGCCGCCTCATTCCTCGTTGTTCCGAGCATCGTAGCCAGCAGTGACCTCGTCGCACTGGTGCCGCGCCGCCTGATGCGGGATCGGCTGGCTGATGTCACGTGGATTGACGTTCCATGGCTCTCGGAAAGTTTTCAGGTAGAGCTCATATGGCATGAGCGGACGCACGGGCACCAAGGCTACCACTGGATCCGCGAGCAGATCCACGATCTCTAAACGCTACATAGGCGATGCTATGGCTTGAGCAAATTGGCCCGAATCCGACGGCATCAAACGGCGATACGACTAATTTGGATTGAGCGGCCTGACCCCGCGCCAGATCCGTTGGAACCAGTAATCAATCAGGTCATATCGGCATGACCGAACCTGCTGAAGCGCTCGCCAAGTCGATAGCCCACTACGCCACGGGCGAGACAGCCTCACGCCAGTTGCCAAGGTTGCTCATATTCGCTGTTCCTCAGGAAGGGAATGCTATTCTCGCCTCATTGCTTAAACAGCTCGATGTGGCCCAAGCGTCTGCTGCGACACGTCCGCCCCCCTGACGAAACCAAGCGCTTGGAGCTTGCGAACAAGAGCGTTTCAGTTTCCTCGAGCTTTAGGAACCCGCAAGCCAATCACCGAGTGATCTACCCCACACGTCCCCTCACGACGCTGCGGCGTCCATGATTGCGTCCACAGCCTCGACAAGCTGCCGCATGTCCGTCGGCTTATCCATGTTACGAACCTCCGCGAGGACAGGGTTCTGGGCAAGGACCGAGCGATCCGCAGCACTCGCAAGCACGTACGGAACGCCGAGCGCCTTCAACTGCAGGGCAACCGGTGTGACTCGCTCACCGCCGAGATCGACATCAAGGACGGCGGCGTCCGGCTTTGTTTCTCGCAGCAGATCGAGAGCATGATCGACGGAGCTTGCTGGGCCGAGTACCTCGAAGCCCGCTTTCGTCAATGCCGATTTGATTTCCAGCGCCATGAAAAACTCATCCTCGACGACGAGAACATTGGGCGATCGTGCAGAGGACGTATCGTTTTCGTTAGTGAGGCTCATACCGGGACCCTGATTGTCGCCGACAAACCTTCCGGGGCATAGGAAAGTTCCACGCGGCCGCCAAGATGGGCTGCGGTGCCTTCGATCATCTCTGTGCCGTAACCAACGCCGTCAAGTACGGCGCATTATCGGAAAGTGGCGGTACAGTTCGGGTAGTATGGACTGTCGAGGAAGGTCTTGCGGGCCGGACCTATCTGAATTGTCGATGGATCGAACAGATACCTGGAGTGCTACAGCGTCAGTCTGATCCATCTCGTAACTTCGCCAATGACCTCGAGCGGTACCTTGCTGCGATAGGACCGAGTGGGGTGCCCGGGGTATTTCTTGTCTGTCACGTTCGGGTCGTTCTCAAATGCCCCCGTCGGCTCCATGATGTCGTCCTGCGGCGAGGAAGTCACCGATGCGCAAACCCGCGACTGCGCCATGAAAGAATGGCCCTTTTCTAGCGCCTCAGTTATCGTTCTCGCCGCTGCTGCCGCCCCATACTTGCGCCCACGGCCTGCAGCACGTCCGGATACATGTTCCCGCCCCCTTCAGATCGGTGATCGCTTCGTTTGACGCTGGCCAGTTCGCCGCACTTGAAATATTTGGACCGAGCAGCAGCGTCAGGGCAGCGCCCGCCGCGTTCACGCCACTCGCTATTCTGTCTCACCAGTTGCTCACAACTGCCTAATGCTAAGGCCCAAAACCCTGACAGCTGTCAGGGTTTTGGGACCTGCCGGAATATCTCACCGCTTATTTCATCCGGCTTTGAGTCCACTATCGCTCGCCGCCTTCAGGAGCGCCATCAGCATCGGCCCGAGTGAAAATTCATCCCGTGCCGCCTTCCGTGTCAGGTCTCGGAGATATCCTCCGGGCGAGGTGATGTGCCCCGCCCGCTCGAGGATGCAAGCCATCGCTGTCGCCGCATTTTCCGGCCCCATTACCTCGCATGCCTCTTGATAGGCCGACGGGCTGACGCCAAGCATCGACCTGACGACCACCGCGGCTACCATCATTTCGCGCCAACCTCCAATCGTTCCGCCCGGGCCATACATCGCGATCTCGGGGCAAGCCCGCGTCACCATGCTAAGTGGAAAATTTCGGACCGACTCCCGCTTCGGCCTATCATTGCCCACGGCGGTAGCGCCCTGCTCGTTTCTAGAGCTAGGTTCAAATTCAAAGGTAGATTCGGTATTTGAATTCTGTAAGTGCTGCTCATTGTGAGCAGCATTGGTGCCATTATTTTTGTCTTTCTCCAACATTTCCAGAATGTTGACGATCTCCTGTTGCAGGAGGCCCATTTCGTCCAGGATTGAATTCACGTCGCTGAGCGTCGGAGCGCGCGGAATCCTGCCGACGAGACCGACGTACATCGCTTCGATACCTTCCCAATCGCCGGGCGCACCTTCCTCTATCGCGGCAGAAATAAGCTTTCGGACGTCACGTCGACATATCGTCAAGTTCTCTCTCGCCCTGCGCAGGGCAAATCGATCGGCGACGACCTGTTGCGCCATTACGGCAAGCTCGTCCGCTCGCATGAGCAGGGGTGATAGATCAAAGCCGAATGCGCTTTCGACTGCGCCTGCCTTATCTTTCCGGGCGTAGCGCTTTCCGTTCGCACTGTCCTTCCGTACGATCAGTCCGGCGTCAATCAGGAGAGCCAGATGCCTGCGGAGCGTAGCGCCGGCGATACCGTGCGCCCGAAGCGTCAACTGCGCGTTCGAGGGGAAAACTATCAGCTGCGCGTCTTGGCGCAATTCGTTGTCTGGATAGAAACTCAGGAGCGCGTCCAGGACAGCCAGGCTGCGATCTTGCAGCCCAAGCAGTTCCCGTGCTTCGGAGGCGTCCCGAAAAACCTTCCATTTGTCCGTCGCCTTACCTGGCCTGATCTCACTCGTCTCGATTTGCCGCCTCACCAGTGCAAGCGTCACCGGCCGCCGCCCAAAGGGCGTCGTCACACTTCCAGTCTGCATTTTCTTCACCTTCAAAAAGGCAAAAGAAACCTGCTCACCAAAAATACGGTGCCAAAGACTCTTGACTGGGATTCGGGGAAATGCGATTCTCTAGTTGTCACACATTGAGAGAGGCTTCCACGACGGCAACGTTTGGGGGCCTTTTTCTTTTGCAGCTCTTCCTTTCTTCCAAGCCCTGACAGCTGTCAGGGCTTTTCGTTTTCTCGCAGGCCCGCGAAGCGCTCGGTAAGCGCTGGGAGCTCCGCCTCAATAAACTTCAAAAACTCGATCCCGAGTGCGCCCTCAGCAGAAATCCGAACCTCCTTCGAGGATATCGAAAGAGCGCCGAGCTTCGTCCCGCTGTTGTCCGTAATCGGGGTTGGCTCGCGACGGCCGGTCGATGCTGGCTTGATGACGTTCAAAGCACGCTGAAATCTTTGGTCGGAGGTCTCGGCCCCATCGCCCTTCCTAACCAGCGCCGCCCGTAGCGCGTCCAGCGTTCCCGCGTCGCCCGCTACTGTCTTGGCAAACTCGAGCCAGCGCGGTCGTCCAATCTTGGGCGCCCGCCCAATGGCCTCGATGATATCCGCAGGAACGATCCTGTAGACGCTTCGCATCCGTGCCAGTTCTGCGTCTTCGATCGAAAGCGCCGCGTAGATGTGCCGAGGCTTAATCCCAGCATCATCCATTCGCGATGCAAACAGCGCGCGCTCAATCCAAGTCAGGTCTTGGCGCGCCGCATTTTCGATACCTTGTGCGAGGACTAGGTCGAGGTCGGAAATCTCGACTTCGAGCGCGCGAACCGGCCTGTTCAGCTGCACGGCAGCCAGCCAGCGTCGATGGCCGTAGACAATTTGATAGCGACCGGGCGACGAGGGGTGTTTGCGGACCTGGATGGGAACCTTTTGCCCTTCGGACTCGATCGACCGCCTGAACGCCTCGAAGCTCGCGGCGTCATCGTCCGGCAGTCTGTCTGGATAAGGGGAAGGATCGATGAGCGATGGATCCAATTCGCGAACAGAACCCCCACCCGACTCTACGATAGCCTTTAAGCGATCTCGCTCGGTCCGAATGTCATCGATTGCTCGGTGAGCAGCACCGATCACGCCTGCTCCGACACGATTTCCAGGAACCGGGGGAGGGGCAGGCGCCGGCTGCTGTTGATCCGCAGTCTGATCACTCTCCAGCTCCGCGGAAAGCAAGCCGAAGCTGGCGACAATCGACTTCCGAGGCGATTTGCTCATGTCCGCCCCCAGCTCTCATTGACGAGACGCACAATCGCCTCGTTCACAGCATCTACCGCCTCGCGGGCACGCTTGTGAGTGTCGCGCCCGATCTGTCCCAATTCGAGCTCGTATACCGAACGTTTAGCCAAACCGGCTGCCTCAACCGCAGTGCTTTCGATGGCGGTCGGTAATAATACATCAGAGCCGAACAGGTGCCGAAGCATCGCAACGACCTGCGACTGTGGCGCATCGTTGGTATCGTGTCGTGTGACCAAATACCGAATGAAGTCCTGGTCCAACTGAGCGCCGCTCTCGTTTAGAACACTAATCAGGTCGCCCATCATGAGAAGGAATTGGCTCATTGACGCGACGTCCAGCATGGCTGGGTGGACCGTAATGATCATGCTGGTCGCGGCATATATCGCGCTCAACGTCAGAAAACCGAGCGACGGCGGAGTGTCGAGGATCACGATATCGTAATCCGCCTCGACTTCAGAGAGAGCAAGCTTCAATCGCTCGAAGAAAATCGCGCCGGAGCTCGACTTGTTCGCCAAAATCCGTGGCGTTTCGTGCTCGTACTCCATGACTTCCAGATTTCCTGGAATGAGATCAATGCCATCGAAATATGTCTTGCGGATGATATCCCGAATTGGACGACGCTCGGCGTCCTCGTAACGCAAAGCGGCATAGATCGTTTCATTTGATCCCACGTCAACTTCAGGCTGAGCACCAAACAAAGCGGACAAGGACGCCTGCGGGTCTAGGTCGAGTGCGAGGACGCGATACCCATGCAGCGCGAGATAGTGGGCAAGGTGGACGCAGGTTGTGGTTTTCGCGCTTCCGCCCTTGAAATTAGCTATCGCAAGGACCTGGAGGTGCTCGCCGGCGCGACGACGAGGAAGGAATCGCAATGCGTCTGCAGGTTTCTGCATCGCGAACAATTCACGCAGCTCATTGATCTGGGCCAGCGTGTAGACGCGATGGTTGTTTTCCAGTCTGCTGGGAACCGGTCCACGTCCTTCGGTGGACATGAGCTTGAGGGTGGAATCGGGTATCGATGTCAGCTTCGACACTTCGTTGGTCAGAAAGGGACGCAGGGTCTTTTCCGATTTTGGGGGATACATACGAGTTCTGAGCTGCTGCAATTGCCCGGACAGAAGCCCGGCATGCCGCATGATTTTGCTGCCGGCATCTTCCTTGGAGCCAACTGCTTCTACTCGGTTTGCTATCGCCATCGGTCCCTCTTGGCGGCTTTTCACCGGTTTACCGGCCATTGCCCGCTAACGATAGAACACGATTCTCGGAACCGGTCCAGAAGTTTAGGGTTAATCGAAAGTTAAAGATCGATAAAAGTCTGGATCAAACTATTCGAATTTTGCTTGGCCGCTCCGGGAGTTAGCCTCAAATACACGGCTCGTTGATCCCAGAATGTTCTTCTGTGAATCCTACAATCCAAGTGTGACGCAGCAAGTGGATTGGGTGATTCTATAGCGCCACACCCCTCATGAACCGCGACTCAGCTCACTTCGCGCATGTTGAATCCTACAACTGCCCTTCGATACCAATCCATGCTGATTTCCTCGCCGACCAACAACGACGGAGTAAATCATGCAGGCTCTCGCGATCTCAACGCCCCGGACGATCCAAGAGGCGCACCTCCTACGCATCCACTACAAGCTTCGTGCGCGGGTCTTTTCCGGGCGCTTGGGTTGGGACGTTGACGTTACGGCGGGGTGTGAGTCAGATGATTTTGACGCGCTTCGGCCGACCTACGTCCTCGCCATCACAGACGCCGGGCAACTCGCGGGATGCGCGAGGCTCCTTCCTACCCTTGGTCCGACAATGGTGGCCGACGTTTTCCCGTCGCTTCTCCCGGACGGTCAACTCAACGGCCATGCCGCAATGATTGAGAGTTCTCGCTTCTGCGTCGATACGGCCCTCGCGGAGGGGAGGGGTGACGGTTCCATCCATGAGGCCACGCTAACGATGTTCGCCGGCATCATCGAATGGTGCTTCGCGAATGACTACACCGAGATTGTCACGGTGACCGATCTTCGATTCGAGCGAATCCTCGGCCGCGTCGGCTGGCCGCTGCAGCGTTTCGGCGAGCCGAAGAAGATCGGCGTGACGATGGCCGTGGCCGGCACACTGCCAGCCAATAAGGGGACGTTCCTCAGGCTCCGTCCGTCCAATTACCGTTCTGAACTCTCCCCTCTCAGCAAGGCCGCATAAGGAGAAATCCGTGAACCAGCTTCGCTCTCACCCCCGGCTTGTCCGCAAACTTCAGGAGGCGCTCGGCGATCAGCTTTGTGTTGCCTTGGATGATGCGACTGTCGTCGAGATCATGCTCAATCCGGACGGAAAGCTGTTCATCGAACGCCTCGGCCACGGTGTTGCACCCGCCGGCGAGATGTCGTCTGCTGCCGCGGAGATGGTGATCGGGACCGTGGCGCATGCGCTTCAATCCGAAGTGGATACAGACCAGCCGATCATCTCCGGCGAGCTGCCAATAGGTGGCCACCGCTTTGAGGGTCTGTTGCCCCCAGTCGTCGCCAAGCCTGCTTTTACCATTCGGCGTCGCGCGTCACGCCTCATTCCGCTCGAAGATTATGTCCGCACCGGCGTCATGACCGAATATCAGGTGTCGACGATTCGCAGCGCTATCTCAGCGAGGCTAAACATCGTCATTTCCGGGGGAACGGGCTCGGGCAAGACGACGCTTGCGAATGCCGTGATCGACGAGATCGTCAAATCGGCGCCGGAAGATCGCCTCGTCATCCTTGAGGATACGGCAGAAATCCAGTGCGCCGCCGACAACGCCGTCCTCCTGCATACCAGCGATACGATAGACATGGCGCGGCTCCTCAAGAGCACGATGCGGCTGCGGCCCGACAGGATCGTGGTCGGCGAGGTTCGCGACGGCGCCGCCCTGACATTGCTCAAGGCTTGGAACACCGGTCACCCCGGGGGCGTAGCGACAATTCATTCCAACACGGCCATATCGGCACTGCGTCGGCTTGAACAACTGACGGCCGAGGCAAGCCAACAGCCGATGCACGAGGTGATCGGAGAGGCCGTTGACTTGGTCATTTCGATCGAGCGGACGCCGCGCGGAAGGCTTGTTCGCGACATCATCCAAGTCGAGCGGTTCATCAACGGCCGATACGAGATCGAATCCGATCACCTCACCGAAGAACAGGAAGCGCTCAATGTCGCCTAAACATGCCCTCATCGCCACGGCGCTCATGGCGGGCCCAGTCGTTCTTGCCTCGGTCGTCTCAGCACTTGCCAGCTCAAGTGGCAGCCTTCCATGGGAAGGGCCGCTGCAGCAGATCCAGGAGTCGATCACCGGCCCGGTCGCGGGGGCGATTGCGCTTGCAGCGGTGGCTATCGCCGGCGGCATGCTGATCTTCGGCGGCGAGCTAAACGATTTCGCGCGCCGACTTGTGTACGTCGTGCTGGTCGCCGGTATCTTGCTCGGCGCGACCACCATTGTCGGACTGTTCGGTGCGACCGGCGCTTCGATCGGGCTGCCGGGCGACCAGACGACCTCTTTTGGTGCAAGCCAAGGAGGGGAGGGGGCAAATGGCTGAATCCATGTACCGGCTGCAACGCAACCGAATCCACCGGGCGCTTTCCCGGCCGAACCTGCTGATGGGCGCCGACCGGGAGCTGGTGCTGCTCACCGGGCTCGCCGCCGTCATCCTGATCTTCGTAGTGCTAACCCTTTACTCCGCGCTCTTCGGTATCGCCGTCTGGATCGTGATCGTCGGGTTCCTGAGAATGATGGCAAAGGCGGATCCGCTGATGCGACAAGTCTACGTCCGTCATATCTCCTACCAGCACCATTACCGCGCGACCTCCTCGCCGTGGCGTCGATATTGAAGAGAAGTCATGGCCGCTCTCAAAAGTTTCCGGGTCACCGGCCCCTCATTCGCGGATCTCGTTCCGTATGCCGGCCTTGTCGACAATGGCGTACTTTTGTTGAAAGACGGCAGCCTGATGGCTGGTTGGTATTTTGCCGGCCCCGACTCCGAAAGCGCCACCGATCTGGAGCGCAACGAACTGTCACGGCAGATCAATATGATCCTGTCGCGGCTCGGAAGCGGCTGGATGATCCAGGTCGAAGCCGTCCGTATCCCGACCTTCGATTACCCTTCAGAAGACCGCTGCCATTTCCCCGATGCGGTCACCCGGGCGATCGACGCGGAGCGCCGGGCGCATTTCGAGCGAGAGCGGGGACATTTCGAGAGCAAGCACGCGCTGATCCTCACCCATCGGCCGCTCGAATCCAAAAGGACGGCTTTGAGCAAATACATCTATTCCGATGAGGAGAGCCGCAAGAAGACCTATGCGGACACGGTGCTGTTCACCTTCAAGAACGCCTTCCGGGAAGTCGAGCAGTATTTCGCGAATACCGTTTCGATCCGACGGATGGAAACGCGGGAGGTTCGCGAGAGGGGAGGGGAGCGCGTCGCTCGCTATGACGAACTGCTGCAGTTCGTCCGCTTCTGCATCACCGGCGAGAGCCACCCGATCCGGCTTCCCGATGCCCCGATGTATCTCGACTGGGTCGCGACCGCCGAACTTGAGCATGGGCTGACCCCGAAGGTCGAGAACCGTTTCCTCGCCGTCGTGGCGATTGACGGACTGCCGGCGGAGAGCTGGCCCGGGATCCTCAACAGACTCGACCTGATGCCGCTCACCTATCGCTGGTCATCGCGCTTCATCTTTCTCGATGCGCAAGAGGCGCGCGCGAGGCTCGAGCGCACCCGCAAAAAATGGCAGCAGAAGGTGAGGCCGTTCTTCGATCAGCTTTTCCAGACGCAAAGCCGATCGTTCGATCAGGACGCCATGACGATGGTCGCGGAGACCGAAGATGCCATCGCGCAGGCGTCGTCGCAGCTCGTCGCCTATGGCTACTACACGCCCGTCATTATCCTGTTCGATCAGGACCGCGAAGCCCTGCAGGAAAAGGCCGAGGCAATCCGGAGATTGATCCAGGCTGAGGGGTTCGGGGCGCGGATCGAAACGCTGAACGCGACAGACGCCTATCTCGGCAGTCTGCCCGGCAACTGGTACGCCAATATCCGCGAGCCGCTGATCAACACCAGCAATCTTGCGGACCTGATCCCGCTGAACTCGGTGTGGTCGGGTAATCCGGTCGCGCCTTGCCCCTTCTATCCGGCGAATTCACCACCGCTGATGCAGGTCGCGAGCGGCTCGACGCCGTTCCGGCTCAACCTCCATGTCGACGACGTCGGCCATGCTTTGATATTCGGTCCTACCGGCTCGGGCAAGTCGACGCTTCTGGCGCTGATCGCGGCGCAATTCCGGCGTTATGAGCGAGCCCAGATCTTCGCCTTCGACAAGGGCAATTCGCTCCTGCCGCTGACCCTTGCCACCGGCGCCGACCATTACGAAATCGGCGGCGACAAACACGACGAGGGAAGGGCGCTCGCCTTCTGCCCGCTATCCGACCTCGCGAGTGACGCAGATCGGGCTTGGGCAACGGAATGGATCGAGATGCTGGTTGCGCTACAAGGCGTCGTCATTACGCCTGATCATCGCAACAACATCTCCCGCCAGATTGCCCTGATGGCAAACGCGCCCGGCCGGTCGTTGTCGGACTTTGTCAGCGGCGTCCAGATGCGCGAGATCAAGGATGCGCTCCATCACTACACGGTTGACGGTCCAATGGGCGAGCTTCTCGACGCGGAACAGGACGGCCTCTCGCTTGGCGCCTTCCAGACCTTCGAGATCGAGCACTTGATGAACATGGGCGAGCGCAATCTCGTGCCCGTGCTCACCTATCTCTTCCGGCGTATCGAAAAACGTCTCAATGGCTCGCCGAGCCTGATCGTGCTCGACGAAGCATGGCTGATGCTCGGTCATCCGGTATTCCGGAACAAGATCCGCGAGTGGCTGAAGGTGCTACGCAAGGCGAACTGCGCCGTCGTGCTTGCCACGCAGTCGATCTCGGACGCGGAACGCTCTGGGATCATCGATGTCCTGAAAGAATCCTGCCCGACAAAGATCTGCCTTCCGAATGGTGCTGCCCGCGAACCCGGAACGCGCGAGTTCTACGAGAGGATCGGCTTCAACGAGCGGCAGATCGAGATCGTCTCGAACGCAATGCCGAAGCGGGAATATTATGTCGTTACGCCGGAAGGCCGGCGACTGTTCGACATGGCGCTCGGACCGGTGGCGCTCAGCTTCGTCGGGGCATCGGGAAAGGAAGACTTAAAGCGCATCCGCACGCTTCATTCCGAACACGGCCGAGACTGGCCCATCCAATGGCTTCAAACGAGAGGAGTTCACGATGCCGCTTCGCTGCTCGATTTCGAATAGAATGCTCACTGTTCTTGCGGCTATCGTCCTGACGCTTGGTAGTACCTCTCCGGCCGGTGCGGGCACCGCCACGGGCGCGGCGACCGAATGGACGCAGGTGCTGAATAATGGCGAGCTAGTCGCGCTGGTCGGGAAATCCGGCGAGCAGGTTCAGAACCAGCTCACGCAGATCAGCCAGCTTGCGCAGCAGATCGAAACGCAGCTGAATATCTATC
The DNA here is from genome assembly GCA_900471605.1 of Hyphomicrobiales bacterium. Lineage (GTDB taxonomy): Bacteria > Pseudomonadota > Alphaproteobacteria > Rhizobiales > Rhizobiaceae > Neorhizobium. Next base: position 18,236 of record UCEY01000056.1, on the reverse strand, counting down.
AAAACCTGCTTCAGAACACCGCGACGCTGCCCTCGCACATGTGGGGACAAGTCGAGAGCGATCTCAATCAGCTCCGCAGCATCGTCGATCAGGGCCAGAGCATTTCGTTTTCGATGGGCAATGCCGATGATGTGCTTCAGCAGCGCTTCCAGAGCTATTCGAACCTCAAGACCAACCTGCCAAGCAATGAGACATTCTCCTCGAGCTATCAGACCTGGTCCGACACCAACCGGGACACGATCGCCAGCACGCTGAAGGCGGCGAGCCTGACGGCCGAGCAGTTCGACAGCGAGGAGGGGACAATGTCCTCGCTGCGATCGATGTCGGAGACCGCCGACGGGCAGATGAAGGCGCTACAGGTCGGGCATCAAATCGCAACGCAGCAGGTCGCGCAGATGCAGAAGCTCCGCGGCCTCGTCTCCCAGCAAATGACCGTGATGGGTACGTGGCTTCAGACAGAGCAGACCGACAAGGACCTCGCTCAGGCTCGGCGGGAAAAGTTCTTCAGCTCGAAAGCGCCGTCCACCTCCGGTGGCGAGAAAATGAAGGTGGAATGGTGAAAACGAAACTGATTTTGCTTGCGATCGCCGCCTGCATGGCGGCCGGCAGCACCGGCATCTGGTTCCCGATTTCCGAAAAGCAGGCTGCGCAGGAGCGCCGTGAAAAATTCGTCGTCGCCTCGAAGGAGTATCCGACCTCCGGTGGTGAAAAGATGAAGGTCGAGTGGTGAGGACATGAGGACAGCGTCTCTTCGGCAGCTTCGAGCCGCGATGCTGCTCGCTGCTTTTGCCGTGCTCTGCGCCCAGCCGGTGCTCGCCCAGGAAGGTTCAGTGCTCACCTCGTTGCAAAGCCAGATCACGACGGCCGCCAAGGGGTGGGAAACCACCGTCATGGAGGCGGCGAAGTCGTTGTTCTGGATCCTGGCGACGATCGAAATCGGAATTGCCGCCGTCTGGCTGGTACTTCAAGCCGCAACGCTCGACAGCTGGTTTGCCGAGCTTGTCCGGCGGATCATGTTTGTTGGATTCTTCGCCTTTGTGCTCGCGCAGGGGCCGACCTTCGCCAAAGCCGTCGTCGATAGCCTGTTCCAGATTGGCGCCGGCGGTGGCACGGCCTCACCCGCCGACGTGTTCAATGCCGGCCTCGCCGTCGCAACGAAGATGTCGGAAAAGATCCGGTTCGGGCTATTTGAGGACAACGCATTGGCGATCTCGGCCGCGTTCGCCATGGTCATCGTGGTCGTCTCGTTCTCGCTCGTCGCCGCTATTTTTGTGTCCGTCATGGTCGAAATGTATATCGGTCTGCTCGCCGGCATGATCATGCTTGGGCTCGGTGGCTCGTCCTACACCAAGGACTTCGCCATACGGTATCTGGTCTATGCCTTTTCCGTCGGCATGAAGCTAATGGCACTTGTGATGATCTCGCGTATCGGATCGGAAGTCCTGATCGGACTCGCAAACCAACCCGATATCGGCGACCAGTTCCAGACCGCGCTCGCGATCGCCGGCATTGCGGTCGTCGTTTTCATTGTCGCCATCTACGTACCGAACATCATGCAGGGTGTCGTCCAGGGTGCGTCCGTCTCAGGCGGGATGGAAGCGATCAGACACGGCGGCCACGCGGCATCGTTTGCCACGGGCGCCGGGTTCCTCGCAGCCGGTGCGGCAGGAGCAGGCTTTGCTGCTGGCCAGGCTGCCCGGGCGGCCGGTTCATCGGTGGCAGGTAGCGCTCTTCGAGGCTTCGGCGCGGGGATCGGCTCTGCCGGCAGGGCCGCAGGCTCCGCGGCCAAGGAAAAGGCCATCGGCTCTCCCGGCGCCTATGCCGGATCGATCCTCGGGCTCGCCAACGCGAAACTCGACGAAAGCCGCGGCGGCCGCAGCGGACCCGAGCCACCCCCGGAATACAAAGACTAGCAGTCAGAAAGCGATGCATCGATGGCAGCGAACCGCGCCCCCGAAAACCCATATCTTGCCGCACGCCAGGAGTGGAGCGAGCGATACGGCTCCTATGTCCAGGCCGCCGCCGCGTGGCGGATCGTTGGCATTCTCGGTCTCACAATGGCGGTGATCGGCTTCGGCTACGCGTTGTACCTCAGCACCCAGGTCAAGCTGGTGCCCTACATCGTCCAGGTCGACAAGCTTGGAACCGCGGTGACATCGGGAATCCCGGAGCAAATCGAATATGCCGATGTGCGGGTGGTGCGCGCCTCGCTCGGCAACTTCGTGACCAGCTTCCGTTCGATCACGCCCGACGCCGTGGTGCAGAAGCAATATATCGACAGGACCTACGCGCTTCTCAGGACCTCCGATCCGTCGACGGAAAAGATCAACGCCTGGTTCCGCGGCAATTCACCGTTCGAGAAGGCCAAAACAGCAACTGTCGCCATCGAGGTCAACAATATCGTGGCGCTCTCCAACCAGACTTATCAGATCGACTGGACCGAATACGAACGGGACCGCAAGGGCAAGGAGATCGGCACGCGTCGGTTTCGCGGGATCGCGACGGTGACGATCACCTCGCCCCAGGACGAGGCGACCATCCGCCTCAACCCGATCGGTCTCTATGTCCGGGATTTCGACTGGACAGCACAGCTTTAAGGGCAGGGATTTCTCAATGCACAGAACCGGATTGATTGCAGCCGTCGGCTGCCTGGCCACACTCGTCCTCATGAGCGGCGCTGAAGCGCAGAGCATGACCAATAATGAGGTGAAGGGCACGAATATTTCCAGGAAATGGCGCGGCACTGCCGGGCTGGTCACGACCGGCCCGGACGGCAAGGTCATCTTCCTGTTCGGCGAGACACAGCCATCTGTCGTCTGCTCACCCTTACAGGTTTGCGATATCGAATTGCAGGGTGGCGAGATCGTCCGCGATGTTCTCGTTGGCGATACCGTGCGCTGGAAGGTCGAACCTGCAACCTCGGGCGCCACGGGCGGGCAGGCGATCCACCTGATCGTCAAGCCATCGGAGGCGGGCCTTGTCACCTCTATGGTGGTGACGACGTCGCGACGCACCTATCACATCCAGCTCAAATCCCACCCGAGCCAGTATATGGCGCGGGTCGGTTTCGAGTATCCGGAGGATGTTTCGACCAAGCTTGCCGATATCAACTCCCGCCTCGAGACTGGCGGCATTCCCGGGACGGCTGCCGACAAGCTGAACTTCTCCTACTCAGTGAGCGGGAGCGCGTCTTGGAAACCGAAGCGGGTCTATTCGGACGGTGTCAAAACTTACATCCAGTTTTCGAGGTCGATCTCGGGACAGGACGCGCCGGTGCTGTTCGTCGTCTCCGGCGGTCAAAACCGCATCGTCAACTACCGCATGAAGAACGACATGATGATCGTCGACTACGCGGTCGACAAGGCCATCCTCGTCTCCGGAGTCGGCTGGCGCCAGCAGAAGATCACCATCCGGCGGGGAGGCTGACCGATGCGCTTGTTTCTGCCCTTGATCATCGCCGCCGCTCTTCTTTCTGGTTGCCAGACGGCTGACGATGGATTGCCCCCCGACTCGGGACCCGTTCCAGTCACTGGTCCTGCCGCGAGCGCCATTGCTGGCGATATGGCGAGCCGCCTTGCCGAGCAAATCGGGCCGGCCGGAACGACCACCATCAAGATGGAGAAGGACAACTCCGAGTTCGCAGCCGCGCTCGAGGCAGCCCTCAAGGGATGGGGCTACACGGTTGTCACTGACGGGAAGGTTGGGAAGGACGCAAAGCCGGTCGAACTCGCCTATTCGATCGACGGTATTGACGGTCAGGTGCTCGCGCGACTTTCAACGCCCGCTATTGCGCTCGGCCGGGCCTACACGACGACGGCGGCGGGTGCGGTGCCGGCAAGTCCGCTTTCCATTATGCAGCGCAACTGACGGAGGCAGATATGGTCCAGTCTCTGCAGCTTGGTGCCGGCAACCAGACGGACGATCAGAACGGCATGCGCCGTCTCAATCGCCTGCCGATCATCATCGCCATCGTCATCGTCGCGTTGTTCGTCGGCGTCGTCGTCATCGGACTGGCATGGCGCGGTCTCCCGTTCAACCGCAACAATGACATCGACAGCGCGTCGAATACGCCGGCGACGAACTTCGGCGACCAGCTCAAGCGCGGCGTCACCGACGGCATCATCGGCGAGCCGGTGGAGCGCGAAGCGTTTCAGCCGACGCCGGCAGTCGAACAGAAGGTCGAGAAGGAAACAACTGTTGTCGACCGCCGCCCCACGGAACGAGAAGAGCGCCGCCCGCGGCTCGAATCGGAGGAGGAATGGAGGGCGCGGCTGAAGCGCGAGCAGGACGAACAATATGTCCGCGAGGCACAACGGCAACGGATGGCTCGGTTGCAGGCACGAGCAACGGCTTTGGACTCGCCGTTGAAGGTGGATATTTCCGATGTCGAGAGGACGGCCAAAAACTCGGCCGACTCCAGCCAAAGTCCCGCGTCGACAAGCAACAATGCCTCTGACCTCTATGCCGCTGCCATGAAATCCGGGCTCATGGGCGAGAACCTCGATCCGAACGCACAGACGTCGAAGGAGGATTTCTTCAACCAGGATATCAAGGATCTCGGCTATCTCCCGAACCGCGTCGTGCCGCAGATGTCGGCCTACGAGCTGAAGCGCGGCTCGGTCATTCCCGCCACCCTGATCACTGGGCTCAACTCCGACCTTCCCGGACGGATCACTGCGCAAGTGAGCCAGAATGTCTACGACAGCGCCACCGGCTACCGGCTCCTTATCCCGCAGGGCGCCAAACTGTTTGGCCGCTATGATTCCAAGGTCTCGTTTGGCCAGGAGCGGGTCCTCGTGGTCTGGACCGATCTCATTTTGCCGAATGGGTCGACCCTGCAGATAGGCGGAATGGCCGGTACGGACGCCGAAGGGTATGGCGGCTTCAAGGACAAGGTCGATCGGCATCTCTGGCGCACGTGGAGCTCGGCAGCCCTCATCGCGCTTATCGGTACAGGTATCGATATGTCGATGCCTGAGAGTTCGACGCGTGGAACGCCGGACACGGCCTCGGATGCAGCACGACGAAATTTTGCCGAGTCGTTCGGCCAGGTAGCGGAACAGACGATTTCGAAGAACCTGAGCGTTCAGCCTACGATCCGTATCCGTCCGGGCTACAGGTTCAATGTCCTCGTCGACCAGGACATCATCTTTCCCTCCGCGTATCTGTTCCGATCATAATCCTCACTCGTCATATTAACCCCGAGCCAGAATAGCGACAACTAATCACATTTTCGCGACTGCACATCCCTTGGTTGATTTTTGGGCTTGAGTCAGCGCGGCGCGGCTGTAATCTTTCTGTGGCGATTCCACCGCGCGCCAGGATTTCCTGGCTTTTTCATTGATCAGGAGAACCATCATTGGCTAGGGCCGATGTATTACAAGCCTGTCTCTCTGCGGCCGAAGCGAACGGCTTTGTCGACAGTCTCGGATTCTCACAACACCGATGTCTTGAGGGCGGCCGACCGGAATGATTCCAGTCGGCCGCCCTTTCAGTTTTTCATCAGGGCACCAGCCTGTCCCGCTGATTGCCGTTGGAGGACAAGGAGCAATTTATGAACACGAAGTTCCGATCGCTTATCGACACGGTTGATGCAGCTCACGACGAGCGGATGATCAAGAGCGCGATCAAGAGTTTTGCCGTGTCCTGCGCATTCGAGCGATTTGCATATCTTCAGACCGAGGGTACCGAGGTCCGCACCTGCAACACCTATCCCCCCGTGTGGCAAGACGTCTATCTCACCCACCAATACTCCCTTATCGATCCCGTCGTCATCGAGGCCCGGCGCCGCATGGAGCCATTCGTCTGGTCGGCTGACGATTGGCCCTCGCGGGGCTCATCTGATCTCAGGCATTTTAGAGATCAGGCAATCGATCATGGGATTCGCAGCGGGCTCACCATACCCGTGGAAGGGAGTTTCGGGGCTGCGATCATGCTGACCTTCACCACGTCAGCCGAAAAACCTGATATCGGTAGATTGAAGGATGGCCAGAAAGCTATTCAGGCCGCCCTGGCGGTTCACTACCGGCTTAAGATTGTCGATGCGGGGATAGTTCTCGCCCCCAAGCGGTTGCTGTCGCCAAGGGAAGCGACGTGCCTCATGTGGGCTGCAAAAGGGAAGAACACCTTAGACACCGCAATGCTAACCGGCATCAATCCGAGGACAGTTCAGCACTATCTCGACGGCGCACGCCGAAAGTTGGATGCGGCAACAGTCCCGCAACTGGTGGCGATCGCCAAGGATCGCGACCTGCTCTAGACCTCATTCATTGCGGCTGGGGGGACGTCCGGAACATACCCAAGCGCTTCAATGATTCCCGAAAGCTCCTCCTGCTGAGCTTCGGATTTCTTCTGACGCGTGAGGTACTCCTCCAGCAGTCTCGCGAGTACGGAATGGGGTACGGAAGAGTCTGCGGCCGCGCGGGACCATTCCTCATAAATGGCTTCGTCGGCGGCAAGAACTCGGCGATGTTCTAGGATTACAGAGACGGCTAACGCCTCCAACTTCGACTTAGGCATCGAATCCAAGCGGGTTCCGACGTCTTCGTGCTCGCCCTGTATCTCGGATGATCCCAGATCGGTCATCATTCCTCCTCCACTGGCTCCAGCCTGTTATCCGCCAAAAGAAGACGAACCGCAATTTTTGGGGTGAGAGATCGCGAGAATATCTCCTATCGAACGTTAGGCCCCACCTCCGAAGCAGGACGTCTGCAGCCTTTTACGCGCTCGCGGCCACTACTGATTGCATTTGCGAGCACGTGATCTCGCGGCCGACTCACGCTTGTAGAGAATACTCCGTGGAAGAATACTCATCAAGGCGCTGTTCTCCCCCTGATGGAGATCAGAGAGGTTTTCGCGCGAAATCTGCGAGCTGCACGGCAGGCCAAGGGGCTGTCACAGGAGGAGCTTGCGCACTTGGCGGAGATCGATCGAACTTACATCAGCTCTTTGGAGCGGAGCATTTACAGCGCCAGCATTGATGTCGTGGACCGATTGGCGACGGTCTTGGGCACCGACGCCGCCGAATTGCTGAAACGTCCAACGAATGAACACCTCATAGCCTTTTCAGGCTCTTCCTAGACCTCTCTGACTGGAAGTTGTCTATCCCTCACTAGGCTGACCTCAAGGGACAGCATCCTCCAGGCGGCGCTCCGAATTAATTTGTCAATTTGAGACGAGGAATGGGCTTCACCTCCGCCGAGCACTCAGGACCGTAGGCTCCAGTAGAGAGGCCCTGGGTTTGGTCGTCGATTGTTTGGAAAGGTTCGAAGATGATATGATCGACGACGACATCAACAATCGATATGCGATCAGCAATCGCGGAAATCGTTGACGGCTATCGGTCTGTCACGGCGCGGACGGTGGAACTGGCCGAAATCTGGACAGCCACTCACCCCGCCCGCGGACGGCCGAAAAAGCTCTCTGAACAGGGACTGAAACTGAAGTCGGTGAAGCGCCTGCATCTCTGCAAGGCTGGTTCCCGGAAGGCCTCGGGCACGGCTTCGTGAAGTTCCTCATCGATGAATGCCTGCACACATCGGTCGTGGCCGTGGCGCAAGACCATGGCCACGACTGTTTTCATGTCAATTGGCCTGGCCTGAGCGGTGAGACCGACTGGGATCTGATGCCGCGCATCGTCTCAGAAGATTTCACCTTCGTGATGAACAACGCGCGCGACTTCAGAAAACTCTACGCAAACGAGGAGTTGCACGCCGGCCTTGTCATCATCGTTCCGCAGGTCCTGCCAGCACTGCAGCGGGAGTTGTTTCTCGCCGTTCTGCAGGAACTCCGCGATGCCCAGGACATGGGGAGCGAAGTCGTCGAGATTGCTATTGAAGACGGCGAGGGCCGTCCTGATGCGCAATGCGCTTCCGGAATAAAGGCCAATTTCCGCCGATGGGGGATAGGTCAATCCGAATTCCCGCCCGATCTACATCCTCATTCACCTCGGCCTGTTTCTCAGGCGTCGCCACTACTTCTTCCTCATCATCATTCGAGTGCATTACATCTGGCTGTGGTAACTCAATGGGATCTCCTGGAACCTGAGCCTGAAACACGTTCACACCTTCGAATTCTCCGGTTTTCCAAGCAAGGACCGCATCCTCGAATATCTGCGGGAAGACGTCTTCACTCTTGGGATCGCCATACCACTTCGCGACGATCCTCAGAATTTTGGCAAACATTGAGGTTCCCTTGCGAAGGTTTTCGCAGGCATCAACCAGGTCGGGCTTTAGGTCCGCGACGTTCTTCACGCCGACGCCAGCCGGGAATTGTGTCAAGCCGACGCGAACCACGCCTGTCCTGCATATTGACGGACGATCGTCATCGCTTCGTCAGCCGACCGCGCCGGCACCAGGACCAACCTGCCGCCCGACTTGACGGTCACGGCGAGCGGGTCCGTCGAACCGGCAGCCACGACGAACTGCTCGACGATCGCGGATTTCAAGGATGGATCGGCGCATTCTTTGATCAGTGCAGCGTCCAGCATGACGTCTCCTCCGGTTTCAGGTGTTGAAGGCAAGAACAAGCGGTTTTGCGAAGAGCTTTGCCCAGGCGGTTGCGCTCGCCCGCTGGATCGCAACAATGGATGTTCCGCTGGTCCACCATCCATTGCCGACCGCGACGATAAAGCCCGGATCGTGGAGCATCGATTGCAGAACCGGCCAGACGATGAGCTGCTCGTAGCAAATCAGGAGCGCGACTTTATGATCACCGATGGCCGCCGTCGGATTGGCGAAGAAATGCGCACGGGCGCCACCGGTCTCGCCGAGCCACGACCGCCATGGCTGCCACATCGAGCCCGGGACCGGCATTCGCTCGCGATAGCGGATCTCGCTCCCCGCGGCGGATAGGACGACGAGCGCATTGTCATACCCGTCAGCATCGACGACGGCAGCGCCTGCGATCACGGAAATCTCCGTGCCCTCAAAAGCCTTGACCCAGAGGCGTTCGACCGTCGGCGTCCAGAAGCCCAGGGCGCTTTCCGGCAACACGACATTCGAGATGCCACCAGCGCTATGACCCTTCACCGTGGCAATCAGATCACGATGGCGCTGCATGCTGGTGTCCCGACCCAGCGACGACCCCAATTGGAGATCGACGCCCTGCCAACCCTCAGGTAGTTTCGGATCGGTCCAGAGAGCGGCGGACCAGAGCCAAACGCCTGCGAAGGCGATGGCGACAGCCGGCCACATGCGGGTTACGAGGCCCATGAGGCCGGCTGTCATCGCCACCATTCCCCACCATCCCCATCCGGGAAACAGAATGCCGGCCGCCGTCACGGGATGTGCCCAGCCGGTGATGCCGAACGGTGGCACCGCCATGAGGACGGCTGCCATCAGATAGCGAAATGGACGATGGCGCGAATGCTTCGTCCAGAGGATCGCCTGGACTGCGACAAAGCTCAGGGATGCGCAGAGCCACAGCGCCAAACCAGGCAAAAGGTCGGACGCGTAGAAGGCCGCCACCCCTTGTGGCAGACCGCGCGACGCCGCCAGGAAATACCCGGCTGAAACGAGCGCCGCCACCGATCTCGTTTGCGCTCGTCCCCAGAGGATTGGGAACGCTAGTGCGGCCGGAAGCAGCAGGACATGACCGCTCCATCCGATTGTCCCGGCGAGGATCGCAGCAATGATAAGCAGCGTTGGTTTGAGATGATCACGGCGCATAGGTCAGAACCTCTTGCGCCAGGCCAAGGATACCGGAAGCGGCAACGGGACCGAAATAGCGGGAGTCGTAGGAGCCCGCGAAAGCCGAGTGCAGGAAGACGCTACTCGCCGGCACGATCCCGCCTCCGAACGGCGTCAACGGCCGTCCCTCTCCATCCCGGTCTGCAAGCTTCGATCGAGCAACGTCACGCCTATCGACGCGAACGCTTGCTGCGATCTCGACCCGCTGGCCGGCGACGGCGATCACCGTCTTGATCAGCGGCGCAACGCCGCCTGGGCAAAGCCCGGAGCGCAGATAACCGCGGTGACGAGCCTCCTGCACGGCTGCTGTTCGAGGCGGGCAAATAAAGACGAGATCGCCGACCTCAGCGGCGCGATCGAGGTTGACAATACGCCAGAGACCGAGCGGTTCGCTCGGTGTGAGATTGATCCGATAGCCACCGAACCAAGCGAACAGGATCGCGCCAAGAAACAGTGTGGCCACCGTCCCGAGGCCACGTAGGGACGGCTTGCCTCGTAGCTTCAGCGGCCCTGATTCATCGAGCCTGATATTCATTTGAGCGACATCCCCTGGCTCTTGGTCTGGCGCATCGTTTCTGCCTGTTTGAGGGCCTCCACCGTTCGCTCGTGAGCGCTGAGTTGCTGCACCGCGCGCATCAGGCTCCAGACCGATTGGACCCCCGCCTTCTGACCGGGGCTCATGCCTGCCGTGATAGTCTTGAAGGTCTCGCCATTCGTGTCCTTGGCGGCCAAGGGCAGGAAGGTGCGTTCGCCGAAACGCTCGGCGACCGCCTTAGCAAATCCCTCCAGCTCAGCCTTCACCATTTTGTCGGCAAGCGCGAACTCGAGCGCTGAGGGAAGGTCGTTGCGGTTGATGGCGTCACGCACGCGTTTAAGCGTCTGGCGCGTATTCGGCGAGAGTGCCGGGATGTCGATCGAGACCTTGCGGCGGACCGCCACTTCCTCTGCCTGATAGCGCTGTTCAGCCTGGCTGCGCTGGCGCATGTAATCGCCGAGACTTTGAGCAAGAGCGGGAACGTTGCGTTCCGCCCGTTCGCGATCCTGCTTGTCGGCGCGGCTTACGAGCAGGCCGGATTTCCCCTTGAGCGCACCGAAACTTTCCGGCTGGCCGGCGACTTTCGCAAGCGTCGATTTGCCGGCGGTCTCATCCTTCAGCATGGCGTCGACATTGACCGCCTTGAAGGCGGTTTCCGGCTGCGCATAGACGAGATGGAAGCGGGTCGACACATCCTCCCATTGCTTCTTCAAGCCTGGATCCGCTTCGAGCTTATCGGCAACCGCCTGCTCGATCGTTTTCGGGAATGTCGCGATACCGGCAACCATCGGCCTGATCTCCTTGCTGCTTTGCGAATGGGTGGGGTTGGGGGCTTTGGCGAAGCCGAGTTTGGCGCCGATGGCGAGGAGCCGCCCGGCGAGTTCAGCCAGCTTCTGTTTCTGGCGGATCGTCCATTCGAGCCGGTCGCGGGAAACCGTTCGGGCAACGTTGACGATATGCAGGCCGCGGGCCTCGGCGAAACGGAGGGCCTGCCCGTAAAAGGTGGCCTTCTCGTAATCGAGCGTGGTTTCCTTGGCATTCTTGCGCGACAGGATCTTGATCAGGCCGCCGGCAAACGCGAAGGATCGGGTGCCGTAATAGACGCGGAGATCCTCGCGATGACGGGTCATCGCCACATAGGTCAGATGCCGATCCAGGGAGAGGGACGCGAGCACCTTGACCCGATCGACGGTGGCGCCCTGGCTCTTGTGGATCGTGGTGGCATAGCCATGGTCGAGATGGTTGTAGAAGCGCTGTTCGACGATGACCTGGCGTCTGTGCTCGCCTTCGCCGATCTCTGCGACAATGCGGTTTTGCGCGGCTTCGACGACCTTGCCGAGCATGCCATTCTTGACGCCGAGCGAGCCTTCGTTCTTCAGGAATACGATTTGGTCGCCGGGCGCGAAGCTGCGGTGTCCGTCCTCCGTCCGGAATGCGAATCCTTCGCCGAGGATGCCGCGCTCGACGAGCTCGGCCCGTGCCATCTCGTTAAGCATTCGCACATCACGCCTGAGATGGGCGAGGATCAATGTCGTCTTGGCCGGATCGTAGTCCCGGTTCCAATCGGCGATGAGGCTTTCGACAGCCTCGTCCTTCAATCCCAAGCCGATCATGCAGCCATTTGCTTTGTAGGCATCAACCGCTTTGCCGACATTGCCACGCGCAAGATCGAGCGAAGCATCGCGCATCCATTGCTCGCGCTGGCGATAGATGGTTTCGAGCTCGGCATAGCCGATGCGATCGGCAATCGCACGGAAAGCGGCGCCGGCTTCGATCGGCTGGAGCTGTTCCGGATCGCCGACCAGGACAAGCTTGGCGCCGGCCTTCGTCACCGTCTCGACCAGATGCGCCATCTGCCGCGACGACACCATGCCGGCCTCGTCGAGAACGAAAACAGTCTTTGCGCCGAGCTGGTTTCGGCCTCCACCCCAGCGAAGCTCCCAGGACGACAGCGTACGCGAGGCGATCCCCGCTTCCTTTTCCAGGCCTTCGGCAGCCTTGCCTGCGAGCGCGCCACCGACGACACGATAACCGGCGGCTTCCCACGCCCCGCGCGCCGCCTTCATCATCGTCGTCTTGCCAGCGCCGGCACGGCCGATGACGGCCGCGATCCGCTCGGGTCCAGCGACATGCTCGATCGCCGTCCTCTGCTCCTCCGACAGACGGGAGTGGCGCGCGAACGTCGCCTCAAGCGCAGCTTCGCGAACGCCATGCGAGGATCGCCCCGAAAGCCATATTGCGCGGTTGGCCATCTCTGCTTCGAGCCGGATCAACTCGCGCGTCGTGTACTTGGCCGGCACCCGCGTACCGGTCGCAAAGGGGATCCGCTCGCGCTCGAGACGAAGCGCTTCGGGACTCTGCAGCACGCGGACCATCAGGCTTTGAAACAGGGCGGCATCATCGATATAGCGATGCAGGATCTTGGCCACGTCGCGCTCATCGAAGACGCTCTTCTCCCGCGTGATCAGGTCGAGGACGATCTCCGGCCGGCGCTGGATGCGGCGTGCGTTCTCCCTTCGCCGTCCCTCCTGCAGCTCGATCCGTTCGAGCTTTGGTGAGCCTTCCGACGACTGCGTCTTCGCCTCCTCCGCCTTACGGTCGATGGCCGTTGCGCCGACACCGATATGGATCGTCGGCTCCACGTCGATGCCCTGCTTTTCGAAGGATCGGCCATCGATCCGGATATCGAGACCGGCCATTGCCAGATGCCGGTTCTGGCAGGCAAACCAGCCGTCGCGAAACGCATTAAAGTCGTCGAGGCTTCCCGCCCAAAGTTCATAGACGATCTTGCCGGCATCGTTGCGGATCGGATTGCCATCAGGCCCTGTTACCGCTACTTTCTTGGGGCCGAACCCGGCCTCGGTGAGCGGTCTCAGCGTCGTCATCATATGCACATGTGGATTGCCCGGCGCATCGTGATAGACCCAATCGGCGACCAGGCCCTTGGCGGTGATGTGGCGTTCAACGAAATCTCGGACAAGCGCGATGTTCTGCTCGGCCGTCAATTCGATCGGCAGCGCAATCGTGACATCCTTGGCGAGCTGGGCATCGGAACGCTTCTCGAAATCCTCGACCTTATTCCAGAAGGCTTCCGATGCGCCTGAAACCGACCGGTCGGCAATCATCGCCCGCAACCATTCGGGTGCGTCAGCCGGGATCACGAACTCTTCGTGGAGGAGACCGCGCTTTCGGGTGTAGTCGATCGTCCGCGCCTCCCGCTCGTACTCCATCTTGGCGCAGTGGCGATAGGCTGCCGACAGCACGGCGCTGCGGCCGGAACCGCGGGCAACGACGCTGACGGAGAAATGAGGGACAGCCACGACGGTCCGAGCTCCCGATTACGAACAGATTCAACATGTTCGTTGGGAGCGGCGGCCCCGCCAGGGGACAAAAGCAGAGCGTCGCATCAGCGACGTATAATTGCGCCCTTGGAAGCCGCTCCTTCGGAACGGCCGGGATCATTCACCAAAGCATCGCCCTTGGCGATTGTCGGATTCACAGTAGTGCGTTCCACACGCCGTCCTGAAAGGCTGGCTTCGAAGACAATCTCTCTCAGCCAGGAGACGACCGGAAATGAAGAAGCCTTCCTCCAAAATTCGCGACGAAATCGCCAGACTCCAGGAGCAGCTCAAGGCGGCTGAAACCCGTGAAGCCGAGCGGATCGGCCGAATTGTCCTCAAGGCAGGACTAGGCGAAATCGAGATCGATGATGGCGAACTCCAGGCAGCCTTCGAGGGGCTGGCGAAACGATTTCGCGCAGGACAGGCTGTTTCGACCGGAGGGAAGAGGGTCAATGGCGACGCTAGCGCCGGCGCAGCGACCACGACGGTCTCGCCTGGCGCGGCTGAGAGCAGCAACGGCGAGGCTTGAGCGGATGGCGAGGGCCACGATATCCGATGCCCGCAAGAAGGACACGCGAGAGAAGATCGAACTTGGCGGCCTGATCGTGAAGGCGGGTTTGCGATACGAGAAGCGCGCGCTTCTGCTCGGAGCGCTGGTCGAGCTCAGTTCACGACTCAAGGCGGACGAGGCCGAGCGGGCGCGACTGCTCGCGATCGGGGCGGAGGCCTTCGGCGATGACGGCGAATAGAATTGCTCTCGTCGGCGCTCCGGTCGTGCTCATGATGCTCGCCGTCATCGGCATGGCCGGATTCGAGCAATGGCTTTCGGCTTTCGGCAAGACGGAAGCCGCGAGGTTGACATTGGGTCGGGCAGGCATCGCCGCGCCCTATGTCACCGCCGCGGCAATCGGTATGATCTTCCTGTTTGCGAGCGCCGGCGCGACGAGCATCAAGTTCGCAGGCTGGGGCAGCGCCGCGGGAAGTATCGCGACGATCCTGATCGCGGTGATGCGCGAGACGGCACGTCTCGCCGGTTTCGCCGGCCACATGCCGGCGGGCAAATCCATCGCCTCATATCTTGATCCCGCTACGATGGTCGGTGCGGCGGCGGCACTGGTGGCGGGGTGTTTCGCGATGCGCGTCGCGCTCATCGGCAATGCCGCTTTTGCGCGCGCCGAGCCGAAACGCATTCGCGGACAACGTGCACTTCACGGTGAAGCCGACTGGATGAAGATGCCGGAAGCGGCCAAACTCTTTGCCGACACGGGCGGCATCGTCATTGGCGAGCGCTACCGGGTCGACAGGGACAGCACGGCGGCGCGCTCGTTTCGTGCGGACGACCCGGAGACCTGGGGTACAGGCGGTAAGTCGCCGCTGCTCTGCTTTGACGGTTCGTTCGGATCGTCGCACGGCATCGTGTTCGCCGGATCGGGTGGCTTCAAGACGACGTCTGTGACCATCCCGACCGCGCTCAAATGGGGCGCAGGCCTTGTCGTCCTCGATCCCTCAAACGAAGTCGCGCCGATGGTGTGTGAGCAGCGCAAGCAGGCTGCGCGCTTCATCCGTATTCTCGATCCGAGGGAACCGGAGACTGGGTTTAATGCGCTCGACTGGATCGGCCGGTTCGGCGGAACCAAGGAGGAGGATATCGCTTCGGTTGCATCCTGGATCATGAGCGACAGCGGCGGGGCGCGCGGCGTACGTGATGACTTTTTCCGCGCATCGGCATTGCAGCTGTTGACCGCGCTGATCGCAGACGTCTGCCTCTCCGGACACGCTGACCAGGAGAATCAGACCTTGCGGCAAGTTCGCTCCAATCTGGCGGAACCGGAGCCGAAATTGCGCGAGCGGCTGCAGGAGATTTACGACAATTCGAACTCGGATTTCGTGAAGGAAAACGTCGCCGCTTTCGTCAATATGACGCCGGAAACCTTCTCCGGCGTCTACGCCAATGCAGTCAAGGAAACCCATTGGCTGTCATACACCAATTATGCCGCACTCGTGTCCGGCTCGACCTTCTCGACAGACGCGCTTGCCGACGGCAAGACCGATGTATTCATCAACATAGACCTGAAGACATTAGAGACGCATTCCGGGCTTGCACGCGTGATCATCGGCTCGTTCCTTAACGCGATTTATAATCGCGACGGTGCGGTGAAGAGCAGGGCGCTCTTCCTCCTCGATGAGGTCGCACGCCTCGGCTACATGAGGATCCTCGAGACCGCGCGCGACGCCGGACGCAAGTATGGCATCACGCTCACCATGATCTACCAGTCCATCGGCCAGATGCGCGAAACCTATGGCGGCCGCGATGCCGCGAGCAAATGGTTCGAAAGCGCAAGCTGGATTTCGTTCGCCGCAATCAATGATCCCGATACAGCAGACTACATCTCGAAGCGTTGCGGCATGACGACGGTCGAAATCGACCAGGTCAGCCGCAGTTCCCAGGCGAGGGGATCGTCGCGGACGAGGTCGAAGCAACTTGCGGCGAGACCACTGATCCAGCCCCATGAAGTCCTGCGCATGCGAGCCGATGAGCAGATCGTATTTACGGCCGGCAACGCGCCGCTTCGGTGCGGCCGAGCGATCTGGTTCCGGCGGGATGACATGAAAGCTTGCGTCGGCACGAACCGTTTTCACAAGGCCGGAAAGAGCCTCGAAGTCTGACGGATCCAGCCAGCGTGTAGTGCAACGAGCAAGGCGGATTCAGAAAGATGAAGAGCATCGGAGAAATCAGCATAGCGCCGTCCAACGGGCGGGATTTCGGGAATTCTCGTCGTGCGAGGGGCGGGAAACGGCGCAGCCGCAGGAGCCTCAGCATAGCGGCCCGAAGGGGACGCGGGACCGACTGCGCCCGGCTCTCGCACACCGCTTGATCGTCCCCCACTGCTGGCCGCAGCCGGGCTTTCCAAAAACGCCAATGAAAACCTCGGCAAATATAGGTTGAGGCCGGTCGAAGAGGAACGGATATCGCCGGAACTCAGCCCACCGCGCTGCGAGGCGGAAAGGATCAAAGGGCAGACTGCGAAAGCGCGTCTTCTTGCACTTCTGAATGCCGGCACCTTCTCGCTGTCGAGCGGTTTTCGCGACGAGGACAAATACGGCCGCAAGCTCCGAACGGTTACGCAATTCGGGCGATCGCTCGGGGACACTCTCATCGACGAGAAGCTCGGCAGGCGCGGGGACGGCGGGAGACACACATGGGGCAGCTGAGGAGCCGCGAGAGGATCGTCACCGAATGGCCGAAACCGTAAGGCGGGTTCGGGCAGTGTCAGCGAGTAGAGCCGTGCGCCGGAGGCGTCTCGCCCTGCACCAGTGCGACATCCGGAAAAACATCACCGATGTGAATCGATCCACGCTGACGATTCATAAGTGTCGTTGGACTGGGCTACCGAGATCGACGATTCTGGGCTCATGATCTCCCAGCCGTACCATCTTTATGTCGAACGCTCCGATGCCTCGAAGAACATGGCCCGCTACTATGCCATGTCGATCGAACCGAACCTGTTCGGGGACGTGTGCCTGCTTCGGAACTGGGGCCGCATCGGAACCAAGGGACAGATGATGGTCCATCATTTCAGGCGAGAGGAGGAAGCGGTTCTGTTGTTCCTCGACTTGTTGAAACGGAAACGAGCGCGTGGTTACCGGCCAAAAACAATACGGCGGAATTCGCTGCTTTGACCTGCCGAGCCGTAACTCCTTGACCCTATCGAAGACGGGGTCGCAAAACCGCCCCGGCGCATCAGTTGCGCTGGTCCACTCGGTTTCGAAAGAATCCTTGATGTCGACAAAGAACGGAATTTTGACCGCGAGATTTACGTGCCGCGGCCTGACTTTTAATCCGCGACGAGCCACGCGGCGGCGGGGGAAATTCTGGCCGGGCCGGTTGCGGCGCGACGCCGAGTAGCAACATCCAGATGTCGATGGCAATTGCTCGAAAGGAGCGAGAGCGGCAAGGCGCTCCCGACAGCGCCCCACGTTTCCTATCGCTTTCGCCCATGGAGCACCAACCGCCGGTTCGAAATTTCTGACCGACACGATGCCCGCTAGAATAGGCGCAGTTGTCCATTCTTCTCGATAGCTGTTTCCGATTCGCACCGGCTCGGTGGCGGATGAGCTGACGGCAACCGTCCCGCCTTTCGCGCTATTGCGCGCGAACGAGCCATAGCCTTCGCTACGGTCCGCTGTTCTGCATTTCCGAGCTTGGCCGACCAGCCGCCCATGACGTGCGTCATCGTGTGCCAGCCCTCTCGGAACCGCATCGCCAAGCTGTCGCCTACGATCACGGTCGCCGGGATATGAAGAAGAGAGAACGGGATGTAGGCCATATGGACGGCGCGGGGATCGATGTCCACGGCGCTTACATGGGAAGCTGCCGGTAGTTGAAGCCTACCTCGAGAATGGCCCCAGGGCTGGATGCGTGAGCAGCCGCTGGACAACCGATCGTCACCGGAACCGGCGGAGCTGGACCGCGACCGTTTCATGACAGCGGAAGAGGCTGTGGAATGGGGTCTTATCGACCGCATTCTGCAGGTACGGGAAGACACAACCGACCAATGACTTGCCGTCAGTTTCACCTACTGTGCGCCCCTTTGCGGTTCAAAGCCTATGACAGTCGCGTCGCTACCGCCGATTTCGCCGAAGAGAGAGCCGGGACCGACTGCCCCCGCT
>UCEY01000055.1:1852-108524 GCA_900471605.1 Hyphomicrobiales bacterium | reverse complement strand
CCGAGGATGACGGAGGATAGCGCCCGGGCATGACGGAGGTCGAGCCCGAGGATGACGGCGTGTGGGGAGGCTGGCTTGGATAAATCTCTCCCGGCGTATCCGTGCTGATCGCAAGGGAGCGTGCCCGTCACGCAAACAGCGCGTCGGTCACCCTGACATCGCCCACATGGATGCCGTTCCAGTTCTTCATCGGCTTGTTGGCCATGGCCATCAGCTTGGTATGCACCTCGCCGCCCTTTTCGAAATAGCGGGCGATCAGGGCGAAGATCATCGCTTCGGCGGCGCGGGTGGTGCCGTCCTCGCATTTCACCGCCATGGCGATGCCCTGGTCCGGCAGCGCGGCGACGAACACGCCTTCGGCGCCGGTCTTGGCAAAGATCTTGCCGGGTGCGACTTCCATCAGCCTGGTGCAGGCGCGGTTGGTGCCGGCGACATAAAAGGGCTCGGCCATGCAGGCATCCATCAGCCGGCGCGAGGCTTTGGCGCGCTCGGCGGACAAGGTATTGCCGGTCACCATCTTGGCAAAACCGTGGGCGAGGCCCTTGAGCGGCACCGCATAGGTGGGAATGGAGCAACCATCGGTGCCGCAGTTCTGGTGGCCGATGACGGAGCCGGTCAGCACTTCCATCGTGCCGCGGATTTCTGCCTGCAGCGGATGGTCGTAACCGACATACCCCTTCACATCCATGCCGGTGTGGACGCAGGTGCAGATGAAGCCGGAATGCTTGCCGGAGCAATTGTTGTGAAGTGCTGTCGGCGCCTCGATCGTGCGGGCCTGGTGGATCAGCACCGCCTGCTCGGACGACCAATGGGCGCCGCATTCGAGCGCGCTGTCGTCACGTCCCGCCTTGCTCAGCATCGAAGCGGCCATCGCCACATGCGCGTCCTCGCCGGAATGGGAGGCGCAGGCGAATGCGAGTTCCTCGTTGCCGAAGCCATAGGCATCCGCCGCGCCGCTTTCGACTAGCGGCAGCGCCTGCATGGCCTTGCTGGCGGAGCGCGGGAAAACATGTGCTTCCGCCTCCCCGAACGAAAACAGCACCTTGCCGTCGCCATCGACGACCGCTCCGAGCCCGCGGTGACGGCTTTCGACCAGGTTGCCTCTGGTGACTTCGACGGTGACTGGGTTTTGCATGGTCTGTCCTGAAATTGCCGGTTTCATTGGTGCCTATCACTGGGCGCATATCACAGGCTCTTAAACGAGTCCGGCGGGATTTTCATGGGGGACCGTATGAAATCGGTTAAGCGGTTGTTTCTGGCTATCTTCATTGTCTACCTGGTTCCGACCTTCGCGTCCGCCGGTCTCTGGGCGATGAAGGAGCGCCCGTCGGGCTGGCGCGAGGCACGCTGGTCGTCGGCGGGCATCCTACCGAAGCCAGAGACGAGTAACGAAGCGGCGATCTACGTCTTCTCGGCAATGACCGGAGGCCTGAAGGGCGCCGTGGCAAGCCATGCGTGGATTGTCTTCAAGGAAAAAGGCGCGAAAACCTATACGCGCTTCGACAAGGTGGGGTGGGGTTCGCCGATCCGCCGCAACGGCTATTCGCCCGACGCCTACTGGTATTCCAACACGCCGCAGGTCGTTACCTCCGTCACCGGTTCGGAGGCGGAACTGCTGATCCCCAAGGTCGAAAGCGCGATCGCCGCCTACCCCTACGCGGAGCCGGGCGGCTACACGATCTGGCCGGGGCCGAATTCGAATACGTTCGTCGCCTATGTGCTGCGCACCGTGCCGCAGCTCGACGCCGTGCTGCAGCCGCACGCGGTCGGGCGCGACTACCTGCCCAACGGCGAATTCATCCATGTGGATGACGACTGGCGGGACGTGCATGTGACGCTGCGCGGTCTCTTCGGCATTTCGGCCGGCCTGCGCAGCGGGTTCGAGGTGCATTTCCTGGGCCTGGTGGCAGGCCTCGATTTCGCCAATCCCGGCATCAAGGTGCCGGCGCTGGGACGGATCGGGATTTGAGATGGCAGCTATGCACAAAATGCAAAACGCCCGCGGATGCGGGCGTTCGACATAAATTCATGTCAGATGGCGATCAGAAGCCGACGGCCTGGCGCGCGACGCGGCGGATATCGCCCTGGGCAATGCCGAGATCGTTGAGTTCGCGCGGTGTCATACGGCCCAGTTCGGCAACCGTCTGACGGTACTTGCGCCAATTGTTGAGAGTGCGTGCGACGTTCATGATGGTTCCCCTTTCCTGGGATTTTCGAAGCCCAGCTGCCAGTCCTTGGCGCTTTCGTCTGCTTCGATGAGACTTATATAAGCTCATCAAACGTGCACTGAAAGCGCCCTCTTGGCAGGCCACCTATGCGAAAGGCGCATGGGTCTTCTCATATTAGATATAATGAAAAATGAAGAGAGGTCGGGCGGGAAAGTGGAAGCCAGAAATGGAAAAGGGCCGCTCCAGGCGACCCTTCCATGAGTTTGGTCCGGTTGAACGAACCCGGGGCGCTTCACAGCGGCCCGAAGGAAGATGAAGTTCAGGCCGAGGGTTGCCCCGTCAAGACCGCCACCTTTCCATTGCCCGTTACACAGACCGAAATCTCACTAGACATTGGATCACCTTCCTTTCACTACGTTGACGATGATCAAAAGGTAGGCGCCAAAACCCTGTTCTGCAAGCCACGTTATATAAACGATCGCGTATTTAATTGAGTTGCGGAAGCGGCCTCCCGCCCCTAGAATTCGCCAGCTTCGATCGAGGCAGATTCCCTCCCTCAGCCCAACGTCACCACGATCTTGCCGATATGGCTGCTGGTTTCCATCAGCTTGTGGGCCTTGACGACCTCCGCAAAGGGCAGGACCGAGTGGATGACCGGGGCGACCGTGCCGTCTTCAAGGAGCGGCCAGACCTGGCTTATGAGATCGTCGCGGATGGCGCGTTTTTCGTCCGCCGTGCGCGGGCGCATGGTCGAGCCGGTCACCGTCAGGCGTTTCACCATGATCGGCGAGAGGTTGACCTTTTCGGCGATGTTGCCGCCGAGGAAGGCGATGATCGACAGGCAGCCGTCCTTGGCGAGGACGGAGAGGTTCTTTTCGAGATAGGCGGCGCCGATCATGTCGAGCACCACATCGACACCCCTGCCTCCCGTTTCCGCCTTGATGACCTCGGCAAAATCCTCGGTCCTGTAGTCGATACCTCTCTTGGCGCCGAGCTTTTCGCAGGCCTCGCATTTTTCCCGGGAGCCCGCCGTCGCGTAGATCGTCGCGCCAAAGGCCTTGGCGAGCTGGATGGCGGTGGTGCCGATACCACTGGTGCCGCCATGGATGAGCACGCTTTCGCCTTCGGTGAGGCCCGCCATCTGGAAGAGATTGGCCCAGACGGTGAAGAAGGTTTCCGGAATGGCCGCGGCCTTCACCGCATCAAAACCCTTGGGCCAGGGCAGCGCCTGCCCTGCCGGCACGGCGCAATATTGCGCATAACCGCCGCCGTTTGCGAGCGCGCAGACCTTGTCGCCCAGCTTGAATTCGCTGACGCCCTCGCCGAGCGCCACCACTTCGCCCGCAATTTCCAGGCCGAGGATCGGGCTTGCGTCCTTGGGCGGCGGATAGGCGCCCTTGCGCTGCTGCACGTCCGGGCGATTGATGCCCGCCGCCTCCACCCTGACCAGTATCTCGCCCGCCCGCACCGCCGGTAGCGGACCCTTGGCGATGGTCATCACCTCCGGCTCTCCGAAGGACGGCAGATCGACGAAACGCATTTCGGGGGGAAGCGGCATGGCGGGTCTCCTCTCAGTGCACCGACGGGATCGGTGATAGGCCACTGACTTAGGACAGTCCCTTGCCGATAGGAAGGCGGCGTTCCGCCGCCTAGGTCATTTTGTCTCGCCGAAACTCGCGAAAACCAGACCGCGCTCATTTTCCTTGGCTTCCGCCTTGACGGCGGCGATTTCCGAGCCGATGCGGCCGACATCGTCGAGCAGCAGGCCCTGGGGCAGTTCGAGCACGCCGATCGAGCAGCGCAGCAGCGGGAAATCCCGCTCGGCGCCGGAGCGGTCGTGGCCGCGGATCTTGCCGGCGGCCCGCTCTTCCGGGGAATAGAGCTCGACCACGTCGTCGTGGAAATCGGAAAGCAGGCGTTCGAGGATCTCGTTCAGCTCGTCGCGGGTCCAGTCGCGCACGCCGATGAAGAAATCGTCGCCGCCGACATGGCCGAGGAAATCGCCGTCGGAGAAGAAATACCGCTTCATCAGGGCGGCAAACAGCGAGATCGCGTGATCGCCCATCTGGAAGCCGTAATGATCGTTGAACGGCTTGAAGTTGTCGAAGTCGCAATAGCAGAAGAAGCGGGTCTCGTCGTCGTCGCGGCCGGTTTCCTGCATGAAGTCGCGGATGGCGCGGTTGCCCGGCAGGCCGGTCAGCGGGTTCTGGTCCTGGGCGATCTTCAGCTGCTTTTCGTTGATGACCTTGATCAGCGAGGCCGCGGACACCACGCCGGCATAACGCATGTTTTCGGTGAGGATGACGCAGGCGCTGTTTTCCATATTGGCAAACAGGCTCATCAGTTCCTCGGCTTCCGCATCCAGGCCGACGATCGGGGCGCGATCGACGAAATGCGAGATCGAGCGTTCATAGACCTTGTTCTTCAGGAGATCGCGGCCGAAGGGCTGATAGATATATTCCTTCAGATGGTACTCGTTGATGACGCCGCGCGGCTCGCCATTGGCGTTCAGCACCGGGAAGAAGGCCTGGCGCGGATTGCGGCGGAACAGCTCGAAGATGCTGTCTATGCTCTGGTTCTCGTAGACCGTCGGCAGGTTCTCGATCTGCTTGCGGATGAGGATTTCGTCGAGCGACTGGCTGGAGCGGCGGGTGCGGCCGATATCGGCGAGATAGGGAAAGGACGGCTGCAGCTCGGAGATGAAGGTGGTCGGCCGGGCGATGAACCAGCCCTGGACGAGATCGACGCCATATTCGCGGCAGGCGAGGAATTCCGCTTCCGTCTCGATGCCCTCGGCGATGACGCGGATGCCGAGCACGTGAGCCATGCCGACGATGTTCTTGACCAGGTGGCGCTTGCGCGGGTTCTCGTCCATGCCGGCGACGAAATGGCGGTCGATCTTCAGATAGTCGACCGGATAGTCGCAGAGCAGCTTCATCTCGCCATGGCCGACGCCGAAATCGTCGATCGCCAGCTTGAAGCCTTCCTTGCGCATCTGGGTGACCAGATCGGCGAATTCCGGCACGCTGGTATTGTCGAAACGCTCGGAGAACTCGAAACAGACGGAAGATGGGGCGATATTGGCCTTGCGTAGGTGCTGTACGACCTTTTCGAGGAAATAGTGGCCGTGGCGGATGAGCCGCACATCGAGATTGAGGAACAGCGTCTGGGAGGAGAAATCCGGTAGGCTCGCGAATTTCGCAAGCGCGCGGGTCGACATCATCTGTTCGAGCGCCAGAAGCTGACCGGTGTCCTGGGCTTCGTCGAGCAGCGCGATCGGCGACGAGAAGCCGATCCGCTCCT
Organism: Hyphomicrobiales bacterium; assembly: GCA_900471605.1. Classification (GTDB taxonomy): domain Bacteria; phylum Pseudomonadota; class Alphaproteobacteria; order Rhizobiales; family Rhizobiaceae; genus Neorhizobium. Next base: position 103,053 of record UCEY01000055.1, on the reverse strand, counting down.
GGCCGCGCAGCAGAGATTCGTAGCCGAAGACCGAACCGGTGCCGACTTCGACGATCGGCTGAAAGGCATTTTCGAGAACCAGCTTCGCGAGGGTGACAAGCTGGTCACTCGCATACCGACGAAAAACGCCCGGTTCCAAGATGGCCGCAGACGACATTACTCATTACTCCACTGCGCAATGGCCTAAAACACGCCTAAAACACGACTGTCAGGTTCCCGGAAATTGGTCAAAAATACCTTTCGCGAACGTGAAGGTTGGATGAAAGTTTTATGACGGAAAAAGGCATTTTTAGACAATATTTGAGAGACTTAGCGGCAACTTTGGCGTGCTTCAGCCCTTGGCCGCAAGCGCTACCGCGATCAAGGCCCAGCCCTGCATCGTCAGGTCGATTGCCAAGAACAAGCCTAGGATCCAGAGGCTGTTGACCGGCCAGCCGAGCGCGATGACCAGGCCCGCAAGTGCGGTTATGACGCCGCCGAAAATCACCCAGCCGGACCCGCGCATCGGCTGCATCTTGAACCCGACCCAGGTGCGGAAGATGCCCGCGACGATCAGCGCCGCCGCCATGAAGAAGGTGACGATGACAGCGGTCAGCGCCGGATTCCAAAAGGCAAGCAGGCCGGCAATCATGTAAAGGATGCCGCTTGCCGCCCAGAACAGGATATGGTCCCAGCCCTTCACCTGGAAGGCGTGGACGATATAGGCGATGCCGCCGACCAGCATCATCATGCCGATGTAGAAGACCGAGGCGACGGTCGCCACGAAGAGATTGGCGAGCGCGATAAAACCGAAGAGCAGCAGCAGAATGCCGAGAGCGAGAAACCAGCCCCACTTGTCGCGGACCGTCGAGACCGACGGTGCATCCAGACCGAACGTCATGGCCAAGCCCCTTTTTGCCAAAACCTCACCCGAACCTAACGGATAGGATGTGGAGCGGGCTTGATCCGGGTCAATGGCCTAGCAGGTTGATCACGCGGCATCATGGAGTGGGCGGGCGCGCTCGATCCGCTCAAGCTCCCTGGGGTCGTGCATCGCTGCCCACAGATCGTTGCGCCGCTGGATATTCAGCCAAAAATCCGGACTGTTGCCGAACACCCGCGCCAGGATGAGCGCGGTCGGGGCGGTCACGCTCCGACGATCGTTGCAGAGTTCGTTGACATGCTTGCGCTGCACTCCCATAGCTTCCGCCAATGCTGCCTGAGTGAGGCCCATCGGCTCCATAAATTCTTCGACGAGAATTTCACCGACCGTCGCCGGTTTACGCTTGGTCGTCAGCATTGTGCCTCACCTATAGCCATGATCGTCGAGATAGAGATCACTAGCCTCGCCGCTAGCGCCATTCCATCGGAATATTAGACGCCACTGCTTATTGATCCGTATCGAGCCGTATCCTTCGAGGTTACCACGCAGTTTTTCGAAATGGTTGCTTGGCGGAACTCGCAAATCTTGGTCGGTTACCGCATCATCGATCATCTGGAGTTTACGAAACAGCCGATTTTCGATATCCGGCGAAATCCTTTTGGAGTGAACGTCTTCGACGTAGAAGGCGTGCAGCCACCCATCTCGAAAACTCGTGATCATGACGCCCCCTGACTGTCCCTATGTACCACACCTTGGTACAAAAGTTCAATGGCGCGCTTTTGGGACAGGAAGGTTCGCAATCGCTTCTTGATTGCCATGACGATCAAAAATAACTCACTCTGGAGACCATACCGCCTGTGAGGAAGACACCTGCCATGACCAAGCCCAATATCCTCATCGTCATGGTCGACCAGTTGAACGGGACGCTGTTTCCCGATGGGCCGGCTTCGTTCCTGCATGCGCCCAATCTCAAGGTGCTCGCGGCGCGCGGCGCCCGGTTCGTCAACAACTATACGTCCTCGCCGCTCTGTGCGCCGGCGCGCGCCTCGTTCATGGCAGGGCAGTTGCCGAGCCGGACGCGGGTCTATGACAATGCCGCGGAATATGTCTCGTCGATCCCGACCTTCGCACACCATCTGCGCCGCGCCGGTTATTACACGGCGCTGTCGGGCAAGATGCATTTCGTCGGGCCGGACCAGATGCACGGGTTCGAGGAACGGCTGACCACCGATATCTATCCGGCCGATTTCGGCTGGACGCCGGATTATCGCAAGCCGGGCGAACGGATCGACTGGTGGTATCACAATCTCGGTTCGGTGACCGGCGCCGGCGTCGCGGAAATCACCAACCAGATGGAATATGACGACGAGGTCGCCTTCCTCGCCAACCAGAAACTCTATCACCTTGCCCGCGAAAGAGACGACGACGAGCGGCGCCCATGGGCCCTGACGGTCTCCTTCACCCATCCGCACGACCCCTACGTGGCGCGGAAGAAGTTCTGGGATCTCTACGAGGATTGCGAGCACCTGGTGCCCGAAGTGGGGACGATCCCGCTCGACGAGCAGGACCCGCATTCGAAACGGATCATCTTTTCCTGCGACTACAAGAATTTCGACGTGACGGAAGAGAATGTGCGCCGTTCGCGGCGGGCCTATTTCGCCAACATTTCCTATATCGACGAGAAGGTCGGAGAGCTGATCGATACGCTGACGCGGACACGGATGCTGGACGACACGATCATCCTGTTCTGCTCCGATCATGGCGATATGCTCGGCGAGCGCGGGCTGTGGTTCAAGATGAACTTCTTCGAAGGTTCGGCGCGCGTACCGCTGATGATCGCAGGCCCCGGCGTTCCCACCAGTCTGCATCTGGCGCCGGTTTCCAACCTCGACGTGACGCCGACGCTTTGCGATCTGGCCGGCATTTCGATGGATGAGATCAAGCCCTGGACGGACGGCGAGAGCCTGAAGCCGATGATGGAGGGTGCTGCCCGCACCAGCCCGGTGCTGATGGAATATGCGGCCGAAGGTTCCTACGCGCCGCTCGTCGCCATCCGCGAGGGCAAGTGGAAATATATCCATTGCCTGCTCGATCCGGACCAGTTGTTCGATCTGGACAGCGATCCGAAGGAGCTCAACAATCTCGCCGGCGATCCCGATTTTGCCGAAGTGGTCGCTCTCTTCCGGCGTCAGCGCGAGGAGCGGTGGGACATGGGCGCTTTCGACGCCGCCGTGCGCGAAAGCCAGGCCCGGCGCTGGGTGGTCTATGAGGCGCTGCGCAACGGCGCCTATTACCCCTGGGACCACCAGCCCTTGCAGAAAGCATCCGAGCGCTACATGCGCAACCACATGAACCTCGACAATCTCGAGGAATCCAAACGCTATCCGCGCGGAGAATGAGATGAAAGCCCAGCCGATCGCCAGCCATTTCATCGACGGCGAATATGTCGAGGATACCGACGGCACCGTCATCGAAAGCCTCTATCCGGCGACCGGCGAGGTGATCGCCCGGCTGCATGCGGCAACGCCCGCGATCGTCGAGCAGGCGATCGCGGCGGCCAAGCGCGCGCAGCCGGAATGGGCCGCGATGAGCCCGACCGCCCGCGGCCGCATCCTCAAACGTGCCGCCGACATCATGCGTGAGCGCAATCGCGAACTTTCCGAGCTGGAGACGCTCGATACCGGCAAGCCGATCCAGGAGACGATCGTCGCCGACCCGACTTCGGGCGCCGACAGTTTCGAGTTCTTCGGGGGTATCGCAGCGGCTGGACTCAACGGAAGCTACATTCCGCTGGGGCAGGACTTTGCCTATACGAAGCGGGTGCCGCTCGGGGTCTGCGTCGGTATCGGCGCCTGGAACTATCCGCAGCAGATCGCCTGCTGGAAAGGCGCCCCGGCGCTGATCTGCGGCAATGCCATGGTCTTCAAACCGTCCGAAAACACACCGCTCGGAGCGCTGAAGATCGCCGAAATCCTCATCGAGGCGGGATTGCCGAAGGGGCTTTACAACGTCATCCAGGGCGACCGGACGACCGGGCCGCTGCTTGTCAATCATCCCGACGTCGCCAAGGTGTCGCTGACCGGCTCGGTGCCGACCGGCCGCAAGGTGGCGGCAGCGGCGGCCGGCAGCTTGAAGCATGTGACGATGGAGCTCGGGGGCAAATCGCCGCTGATCGTTTTCGACGATGCCGACATCGACTCGGCGATCGGCGGGGCCATGCTCGGCAATTTCTATTCGACCGGCCAGGTCTGCTCCAACGGCACGCGCGTCTTCGTGCAGCGGGGCATCAAGGAAACGTTCCTTTCCCGCCTCAAGGCCCGGACCGAAAACATGGTGATCGGCGACCCGATGGACGAGGCGACGCAGCTCGGCCCGATGGTTTCGTTCGACCAGCGCCAGAAGGTGCTGTCCTATATCGACAAGGGCAAGGCCGAGGGCGCGACGCTTATCACCGGCGGCGGCATTCCCAACCATGTGACCGGCGAAGGATACTACGTTCAGCCGACCGTCTTCGCGGACGTGACCGACGAGATGACGATCGCGCGCGAGGAGATTTTCGGGCCTGTCATGTGCGTGCTCGACTTCGACGACGAAGCCGAGGTGATCGCGCGGGCCAACGGCACGGAATTCGGCCTGTCGGGCGGGGTGTTCACGTCCGATCTCACGCGCGGCCATCGGGTCGTCGACCAGCTCGAGGCAGGCACGCTGTGGATCAATACCTACAATCTCTGCCCGGTAGAAATCCCCTTCGGCGGCTCGAAACAGTCGGGGTTTGGGCGGGAGAATTCATTGGCCGCGCTGGAGCATTATTCCGAGTTGAAGACGGTCTATGTCGGCATGGGCAAGGTCGAGGCGCCGTATTGAAATGGCTTCAGTCGACCACCAGATCGTCGAGATCGACGCTGAGAGCAGCGGCTATGCGCTTCAGAACATCGATGGAACCGTTCTTCTTGCCGGCCTCGATCTCGGAAAGATAAGGTTGAGAGATACCTGCCGCCTCGGCAAGTTCCGAAACGGTCATCTTTCTATAGATACGAAAGGTGCGGATACGGCTATCGGTTTCGAGCAGTTCGTAGACAAGTTCGGCCGGCCAGGTCTCTTCGCCGGCCGCGACCCGTGCCATGATCTCTTTGGCGGCGATGATATCCATCATGTCCTCGAACTCTTCCTCCGGCACCAGGACGAAAGGTTTGCCGTCGATGACCGTCCTGTTGAAAACACCCATGAATTACTCCTTGTAGATGCCGCCCCTGGGTCCAACATCGATGACCAGGACGAGGTTCACCTGCTCATCAATGATGACACGGTCGTCGCCGACGCGGATACGAACGAGTGGACTGCCGACCAGCTTCCTGAGATCGACCTTTTCACCACGGGCAAACGCGTCGACCTTTGCCTTGATCGCAGCCTGACGTTTCGGCTGCATCCGGCTCAGGCTTTTCAGCGCGACCTTAGAATAATCCACCGGCTTCATCGCATCAATATAGCTAATAGCTATAATTAACGCAATCAGGGATTGAAGCCATGCAGGCAGATTACGTCATCATCGGTTCCGGCTCGGCGGGCTCCGCCATGGCTTACCGCCTGTCCGAAGACGGCAAAAATTCGGTGATCGTCATCGAGGCGGGGGGCACGGATTTCGGGCCGTTCATCCAGATGCCGGCGGCGCTCGCCTGGCCGATGAGCATGAAGCGCTACAACTGGGGTTATCTTTCCGAACCTGAGCCGAACCTCAACAACCGCCGCATCACCGCGCCACGGGGCAAGGTGATCGGCGGGTCGTCGTCGATCAACGGGCTGGTTTACGTCCGGGGTCATGCCGAGGATTACAACCGTTGGGAGGAGCTTGGCGCGCAGGGCTGGGCCTATGCGGATGTGCTGCCCTATTTCAAGCGCATGGAGCATTCCCATGGCGGCGAGGAAGGCTGGCGCGGCACGGACGGGCCGCTGCATGTAAAGCGCGGACCGGTGACCAACCCGCTCTTCCACGCCTTCATCCAGGCGGGCTCCCAGGCCGGGTTCGAGATGACGCAGGACTATAACGGCTCGAAACAGGAGGGTTTCGGGCTGATGGAACAGACGATCCACAACGGCCGCCGCTGGTCCGCCGCCAACGCCTATCTGAAGCCGGCATTGAAGCGCAAAAATGTCGAGCTGGTCTATGGTTTCGCGCAGAAGATCGTCATCGAGAACGGCCGCGCCACCGGCGTCGAGGTTTTTCGTCGCGGCGTCGGCGAAGTGATCCGCGCCAATCGCGAGGTGATCGTCGCGGCTTCCTCGTTCAACTCGCCGAAATTGCTGATGCTGTCGGGCATCGGGCCGGCGGAGCACCTGAAAGAGATGGGCATCGAGGTCAAGGCGGACCGGCCGGGCGTCGGCGCCAATCTGCAGGACCATATGGAATTCTATTTCCAGCAGGTTTCGACCAAGCCGGTGTCGCTCTATTCCTGGCTGCCGTGGTTCTGGCAGGGCGTCGTGGGAGCGCAATGGCTGCTTTCGAAGGGCGGTCTCGGCGCGTCGAACCAGTTCGAGGCCTGCGCCTTCTTGCGCTCGAGCGCCGGCCTCCGCCAGCCGGATATCCAGTATCATTTCCTGCCGGTGGCGATTTCCTACGATGGCCGTGCGGCGGCGAAAAGCCACGGATTCCAGGTGCATGTCGGCTACAACCTGTCGAAATCGCGCGGGAACGTGACGTTGCGATCACCCGATCCGAAGGCCGATCCGGTGATCCGCTTCAACTACATGAGCCATCCCGAGGACTGGGAGAAATTCCGCCACTGCGTGCGCCTGACCCGGGAGATCTTTTCCCAAAAGGCATTCGACCAGTATCGCGGTCCGGAAATCCAGCCGGGCGAGCAGGTCGAGACCGACGACCAGATCGACGCCTTCCTGCGCGAACACCTGGAGAGCGCCTATCACCCCTGCGGCACCTGCCGCATGGGCCGCGCCGACGACCCCACGGCCGTTGTCGATCCGGAATGCCGGGTGATCGGCGTCGAGGGCCTGCGTGTCGCGGACTCGTCGATCTTCCCGCATGTGACCTACGGCAACCTGAACGGCCCCTCGATCATGACCGGCGAAAAGGCGGCCGACCATATTCTCGGCAGGACGCCCCTTCCCCGCAGCAACCAGGAGCCCTGGGTCAATCCGAGGGCGATGGTGAGCGACCGGTGATCAGTGGTAGTCGTCTTCTCGCTGATGGCGGACGGCGGCAATCGTGACCGTCTTGTTGTCGTCGATCCTGAAGAGGACGATATAACCGAATGAGCCGAAGGGGACGAGGAGCTCCCTGAGAAGCGAGTTTTCGCCGGGAGCCTTGCGACAGCTGAACGGAAACTCCTGAAGCATTTCCATTGACTGTGTGATGGCGTCGAGCGCACGTGCAGCCGCCGCCTCATCGCGATCGAGCATAAACGCATAAAGGCGTTTTAGATCTCCACGCGCCCTTTCGGTTAGCTTGACCGCATATGTCATTTAGAGCGGTTTTCTGCTCGTTTGGCTTCCAGCATACCCTTCAGTTCGCCCAGAACCTCTTCGGAGGAATAGTAGACGCCTGTTCGTTCCGCCTCAGCCAGGGAGGCCAGTCCCCGCGCGATGAACTCGGCCTGCGTCTGCCGAAAGTTGATCTGAGCCCGTAACGAGTTCTCGACGAAAGCCGAAAGCGTTTCGCCTTTTTTCAACACGCTCTCGGCAGCCGCACGCAGTTCAGGATCGACGCGAAGGGAAGGAATGGTCGCGGTTTTCATGTTATCGCTCCATGCGTTGCATTTGCGATGCAATATGCATGGAATATAGGCGTTGATCAAGCAAACCCACCAAACGCGGTCAGGCAGCCTCTGTCAGTTCGTCGCCATCAGCGCCACGGCCCGATCCACGATCAGGCGGTTGAGGGCGCGGTAGTCGCCGTCGAAATGATGGCCGCCTTCGCGGGCCAGGACCTGAGCGCCGCGGATCTCCTGGATGGCCGGACAGGCGCTGTCCTTTTCCTTGAGGCCATAGATGCACTGGATCTTGGACGGCTCGACCTCGCGCAGATCATCGACCGGATCGCCGTATTTGCCGGTTCCGGTAAAACCGAGCCAGCCGCTGACGTCGATCTCGAAATCCGCATGATGCGACGGCGCCAGAAGCGAGACGAGCGAAATCGCCTGCTTGTCGGCTTCCGGCAGAAGCCGATAGGTGGCCGGCAGGACGTTGGCGCCGAAGGAATAACCGATCAGCAGAACGTTATCGACGTTCCACCGCTTTCGGTAGGACTTGATGATATGGGAAAGGTCGACGGCGGTCTGTTCGGGCGTCCGTTCGCTCCAGAAATAGCGCAGCGCATCGACGCCGACGACCGGAATGCCCTCTTCCTTCAGATAGGCCCCGAGCTGCTGGTCGATGTCGCGCCAGCCGCCGTCGCCGGAATAGATGATCGCCATCGTGTCGTGCTTGGGCGTCGCGTGGATCGGCACGATCGGCAGGTTGAGCGGCGAAGCGGAATGGGACAAGCGCCGGACGATGCCGGATGCATTTTCCAGCAAGGCCACGTCTGCGCCCTGGGCGGTCTGCCGGAATTCGATTGCCGGATGGACGGCCTTCAGGTCCTCGGCGTGGAGGCGGCCTGCCGCGTCGGCCGCCGGGCTGAAAACGACCCGGACCGGATTGGGCAGGTCGCCCTCCGTCAGCCCATAGACCGTGCCGCCGGGGACGGGCGTTTTGGGGGCCGGAGTGCAGAGAATGGTCGAAAGCGGAATGGTGGTCCGGGGATCGATGGCGAGCGTTTCGGCGATCGTCGAATCCGGCGTCTGGGCGGCGATCGCGAGCGCCAGCGTCGCTCCATCGCCGATACCCGCCACGACCGGCGGGTGGTAGTTGACGATACCGGCGGAGCGGTGCAGCTGATGCGACACGGTCTCGATATCGGAAACCAGATAGAGACAGTCGTCCCGCTCTTTTTCGAGCGCCTGATAATAGTCGCGGATATCCACGCCGACCACCAGCGCGCCGTTGCTGGTCAGGGCGTCGGAGGTCTGCTCCTCGCGGTCCGTCCAGCCCTCTCCGCCCGAAAGCAGCACCACGATGCCGGTCGGCTTGCCGTCGGGAAAGGAAATCCGGTCGGTCGGCAGGCTTTTGGTCTTGAGCGGCGGATCCGAGACAATGTTGACAATGGCAGCGACCAGCGTGATGCCGGCAAAAATGATCGGCAGCAGCTTCATCTGCGAAGGATGCCCTTCAGCCCGCCGCCGATCAACATGGTAATGTCGAGCATCGAAATGACCGGCATGCCGCGGCCGGAGACGACGAGATAACGCGGCTGCCATTCCGGATCGAACTTGGACTTGAACGCCAGCACGCCCCGGAAATTGTAGAAGCGCTCGCCGTTGCGGAAGATCCGTTCGCCCACATGGTTCCAGAGCGGCGCCTTGTTGTGGGTCGAGAGGCCGGCAAGCGGCGCCATGCCGAGATTGAGGGTGCGAAAACCCTGCGCCTTCATATGTTCCATGATGCGCACGAAGAGCAGGTCCATCATGCCGCGATGGGTATCGGGAATATGCCGCATCAGGTCGATGAAGGCGTCTCCGTCGGACGCGACCGACAGAATATTGGCGAAAGCGACGATGCGGCCTTCGAGGCGGATGATGGCAACCGGGCCGGCCGCGACATAATGCGGCTGGAAAGTGCCGAGCGAGAAGCCCTTTTCGGCGGCGTTCTGGGCATCGAGCCAGGTACTGGAAACCGAGAGCAGTTCATCGAGAACCTCCGGCACGTCCTCCGGTTTCAGCATGGAGAATTGCAGGCCGTCGCGCTCCGCGCGGTTGATGGACCGGCGCAGCTTCAGCCAGGCGCCGCCCTTGAGATCGAACCTGGTCAGATCGACGACCGCCTGCTCGCCGAGCTTGTAGGGTTTCAGTCCGGCTTCGACGGTGAGCGGCAGGAAATCCGGGGAGACCTGATAGAAAACCGCGCGGCACCCGGCCTTGCGGGCCTGTTCCATGAAATTCAGCGTCAGCCCGGACCAGGCCTTGCGGTCGCCGACCGGATCGAACAGGGCAATCCAGGAACGACCCTGCTGGGCGTACATGATGAAAGCCTTGCCGCAGTCGGAGAACAGGATCTTCTTGTCGCCGATGCGCACGAGGCCGGCGCTCGCATTCGGCTGCGTGGCAAGGATTTCGATGGCGCGGTTCATTTCGTCGCCCGCCGGCGGCTTGCGGCAGCGGCGCGGCCGCCGCAGCCGGTTGGTGGCGAGCGTGCCGATCAGCAGCGTCAGCGCCAGGCCGGTCGGCGCGTGGATGTCGCTGTTCGACAGAAGCAGGCTCCAGCCCAGCCTCGCCAGGCTTTCCTCCAGGAAAAGATTGACGCCGAGGGCGATCACGAACAGGAAAAGACCGAAAAAGAGCAGAATGCCGGTGTCGGGTGTCAGGCGATCGACCAGCACCCTCCCCATCGACACGGCCTCCATGGCCGAATGCTTTGCCGGCGAGCCGGATACCGGCTCGGAGGTGTCGTCGAGGTGGGCAAAGTCTGCCATTGGTTACCCGTCACAGAAAGAACGTTACGCAAGCGTCCGTCAGGGCCTGCGCCCGTGAGGTTCTTACCCGTTCATTGCAAATCAAAAATTGACGCATATCAATTTTGAAAAACTTTCCGTGATTAGGGTAAAAACGTCACGCACAAAAGCCCTGCAAGGCGTTTTTTTGCGTTCCGACGCAGACCCGCGCGTGCGCGGGCGGCCCATCTCAGCTTCAGGATGCGAGAATCCTAGCGGCGGAAGACCTTCCAGCGGGTCGGACGGAAACGCGCTTCGCTGCCGAGCTCGATCGGCGTATGCAACGGCACCTCGATCTCGACATGGTAGGGCGCATGGCCGTGATTGGCGATGTCGATTTCGGCGATGCGGGTGCCGGCCAGGCGGCGGCAGGCGGTGACCTTGCCGAACAGCGCGTCCGGCGCGTCGATGAGCGTCACGTCCTCCGGCCGGAAGAACAGCTCGCCTGCGCCGTCGCCCGTCTCCGCAATGCCGATCGGCTGGCCCTGGAAAAGCGTGTTGCCGCCCTTCACCTCGACCGGAAGCTGCGATGACTCGCCGATGAAGGAGAACACGAAGGGGGAGCCCGGCCGGTCATAAACATCGTCGGCCGAGCCGACCTGCTCGATCCTACCCTGGCTCATGACCACCACCCGGTCGGCAAGCTCAAGCGCCTCTTCCTGATCGTGGGTGACGAAGATGGTGGTGTGGCCGGTGCGGTCGTGAAATTCGCGCAGCCAGCGGCGCAGTTCCTTGCGCACCTTGGCGTCGAGAGCGCCGAACGGTTCGTCGAGCAGCAGGATACGCGGCTCGATCGCCATGGCGCGGGCCAGCGCCACGCGCTGGCGCTGGCCGCCGGACAGCTGGTTCGGGTAACGCTTGTCGAGCCCGCCGAGCTGAACCATTTCCAGGAGGTCGAAAACCCGGCGGCGGATTTCCGCCTTGGGCGGGCGGCTGCCGGCCGGCCGGACCTTGAGGCCGAAGCCGATATTCTCGGCGACCGTCATATGCCGGAACAGCGCATAATGCTGGAAGACGAAACCGACATTGCGCTCCTGCACCGAATGATGCGAGGCGTCCTGATCGCCGAAGAAGATCTTGCCCGAGGTCGGAAAATCGAGGCCGGCAATCAGGCGCAGCAGCGTCGTCTTGCCGGAGCCGGAAGGGCCGAGCAGCGCGATCAGCTCGCCGGACGCGATCTTCAGCGACACGTCGTTCAGCGCCGGGAAACGTTCGAATTCCTTGCGGATATTGTTGATGGTGACTTCCATCTATTCTCAGACCTTTCAATGCCTGCCGCCGGCAGCGCCGGCACCGAACCGAAGTTCGAGAAGGGTTTTCAATGCAAGGGTGACAAGCGCCAGCAAGGCCAGCAGCGAAGCCACCGCGAAGGCCGCGACGAAGTTATACTCATTATAGAGTATCTCCACATGCAGCGGCATGGTGTTGGTGAGCCCGCGGATATGGCCCGAAACCACCGAAACGGCGCCGAACTCGCCCATGGCGCGGGCATTGCAGAGGAGCACGCCGTAAAGCAGACCCCATTTAATGTTCGGCAGCGTCACGTACCAGAAGGTCTGCCAGCCGGATGCGCCGAGCGACAGGGCCGCCTCCTCATCGCCGGTGCCCTGGTCCTCCATCAGCGGGATCAGTTCGCGCGCGACGAAGGGAAAGGTGACGAAGACGGTGGCGAGCACGATGCCCGGCACGGCAAACAGGATGGTGATCCCCTGGCTTTTCAACAGGGGGCCGAGCAGGCTGTTGGACCCGAACAGCAGCACGTAGACCAAGCCGGAAATGACCGGCGAGATCGAGAACGGCAGATCGATCAGGGTAATCAGGAAGGCCTTGCCCTTGAACTCGAACTTGGCGATCGCCCAGGAGGCGCAGAGCCCGAAGACGAGGTTGAGCGGAACGGAAATCGCCGCCACCAGCAACGTCAGGCGGATCGCCGCGGCCGCGTCGGGCTCGATCAGCGCCTCGTAATAGGCCTCGCCGCCCTTGCGGAAGGCCTCGACGAAAACGGATACCAGCGGCAGGAGCAGGAAGACGGCGAGGAAAACCAGCGCCAGCCCGATCAGCAGGATCTTTGCGAGCGGCCGCTCGTCGGCAGGGTTGCGGAATGACGGCGGTTTGCCGGACGCGGAGCGGGAGACTTCAGACATTGCCGTATCTCCTTCGGTTCCAGGCCTGGATGAGGTTGATGACGAAGAGCATCGCGAAGGAGATGATCAGCATGATGGTGGCGATCGCCGTCGCACCAGCATAATTGAACTCCTCCAGCCGGATGACGATCAAGAGCGGCGCGATCTCCGAGACGTAAGGGATGTTGCCGGCGATGAAGATGACAGAGCCGTATTCGCCGACGCCCCTGGCGAAGGCCAGCGCGAACCCGGTAAGGATTGCCGGCGTCAATCCTGGCAGGATCACCTGCGAGATCGTCTGGAAGCGATTGGCGCCGAGGGTGGCTGCGGCTTCCTCCACCTCGCGGTCCAGCTCCTCCATGACCGGCTGCACGGTGCGCACCACGAAGGGAAGGCCGATGAAGACCAGCGCCACGACGATGCCGAGCGGCGTAAACGCGATGCGGAACGGCATGAACAACGAACCGACCCAGCCGTTCGGCGCATAAAGCGCTGCGAGCGCGATGCCGGCAACCGCCGTCGGCAGCGCGAACGGCAGGTCGACGATCGCATCGATCAGCCGGCGGCCGGGGAAATTGTAGCGCGTCAGCACCCAGGCGACGACCACGCCGAAGACGACATTGACCAGCGCGGCCACGAAGGCCGTGCCGAAGGATATATAAAGTGCGTCGAGCGTCCGCTTGTCGGTCAGAACAGCGAAAAACCCGCTCCAACCAAGCCCGGCGGTGCGCCAAAGCAGGCCGGCAACGGGGATCAGGATAATCAGCGACAGGTAGGCGAGCGAAAAGCCGAGCGTCAACCCGAAACCCGGGATGATGCTCGGCTGCTTCAGTCGCCACTTTGCCGGTGCGGCTGTGGCGTTATGGATCATCTAATATTCCGACTTACTTACCGGGCTTGTAGATCTGGTCGAAAATGCCGCCGTCACCGAAATGTTCGGGCTGCGCCTTCTTCCAGCCGCCGAAGATCGGATCGTCGATGGTGACGAGCTTGATATTCGGCAGCGCCTTCAGGAGTTCCGGCTTTACCACATCCGGCTTCGAAGGACGATAGAAGTGCTTCGCCGCGATGTTCTGGCCTTCATCGGAATAAAGATATTGCAGGTAGGCCTCGGCCTGCTTGCGGGTGCCCTTGGCATCGACGGTCGCATCGACCACCGCGACCGGCGGCTCGGCAAGGATCGAGATCGGCGGCACGACGATGTCGAAGGCGTTCTTGCCGAATTCCTCACCGGCGAGATAGGCCTCGTTTTCCCAGGCGAGCAGCACGTCGCCGATCTGGCGCTGCGCGAAGGTGACCGTCGAGCCGCGGGCGCCGGTGTCGAGGACGGGGGCGCGCTTGTAGAGCTCGCCGACGTAAGCCTTGATCTTGGCCTGATCGCCCTTGTATTCCTCGTTCGCCCAGGCCCAGGCGGCAAGATAGTTCCAGCGGGCGCCGCCCGAGGTCTTCGGGTTCGGCGTGACGATCGACACGTCGCCCTTCACCAGGTCGCCCCAGTTCTTGATCCCCTTCGGGTTGCCCTTGCGGACGAGGAAGACGATCGTCGACGTATAGGGCGATGCATGGTTCGGCAGGCGGTCGCGCCAGCCGGCCTTGATCTTGCCGGCCTTCTCGATCGCGTTGATGTCGCTTTCGAGCGCCAGCGTCACGACATCGGCCTCAAGACCATCGATGACGGAGCGGGCCTGCGCGCCGGAACCGCCATGCGACTGGCGGATCGTCACGTCCTCTCCCCCTTGAGCCTTCCAGTATTTGGCGAAGGCGACGTTGAAATCCTTATAGAGCTCGCGGGTCGGATCGTAGGAGACGTTGAGAAGCTGGCTTTCGGCAAAAGCCGGCGCGACGATCCCGACCGTCAGGGACAGACCGAGTGCGACGGCGCCCAAACGGGTACCCAGTCGCCGGCCCAATCCCGGGGCAAAATTGAACATCAAGTTCCCTCCTGTGGTTCTGCCGAAACTCTATCGGTTGGGTCGTCTTAGTCAATCGAGGGCAGGAAGAAGGCAAAACTGTTTCCCTTTGGCCGGTCGAGGCGACAAAGAAAGCATTAACCCTCGCCGGATGGGCAGAATGGCCACGTCGGCAAATCGCCGGTTTGCAAAATCACAATCCGGCCGCAATCGGTCTTTCGGTACGGGTCATGAGGTCTTTTTCTTCGGACACCCCGATGCTGACCTCCAAAAACCAACTGACATCCGCCGCGAATCCCGGTCAATTGAGCCGGCCATCAACACCCAGCATCCGGAGCTTGCCGATGAAGACCGTTCGGATCGCCGCGGCCCAAACCTGCGAATACCGAGAGGATATCGACGCAGCGCTGGCTTGCATCGTTGACGTCGCCGCACAGGCCGCGGCCCAGGACGTCCGCCTGCTCTGCTTTCCCGAAGGCTTCCTGCAGGGATATCTGATTGACGAAACATCTGCTCGCCGAGTTGCACTTGACCTTTCCTCGCAAGAATTCGAGGCCATCCTGCGCCGGCTGCCGAAGACCGCGGTGACGATCGTTGTCGGCATGATCGAGGCGGAAGCGGGGCGACTGTTCAACACCGCGCTGGTGATCAGGCACGGCGACGTCATCGGGCGCTATCGAAAGGCCCATCTGCTGGACGCAGAGGGGGCTTTCGCCGCTGGAACCGAGACCCCTATCTTCGAGGTCGACGGCCTGCGCTTCGGGATCAACATCTGCTACGATACCAACTTTCCCGAGGCGGCGCGAAAGGTATCCGAGCTTGGAGCTTCGCTTCTTGTCTGTGCAGCCAACAACATGATGGCACGGCCGAAAGCCGAGCTTTTCAGGGAGGTGCACAATGCGGTGAGGGCTCAAAGATGCCGGGAGACCGGTCTCTGGCTGGTGTCGTCCGACATAACCGGTGAACGCGACGGGCGTATCGCATGGGGGCCAACGGCAGTCCTCGATCCCGAGGGCGAGGTTGCTGCGCAGCTGCCGCTGGAAAAAACAGGCCTGCTGGTCTTCGATATACCGCTGGCCGGGTCAGGCATGGGGGAGGCATGCGAATGCCCGCCCCGATCCGTCACGCCGTCAGCAATTCCCTGACCGGCGCCTTGGTGTCGCCGGCACCTTCGACCGCATCGGCGATGGTGGTGTTGAACAGCACGTCGCGGGTCGCGTCGGCGACGCGGGCGAAGACGTGGCGGATCTCGCACAGGTGCTCGCCGTCGCAATCCTCGCATTTGCGGTAGGCGGTCTGCGACAGGCAGGGCAGCGGCGCGATCGGGCCGTCGACCAGGCGCAGGACTTCGCCGAAGGTGATGGCATCGGCGGGTTTCAGGAGGAGATAACCGCCCTGCTTGCCGCGCCGGGAAACGACGATGCCGGAGCGTTTCAGGTCGAGCAGAATCTGTTCCAGGAATTTCTTCGGAATGCTCTGCTGAAGGGCAATCTCGGAAATCAGCATCGGCGCCTCGGGATCGGCCTGCGCAAGGGCGGCCAGGGCCCGAAGGGCGTATTTCGCTTTCTGGGATATCATCACGCAACCATCGACAATAGCGCCGCCGCAAGGCAAATGGTCCTCACGGCGCCGCTCACTTCAGCTTCGTTGGGGCATCCAGAAGGGCGCCGGGAGGGCGCTCAAAGGGTGCATGCCCGCCAGGGGAAACAGCGCCCCGGAGACATGTTCCCGCAATAGCTCAAATCACGAAAAAATACAAACCAATGCAGGGGTTTCCGGGGATTAAATCGGTCACTTTTGGTTAAGGCGGCAGGTTTTCTGTGTGAACGCCGCTTTGGAGAGATATTTGCTCCGCATCACCATGGGAAGAAACGGGTTTTCCTGTCCTTGCGCGCGCGAAATCTGAATAATCAAGCAATCGCTCACGGAAGAAGACCCATGACACTGCACGATGCCGCCGGCCGGGACCGTCTGGAACTGGCTGCCACTCTCGACGCGAAACTCGAAAGCCTCGATCTTGCCGGCCGTCTGGCGCTTGCCGCCGAACTCGGCCACGCCGTATTCACCACCTCGCTCGGCATCGAGGACCAGGTGATATCAGCGGCGATCGGCACCCACCGCCTGCCCATCGAAGTCTCGACGCTCGAAACAGGCCGGCTGTTCCAGGAAACCGTCGATCTGATCGGCGAGACCGAGGAACGCTACGGCATCGATATCCGCCGCTTCCGGCCGGAACAGGACGACGTGGACGCATATGCCGCGCAATACGGCCTCAACGGCTTCTACGACAGCGTCGAAGCCCGCCACGCCTGCTGTCATGTGCGCAAGCTGAAGCCTCTTGCCAAGGCTCTGGCGGGCGCCGACGTGTGGGTCACCGGTCTTCGTCGCGGCCAGTCGGGCAATCGCGCCACGACGCCGTTTGCCGAATATGACGCCGAGCGCAACCTGATCAAGATCAATCCGCTGGCGGACTGGGACATCGACACGATCAACGCGCATGTCGAGCGGCAAGCGATCCCGGTCAATCCGCTGCACAAGCGCGGCTACCCGTCGATCGGCTGCGAGCCCTGTACCCGCGCCATCAAGCCCGGCGAGCCCGAGCGCGCAGGCCGCTGGTGGTGGGAAAACGACGAGAAGCGTGAATGCGGCCTGCATGTGCCGGAAAACGCCGCTCAGCCCGTCGCAGAACCTGTCCCCCAGGCCAGCTAAGCCCTTTATGTTTGTTTGACTACCCGGAGACCGAAATGCCCTTGTCAGTACAGGAAACGGAAGTGAAGAACCCGCCCGTTTCCAGACCGCCGCTCGATCCGCATCTGAAGGCTCTCGAAAACGAAGCGATCCATATTTTCCGCGAGGTGGCGGCGGAATTCGAAAAGCCGGTCATGCTTTATTCGATCGGCAAGGATTCATCCGTCCTGCTGCATCTCGCCCGCAAGGCCTTTTATCCCGGCCGCGTCCCCTTCCCGCTTCTGCACGTGGATACGACGTGGAAATTCAAGGAGATGATCGAGTTCCGCGACGAGATCGCCGAGAAATACGATCTCGACCTGGTGGTCCACACCAATCCGCGCGGCGCCGAGGAAGGCATCACCCCCTTCAGCCACGGTTCGGCGCTCTATACCGACATCATGAAGACCGAGGCGTTGCGCCAGGCGCTCGATGCCGGCGGCTACGACGCGGCCTTCGGCGGCGCGCGGCGCGACGAGGAGGCCTCGCGCGCCAAGGAACGCATCTATTCCTTCCGCACGCCGGACCACAAATGGGATCCGCGCAACCAGCGCCCGGAACTCTGGAACGTCTATAACGGCATGATCCGCAAGGGCGAAAGCGTGCGCGCCTTCCCGCTCTCCAACTGGACCGAGGTCGATATCTGGCGCTATATCCAGGCGGAGGACATCCCGCTCGTGCCGCTCTATTACGCCGCCGAACGCCCCTATGTGGAGCGCGACGGGATGATGATCCTCGCCGAGGATCCGCGGCTCGAACTCAAGCCCGGCGAAACCGTGCAGCAGGGCATGATCCGTTTCCGCACGCTCGGCTGCTTCCCGCTGACCGGCGCCATCCGCTCGACCGCCTCCAACCTCGAAGAGGTGATCGCCGAGCTCGAAATCGCCACCGTCTCCGAACGCCAGGGCCGCGCCATCGACCGCGACCAGTCCGGCTCGATGGAAAAGAAGAAGCGCGAAGGATATTTCTGAGATGACCGCTCCCGCACAATCCTCCGCACAGGCCGCCTCGGCGACCATCCTGCCCTTCGCCGAACCCGTAAAGGCCGTGCGCGACACAAGGCCGCTGCGCCTCATCACCTGTGGCTCGGTCGATGACGGCAAGTCGACGCTGATCGGCCGCCTGCTCTGGGACACCAAGGCGGTCAAGGAAGACCAGGCGGCGACGCTTGCCCGCGACTCGGGCCAGCAGAACGACCTCGGCCTGCCGGACTTCGCCCTTCTGCTCGACGGCCTGCAGGCCGAGCGCGAGCAGGGCATCACCATCGACGTCGCCTATCGCTATTTCTCGACGGACCGGCGCTCGTTCATCGTCGCCGACACGCCCGGCCATGAACAGTATACCCGCAACATGGCGACCGGCGCCTCGACCGCCGATCTCGCCATCCTGCTGGCCGACGCCCGCGCCGGCCTGCTCGAACAGACCCGCCGGCATGCGACGATCGCGGCGCTGATGGGCATCCGCCAGTTCGTGCTGGCCGTCAACAAGATCGACCTCGTCCACTACGACAAGGCCGTGTTCGACCGGATCTCCCACGATTTCCGCGAATTCGCCCTGTCGCTCGGCGTGCGCCAGATCACCGCGATCCCGGTGTCGGCCTTGAAGGGCGAGAACGTCGTTTATCCCGGCGAAACCTCGATGCCTTGGTATGACGGCCCGACGCTGGTCGAAGCGCTGGAGCTGGCGACCGTGCGCTCCACCCAGGCCGGCGGCTTCCGCCTGCCGGTGCAGCGCGTCGTGCGCCCCGGCGAGAGTTTTCGCGGCTATCAGGGCACGGTTGCCGGCGGCTCGGTGAAGCCGGGCGACTCGGTTGTCATCCTGCCCTCCGGCACGGTCGCCAATGTCAAACAGATCGTCACTTTCGACCTCGTGCGTAATGCCGCCGTTGCGGGCGACGCGATCACGCTCGTCCTCGACCGGCAGGTGGATGTGGCGCGCGGCGACCTGATCGTCTCGCTCGATGGCCAGCCGATGACCGGCCACCATTTCGACGCCCAGCTCGTGTCGCTGCAGCCGGGCGGCATCGAGCCCGGAAAACGCTATTGGCTGAAGAGCGGTTCGCGCCGCCAGCGCGTCGCCGTCGAGCCGATCAGCCAGCTCGAGCTCGCGACCGGCAAATGGCAGCCGCATGCCTCGACGCTTGCGATGAACGCGATCGGCAAGGTGCGCCTCTCCTTCGAGGAGCTGGCGGTGTTCGACGCCTACGACCAGAACCGCTCGACCGGCGCCTTCATCCTGATAGACCCGGATACGCTGAACACGGTGGCGGGCGGCATGATCACCGCAAAGCGCGCCGAAATCGGCGGCATTCATCGCGAAGATCAGCGCGTCGTGCTGTCGCTGCCGGCCGATCTTGCCGAACAGCTGATGGCGAGCGAGCTGTTCGCCAACCGGCGCGACGAGACCGAGGTCAAGCGGATGACGGCCAAGCAGGCGGCGGAGCTGTTCTCCAATGCCGGCGGCGATATCTGATCATTTCGATCGACAGGACATGGAAAAGGGCCGAAAGGCCCTTTTTTCGTCGCGGGATCCGCGTTTCAGGCAAGCGGCCGGGTCGAGCCGCGCTGGATGAGATCGAACGGCAGCTGGACGACGCGGCCGGGCAGGCATTCGTCATTGACGGCCCGGATGATGAGATCGGCGGCGCGATAGCCCATTTCGAAACGGGGCACACGAATGGTCGTCAGCCTCGGCTCGGCGCAGAGCGCGAATTCCAGGTCGTTATAACCGCAGATCCCGAAATCCTCCGGCACCCGCAGGCCGGCTCTGCGGGCCTCGAACAGGGCACCGAGCGCCAGATCGTCGTTCTGGCAGAATACACCGTCGACATCCGGCGCGACCTCCAGCAGCCGCTTCATGAGATCGCAGCCGAGCTGCACGCTCGTCTGCCTGTGTTCGCTCATGACAAGGCCCGGATCGTAGAGGCCGGCCTCCCGCATCACCAGCGCATAACCCTCGTGCCGCCGCTGGGCACGAAGATCGCGGCTGCCGCCGATCA
Organism: Hyphomicrobiales bacterium; assembly: GCA_900471605.1. Lineage (GTDB taxonomy): Bacteria > Pseudomonadota > Alphaproteobacteria > Rhizobiales > Rhizobiaceae > Neorhizobium. The sequence continues at coordinate 82,898 of UCEY01000055.1, read as the reverse complement.
GCCCGACGCGGCGATAGCCGCAGGCCAGCAGATGGCGGGTTGCCGCCACCGCCGCCTCGCGATGATTGATGCCGACGGCGATACCCGAAAACGTCAGGTTGACATCGACGATCTGGACCACCGCGCACGGCGCAAGCGCAAGCAGATCGCTGACCCGCTGGTCCTGCAATCCCGTCAGGAGAATGCCGGCCGGATGCTGCGACAGGAAAAGCTTGACCTGGCGGTATTCCTCATCGGGATCGTGGTTGGTATTGGCATATTGGATGCGCAGATCCGTATCGCGCACCCGCTCCTCGATACCGTTCATGATGGCCAGATAGGCATGGTTGGTCAGCGCCGGCGCCAGCACCCCGATAATGCCGTTGTGGCGGCTTGCGAGCGCCCGCGCCGCAAGATCGGGCACATAACCCATCTGCTCAACCTGGCAGAGGATCTTCATGCGGAGCGGCTCGGACACCTTTTCCGGCTCGCGCAGGGCGCGGGAAACGGTGATCGCGCTGATCCCGAGGACGTTGGCGACGTCGAGCAGGGTCACCCGTTCCGATCTGGCGCGTCTGGGCGGCATCCGTTCTGCGGCCTCCTCCCACTGCCGGCACGGGCTACCGCGGGAGGCGGTTTCCGAGCCGGGAGGTCTTTCGACAAGTTTCACGTTCCTGCCGCCATGATGCCGCAACGGCATGGCCGGACCTAATATATTCTCGTCCCGTCAAAGTGCAGGTTGTGGATAAGACCGACCCAAAGCGGCCATCCCGAAGTAATCGGCCGTTCAGCGTGTCCGCTGGACTATGGTTTCGCGGTGAAAGCTTTTCGGGAAAAGAAATCGCTTGGGAAACCAAGGATCGGCTGGTCGGAGTGGAGTGATTCGAACACTCGACCCCCACGTCCCGAACGTGGTGCGCTACCAGACTGCGCTACACTCCGTGACCAGCGGCGCCTCTATAGACCAGCATTTTTCATTGCACAAGCACCGCTCATGAAAAATATGCGACAGCGTTGCGATCATCGACGCGCTCCCGTCGAAAAGCCGGAAAATCAGGGCGTTGCAAAAAAGCGGCGCAGAAGAAATTTGATGTCGATGGCCGCCCATCGTCTCGCGAAGCGTGACAAAAATCTGTTACGTGCAGTCTCGAAAACCTTGCCTCGAAGCTTTGCCTGCGGGGCACAACAGAAGACATGAAGGATTTTTCAGGATCATGAGCCGCCGCGCCATCGCATCGACCGCCCTTTTCGCGCTCGCCCTTTCGGCCTGCACCACCGTCAGCGTTGCCAGCAATCCGATCGAGAGCCGCTGGGTAGGTCACTCGGCCGGCGAATTCTTCGCGAAATTCAGCCCGCCGATCAGCGACACCGACGACGGCTCGACGACCATCTACAACTGGCGCGGCGGCTACAAGCGCATCAAGCTGCAGGACGGCCGCACCGCCAGCGTCAGCTGCACGGCGAAGATCACCGTCTCCTCGAGCTACGTGATCCGCGACATCACCATCGTCTCCGACCGTCCGGGCGCCACCGGCCCGAGCTACTGCACGGAGCTGCTGACCGCCGGCTGAGCCCGCCAAACGCGGACCCAGATCATCAAAGCCGCCGGCTGCCGCCCGACCGGGCGACGGCCGGCAGCCGTTTTTGAATGCAGCGCAGCGAAAGCGGTGCTAGATCTCTGCGGCGCCCTGAAAGGCGTATCGATGCGATCGGGCGCCTGGCGCAAAACCGGCACTGCCGCGAGCGTCGTCCATCGAGATCGCATCAGGCGCGGAGGTCCGGCATGGCAGAAGACATTACCTTCGACATGGAATTTACCCCCTCGTATGGCGTGCCGGTCGGCGTAGCCGAAGGCGTTCAGCGCCTGACCGTCAACAACCCCTCGCCGTTTACCTTTCACGGCACCAATACCTATATCGTCGGCGGCTCGTCGGTCGCGGTCATCGATCCCGGCCCGGAGGACGAGGCGCATTTCCAGGCGCTGATGGCGGCGCTCAAGGGCCGCGAGGTCACCCATATCTTCGTCAGCCACACGCATCGCGACCATTCCCCGCTCGCCCGGCGGCTGAAGCAGGAGACCGGCGCGACCACCGTCGCCGAAGGGCCGCACCGGGCTTCGCGGCCGCTGCATGCCGGCGAAGTCAATCCGTTCGCCGAAAGCGCCGACACCGGTTTCGTCCCCGATATCGCGGTCGCCGACGGCCAGGTGATCGAGGGCGACGGCTGGGCGCTGTCGGCCATCCATACGCCCGGCCATACCGCCAACCATTCGGCCTTCGGGCTCGAGGGGACCGGCATCCTCTTCTCCGCCGATCACGTGATGGCCTGGGCGACGACGATCGTCGCACCGCCGGACGGATCGATGGCCGATTTCATGACCTCGATCGACAAGCTGCTGCCGCGCGAGGACCGGATCTTCCTGCCCGGACATGGCGGGCCGGTGAGGGAGCCGGGCTCGTTCCTGCGGGGGCTTCGCACCCATCGCCGCATGCGCGAACGCGCCGTGCTGGAGCGGATCAAGGCCGGCGACCGGCTGATCCCGGAGATGGTCAAGGTGATCTATGCCAGCACCGATCCGCGCCTGCACGGGGCGGCAGCCCTTTCGGTGCTCGCGCATCTCGAAGACCTGGTCGAAAAGGGCCGCGTGCTGACCGAAGGCCCGCCTTCGCTGACCGGCGTTTATTGGGCGGCCTGAAGCGTGCCGCGATCCTTCGGATTCGCATGACCCGCTTCAGGTCTTCGGTTTCTCCGCATGTCGTTGTCGCAAAACGGCTGCACACTTTTGCGCGACATGCCCTAGTTCCCCGCAATCCCCAGCAATTCGGTATCCAGCCGGTCGAGAAAGTCCTCGGCGATCGCCTCGCCCATTCCGAGATCATGCGGCCCGTAACGCGAGGCGACGCGGATATCGACCGAGGTCGTCTCGGCGTCTTCGCGTAACCGGATCACGAGGTCGAAACGCAGGCCGAGGATCAGGGTGCGGGTCTCGCCCTGCAAGAGGACATCGCCGGCATTGGCGAAAACAGGCGCAAGCGAGGGTTCCGGTCGCGGCAGCGGGATCGGCGCCACGTCCGGCACCGGCGCCTGTTCATCCTGTGGCGCGGGTCGCTGCGAGATATCCGGGGCGATCAGCTCGACGCCTTCCTTCCTGGTGATCGAGATACGGGCCGAAAGCACCGCCTTCTGGACGCCCTGATAGACGCGGTCGAGGGCGCCTTCGTAACGCCTGCCGGTGAGGCCTGGATAGGCGCCGAACTGGACCCGCCGATCGGCAGCCGTGATCGCCGCCGGGCGGGGCAGCCATTTCTGGTTGGCCTTCGGCGCCGCGACCCAGGAGGGCGGATCGGCGATATCGGTGGAAATGTCATGGAGGGCCGGCAGGGTGTAATAATAGAAGGCGCCGGTCGCCACCACGGCGAGCGGGACCGCCGCATAGATCAGCCCCTTGGTCGCCGCGACGCCGCCGCTTGCACCGACCTGCCAGAGCCGCATCAGGCCGATCAGCGACAGGGGCACGGAAACGGCGGCGATCGCCGCCGAGAGAAACAGCAGGGCCAGGAAATCCGGCGTCGCCAAGGGTCCGAAACGATGCGCGAGTGCGGCGATGGCGAACAGCGCCAGCGCCGAGAAGGCCAGCCTGCGGGCCGTATAGGCCGAATGGGAAACGGGCCGGACAAAACGGACGGGCATCGGATCGGTAAAGGCTCCATGGCAAAAGCGCTTGCTCCTGTGTAAAACAGCTTCACCGGGAATGGAATCCCAAGCTTGCAGGCCGGCCGAATGAAAAGGAGTTCATGCCCATGCGCCCTCACAGTCTACTCCTCATCGCCCCGCTTTTCGCCCTGCTGGCCGGCTGCCAGACCATGACGCCGGAGGAGCGCCGCGTGGCGGACGAGACCACCTGCGCCAGCTACGGCTTCCGGCGCGGCACGGATGCCATGGCGCGCTGCATGCTCGACATCGAACTCGACCGCCGCGCCGAATCCCGCTCCTTGCAATCCCGTGCCGATGCGATGATGTGGCGGCCGATGGTGGTGGAACGCCGGGTGATCGTCGAGCGGCGCTGACACGGCGCGACGCCAAAGGACGGCATCCCGAAGACGGGGGCGGCCCTCGAGCAGCCGTAAGGCATATCAAGGTCCGAAGACGAAGGCCTGTTCAATTACCGACGGTATTGCAGCTCGATCTTCACGCCTTCCGGACCGTAGACGAAGATCTGACCGATATCGGTGCCGGGTATGGCGTCGTGTTCGAAGCGATAGCCGGTCGCTTCGATGTCCCTGACGGCGATATCGTGGTCGTAAAAGGCGAAAGCCACGTGGTCGTAGATGCCGACCGGAGGATCGTCTTCCCGCCGGGTGACCAGCAGGTGAATGCAGGAATGGCCGTCGATATAAAGCCAGTGGCCCGGGAAAGGGAATGGCGGCCGAAACCCTTCCTTTGCGCCCAGCACCTTCTCGAGGAACGCCATCATCGGTACCGCATCGCGGGTGCGGATCGTCACGTGGTCCAAGCGCGGCATCTGCCCCTCCCCTTTGTCTCACGTCTGTGGCGAGCATAACACGAAGGTGCAGGTGCGTGAGGAAAGAATGGAGGCTCAGAAATTCTTCATGTCGTAATGGGGGATGCCGACATCGAAATACTCATCGCCATAAGCCTTGAAGCCGAAGCGTTCGTACATGGAGATCTTGTCGCTCTGGGCGGCGAGATGGAAGCGGTTGTCGCGGGCTTGCGCATGCGCCTCCATGGCGGCGCGGATCATGGCGCTGGCAACGCCCTTGCCGCGCCAGGGCCTGGTGACCGCGACACGGCCGATCTTAGCGCAATCTTCCGCATGGATGACCCGCAAGGTGCCGCAGACCTCGCCGGACACGACGGCGACGAAGTGGAAGGCGGTCAGATCGTCGGCATCGAATTCCATGTCGGCCGGAACGTTCTGCTCGACGATGAAGACCTCGCGGCGCAGGCGGAACCCTTCGTTGCAGAGCGTGCTGAAAACGGGGACGGCGAGAACGGTGACCGGATTGCTCATGAATTCCTCCTTTCGATCGCCGCCTGGGCTGCCGCAAGGCGGGCGATGGGCACGCGGAAGGGCGAGCAGGAGACGTAGTCGAGATCGGCGTGTTCGCAGAAGCGGATCGAAGTCGGGTCGCCGCCGTGTTCGCCGCAGATGCCGAGCTTCAGGTCGTTGCGGGTGCGGCGGCCGCGTTCCGCCGCCATCTGGATAAGTTCGCCGACGCCGTCGAAATCGAGCGAGATGAACGGATCGTGCTCGAGGATGCCCTTCTTCTGGTAAGTCGGGATGAAGGCGGCGGCATCGTCGCGCGACATGCCGAAGGTCGTCTGGGTGAGGTCGTTGGTGCCGAAGGAGAAAAATTCGGCCGTCTCCGCGATCACATGGGCGCGGATCGCGGCGCGCGGCAGCTCGATCATCGTGCCGGCGAGATAGGCGATCGGCACGCCGGTTTCCTTGGCGACATCCTCGGCGACGCGGTCGATCACGCCCTTCACATAGTCAAGTTCCTTGCGCAGGCTGACGAGCGGAACCATGATTTCCAGCTCGACCGGTTCGCCTGTCTGCTTGCCGGCCTCGACCGCCGCCTCGAAAATGGCGCGCGTCTGCATTTCGGCGATCTCCGGATAGGAAATCGCCAGCCGGCAGCCGCGATGGCCAAGCATCGGGTTGAATTCGTGGATCGCATCGATGCGCCGGGCGAGGAAGGCCGGCGGCATCGCCATCGCCTTGGCGACCTCGGCGATCTCGCCTTCGGTCTTCGGCAGGAATTCGTGCAGCGGCGGGTCGAGCAGGCGGATGGTCACCGGCAGGCCGTGCATGATCGAAAACAGCTCGATGAAGTCGGAACGCTGCATCGGCAGGAGTTTAGCCAGCGCGGCGCGGCGGCCCTTCTCGTCCTCGGCAAGGATCATCTCGCGCATCACATGAATGCGGTCGCCCTCGAAGAACATGTGCTCGGTGCGGCAAAGCCCGATGCCTTCGGCCCCGAAGGAGCGCGCGGCGCGGGCGTCCTGCGGGGTGTCGGCATTGGTGCGCACCGTCATGCGGCGGGTCTTGTCGGCCCAGGCCATCAGCTTGCCGAAATCTCCCGACAGCGCCGGCTGGATCATCGGCACGGCGCCCTTCAGCACCTGGCCGGAGGAGCCGTCGATGGTGATCGTGTCGCCGCGCTTCAGCGTCACGCCACCGCTTCCGATCAGGAGTTCGTTGCGCATGTCGACGCGCATGGAACCGGCGCCGACGACGCAAGGTATGCCCATGCCGCGGGCGACAACTGCCGCATGGCTGGTCATGCCGCCGCGGGTGGTCAGGATGCCCTCTGCGGCATGCATGCCGTGGATATCCTCGGGGCTCGTTTCGATGCGCACCAGGATGACCTTGCGGCCTTCGTGCTCCGCCTCGACCGCCTCCTCGGCGGTAAAGACGATCTCGCCGGTCGCAGCTCCCGGGGAGGCCGGCAGGCCGGAGCCGACCACGTGGCGTTCGACGCGGGGATCGATGGTCGGGTGGAGGAGCTGGTCGAGCGAGGGCGGCTCGATGCGGCAGACGGCCTCCTCCTCGGTGATCACGCCCTCCTCCACCATATCGACGGCGATCTTCATCGCCGCGCGGGTGGTGCGCTTGCCCGAACGGGTCTGCAGCATCCACAGCTTGCCGCGCTCGATGGTGAATTCGAGGTCCTGCATATCGCGATAATGCGCTTCCAGCCGGTCGCAGATCACCTTGAACTCGGCAAACGCCTCGGGCATCAGCTTTTCCATCGACGGCTTGTCGGAGCCCGAGGCGATGCGCCCTTCCTCGGTGATCGATTGCGGGGTGCGGATGCCGGCAACGACATCCTCCCCTTGCGCATTGACCAGGAACTCGCCGTAGAGGGCCTTTTCGCCGGTCGAGGGATTGCGGGTGAAGGCGACGCCGGTTGCGGAGGACGAGCCGAGATTGCCGAACACCATGGTCTGGACGTTGACCGCCGTACCCCATTCCTCGGGGATACGGTGCAGCGTGCGGTAGGTCATGGCGCGCGGGTTCATCCAGCTCGAGAAGACGGCGCGAATGGCGCCCCAGAGCTGCACATGCGGATCCTGCGGGAAGCTGCTGCCGAGCTCCTCCTCGATCATCTTCTTGTAGAGTCCGACGACGTGCTGCCATTCGACGGCGGAAAGGTCCGTATCGTAGTCGTGCCCGAGGCGGGCCTTCTCGTCCTCTAGGATTTCCTCGAAGACCTCGTGGTCGAGCCCCATGACCACATCGGCGTACATCTGGATGAAACGGCGATAACTGTCCCAGGCAAAGCGAGCATCGCCGGCGTCGTGGCCAAGCGCCTGCACGGTCTCGTCGTTGAGGCCGAGGTTCAGCACCGTGTCCATCATGCCCGGCATCGAAGCGCGGGCGCCTGAGCGCACGGACAGCAGGAGCGGCTTCACCTTGCCGCCGAAGACGCGGCCGGTCTGGCCTTCCATGACGGCAATGCCTTCAAGGACCTGATCCTTCAGGTCTTCGGGAAGCGTTCTGCCGTTCTTGAAATAGAAAACACAGGCATCGGCGACGATGGTCAGTCCCGGAGGAACAGGCAGGCGGAGGCTTGCCATCTCGGCGAGATTGGCGCCCTTGCCGCCCAGCCGCTCGACATCTGCGGCGCGGCCCTCCGCCTCGCCGCCGCCGAAGCGATAGACCCATTTCGACATTGCTGCTCTCCACCCGTCGCAGTCTTTTACGCCATAAGTACAAGCTTTATGACGGTTTGGAAACGGATCTGGGCAGGATTATGTTGCGCCGCAACAGAAACAGCCTCAAGCAGTTAAGAAACGGGCTGGAGGGTGCTTAAAAAACAAAGCTTTGCGGGGCCGGATCACAGGCGGCCCCGCAAAGCTTTCCGCCCGGGACAGGAAACCCGAACGGGGGGTGGGAAACATCAACTGCTGGCTGCGAAGCGTGTGGACGCTACGCGCGTTCCAATTCTGCATCAAGAAGATAACAATAGCTGGAAAATTACATCCCCCATATGGGTGATTCTACGTAGATGACAGGGAATTTTATATACAGGATACGCGGCTAAAAATTGATATTTGTCAAATAATTGCCTGGAATGCTGCCGGCGGAGCCTTAGCCCCCGGCCGAACCCCGTATGCTCAACTTGCCTCGCGCAGAAGTTCTGCGGTCTGAAGGTCGACGGAAACCAGCTGGGAAACGCCCTGTTCGGCCATCGTCACCCCAAAAAGCCGGTTCATGCGCGCCATGGTGATGGGATTATGGGTGATGATGATGAAGCGGGTTTCAGTGGAAGCCGCCATCTCGTCCATCAGATTGCAATAGCGCTCCACATTGTGGTCATCAAGCGGCGCATCCACTTCGTCCAGCACGCAGATCGGCGCCGGATTGGTGAGGAAGACGGCAAAGATCAGCGCCATCGCCGTCAGTGCCTGCTCGCCGCCGGAGAGCAGCGTCATGGTCTGCGGCTTCTTGCCGGGCGGGCGGGCGAGGATTTCGAGGCCGGCTTCGAGCGGGTCGTCCGATTCGATCAGCTGCAGTTCCGCCGTGCCGCCGCCGAAGAGATGGGTGAAAAGCCGCTTGAACTGCTCGTTGACCACGTCGAAGGCGGCCAGCAACCGTTCGCGGCCTTCGCGGTTGAGGCTCTGGATGGCACCGCGCAGCTTGCGGATCGCGTCGATCACGTCGGCGCGCTCGCGCATCAGGGTGTCGAGCTTGTTGGAGAGCTCCGTCTGTTCCTCGTCTGCGCGCAGGTTGACGGCGCCGAGCCGTTCCCGCTCCATGCGCAGGCGATCGACCTCGCGCTCGATCTCGCGGATATCGGGCATCGGCGCGTCGGGCTTGAGGCCCGCGAGCCGCAGCACTTCATGGGGCGCGACATTGAGGGTCTCGCGGATGCGGACCTCGCTCTCGTGGCGCTTTTCGGCGGCAGAAACCAGACGCTCCTCGGCACGGCCGCGCTTTTCACGCGACTCGGCGAGTTCGGAAAGGGCAACGGTGGCGATCCGGTCGGCGTCGCGCTGATAGGTTTCGGCCTCGGCCAGCCGGTCGGCGGCGGCGCGGCGGGCTTCCTCGGCCTTCTGCAACTCGGAAAGCAGCGCGCGGCGTTTGTCGTCGAATTCCTCGGGGGCCGCTTCGAGATCGGCGATCTCCTCGCGGGCCTCTTCCTCGCGCTCGCGCAGGCTCTCGATCTGATGGGCGGCACTGGTGGCGCGGGCGGTCCAGGAGGCGCGCTCCTGGGCGATCGCGGCAAGCCGCCGCTTGCGGGCCTCGGTTTCGCGGCTCAGGCCCTCGTAACGGGCACGCGCTTCGGCCAGCAAGCCGCGATCGGTCGCGACCACCGCCTGCTGGTCGCGCAGCCGGTTGTCGAGGTGGGAAATGTCCGGCGCGTCTTCGAGCTCGATGCGGGCATTTTCTTCCTGGACGCCGAGATCCTCGATCTGGGCGGTCACCTGGTTCACCGCTTCGCCGGCGACGTCGCGGCGGCGCATCAGGTCGCCGGCGGCGCGTTCGGCGGCGGCCAGCGCATCGCGGGCTTCGGAAAGCTGGCGGGCGGCAATTCGGGCGCGGTCGCGGGCGTCCGTGAGACGCCGTTCGGTGGCGGTGATTTCGGATGCGGCGGCGGCGAGCGCCACTTCGGTTTCCGACTGCACGATGCGCGCTTCGTCGATCTCCGCTTCCAGTTCCGACAGCCGGTTCTTCTGGGAGAGCCGCAAGGCAGCGGCCCCCGGAGCCTCGGAGCCGGTCACGTGCCCGTCCCAGCGATAGACGGCGCCTTCCCTGGTCACCAGCCGCTGGCCGGGCCGCAACAGGCGCATGAGGCGATGCGCATCGCCGGATGCGATCACGCCGATCTGGGCAAGGCTGCGGGACAGTTCCGGCGGCGCGGTGACATGGGCGATCAGCGGCTGGGCACCCTGCGGCAGGCCGGGGTCGCCGGAACCGTCGCCATTCACCGACCAGTAGGTGGGGGCCGACACATCGACCGGGCTTTCGAGATCGTCGCCGAGGGCGGCACCGAGGGCGGCCTCGAAACCGCGGTCGACGCGGATCATGTCGGCAACCGCGACGAAATCCCCCGACGTGGCGCCGGCCGCCAGCATTTTCGAAATCGTGCGCGCCTCGGTCTCCAGCGCATTGAGCGCCGAGCGGGCGGCCTCCACCGGGCCGCGGGCCATCAGCTCGGCGGAACGCGCGGCGGAAAGCGCCGCCTCCACGTCCTCGACGGCGATCGTCGCATCCTCGACGGCGATTTCGGCCGCCTCGACCGCCTCGCGCCTCTCGGCCGGATCGTCGAGGCCGGCGAGCCGTTCATTGATCGCATCGAGCTCGCCCGTCGCGTCTGCAAGCTGGCGGTCCAGGCGCTGGCGGCGCTCGGCAAGATCGCGGATCAGCCGCTCGAGCTGGTTGCGGCCGGCGGCGGCTTCGGCGCGTTCGGCGGTGATCGCCGAAAACAGCGCTTCGCTCGTCGCCAGCGAAGCCGCGGCGGCCTCGAAGGCCTCGCGCATCTCTTCGGCCTCGGAGCCAGAATCGGCGAGCATGTCGTTGAGCTCGGCCTCTTCCTCGGCGAGCTTCTCGAGGAAAGTGGTATTGTCGGCGGCGAGCCGTTCCTCGCGGCGGATATCCTCGCCAAGCTGGGCGAGCCTGCGGGTCAGTTCATCGCGGCGCTTCAGGAGGCGGTTCGCCTCCTCCTCCAGCTGGCCGCGGGCGATCTGCAGGCGCTGCAAGGCGGCACCGGCCTTCGCCTCCTCCTCGCGCAGTTCCGGCAGTTTCAGGCTGGCGACCGCCTGGTTCTTGGCGGCCTCCATCTGCGCTTGCGCCTTTTCGGCGACGACGCTGGTGATCTGATTGAGCGCGCTTTCCGCCTCGCCTTCCGCCTCCTTGGCCTGCACCCAGCGGATATGCAGGAGCATCGCCTCGCGGGCGCGGATATCGGCGGACAGGGTCTTGAAGCGGTTGGCCTGGCGGGCCTGGCGTTTCAGGCTCTCGATCTGGCTTTCGAGCTGGGAGAGCACGTCGTCGAGACGTTCGAGATTGCCTTCGGCGGCGCGCAGTCGCAGTTCCGCCTCGTGGCGGCGGGAATGCAGACCGGAAATGCCGGCGGCCTCTTCGAGAAGCTGGCGGCGGGCCTGGGGTTTTGCCTGGATCAGTTCGCCGATGCGGCCCTGGCCGACCATCGAAGGCGAGCGGGCGCCGGTCGAGGCATCCGCGAACAGCAGCTGCACGTCCTTGGCGCGGGCTTCCTTGCCGTTGATGCGGTAGACCGAGCCGGACTCGCGCTCGATGCGGCGCGTCACCTGGATCTCATCGGAATCGTTGAAGGCGGCGGGCGCCGTGCGGTCGGCATTATCGAGATAGAGGCCGACTTCGGCGGTATTGCGGGCCGGGCGGTTGCCGGAGCCCGAGAAGATCACGTCGTCCATGCCGGACGCACGCATGTTCTTGTAGGAATTTTCCCCCATCACCCAGCGCAGCGCCTCGACAAGGTTGGACTTGCCGCAGCCGTTCGGGCCGACCACACCGGTCAGCCCGCGCTCGATGACGAATTCCGTCGGTTCGACGAAAGACTTGAATCCGAGAACCCGCAGCTTGTTGAACTTCATGCCGCGGCCCTCACCTTCCCGTCAGGGAAGGCGCACTCACGACAGGCTGTCGATGAGCTTCGACATGGATTCAACCGACATATCTCCCGAATACTTCTTGCCGTTGATCAGGAAGGTCGGCGTGGAGTTGACGCCAAATTCATCCGCACCCCTCTTAACCACGGCATTCACTTGATCCAGAAGCTTCTGGTTCGTCAAGCAGGCCTCGAAAGTCTGCTGTGAGTAACCTGCGACTTTGACCGTCTGGAGCAGCGCGTTGCGCACGTTTCCGTCCGCAGGCGACGCCCAGCCGCGCTGCTGCTTGAACAGCATCGAGACCATCGGGAAATACTGGGCGGGCGTTGCAAGCTCGGCGGCGTTCTGCGGGCTGCAGCGGGCAAGCATGAAAGCGGCGGTCGCGACCGGATCGAACGGGAATTCGCGGATGATGAAGCGCACCTTGCCGGTGTCGATATACTTGGTCTTGATCGTGTCGAAAGTCTTGTTGTGGAAGTTGGCGCAATGCGGGCAGGTCATCGACATGTATTCGATGATCGTGACCTTGGCATTTTCGTCACCCAGCGCCATTTCCGGCAGCGGACCCGGCTTCACCGCAGCCGCCATGTCCACGTTGCCCTGCGATTCCGGCATTTCCTGCGCGAAAGCTTCGGAAGCGCCGAGCGGCAGCGCCAGGCAAAAGGCGGTGACGGCAACTCCGCCGAGAAGCGCGCGCCTGGTCATGGTCATTTCGTTCATCTGCATGGAACACCCGTGTGCGAGAGATCTTCAATAAAGGTGACATTCCGTATCGCGGCGCCCCAGCGCGAACAAGCTGTCGATATGCAAATCTCTTCAAAGAATTGTGACAAATCGGAGGTCTATCAAGAGGATCGGCGGGTTTATTCCTCAGACCTTGCGCTTCTGCTGTAGGACGGCGGTGCCGAGCCTTGTCACGGCCTTCTTCAGCGCCTCGCTTTCGATGCCTTCCATCATGGTTTCCAGCCGTTTTGCGGCCTCGCCCTTCAATGGCGGCGGCTTGCGGGGGTGCTTGAAGGTCTGGGAGACCGGTTTCTGGACGATGCGGATCTGGCGCACGGCGGGAAAACCGAAAAAGCCGTTGATGCGGGCGATCAACTCTCCCTGGGCGTGGGTCAGGAAAAGGGCGCGCGCACCCTCGCAGGCAATGGTCAGCACGCCGGCCTGGTGGCCGCCGCCGGAACCGGTGCCTTCGTCGCGGCGCGGCCAGGCGATCTTTTCCGGCCGCGTGCAATCGGCAAAATCCTCGCCGGCGATCTCGTCCCACGAGCCGAGCAGCGCCGTCGATATGCCGGCGCGGCGGGCAAGCACCGGATCGATGATGCCGTTCGCCACTTCCGAGATCTGGAACTCGCGTTTCTTGGGATAACTCATGACGCCTGCCATTGTGGCGCCGGCAGGCCTTGATGCCGGCGCACTCTTCCCACAACTATACGCCATCTCTTCCCTTTACGGCAAACAATGCTCCAGACGATCCACACCACCCATGCCCAGAAGCTGCTGACCTGGTACGACCGGCACCACAGGGAGCTTCCGTGGCGGGTGAGCCCGGCTGCGGCGAAGGCCGGGAAACGGGCCGATCCCTACCATGTCTGGCTGTCGGAAGTGATGCTGCAGCAGACCACGGTGCAGGCGGTGAAACCCTATTTCGCCAAGTTCCTGACGCTGTGGCCGAAGGTGACCGACCTTGCTGCCGCGCCGGTCGAGGACGTGATGGCCGCCTGGGCGGGCCTTGGTTATTACGCCCGCGCCCGCAACCTGAAGAAATGCGCCGAAGCGGTTGCCACCGAGCACGGCGGGGTGTTTCCCGATACGGAGGAAGGCCTTCGAGCGCTTCCCGGCATCGGCGACTATACGTCCGCCGCCGTGTCGGCCATCGCCTTCAATCGTCAATCCGCTGTCATGGACGGCAATGTCGAGCGGGTGATTTCGCGACTTTATGCCATCGACGCGCCGCTTCCGGGCTCGAAACCCGCCATGAAGGCGAAGGTGGCCGAACTGACGCCCACCGAGCGGCCGGGCGATTTCGCGCAGGCGATGATGGATCTCGGCGCGACGATCTGCACCCCGAAACGGCCGACCTGCGCGCTCTGCCCTTTTCGCGATGACTGTCTCGCCTTTGCCGAACACGACCCGGAGCGGTTTCCGGTGAAGGCGGCGAAGAAGGAGAAGCCGGTGCGATTGGGCGCTGTGTTCGTTGCCGTGACGCCCGATGGCGAAGTGCTCTTGAGGCGGCGGGTCGAGAGCGGCCTGCTCGGCGGCATGACCGAAGTGCCTACCACCGCCTGGACCTCGCGCATCGACGGCGGCACCACGACGGAGCATGCCCCCTTCCCGACAGCCTGGGAAGCGGCCGGCGCCGTTACCCACGTCTTCACCCATTTCGAACTCAGGCTTTCGGTCTTCCGGGCGAAGACGGCAAAGGTCGCCATTGCCGACGGATGGTGGGAGCCGGTCGCGAATCTGGAAGCCCAGGCCTTGCCGACGGTGATGAAAAAAGCCATCACCCAGGCTCTTCCGCTGGCCTTTGAAAAAACGCCGAACTGATAGAGCCGCTTTTATTTCCGGGACATATCCATGGCAGCCAAGATCGACCACATCGTCTTCGACATCGGCAAAGTGCTGATCCACTACGATCCGAACCTTCCCTTTGCCCGCATCATTCCCGACGAAGAGGAGCGCAAATGGTTCTTCGAGAACGTCTGCACCCATGAATGGAACCTGGAACAGGACCGCGGGCGCAAGTGGGAAGACGCCGAGGCGTTGCTGATCGAACGGTTCCCGCAGCGCGAGGAGCAGATCCGCGCCTTCCGCAAATACTGGCACGAAATGGTGCCGCATGCCTATGACGGCTCGGTCGCGATCATGGAAGGCCTGATCGACAACGGCCGCGACGTGACGATGCTGACCAATTTCGCCGCCGACACGTTCGTCGAGGCCAGAAGGATCTTTCCGTTTCTCAACAAGCCGCGCGGCGTGACCGTGTCGGGCGAGATCGGCCTGATCAAGCCGGACGTGGCGATCTACGAAAAGCACGCCCGCGATTTTGGGCTGGTTCCGGAAGCTTCGATCTTCATCGACGACAGCTACGCGAATGTCGAAGGTGCGCGCGCCGCCGGCTGGCAGGCCGTGCATTTCAAGGACCCGGAAACGCTGCGGCGGGATCTGATCGCCCACGGGATCGAACCATAACAGCCGCGCATTGGCGGGCCGGGCCTACAGGATCCGGCTCGCGACGCGGACGCGCCCGACGACCTTGAGATCCGCCTGACCATCCTTCAGCACGTGCTGCGGGCGATAACGTTCCAGATTGTCCGGCAGCAGTTCGAGGCTGCCATGCGGGAGCCTCTGCACCCGCCGGACGATCAGTTCCTCGCCGACATCGAACAGGTAGACGCGACCGTCCTCCAGTTTGCGGTCGCTGATATCGACAAACATCGGGGCTCCGTCGACGATCGTCGGCGACATGCTGTCGCCCCT
Source organism: Hyphomicrobiales bacterium (assembly GCA_900471605.1). Lineage (GTDB taxonomy): Bacteria > Pseudomonadota > Alphaproteobacteria > Rhizobiales > Rhizobiaceae > Neorhizobium. Next base: position 67,817 of record UCEY01000055.1, on the reverse strand, counting down.
TGCGGACACGATGCGCAGGTTTTCCGGATCGACCGAAAGCTTCGCCCACAAGCTCCGAGGCATGGCCGCCCATGTGGTATCCGGCCGGTCGAGCGAAGGCTGTCCGTCCTCCTCGCCGAAATAAGCCGGGATCACAACGCGGGCGACGTCATTCCAAAGCGGGCTCGGCTCGGAAAACCCGAGCGGCAAAACCTCCCGGGGTGAAAAATAGATGACCCCTTCCTCCACCGACCAGTCGTTGCCGAGATATTCGATCGGCACGTCGGCGAGTTCCGCCAGCATGTTGAGCGTGCTGTGGCGCGGTTCGGTCTTGCCGTGGCGGTAGTTGTCGAGCGTGTTGTCCTTGAGGCCGAGCGCATCGACGACACGCAGGCGGCCGCCGGCCAGCTCGCAGAGGATCAGCATCTTCAGCGCCACGGCGCGGCGCGCGGCATCCCTGCCCTCCCAGCTTGGAGAGAACCGCGCCAGCGCACGCTCGATCCGGTGGCGCAACTCGCCATTGACAGGCAGGGACATTTGTCAAAACGCAAAATTGGAAATTTACTCAACCCTGTGCAACCTACGATAACAAGCGCAGGCGACGGCGGGAATAGCTAAATTTCGCAAGGGCTTCGGTTTTGGCCGCCTGCATAGGGAGCGAAAAAAGAAATGGCGCCCGGGATCAGCCTTCCCGGGCGCCAATTATCCTCGTCCGGGACTAGAGGTACGAAACCGGACGAGGCATTCTGTCGATGTGGCGGGGACCGGTGGATCAGTCCAATTTCGCCATATCGTTGCGGATCACGGATCGCAGTTCATCGATGGGCCTGAGAGATTGCCCATCGTCGAAATGCCAGAAAGTCCATCCGTTGCATGCATCAAGGCCCTGCACTTTCGCGCCGAGGCGATGAATGGAACCAGCCTCGCCACCTGCCGCGAGCGTGCCGTCGGCGCGGATGATCGCGCTGTGGCGGCGCCTGGCGTCGGTCAGGACCTGACCGGGCTTGACGAGACCGCTTTCGACCAGCGTGTTGAAGGCGACGCGAGGTTCGGCCTTCTTGCCGGTCATGACAGTCAGTTCCGCCTTGCCGAGCGGCTCGACGGAGGCGATGCGGGCGGAAGCCGCATCGATATAATCCTGCTCGCGCTCGATGCCGACGAAATTGCGGCCGAGACGTTTTGCGACGGCGCCGGTCGTGCCCGAGCCGAAGAAGGGATCGAGGATGACGTCGCCCGGTTTGGTCGAGGCCATGATGACGCGGGCGAGCAGCGCTTCCGGCTTCTGGGTCGGATGGACCTTCTTGCCGTCTTCGCCCTTTAGGCGTTCGTTGCCGGAGCAGATCGGGAACAGCCAGTCGGAGCGCATCTGCACGTCGTCATTGGACGCCTTCAGCGCATCGTAATTGAAGGTGTAGCCCTTGGCCTTGGCGTCGCGGCTTGCCCAGATCATCGTCTCGTGGGCGTTCTGGAACCGGCGGCCCTTGAAATTCGGCATCGGGTTGACCTTGCGCCAGACGATGTCGTTCAGCAGCCAGAAGTTCAGGTCCTGCATGATCGCGCCGACACGGAAGATATTGTGGTAGGAGCCGATGACCCAGATCGTGCCATGCGGCTTCAAGACGCGGCGGCAGGCGAGCAGCCAGGCGCGGGTAAACACATCATACATTTCGAAGGAGGCGAACTGGTCCCACTCGTCGTCGACGGCATCGACCAGCGACTGGTCGGGACGGTGCAGCGTGCCGCCGAGCTGGAGATTGTAGGGCGGATCGGCGAAGATCGCATCGACGGAATGATCCGGCAGGGCTTCCAGTGCAGCGACGCAGTCGCCCTTGATGATGGAGTTTAGCCAAGTGTCCGGACGGACCTGACGCTTCAGGTCGGCCAGCGGAAGAACTGCTGCCATGTGCTACTCGCTACGCTCTACTCGATACCAATTTACTGCCTGTTATGGTTACCCATTTTGGTTACCAAAGCCTGAAGCGGTGGAAGAATTCGGGAAAAATTTCGGAACGTGGAAAGATGGGCTGGGTTGCGCTACAATCACGCCATGAAAAGAAGCGAAGCGATCGAAAAGCTGAAGCAGCAGGCCGACGCCATCCGGGCGCTCGGTGCAACGTCGCTTTATCTTTTCGGCTCCGTCGCCCGTGATGAAGCTGGACCATCGAGTGATCTTGATCTGTTTATCGATTATGATCCCGACAAGAAGTTCTCCCTGGTTGACCTCACCGGCATCAAGCTCTTCCTCGAAGATGAACTTGCGACAGAAGTGGATGTCACGACTCGTGACAGTCTTCATCCGATGCTGAAAGACAGGATCGAAAGCTCCGCGTTGCAGGTTTTCTGACGGGGAACACTCCCAGCAGCTTAGGAGCCTCTATGACGCTGCTGATAGAGATTGTAGGCGATAAGGGCGCCGACGATGATGCAACCGACGAGGGGCATCGTCACATAAAGGAGATCAAACGTCTGAATTGATGTCGTCATCAGTTCTGATCCTCCGCAAAAGAATAGCGCCCAAGCTATGTAGCATGATTGCCAGAAAAATCCAAAAAGCCGCACCGACAAAGGTGGTGACGGTGACCTGAAAGCTCAAGGCTGCGGCGGTCAGCGGCACAATTGCTCCGGCAGCCCCAACAGCGGTCGCGAGTTGATTGCACCAACCCGCATGATGCTTGTTGACCTCGTTGTTTACAGCAATATCGCGTTTGGACCTGAAGACCATCGAGCACCCTCCTCCACACAATATAAGAGAAGGTCGTTAAAAGCAGCTTTAAGTTGTCCCAAGGCGTGGATCTATATGCTAAGCCGCATGCACCTCGCGGCTGTCCTTCGGGGCCTCCTCCCTCTCGAACATGCCGTAATCCCTGACGACGTGGCCGATCCGCAGGCGGTAGTCGGCAAAAACGCCGCCTCGGCCGGCTTTCTGGGCGGCGCGGTGGCTTTCGAGATTGCGCCATGCCTTGACGGCCTCCTCGTCCCGCCAGAACGACAGGGAGAGGATCTTTCCGCGCAATGTCAGGCTTTCGAAACGCTCGATCGAGATGAAGCCGTCGATGGTTTCCAGCTCGGATCGCAGCTCGCCGGCAAGGTCGAGATATTTGTGGCGCTCGCCCATATAGGGGATGACTTCGAAAATGACGGCGATCATGGCTTTACCAAAGCTCCGTGCGGCATGGATACGTTCTTGAGGAAGATGCGGTCCTCCTTGAGGATAAAACGTTCGCGCTTGGAAAATGCGTAATTCTCCCGGCCGAGCGGATCGGCCGTCAGCCGGGCGCGATAGGCCTCGTAGGCGGCGAGGCTGTCGATGTTGTAGACGCCGTAGGCGGTTGTCGCCGAACCCTCGTGCGGGCCGAAATAACCGATCAGGTCGGCGCCGCAGCGCGGGATCGCCTGGCCCCAGTTGCGGGCATATTCAGTGAAAGCGTCCTTCTTGAACGGGTCGATCTCGTAGCGGATGAAACAGGTGATCATGGCTTTCTCTCCTTGTGGTGTGGAGACGTTTTGCCATGTTGCCAGACGGAGATACTTCGGTTACCGTCGAAGTATGAAAGAAGGTCCAGACATTGCCCGCATCGGAATGCTGTTCGGCGATCCCGCCCGCGCCAACATGCTGACGGCGCTTATGGGCGGCCAGGCGCTGACGGCGACCGAACTGGCGCAGGCAGCCGGGGTGACGCTACAGACGGCGAGTTCGCATCTCTCCAAGCTCGAGGAAGGCGGCATTCTTGCCCAGCGCAAGCAGGGACGGCACCGCTACTTCACGCTTGCCGACGCGGCCGCCGGCACGCTGCTCGAAAACATCATGGGGTTTGCGGCGAGCCGGGGCCATCTGCGCCACCGACCGGGACCGAAGGATCCGGCGCTGCGCAAGGCGCGCGTTTGCTACGATCATCTGGCCGGCGATTACGGGGTCAGGATGCTCGACAGTTTCGTCGCCCGCGGCGCGATCGAGAGCGACGGCGAGAACCTGGCGATGACCGAGGACGGCCGCGCGGAACTCGGCACGCTCGGCATCGATGTGGCTTCACTGGCATCCAACCGCAGGCCGCTCTGCAAATCCTGCCTCGACTGGAGCGAGCGGCGTTCGCATCTGGCCGGCACGCTCGGCAAGGCGCTGCTTGCCCATTTCCTCGAAAAGGGCTGGGCACGGCGCAGCGGGGAAAGCCGCGCCGTGCTGTTCACGCCCGAAGGCGAGCGGAAGTTTCTGGCTCTGTTTCCGGCCGGCTGATCTTCATGACCAGCGCGTCTGCATAATCCTCTCCCGCGATACGATCGCAAAGGCTGCTCCATTCGCAGCCCGTGCAGGCGCGGCGCGTCACGCCGGCAGAGAAGGCTTGGCGCATTTTCTCGAACAGCGCCGGATCGGAGGCGATCGCCGTACCGATCTCAACCTCCCGGCCAAGCAGGCCGGCAATATCCGCCAGCGCCGCAGCATCACGACCGGCAACCGAGACACCGAAACAATGCGCGGCTTCATCCGCCAGAAGCGGGGCGCAGATATCGTCGGGGCCGGAGACGATCTCGATCGTCTCGCCGGCGGAAAGCCGGCCGGCGAGACGGCGATAGTTGGCGACGAAAGCCGGGTTATAACCCTCGCCGACAAAGGTCAGCATGCAGAGAAGATGATGCGGCCGCAGCCTCACCGTCACTCTGCCGCAGCGCGGTTGCGGGAGGCGACCGCGGCAAGAACAGCCGCCGCCAGGCCCGATTTCAGCGCAGCACCGAGGATGAACGGAGCAACACCGGCCCAGAACGCCTTTTCAACGCCGATCAGTGCCGCAAGCCAGGCCCAGCCGAGTGCAAGGCATAGAAGGTTTGCGATCAGATGTGCCGAGAAGCTGGCGACGATGCGCCGCCCGGTCCAGCCGCGTTCGGCAAGCCAGCCGACAAGGGCGGCAATCACCGGAAAGGAAAAGAGATAACCGGCGGTCGGCCCTGCGAAGGCCGCAATGCTGCCCGCCCCACCCGCAAGCACGGGCGCTCCAAGCGCTGCTTCTCCAAGCCAGGCAAGCACCGTCAAGGCGCCGAGCCGCCAGCCGTAAAGCGCGCCGATCATGGTCACGGCGAAGGTCTGCATGGTGATCGGGACCGGAACCATCGGCACGGAGATCCGGGACGCGATTGCCAGAACCAGCGTGCCCGCAAGCACGAACAGGGCCTTGGCAAGGACGGACCGGTCGGCAAGCCGAAAGGGATCGAAAACAAGTGTCTGGTGGGAACTAATCAGGGACATCGAGCTCTCCTTTTAAAATTATAGATAATTTTGACTCCCATCTATTTTATGAGGTGAATTTTCGAAGGAGGCAAGACCCTCCGCACTGGATATGCAATGAGCGGAGAGCGCGGCATGCCACATTTTGGCTAAAACAAGCCAAACCATACCGATTTCCAGGCAAAATAAATTATCTATAATTTTGAGAAATGATCAGCCGACGATCGCGAAAATTTCGCGCGGCGCACCGTTTTTGGCCGGTTGCGGGCCGCGGCCGATCCATTGCACGTGCTTCTGCAGGGTGGCGGCTGCCTCATCCGTCTTGCCCTGCCGGAGGGCAGCTAGGATCGCGCGGTGATCATGGTCGGTGCGCTTTTCCCAGCCGGACTGCCAGGCCGAGAACAGGAAGCGGGCGCTTGCGGCATGCAGGTCGTCGATCGAGGCAAGCAGGCGCCTCATGCCGCAGGGCGCCAGGATCAGCCGGTGGAAACGGCGGTTCGCCTCTTCCCAGGCATGCACGTCGGCGGCGGCATCGCCTTCCCGCGTCGCCTCCTCCGCCGCATCGAGGATGGCGGGGGTCAGGTGCCGGGCGGCGTGGCGGAGCGCCAGCACTTCCAGCACGGCGCGCATTTCCGCCACCTCGCGGACTTCGGCGAGATCGAAGGACGCGACGCGCACGCCGCGGCGCGGCTCGCTGATCGCCAGGCCCTGCGCCTCCAGCCGGCGGAAGGCCTCGCGCACCGGCACGTGACTGGTCTGGAATTCCTCGGCGATGTGATCCTGGCGAAGACGGGCACCGGGAGCGAGCTCGCCGCGCACGATGCGATCGGCAAGCACCCGGCTGATTCGACTGGCGATTGTGTCTTCCGGCTCCTTGCTCATCAGCGTTCCTTAGAACGCCACCCCCGGCTTGTCGAGAGCCGCCCGCTACGCTTGTTCCCGTCATGCATGGCGGTTGGTTGAGGTTTGCGGTACCATCGTATAAAAGGCCGCCTCACCTTCCATACAGGCCCATAGAAGGCATTTCCTCATGAGCAGCTTCGACCTCATCATTTTCGATTGCGACGGCGTTCTCGTCGATTCCGAAATCATCGCGGCACAGGTGGAATCCCGGCTGCTGACGGAGGCGGGTTACCCGATCAGCGTCGAGGAAATGGGCGAGCGATTCGCCGGCATGACCTGGAAGAACATTCTTCTGGAGGTCGAGAAGGAAGCCAACATTCCGCTGTCGGCCTCGCTGATCGACAAGTCCGAGACGCTGCTCGACGCGCGGCTCGGGCGCGACGTTAAGATCATCGACGGGGTGAAATTCGCACTCGCAAGGCTGACGACGCAGCGCTGCATCTGCTCCAATTCGAGCAGCCACCGGATCGACATGATGCTCGAAAAGGTCGGCCTCAAGCCGTATTTCGCGCCGCACATCTATTCGGCCAAGGACCTCGGGCCGGATCGGGTGAAGCCGAAGCCGGACATCTTCCTGCACGCCGCCCAGCAGTTCAAAGTCCCGCCGGAGAAATGCCTGGTGATCGAGGACTCCACCCACGGCGTCCATGGCGCCAAGGCCGCGGGCATGCGCGTCGTCGGCTTTACCGGCGCATCCCACACCTATCCCAGCCATGCCGACCGGCTGACGGATGCGGGCGCCGAAACCGTGATCTCGCGGATGATGGACCTGCCGGCCGTCATCGCCGCGCTGGGCGAATGGGCCGGCGCGTTCTGAGAACCCCGACCGTTTCTTTCTAGATCACTTCCGGCGGACCGGCTTCTTTGCGGGGCCGGTGTCGAAGCCGAGGCGGACGCGGGTGAAGCGCGACGCGCCGCCCTGGGCGTTCGGGATCTGCACATCCGCCTTGTTGAAGATGAACTGGGTGCCGCCGGCCGGCATGTCGACCGGGAAGGCCACCTTCTGCGAATAGATGACGCTGTCGCCATCGACCACTTCGACGAGGATCGGCAGGGTGACCTTGCCGGGAACGCCGGCCGGGCCCTGCACGACGCGGCCCTGTGCGACGACATTGATGGTCAGCGTCGTTTCATTGGCGGTGCACTGGCGCGTCGCGTCGGCGAGCGAAGCCTGGTAGAGCAGCTTTTCCGGCTTGTTCTCTCCGCCGCGCGCATAGGCGCGATGGATCGCGGTCTGCTCCAGCATCACGACCGGCGGGCAGAAGGCCTGCACGACCGGGGTTACGGCCTGACCTGCGGGGGCCGCATTGGCGGTTGGGGTCAGTCCTTCGGTCGGCGCCGAGGAATTGCAGCCTGCGAGAACCGCAACGACCGATACCGCCAGCAAACTACGCGAAATCTTTGCAAACACCGTACTCAACCCTCTTCCATCGCAATTTCCGGGCAGACACCGAAGCGAACCGGACTGTTGTTTTCCGGTCTTTCACCGCCCATTTTCCTGGTCTATATCAGCGGCGCGAATAAAAATCGATTGGGGATTGACGGTCGTGGACTACATTTCTACCCGGGGCGAAGCCGCTCCGCTCGGATTCCGGGATGCGCTGATGGCGGGGCTTGCCCGCGACGGCGGCCTTTATGTGCCGCGCCAATGGCCCTCGCTCTCCAAAAAGGAAATTCGTGCGCTGCGCGGCAAGACCTATCAGGAAGTCGCCTTCGAGATCCTGAAGCACTTCGTCGGCGACGAAATCCCGGCCGACAAGCTGAAGGGCATGATCACGGACGCCTATGCCACCTTCCGGCATCCGGCCGTCGTGCCGCTGGTGCAGACAGGGCCCAATGATTTTGTGCTCGAACTCTTCCACGGCACCACGCTCGCCTTCAAGGACGTGGCGATGCAGCTGCTCGCCCGGCTGATGGACTATGTGCTCGCCGAGCGCGGCGAACGCGCGACGATCGTCGGCGCGACTTCGGGCGATACCGGCGGGGCGGCGATCGACGCCTTTGCGGGGCGCGAGCGCACCGACATCTTTATCCTCTTCCCGCATGGCAAGGTCTCGTCCGTACAGCAGCGGCAGATGACGACGTCCACTGCAGCCAATGTGCATGCGCTTGCCGTGAAGGGCAATTTCGACGACTGCCAGAACCTCGTGAAAGAGATGTTCAACGACGTCGCCTTCCGCGACCGGGTCAGGCTTTCCGGCGTCAACTCGATCAACTGGGCGCGGATCATGGCGCAGGTGGTCTATTATTTCACCGCCGCCGTTTCGCTCGGCGGCCCGGACCGGAAGATCTCGTTTACGGTACCGACCGGCAATTTCGGCGATATCTTCGCGGGCTACGTGGCCAAGAAGATGGGCCTGCCGATCGACCGGCTGGTGATCGCCACCAATGACAACGACATCCTGGCCCGGACGCTGAAGACCGGGCGCTACGAGATGCGCGACGTCAAGGCGACCACCTCGCCATCGATGGACATCCAGATCTCGTCGAATTTCGAGCGGCTGCTGTTCGAGGCCTATGGCCGCGATGCCGGCTCGGTTCGCGCCGCCATGGCCGGGCTGAAACAGTCCGGCAGTTTCGAGATCAAGCCGGACGCGCTGAAAGCGATCCGCCGCGAATTCCGCGCCGGCCGGGCGACCGAGCGGCAGGTTGCCGCGACGATCCGCGAGACGCTTGCCGAAACCGGATACCTGCTCGACCCGCATACGGCGACCGGCGTTTTCGTCGCGAAAAAGAATGCAAAGCCGGCGAGCCCGATGGTGACGCTTGCCACCGCCCACCCGGCCAAATTTCCGGCCTCGGTAAAATCCGCTTGCGGAATTGATCCGGCGCTTCCATCATGGCTTGCTGATCTTATGCAAAGGGAGGAGCGCTTCGATATCTTGGAGCCTGAGCTTAAGTCCGTCGAAACTTTCATCGGCGAGCATGCCCGCGCTAAGTAATACAAGTATCGGCGGCGCCGGAAAGACGTAAAGATGAATGTAGAAATCACCCGGCTCGCCTCCGGGTTGACGGTCGTCACCGAAACCATGCCGCATCTGGAGAGCGTCGCGCTGGGTGTCTGGATCAAGTCCGGATCACGCAACGAGACCGAGGACGAACACGGGATCGCCCACCTCCTCGAGCACATGGCCTTCAAGGGCACCGCCCGCCGCAGCGCTCGCGACATCGCCGAGGAAATCGAGAATGTCGGCGGCGAGCTGAATGCCGCAACCTCGACCGAAACCACCTCCTATTACGCCCGCGTGCTCAAGGACCATGTGCCGCTCGCGGTCGATATCCTCGCCGACATCCTGACGGAATCGGCCTTCGACGAGGAAGAGCTGCGCCGCGAAAAGCACGTCATCCTGCAGGAGATCGGCGCCGCCAACGACACGCCCGACGACGTGGTGTTCGACAAATTTTCCGAGGTCGCCTATCTCGGCCAGACGCTCGGCCGGCCGATCCTCGGCACGCCGGAAACGGTCAAGAGCTTCTCGCCGGGCCAGATCCGCAACTATCTTTCGCGCAATTACACGACGGACAGGATGTTCGTGGTCGCCGCCGGCGCCGTCGACCATGCGACCTTCGCCAAACAGGTGGAAGAGCGTTTCGCCAGCCTGCCGATGACGCCGAGCGCGCCTCCCGTGCTCGAAACCGCCCGCTATATCGGCGGTGACGTGCGCGAAACCCGCGACCTGATGGACGCGCAGGTCCTGCTCGGTTTCGAGGGCAAGGCCTATCACATGCGCGACTTCTACTGTTCGCAGATCCTTGCCAACATTCTCGGCGGCGGCATGTCGTCGCGCCTGTTCCAGGAAGTGCGCGAACATCGCGGTCTCTGCTATTCGGTCTATGCCTTCCACTGGGGTTTTTCCGATACCGGCATCTTCGGCATCCATGCGGCGACCGGCGGCAACGAGCTGCCGACGCTGGTGCCCGTCATCCTCGACGAGCTGCGCAAGTCTTCGGAAACCATTCACCAGCAGGAAATCGACCGCGCCCGCGCCCAGATCCGCGCCCAGCTGCTGATGGGCCAGGAAAGCCCGGCGGCGCGTGCCGGCCAGATCGCCCGCCAGATGATGCTCTACGGACGCCCGATCCCGAACCCGGAAATGATGGAACGGCTGGAAGGGATCACCACCGAGCGGCTCACCGATCTTGCCGGACGGCTGTTTTTCGATACAGTTCCAACATTGTCGGCGGTCGGCCCGATCGAACAGCTCGCGCCGCTCGGCGACATCACCGCGGCGCTCGCCTCGCCGGGGATCCAGTCGAAGAAGGCCGGTTAAACCGGCCGCCCTGCCCGGAGCAGCACTCGCATGACCAAGTCGGTGTTTCGGTTCCTGTCGCGACAGCCGGACACACCAGAGCTTTATGGCGAAAACCACCTGCTCCGGCTTCCCCGCTATTCCGATTACAAGCAGTGGCAGCGGCTGCGCTCGGAAAGCCGCCCGTTCCTGCAGCCCTGGGAGCCGATCTGGCGGCCGGACGAACTGACCGAGGGATCGTTCCGCTCGCGCGTCGTCAGGAGCGGCCAGGAATATGCGTCCGGGCTTGCCGTACCGCTGCTTCTCTTTCGCCGGGACGATCAGGTCCTGCTCGGCGGCCTGACCATCGGCTATATCCGCCGGGGGGCGGCGCAGAGCTGCATGATCGGCTACTGGATGGGGGAAAAACATTCCGGCCAAGGCCATATGTTGGCCGCATTGAAGGTGGCTATCCCGTACATCTACAGCGGACTTCAGTTGCACCGGATCGAGGCAGCCTGTATTCCGGAGAACTGGAAAAGTGTACGGCTTCTGGAAAAGGCCGGCTTCGAGCAGGAAGGTCTTTTGCGCAAGTATCTCAAAATCAATGGCGAATGGCGCGACCACCTGATGTTTTCCCGGCTGCCGGAAGACGGTGAGTTCGGGAAGATGCTGAAGCCATGAGCGCCCGTTCCTTGCGTCCTGCGCCGTTGATCCGCCTCGTTCCGGCGATCATCGCCCTCCTTGTTGCCGCCATGTTCCTGACGGCGGCGCCGGGTGCGCACGCCGCAGAACCGGTCAAGATCTCGCGGGACGACACCGCGCTCGACCTGACGAGAACCACGGATATCTACGTCAACCAGGGCGAAGCCTTCCAGGTCTCGACCGCCGCCGCCGCGGACGGCATCCGCCGCCGCATCGAGGTGCGCGCCAGTTCGCCCGGCCACCAGGGCGACTGGGCGGTCTTCGCACTTTCCAACGTCTCGGAAGAACAGCTCGAACGGGTGATCGTCGCGCCGCATTTCCGGCTCGCCAATTCGAAAATGTTCTGGCCGGATCTCGGCTCGCAGCGCATCATCTCGATCACGCCGTCGGAAGGTTTTGCGCTCGACCGGATACCGAGCGCAGATGCCGACGTTTTCCGGATCACGCTGAACCCCGGCTCGACCATCACCTTCGTGGCGGAACTGGCGACGCCCTCGCTGCCGCAGATCTATCTCTGGCAGCCGGACGCCTACAAGGACACGGTCAACTCGTTCACCCTCTATCGCGGCATCGTGCTCGGCATTGCCGGCCTGCTCGCGGTGTTCCTGACCATTCTCTTCGTCGTCAAGGGCACCTCCATGCTGCCGGCGGCGGCGGCACTCGCCTGGGCGGTGCTCGCCTATATCTGCGTCGATTTCGGCTTCCTCGACAAGCTGATCACCATCACCTCGGGCGACCAGCGCATCTGGCGCGCGGCGGCGGAAGTGGCGCTCGCCTCCTCGCTCGTCATCTTCCTGTTCACCTATCTCAACCTCAACCGCTGGCATGTGCATCTGGGTTACGCGACGCTTGCCTGGGTGGTCGGCCTTGTGCTGCTGGGCGGCGTGGCGATCTACGACCCGTCGGTCGCGTCCGGCATCGCCCGTATCTCGTTTGCGCTGACCGGTACGGTCGGCATCCTTCTGATCATCTATCTCGGTTTCAACCGCTACGACCGGGCGATCCTGCTGGTGCCGACCTGGGCGCTGATCCTGGTCTGGCTGTTCGGCGGCTGGCTGACGGTGACCGGCAAGCTCGACAACGACATCATCCAGCCGGCGCTGGGCGGCGGTCTGGTGCTGATCGTGCTTCTGATCGGCTTCACGGTCATGCAGCACGCCTTTGCCGGCGGGGCCTATCAGCAGGGCCTGTTTTCGGACCTCGAACGCCAGTCGCTGGCGCTGACGGGCAGCGGCGATACAGTCTGGGACTGGGACGTGGCGCGCGACCGCGTCGTCACCACGCCCGACATCTCGGCCCGCCTCGGGCTTGATTCCGGCGCCATGCACGGGCCGGTGCGCAACTGGGTGCCACGCCTCCACCCCGACGACCGGGACCGCTTTCGCGCGACACTGGACGTTTTGCTGGAACACCGCCGCGGCCGGCTGAACCACGAATTCCGCATCCGCGCCGAGGACGGGCATTTCCACTGGCTGCAGATCCGCGCCCGGCCGGTGCTCGGCTCGAACGGCGAAATCATCCGCTGCGTCGGGACGATCGTGGATGTGACCGAGCAGAAGAATTCCGTCGAACGGCTGCTGCAGGACGCGCTGCACGACAACCTGACGGGCCTGCCGAACCGCCAGGTCTTCCTCGACCGGCTGCAATCGGTGCTGACGCTCGCGCCGGGTGGCGATACCGTGCGGCCGACCGTGATGGCGATCGACATCGACCGCTACAAGCAGGTGAACGACAGTCTGGGCATCGCAGCCGGCGACAACATCCTGATCGCGCTCACCCGCCGCCTGCGGCGTCTGCTGAAACCGCAAGACACGCTGGCCCGGCTTGCCGGCGACCAGTTCGGCCTGATCCTGGTTTCGGAACGCGATCCGGCCAAGGTGGCGGATTTCGCCGACGCGGTCTCCAAGGCGATCATGGTGCCGATCAATTTCGCCAATCGCGAGATCATCCTGACGGCCTCGATCGGCCTGTCTTCCTGGGTCGACCAGCAGGAAAGTGCCTCCGGCATGCTGGCCGACGCGGAACTTGCCATGTACCGGGCGAAACGCGCCGGCGGCAACCGCGTCGAGCCTTTCCGCCCCGCCTTCCGGGCCGCCGGCGCCGACAAGCTGCAGATCGAGACCGATCTGCGCCGCGCCATCGAGCGCAAGGAACTGTTCCTCGCCTATCAGCCGATCATCAGCCTGAAGGATGGCGAGATCGCCGGTTTCGAGGCGCTGATGCGCTGGGACCACCCCAAGCGCGGCAGCATTCCCCCTTCGGAATTCATCCCGATCGCGGAGATGTCGGACCTGATCGGCCCGCTCGGCCTGTTCGCCATGGACCGCGCCGCGACCGACCTGATGATCTGGCAGCAGCAGACGGGCGACCTGCCGGTCTTCGTGTCGGTCAACCTGTCGAGCGCGCAATTGCTCAATGCCGACCTCTATAACGACGTGCGCGCGCTGTTGCAGAAGACCCAGGTCAATCCGGGTCAGCTGAAGCTCGAACTCACCGAGTCGCTGATGATGGAGAACCCGGAACAGGCGCGCCTGGTGCTCGCCAAGCTCAAGGAAACCGGCCTCAGCCTCGCGCTCGACGATTTCGGCACCGGTTATTCGTCGCTCGCCTACCTCACGCAGTTCCCGTTCGACACGATCAAGCTCGACAAGGCGCTGGTCCGCAACGCGACGGAAAAGCGTGCCGTGCTGCTCAGATCGGTGATCGCCATGGCCCGGGCGCTCGAAATGACGGTGGTGGCCGAAGGCGTCGAGACCGACGAGGATGCGGCCGAACTCGCCAAGATGGGCTGCCATTTCGGCCAGAGCTACCTGTTCGGCCCGCCCGCGCCGGCAGACGCGGTGCTGCGGCTGTTGAAGGAGCGGTTTCCGCTGACCAAGCGGGCGTAAGCCTCTACCGACGATGTATGGTGGGACGGCCGCTCCAGCCGATCTCCCCCCTCGAGGGGGAGATGCCCGGCAAGGCAGAGGGGGGTGTATCCGCACCACATCAACCTTGGACTTTGCCGCTCCGTCGCTACCCCCCTCTGTCACTTTCGTGACATCTCCCCCTCAAGGGGGGAGATCGTTGGGAGACAGCCGCACTCTCCAGGAGCTTTTCGATCACGAAGACAAGGTCACGCCGCCTTCCCCGTTCTCGGACGTTCCCGCGCAAACGGGCTCAAACCCAGCCATTGTTGCATTGAGCTTGCCATTTCCGGATCGCCGTCGAGTTCAAGCCGGCCGCTTGCGATCTCGGCCCGCACGGTTGCGAGACCCATCCAGATCGCCGTCATCGTCCTGAGCGACGAGGTCACGTAGAGGTCGATTTCGAAGCCCGGATCGGTCGAGCAGATATCGACCTCGCCGCCGTCGACGACCAGCCAGTAGCGTTGCTGGGCCGCCGGCCGTTCGGGATACTGGAACAGCACTGTGCAGCGCCGGGACGGCATCGGGGTCGGATCGAGATGGCGGCGCATGTCCCACATCAGCAGCGAGGGATCGAGCTTCTGAAGCGAATGCTGGGTCTCGACCCAGTGCTGGCCCCAGAAGCCGAGCGTCATCACCACCTCGCGCAGATCCTCGCCGGCGGGCGTCAGGTGGTATTCGGTCGCGCCGTCCTCTCCCCTTCGGTTTTCGACGATGCCCGCCTGGACCAGTTCCTTCAGCCGTTTCGAAAGCAGGGTCGGCGACATGCGCGGCACACCGCGCCTGAGGTCGTTGAAGCGGCAACTGCCGCAAAGGAGTTCCCGCAGGATGAGCGGCGTCCAGCGGGTGCAGAAAATCTCCGCCGCCATTGCGACCGGGCAGAACTGGCCATAGCTCGCGGTGACCTCCAACATCGCCAACCTCCTCAGTATGCCCCAGGTCAGGATAATCCCGTTCCGGAAGCGAACCAAGTCCGCTTTATGGACTACCGATTGCATGCCGCAGCGCCGGTCGGGACTGAAAGTATCGCGCCATCACCGGCGCCCCTGCGTGACCGGCACGTCCCGTCGAATGCATAGCCATGTAACTATCATAAATCCTGAGCTCGGCGCCTTGGCCAAGTCAATCAAGCCAATTCCACTTCTCGCTTGACTTATTCATAGCTCCGTAGCTATACGTAAATCCATAGCCAACGAGGTATGGATCTCCAAGTGCCGGACGCTCACGACGTGCTCTTCAGAACACTCGCCGACCCAACCCGCCGGGCGCTCTTCGAGCGATTGTGCCGCGAAGGGGAAAAGACGGTCGGTGCCCTGACGGCTCAGGCCGGCGTTTCGCAACCAGTCGTCTCAAAACATCTCGGGCTGCTGAAGCAAGCCGGGCTGGTGCGCGACCGCCACGAGGGCCGACAGACCCATTACAGCGCCCAGCTCGGCGCGCTTGCCCCCCTGGTCGACTGGACGCGCGAGATGGCCGGGTTCTGGCAAAGCCGCTTCGACCAGCTCGAGGACCTGCTGAAGAGGATGGACCAATGAACGATAGCTCGACCGAAATCCGCACCGTCGTCGTCGAACGCGAGTTCCCCCATCCGCCGGAAAAGGTGTGGCGGGCGCTGACGCAGCAGCACCTTGTCGAGGAATGGCTGATGAAGAACGATTTTCAGCCTGTCGTCGGCCACCGCTTCAATCTGCGCGGCGAATGGGGCGGCGTGCTGGATTGCGAGGTGCTGGCGGTGGATCTCCACGAAAGGCTCTCCTACAGCTGGAACCATGTGCATGACGACCCGGCCTATGATCTGAGAAGCGTCGTCACGCTGACGCTGACCCCGACGAGCGCGGGCACCCATCTGCGCATGGAGCAGTCGGGCTTCCGGCCGGATCAGAAGCTCGCCTTCAACGGCGCCCGCCACGGATGGCAGGGCTTCCTCGGCGCGCTGGAGACGGTTTTGGCGGGTCAGGGCTGACGCGAGACGGCACCGGCGGCGAATTCAGGACGCCGCAGCCGAAAGCCGGTTCGATCATCGCCGGTTGGCGTACCGGCGGGCCAACGGCGGTCGGAATGATTTATCGCCCCTCCCCACCAGGAGGGGCGGGCACATTGCAAATTCGTTCTAGAGGAGGAATTATCGTTGACCTGGAACATGTTGATCCGGCAGCTCCACCGCTGGCTGTCGATCGCCTTCACCTTGACCGTGATTGCCAATTTCGTCGCCATGGGCTTCGGCGAGCCACCCCCGTGGGTGGTCTATTCTCCCCTGCCGCCGCTCTTCCTGCTATTGTTCAGCGGCCTATATCTGTTTGCGCTGCCTTACGCCCGCCGCAGCGGGCAAGGCGTCCGCGGATAGGAGTGAAGCGAATGGCCGGCAGGACATCCAGAACCTCGGGAAAGGTTGCGCAGAAGGCGACCGCCGGCAATGCCGAAGCGGAACCGGTGCTCCTGTCGGGCGGCAACCCGCAGATTGCCAAGGGTTATGGCAATGCGCCTGTGCAAGCCTATATCGCCGCCATGCCTGGCTGGAAAAGCGATGTCGGGCGCCGTCTCGACGCGCTCGTCACGCGCACCGTTCCTGACGTGTACAAGGCGGTCAAATGGAACTCGCCGCTCTACGGCATCGAAGGCGATGGCTGGTTCCTGGGCGTCCATTGCTTTGCCAGATACATCAAGCTCGCCTTCTTTCGCGGCGCTTCGCTGAACCCCACCCCTCCCGGCGCGTCCAAGACGCCGCAGACGCGCTATTTCCATATCCACGAGGGCGACGAATTCGACGAAGCCCAGCTTGCCGACTGGATAAGTCAGGCGAGCCAATTGCCCGGCGAGAAAATGTAAACGGCGACCATCATCATGAAGAAAGCGACATCTGCCATGGAGACGACGAAAAGCGCTTCGAAGGACGGAGAAACCTCTCCCTCGCAGCTGATCGACGCGCGGATCAGGGAGCTCGGCGACTGGCGGGGCGAGACGCTCTCGCGGGTGCGCGCACTCATCCGGCAGGCCGAGCCCGACGTGATCGAGGAGTGGAAATGGCGTGGGGTTCCCGTCTGGGAGCTTGCCGGCATCATCTGCACCGGAGAAACCTACAAGGCGTCCGTGAAGCTGACCTTTGCCAAGGGCGCTTCCCTTGAAGACCCTGCCGGTCTCTTCAACTCCAGCCTCGAGGGCAACACAAGGCGCGCCATCGATTTTCACGAGGGCGACAAGATCGATGAAGAGGCATTCAAGGCACTCATTCGCGCCGCCGCAGCATTAAATTCCACCCGGCCTGCAGGTTCGAAGAAGAAGCCGAAAAGCGCTTGAACATCTGGTTATGGAGACGGAATACCGGCCTTTCCGGGCTCCTCTCCATGGCTCGCGGGCTGCCTGGCACGCCTGGCACTGCAGGGCCGACACCATTGACGATCCGGGCCGCAGGCCAGACCTAGTCCATTTCCTGTACTTGCGGCTATGCGTCCAGCGGCCAACAATCCGCCCATTCTCAACAGATGGGAGGAGAAAACCATGACGGCAGCAACCGAATTCAAGCCCGCTCACACGGTCCATTCCAATGCGATCGGCATCGCCAGATCGCTCGGACCGGTGTTTGCGGCACGCGCCGTGGAGGGCGGTGACGGCGATGCATTTGTCGCCGAGAACTACCGCGACCTGCGCCAGTCCGGCCTGGTCGAGGCCGGCGTTCCGGCCGATCTGGGCGGCGGCGGCGCGGAGGTTCGCGAACTCTGCGAGATGATCAGGGAGCTCGCGCATCATTGCGGATCGACCGCGCTCGCCTTTTCGATGCACACCCATCAGGTGGCGATCCCCGCCTGGCGCTGGACGCATCAGAAGGCGGCGCCGGTCATGCCGCTTCTCAAACGCGTGGCGGCAGAGCGGATCATCCTTCTGTCGAGCGGCGGCTCGGACTGGATCGAGGGGTCCGGCAAGGCCGAGAAGGTCGACGGCGGCTACCGGATCACCGGCCGCAAGATCTTCACCTCCGGTTCGCCGATGGGCGATCTCCTGATGACCGGCGCCGTCCTCGACGAACCGGACGGACCGAAGGTCCTGCATTTCGGCCTGCCGATGAAATCGCCGCATGTCAAAATTCTCGACACCTGGAAGGTGATGGGAATGCGCGGCACGGGATCCAATGACGTGATGATCGAGGGCCATGTGGTGCCGGAGGAGGCGGTGGCGCTGAAGCGCAACCAGGGCGAATGGCACATGCTCTTCCACATCATCTCGATGATCGCCTTCCCGCTGATCTACTCGGCCTATCTCGGGGTTGCGGAAAGTGCCCGCGACATCGCCATCGAGCTGGCCAAGCGGAAGGAGCCGGATGCGCATGTGATCGAGCTCGCCGGCCGGATGGAGACCGAGCTCCGGGCGGCGCAATACGCCCATGCCGCCATGATCGCGGCGGCCGAACGCGGCGAACCTTCGCCTGATACGACCAACGAGATCATGATCGGCCGTTCGCTGGTCGCCCGCCACGCGATTACCGCAACGGAACTGGCCATGGAAACGGCAGGCGGCACGGCCTTCTATCGCAACAAGGGCCTCGAACGCCGGTTCCGCGACGTCCAGGGTGCCCGCTACCACCCGATGAGGACCGGCCCTCAGCTCGAATTTGCCGGCCGCACGGCGCTGGGTCTCGACACGCTCAGGATCTATTGACGCCAAAACTAGAAGTAATCACAGGTAAAAACCTGTAAAATCCGCCGTTTGTCATGGGAAAAAGGCGAAAGCATCGATTTCACCGCAAAACAGCACTTCCGAAAATATGAAAACGCATATTTCGAGTTGACGAAATCGTGATCTTACCCCCTAATTCCCAGGGGTTTCTGAATGCGCCCCACAAACTGCTTCCCGCCTTTCGATCCACCGAAAGGCGGGTTTTCTTTTTCCGGCGGAGGTTTCCTATCCGCGGTGGGCGTGGATCAGCCGGTGAATATATTCCAGCTTGACCATGACGGCCTGCGACAGAACGAAGGGATAAAGATCCGGCTGGCCCATCGAGCGATGGATGCTGTTGAGCGCCATGCTGAACGGGACCCAGGCGGCGACGAGTTGTTCCGCATCCCGCGCCGCATAGGGATTGAACGCCACTTCCGCCGCCATTTCCGCATGGCCGCGCGGTTCGATCACCATGCCATAGGCGCGCGCCGTCTCCAGTGTGTCGACGATATGCAGATAATGGGCGAAGCACTCGGCAAAGTCTTCCCACGGGTGGGAACTCGCATAGGTGCTGATATAGAAGTCCTGCCAGTTGGGCGGCGGCCCCTGCTCGTAATTCCTCTGCAGCGCCGCGCCGTAGTCGGCGGTCTCGTCGCCGAAGACGGCGCGGAACTCGGCCAGCCGGCCGCCGTCGCGCACCAGCTTGTCCCAGACGTAGTGGCCGGTTTCGTGTCGAAAATGACCGAGCATGGTGCGATAGGGCTCGTTCATCGAGACGCGCACCTGTTCGCGGGTGACATCGTCGGCCTCGGCGGCGCGGATGGCGATCAGGCCTTCCTCATGACCGGTCATGGCCGGCACGACGGTGCCGTCGGGCTGTACCTCGTCGATGAGGAAGTCGAAGACGAGACCGCCCTGCGGATCCTCTTCGCGATTGGTGCGCGGCAGGTTCAACCGCAGCAGCGAATAGAAGAGATGCCGCTGGGCCTGGCTGATGCGCCGCCACTGGTTGAGGCCGACCTCGGTCGCGGCATCCGGCACCAGCCGGTTATGACGGCAGGCCGGGCAGAAGGGGTGCGGATCGTCAGCGATCACTGTCCAGTTGCAGATATCCGGGCCGGCATTGGCGCAGAGCCTGACCCTGTGCTCCGGTCTTGCGATCAGATGCCAGGTACCGTCTGTCGAATCCTCCTCCAGCGCATGCATGGCGAGCATCTCCGGCACGAAAGCCAGCCGGTGGCCGCAGTTCACGCAGGAGCGGTTGTCGAAATGGATGGGCTGGCCGCAATGATCGCAGTCGTAGAGGCGCATGGAGGTTCCGTCGGATCGAGTAAAGGCGGATGGGAACGAGGCGGATACAGAAAACCTGCTCCAGCCGGAGCCGGAACAGGTTTGAATTCTAGGCTTGGAACGTGACCGTTACATACGGTCGACAACGCTCTTGGCGGCATCCTTCACCTTGCCCTTGGCCTGCTGCGCATGGCCCTTGGCTTCCTGGCCCGCACCCTTTGCCTTGAGCTTCGGATTGTCGGTCATATCGCCGGCGGCCTGCTTGACCTTACCGGCCACTTCGTTGGCCTTGCCGGCCATCTTGTCACTGGTGCTGCCCATCATGCTTCTCCTTCTCGCGGACGTCCATCGTCCTGCGGGAAGAAGAACTCCGGGCCGGGGGCTTCGTTCCGGGGTTTTCCAAAATTTAGAAGTCAGGCGTGGCCGGCTTCGCTGGAGAGCATTTCCGGGCTGACGCCGAGCAGGGCCAGGGCACGTTCGTATTTGCCTTCCAGCGCCCGGTCGAAGATCAATTCCTCGCTGGCTGCGCAGTTCAGCCAGCCGTTGTTGCCGATCTCGATTTCCAGCTGGCCAGGACCCCAGCCGGCATAACCGAGCAGCATCGTGGCCCGTGCCGGCCCGCGTCCGTCGCAGATGGCGCGGACGATATCGAGCGTGGCGGTGAGCGAGATGTCGTCGCTGACCGGAATGGAGGATTCGCTGACAAAATCGTCCGAATGCAGCACGAAGCCGCGCCCCGTCTCCACCGGGCCGCCCGAAAGGATCGGGAAGTCGCGGGTCTGGACCGGCAGCATGATCGCATCGGCCTGATCCATGAGCTTCAAGTGCAGGAGAACGTCCGTGAACGAGATCTGCTGCGGGCGGTTGATGATGAAACCCATAGCGCCGGCCTGGGAATGGGCGCAGATATAAACGACGGCGCGAGTGAAATTGCTGTCCTGCATGCCCGGCATGGCAATCAGGAACTGCCCGTCCAGAAAGCCCCGTTCGCTCTTGTCCCCCAGGGTCGAGAAAGCCATGATGCCTCCAGCCTGCCTTCCGGCCCAACTATGGGCAGGACAGCGTCGATTGCCATTCCATCAAGATGGGGCAGTCTGCCCGATCAATCAACCGAAAATGATCGGCATGCGCCGGCTCGTGACTGGTTTGGACACGTCCGATCGGTTAAATGCCTGGGCAATGAAGAGAATTTCGATGCGTAACATCCCTTCGAGGGTGCCGACCGTGCTCGCCGCCTGCATCGCCGTGGGCGCGGCGCTCGGTGCTGCCTCGGCAGGCCGTGCGGAGACCTCCCCCTGGGCCAGCAACGAAGGCGGCCGGATGCGGATCGTGGCGATGCCGCCGGAGCCGGACGGCACGGTGCGCGGCGCGCTGCAGATCGAGCCGAAGGCCGGCTGGATCACCTATTGGAAGGAACCGGGCGATGCCGGCATTCCTCCGCAGATGGTGTTTTCCAAGGCAAGCGGCGTGACGCTGAGCAGCATGGCCTATCCGGTGCCGAAGCGGATCGACAACGGCAATTTGCGCGATATCGGCTACGACCATGCGGTCGCCCTGCCTTTCGAGCTCAAGATGGAAGATCCGAGCAAGCCCCTGAACCTCGGCGCGTCGGCCTTTGTCGGTCTCTGCCGCAACATCTGCATTCCCTTCCAGGCGGATTTCTCGCTGCAGCTCGGGGCGACCAAGGGCACGCCGGTCGAGGAGGCGATGATCCTCAATGCCGCCGCCTCGAAACTGCCGGAAGCGCCATCGGGAGATTTTGCCGTCACCCACTATGCGATGACGCACGGGCGCGACAAGCTGAGCCTGAAGCTGAAGCTGCCGGCGGGAACCTCGGCGCCGCCACAGGTGATCGTCACCGGGCCGCAAGGCCATGTGCTCTTCGACGGCGTCAACGGCCGCCGCGACGGCGAGGCCTACGCACTCGACATGCCGGTCGGCAAGCTGCCGAAAAACTACGACATCAAGGGCAAACGCTGGGGCATCCTGGTCATTGCCGGCAACCGGGCGATGGAAACCTCGCTCGCCTTCGAGTAAGCCGCTGACCCTCGATTGAACGGCCGCTTGCCGGCGTCCGCATTGCGGCGTCTCTCACTTGTCTTGCGTCAAGTCCGCTCTATAGTCGCCCGGAACGGCGGGGCTGAGACAGGCGCTCGCCCAAACGAGGAGAGCTCCATGACGATTGCCATCGGCGATAAACTTCCCGCAGCCACGTTCAAGGAAAAGACCGCGGACGGTCCGGTCGAGATCACCACCGGACAGCTTTTCGACGGCAAGAAGGTCGTGCTTTTCGCGGTGCCCGGCGCATTCACGCCCACCTGCACGCTGAACCACCTGCCGGGCTATCTCGAAAACCGCGACGCGATTCTTGCGAGAGGCGTCGACGACATCGCCGTTCTCGCCGTCAACGACTGGCACGTGATGGGCGCCTGGGCGACCCAGACGGGCGGGCTCGGCAAGATCCATTTCCTCGCGGACTGGGACGGCGCCTTCACCAAGGCGCTCGGCCTCGACGCCGATCTTTCCGCCGGCGGTCTCGGGGTGCGCTCCAAGCGTTATTCGATGCTCGTCGAAAACGGCGTCGTAAAATCGCTCAACGTCGAGGAAAGCCCCGGACAGGCCACTGTCTCCGGCGCGGCGGCGATGCTGGAACAGCTCTGAACGGTCTACAGTTTGCTTTCGAAGGACGCCTGCGGGCGTCCTTTTTTGTTTGCGCCCGCGTTCGGGAACTTCCGGCGGCCCTTCCGGTTACGCTGTCAGGTCAGTTGAAAGGAGAGCGCAATGGAAAACGCCCTATGGTTATTCGTCGTTGCGGGTGGCGCGGCCATTCTGGGGCTCGCCCTCGCCTTCGGGATCATCAGGCAGAACCCGGCAAGAGGCGTCGGTGCCATCGCCGGAGCTTTCATCGTCGCGATCGGAGCCGTCGGGCTCGGATATCTGGTTTCCAGCCAGACGGAAACCGCACCGACCAAATCGCCGGATGTACAGGGCAGCCAATACGACACTCCCGCTCGACCTTCAGATCAGAACGCGCTGCGGGGCCTGAACCAGCCGAACCGCTGACATCTCGGCCATAGGCGTCATCGCGCCTGCCGACGTGGTGACCTGAACCGGCAAAGTGCTATCAGCCGACCGGGCAGTCTACGATCTTCAAAATCACGAGCCGCCTTGTTTTTGCCATTTTTGTTATAACATAACTGTAACGTTATTACATTTTATGGCGGCCCGAATGTTATATCCACGTCCTTCTTCCGGCCTCCTCGGCCGCTCGGTCGTCAGCCGGCTCTTCTATGTCGCGTTGCTTCTCGGCCTACTCTGGCTGGCGATCCGTTGGGCGGTGATGCTGCCGTGAGCGCCCTCCTGACGCTCGACAACCTGACGGTTACCTACGACCGTCATCCCGCCGTCCATCACGTATCGGGCTTCTTCCGGGCCGGCAGCCTGACCGCGATCGCCGGGCCGAACGGGGCCGGCAAGTCGACGCTGATGAAAGCGATCATGGGCGAATTGCGGCCGGCGGAAGGTCGGCTGCAGCATCGGCTCACCCGCAGCGATTTCGGTTATCTACCACAGGCGGCGGATATCAACCGGCGTTTCCCGATCTCCGTCCTCGACACCGTGCTGCTCGGCGCATGGCGGCATACGGGCGCCTTCAAGGCGAATGGCGCCCGCGAGTCCCGTCGGGCAGACGAGGCACTCGCCGCCGTCGGCCTCGGCGGTTTCGAGCGGCGGCCGATCGGGTCGCTGTCGGCCGGACAGTTCCAGCGGGTGCTGTTTGCGCGGCTCCTGCTCCAGGATGCAAAGGTCATCCTGCTCGACGAGCCGTTCACCGCAATCGATGCACGCACGACGGAAGACCTGCTCGGCATCGTCGCGCGCTGGCATGGCGAAGGCCGCACGGTGATCGCCGTGCTCCACGATCTCGAGCAGGTGCGAACGCATTTTCCCGAAACCCTGCTTCTCGCCCGCGAATGTATCGCCTGGGGGCCGACGGCGGAGGTGATGTCGGCGGACAAGCTCCTCAAGGCGCGGATGATGGCCGAGCGCTGGGACGATGGCGCGGGGGTCTGCGAACCGCAGGCCGGCAGCACCTTGCCTGGCGCGTCGCGCTCGCCGAAACCCTCGATCAGCGGGCCGGCCGCATGAGCGCCTACGACCTCCTGATCGCGCCGTTTGCCGATTACGGCTTCATGCGCCGGGCGCTGGTGGCGTGCCTGTGCCTGGCGCTCGGTTCCGGGCCGATCGGCGTCTTCCTGATGCTGCGGCGCATGAGCCTGATGGGCGACGCGATGAGCCATGCGGTGCTGCCGGGTGCGGCGATCGGCTATCTGGTCGCCGGCTCGCTGTCGCTGACGGCGATGGGGATCGGCGGGTTGATCGCCGGGCTTTCCGTGGCGCTGCTTTCCGGCGTCGTCAGCCGTTCCACCGTGCTGCAGGAAGATGCGAGCTTTGCGAGCTTCTACCTCGCCTCGCTTGCTCTCGGCGTGCTGATCGTCTCGCTGCGCGGCTCCAACATCGATCTTCTCCACGTACTGTTCGGCACCATTCTCGCCATAGACGGCCCGGCGCTCGCCCTGATCGGCGGCATCACCTCGGTGACGCTGCTGACGCTCGCGATCGTCTACCGGCCGCTGGTCGCCGAGTGTTTCGATCCGGGCTTCCTGCGCGCCGTCGGCGGGCGCGGGCCGGTCTATCATGCGCTGTTCCTGCTGCTCGTGGTGCTCAACATGGTGGCGAGCTTCCAGGCGCTCGGCACGCTGATGGCGGTCGGGCTGATGATGCTGCCGGCGGCGATCGCGCAGCTCTGGGCGCGCAGCCTGACGGCGATGATGGCGCTTGCCGCCGCCGCGGCCGCCGTCTCCGGTTATGTCGGGCTGATCGCCTCCTACCATCTCGAACTCGCCTCCGGCCCGACGATCATCATGACGGCGGCGGTGATCTACGGCTTTTCCATCCTCTTTTCGCCCTCCGGCTTTGCCCGGCGGCTCTTTCCCCGTCCGCATCTTGCGGGCTGATTTTAAGGAGACTTCGATGATATCCCGCAGACTGCTTCTCTCCGCCGCTATTCCCGCCCTCATGGCGTTTTCAACCGTGCCGGCCTTCGCGGACACACTGAAAGTCGTCGCCTCCTTCACCGTACTGGGCGACGTCGTCTCGCAGGTGGGCGGCAAACATGTGAAGGTGACCAATCTCGTCGGCCCGAACGGAGATCCCCACGAATTCGAACCGTCGCCGACCGACGCCAAAAACCTCAAGGCGGCGCAGGTGGCCTTCGTCAGCGGCGAGGGCCTGGAAGGCTGGATGGACCGGCTGATCACCGCCTCGGGCTACAAAAGCAAGCCGGTCGTGGTCTCGGACGGCATCAGCACGCGCAGCATGGACGAGGACGGCAAGACGGTGACCGATCCGCATGTCTGGAACAGCCCGGTCAATGTCAAGATCTGGGTCTCCAATATCGAGAAGGCGCTGTCGGAGGCAGATCCGGGCGATGCGGGTGCCTTCAAGGCGAATGCCGAGGCCTATCTCCAGAAGCTCGACGCGATGAATGCTTATGCGCATTCCAAGTTCGACAATATCCCCGCCGACCGCCGCAAGGTGCTGACCAGCCACGACGCCTTCGGTTATTTCGGCCGCGAATACAATGTGCGCTTCCTGGCGCCGCTCGGGCTTTCGACCGAAACCGAAGCTTCCGCCGCCGACGTCGCCAAGCTGATCGAGCAGATCAAGGCGGAGGGCGTAAAAACCTATTTCCTGGAGAATTCCAACGATCCGCGGCTGGTGAAGCAGATCGCAAGGGCGACGGCGGCCCAGCCGGGCGGCGAGCTCTATGTGGAATCGCTCTCGGACGCCAAGGGTCCGGCGCCGACCTACGAGAAGATGTTCCGCTACAATGTCGACCAGATCGCGGCGGCAATGGCGAAGTCGAGCTGAGAAAAAGAGGGCCGCGGGCTGATGCCGGCGGCCTTTCCTCAGACAGCCATGTCGAAGACCAGCAGCCCCGAAAGGCCGCCGTCGGCTGAGCCGATGATCCGGTCGCCGACGGTGATGTGGTCCGGATGGACGAGATACGCGTCACGCGCTTCCGGGCTTTCGAAGGTCACCACGAAACCGTCGAGGAAGCCGCCGTTCAACCCTTCCGGCGAGACGTTCTGGCCGAACTTCACATCGAGGATGCCGGGCGTGACATCCTTCAGCGCCACGACCGCATCATAGATCGACTGCTTTTCGGCCTGCTGGATGGCCCCCTTGAACCGAACGAATACGCAATGCAGGATCATGAGCCGGCCTCCCGAGTTGTTTGCGGCAGAATAGTGACTGATGCTCGGAGCGCAACAGCGGTTCAGGCAATTTCCAGAAGCAGGGCGCGATGGTCGGAGACCTCCGGCTGCGCGACCACATCGAAACGTGCCACCTTCACATCCGGCGTCACCAGCAGAAAGTCCGCATAACGGCCCTCCTTCGGGTACCAGGAGGTACGGGTGTCGGTGAAACCGCGCGTGGTGACGAGATCGGTGAGGCCGAGCCGGCCGAGGATCGCGAAAGTTTCGCTGCCGGGCAGCAGGTTGAAGTCGCCGCAAACGACCATTGGCTCACCGGCCTGCCGCACCTTTTCGATCAGCGCCACAAGCGCATGCGCCTGCGCCAGCCTGGCCGGCGTATCGCCCTTGCCGGCGAGATCGCGAAGACCGTGCATCTGCACGATCGTCACCGCCGCGCCCGCCGCGTGGCGGAAGACACGCACGCCATGGGCGTTGCGGGGGCGCGGATGTTCGCCAAAACCGGAGAGCGGAAAATCACCATGGATGAAACCCTGCGTCTGACCGATCACCGGCAGGCCCTGCCGGACGAAGGTCGCGATCCCCCATTCCGACATCACCTCGCGATTGCCGTCATAAAGCGGACCGCAGGCAGCCGGCGCGAAAAAGGCACGGTGCCCCGGCAGAACGGCCTCGACATCCTCCAGCAGGCTTGCCCGCTGCGGCAGTTCGAAATCGCCCTCGCGAAAGGTCAGCCAGCCGCCGCCATATCCCGCGACATGGGTGACCTCCTGCAGGCAAAGCACATCCGCATCGGCGTCCTTCAGATACCGCATCAGCGGTTCATGGACGCGGCCGCCCCAGGCGTTGAGGCAGATCAGGCGCAGGGTCATCGCTCAACGCTCCGCGGAAATCATCAGGATCATCGGGCGGTCCATTTCTTCGGCAAGGGCCGGATTGGCGGCAATGTCATCCGCCGACGGGTGCCATTCAATGAGGCGGCGGACGGCAAATCCGCAGTCGATCAATGTGTTCAACGTGGTGCCGATGGTGCGGTGGTATTTGACGACGCCCCTGGCGAGCCAGTCCGTCATGCGCCGGCCCTCGACCGAATACCCATCCACAGGCCAGAATTTCTGGCCTGCCTCGTCCGTCCGCCAGCCCGGTCGGGCGGAGGCCATGTAGATCGGGTGCTCGATGGTGAAGACGAATTTTCCGCCGGGCAAGAGAGCGGCGTGGACCTCGGCCGCCAGCCGGCCGAAATCTTCCAGGTAATGGAAAGCAAGCGAGCTGTAGGCGAGATCGAAAGCGGCCGGCGACAGCTCGATACGCTCCAGATCGGCGATTTCATAAGTGATGCCCGGACCGGCGTTTTCGGCCCGCGCCCTTGCGATCATGTTTTCCGAGAGATCGAGGCCGAGCACGGAGGCAGCGCCCTCTTCCGCCGCAAAGCGCGAGAACCAGCCGAAACCGCAGCCGAGATCGACGACGCGCAGGCCCTTCATCCTGGGAAGCAGGGTCCGGATCACCGGCCATTCGGCAGCGCCGGCGAGGCCACGGACCGAACGGCCGAGCCGGCTGTAGCCTTCGAAGAAATCCGGCGTGTCGTAGACGTTCTGCGCCATCGGTCCCTCCCCGGCCCCAAGCGGCTATTTCTTCTTGAACGGCGCCATGCCGAGGCGGGCAAGCTCGTCGGCGCGCTCGTTTTCAGGATGGCCGGCATGGCCCTTCACCCAGTGCAGCGTCACCTTGTGCTTGTTGCGCGCTTCTTCCAGCTGCTGCCAGAGTTCGGCATTCTTGACCGGTTTCTTGTCGGCTGTCTTCCAGCCGTTCTTTTTCCAGCCGAAAATCCACTTGGAAATGCCGTCCATCACATATTTGCTGTCGGTGTGAAGGTTGACCTCGCACGGGGTCTTCAGCGCGTTCAAGGCCGTGATCGCCGCCATCAGCTCCATGCGGTTGTTGGTCGTTTCGGCTTCGCCGCCGAACATTTCCTTTTCCGTCTCGCCATACCTGAGGATGGCGCCCCAGCCGCCCGGACCGGGATTGCCGGAACAGGCACCGTCGGTGAAAATCTCTACCTGCTTCATGATGCGGACGGTCTTTCCTCGGCAAGCCCGTATTCGCTGGCCGATGTGATCTGGCGGTGGAAGCGCAGCTTGCGCAGATATTCGAGCGGATCCTTCTTGACGACCAGGGCACCGGCCGGCGTCGTCAGCCAGTCGTAGAGCCTGGTCAGGAAGAAGCGCAGCGCCGAGCCGCGCGCGAGGATCGGCAGGGCCGCGATCTCCTCACCGTCGAGCGGGCGGACGCTCTGGTAACCTTCGAGCAGTGCCTGGCCCTTGGTGAGATTGTAGGCGCCGTCCTTTTCGAAACACCAGGCGTTCAGGCAGATCGAGACGTCATAGGCGAGCAGGTCATTGCAGGCGAAATAGAAGTCGATCAGGCCGGACAGCTCATCGCCGAGGAAGAAGACATTGTCCTGGAAGAGATCGGCATGGATGACGCCGGCCGGCAGATCCTTCGGCCAGTTGGCGCTCAGGAAATCGAGCTCGGCGGAAATCTCGTCCTGCAGGCCGGTTTCGACTTCGTCGGCACGGGCGGCTGATTTTTCCCACAGCCCGATCCACCCTTCGCACGACAGCGCGTTCGGGCGTTTCAGCTCGAAACCCTGACCGGAGAGATGCAGCCGGGCCAGCGCCTTGCCGACCTCGCGGCAATGCTTCGCCTCGGGTTTGCGCAGCCACATGCCCTCGAGGAAGGAGATAAGCGCGGCCGGCCGGCCCGACAGGGCGCCGTAGAGGCGCCCGTCGTTACGCGGCAAAGGCAGCGGGCATGACAGGCCGGCGGCGGCCAGATGCTGCATCAGGCCGAGGAAGAACGGCAGGTCGCGCTCGTCCGTGCGCTTTTCGTAGAGCGTCAGGATCAGCGGATCGCGGGTCGTGTGCAGCAGGAAATTCGAGTTCTCGACGCCTTCGGCGATCCCCTTGTAGGAGGTCAGCTCGCCGACGTCGTATTCCGCCAGGAACCGCTTCAGGTCGTCTTCGGTGATATCGGTGTAAACGGCCAAGGTGGTCTCACAGTCCGTGGAAAATCAGAGTGGTTTGTGGGCGGGGCAAACGGGGTTGCTGCAGGCCGCATCCGTTCACGCCGGAACCCCGTTGACCCAGGCCATGTCCTCCACAGTCAGCGGCACGCTGCGCAGCTCCCGATTGACGAGGAAATTCTCGGTTTCCTCCGCCGTGATCGCAAGCTCGATCTCGGCGTCGAACCGTTCCTTGAAGGCGGCGATGATCTCGTCGACGATGACTTCCGGGGCCGACGCGCCGGCCGACAGGCCGAGCGTGCCGATGCGGCCGATTTCGTCCCAGTTCAGTTCGGAGGCGCGCTGCACCAGCATCGAGCGCTTTGCCCCTGCCCTCAGCGCCACTTCGACCAGCCGCCTGGAGTTCGACGAATTCGGAGCGCCAACGACGATGAACAGGTCGCAGCCGGGGGCGGCTTCCTTCACCGCTTCCTGGCGGTTGGTGGTGGCGTAGCAGATCGAGTCGGCGGCCGGCGCGGTGAGGTTCGGGAACCGCTCCTGCAGCTTGGCGATCACGCCGGCCGTATCGTCGACCGAAAGCGTCGTCTGGGTGACGTAGCCGAGATTGTCGGGATCCTCGGGAATATAGGCTTCCGCATCGGCGATCGTATCGATGAGCGACACGGTGCCTGGCGGCAGTTGGCCCATCGTGCCGATCACTTCCGGGTGGCCGGCATGGCCGATCAGCACCACATGGCGGCCGAGGCGCTGGTGGCGCATGGCCTGCTTGTGGACCTTGGAAACCAGCGGACAGGTCGCGTCGAGATAGAAGAGATTGCGGGCCTCGGCATCCTCGGGCACCGATTTCGGCACGCCGTGGGCGGAGAAAACCACCGGCTGCTCCCGGTGCTCGGCCGGGATTTCGTCCAGTTCCTCGACGAAGACGGCGCCCTTGGCTTCCAGCCCCTCGACCACATAACGGTTATGGACGATCTCG
This sequence comes from Hyphomicrobiales bacterium, assembly GCA_900471605.1. Classification (GTDB taxonomy): domain Bacteria; phylum Pseudomonadota; class Alphaproteobacteria; order Rhizobiales; family Rhizobiaceae; genus Neorhizobium. The sequence continues at coordinate 37,661 of UCEY01000055.1, read as the reverse complement.
TGGCGGACATAGACCGGCGCGCCATAAGCCTTGAGCGCCAGCACGACGATCTGGATCGCCCTGTCGACGCCGGCGCAGAAACCGCGCGGGCCGCAGAGGCGAATCTTGAGCGGGCTTTTTTCGGATATGGATGATGCCATCAAATCAGGACGCCAGGACTGTCAGCACGAGAGCGAGAATGGCCGGGCCGCCCTGGATGAGCAGGATGCGCGGCTTGACCGACCACGCGCCATATATAGCGGCAATGATGACGCACACAAGAAAGAAGAGCTTCAATTGAAAGGCGAAGCCCGGATCGGCCTCAAGCAGCGACCAGAACAGGCCGGCGGCCAGGAAGCCGTTGTAGAGGCCCTGGTTGGCGGCGAGAACCCTCGTGGTCTCGGCCTGTTCCGGCGACATGCGGAACACCTTTCGGCCGGTCGGGCCGGTCCATAGGAACATTTCCAGGACCAGAAACCCGACATGCAGAAGCGCGGTCAGCGCGACGAAAATGTTTGCCAGAAGTGCCATAACGTTGCCCCGATTCCCTCAACCCTTCGACAAGGCTATCGCAATTGCGGGTTTCAGGCCATGCGGGTTCAGGCGCGCTTGCGGCGGAAAAACATGCCGATGACGACGGCGACCAGAGCGGCCGCCAGACCGTACCAGGTGACGGCATATTGCAGGTGGCTGTTCGGCAGGTCGAACTGGGTGACCCCACCCTTCGGCCAACCGCCCGGATTGGCGGCGGACGCGTCGGCATCCACGAAGAACTGCACGACCCTGGAGGCATCGATACCGGTGGTGGAGGCCATCGCATCAAGATCCTTCCAATAAAAGATGTTCTTCGCCAGATCGTTGTCCGGCACGATGGAGGATGGTTTTTTGCCGAGCCGCACCCGGGCATAACCGGTGACGGTCTGCTGGCCGGCCAATTCCCCGGCGGTGCGGGTCTTCGGATCCTTCATCTCATAGGGCACGAAGCCGCGGTTGACGAACAGGATGCGGCCATCGGAAAGCGTCATCGGCGTATAGACATAGAACCCGGTCTGGCCCCCGAAGGTCGCGAAGAAATGCCGTTCCCTGGAATGGTCGAACGTGCCGGCAACCGATACCCGCCGATATTCGATATCACCGCCGGTTTTCCGGACCGCCTCGATATCGGAGAGCTGGACGGGTGCCGCTGCCCGCCGCTCGGCGATATCGGCAAGCAGGCCCTCCTTCCAGTGCAATCGCTCCACCTGCCAGGTGCCGAGCGACAGAAGGATGACGAGCGCCGCCAGAACCGCGACGGCCGTCGCGATCATCCGGCCACGGCCGCGGGCGGGCCTTTCATCCGATCCGGTTTGGGTGGGAAGCTTGATTGCCATTCATTCCAGTCCTCGAAAAGCAGAAGGGCGGCTCATCGCCGCCCTTCCTTGAATTCCTGTCCCCGGGATCAGCCGTGAACCGGTGCGCCCCAGCCGCCCCAGATGTAGATGGCGAAGAAGAGGAACAGCCAGACCACGTCGACGAAGTGCCAGTACCAGGCGGCGGCTTCGAAGCCGAAGTGCTTGGTGGGCGTGAAGCCTCCGTTGACGGCGCGCAGCAGGCAGACCAGCAGGAAGATGGTGCCGATCAGCACGTGGAAACCGTGGAAGCCGGTCGCCATGAAGAAGGTCGCGCCGTAGATCGAGTTGGAGAACGCGAACGGAGCGTGGACGTATTCGTATGCCTGGACGCAGGAGAACAGGATGCCGAGTGCGACGGTCAGCGCGAGACCGGTGACCAGGCCCTTGCGGTCGCCATGCAGCAGCGCGTGATGAGCCCAGGTGACGCAGGTGCCCGACAGCAGCAGGATGACCGTGTTGTAGATCGGCAGGTGCCAGGGATCGAGCACTTCGACGCCCTTCGGCGGCCACTGACCGCCGAGGAACTCGACGCGGGTCGCCTGGATCGCCTCGTTGGCATAGAGGCTCGCATCGAAGAAGGCCCAGAACCAGGCGACGAAGAACATCACTTCGGAAGCGATGAACATGATCATGCCGTAGCGCAGGTGCAGGGAGACCACGCGGGTATGGGCGCCCGAATTGCCTTCCTTGATGGTGTCCGACCACCAGCCGATCATCGTATAGAGGATGATGGCGAGGCCGATGAAGAAGATCCACGGGGTCGCAAGGTCGAGACCGAAGATGTGGAACTGGCCGCCATGCAGATAGCGCATGTAGCCCACCCCGCCGAAGGTCAGGACGAAGGCGCCGATCGAGGCCAGGATCGGCCACGGGCTCGGATCGATGATGTGGTAGTCGTGATTTTTCTGATGCGCGTCGGCCATGTCAGAATCCCCGGATGAATGCCTGCTTCGCCAGTTAAGGCGAATCCTCTTAAAGTTTCCCCACGCCTGTGTTCTGGGCGCCCGTCTTCGGGGCGCCTGCCTTCTGGCCTTCCGGCAGAGCGGCGACCGGTTTCGACGGCTCGCTCGGATAGAAGGTGTAGGACAGGGTGATCGTTTTGATGTTCTTGGTCTCTGGTGCCGTGGCGAGCTCCGGGTCAACGAAGAACACCACCGGCATCTGAACCGACTGGCCGGGCTGCAGCGTCTGCTCGGTGAAGCAGAAGCACTCGACCTTGTTGAAATAGGCGCCCGCTTCCATCGGCGTCACGTTGAACACGGCGCTTCCCGTCGTCGGCTTCGACGAGCGGTTGGTCGCGGTATATTCGATCTGCACGGTCTCGCCGATCTTCGGGTTCACGGCCTTGGCCGGCTTGAACTCCCAGTTCAGGCCCGGCGAGATATTGGCGTCGAACGTCACCTGGATCGGCTTGTTCAGGATCTTGTCGGAATACTGCTCGACGCGCTGGGTCGTGCCGTTGTAGCCGGTGACCTGGCAGAAAAGCCGGTAGAGCGGCACGGACGCATAGGCGGCGCCGACCATGCCGGCGACGAAAACGGCGCAGCCGGCGAAGATCGCGCTGTTGCTGACCCGCTTTGCCTGACCGTTCTGATTGACGTCCGTCATCGCTTCCACCCTAGTTCCCGACTCCGCCGATCTTCACCAGCGTCATGATGTAGAAGAGCACCACGAGCCCGGCGAGAACCACGCCGAGCGCGATATTGCGGTTGCGGCGCGACTTCCTCTGGGCTTCGCTAAGCTTGACGGTTTCCATTACAGCAAACCTCCGAGGAGCTGCGGCAGCCCCGCCAGCAGCCGGTCGGCCAGCAGGCCAGAGAAGATCGCGAACAGATAAAAGATCGAATAGGCGAACATCTTCTTCGCCGGCATCATCTTCTCGTCGCCGTCGGGCATGCGCCGGACGGCGATGGAACAGATGACGAAGATCGCGCCGAGCACGGCTGCGAAGATGCCGTAGCCGAGGCCGGCAAGACCGGTGAAGGTCGGAGCGACGGCAATTGCCGCAGTCAGCACCGCATAGGCGACGATCTGGTTCTTGGTGGAGGATTCGCCCGCGACATTCGGCATCATCGGCACGCCGACCGAGCCGTAGTCCCGCATCTTGAACAGCGCGAGAGCCCAGAAATGCGCCGGCGTCCACAGGAAGATGATCAGGAACAGGAGAATGCTGTCCAGCGAAACGCCGCCCGTCACGCAGGCCCAGCCGATCATCGGCGGGAAAGCGCCGGAGGCACCGCCGATGACGATGTTCTGCGGCGTCGAGCGCTTCAGCCACATCGTATAGACGACCGCGTAGAAGAAGATGGTGAAGGCGAGCAGGCCGGCGGCAAACCAGTTGACCGCGAGGCCGAGGATGACGACCGAGAAGACCGAGAGCGTCAGGCCGAAGGCGAGCGCTTCCTGGGGCAGGATGCGGCCTGCCGGGATCGGGCGCCTGGCGGTGCGGGTCATGACCGCGTCGATATCGGCGTCATACCACATGTTCAGCGCCCCGGAGGCGCCGGCGCCGACGGCGATGCAGAGAATGGAAATCACGCCGAGGACCGGATTGATCTGGCCGGGCGCGAGGATGAGGCCGGCGAATGCGGTGAAGACCACGAGCGACATCACCCGCGGCTTCAGCAGTTCGAAGAAATCGCGCGCACCCGCTTCCGAGAGGCGCAAGCCTCCATCGGTGCCAAGGGCGTCGTGATTGTCGATAACCGTCATTGAACCGTCCTGCCTGGTATTCCAGGGCATCGCGGTCGACGCGATGCCCCTTTTCGAAAGATCCGCTTACTTGATGCGCGGCAGCTGTTCCCACTGGTGGTACGGCGGCGGCGAAGACAGCTGCCATTCCAGAGTGGTCGCACCTTCGCCCCACGGATTGTCGCCGGCAACGCGCTTCTTGGCGAAGGCTTCCCAGACGCCGAAGAGGAAGATCAGCACACCGACGAAGGAGATGTAGGAGCCAACGGAAGAAACGTAGTTCCAGCCGGCGAAGGCATCCGGATAGTCGATGTAGCGGCGCGGCATGCCGGCGAGGCCGAGGAAGTGCTGCGGGAAGAACACCAGGTTCACGCCGATGAACATGACCCAGAAATGCAGGTTGCCGATCCGCTGGCTGTACATGTAGCCGAACATTTTCGGGAACCAGTAGTACCAGGCCGCGAAGATCGCGAAAACGGCGCCGAGCGACAGAACGTAGTGGAAGTGGGCCACGACGTAATAGGTGTCATGCAGCGAGCGGTCGAGGCCGGCATTGGCGAGCTGGACGCCCGTGACGCCACCGACGGTGAACAGGAAGATGAAGCCGATCGCCCAGATCATCGGTGTCGAGAAGGTCAGCGAGCCGCCCCACATCGTCGCGATCCAGGAGAAGATCTTGATGCCGGTCGGAACCGCGATGACCATCGTCGCGAAGACGAAGTAGCGCTGCGCGTCGAGCGACATGCCGACCGTGTACATGTGATGGGCCCAGACGATGAAGCCGACGGCGCCGATCGCGACCATGGCGTAGGCCATGCCGAGATAACCGAAGACCGGCTTTTTCGAGAAGGTCGAGACGATGTGGCTGATGATGCCGAAGCCGGGCAGGATCAGGATGTACACTTCCGGGTGGCCGAAGAACCAGAACAGATGCTGGTAGAGGATCGGGTCGCCGCCGCCTTCCGGCGCGAAGAAGGTCGTGCCGAAGTTGCGGTCGGTCAGAAGCATGGTGATGGCGCCCGCCAGAACCGGCAGCGACAGCAGCAGCAGGAATGCGGTGACCAGAACGGCCCAGGCGAACAGCGGCATCTTGTGCAGCGTCATGCCCGGAGCGCGCATGTTGAGGATCGTGGTGATGAAGTTGATCGCGCCGAGGATCGAGGACGCGCCGGCGACGTGCAGCGAGAAGATCGCAAGATCGACCGCCGGACCCGGGTGACCCATGGTCGCAAGCGGCGGATACATCGTCCAGCCGCCGCCGACGCCGTAGGCGCCTGCCGGGCCTTCGACGAACATCGACAGCAGCAGCAGCAGGAATGCCGGCACGATCAGCCAGAAGGAAATGTTGTTCAGGCGCGGGAAGGCCATGTCCGGCGCGCCGATCATGATCGGCACCATCCAGTTGGCGAAACCGCCGATCATCGCCGGCATGACCATGAAGAAGATCATGATCAGCGCATGGCCGGTGGTGAACACGTTGAACATGTGCTTGCCGCCGTCGATGGCAGCATCACCCTCGAAGCCGTAGACCATGGAAGCCAGACCGTGGAAGATCTGGATGCCCGGCTCCTGCAGCTCCATGCGCATGGCGACCGACAGAAGGCCGCCGACGATGCCCGCGAAGATCGCGAAGATCAGATAGAGCGTGCCGATGTCCTTGTGGTTGGTCGAAAACAGCCAACGCTGAGCAAAAGTCGGCGTGTGCGAATGATCGTGATGATCGTCGTGAGCATGCGCGTCATCGTGAGAGGTGCGAGCATGAGCGTGATCGTCGTGAGCGGAATGTCCAGCCATTGTCCTCACTCCTCTGTATTACTTGGATTCGTTGGCCGCGACGGCAAAATTGCCGGCCGGCTTGTCGACCGACGCCACGAGAGCCTTATAGGCACCCGGCAGGTCGGTCGCGGCAGCTGCGAGCCACGTCTTGTACTTGTCTTCCGAAACGACCCGGATGGCGATCGGCATGAACGCATGGTCCTTGCCGCACAGCTCGGAGCACTGGCCGTAATAGAGACCTTCCTTTTCAGCCTTGAACCAGGTTTCGTTCAGGCGGCCCGGAACGGCGTCGATCTTGACCCCGAAAGCCGGCATTGCGAAGGCGTGGATGACGTCGGACGGAGCAGCGGTCACCAGCATGCGCACGGTCTTGTTGACCGGGATGATCATTTCGTTGTCGACGGCGAGAAGACGGGGATAAACGGCAGGATCGGTCTTGCCGGCAGCAGCGCGGTCCTGATCCTTCAGCATGAAACTGTCGAAGGCGACCGGCGCCGGCGTGCCTTCGTACTCATAGTTCCACTGCCACTGGGTGGCGGTGGCCTTGACGGTCATGTCCGAGTCCGGAATTTCGAGCTGGGCATTCAGCAGGTTGAAGGAGGGGATGGCGAGGAAGAAGAGGATGAGGACCGGACCAAGCGTCCAGATGATCTCGATCGCCGTATTGTGGCTCGTCCGCGACGGCACCGGATTGGCGCTGGCACGGAACTTCACCACCACGACGACCAGAAGGGCCAGAACCAGCAGCGTGACCGGCACGATGAACCACAGGGTATAATGGTTGAACCAGCGGATCTGGTGCATGATCGGCGTCGCGGCCGCCTGGAAATCAATCTGCCACGGATGCGGCTGGTCCGCAAAACCTGCGGAAGCAAAGAGCAGACAGATGAGCGCCGTCATCACTGCAAAAGCCCTGTTCATCACTAAATATCTCCCCATGCGTCTGATCTCGATCAAACCGAACGCAGAATCCAAGCTATATGGTCTGCTTCAATCACAGTTTGCCTGCCGCCGCAATATCTGGCGGGAAAAGCCCGTGCGGCATTTTTGCGCCTCCCGGAGAAGCCCGGAATCGTGCCATAATCACCGGCTACATATCGGCCTTTTGCCGGGCCGAGGCCATATTCCACAGGCCTTTCACACCCTTTGCAGCGATACTATAGACCGGACTTCCGCCAAAATCCGGTGTTTTCTTGGCGATAGTGTCGGCTGCGCCACGCGCCCTGGCGGGTCCCACTTTCGCCGTACTCCACTGGAAAGAGGTCAGGGCTTTTCATTTCGTCCAGCGAACGACAAGAATAGCCGCACTGATTCGTCTTCCAGAGGTTTCCATGGGTCGTCCCTCCCTGATCTGCGCCGGTCTAGCCGTGATGCTTGCAGCCGCCGTTTCGCTTCCCGCGTTGGCGCAGCAGCCACAGCCCGGCCCGCGGCCCGCGGCACCCCAGCCGGCCCAACAGCCGACACCGGGCGCCAAACCCGCTCCGCAGCCGCCCCGGCCGGCCCCGAACGGCGGACAGGCCCAGCAGCCGGGACAGCAGGCGCAGCCGCCGGGCAATGTGCGCGAGAACCACGGTGCATGGTCGATCATCTGCGACCGGCCGGCTGGCGCGTCCGCCGAACAATGCGCGCTGATGCAGAACGTGATCGCCGAGGACCGGCCGGAAGTCGGCCTGTCGGTGGTGGTGCTGAAGACGGCGGACCGCAAGGCGCGCATCCTGCGCATCCTCGCGCCGCTCGGCGTGCTCCTCAAGGACGGCATGGAACTCTATGTCGACAACAACAATATCGGCCGCGCCTATTTCACCCGCTGCTTCTCCGAGGGCTGCTATGTGGAAGTGGAGATCGACGAGGAGCTGATGCGCATCCTGCGCGCCGGCAAGGCCGCCGTCTTTGCGCTGCGCGAATCCGCCGACCAGGACCGGGTCGGCATTCCGATCGAGCTGACCGGCTTCGGCCCTGGCTACGACGCGCTTCCGTGATCACTCTATAATAGAGAGACGATCCGTCATGGAGCTTCACGGCAGCCATACCTTTACCGTCCGCTTCGACGACGAGGTGGTGCGAGATGCGGTCCGCGTCTTCGTCATAGAGCGCACCATGCGGGAGCAGAAGCTGAAGTGGGCAGCGGCGGGACTGGTCGTCGTCGCCGGCGTGGTCCTCCTCTTCCAGGGCAATTTCACCCTCGCGCTGCTTGCTTTCGTCGTCGCCTGCTTTCCGGCGCTTTTCAGCGCCGTGGTCTGGCGCGCCCATTCCGCCAACGCCTTCCGCCGCTACAATCGCATGACCGATCGCAGAGCCGAGATCACCATCGATGCGGAAGGGTTCGGCATCAATTCCGATCTCGGCGACGGCCGGCTGAACTGGCCCAATGTCACGGAAATCTGGGAGAGGCCGCTTTCGTTCATGCTGTTCAGCGGCTCGTCGGCCTTCAACATCGTACCGAGACGGACCATGCCGCAGGAGGTGCAGGCCTTCCTCAGCGCAAAAGCGATCTGAGGACAGGCTTGCTTCGGCCCCTCCCCGGACCTACATCGGTTGGAACAGAGCGCATGTCCTGACGGGGCCGCGCCGAAGGAGCATCCCATGAACACCGATCTTCTCAATCTTTTCGACTGCGACGAGACCAAGCTGCGCTCGATCCTTTCCGAGGCGCTTACCGGCGCCGACGACGGCGAGCTTTTCGTGGAGCATGCCCAGGCGGAATCGCTGACCTTCGACAACGGCCGCCTGAAAGGCGGCTCCTTCAATACCGACCAGGGGTTCGGGCTGCGCTCGGTCGCCGGCGAGGCGGTCGGCTACGCGCATGCGGGCGAACTTTCGGCGGCCGCCCTTTCGCGCGCCTCGGATGCGGTGCGGGCCGTGACCGCGGGTTATTCCGGCTCCTATGCCGCAGCGCCCCAGCGCACCAACAAGAAATATTACGGCGACGAGAACCCGATCGGCAGCCCCAGCTTCGAAGAGAAGGTGAAGCTGCTCACCGATATCGACGCCTATCTGCGCAACAAGGACGACAAGGTGCGGCAGGTGACGGCGACCGTCTCGGCAAGCTGGCAGGTGGTCGACATCCTGCGCGCCGACGGCCACCGGGTGCAGGACATCCGGCCGATGACGCGCATCAACATTTCCGTCGTCGTGGGTGACGGCGACCGGCAGGAATCAGGCTCGTTCGGCACCGGCGGCCGCATCGGGTTCGGCGATTTCGTCACCGAAGGCAACTGGCAGACCGGCGCCGACGAGGCGCTTCGCCAGGCGCTTGTCAACCTGACGGCCATCGACGCCCCGGCCGGCACGATGGACGTGGTGCTCGGCTCCGGCTGGCCGGGCGTGATGCTGCACGAAGCGGTCGGCCACGGGCTGGAAGGCGATTTCAACCGCAAGAAGACCTCGGCCTTCGCCGGTCTTCTGGGTGAAATGGTCGCCGCCCCCGGCGTCACCGTCGTCGACGACGGCACGATCGACAACCGCCGCGGCTCGCTCACCATCGACGACGAAGGCACGCCGTCCGCCTACAACGTGCTGATCGAGAACGGCAAACTGGTCGGCTACATGCAGGACCGCCAGAACGCCCGCCTGATGGGCGTCAACCCGACCGGCAACGGCCGCCGGCAGGGTTATGCCTATACGCCGATGCCGCGGATGACCAATACCTACATGCTCGGCGGCAACAAAAGCCCGGAAGAGATCATCGCCTCGGTGAAGAAGGGCATCTACGCCGTCTCCTTCGGCGGTGGCCAGGTAGACATCACCTCGGGCAAGTTCGTGTTCGGCTGCACCGAGGCCTACATGATCGAGAACGGCAGGATCGGCCCGGCCATCAAGGGCGCAATGCTGATCGGCAACGGCCCGGATGCGATGAAGCGCGTCTCGATGGTCGGCAACGACATGAAACTCGACACAGGCATCGGCAATTGCGGCAAGGGCGGCCAATGGGTCCCCGTCGGCGTCGGCCAGCCGCATCTCAGAATGGACCAGGTGACGGTGGGCGGGACGAAGGCTTGATCTGAGCGGTTGCCTGGCGATGGAAACGTACATATCGACCGCCGGCGCCGGCGCCGCCTGCCGGCCTATGGCCTGAAACTTACTCTTCATCCGGCCTGAACAGCCATTTCCGCTCGATCGCCGATGCCAGATCGATCCGGTTCTTGTGCGCAAACAACAGGACATGGCCGAGGAGATCGGCCGTCTCGTCGGCAAGATCACGATTCAGATCCTCGTCGCTCCTGCCCTTCTTCCGTCCGCGTCCGGTAGCGCGGTTCCAGGCCTGGGTCAGCTCGCCCATCTCCTCCTGCAGCTTCAGGAGAAACCAGTCGGGATCGCGCAGCATTCCATGGTTTTCCGCGTAGTCCGCGGACGCAGCCTCGAATTGGGCGACAAGTTTCTCCAGCATGGTGTTCTCCTTTTGTATCCACAGGAGAATGCCGATTCTCGCCCCGTGTCCAGAGGGTTTGCCTGACACCTGCTTGACACGGTCACCCAAACCCCGGCAGGTGCGGGCCATCCGATCCCATCCGCGTCACGGCATTTTCCATGGACCCCGCCAATCCGATTTCCGCCTTCCTGGACGCATGGGTTCCGGGCCATGGGCCGGTGCAGCTCGGCTTTCTTTTCCTCTCGGCGCTGATTGCCGGGCTGGCGCGCGGGTTTTCCGGTTTCGGCGGCGCGTTGATATTCGTTCCGCTCGCAGGCGCCGCCGTCGGTCCGAAGATCGCCCCTGCCCTGCTGCTCGTGATCGACGGGGTGACGACGCTCGGCATGCTGCCGGACGGCTGGAGGCGGGCGAACCGGCGCGAGGTGGGCACGATGCTGATCGGCACCCTGGTCGGCGTGCCGGCCGGCACGACGCTGCTGGCGATGATCGACCCGACGGCGCTCAGGTGGCTGATCTCGGTCGTGGTGCTCTGCCTGCTGATCTTCCTGATTTCCGGCTGGCGTTACCATGGCAAGCCGAAGCCGACGCTGACCATCGGCGTCGGGGCGCTGGCCGGGCTGTTCGGCGGCGCGGCGCAGCTTTCCGGTCCGCCGGTCGTCGCCTACTGGCTCGGCGGCGCCATTCCGCCGCTCACCGTGCGCGCCAACCTCATCCTCTATTTCGCGCTTTCGACGGTGATTTCCGCGACCGCCTATATTGTCGGCGGTCTCCTGACCTTCGACGTCCTGACACTCGCGCTGATCGCCGGACCGGGTTACGGCCTCGGCCTGATCGCCGGTTCGCGATTGTTCGGTTTTGCCTCCGAGGGCACGTTCCGGCGGATCTGCTTCATGCTGATCGCCATGGCGGCGATCGTCGGCCTGCCGCTTTTCGATGCGCTGCGGCCCTGATCAAGATCAGGCCTCTCTTTCTTCAGCAAGGCTTAACCGGGCGGGAGTAGGGTCGCGCTCACCGAAGTAACGTGGGCGTGATCGCGGTGGGGAACACGAGGGACAGGTTTCAGGCGCTTTGGCGCCGGGATGTCAAACGACGGCTGGTCGCCGGCGGGCTCGACATGGCCGCAGCCCTTGCGCGCGCCGGAATGATGCCCAATGCCCGCGGGCACGGCGCCATCTTCACGCTTCATCACGTGCGACCGAAACAGAGCCGCCCGCTGCAGCCGAGCGGTCATCTGGAAGTGACGCCGGATTTTCTCGGCGAAGCGATCGAACGGCTTTCGGCGGAAGGCTACGAGTTCGTTCCCCTGAGCGACGTGCCGGCCCGGCTCGCCGCGCCGACCAAACAGCCTTTCGCGGCCTTCACCCTCGATGACGGCTACCGCAACAATGCCGAACATGCCCTGCCCGTCTTTGCCCGCCACAACGTGCCCTTCACCATTTTCGTAACCCGAGGATTTGCCGAACGCACCCATTCTCTCTGGTGGGAGACGATTGCCGAACTGCTCGGACGCGAACGGGAAGTGATCTTCGATTTCGGCGGCGGCTCCGAAGTCCTCGACCTTACCTCCGAGGCACGCAAGTTCGACGCCTTCGACCGGTTTTCCGCCTATGTGCTGGAGGTCGAGGAATCGACCGCCGTCTCACGGCTCGATGCGCTGGCGAGGAAACACGGGGTCGATCCGCTGCAGATCACCGCCGACCTTACCATGAACGCCGAGGAGCTCCGCTCGGTCGCCGCCCATCCCCTGGCCTCGCTCGGCGCCCATACGATCAGCCACCGCGCCGTCGCCCGTCTTTCGGCGGAGGATGCCCGCGCGGAAATGCAAAAGTCGGCCGACTGGATCGAGGCGCTGACCGGCGAGCGGCCGCGCACGATCGCCTATCCCTATGGCAGCCGCACCGCGGTTTCCGAGCGAGATCAGGCCGTCGCCAGGGAGATCGGCTTTACGGTTGCGGTGACGACGCAGCCGGGCACGCTCTGCGCCAAATACATGAACAGGCTCACCGGCCTGCCGCGCATCTCGCTCAACGGCTATTACCAGCAACCGCGCTACGTCTCGGCGCTCGCATCGGGCATCCCGTTCGCTATCGGGCGGTGAGCCCCTTCTCCCTTTACGGATACATCCGCACCTTTTCCCAGGGACCATCGGCGACGGTGCGGCGGAATTCGATGCGGTCGTGCAGGCGGAACTGGCGGTCGTGCCAGAATTCGATCGACAGGGGCCTGATCCGGAAGCCGGACCAGTAAGGCGGGCGCGGAATGTCGCCGATCGCGTATCTCGCGGTATATTCGGCCACCGACTTTTCGAGCGCGAAACGGGTCTCGAGCGGGCGCGACTGTTTCGAGGCCCAGGCGCCGATGCGGCTGCCGCGGGCGCGCGACGCGTAATAGGCGTCCGCCTCCGCATCGCTGACCACTTCCACCTCGCCACGCAGGCGAACCTGGCGGCGCAGCGACTTCCAGTGGAAACACATGGCCGCCTTTTTCTGGCCGAGGATCTCGCGGCCCTTCTGGCTTTCGAAATTCGTGTAGAAGACGAAACCCTTCTCGTCATAACCCTTCAGGAGGACCATGCGGACGTTCGGCATGCCGTTTTCGTCGACGGTTGCAACCGCCACGGCATTCGGATCGTTGGGTTCCGAGCTCTCGGCGTCCTTCAGCCAGGAGCCAAAAAGCGCGAAAGGCTCGTTCTGCGCGGTGAAGTCACCAGTTGTTAACCCGCTTTCAGACATATTGACTAAAATACTCCCAATCTTATGAAAAATGCCCGAGTTTTTCCGTCGGACAGGACGCACGGTGGTAGTGATAGCAAAGTCGAAGAGCTGCACAAAGAGGTCGTTTCTCCTCGGAAGGCGGGCAGCAGCCCTCTGCCTGACCGGGCTTTCGCTTGCCGGTTGCACCAGCAGTCTCGATCTCTTCGGGAGTTCGCAAAAGGTCGACCGCACGATCTCGACCGGGACCGTGCCGGGCACGCCGCAGCACACGGGCGCCGCGCTTTCCGACGAGGCGACGGTGCGCAACGCCGTCTCCTCGGCCGATCTTGCCAAGGTCGGCACGGCTTCTGTGCCGTGGGCCAATACGGCAACCGGCAGCGCCGGGGTCGTGTCGCAGATCCGCGAAGCCCGCAACGGCGAGCAGATCTGCCGCGCCTTTACCACCACACGCCATTCCTACGAGGGCATCGCGATGTTCTCCGGCCAGACCTGCCTCACCGGCAGCGGCGACTGGATGCTGACCGCCTTCGACCGCCAGTAGTCGCGGTCCCCCCTCCCCCGCCCGGCGCGGCTGCGTGGGAATCGCGTCGGGCCGTCGCGCAAAACCGAGCCGGAAACGATTCGTTTACCTTAACCCGCGCGACTGACGGCTGCGTAACCACTGATTCACAAGTCCTAACATAGGCTCTGGTGGAACAAACAGCAGTCTGCCCGGAACATGAGGAACCGGCGGCTGGCTGTCGGAGTTGTGACGAGTATCGGGGGGCCAAGGATCAAGCGGGGGCTCGCCGTTTCAGGTAACCGGTGGTCCCACAATGCGTGATCCCTATTCTCTCCTCGGCGTGAAGCGCAATGCCGAGCCCGAAGAAATCAAGGCAGCCTGGCGCGCCAAGGCAAAGACAGTTCACCCCGACCAGAATCAGGACGATCCGTCTGCGACCAGCCGTTTCGCGGAAATCGGCCAGGCCTACGAGGTCCTGAAGGACCCCGAGCGCCGCAAGCGATACGACAGGGCCGCCGAGATGCACCAGACCATCATGCAGCAGCGAAACGCCGCCCGCGAAGCCGCCGAGCGTGCCAAGGCCGCAAAGGCCAACGCGGAAAAGGTCATGGAAGAACTCGCCAAGGCCAATGCGCAGAACGCCAAGGCGCAGGCACAGGCGCGCGGCCAGTCGCAGGCCCAATCCCAGGCGCAGCCCCAGAATCAGTCAGGCCCCGCAGGCGAAACGCCGGAGGACATGATCGAGCGCATATTCGGCGCCGCGGCCGCCGACCACGTCAAGGCCCAGGCGGCCGGTCAGGCGCAGGCCGCCGACGAACATGCCGAACCGGCCAGAAGCGACGCGGCCGGCGAAAGACCGCCGCTGCCGGCACTCGCCATCGACCTGATCGCCTCCATCGTGCGCCGCTTCCGCGGCACGACGCCCACCCCGGAAAAGGCTCCGGATATTTCCGTCGAAGCGACGGTCACCGTCGAAGATCTCCTGAAGCTCAACACGATCACGCTTAAGGCGGCCGATGACCGTGAAGTGCGGCTGGCGCTGGAAAAAGGCATGACGGAAGGTCACGTGGCGCGGCTGAAGGGCCAGGGCCTCAAGCTCACCGGCATGAAATCCGGCGACCTCCTCGCCTCTCTCAAGATCGCCCGCGACAGCCGTTTCCGCGTCGAAGGTTTCGACCTCCACACGACCCTGTCGATTTCGCTGGAAGATGCCGTGCTTGGCGGCGACGCATCGGTAGAAACGCCGGACGGGAGCCGCAGCATCAGCATTCCGGCCTGGTCCGGCTCCGACCAGACGGTGCGGCTGGACGGTCTCGGCCTTTATAACGATGCCGGCGGGCGTGGCGATCTGGTCGTCGAACTGCGCGTCGTCCTGTGGGAAAAGCCGAACGAAAAGGTCACCGATCTGATGCGGCACATGCGCCACGGGCTCTATGTCTGACAAACACCGCCGAATATGACAGTTTTGCGTCGGTATTCACCGCTGCGCACCCTTTGTTACGGCCACTAACACGAGATGATCCAAGCCAGCTTGAACCCTAGAGCTGCCTATGTCATAGGCAGCGTTCATCTAAGGTATCAGGGGACTATGTATGGTTCAGGCTTCCGGCCTCATGGCAGGCAAACGCGGTCTCATCATGGGCGTTGCCAACAACCGTTCGATCGCGTGGGGCATTGCCAAGGCCATCCACAGCCAAGGCGGGGAAGTTGCGTTCACCTACCAGGGCGATGCGCTCAAGAAGCGCGTTGAGCCGCTGGCCGCCGAATTGGGCGCCTATATGGCCGGCCATTGCGACGTCGGCGACGAATCGACCATCGACGAGGTCTTCGGCAACCTCGAAAAACACTGGGGCAAGATCGACTTCCTGGTGCATGCGATCGGCTTTTCCGACAAGGACGAGCTGACCGGCCGTTACGTCGACACCTCGGCGGACAATTTCGCCAAGACGATGCAAATCTCGGTCTATTCCTTCACGTCGGTCGCGCGGCGGGCGGAAAAGCTGATGACCGACGGCGGCTCGATGCTGACGCTGACCTATTACGGCGCCGAAAAGGTCATGCCGAACTATAACGTCATGGGCGTCGCCAAGGCGGCACTCGAAGCGAGCGTCAAATATCTCGCCGTCGATCTCGGCCCGAAGAACATCCGCGTCAACGCGATCTCGGCAGGCCCGATCAAGACGCTCGCGGCGTCGGGCATCGGCGACTTCCGCTACATTCTCAAATGGAACGAATACAACGCGCCGCTGCGCCGTACCGTCACCATCGAGGAAGTCGGCGATGTCGGCCTCTACATGTTGTCCGACCTGTCGCGTTCGGTGACCGGCGAAACCCATCACGCCGACAGCGGCTACCATGTCGTCGGCATGAAGGCCGTCGACGCGCCTGACATTTCGGTCATCAAGGACTGATGCTCTTCCAGGGACGTCTGCCGTGCTCATCTACATGATCCGCCACGGGCAGACGGACTGGAATGCCGAAGGCCGGCTCCAGGGCCAGCAGGATATCCCGCTCAATGCGCTCGGCCGCTCCCAGGCGACGCGCAACGGCGAGCGGCTGCGCGAGATGATCGGAGCGGCCGACGGTTTCCGCTTCATCGCCAGTCCCCTGTCGCGCACGCGCGAAACCATGGAACGGCTGCGGAGCGCCATGGGCCTCGATCCCCTCGCCTACTGCACCGACGAACGGCTGGTCGAGGTGTCCTTCGGTGACTGGGAGGGCCATACGCTCGACGAGATCCGCCAAATTTCCCCGGACCGTCTGATCGCGCGGGGCGAGCAGAAGTGGAGTTTCATACCGCCGGGCTCGTCTGCCGAAAGCTACGAAATCCTCTGCTGGCGGATCGGCGCCTGGCTGCAATCCCTCGATGGCCCGACCGTCTGCATCAGCCATGGCGGGGTGATCCGGTCGCTGTTCCGGCTGATCGGCAATCTCGACGAGGACGAAGCGGCCACCGTTCCGACCCCGCAGGACCGTATCCTCAAAGTCGAAACCGACAAGAACCGGATGGAATGGCTCTGACCGGACATACAGAGGCGCCCGGCCAGGGGCGCCCGGCCAGGGGCGCCCGGCCAGGGGCGCCCGGCATTCCAGATTATACTTCGGTGATCCTGCAGTATTACTGGACGATCTCGAGGTCGTCGACCACCCGGTTGCCATCGACGACGGTGTAGAAGACGAGCACTTTCACGCCGGCCTTGAGGCCCTCGAAATTGAACTCTTCGGGCACCTTGTAGATCTTGCCGTCATCGAGCGTGAAGCTCAGCGCCTTTGCGTCCACGGCCTTGATCGTGGCTTCGACGTCGGCACTTTGGGCCCAGCTGTTGAGGGGCGAAAAGATGCTGGCCGTGGCAAGCAGTGCAGCAATCAGAATGCGCATGGTCGGAAGCCTTGATGAGGTCGATAATGTCTCGTTTCGACGCACAGATAGCCTCCTGATTGTGGCGAAAATCGCCCCTCACCATGACATTTTCGGTACAAGTAATGACCTGATTGTTAACGCTTTTCAAGAGCCGGGCGCGCCTTGCGACCAAGGCGGACCGCCTCCGCTGAACCATTTAATGCATCTCCCCCACAATAAATGGCGCCAAAGTTTGTAGGGTGCGGGGAAAGCGTAAATTAACCCCCGTCCCATAGGCTGTTTCGTCATGCCACAAGGGTTAATGAAAAGGTTCGCGCGCGTGAAATTCTGGCCGTCGTCCGGTTCCAAATCACTGGGCCTCGTGCGAAGCACCAAGGCTCCGACGGCAATCGCGTTCGTTATAACCCTGACGGTGATCGCAATCGCCGTGATGGTCGATCACCGGTATACCGAAAGCTTCCGCAGCGATCTGCGAGCAACGACGGAAAGAGTCGGCGGCCTGTTGGCTCGACGCGTCGTTACACGCGTGGAAACCGACATCGCAACCGCGGACCATCTGGTTCATGCGCTGAGAGACGATGCCGAGGGCTCGGCGGATGCGTTCGAGCACTATGTCGACAAGGAACTCGGCGAGGCAGCGCATTTTTCCGGCGTGGCGATTGCGCCCGATTTCGAACTCGCCCAGTTCATCACGCGTGACGGCATTTCCGAGGGCGCTTCCGGCAAGGTCGGCAGGATCGATCTGTCGCGTCTCGCAAACGACCTTAAATCCGTCAGTGGCCGCAACCGCGTCTCTCTGTTGAGCGGCAGCCAGGAAGGCGACCTGACCCTGGTCGTGCCGGTGACGAAGGAAGAGGATGGCACCGACCTGTGGGGGGCGATGGCCGTGCTCATCGACAAGCAGGGCCTGATGGAGGCATCCGGCGTCACCTTTTCCCCCGCGACGGCAAAAAAACCGAACCTGATCAATCTCGACTGGCTGAACGTCGTGTTCCGGGACGTGGACAGGCCGGAATATTTCGCCTTCTTCGGCAACGATGCCATCGAGGACCAGTCTCCGATGAAATGGACGGTGCCGGTCAACGGCGCCCATTGGACGCTGCTTGCCGCCCCTCGTTCCGGCTGGGATATCGTGCCGCCCAACCAACTCGGATTTCGCCTCGCCATCATGTTCGCCGCGCTCGCGATCATCGTGCCGATCTTCGTCGCCACCTCGCTGATTTCCGAGCGCAACCGCAATATCGATGCGTTGAAGGCGCGCGAACTCAATCTCATCGAGCTGTCGCAGCGTTTCAACCTCGCCATGGAAGCTTCCAATATCGGCATCTGGGAGGTCACGGGCAGCAGCAACAGCCTGTTCTGGGACAGCCGGGCCGCCGGGCTGCACGACAAGCCCGCGGCAAGCGAAGGCAATCGTCTCTACGACTGGCTGGGTTCGATCTATCCCCCTGACCGGACGGCGGCGGAGGCGCATTTCGTCAACTGCGCCTCCAGCAACACGCCCTGCAGCGAGACCTATCGCGTGCAGTTGCCGGATGGCACGCTGCGATACCTGAGGTCGGCGGGCGCGAACTATCGCAACGCCGACGGCACCCTGCGCACCACCGGCATCGTCTGGGACGTGACCAGCGACGTGGTAATGACGCAGACGCTGCGCAACGCCAAGGAAAACACCGACATCAAAAATGCCGAGCTGGAGCTGGCTCTCGATGAGTTGTCGAACCGCGAGCAGGACCTGGAAGAACTGTCGCAGCGCCTCGACCTGGCGCTTGACTCCTACAACTGCGGCATCTGGGAGGCAGACCTGCGCGACAACAGCGCATTCTGGGACGAACGGATGCACCAGCTCTACGGGCTCGCCTATAATGGCCGCCGCACGAGCCGGGAAGACTGGTTGCACTGTCTGCATCCTGACGACCGCGAAGCCGCCGTGAGCGCCGCGGACAAATCGGTCGCTGTCGGAGAAAAGCTCAATTCCGTCCATCGGATCGTGCTGGAAAACGGCCAGATCCGCTATATCCGCTCGGTTGGCCAGGTCCATATGGCGCGCAGCGGCATCGCCAAGATCGTCGGCATCGCCTTCGACATCACCGCCGACGTGCTGCTTGCCGAACAGCTCAAGAGCGCCAAGGACGAGGCCGACGCGAAAAATGCCGAGCTCGAGCTCGCCAAGAGCCGCATCGAGCACAATTCGCTGCACGACCCGCTGACCCTGCTCGCCAACCGCCGCAAGCTCGACATGGAGCTCGACCGGCTGTCGCGCTCCAGCCATAACGAGCGCCAGAAGTTCTCGATCCTGCATCTCGATCTCGACCGCTTCAAGCAGATCAACGACACGCTCGGCCATGCGGCGGGCGACGCGATGCTTGTGCACGCCTCGCGCATCCTGTCGCGCAACGTCCGCAGCAGCGACATCGTCGCGCGCATCGGCGGCGACGAATTCGTCATCCTCGCCACCAGCAATTCCGGCGCCGAACAGATCGCTCAGCTCGCCCAGCGTATCATCGCGGAATTTCACCAGCCGATCGATTTCGAAGGTTTTGCCTGCCGCTGCGGCGTCTCCATCGGCATCGCCCAGGCAAGCGGCACGAATGTCGATGCGCGCCGCACGCTCGTCAATGCCGATATCGCGCTCTACCGGGCGAAGGGCATGGGCCGCAACCGCTACGAATTCTTCACCCAGAACCTGCAGGCCGAGATCGTCAGCCACAAGCGCACCGCCGACGAGGTGCTGGCCGGCATCGACAACGACGAATTCATCACCTTCTATCAGCCGCAGTTCGATGCCCGCACCAACCAGTTCACGGGCGTCGAGGCGCTGATCCGCTGGAACCATCCGCATCACGGAATTCTTGCGCCGGACAGGTTCCTGAAGATCGCCGAGGACCTCAACGTATCCGCCACACTCGACCACATCGTGCTCGAGACCGTGCTGAAGGACAAGATGCGGTGGGCCGCGCTCGGCATCCGCGTGCCGAAGGTCTCCGTCAACGTCTCCTCGAAGAGGCTGCATGACGAAACGCTGATCGATACCCTGCAATCGCTGGCGATCACGCCCGGCGAGATTTCCTTCGAACTGGTGGAATCGATCTTTCTCGATGAAAGCGAAGCCTCGGCAGCCGGCAATCTCGAACGGATCAAGGAACTCGGCATCGATATCGAGATCGACGATTTCGGCACCGGTCATACATCGATCGTCAGCCTTCTGAAACTGAAGCCCAAGCGGCTGAAGATCGACCGCCAGCTGGTGATGCCGATCGTGACCTCGCCGCAGGAGCGGGCGCTGGTGCGCTCGATCATCGATATCGCCCGCTCCCTCGGGGTCGAAACGGTGGCGGAAGGGGTCGAGACCATGCAGCATGCAAGCCTGCTGCGTGAACTCGGCTGCGATCTGTTGCAGGGTTATGCCTTCTCGCGGCCGCTTTCCTTCAACGATTTCACCGCCGCCGCGCATGCGGGGTGGCGCAAGGCGGCCTGAACCCCGCATTGTTCACCCTTGCGGCGGGACCGTTCTCCCAAGAAAGACTTGTCGCCCGGCAACCTTTTCCATATGACAGCCGCGTCAGAAGTTGGCGGAAGGCCAACTCCGCCACAGCTGGTCTTGTCACGTCATGTCGCACAACACGTTCGGTCATCTTTTCCGCGTCACCACCTGGGGTGAAAGCCATGGCCCGGCACTCGGCTGCGTGGTCGACGGTTGCCCGCCCGGCATCCGTTTCACGCTCGCGGAAATCCAGGCCTGGATGGACAAGCGCAAGCCCGGCCAGTCCCGCTTCGTGACACAGCGGCGCGAGGACGACATCGTCAAGGTACTCTCCGGCGTGATGATGGAAACCGACGGCGAGACGATGATCTCGACCGGCACGCCGATCTCCATGCTGATCGAGAATACCGACCAGCGCTCCAAGGATTACGGCGAGATCGCCCGCCGCTACCGGCCCGGCCATGCCGACTATACCTATGACGTCAAATACGGAATTCGCGACTATCGCGGCGGCGGCCGTTCCTCGGCCCGCGAGACGGCCGCTCGCGTCGCCGCCGGTGCCCTGGCCCGCAAGGTCGTGCCGGGATTGAATGTCCGCGCTGCACTGATCCAGATCGGCAAGCACAAGATCAACCGCGCCAACTGGGATTGGGATCAGGTCGGCCAGAACCCGTTCTTCTGCCCCGATGCGGCCATGGTGCCTGTCTGGGAAGAGTATCTGGACGGCATCCGCAAGGCCGGATCGTCGATCGGCGCCGTGGTGGAAGTGATCGCCGAAGGCGTTCCCGCCGGCCTCGGCGCACCGGTCTACGGCAAGCTCGACCAGGACATTGCGAGCCTGCTGATGTCGATCAACGCCGTCAAGGGCGTCGAGATCGGCGACGGATTCGGCGTCGCGGAACTTTCCGGCGAGGAAGATGCCGACGAAATGCGCATGGGCAATGACGGCAAGCGCATCTTCCTTTCCAACCATGCGGGCGGTATCCTGGGCGGCATCTCCACCGGTGAGGCGGTCGTCGCCCGGTTCGCGATCAAGCCGACGTCCTCCATTCTCACCGAGCAGCGCTCGATCGATGTCGACGGCAACAATGTCGAGGTACGCACCAAGGGCCGCCACGACCCCTGCGTCGGCATCCGCGCCGTGCCGATCGGCGAGGCGATGGTTGCATGCGCGATTGCCGACCACTATCTCCGCGACCGGGCCCAAACCGGACGACATCTCTAGGGAGCGACATTCATGGCCTTTGATCAGAAGCGCGTCGTCGACGCCATCCGTGCTTTCGAAGCCGGCGAAATCGTCGTCGTCACCGATGACGACGACCGCGAGAACGAAGGCGACCTGATCGTCGCCGCCGTCCATTGCACGCCGGACAAGATGGCCTTCATCGTGCGCCACACATCGGGCATCGTCTGCGCTCCCATGCCGCGCGAGGAAGCCAAGCGCCTGAACCTCAACGCCATGGTCGCGGAAAACGACAGCGCGCATACGACGGCCTTTACCGTCAGCGTCGACTTCAAGCACGGCACCACGACGGGCATCTCCGCCGACGACCGGACGCTCACCGTTCGCAACCTCGCCAACCCGAATGCCGGCGCTTCGGATTTCGTGCGGCCGGGTCACATCTTCCCGCTGATCGCCCGCGAAGGCGGCGTGCTGATGCGTTCGGGTCATACCGAAGCGGCCATCGACCTCTGCAAGCTTGCAAACCTGCCGCCGATCGGCGTCATTTCCGAACTGGTGAACGACAACGGCACCGTCATGCGCGGTCCGCAGGTCGCCGATTTTGCTGCTCAGCATCAGCTGAAGCTGGTTTCGGTCGCCGACCTGATCGCCTATCGCCAGCGCAAGGAAACCCTGATCGAGCTGCAGTCGAAATTCGATGTCGAGACGCCGCACGGCAAGGCGAAGGCACATGCCTATTCGCTGCCCTGGGACCCGATGCAGCATGTGGCGGTGATCTTCGGCGACATTCGCGATGGCGTCGACATTCCCGTTCGCCTGCATCTGGAAAACGTCACCCAGGACGTGTTCGGCTCCCAGCGCTCCGTCGATCGCTACATGAGAAAGATCGAGGAAGAGGGCCGCGGCGTCATTATCTACCTGCGCGAAGGTTCGGTCGGGGTTGGCCAGAAGGATCACGGGCGCAAGCTGCGCCAGGGCGAAGAGGCACATGCCGAAGCCAAGGCGCGCGAGAGCGAATGGCTGGAAATCGGCCTCGGCGCGCAGATCCTGAAGGACCTCGGCGTCAGCTCGATCAAGCTTCTGACCCGCAGCGAGCGCCACTATGTCGGCCTCGAAGGTTTCGGCATCGAGATCGCCGAAACGGTGATCTGCTGACCGCCCTCAATCCTTAGGGTTGCAAAAGGTTTCGGACCGTTCCATCGTCGCTCGTTGTCGGGCGGCGATTTTTCGTGTACGGATATTAATTGAAGATCATCTGGGACGAGACGAAGCGGATTGCGAATATCGAGAAGCACGGTCTCGATTTCGCCGATCTATATTTCGAGTTCTTTTTGACCTCGGCCATCGTGCCTGCGCGACATGGGCGGATGAAAGCCATCGGTCGAATGAAAGACGGCGTAGTCGCGGCAATCTTTGTAAGACTCGGCTCTGAAGCGCTCTCGGTCATTTCGATGCGCCCGGCCCGAAAAGATGAGAGGAGCCTGGTCGAATGAATATCAAGGTCCAGAAACAGAAGGAATTCCAGCCCGGCCGTGGTTATACCAAGGAAGACTGGGATGAAGTCTCGGACAATCCTCCCTGGACAGAGGAAGAGCTGAGGAGTGCGCGGCCTTTCAGGGAAGTCTTTCCCGAGATGGCCGCGAAGATGGAACAGGCGATTGCCGCCCGCGGCCGGCCAAAGCTCGAGGCGCCCAAGGTGGCCGTCACGCTGCGGCTCGATCCCAACGTGCTCGAAAGATTCAAGGCGGCCGGCAAGGACTGGCGAGCCAGGATGGCCGAGGAACTGCGCAAAGCGGCCGGGCTCTGAGACGGCTTACCGGCCGGCGGCGAGGATTTCCGCGATGAAGCGGTGAGCCTTGAGCGCATCTTCGCCGGTGACGCGCAGCGGCGTGCCGTTGCGGATCGCATCGATGAAATTCTCGATCAAAGCGCGATGCATTTCATGGCCGAACGCCATCGGATTGGCCCCTGCCCCGCTGCCGGTTTTTTCGCCGGCCTCGACAATGCTGGTTCCATCCGTGAAGGCTGCATTGAGCGTGTCGCCGCTAAACACGGCTGTGCCTTTGGTACCGAGCAGCTCGATGCGCTCCGGCAGGCCGGGATAAGCGCAGGTGGTGGCATTCAGCGTGCCGATCGCGCCGTTTTCGTAGGCGAAGGTTGCCGTGACGAGATCCTCCGTCTCCATCGAATGAATCGGGCTGGTGCGGACGAAGGAGGAAACGTCTTTCGGTGTGCCGGCGAAGCTCAGGAGCAGATCGATCGTGTGGATACCCTGGGTGAGCAGCACGCCGCCGCCATCGCGTGCCATCGTGCCGCGGCCTTCCACGTCGTAATAGCTCTGCGGGCGCCAGTTGCGGATCGCGGCCGATGCCTCGATCAGTTGGCCCAGCCGGCCGGATCTGACGATCTCGTCGAGCTTGAGCGCCGCCGAGCGAAAACGGTTCTGCAGCACCATGCCCAGCAGCACGCCGGCGTCGCTCGCGGCGCGGACGATCGCTTCCGAGCGCGCGAACGAAATGTCGAGCGGTTTTTCCAGGAGGATATGCTTTTTCGCCGCTGCGCATTGCCGGACCAGTTCCAGATGACTGCTCGGCGGGGTAAGGATCAGCACGGCCTCGATCGTCTCGTCGGCCAGGGTCGCGTCGAGATCGCCGGTCACGGGGATCGGGTATGCGGCGGCGAATGCCTCCCGCCGGGCGGCGGTCGGGCTGAAGGCCGCGACGCATTCGATCCGATCTGGAAGGTCGAGCAGGGCGCGGGCATGATGCCCCGCAGCCATGCCGAGCCCGACCATCGCCACCTTCAGTTTCGTCATCGCTCCCTCCCCCTCAAGATCTGCGTTGT
The DNA here is from genome assembly GCA_900471605.1 of Hyphomicrobiales bacterium. Classification (GTDB taxonomy): domain Bacteria; phylum Pseudomonadota; class Alphaproteobacteria; order Rhizobiales; family Rhizobiaceae; genus Neorhizobium. The sequence continues at coordinate 13,367 of UCEY01000055.1, read as the reverse complement.
CAGCCGAGAATGTCGAGCGTGCGCATGATGCCGCGCAGCTCCGCCAGACCTTCGGCCGCTCCATGCAGGAATAGCCGGAATTGACCTTCTTGCCTATGTCGTCGACGATCGCGTGGCCGTGGTCGGGCGTCCGATCGGTGAGCCCCATGAAATCGTAACACACTGTCCTGATGCCGGCTTTGGCGACCGCGCGGATCGAGGTCCTTTAGTTGTCGGTCAGCCCCGGCCAACGGTCAGTTCGGGCCTTGATATCCCATGGACGACGACGCTTCCACCAAAACGACCGCCGCCTCACGCTGAAGGCGGAACCTCGTCCGGGAATGCGGGTTGGGAAGGATATCCTATCTTCCACGGAAGGTTTTCATGACCAACAAGAAGCACGCGATCGAGCAGCGACGCCCTGGACCGGAAGGATTGCGGCCGTGAACCGAAGCATCAAGATCACGCCGCCGAGCCTCGATCCGCTGGCTCCCGTTGCCGACACCACCGTCGAAACCATCTTCTTCGAACCGAGTGACTGGGTGCCGAACAATCGCGATCTGCCGGTGCTGGTCTATCGCCGCGCCATTTTGGCCGAGGGCGAGATGGCGCCGAAATTCGAAACCCGGTTCCGGCAGAATGGCTGGCAGGGCATCTGGCGCAACGGCGTGTTCGACTACCAGCACTATCACACCGGCGCCCACGAGGTGCTGGGGATCGCCGGCGGGCGGGCGCGGCTGCTGATCGGCGGGCCGGACGGCACGGAACTCAGCGTCAACGCCGGCGACTGCCTGATCCTGCCGGCCGGCACCGGTCACAAGCGCATCGACGCCAGCCGGGACTTCCTGGTGGTCGGCGCCTATCCCCCCGGACAGGACGCCGACATCCGGACAGGGCCGGCAAACCAGGCGCAGATCGACACCATCGCGAACCTGCCGCTTCCAAAGACCGACCCCGTGGAAGGGGCCGATGGCCCCCTTCTTCGCGCCTGGTCGCGACGCCGTGCCTAGACACCGCATGCCGGCCTGCACCTTCTGAACGGCCGGCGACCCTTTATTCACCCCGGTTTTCCGAGGGGCGAAACGCGCTGTTTCCGGTCCGGAAATCGCTCATAAATCGGGCATTGGAATACCGCTCCATAAGCGCGGGCGTCGAGGCCATTAGATTTGCGCCGGACGCCCGCGCGGCATTTGACGACCCCCAAATTGTATGGCTACCTTATATTTTAGCGCGAGCGGGAGGAGACTGTTCGCGTCATCACATTCCGGCCTCGCCCGCGATGTCCCGGACTGACTCTAGGAGGAGAGTACAGTGAAGAAATTTCTAGCAGGCGCCCTGGCGCTGGCGTTTTCCGCATACATTCCGGGCGGCACCGCCATCGCCGCCGACGATTATCCGAACCGCCCCGTGACGCTGATTGCCGGTTTCCCGGCGGGCAGCGGCGCGGACGTCTATGCCCGCTTCTTCGCTAAGAAGCTGGAAGAAAAGATGAAGCAGACCTTCCTTGTCGACAACAAGCCGGGCGGCCTCGGCAGCCTTTCGGTCGTTGCGCTGAAGAATGCCAAACCGGACGGCTATACGTTGCTGATCGCGTCCGCCGACCAGTTAACGGCGGCGCCCTACATCTTCAACAACCCGCCCTACGATCCGATCAAGGACTTCGAATATATCGCACCGGTGTTCAGCCAGGCGTTCATGATGCTGGTCAATGCCAAGTCGCCATATAAACACATTTCCGAGCTGACGGCGGCGATGAAGGAAAAGGGCGACAAGGCGTCCTATTCCACATCCAACTTCCCATCGACGATCCTCGGCGAGATGTACAAGGTCAATGCCGGTGGTCTGCAGACCCAGCAGGTCCGTTACAAGACCGCCGCCGACGCACTCAACGACTTTGCCAGCGGCTCGATCGACTACACGATCGGCGACCCGGTCTTCGGCCTTGCCCGCTCGCGGGATGGGACGTTGCGGGTGCTGGCCGTCAGCACGGCAAAGCGCATTTCTTCGGTACCCGATATCCCGACCTTTGCTGAAGAAGGCGTCCCGAATGTCGACGTGCGCATCTGGTGGGTTCTCGCAGCGCCGAAGGGCACGCCGAAAGCGATCATCGACACGATGTACAAGGCAATGACCGAGGTCACCACCAGCGACGACGCCCGCAAGTTCGTCGGCACCAATGGCGGCGAGCCCATGACGCTGGAGAGCCCGCAGGCGACGCTCGACTATGCGACGATGGATACCAAGCGCTGGGAAGAGTGGGCGAGGATCGGCAAGCTGGAGAAGCAGTGAGCGTTCCGGACGCATCACCATCAGGAAGGCCGGAGCGTTCTCCGGCCTTTTTCGTTTCAGCTTGCCCGGCAAAGAAAACCCCGGGAGGCCTCCTCAAAGCGGCAACTCGGGATTGATCATCCTCATCAAGAGCTTCGCCTGAGATGTAGGGCCGTTGAATGCGAAAACCGGCGAAGCCCGGCAATTTTATCGGAACCAGCGCCGCCGCTCGACAGTTAGACCGCAGAATTCGACGGCTCTAATCGACGGCGAGGCAAAACCGATGAACACGCGCCCCCAATTCATCGCCGGGACATCCCTCGCGCAACTCCCACCGCAGATCTACTACGTTCACCCCCTGATGCTGAAGGGGATCGATGCATGGCGGGAGGTTTTCGCGCATGCCAGGGATCTCGGTTTCGACACCGTTCTGACGGCGCCGCTTTTCGCACGGGGCCCCAATGCCAGCGTCTTCGTGACGAGGGATTTCGATCGGCTGGACCCTGAACTCCAGATCGGCGCCTCCGTCGAAGACGGGATCAAGGCCCTGATCCAGGCGGCGGGGGAAGCCAAGATCAAGCTGATGCTCGACCTCGTGGTCGACCGGGTCGCGGTGGATTCGCAGCATGCCGGGCCGATCCTCGCCGATCCGCGCGTCGCACCGCGCGACAGCTGCAGCCGCGGCATCGATTTCATGAGCGAAGCCCGCCATATCGAGGATTGGCGCGAACGGATGGCGCGGCTGACCGGCCTCGGGATTGCCGGTTTCCGCTGCCTCGGCATCGGCCGCCTGGCCCCGGAAGCCTGGTACGACCTGATCATCTCGACCCGCAAGACCGCGCCGGAAACCACCTTTCTGGCCTGGACGCCGGGCACTTCCTTCGAGGACCGCCGGGCGCTCGAGGGCGCCGGCTTCGACGGCAGCTTCTCGTCGCTCGCCTGGTGGAACCTCGAGGAACGCTGGATCCTCGACGAGTACCAGATCCAGCGCCAGCTCGGTTACCAGATCACATTCCCGGAGGCGCCTTTCGGCAAACGCATCGCTCATGGCACCGACAGTTGCGAAGTGCTGCAGCGGAAGGCGATCCGCTCGCTGAAACTCGCCTCGACCTTCGCCAGCGGGCTGATGATCCCGATGGGCTTCGAATTCGGGGCCTCGACGCCGCTCGACCCGCTGTTCGGCGACGGTATGAGGCTGAGGGGCTTGCGCGAGCAGGGCTCTTTCGATCTTTCGGCCGATATCCGCAGCGTGAACGCAGGCACCAACAAGACGGCAGCCGGATTCGCCCGCCAGCCGCTGCGTCTCATCTCCACCAGCCAGACGCCGGCCGTCGCATTGATGCAGACCGACCGGGAAGACGTCCGTTCGGCGCAGAAGGTGCGCGTCGTGGTGCTGAACCGGGATCTGCGCCGCTCCGTTGCCGCTCCCTTCAACGCGCTTCGCGAAGCCGCCTCGCCCTTCCTGCCGCTCGAAGCGCCGGAGACGGACGGAGAGGCCTTCGCCGCCCAGCTCAAGCTGAAACCGGGCGAGATCAGGATATTCGAAGGCCGGTCGTCCGTGCCGATCGTCGATGCGGCGCCGGTGCCGGCCGTCGACAAGGCGACCGCCTCGCCGCGGCTGGCGATCGAGAAGATCACGCCCGCCGTCGATGAGGGCCGTTTCGTGGTCAAACGCATCGTCGGGGAAACGGTGAAGGTCGAGGCGGACATTTTTGGCGACGGCCATGATCCGTTGGCGGCGGCCCTCAAATGGCGGGCGGCCGACGAGGCCGAATGGAACGAGGAGCCCATGCAGCTCATCCTGAACGACCGCTGGAGCGCGGAGTTCACGCTGAAGCGCATGGGGCGCCATGAATTCCTGATCGAAGCCTGGCGCAATCCGTTCGCGATCTTCCGTTATGAATTCGCCAAGAAACACGAGGCCCGGCTCGATCTCAGGCTGGAGATCCAGGAGGGCATCAACCTCGTCCTCGATGCGCTGGACAATGCGTCCGGCAGGATCAAGACACGGCTGAAAGCCCTGTTCGACAAGCTGACCGAGGTACAGGACCCGCAGCGCACGGAAATCCTGCTGGCGCCCGCAACCGCCGATCTGATGGCAGAGGCCGACCGCCGGCCGTTCAAGGTGCGCTCGCAGGCGATCCCGGTCGATGCGGAGCGGATCGCTGCCGGTTTCGCGAGCTGGTACCAGATCTTTCCGCGTTCGCAGAGCGGCGATCCCAACCGGCACGGCACGTTCGACGACGTGATCCGGCGGCTGCCGTCCATTCGCGACATGGGCTTCGACGTCCTTTATTTCCCGCCCGTCCATCCCATCGGCAAGACCAACCGCAAGGGTCGCAACAATACGCTGAACGCGGCGCCGGAGGATCCCGGCAGTCCCTATGCGATCGGCTCCGAGGACGGCGGTCATGACGCGATCCACCCGGCGCTCGGCACGTTCGACGATTTCCGCCGGCTGGTGGATGCCGCCAGGGACGAGGGTCTTGAAATCGCGCTCGATCTGGCGATCCAGGCGTCGCCCGACCATCCGTGGCTGAAATCACATCCCGGCTGGTTCGACTGGCGGCCGGACGGCACGATCCGTTATGCGGAGAACCCGCCGAAGAAATACGAGGACATCGTCAATGTCGATTTCTACGCCCATGACGCGATCCCCTCGCTGTGGGTCGAGCTGCGCGACGTCGTGCAGAAATGGGTCGACAATGGCGTCAAGTTGTTCCGCGTCGACAATCCGCACACGAAACCCTTCCCGTTCTGGGAATGGCTGATCGCCGATATTCGAGCCCGGCATCCCGAGGTCGTCTTCCTGTCGGAGGCCTTCACCAAGCCGAAAGTGATGTACCGGCTCGCCAAGGTCGGGTTTTCGCAGTCCTATACCTATTTCACCTGGCGCAATGCCAAGTGGGAACTCGAGCAATATATGCGCGAGATCACCACGGAGGAGCCGAAGGATTTCTTCCGGCCGCATTTCTTCGTCAACACCCACGACATCAATCCGGACTTCCTGCAGAACGCGCCGCGACCGGCCTACCTGATCCGCGCTGCGCTCGCGGCGACGCTGTCCGGTCTCTGGGGCGTCTATAACGGTTTTGAGCTCTGCGAAGGCCGGCCGGACGCCAAGCGCAAGGAATATGCCGACTCGGAAAAGTACGAGATCCGTGCCTGGGATTACGACCGCCCCGGCAACATCAAGGGCGAGATCACCCTTCTCAACCGGCTCCGCCGCGAGAACCCGGCGCTGCACTCCCATCTCGGCCTCCAGCTTCTCACCGCCTGGAACGACAACATCATGTTCTTCGAGAAGGCGAGCGCCGGCCGCGAGAACGTTTTGCTGATCGCCATCAACCTCGATCCCTACAACGCCCACGAGGCGGATGTCGAAATTCCGCTCTGGTCATGGAACCTCCCGGACCATGGCGCGCTTGACCTCGAAGACCTCGTCGGCGGCAACCGTTTCACGCTGGCCGGCAAGGTCCAACGCATCCGGCTCGATCCGCATCACGGCCTGCCATTTGCGATCTGGCGCGTGCGATAAGGGAGGAAAACAAAATGGACATGACGGGCAGCCGCGGTCAGGCTCAGAACCAGGCGCAAGGCCAAGAGAGCGATCCCTTGTGGTACAAGGACGCGATCATCTACCAGCTCCACATCAAGTCGTTCTTCGATGCCAATGGCGACGGGATCGGCGATTTCCAGGGCCTGCACGAGAAGCTCGACCATATCGCCTCGCTCGGGGCCAACGCGATCTGGCTGCTGCCCTTCTTCCCCTCGCCGCGACGAGACGACGGCTATGACATTGCCGATTACGGCAGCGTCAGCCCCGATTACGGCACGGTGGACGAGTTCAAGGCTTTCGTCGAAGCGGCGCACCAGCGCGGCATAAGGGTGATCATCGAGCTCGTCATCAACCACACGTCCGACCAGCATCCGTGGTTCCAGCGGGCGCGGCATGCCCCAGCCGGCACGCCGGAGCGGGATTTCTACGTCTGGTCGGATACGGACCAGAAATTTCCCGAAACCCGGATCATCTTCCTCGACACGGAAAAATCGAACTGGACCTGGGACCCGGTCGCCGGCGCCTATTACTGGCACCGCTTCTACTCCCACCAGCCGGACCTCAATTTCGACAATCCGCAGGTGCTGGAAGAACTGCTCGGCGTCATGCGCTTCTGGGCGGATACCGGCATCGACGGGTTCCGGCTGGATGCGATCCCCTATCTCGTCGAGCGCGAGGGAACCAACAACGAGAACCTGCCCGAGACGCACGAGATCCTGAAGAAGATCCGCGCCTCGCTCGATGCCACGCACCCCGGCAAGATGCTGCTCGCAGAGGCCAATCAATGGCCGGAAGACACCAACGAATATTTCGGCAATGGCGACGAATGTAACATGGCGTTCCATTTTCCGCTGATGCCGCGCATGTACATGGCGATCGCCAAGGAAGACCGTTTCCCGATCACCGACATCATGCGGCAGACGCCGGAAATCCCGGAAAACTGCCAATGGGCGATCTTCCTCAGGAACCACGACGAGCTGACGCTCGAAATGGTGACCGACGAGGAACGCGACTACCTCTGGAACATCTATGCCGCCGACCGCCGCGCCCGCATCAATCTCGGCATCCGCCGCCGCCTTGCTCCCCTGATGGAGCGCGACCGCCGGCGCATCGAGCTGATGAACGCGCTGCTTCTCTCCATGCCCGGAACGCCGGTCCTCTATTACGGTGACGAGATCGGCATGGGCGACAACATCTATCTCGGCGACCGCGACGGGGTGCGCACGCCGATGCAATGGTCGCCGGACCGCAATGGCGGTTTCTCCAAGGCCGACCCGGCAAGGCTGGTGCTGCCGCCGGTGATGGACCCGCTCTACGGATACGAGGCGGTGAATGTCGAGGCGCAGGGCGCCGACGCCCATTCGCTGCTCAACTGGACGCGGCGGATGCTGGCCCTGCGCAACAAGCATTCCGCCTTCGGGCGCGGTTCGCTCAGGTTCCTGGCGCCGGGCAACCGCAAGATCCTTGCCTATCTGCGGGAATACAATGGCGACACGATCCTCTGCGTCGCCAATCTGTCGCGCCTGCCGCAGGCGGTCGAGCTTGACCTGGCGCAGTTCGCCGGACGCGTGCCGATCGAACTGTCGGGCATGTCGCCGTTCCCGCCGATCGGCCAGCTCACCTATCTGCTCACCCTGCAGCCTTTCGGCTTCTTCTGGTTCCAGTTGGTGGCCGAAGCCGACGGCCCGGTATGGCGCAAGGAGCCGCCGGAGCAGATGCAGGACATGGTGACCATGGTCACCCGCCGCGACCTGCAGGAACTGGTCGACCAGCCGCGGCTTGCCGGCACGCTGTCCAACGAGGTCCTGCCCGCCTATCTCGGCAAGCGCCGCTGGTTCGGCTCCAAGGGCGAAATCCTGAACGGCGCTTCGCTGGTCGCCGCAACGCCGATCCCCTTCGCCAACAACATCCTGCTCGGCGAACTCGAAGCGGAGGTGAACGGCCGCAAGGACACCTACCTGCTGCCGCTTGCCGTCTCCTGGGACGATGCCCAGCCGACCGCGCTTGCCCAGCAGCTGGCGCTCGCGCGCATCCGGCAGGGCCGCCGCGTCGGCTTCCTGACGGACGGGTTCGCCATGGAGGGACTGGCGCGCGGCGTGATCCGCGGCCTTTGCGAACGTTCGGTGATTTCCGGCCGTGCCGGCACGCTGGAATTCATCGGCACCGACAAGCTCGACTGCCTGACGATCAACGAGGACATGGCCATCCACTGGCTGTCGGCCGAGCAATCCAACAGTTCGCTGATCTTGGGCGACATGGCGATGGTGAAACTCATCCGTCACGTCTTCCCCGGCATGCATCCCGAAGTCGAGATGACCCGGTACCTGACCAATGTCGGCTACCAGAACACGGCGCAACTGCTCGGTGAGGTCGCCCGCACGGCCCCGGACGGAAGCCGCTATACGCTGATCATCGTCCAGAGCGCGATCCGCAATCAGGGCGACGCCTGGAACTGGATGCTCAGCAACCTGCGCCGCGCCATCGACGAGATCGTCGTGACCGGGCTCGAGGGCGACGTTGTGGACGAGCATTTCAAGCCGCTCGTCAATTTCGTCATGGCCATCGGCAAACGGCTCGGCGAACTGCACGTGGCGCTTGCCCAGCCGACCGAAGACCCGGACTTCCAGCCGGTCCAGGCCACGGCAGCCGATGCGGAAAAATGGCGAGAGGCTGTCAGGGGACAGATTTCGCAGAGCCTGGGAATCCTCGAAAAGACGGTAGAGGGTCTCGACTCGGATATAGCGCGCGAAGTGCAGGGGCTTCTGGAACGCCGCGACGACCTTCTTGGCCTCGCCACGCATTTTGCCGGAGCGGTGGAAGGCACGCTGATGACCCGCAACCACGGCGACTTCCATCTCGGCCAGATCCTGGTCGCGGAAGGTGATGCATACATCATCGACTTCGAAGGCGAACCAACCCGCGACCTTGCCGAGCGGCGGGCAAAGACAAACCCATTACGCGACGTCGCAGGGCTCTTGCGCTCGCTCAGCTATCTTGCAGCCTCTGCCGATCTCGACCGGGAGATCGTCAGCGAGGTGGAGGACGCCCGCCACAAGGCGCTGGTCGGCCGGTTCATGGAGATGGCGGAACCCGCCTTCCTCGAATCCTATTTCGAGGCCACCGGGAGTTCGCAAGCGTTGCGTATCGGTGTGGACGACCGGGAACGCATCCTTGATCTCTTCCTTCTTGAAAAAGCTGCCTACGAGATCGCCTACGAAGTGCGCAGCCGCCCCCATTGGCTCCCCCTGCCGCTTGCCGGCTTCTCGGCGATCGCATCCCGACTTCTGGAGAATGTCTCATGAGATACGAGCGCGCAGACCTGATGATCGGGACCGCCCGCGAGGGCCTCGCTGCCCTTGTCGAAGGACGGCACGGAGACCCGTTCTCGATCCTCGGACGACATCAATACGGCGATCTCACGGTGGTGCGGGCGCTTCTGCTCGGCGCGCTGGCGGTCGAAGTGGTGGAGGCCGACACCGGCAAGGTGCTGGCCGAGCTCGAAACCATCCATGAAGGCGGGGTGTTTGCCGGCGTGACCGGCAGCACGGCAGCCTATTTCTTCCGGATCCACTGGCCGGATGCCGTACAGGAAATGGAAGACCCCTACAGCTTCCCGCTCCTGCTCGGCGATCTGGACCTGCATCTGATCGGTCAGGGCACCCATTACGACCTCGGCCGGACGCTCGGCGCTATCCCGATGGAGGTCGAAGGCATCGAGGGCGTACGCTTTTCCGTCTGGGCGCCGAATGCCCGGCGCGTCTCCGTCGTCGGCGATTTCAATTCCTGGGACGGGCGGCGGTATCCGATGCGGCTTCGCCCGCAGGCGGGCATCTGGGAAATCTTCATCCCCCGCCTCACCCACGGCGAGCGCTACAAGTTCGAACTGCTCGACGGCAACGGTAACCTGCTGCCGCAGAAGGCCGATCCGGTCGCCCGCGCCAGCGAGGCTGCGCCGTCGACGGCCTCGATCGTCGCTTCATCGAAACCGTTCCGCTGGAACGACGAGGAGTGGATGCGCAGGCAGCGCACTGAGCGGGATCGCGAAGGCGCGATGTCGATCTACGAGGTGCATCTCGGCTCATGGCTGCGGATCGCCGAAGAGGGCAACCGCCATCTCGACTGGGTCGAGCTCAGCCAGCGGCTGATCCCCTATGTGCAGAACCTCGGCTTCACCCATATCGAGATGCTGCCGATCATGGAGCATCCGTTCGGCGGGTCCTGGGGTTACCAACCGCTCGGGCTGTTCGCGCCGACCGGACGCCATGGCACGCCGGAGGATTTCGCCTATTTCATCGATCGCTGCCATCAGGCCGGCATCGGCGTCATCCTCGACTGGGTGCCGGCGCATTTTCCGACCGACGTCTGGGGGCTTGCGAGGTTCGACGGGACGCCGCTCTACGAACATGCCGATCCGCGCGAAGGATTTCACAAGGATTGGAACACGCTGATCTACAATCTCGGCCGCAACGAGGTGAAGGGGTTCCTGATCGCGTCTGCGCTGGAATGGCTGGAGCACTATCATGTCGATGCGCTGCGGGTCGATGCCGTCGCCTCGATGCTCTACCGCGACTACAGCCGCAACGAGGGCGAATGGATCCCCAACCAGTATGGCGGACGCGAAAACCTCGAGGCGGTCGAATTCTTCAAGCACCTGAACAGCATCATCCATGACCGCTGCCCGCACGCGTTCACGGCGGCGGAGGAATCGACCGCCTGGCCGGGCGTGACCCGGAAAACCGAAGAGGGCGGCCTCGGTTTCGATTTCAAATGGAACATGGGCTGGATGCACGACACGCTGCATTACATGCAGGACGACCCGGTCTACCGGAAATACCACCATGGAGCGATGAGCTTCGGAATGATCTATGCCTATTCCGAACGTTTCATCCTTCCGCTCTCCCATGACGAGGTGGTGCACGGGAAGGGCTCGCTGCTCGGCAAGATGCCGGGCGACCATTGGCAGAAGCTGGCCAACCTGCGCGCCTATTACGGCTTCATGTGGGGTCATCCCGGCAAGAAGCTGATGTTCATGGGTGGCGAACTAGCGCAGGAGAGTGAATGGAACCACGACGGCTCGGTCGTCTGGGACCTGCTGGACAGGCCCGACCACGCCGGCGTCCAGCGGCTGATCCGCGACCTCAACGCGCTCTATGCGCAGGAACCTGCGCTGCAATACGGTGACCTGCATCATGAAGGCTTCGAATGGGCGGTAGCCGACGATGCTGAGAACTCGGTCTACGGCATGCTGCGGTCCTCGGCGGATCGTTCCTCACATGTGCTGGTCGCCTCGAACATGACACCCATGCCGCGGCACGGCTACCGCATCGGCGTGCCGGCGGAAGGTCGCTGGGAGGTGGTGCTGAACACGGACGCAGCGCTTTATGGCGGATCCAATCTGGGGCAGACGGAGGCCTGGACGGAACGAGTGTCTGTCCATAGCAAGGCGTTTTCCGTCTCGCTGGTGCTGCCGCCGCTGGCGACGGTGTTCTTGCGGTGGCGGGGGTAAGCGCGAGTTACGCGGATATTCCAAATCGAGGGCATGCCGTGAGGCACCCCCCTCTGCCCTGCCNNGGGGGAGATCGGATGGAGCGGGTGTCCTGCCCTGATCCCCACTCAAACCGCAGCGGAATTAAGCAAACGCCGAACGTTATCGAGAGTGTCTCGTGTCACCAATAGATATGATGAGCCAGCCTCTGGCCGATCTCCCCC
>UCEY01000055.1:0-1829 GCA_900471605.1 Hyphomicrobiales bacterium | reverse complement strand
GGGGGGTATCGCGGGCACAAAGATGGCCTTAAAGCAAAGGCAAACAACCTATTCCCCCCGCCAGCCATCCTGATAGGTCACCTTGTCCACCCCCGCGAACCGCCCGACCCGCACCAGTTCCGCCTCCAGCTTTTCCAACCGCCCGGCCGAAGCCCGAACGCCCTTTTCAAGCCAGAGCCGCTTCACATCCAGCGTGCCCGACTTGCGGTCCGCCTTCATGTCGATGCGGCCGATCATCCGGTCGCCTTCCAAGAGCGGGAAAACGTAATAGCCGTATTGCCGCTTCGGTTCCGGCACGAAAACCTCGATGCGATAGAAGAAGTTGAACAGCCGCTCGGCCCGGTCGCGGTTGCGCAGGAGCGGATCGAAAGGGCTGAGGACACGCACCCGGGCGGGCGGTTCGGGGATCGGCCCGAGGTTTTCCGGAAAACCGGCAAAGGCGAATGACGGGCGCGGGCGGCTGCCGTCGGCGGTCTCGATCAGCACTTCCACCAACTCATCGCGATGGGACTTCACCCAGTCCTTCGCCTCGTCCGGAGTGACAAGATCGAAGAAGGCGGCAAGCTCGCCGGAGGTCGCGAAACCGAGGCGGGACATGGCGCCGCGGCAGGCCCAGTCGACGAATTCTTCGTGGCTGACTTCCGGCTCGTGATGATGCCGCGGAATGACCCGCTCCATCAGGTCGTAGATCTTCTGGAAGTTGACGCGCCCGGCGATCGCCAGCTTGCCGGTGTGCCAGTAATATTCGAGCGCCGTCTTGTTGGGGTGCCAGTTCCACCAGCCGCCGGACTTGTGATCCTCCTGCTTCATGTCGCGGGACATGATCGCGCCGTTTTCGGCGATGTGCCGGAAGGTGTCCTCGAAGGCGGCGTCGAACCCCTCGCCGTGCCATTTCCTCCAGCGCTCGGCCAGAACCGGCTCGCGGCGGCGAAAACGGTGTTTCCAGTAGCGGAAGAAACTGGCCGGAATGATCGAAGCGTCATGCGTCCAGTGTTCGAACAGCTCCCCGTCCTTCTCCAGAAGTGCTGTCAGGTGCTCGCGCCGGTAGGTCTGGTTGCGCGAAAACAGGATCATGTGATGGGCGCGCTCGACGGTGGCGATACTATCCACCTGGACAAAGCCGAGATCGTCTATGAGCTGCAGCAGGCCGGCCTTGCTCAGCGCCCGGCCGGGCGGCTCGCATAGCCGCTGCCGTTCGAGGAATATTCTGCGGGCCTGATCGTTCGGAATGAGAATCGCCATGGGATGTAGACTAGGATGTCGCCGCGCCGGATTCAATGTTCACGTTCGGTTCTACATTCCCCTTCCTCTTCTTCCGGTCTATAGACCGCTGAACAGCGAGGGACAGGCTTGGATATCCGTTTCGAACAGGCAGAAGCGCGTTTCGAGGGACGCACCGTCGTCCATCCGCTGACGCTGTCGTTGACCGAGCGGCGGATCGGCGTGATCGGCCTCAACGGCTCCGGCAAGACCACGTTCGCGCGGATGATCAACGGGCTGGTACTGCCCGCCGCGGGCCGGGTGAGCGTCAACGGTTTCGATACGGTGAAGGACGGCGACAAGGTGCGCGGTCGGGCCGGCTTCATCTTCCAGAACCCGCAGAACCAGATCATCCTGCCGATCCTCAAGGAGGATATCGCGCTCGGGCTGAAAAGCCGCAAACTCCCGAAGGCGGACACGGAAAAGGCGGGGGAGGCCGTGCTGGCCCGTTTCGGCATCGCCGATCTCGGCGAACGGCGGGCACATGAGCTTTCCGGCGGCGAATTGCAGCTGGCGGCGCTCGCCTCGGTTCTGGTCACCCGGCCGGATATCCTGATCATGGACGAGCC
>UCEY01000094.1 GCA_900471605.1 Hyphomicrobiales bacterium | reverse complement strand
GGCGTGACGTGCCCCCAATAATTTAGGCCATTTGGAACTGGAATTTTCCACTTATGATCCCTGTTGGGAAGAAGAGGAGAATTCGATGAAGGCCTCGAAGTTTTCAGAAGCGCAGATCGCATTTGTTTTGAAGCAGGCAGAGGATGGGACGCCGGTCGGTGAGGTGTGCCGCAAGGCAGGGATTTCCGATGCGACCTTCTACAACTGGCGCAAAAAATACGCGGGGCTGATGCCTTCGGAGATGAAGCGATTGCGGCAGCTCGAAGAGGAGAACGCCAAGCTGAAGCGGATCGTGGCGGACCTGTCATTGGACAAAGCCATGCTACAGGATGTGCTTTCAAAAAAGCTTTGAGGCCTGCCCGCAAGCGCAAGCTTGTCGACACGGTCAAGGCGGACTGGAAGGTCTCGATCCGACGTGCATGCGCAGTGTTGAGAATCGACCGGACGCTTTATGTCTACAAGTCCAGGCGCGGCGAGCAGGCCGAATTGAAGCTGAAGATCAAGGACATCTGCCAGACTAGGGTGCGTTATGGCTATCGCCGCGTTCACGTTCTGATCAGGCGTGATGGTTGGGCCGTCAACCCGAAGAGAATCTATCGACTTACAAGGAGATGGACCTTCAGCTCCGCAACAAGACGCCCAAGCGCCGCGTGAAGGCGAAGCTGCGAGCCGACCGCACGGAGCCAGCCCATTCCAACCATGTCTGGNNTAACGGTTGTCGATACCTTCTCTCGCTTCTCGCCGGCGGTCGATGCACGTTTCAGCTATAAGGGCGAGGATGTGGTCCAAACGCTCGAACGGGTATGTCGCCAGGTTGGTTACCCTGCCACCATTCGTGTGGACAATGGCAGCGAATTCATCTCCCGAGACCTTGATCTATGGGCCTATCATAAGGGCGTCGTGCTCGACTTCTCGCGACCAGGCAAGCCGACCGACAACAGCTACATCGAGAGTTTCAATGGCAAGTTCCGCGCCGAGTGCCTGAACGCCCACTGGTTCATGAGCCTTGACGACGCGCGTTCGAAGATGGAGGATTGGCGTAGAGACTATAACGAGTTCCGGCCACATAGCGCGATCGGCAACAAGGTGCCGATTTCGCTCATGAACAGCTCATCGGCATCCCCGCCGACATGAGCTTTAACCCCGGAAAATTCCAGCTCCAAATGGCCCAAAATCGGGGAGCACTTCA
>UCEY01000053.1 GCA_900471605.1 Hyphomicrobiales bacterium | reverse complement strand
GCCCTCACCGTGGGCTTACGCGAAACCCGATCAAGGTCGAATTGTTGAGCCGACTGAACTTGCTCAATATTCCACAAGGGACGCTGACTGCAGGATGCCTCAGACATCCTAAAGTAATACTTCGGAGGCGATGGATTCCGGCCGCAATTAGCGATGGCGGTCATCCTATCTCAGAGCCCGGTTGTCCTGCGCCGATTTCAAAGCATTGGTGCTGCGCTGAAGCGGGCACTGACATGGCCGGCCACTTCCAATTGCGGAGCATGCCATGTATTGGCATGGGGCCCCTCCCCGGAAATCAAGAGAATCCCCAATGCAACAGAACTATCTTGCCGACATAGCAACGTGGCCACAAAGCCGGGAGTTTCGGGGCATCCCCTCCATTTGCTCGGCTCATCCGCTGGTGATCGAGGCAGCGCTGCGCCGTGCCCTGGACCAGAATTCGCATCTTTTGATCGAAGCAACCTGCAATCAGGTCAATCAGGACGGCGGCTATACAGGCTTGACACCGGCGGCATTCCGCGCTGCAGTCGAGAAGCTTGCCGCAGACGTAGAATTTCCGGCGGAGCGGCTGATCTTTGGAGGAGACCATCTTGGGCCGAATCCTTGGAAGCACCTGTCCGCCGACCTCGCAATGGACAAGGCATGCTCGATGATCGAAGCCTATGCCAAAGCCGGCTTCACAAAGCTTCATCTGGACACAAGCATGGGATGTGCCGGCGAACCGGTGGCCCAGTCCGACGCGGTCACCGCCGAACGGGCCGCGAGGCTTGCAGTAGTAGCTGAACAGGTCTTCAGAGCTGCCGGCGGTCTCCTGCCGGTCTATATTGTCGGCACAGAGGTGCCGATACCGGGCGGAGCGATGGAGGAGCTGGGGGAGCTGGAGGTCACCAGGCCCGCGGCGGCTATCGAGACCGCAGCCGTGCATCGCAGGGCATTCGAGGCGGCCGGTATAGCGGATGCCTTTCAAAGAGTGATCGCCGCCGTCGTCCAACCCGGCGTCGAGTTTGGAAATCACAACGTGATTGCATACGAACCGGAGAGAGCTACTTTACTCAGTACTGCCCTTTCGGCGATGCCCGGCATCGTCTTCGAGGCACACTCCACCGATTATCAGACCCCAGAAGCCTTACGGCAATTGGTAATCGACGGTTTTGCAATCCTGAAGGTCGGGCCGGGCCTGACCTTCGCTCTGCGGGAGGCGTATTACGGTCTCGACCAGATTGCATCGTTCCTTCATCCGGGCGCACGCGGAAGGACGCTAAGGGAAGCTTTCGAGCAGGTTCTGACGGCCGATCCGCAGCACTGGGAAAAGTACTACCACGGTACGGATGCGGAGCAGCATATCCAGCGCCATTTCAGCTACAGTGACCGCATCCGGTATTACTGGCCGCATCCCGAAATCAACGAGGCCGTGGAAAGCCTGCTGGCGATCCTCGGGGAAGCTGACATCCCGGAAACCCTTGTTAGCCAGTATGTGCAGAAGGCGTATGATGGAGTGCGCGCCGGAAGCGTCAAGCCGCGTGCGAAGGATCTCCTGCTGGCCGCGGTCGACCAAGTTCTGCGTGATTATTTCACGGCATGCAGAGCCTGATCACGGAAATGCGGTAGGCTCGGCCTGCCGCATTCATCCGGATGATCACGCCCAGCCCTTTAGCGCGCGACCGGAATAATAGCTTGGTGTGGTCGCGCGGTAGAGCGGTATGGTTGCCGCGCCAAGATGGGGAACTTCACTGAGTTCCGACCTGCGGATTTCAGGAGGCTCCACGAAGAAGTCTTCGCCGAGAATCTCCAGAGAGACCAATCGGTCAACGATATGGCCAATGATCCACTCGGGAAGCGAGCCACCGAACACAATTACCGAGGGGTCTAGCGATCGGGCAACTGTAAGCGTCAATGACCGCAGCTGATCCGTCGCGCGATCCAGCCATGCCTGCATGACCGGATGGTCGGCATAACCGGCGTCGATGTCCTTCAGACGCTTTATACCGACCCCTGCTGCAAGCAGATTATTGCAAAGATCCTGGCCTGAGGGTCTCGGATGGGACTTCGGAAAAAGGCCGCCGAATTCGCCGGCGTTCCGATGCGCCCCACGATAGAGGTGTCGTTGCACCACCACCCCTCCACCGATGCCATATGTCAGCCAGATCATGGCGAAGTTGGAAAGATTACGGCCCGCCCCATAATAAAGCTCGGACAAGATGACCGCCTTGCCATCGTTTTCGTGGTGGACGGGATGATCGAAGAATTGCTGCAGATCGACATCGACGTCGACGTCATGCCAACTGGTAAACTGCGCGATCTGGAGAACATGTCCCGGGTTACGGGAGAAATGTCCCGGGAAGGATATGCCGCAGCCCAGGACCTTCCCCTTGTCGATACGCGCGTCCTTGACGACCTGTCGGGCCGCTGGCGAAGCGATATTCATGATCGTTTCGAAACTGTGATCGTCGAGTTCCTGGCGGATCTCGGCCCGGATCTGGCCGTTGAGGTCGGCGACGCACACCCGAATGTCATCCGGGTTGAAATACACGCCAACGGTAAAAAGACCGTTGGCGTTGAGTTCCATCGCGGTGGAAGGCTTGCCCCGGCCGTTGCCAGAGCGAGAGACATCCGCTTCAACGATGAGGTTGGCTTCGAGAAGGCTCGATGTGAGGCGCGTCAATGTCGGCGCGGATACATCCATTTCGCGTGCCAGTTCGGAACGCGACATACCACCGCGACCGCGCAACATCTCGATAAGCCGGCGCTCGTTATAACCGAGATTGATCAAGAATTTCCCCGTGGCCGGCTGATGTTGATGGACGCCTTAGCTGAACTCGCTGTCACAATCACTAGGTTTCCTCAGAACTGGCGACCGCCCGGCATCCCGCGTTACCAGAAAACTTCGATTTCCGAGCTTACTCAATAGCTTATCTAATTCGCGGAACATCTCGGAAAATCATCTTGACATATTTACTTACGTAATGAAAATTAAAAATCAGCGCTGGATGTGAGATTGGCACCTAAAAAACAATAAGCCCGCCTTTACGCGTCGAAGCCATCGGGAACCAAACTAAACGGAGGCAAACATGGGTTATTTTCGTAGCTTTTTTACCGGCATTGCAGCAGGCGCCGCCATCATCATCTCGACGTCGGTTGCGCACGCCGACGGCACTGTCGTCGTCTATTCCGCTGCCCCGCAGCAGTTGATGGACGACCTGCTCCCGGCTTTCGAGAAGAAGACCGGCACAAAGGTCGAGCTAGTGAAGGCTGGTTCCGGCGAGCTGATGAACCGGATCAAGGCTGAAAGCGGAAAGCCCGCTGCTGACGTGATCTGGAGCGTCGACGGCACCGTCATCGACTTCTCGGCCACGCTTTTCCAGCCTTATGAGCCCAAGGAAGCCTCCGCGATCACCCCGTCGCTCGCGCCTAGCAAGAACTGGGTACCGTTCACCGCGGTCGTGACCGCCTTCATCGTCAATCGCGAAGCCTTGAAGGGTGCTCCTGTCCCAACGTCCTGGGAAGACCTTACGAAGCCCGAGTACAAGGGAAAGATCTCGTCGGCACGTGCTGACCAGTCAGGTTCGGCCTATATTCAGCTTGCGACTGTGCTGCAGATCTTCAAGCCCGAGAAAAAGGGCTGGGATATCTACAAGGGCATTCTGACGAACTCGGTATTGTCGACTTCCTCCGGAGCGGTGCCCAAGTTCGTTAATGATGGCGAACAGGCCATCGGCATCACGCTCGAAGATGCGGCCTTGCGTTACAAGCTAGGTAAGGCGCCGGTGGAAATCGTTTACCCGAAGGAAGGCACGGCGATCGCCCCAGACGGCATGGCCCTGGTCAAGGGTGCGCCGCATGCCGATAACGGCAAGGCTTTCATCGATTTCATCATCTCCAAGGAAGCGCAGGAAGTCGTCGCAAAGATCGGTCGCCGCCCTGTCCGCGGCGACGTTGCCTCCAACGCTGCCTTGTTGCCGCTCGCCCAGGTGCCGGACGCCAAATATGATTTCAAATGGGCCGCGGACAACCGTGAATCCGTCATGAAGGCATGGAACGACATGCTGCTCGACGTACAATAACGGTAAAAGCCTCTTCGATTGGACATGGCGTGAACCGCCATGTCCCCTTCTTTATATCTAATTCATCCTTGGCCGCGGCTTCGTGCTGCAGGTAAACGGGGCTTTTATGTCTGCTGTCGAGATTTCGAATATCCGCAAGAGCTACGGGGGCGTGGTCGCTCTCTCGGACATCAATATTTCCATTCCGTCAGGGTCGTTCTTCACGCTCCTCGGACCGAGCGGTTGCGGAAAGACGACGCTCCTGCGAACGATTGCCGGCTTCCATCAGCAGGACAATGGCAGCATCACGGTTGCAACCCAGAGAATTGAAAACATACCGGCACATAAGCGAGATGTCGGCATGGTGTTTCAGGATTACGCCGTTTTCCCGCATATCAGCGTCTCGGAAAACATCGCCTTCGGTCTGAAGCAGCGCAAGGTTCCGAAGAACGAGATCGAGAAACGCGTATCGGCAGTTCTCGACATGGTTCAGCTGAAGCCATATGCCGCTCGCATGCCCCATGAACTGTCGGGCGGCCAGCAGCAGCGAGTGGGGCTTGCGCGCGCGCTTGTCATCAATCCCAAGGTTCTCCTGATGGACGAGCCTCTGTCCAACCTAGACGCAAAGCTGCGCGTGGATCTGCGAAGGGAGCTGCGCGGCATTCAGCAATCCATGAACATCACGACCATTTACGTGACCCACGACCAGGAAGAAGCCCTGGCGATGTCGGACTATGTTTGCGTGATGTATGGCGGCGTCATTCAACAGGCGGCCGCACCATGGGAGGTGTACTACAGCCCTGCGAACCGGTTCGTCGCCTCCTTCGTCGGCGCGAACAACTTCATGAAGGTTGTCCTGACCGGAGAACAGGCCTCGATCTCCGCAACGAAGGTTACACTTCCCCAGGCTGCAAAGAATGGCTCCCGCGAGGGGATCGTGGCGGCCATCCGCCCGGAGCGTATTCTCGTCAATCCAGCAGATGATAAAAGCGATACGATCTCGCTGCCCGTCAAAATCCGTCAGGTCAGTTTTACGGGGCGCGAGATGGCAGTTGCGGCGACGCTGTCTTCCGGCGAAGAAATCGAGGCGATAACGCAGCCCACCCCTGACATCATCCGACTGCGTCCCAACGACGACGCGATCTTTAGCTTCGCAACACAGGAAGTCCAGCTGTTTGAGGACGGCGCGACTGGAGCGAGGTTGTCATGAGTGCGATTGACTCTCTTCCATCTCGTAGCTTCCCCCGATTGAGCAGGCCGGGTTTCTGGACCGTCATCACCGCCCTCGCCGTTCTGCTATTGGCAATATTCCTGATCCTGCCGATCGCCAATGTTTTGGTCATCAGCTTTTTCGACGCAAACACCGGAACCTTCGGCCTGTCCAATTACTGGCAGGTGCTGACACGGCGATTCTATACGGTTGCGCTCTGGAATACGATCGTTATCGGGCTCCTCGGAATGCTTGGCGCGTGCCTTCTGGGCATACCGCTCGCCTTCTGCACTTCCCGCTACCGAATTCGGGGCCGCGCTATCATCGCCACGTTTGCCGTACTGGTACTCTGCGCACCTCCGTTTATAGGAGCGTACGCGTGGATCATGCTTTTTGGCTCCAATGGCGCCGTGACGAATGCTCTGAAGACGTTCGGAATAGCTGCTCCGACGATCTACGGAATTCCCGGCATCGTCATGGTGTTCAGCCTGAAGTTCTTCCCTTACATCTTCCTGATGACGGAGAACGCGCTGAATACGATCAACAAGTCATACGAAGACGCGGCGGAAAATCTCGGTTGCACCGCGTTCCAGCGGTTCTACAAGGTCACCTTGCCGCTCGTGTTTCCCGCAGTCAGCACGGGCGCCATTATCTGCTTCGTTCTTTCCATTGCCGATTTCGGCACGCCGGCAATTCTGGGCCGCGGCATCCGTACCCTGTCGACGATAGCCTATGCACAATATACGTCGGAAATGAGCGGTACGCCGACGATGGCAGTGACGGTCTCGATGCTGATGATCGCAATTTCGATGGCCGCCCTGTTGCTGCAGCGGCGTATTCTGTCGAAGCGGCGTTACGCCAGTGCACTGACAAATCGCCCGGTTAAGAAATCCATGTCACCGTTGAAGTCGGTTTTGGTGCACAGCTTCTGCTACCTGATCGTCTTCCTTGCAATGCTGCCGGCATTCACGGTTGTGTACACCTCGTTCCTGGCGACGAGTGGACCCGTGTTCACCGGAGGATACGGACTCGGAAGCTACGCGAGAATTATGCGCGATTCGCCTCAGGCCATCTACAACAGCTTCGTGTTCTCACTGGCCGCTGTAGTGCTGATCGCGATCGTATCGGGGCTACTATCCTTTATCGTTGTCAGGCGCGACAATGCCGTGTCGGGAGCGCTGGACCTGCTGCTGATGGTGCCCTACCTCATTCCGGGCGTTGTCATGGCGATCGGCTATGTTGCCACCTTCCGTCATCCGCCCTTCGATATTACCGGTACGGTGTTGATCATCGTCATTCTGGTCTTCATCCGACGGCTTCCCTATGGCGTGCGGTCGACGACCTCGATCCTTCGCCAGATAAAGCCGTCGATTGAGGAGGCATCGATCAACCTTGGCGCATCCCCTGCCAAGACATTCCTGTCGGTGACGGTGCCGTTGATGATGCCGGGCCTGATCATCGGGTCGCTGATGAGCTTCATCACCGCCATCAACGAACTGTCGTCGACACTCATCCTTTATACGGCGCGCACCGTCACCATGCCGGTCCTGATCTATGTCCAGGTGATCGACGGAGAGTTCGGCACCGCGGCGGCATTATCAACACTGCTACTTTTGTCGACGGGTCTGTGCGTCTTCATCGTCTTCCGGTTCTCGGAGCGAAAAGAAGCGGCATTCGTCTAACGTGAAAATCATCTGACGTTTCTGGCCGGCGCAAGTTGATCGCCGGACGGATGGCTTTTGCCTCAAGGGTAATTCTATGAATATCGACGCTTTCTCTCGTTCCAAATATAAAAACTCGGCAAAGCCGGGCGACGACGTAATCCTGATCGAGCCGGACCGGGTCTTGGCGGTGTTCGATGGAGCGACCGACCCGACAGGCGCCTTTTACAACGGCGAAAGTTCCGGTCGAATTGCCGCGCGCAGCGCCGCCCAGCGGACTGCACAACTCTCCGTTTCAGGCCGGCTTATCGATGCGCCTGATTATGAAATTTTTCAGGCACTGAGCGACGGCGTGCGCGATGCAGCACATGAGTATAACATAGCCCATCCGCCGTCGACCACGGCAGCGATCGTGGTGTGTGCCCCTGACCACTTCCGCGTGCTTGCACTCGGCGATACGGGTATACGTATCAATGGGAAGACCATCTATCAGCATCATAAGCTGATCGATACGGTCAGCACAGCAGCACGGGTCGCCATCTATGGTATCCTTGCAAGCAAGACCGGCAATGGCGACGAAGTCGAGATGGCGACCCGCAGGATCATATTCGACGGGCTTGATGCCGCGATTGGCGCGGGGCAACTGACGTCATCCGAGATGGCTGATGTCATAGCCGCCGCCGTCGCGACCGCCTCGGTCTCAGAAGAAACCGCCGCGGGATTCCTCAAGGGCGGCATTCGCACCCAATTCACCTACACCAATGTCGGCGGTATGCTGGGATATGCGTCGATAAACGGGAAGCCGGTCATTCTTAGCGGAGCCACCGACGTCAGGCTGCCCCGCGGCGAAGTCGAATCCATCGAGATCTTCTCTGACGGTTACGTCTCCATTCCATCGAGCGGCATCCACGTCGCGGACTGGGAAAGAGAATTCGAACGGGTCGAAGCTCTGGATTTTCACAAGACCGGCCCTTTCCCTACGGTGAAGGGATCGACCTCCAGGGAAAATTGCGACGACCGGACCGTCGTGTGTGCCATACCCGCACGAGACTGACACTACGAGAACCGGGGTCTTACCGCCCGCTGGGTCACGATCGGAATAGCCGTGACGGACAAAGAAAATACGAAAGGAATTTCAGCAATGCGCCCTGACGAAAGCCGGACTTGGGCCGAGATATTTGCCCAGCCCGAGATATGGACGGCATGGGGGCCGCAACTTGCCAATCACGCTCGGGACGTGCGAGCCTGGATCGAAGACAAGCAGATCAAGGAGATCATTTTTGCGGGGGCAGGAACGTCTGCATTCGTTGGCGATATATTGAGTTTCGCCCTGCGGGGACCGATCCGGCTGAGCGCGGTGGCGACCACGGATATCGTGGCATCACCGTTCGATTGCTTGCGCAACGACCCGGACCTGCTTGTCGTCCAGTTCGGACGTTCTGGTGATAGTTCGGAAAGCATAGGCACCCTGGATCTTCTCGACCGGCAGTTTCCAAGAGTGCAGAGGCTGAACATCACCTGCAATTCCGAGGGTGCCCTGGCCACACGGCAGCCTAAGGGATCCGGCGAGCAGAAGGTCATCGTTCTGCCGGTTGCAACGCACGACAGCGGTTTTGCGATGACATCCAGCTTCACGACGATGCTGCTGTCGGCGTTGGCGTGTATCGACCCGCAACCCGACACAGCAACGAGACTCGTTACTCTTGCCGCAACGGCGAGCAGGCTGCTGCCTTCGTTGCAGTCCATGGTTCCTGACCGGCCTGAGCGGGCGGTGTTTCTTGGTTCCGGAGCGCTGAAAGGGATCGCGCGAGAATCCGCGCTGAAGGTGCTCGAATTGACCGCCGGCCGGACCATCACCTCATGGGACAGTACGCTCGGTTTCCGGCACGGACCCAAAGCTGTGCTGACAGGTAACGACCTTGTTGTCGTCATGGTGCATCCGGATGCTTACACTGCCCTTTACGATATGGACATTGCCCGCGAAATCAGGGCGCAGTATCCCGATGTTACCGTCGTAACCTTGGGCGGGGAAGGTTGCGAGGTCCCGCTTCGCAGCTTTTCCGATCCGCGATGGGAAGCGCCGCTGTTTATACTCGCGGCCCAACTCTGGGCCGTCATCTGGTCAGGTGAGCTCGGCCTCAACATCGACAATCCCTTTGCGGATAAAGGCAATCTCTCGCGCGTGGTCTCAGGCGTGACCCTCTATCCGGTACAGGCATGATCAGCGGCGGCGTTGATATCGGCGGCACGAAAATTGAAGCGCGGCTGTTTTCGGACGATCTGACGACGACCGAAGTTCACCGGGTTTCAACGCCGCGAGACCATCTCGATGGCTTCATGGAAGCGCTTGCCGATCAGGTTCGCTGGCTGGAGGAACGGTCCGGAGCAGGTGGCAAACTGCCCGTCGGCATTGCCCTTCCGGGCCTGATCGACACCCGGACCGGTCGGGCATTCACCTCGAATCTCCCGGTAAACGGACACGATATCGGCGCTCTCCTGGCCGGCCTGGTCGGCCGGCGGCTTCCCTTTATGAACGACTGCAATGCCTTCGCCCTGTCTGAAGCCAATAACGGTGCAGGCGAGGGATTTCAGGTCGTCGTCGGCCTCATCATGGGAACCGGTATCGGCGCTGGACTAAGTGTCGCGGGGAGGATGACGAGACGCTTCAACGAATCTGCCCTCGAGGTCGGACATGTTGGCGTTCCGGCACGAACGCTTGGATCCCTTGATTTGCCCCTCTGGCCGTGCGGATGCGGAAAGATGGGCTGTTTCGAACAATATGTGTCCGGCAGCGGTCTGGCCAGATTGGGAGCGCTTAAACTCCGCCGCCCAGTCCGTGCAGAGGAAATCGTGGCGTCGGCACTAGCCGGTGACCCGGAGAGCAATACCGTCGTGTCTCAATGGGCGCAGATCACGGCAGAACTCCTGTTGCTGATCCAGCTTACCCAGGATCCGGACTGCATCGTGATCGGAGGTGGCCTGTCAGGCATACCGGGTATCATCGAGCATCTGGACAAGCCGTTCCAAAACATCCGTCTGGGCGAAATGCACATGCCGGTGGTTCGAATCGCTGTGCATGGCGACAGTTCCGGCGCGCGCGGCGCGGCCCTAATGGCGGCCCGCGTGGCGCCGTAATCAGACGGGGAATGTGATGGAACGGCTGATCTCTTGCGATTACATTTGGTACGAGGGGGCGTTGCGGACCGGAATGGCCGTGGAGGTTTCGGGCGGTGTGATGACAAGGGCTCGTCCTTTATCTGAGGGCGAAACCCCAGACCTCAACATTCACCTTCTCGGCCCCGCTTTGGCCGACCTTCAGGTCAATGGCAGTGGCGGCGTGATGCTAAACTCCGATCCTTCCGCAGAGGCGATCGCACACATCGTCGCGATACAACGATCGCTGGGGACCGGCTGGGTAATGCCTACGCTGATAACCTGCGAAACCGAGCGCATGCGTCGAGCCGCGTCGGCGGCGATCAACGCCTGGGGGCTGGAAGGCTTTATGGGGCTTCACATAGAAGGGCCCCATCTCAACGCGGTGCGCAAGGGGACTCACAATCCCGCTTTCATAAGATCAATGGATGATGCAACTCTCGAGATCCTGGCGGATCTCAGAGCATGCGATATCCCCGTGATGCTTACGCTCGCGCCGGAGACGGTCTCCACGGACGTGATCCGCCAGATCGCCGACATGGGCGTGATCGTCTCGGCCGGTCACAGCGCGGCCACGGCTTTGGAAACGCGTGCCGGAATCCAAGCCGGCGTTTCCTGCTTCACGCATCTCTATAATGCGATGCCTCCAATGCAGTCCCGCGAACCGGGCATCCTGGGTGCCGCGATCAATTCCGATTGCTTTGCTGGGATCATCGTGGATGGCCACCACGTCAGCTGGGAAATGGTCGGGCTGGCATGCCGTGCCCGCCCCGTCGACGAGCGGATGTTCATGGTGTCCGATGCGATGGCAACGATCGGTGGGCCCGATCACTTCGAACTTTATGAGGAGACGGTTATCGTTCGCGATGGCGCAATCGTCAACAGTGCCGGATCCCTCGCAGGCGCGCATATCGATCTGGCAGGCAGCTTGCGAAATGGCGTGCAGAAAGTCGGCCTCTCATTGTCGGAAGCTTATATGATGGCCGCGATGGTACCTTGGGACGCCATGCGGCTGACACGCCCGAAACTGACGCCGGGGCAGCCGATCTGCGAGCTCATCGCGCTCGACTCAGGACTTTTTCCCTATTTTCTTTAACAATCACGAAGCCGGATTTTCCATGCGTCCCCCTGTTCTTCACTTCCTCAGCAAAGACATTGAGCTACAACTGCAGAAGACGCCGCTGCAATTGCCTGAAGCCTATCGCGAAAAGGTCCGGCGATATTGGCAGGATGTGAACCGGGACGGCAGGTTCTTCAATGGAAGTGTGCTCGCCGCGGCAGAAGTGGACTTCCACCCGCCCAGAAATATCGCGACCCTGGCGACGACGGATTACGCCCACTACCTTTATGCTACCCAGGACCGAACGCACGAGTTCGACTGTAAAGCGGTTTACGCCGCAGCCGTGCTTGCGACTGCGGATGAGCACCTGTTGTTGGGCCGCATGGCAGGA
The DNA here is from genome assembly GCA_900471605.1 of Hyphomicrobiales bacterium. Taxonomy (GTDB): domain Bacteria; phylum Pseudomonadota; class Alphaproteobacteria; order Rhizobiales; family Rhizobiaceae; genus Neorhizobium. The sequence goes on along the minus strand of UCEY01000053.1, from coordinate 81,665 downwards.
CACACGTCATCTCCGGGACAGTTGCAATTTCCTGGAGGCGGGATTGAGGTTGGTGCAGATTTGCAGATCGACGCGCGATCCTGTTGTGAACGCGAAATCATCGAGGAGATCGGCCTGCCGATCTGGCAAGAACGCACGGCTGTCAGCCCGTTTTGCATCAAGACAGGCGGCGACTTTTCAACCGTTGGGATCTTCTATCTCGTTCGCCTTAATTGGACGGCCGCCGGCATCCTGGATATGTTCTCCAGACATCAGGCGCAAACCGTGGCTTTGGGCGAACGGCCGGAATTTGATGAACTTCTTGCCCTGAAACTCGAAAAGGATTTGGTCCGGCTTTTTGTCGAGCAACACGACGCTAGTCTGGTGGATTACCTGCGCCTAGTGCTGATCGACCAGTTCGATCGCCTCCGTCTTGCCGTCGGTCAACTTGATCAGGCTGCTGCGTCATCGCGCACAATCGCCTAGCACTGTTTCGTCGCGTTTGATTGCGACAAGCACGTAAAGGCAGAACGCCCATGTAGGCGGTTCCGGGGAGACGGCAGATGATGGAACAGAGCTGACGCGTTCGTCGGGCGCGAAATCTGAAGGGGCGGATCCACCCTCGATCGACGGGTCGACTTTCCCGGCGGCAATCGCATCCTCAGACGGTGATCTGATCATAGGGTCGCATCATTCAGCGCCCGGAGGTCCTGGGCGGCTCAACGATTGTCTCGCCCAGCCGAAGTTATTTTCCGCCCCAGGAGGTAGGTCGTGATCGACATCGAGCAACTATGGCCAATAGGTCCAGCTTCACGTCATCGATCGAACTGCTTTCTTGCCTTCGCTGGCGTCGAGGCGACACCAACCGAGCAAGGAGTTTCCATGGAGATACCATTTTAGTCGACCTTGCCCGAACAGCCGCATGGGCGCTTCGCAGACGGCGTTTTCATCACCCGCACCGATGTAGGCTGGCTCCGACAGCATCCGGAGCTGCTTCAGAACATCAGGCCTATCGAGGGATTAATTGCGCAGGAAGAGATTGAGTTCGCGGCCTGCGACTGGCACGGCGCCTGTGATGCATTTCATAGGCATGCTGCCAGCCGATCCAAAGAGATCCAGCGCGTCATGCGTGTCCATCGCGACCCGTTTGAGCCCATCATGTGCGTGCTGGAAGCGGAGAGCCCTCTGGCGGAGTATCGTAAAATCACAGACGAGATCCTGAAACGCATGCCGGACGAAAGCAGATATCCGAGGCCAGCGGCAGAAGCCGTCAGGTCATTGCTACTGCTTCGGCTTGGCCTGCACCTTGGGCTCAGGCAGAAAAACCTCCAATTGCGTGTGTGCCCGCTAGGGCATTATCCGACGTCGGAAAGCCGACTTGAAGACACGAAATGCGGCGAGCTGCGCTGGAGTGATCGCGACCATGGGTGGGAGGTCCTTATCCCATCGGTCGCGTTCAAGAAATTTACTCATCTTTCTTCGGCCAGAGGCCGTTCAGGCTGATCCTCCCGGACCTGCTCGACCTCTGCAAACACCTCGATGCTTACATCGACCGGCATCGACGTGTCTTGCTTAATGGCGCAAAGGATCCAGGGACGCTCTTCGTCAAAACGGTGAAGACGACCAGCATTGATGCGGCCACAACTCCACCACCTTCTATGAGGCATGGACAAACGTCATCCAGAGGTACGGTATCTACAATCCTTATACGGGGCGCGGCGCGATTAAGGGCCTCTTGCCGCACGGGCCGCATAACCCAAGGGACGTTCTAGCGACACATATCCTGCAGACTGGCTCCTATGAACAGGCAAGCTACGCCATCCAGGATACGCCGGACGTGGTGCAGCATCATTACGGTCGCTTCCTGCCGCAGGACAAGGCCGCTCTCGCCGCAAAGGTTCTCAATCAAGTCTGGGAAGCTGCGTAACATCGAAGGAAACATTCGGCTCGGATGTGACCCCAGCTTGCATCCGAGCTGCTATCGTGGTCTCCACCTTGATGGGATTAGAACCAACGGTCCAATTTTTGTTGCCGAATTTCCGAAAATGCTGCGGGTTTGGGGTCCGCAGCAAATTTCCAAGCTAACGCCACAACGCCGATATTGGCACAGCGGATAGGCGTTCTCCGAACGGGATCACCTTGTGGTGGTCGTAAAGGACCATGCCTGATGCAAATCGGTCGCCACACGCGTCGGCCAATATTCGCAGTCCAGAAAAATCGGAACTCATGACGGATGCTGCCGCTTTTATCTCGATACCGACTATTCGACCTCGCCTGTCTTCGATGACGATATCGACTTCATTCTGCTGCTTGTCGCGAAAATGCGAAAATTCAAATCGGCTATTTGCGGCGCTGGCTAGTTTAAGGATTTCCGCAAAAACGAAAGTCTCCAGCAATGCCCCGAATTGCCCTCTGTCATCTCGCAGTCTCTCGGGAGAGAGAGCACGGAGCGATGCGAGGAGGCCAGAATCGAGGAAATGTATTTTTGGGGTCTTGGTCAGCCGCTTCAGTTTGTTGGAAAACCAGGGCTGAACGGTTCGGGTGATGAAAAGGCTCTCGAATATGCCGACGTATTTCTGAGTCGTGATGTGATTCATCCCTATAGCTGCACCAATTCCGGAGTAGTTCACGAGTTGTCCCGAATGCTCTGCCAAGATGCGCAGCAGCCTCGGCATTTGCGCGATCTGTTCGATGTGCGCGACATCGCGCACGTCGCGTTGAACGATCGCCTGGATGTAGTCCTCGTACCAGTCCTGTCTGCGGCCGAGTGTTTTGCGACCTATTGCTTCGGGATATCCACCGGCCAAGACCGTAGACATCAAGTCGTCGCCGACGATGGCTTCTCCGCCCTTAGCTTCATTTTGAAAGGCGTCGCGTAGGAAGCTGCTGCTGGTAGTTCTGATCTCGCTTTGCGCAAGCGGCATCAGTCGAACGATCTCCATGCGCCCTGCAAGCGAGTCCGCCACGCGTGGCAGCGTCATGAGATTAGCTGAACCGGTCAGGAGGAAACGTCCTGGGCGCTGGTCGGTATCCACACTCTCTTTGATTGCCAGCAACAGCTCGGGGGCGCGCTGAATTTCATCTATAATGGCGCGATCTATACGTCTGACAAAGCCAACCGGATCCTGTCGCGCTGAGTCCAGAGTGGTCGCGTTGTCCAAGGTGTAATACTCCATGGCTTCGTTGACCATCTTCTTCGCCAGCGTCGTTTTTCCTGATTGTCGGGGGCCGATGATCAGAACCACTCGCGTATCTGACATAGCCTCGGCAACGCGTTGCTCGACCAGCCTTGGATAAAGCGCCACAGCCTCACTCCTCTCGATGACCATCTGCAATTACGGTTATGACCAATTGAAAGTCAAGATATGACCATTTGCAAATACGACCTTAACTGATTGAAACTGGCTAGCCCAACCGAATGCAGGCCGATGCGGAAAGTGTCCGCGCCATCTGGGACAATGCGTGTCATCTCCGCTTTGAAAAGATTCGAACTTGTGACCCATTCCCTGTATCGGCCAAATCTACGCAACGACTGCAAAGGACGGCGCAGCACCGGCCATAACGACACCGGCGATCCGGATTACACGTCTCAACATAAATTCCTCCTTAAGCAGGCTCCTCAACCTGATGCGACCTGTCACGCGTGGCGGAAAAGCTTGATATCTCGCAACCGGCGCTCAGCCGGCAGATCGCGGCATTGGAGCGGGAGATCGGCACGCCGCTTTTCAATCGCACTGGCCGCGGCCTGACGCTGACTTCGGCCGGCGAAGTTTTCCGCGACCGGGCGGAAGCCATCCTGGAAGAAATCACCCGCGTGCCGGAAGAGGTCGTGCATGCGGCGAGTACCCCCTCCGGCCGGCTTGCGTTCGGAGCGCCGCCCTTCATGGGCCGCGTGCTGACAGGCGAACTGGTGGCGATTATGTCGAAACCTATCCCCATGTGCGCCTGCGTGTGCGCGGCGCACATTCTTTTCAGCTTCGCGAAGCGATCTTTTTTCGCGATATCGACATCGGCATCCTGGCTGCGCCACTGACCGAGCCCGACCTGCACACGGAGCCGCTGCTGCGCGAGCAGCTTTACCTCGTAGGCCCTGCAGATAGCGGCCTTTCGCCGGACAAACCCGTCGCACTGGATGACGTTGCCGGCTGCGCCCTCATCGTGACACCGCGCCCGGATGGGCTGAGAGCGCAGATCGATACGGAATTTGCCAGGATCGGAAGGCGTATCAAAGTTGCGGTGGAAACTGAATATGCCCCGATGGACGATCTCATCCGCCGTGTTGGTTTCGCGATCATGCCGTTCTGCGGCATGGTGAACTCGCCTTTGACGCAGTTTGCATGGTCACCCATCGAAAACCTGCATGTAACCTGGCTGATCGCCTCCCTCCAAGCGCCGGTCCCACGCTTGCTGCGCAACGGCTAACTGAAATGCTTCTCGAGGCTACCAAAGAAAATATTAGGCTGGGGCGCTGGCAAGCCGTTTACGTTGGCCGTTGATTTAAACATCTCTGCGCTTGAGCAGATTCGAACTCTCGGCACCATATTTGTCTTCGCCACTTCGAATCAAATGAACTGCTTGGCTTTAGAAGTGAAGGTCGGCCTATTGTCCAAACGGAAGTTCAATTTCTTCGCGATTTCTTTTTGCGCCCTCGAGCAGGACCGTCTTGAGCCGCTCGGCATCTTGTGCGGGCAGCATTCCCGCCCCGGTTCGAATACCTTCTTGCCACGCAGGTCCGCGCTCCCATGCTTCGTTGTAGGCGAGCGCCAAGTCGGCAGATCGCCTTGTCTGCTGCAGGGCTTCAAAGAGCAGCGCAGCTTGACGAACGTCCTTCTCGCGTTTCGCCGGCCCCTGCCCGTCAGTGTGTCGGCGGCTGGCGACTATGAGCTTGTGGACCGCATACCGGGACGGATCAGGAACGACGACGGGGACACCGCTTCGGTGGAGCAGCATTGTCCTGACGGGTTCTCTTATGAGGAAGTCGAGAAAGCGTAGTGAATCGGCGCTGGCGCCACCAAGGGCGGGCATCTTAGCCGGCTGGTCGATGAACTCATCTGAACCACGGTTCGACGTCAGGAATTCAACCCTGTAGCCGTCGGCATTCTGAAACGCTGACGAGGCCGCAGATCCTGATCGATGTGGAACTGGCCGGAAGCTGGCGTCGACGCCCTGCAACAGCTCAACGATCGGTGGCAGACTATCTTCAACCTCGCGACTGATGGCATAGTCCTGGGCGATGTCCGCATCGCCGGTCAGGATCGCGGCCATGGGAAGGCGGACGCCAAGCAGTCCTGAGTAGCATTGAAAGGCCACCGTGCCTATGAGAACACCCCGGAGCCGAAACAGACCACCCTCGGCAAGAGCCTCGACGATATCGCCCGACATCGCGTCAGGGGCGATCATCCCGCCTTCGCGGGTCAGGGTATTTACCAAGCGCCTGCGAGCGCGTAGATCGTCCTTGTCCCGCTTGTGATCAGCTACGCGCTGCGCGATAACCGGATCATCAGCAGAACCGACGTAACGGCGTTTCGTACCACCATGTCCATCCGGGATGTCGAAATACCAGTACTTGCGCCCCTTGATGTTCGCCGAGGTGAACCGACCCTCTGGAGGGAAATCGGCCGTCCAAGCGGCGTCGAGCGAGCGCTGACCTAGCTCGGCGAGCATCGTCTGATACATGAGGTCGATTGACTTCATAGGCTCGACTCCGGTGTTATACTGTTTTTCAAAAACAGTATAACGGCCGAGGGGATAGGTCGCAAGATAGGATGCTTCTCTGTCGCCTTGAAAGGATTGGAACAGCCGACACCTCCAGAAGATTCCAGGAGCGCGAAAAGCGAAAGCCGCCTGACGGCACGCGCGGCCGCACTTGGTTGACGGTCGCTCATGCCTTCTCCACCACCGCCCGCATGGCAGTCTTTCGCAGGACTTCGTCGCGAGGACCAAACGCCGCCACGCGACCTTGGGCCAGCACAAGTGCCTGATCGACGGCCGCAAGCGCATTCGGTCGATGCGCGATGACGAGGCGAAGCTTCGGCGCCAGCTGGCTCGCAGTTTCCCTCTCACGCCTCTACGTGTCACCGACTCCAAGAAGCCTTGATCTCGATCCCTGGCATCATTTTTTGGCAGACGCTTCGCGTTGTCGCCTCACAATTCGGCACCACTTTCCCTCGTCTTAAAGCTGATATCGCTCGATATTCAGGTCTTCATATTGTAAATAAACATGAAATTACAGTTTCATAGAAAATGGCATGAAATCTGCCTTACCTCTCGCGACCGGGCAAAAGTCCGGCAGTTCAAAAAAAGAGGGAACGGTATGACCAACACATCATCGAAAATCTGGCGCGGCACTGGTTTTCTCAATACATTTCGGGTGGCGACGATACTCGGCGCCACAGCAACCTGCGTGATGGCAGCGGCCGCAAACCCCGCACTTGCAGCGGGAACCTTGCGCATCGGCATGACGGCATCTGACATTCCGCTGACCACAGGCCAGACGGACCAGGGTGGCGAAGGCCAGCGCTTTATGGGCTATACCGTCTACAATTCATTGGTCGAGTGGGACCTTTCGAGCGCGGACAAGCCATCTGCTCTGATCCCGAGCCTGGCGACGTCCTGGCAGATAGATGCGACCGACAAGACCAAGTGGACCTTCAAGCTGCGCGACGGCGTCAAGTTCCACGACGGCAGCGCCTTCAATGCGGATGCGGTGGTCTGGAACCTCGAAAAGCTTCTGAAGACCGACGCCGCCCAGTTCGACAAACGCCAGGCGGCCCAGGGCAAGTCGCGCATTCCGGCGGTCGCCTCCTACAGGGTCGTAGATCCGCTCACTGTCGAGATCACGACCAACGGGCCCGATGCGACGCTTCCCTACCAGCTGAGCTGGATTCTTATCTCCTCGCCTGCCAATTGGGAAACGCAGGGAAAGAGCTGGGATGCCGTTGCCCAGAAGCCGTCCGGTACCGGCCCCTGGAAGATGGAGAGTGGCTTTACGCCACGCGAGAGGGCGGAGCTGACGCCCAACAAGGATTACTGGGACAAGGCACGCGTTCCGAAGCTCGACAAGCTCGTCCTCATCCCGCTGCCTGAGCCGAACACCCGCGTCGCCGCCCTTCGGTCCGGTCAGGTCGATTGGGTCGAGGCCCCTGCCCCGGATTCGGTGAAGTCGCTGAAGGAAGCTGGCTTCAAGATCATCACCAATTCCTATCCGCATAACTGGACGTGGCACCTGTCGCGGGTCGAAGGCTCGCCGTGGAACGATATCCGGGTTCGCAAGGCCGCGAACCTCGCGGTCGATCGTGCCGGTCTGAACGAGCTTCTCGGTGGACTTTCCGTTCCCGCGCAGGGCTACATGCCGCCCGGCCATCAGTGGTTCGGCAAGCCGACCTTCAAGGTGGAATACAGTGTCGAGGAAGCCAAGAAGCTGATGAAGGAAGCGGGCTACGGCCCCGAGAAGCCCCTGAAGACCAAGGTCATCATCTCCTCGTCGGGGTCCGGCCAGATGCTGCCCCTGCAGATGAACGAATATATCCAGCAGACACTCGCCGAGGTCGGCATCAATATCGAATACGAGGTGATGGACTGGAACACGGTCATCAATGTCTGGCGTGCCGGCGCCAAGGATGCCAGCGCCAAGGGCGCAACGGCGGTCAATTATAGCTACTTCATCCAGGACCCGTTCACGGCGATGATCCGCCAGTCCCAATGCAATCTTGCACCGCCGACCGGCACCAATTGGGGCTATTATTGCGACAAGGAGATGGACGCCCTGTTCGACAAGGTGCGTAACACCTTCGATCCCAAGGAACAGGACAAGGTGATGCAGCAGGTTCACGAGAAATATGTGAACGACGCCTTGTTCCTGATGGTGACGCATGACGTAAATCCGCGGGCCATGACCGCCAAGGTCAAGGGCTTCGTTCAGGCACAGAACTGGTTCCAGGATTTCTCCACGATTTCCGTTGATCCCTGATCTCCTGCATACGGCGCGCCGGTCTGGCTGGCGCGCCGCCTTTCATGATGCCCGATCAACCTGTTTGGTGAGGACACCATGCTGCTTTATGCCTTGAAACGGCTGCTGCACGTCATTCCTGTCACGATCGGCGTGAGCATCGTCTGCTTCATGCTGATCCATATCGCACCGGGCGATCCGCTCGCCGCCATTCTGCCCTCGGATGCTTCTGCCGAGATGCAGACGCAGATGCGCAGTTTCTATGGCCTCGACCGCCCATTGCCGGTGCAATACGTGCTCTGGGCCTGGCATGCCCTGCATGGCGATCTCGGCACGTCGATCGCCAGCGGTCGCCCGGTGCTGAGCGAGATCATGGATGCTTCGGTCAACTCGATCATTCTTGCACTCGCGGCCGCCGTCATCGGCTTCATCGCCGGTTCGGCCCTCGGCTTTCTGGCAGGCGTCTTTCGTGGAAGCTGGGTGGATCGCGCCGCCTCGGCGGTTTCGATGCTCGGCGTCAGCGTGCCGCATTACTGGCTGGGCATGGTGCTGGTGATCGCCTTCTCGGTGACATTGGGCTGGCTTCCGGCCATGGGTGGCGGGCCGGAGGGCTCTTCGGGCCGCAGCCTAAGCTGGGCCTATCTGCAGTTCCTCATCCTGCCGGCGATCACCATGTCGGTCATCCCGATGGGCATCATCGCGCGCACCATCCGCTCGCTCGTCGCCGACATCCTTTCGCAGGATTTCACCCAGGCGCTCGCCGCCAAGGGCCTGATGAGCCGACAGATACTGCGGCATGTCATGCGCAACGCCGCCCCGACTGCACTCTCCGTCATGGGCCTTCAGCTCGGCTACCTGCTGGGCGGTTCGATCCTGATCGAGACAGTCTTCTCCTGGCCGGGGACAGGGTTTCTGCTGAACGGCGCGATCTTCACTCGCGACCTGCCGATCCTGCAGGGCACGATCCTGGTGCTCGCCATGTTCTTCGTCTTCCTGAACCTCCTGGTTGATGTGCTGCAAAGCGCGATCGATCCCCGCATCCAGAGGAGCTGATCATGGCCACCATAACTTTAGACCTCGCCGCCCCTTCGCAAGCGATCAGCAAATCTCCCGGCTTCTGGAGCGGTGTGCTTCGGCGGCTCTGTCGTGACCCGGTCGCGATGACCGCGCTTTCGATCCTTCTGATCCTGGTGCTGATAGCGATCCTGGCGCCCTATATCTCACCTTACGACCCGTCCAAGGGCAGCGTCATACGCCGCCTGAAACCAATCGGCACTGCGGGCTATATTCTCGGCACCGACGAGCTGGGACGAGACATGGTGTCCCGTCTCATCTACGGCGCGCGGCTGTCGCTGATCATGGGCGTCGTGCCGGTTCCCATTGCCTTCGTCATCGGCTCGGCGATCGGCATCGTCGCCGGTTATGCGGGCGGCATCGTCAACACGCTGATCATGCGCACGGTCGATGTCTTCTATGCTTTTCCCTCCGTGCTTCTTGCTGTAGCTCTTTCCGGCGCGCTTGGATCAGGACTGACCAACGCGCTCGTCTCGCTGACGGTAGTCTTCATCCCGCAGATCGCCCGGGTCGCTGAAAGCGTCACCACCCAGGTCCGCAAGCTCGATTACGTCGATGCCGCCAGAGCCTCGGGGGCACCACCGAGCACCATCATCCGAGTGCATGTCCTCGGCAACGTGCTCGGCCCGATCTTCGTCTTCTCGACCAGCCTGATCTCGGTGTCGATGATCCTCGCCTCCGGCCTGTCCTTCCTCGGCCTCGGCGTTCGCCCGCCGGATGCGGAATGGGGGCTGATGCTCAATACGCTGCGGACCGCCATCTACAACAACCCGTTCGTCGCCGCCCTTCCGGGCGTGATGATCTTCATCACCTCGATCTGCTTCAATCTCTTCTCAGATGGGCTGCGCGCAGCCATGGACGTGAAATCATGATCAGCATCGTCGAAGAACCGGCTTACGACCTGCCCATCGGGGAAAGAGGCGGCCCTGCGCAGCCGCTGATCTCCGCCCGTGGCCTTCTCAAGCACTTTCCCGTCAAGAACAGCGGCTTCCTGAAACCGAAGAAGGTCGTTCGCGCCGTCGATGGGGTCGATTTCGACATCCTCAAGGGCGAAACGCTCGGGGTGGTGGGCGAGAGCGGCTGCGGCAAATCGACGACGGCGCGTCTTCTGATGCAACTCATCGTGCCGGACCAAGGCGATATCCTGTTCGACGGTGAAAAAGTCGGTGGAGCGCTTGCGCTTTCAGATTACCGCCGGCAGGTGCAGATGGTCTTCCAGGATAGCTACGCCTCGCTCAACCCGAGGCTGACGATCGAAGAATCCATCGCTTTCGCCCCCCGGGTTCACGGCGTTGCAGCCGGCAAGGCGATCACCAGAGCGCACGATCTCCTGCACCGCGTCGGGCTGGAGCCGACCCGCTTCGCCGGTCGTTACCCCCATGAACTTTCCGGGGGCCAAAGACAGCGCATCAACATCGCCCGCGCGCTGGCTCTCGAGCCGCGCCTCGTCATCCTCGACGAAGCGGTGTCGGCGCTCGACAAATCGGTCGAAGCCCAGGTGCTGAACCTGCTTCTCGACCTCAAACGGGATTTCGGCCTGACCTACCTGTTCATCTCCCACGACCTCAACGTCGTACGCTTTATGTGCGACCGGGTCATGGTCATGTATCTCGGCAAGGTCGCGGAGGTCGGAAGCCGGGAAGCGATATTCGAAAATACCCGCCATCCCTATTCATCGGCCCTGCTCGCCTCCATGCCCAAGATGGATCCATCCGAACGGACGTCCGAACCGCCTCTTTCCGGTGACCCGCCGAACCCGATCGATCCGCCTGCGGGCTGCCGGTTTCACACCCGTTGCTCGTTTGCCGAGACCGTCTGCAGCGCGGACATCCCTCCGCTTGCCGAGATATCCGCAAGCCAGGCGGCCGCATGTCTGATGTCCGTGCCGGGCTCCGGCCACAGCCGCGCACCAGCGTTGACGGAGGCTTGATCATGAAGTCCGATGCGATGATCGATATCCGCAATCTCTCCGTCACCTTCAATCGCGGCCGCAAGCCGGTGAAGGCCGTCAACGGGGTCAGCCTTTCAGTCAAGCCGGGAGAAGTCCTGGCGCTTTTGGGGGAATCCGGCTCGGGCAAGAGTGTCACCATGCGCTCGCTGCTGCGCCTTCACCCGAAAGGCACGAAGATCGAAGGCGCGATGGCGATCGCCGGCCGCGACGTCACCGGTCTTTCCGCCGGAGAACTCGGTGCCTTTCGCGGCGCTGTCGTCTCCATGGTCTTCCAGGAACCACGCCTGGCGCTCGACCCCGTCTATACCCTCGGCCAGCAGATCGAGGAAACCATCATGCGGCATGAGAAGGTCTCCCGGTCGGAAGCATCAGCGCGGGCGTTCGCGCTCTTTCAGAAAGTTCGCATCCCCTCGCCGGAGCGCAGGCTCCAGAACTATCCGCACGAAATGTCGGGCGGCATGCTGCAGCGCTCGATGATCGCCATGGCGCTTGCCTGCAATCCCAAGGTCCTGCTTGCCGACGAACCGACGACAGCCCTCGATGCGACGGTCCAGATCCAGATCTTACTGCTGATCCGCGAGCTGCAGAAGGAATACGGGCTCTCGGTCATCTTCGTGACCCATGACATCGGAGTTGCTGCGGAAGTGGCCGACCGGATTGCCGTCATGTATGCGGGGCGGATCGTCGAGGAAGGCAGGGTTGCGGATATCATCCGCGAGCCGCGGCACCCCTACACCAAGGGGCTTCTCGGCGCGCGGGTCGAACTGGCCCACGGGCGCGACAGGCTTATCACCATTCCCGGCGCTCCGCCGGACCTCGCCGCCATGCCGCCCGGTTGCGCATTCGCTCCGCGCTGCGCCCAGGTTTCGGATGCCTGCCGGACCGATATACCCGCATTGATACCGGCCGGTGAGGCCGCACATGTCGCATGCATACAGTATGCCTGAACTGCCGCGAGGATGCCCGAAACCAGCCGAAGGGAGGTGTCCGTGTGATCAGGCACGGATCGACACATGCCGCATATCACCTTGATCAACCCGAATACGTCCCGGACGACGACGGCCATGATGGCCGAGATCGCCAGGAAGTACCTGTCCAAAGAATTTTCCGTGGAGGGTGTCACGGCCACCAGAGGCGTGCCGATGATCCTGAACGACACGGAGCTTACGGCGGCGGCCAATGGCGTCGTGGAGATGGGACTGGCCGCCTCCAAGAATAGCGATGGGCTGATCGTCAGCGCATTCGGGGATCCGGGGCTCGAACGCCTGAAAGCCCTATCCGGCACGCCGGCCGTCGGCATATGCGAGGCGAGCATGCTGGAAGCCTCCGCCGGAGCGCGTCGCTTCGGGATAGCAACCGTCACGCCGGATCTCGTAGCGAGTTTCGCCGCCAAGGCGCAATTCCTCGGTTTCGCACATCTTTTCACAGGCACGCGGCTGACGAGCGGCGATCCGCAGGAATTGGCGTCCGATCCGGCGCGTCTCAACGCGGCTCTCGAAATCGCCGTCCGCGAATGCTTCCAGCGGGACGGCGCGGAGGCGGTCATTATCGGTGGCGGACCGTTGGGTCAGGCGGCGGACGATCTTCAGCACGCGTTGTCGGCGCCGGTGATCGCGCCGATCCGGTCCGCCATCACGCTGCTCCTGTCCCGGATCGCCCATTGCCAGCAAACCGTGCCCGGGCCGAACTGATGCGCGGGTCTCATGGACCGCGCCATGGACGTGACGCTTTTTCTGTTGCAAGTCGGGCCATCCCACAGGAAAGTCCGCCCGCTGGTATGTTGGCGGAGTTTCCCGTGCCGAAGGATAGATCGTTCCTGTATCGTGTCAGGCAGGCCCTGCCCGAACTGCACCCCGCCGAGAAGCGCCTGGGGGAGTTCGTCTGCGACTTCCCCGGTGAACTCGCAAGCTATTCCGCGCAGGAGCTTGCCGCCCTTGCACATGTCTCCAAGGCAACGGTCACCCGCTTCATCCAGCGCCTCGGTTACGAAAATTACGAGGAAGCCCGTCGCCATGCCCGCGCCGAGAAACAAACCGGCTCCCGGCTCTTTCTGAGGGAGGCGGCCGACGCTTCGTCCGCCCAGTCGATGCAGGCACATGTCGCTCAGGGCATCGCCAATCTCGAGGCAACGTTCCTTTCCATTTCCGAGGGCCAGATCGAGGCGGTGACGGAGGCCCTCATTGCGGCCCGGAAGGTCTGGGTGCTCGGTTTCCGGAGCAGCCACCCCTTCGCGTCATACCTGCAATGGCAATTGACCCAGGTAATCGAGGATATTGTCGCAATCCCCGGCGCCGGGCAGACTCTCGGAGAACACCTTGTCAGCTTGCGGGACGACGACGTCGTCGTGTTCGTCGCCATGCGTCGCAGGATCACGCAGGTGGACGCCATCCTTGCCCAGCTCCGCAAGTCGAAGGCCAAACTCCTCTACGTCACCGACGAGGGTGCGGAGTTCGAGGCGTCGGCAACTTGGCATTTTCAGTGCCAGACCCTTGCCCCCGGACCACTCTTCAACCACACGGCGGTCATGGCCCTTTGCCATCTGCTGATCACCCGCTGCCTGGAGAAGGCAGGTGCCGAGGGGAGAAAGCGCCTACGCAAAATCGAGACCCTGAATGAAGGGCTCGACGAACTCTGACGAACGATGCGGTGCTGCGGCGATGTCATGATCTGTTGCGAGATTCCGGATTCAACAATCCGTCCATCCTGCATGACAACGACTCGGTCGGCGACCTTTTCCACGAGGCTCAGGTCGTGGGTGATCAGCACGATGCCCATCCCGCTTTCGGCCCTGCAGCTCCTTCAACAAAGCCAGTACCTGCGCCTGCAGAGCGAGCCTCAGCGCCGGGACACGAGATCGACGATGGCGACTGTGACGAGGAAGACGACCTGCTTGGCACGTCGCTTGCTTCGTAAAACGGTTGTCTCTGCAAGAGGAAATGGCCGTGTACGCGAACATCAATCCCTCCATCGACGTCCGGTTGCTGCGCACTACCTATCTGCTGCTCAGGGAGCGCAATGTCTCCAAGGTCGCTGTGCTGCTCGGGCACAGCCAACCCGCAGTCAGTGCCTGCCTCAAGAAGGCCCGTGAGATTTTTGCCGATCCGCTTCTCGTGCGCAGCGGCCAGAAATTGGTGTTGACCGAGCGGGGCGAGGAGGTGATGGCGTCGATCGCGACCATGCTGGAAGGGCTATTGGATACGCTCAACCGTAACAGTCAGTTCGACCCGGGCATGGTCCACAGCCGGATGCGGATCGCTGCGGTCAACTGTTTCGGCACTTTCTTCATTCCGCCGATCGCGACCAGCATCCGCAACGAGGCGCCCGGCATATCTGTCGATTTCTTCGCGCCTTCCGAACAGAGCGACCTGATCGAGGATCTTGGGTCGGGCCGGGTTGACATGGTGATCGGCAACTGGCCGGCACCGCAGCAGAGCCTGAAGTCGAGCACACTCCTGCATTGTGATATCGCCTGCGTGGTGCAGAAGTCGAACCCGATCACAAAACGTGGCCGCCTTCTGCTCGAGGACTATCTCGATGCCGACCATGTTTCGCCGACGCCGGGCTCGAACGCCGTCTACAGCCCGATCGACGGCCGGCTGGCGCAGCTCGGCATGCGGCGGCGCATCGCCATGTCGGTGCCGGAATACGCGCTGATCCCGGCCATCCTGGCGGAAACAGACCTGATCTTCACGACCGCGCGGCCCTATGCCGAATATATCGTCGCGAACGCGCCGGCCAATCAGCTGCAGCTCGTCGAGGCGCCGCGGGAATTCGACCAGATGAACCTCTATCTGCTGTGGCACGAGCGGGCCCACAACAGTGGCGCCAACCGGTGGCTGCGCAACGTCATCCGCACTGTCGCCCGCCGCTTCGACCAGACGCTTCATCCACAGCCATCCGGAATCCCGCTGCGGGCGGTGTCTTGAGGCCGACAGGTATAAGCAAACGGATATACCCGCTATCTACGCTCACGGCATTCACCCGCTCAACAAATTTGCCCATGCTGCAGGCAGGATTTTAACATGCCAAAGAATTGGGCAGGCATGTATCTTACCGGGGAATTTCAGATGCTGATGCACACTCTTCTCGTGGATGGCGCCAATCGCGATCCGGATCACGGCTGTTTCCATTGGGTCGATCGGGCCAAGAGCCTGACTTATGCCGAGGCCGTCGATGCCATGGAGCGGGCTGCGGGCGCGCTGTACAGTTTCGGCGTCAAGCCGGGCGACCGGGTGACGATCTTTGCCCATAACGGCATGGACTATCTGACGATCATGCTCGGCTGCTGGCGGATCGGGGCGATTTCAGCCCTCGTAAACGTCAAATTCGCCGATGAACTTGCCTATTATTTCGGCGATCACCAGCCGAGCGTGGTCGTTTATACCCACGACAAGCACGAGCAGGTGAGCGCGGCCGCTGCCGGCGTGCCGACGATCCGGGCCCTGATCTGCATGGACGGCCCACAGCCGGGCGCTCATTCGCTGCCGGACCTGATGGCGGCCGCCCTGCCGGCGCCAGCCGATCCGCGCAACGAGGACGCAATCGCCCACCTGTCCTATACGTCGGGGACGACCGGCAAACCGAAAGGCGCCTGCCTCAAGCACGAGCCGACGGTGCGGGCGACCCGCTGCATTGCCGAGCGGCTGCAGATCACTGCGGACGACGTATCCTTCGGCCCGAGCGCCCTGTCGAGCTCCTACCAGCTCGTCGGCAATCTCCTGCCGCAGCTTTCCCGCGGTGCAGCGATCAACGTCATGGGCCGCTGGACGCAGGCGACCGGTTTCGATGCGCTCGAAGCCCGTGGCGCCACCATGCTGATCGCCAACCCGCCTATTCTCACCGACGTGCTCAACGAGGCGGCGATCCGCGGCCGTGTGCCGTCGGCACTGCGCATGAGCATGTCCGGCGGCGGCCCGGTTCCGCCAGTGCTGAAGGCCGGCTGGCAGGAAAAGCTGAAACGGCCACTGGTCGAGAGTTACGGCCAGTCGGAGCTTGGAGGGTTTGTGGCACTCGGCTTCCCCAAGCTCGATGCCGCCGATGTCGAGACGCGCCGGGCCGGCATGCCGCTTCCTGACAAGGAGGTGCGCATTGTCAATTCCGACGGTACCGAACTTCCCTGCGGCTCGGTCGGCGAGATAGCACTTCGCGGCGGCTTTATGTGGGGGTACTGGGGCAAGCCGGAAAAGACCGCCGAGACACTGCGCGACGGCTGGCTGTGGACCGGCGATATCGGCACCATGGACCAACAGGGCTTTATCACCATGATGGGACGCCGTTCCGAACTTCTCGAGGTTGGCGGCAAGACCTGGTACCCGCGTGATGTGGAAGAAGCGCTGGCGACGGTCGCCGGCATTGAGCAGGCGGCGGTGGTCGGCGTGCCCGATGCGGCGATGAAGACCCGGCCGGTTGCCTTCGTGCAGGCCGTAGCCCCCGTCGATGGCGAAGCGGCCAAGGCGCAGATCGCTGCCACAGTTCCATATGACCTTTCCGTCATGACGGTCATTTCCCTGACCGAACTCCCCATGACCCCTACCGGCAAGATCGCGAAGGCGGAGCTGGCGGCACGCGCCGCCGCGGCCTGATTGCAAATCGAGGACGTGACCATGAAACTGAAATCGCATTGGTGGTGGGATCATACGGCACGGGATTTCTCCGAATTCGAGATGGAGAAGTTCGTGGCGATCCTGCCGATCGCCGCCGTCGAACAGCACGGGCCGCATCTGCCGGTGCGCGTCGATGCCGCGATCAATGCCGGCGTCGTCGCCCGCACGGTGGAACTGATGAGCGACGACCTGCCGGTGCTGGTGCTGCCGATGATGCCGGTCGGCAAGTCGGTCGAACACACCGCATATCCGGGCACGCTGACCTTCAACTACGAGACGCTCGCCAAGATGTGGTTCGAGCTCGGCGAAAGCGTCAACCGCGCCGGCTGCCGCAAGATCATCTTCGTCAATTCGCATGGCGGCCAGCCGCAGGTGATGGATATCGTCTGCCGCGAGCTGCGCATCAAACTCGACATGTTCGCCGTCAGCGCCTGGGCAAGTGCCGGTGCCGATTTCTCCGACCTGTTCAGCGCGCATGAGATGAAGCACGGCATCCACGGCGGCGAGGCCGAGACCAGCGTCATGCTGCACCTGCATCGCGAGCTGATCGACATGCAATATGCCGAGGATTTCGTGCCGGTGTCCGTCGAGCTGGAAGCGGCGGGCGGGTTGCTGATGCCGGAAGGCCGGATCGGTTACGGCTGGCAGACCCAGGATGTGCAGCCCTCCGGCGCCTGCGGCAATGCCGCTGCCGGCGATGCCGAGCGCGGCCGCCTCTATGTTGAGCGCAGCGCCGCCAATCTCCTGAAGCTGATCAGGGAAGTCCTGGATTTCCCGCTCGACCGGATCACCTCGAAAACCATGTACAGAGGTTGATCAACTTGACGACCCCACGCGCATCATACGGCGTTGCCGGCCCCGAAAGGGGAGAGCTCCTGCTCGATGACGGCGTTGTACTGGTGTCCGATATCTATCGTCCGCTGGGGGAGGGATCGTTCCCGGTCCTCTTGATGCGTCAGCCCTACGGGCGGGCGATCGCCTCCACCCTCGTGCTGGCGCATCCCTCCTGGTACGCCGCCTACGGCTATATCGTGGTCATCCAGGACGTGCGAGGCTGTGGCGATTCGGGCGGCGTTTTCGAGGCCTTTGTGAGCGAACTGGCGGATGGCGCCCGCACCTTGGAATGGGCGGCTGCATTGCCCGGAGGCAACGGCAAGCTCGGTCTCTACGGCTTCAGTTACCAGGCCGTGACACAATATTTCGCCATCGCCGGAAAGGGAAGCGTGCGACCGGATGCGATCGCGCCTGCCATGGGTTCGTGGATGCCGCGCAACGACTGGGCTTATGAGGGCAATGCCTTCCGGCTGGGGCTCAACGTGGGATGGGCGGCGCAGATGGCGCGGCTGACGGCGGCGCGGCGTGAAGATACCGGGACTTATTCGGCGCTCGGAAGAACCTCGGACGATGCGGCCCTTCGCGACCTGCTCGTTTCGCGGTCCGACCTATCGCATCTCGCCAAATGGGTGGCGGACGAGACGGACTATTGGGACGCGGTATCGCCCGGCGTGCTGCTGGCCGATGATCCACTCGATATTCCGGTTCTCCACGCCGGCGGCTGGGCCGATTTCCTGCTTCAGGGCACTTGGGCGGCCGATGCGGCCTTCCGGCGAAAACATCCGGAGAGCTCCCACCTGGTGATCGGCCCATGGGCGCATGCACCCTGGAACCGCGCGGCCGGCGCCGCCGACATGGGTTCGGATGCAGAATTCTCGATAGACCGCGCCCAGCTCGCCTTCTTTGATTTCTATCTCAAGGGTTTTGGCGAGCGGCCGCAGTCGGTCCGGCTTTTCGACATGGGGCGACGGTGCTGGATCAGTCTGGCCAATCGGCCCAAGGTTTCCGAGGCCGATTTCTTCCTCTCGTCGTCCGGGCTCGGCGCGGCGATGCTCAGCGACGGCCGGCTTCTCGGCGAAAGCGGCGGCGAGATGCGGGATACGTTCGTCCACGATCCGACCAGGCCGACGCCGCTCATCGGCGGCCATCTCGGCGTGCCGAATGGTTTTGTCGACCGCAGAGGCCAGGACAACCGCGCCGATGTCACCGTCTACACGACCCCGCCGTTTGCGGTTGCGCGATTCTTCGCCGGCGAGGCTGCGGCAGAGATCGAGGTGGAGACGCGCTCCGAAGAGTTCGATCTCTGCGCGGCTCTCTCACTCGTCTCGCCCTCCGGGGAGGCAAAGGTGCTCGGCACCGGTTATGCGCGCCTCGAGGGCGGCCGGCGTTTTTCGACGCGCATCGGTCTTCGCCCGGTCTGCGTCACCGTTCCGGAGGGCTTTGCGTTGCGGCTCTCCCTGCAGGGTGCCGGGACGCCGGTATTCGAAATTCACCCCGGCGACGGGCCTTTTGCGTCCGCGTCCGAGATGGCGCGGCGTCCCATCACGATTTCCATCTGCCATGGCGGGACGACGCGCTCCCGCCTGATCATGCCCGAGGCTCCCGACAATGTCGCATAAGCACTACCTAACGCTCGACAACATCACGGCCACCTACGGCGATTCGGTCGCTGTCGGCGGCCTCACGATCGAGGTCGCCAAGGGGGAGCTGCTGTCGCTGCTGGGACCGTCGGGTTGCGGCAAGACGACAACGCTTCGAATGATCGCCGGTTTCGTGCAGCCCTCCGAAGGGCGCGTCATCCTCAACGGCGAGGACATCAGCAAGCGTCCTGTCCACACCCGCAATATCGGCGTCGTCTTCCAGTCCTACGCGCTGTTTCCGCACCTGACGGCGCTCGACAATGTCGGTTTCGGCCTGCGCATGCGCCATGTCGGCAAGGCGGAATGCCGGACACGGGCCGCCGCCGCGCTCGATACGGTCGGGCTCGGCGCCTATTACGACCGGTATCCGGGCCAGCTTTCCGGTGGCCAGCAGCAGCGCGTGGCGCTTGCCCGCGCGCTGGTGATCGAGCCGGATGTGCTCCTCCTCGACGAGCCGCTTTCCAACCTCGACGCTCATCTTCGGGCCGACATGCGCACCGAAATCCGCACGCTGCAACAGCGGCTCGGCATCACCACCGTGTTCGTCACCCACGACCAGCAGGAGGCGCTTGCCATGTCCGACCGCGTCGCCGTCATGAGCAAGGGGCTGCTCGCCGAGATCGGCACGCCTGTCGCGCTCTGCGACCGGCCGCGTTCGCCATTTACCGCCTCGTTTCTCGGTGCCCGTACCGTCATCGAGGGCAGAACCGAGAACGGCCTGTTCGCGGCGCCGGGGCTTACCTGCGAGGGGGCGCCGGCCGGCGCGACCCGTCTCGTGCTGCGCGCCTCGCGCCTGAGGCTTTCCAACGAGCCGGGGCCTCTACATGTCTCCGGCACGTTGGTCAATTCCGCTTTCCTCGGCGACACCTACGAAGCCGATATCCAATCCGCATGCGGCACGATCCGCCTGATCGTGCCTTCGGATATGCCGCCTCCGCCCCTCGGGACGCCGTGCAGCATCCAGACCCAGCCGGGTGGCGCCACATTCATCTGACCGAAAAAGGGGAACCAAGACATGAACGTCTCGCGTCGTACATTCAACAAGCTGATTGCCGGTGCCGGCCTTGCCGCACCGTTCCACATCATCCGCCCCGCCTCCGCGCAGGAGCCCAAGAAGGGCGACGAACTGGTCGTCGGCATCTGGGGCGGCGCGCAGGAAAAGATCGTCAAGGAACATGTCGAGAAGCCGCTGGTCGAGAAATACGGCTGCAAGGTCAGCTACGTTCTCGGCGGCACCGGCGACCGACGCGCTCGCGCCTATGCCGAGCGCGGACGCCCGAGCTTCGACGTTCTTTACCTCAACATCTTCGAAAGCCGCCAGGCGGTGAAGGACGGGGTGACGCAAGCGCCGACGCCCGCCGTCAAGAATTTCGAGGCCCTTTATCCGAGCGCGCGCAAGGGCGGCTACGGCGTTGCCTTTAACCCCTGCACGATCGTCTATAACAAGACCAAGGCGTCGAAGCCGATCACCTCTTGGAAGGACATGTGGAACCCGGAATGGAAGGGCCGCATCGCCTGGCCGGACGGTCTTGGCGCCGAAGGAATTTCTGCGCTGATGATGGCTGCCCGTGTCTGGGGCGGCGACGAAAAGAACGCCGACATCGCCTTTGAAAAGGTCAAGGAACTGAAGCCCTTTGCCGCCATCCAGGGTAGCCAGGCGCAGCTCTTCGAAATGTTCGACCAGAAGCTCGCCGATCTTTCGGTCGAGTTCGGCAGCTTCACCCAGTCCTATGTGGAATCACGCAACCCCAATATTGCAATCGCCACCCCGGTCGAGGGCCAGGCACTTTCGATGAACGTCGCCTGCATCACCGAAGGAACGAAGAACCAGAAGCTCGCGGAAGAGTGGATCAACCTGCATCTCTCCGAGCCCTGCATGCTCGCCTATGCCCGCCAGATCTACTATTCGCCGACGGTCAGCAACATCACTGTCCCGGACGACCTCAAGTCGAAGCTCGTGCTCGGCGATGCCGATGTCGCCAAGCTCGTCGATTTCGATTGGGACGTTATCAATGCCAGCCGCGCCAAGTGGCAGGCGAAATACGATCGGGAGATCGCGGGATGAACCGTTGGATCGGACCGGCGCTTGCTGCGCCGGTCACCCTTTGGCTGCTTCTGTCCTTCGCGGCGCCGATGTTCGTGGTACTCGTGCTCTCCCTGCACGAATATCCCGATCCTTTCGGCCCGCTGTTCATCGCTCCGTCGATCGCGCAGTTCCGAGACATTGCGTCGGACGGTTTCTACTTCGGCGTCGTCTCCGAAACCATCCTGCTCGGCCTCGGCGTCACCGTGATCACGGCGTTTCTCGGTTATCCGCTCGCCCACTGGCTGGCGCGGATGCCGGTGAAATATCGCGCGGCAGCATTCGCCGTCATCCTCATTCCGCTGCTCACCAACGTGGTGGTGCGTTCGCTCGGCATCATCCTGCTGCTGGCGCCGGAGGGGCTGATCAATTCGGTCACCGGCCTCATCGGCATTCCGCCGGCCCGGTACATGCTGTTCACCCATGGCGCGGTCGCCGTTGCGCTGGCGCAGGTTTTTCTGCCGTTCATGGTGCTGGCGCTCTACGACAACCTGCAGAACACATCGCCGCGCGTTCACGAGGCGGCCCAGAGCCTTGGCGCTTCTCCCGCTGTGCGGTTCCTCACCGTCGATCTGCCGCTTTCGCTGCCCGGCCTGCGGTCCGGTGCCGTCATCGTTTTCCTGATGGCGACCACGGCCTATGTCTCCGCCTCGCTGCTTGGCGGCAAGAAGGTCTGGACCACCGGCATGCTCGTGCTGCAGGAGGCGATCAAGAACCTCAACGCGCCGCTTGCCGCGGCACTCGCGATCATCATGACCGTGACGGGTCTCGCATTTGCGGCACTCTGCGCCTCTCTCCTCAACCGCCTGATGCCGTGGCTGAAGGGCAAGCCCAGCAATCCGTGGAGTATCCCGCGCTGGATCGTGCCGATCATAAACATTTTCGGGCCGATCGTTTCGAAATTGCTGCTCGTCGCCTCGCTTCTGCTGCTGCTGTTGCCGCTGGTGCTGGTCTGCATCCAGAGTTTCAACGACGTGCCGCAGGCGACCGCTTCCGGCTTCCGTGGCTTCACGCTGAAATGGTACGAGGCGGTGTTCTTCGCCGGCACTTATGCAGACGCCTTCTGGGTGTCGGTGCAGCTTGCCGTCACCTCGATGCTGGTGGCTTTGTCGCTTTCGCTGCCGGCGGCGTTTGCGCTCGCCCGTTATCCGTTCAAGGGCCGTTCGGCGCTTCTGACCTTCTGGCTACTGCCGATGTCGCTGCCGCATGTGGCGATCGGCGTCGGCATGCTGCGGCTCCTGCAGATCTACCTGATCGTGCCGCCCTTCCTCGGCCTAGTTGCGATCCATGTAATCGTCATCCTGCCCTTTGCCATCACGCTGCTGACCACATCGGTCATGGGGCTCGACCGGGCGCAGGAAGAGGCGGCCGCGAGCCTCGGGGCGAGCCCGGCGCGGCGGTTTTTCCTGATCATCATGCCAGGGCTGGCGCCGGGATTGTTCGCGGCCGGCATCGTCGGCTTCCTCTTGAGTTTTGGCGAGGTGACGGTGACCAGCTTCCTGACCACCGCCCGCCTAACGACTTTGCCGGTCCGCATCTATGCGGAATCCACCTTCAGCCTGGAACCAACCGCGCATGCCATCTCGGCGGTGCTGATCGTCTTTACCGTCGTCGCGCTGGTCCTTGTCGGTAGAGTGGTCCGCCTCGACCGTCTCTACGCACGGTGATTGCCGAAGGGATGGGGCCGTAGAAGCGCTCCAGCACCCGCGTGCATTCCGCTTCCGGAAGCCCGGCTCCGTTGTCGCTGACGACAAGTGCGATGCCGTCCGGATGATCACCGACAGGTCGAGATTGTCAAAATGGTGCGAAACACTGGGCGTGAAGTCGAGTCTGGCTGAACTGATCACAGCGGGTCGCCGAAGATCACGGAAGCAATCTTGACGGGACAGCAACCCATCGACTTCACGATTGCAAAGCTCACCCGCATTCTGGATCTGCCGGTCGGGTGGAAGGACCAGCACGGACTGCTCGGCCTCTGACGAACTAAATTAAGATCCCCGGACACAAACAGGCCCGCCAAATCACGATAGAGGCGGGCCGCACTGTTTCTGGTCCTGCATTTGCGTCGCTGCCGCAGCAAGCATGCGCGTCTCGGACAGAGCAAGCAGTCCACCGAAAACGGCAGCCAGCCACTCCAAACTTTTGGCTGGCGTGAATAGCGAGCTGAGACAGTGCGAGAAAAAGGCACGAATTCGGCGCCGGACGTCCGGAAGTAGCGGAAAACCTGGCAGGAAATATCTGCTAACCCGCGGAAGTATCGCGATAATTCCGAGACAGTCGTTATGAGACGAGTTCGCGAGGACTGTATGGTGCCCGGAGGCGGATTTGAACCACCGACACGCGGATTTTCAATCCGCTGCTCTACCAACTGAGCTATCCGGGCATCGAGGCCTCTAGAGCCTTCCGGCCGAGGCCGGCGGGGGCGTTTCCCCCGGAGCGAGCGGGGTTATAACATCTTGTTCGGCCATGTCCAGCGCCAGAACCCACTTTTTTGACAGGTTTGCGAAAATCGTAATTTCCTCAACAAAAACAGGTACCGCCTCGCCCGGCTCAGTCCTCCGTGCCGTCCGCCTTGGTCTGGTCTTCCGAAACGGGAATTGCGTAGGAGCCATTCAGCCATCGCGACAGGTCGAGCGTGCGGCAGCGGTCGGAGCAGAACGGGTAGTGTTCGCGCGATGACGGCTTGCCGCATTCCGGGCAGGGCCTCGTTTTCCGCAGAGGCTCGACCTTGCCGCCAGTCTTGATCGGTTCGGATGTCATGTTTGAAATACTCCTTAGTTTGCGCTCGGCGCATCCCATGGCGGAAAAATGCCGATAGGCCGCCAATGCGGCCCGTCCAGCCTGCAGCGCGTCCTCAGCCTGCAATCGGGGCGGTCAGCCCTCGGGCCAGGCCGCCGCCACGTCAAAACCTTCGCCGGCCAAGAGCCCGGTCACCTCGAACAGCGGCAAGCCGACGACATTGGTGTAGGAGCCGACGAGTTTCTGGACGAAGGATCCGGCAATACCCTGGATCGCATAGGCGCCCGCCTTGCCGCGCCACTGCCCCGACGCGATGTAGTTTTCGATCTCGCGGGTGGAAAGCCTTTTGAAGCGCACCTTGGTCTGCACGACCTTCTGGCGGAACTGGCCGCCGGGGGTGATCAGGCAGATGCCGGTATAGACCCAGTGGCCGCGCCCGGAGAGCAGGTGCAGCGCCGACGAGGCTTCCTGCGTATATTCGGTCTTTTCGAGAATGCGGCGGCCGACCGCGACGACCGTGTCGGCCGAGAGGATATAGCTGTGCCGCCAGGCCGGATCGTTGCGGATGGCACCGAGCGCCGCTTCGGCCTTTTCCGTGGAAAGCCTGCGGGCGAGCGAACGCGGGTGTTCGGATTTCTTCGGCGTCTCGTCGATATCCATCGGCATCAGCCGTGCCGGCGCGATGCCGGCCTGGTTGAGGAGGTCGAGACGGCGCGGAGAACCCGAGGCCAGTATCAGCTTTTGTTCCAGCGCCATGAGAGCCCGCCGCGGATGATAGGAATTACTTGAAGCGGTAGGTGATGCGGCCCTTGGTCAGGTCGTAGGGCGTCATTTCGACGAGCACCTTGTCGCCGGCGAGAACGCGGATGCGGTTCTTGCGCATGCGGCCGGCAGTGTGGGCGATGATCTCATGTTCGTTTTCGAGCTTCACGCGGAACGTCGCGTTGGGCAGGAGTTCGGTCACGACGCCCGGGAATTCGAGGACTTCTTCTTTAGCCATCTATAGGTTTTCTTCCTGTGTTGGGTTTGGGCTGGCAACGCTTTTCGCGCCCGCCCGGAAATTTGCGCGGAAACTACACAATCATGTCCGCTTTGTGAACCTCGCTTGCGCGCTATTCTCAATGTCGTTTCAAGCCGTCTGCGGCAAGGGCTTTCAGGCGGTCTCGGCCGGATGCCGGCTGATGCCGGAAAGACGCTCCTCGATCAGCCGCCAGAGATGATCGCGAACCTCGCGATAGGCATCCAGCATCTGGTCGCGGGTCCCGGTCGCGGCGGTCGGATCCATGGTCGGCCAGTAGACCACGTCCACGGCATTGGCACGGGTCAGTTCCAGCGCGGCATGGTGGGCTTCCGGCGTCAGGGTGACGATCAGGTCGAAAAAATCGTCCTCGAGCTCTTCAAGCGTGCGCGGCTGGTGGCGACCGATCGAAAGCCCGACCTCCTCCAGCACCGCATCCACGAAGGGATCACGCTCGCCGGAACGCACGCCGGCCGACTGGATGTAGATATCGGGTGGCAGCAGGCGCTTTGCAATGGCTTCGGCCAGCGGCGAGCGGATGACGTTGAATCCGCACATGAAAAGGATTGCGCCCGGTCTCTTGGCTTTCGTCTCGATCTTCGTCTCGAGGGCGCGCTCTGCCTCCATGCTCAACCGCGCCAGTAGAGTACGCAGACGAGCGTGAAGAGCCGCCGGGCGGTGTCGAAATCGACGCGGATCTTGCCGTCGAGGCGGTCCATCAGCGTCTGCGAACCCTCGTTATGGACGCCGCGCCGGCCCATGTCGATCGCCTCGATGCGGCTGGGCGTCGAGGAGCGGATCGCCTCGTAATAGCTTTCGCAGATCATGAAGTAGTCCTTGATGATCCGGCGGAAAGGCGTCAGCGACAGGATATGGGTCGCGACCTGCTCGTCCTTGTCGGTGGTGATGCCGAGCACCAGCTTGGCATCGACGAGCGAAAGTTTCAGCTTGTAGGGGCCGCCGGCATGGCCGAGCGGCTCGAAGGAGTTTTCCTCGACGAGGTCGAAGATGGCGACCGCCCGTTCGTGCTCCACATCGGGCGTCGAGCGCCCGATCGAGTCGTCCAGAACGACGTCGTAAAGCCGGTAGACCGCCGCCCCCATTCGTCAGCCCTCGTCGTCGAAGGCTAAGCCGTTCAGGCGGATGGCGACGGAACGGGCATGGGCATCGAGCCCTTCGGAATGGGCAAGCGTGATCGCCGCCGGGGCGAGCTGACGGAGCTGGTCGGGGCCGAGCCTGAGGATCGAGGTGCGCTTGACGAAATCGAGCACCGAAAGACCGGAGGAGAACCGGGCCGAACGGGCGGTTGGCAGCACGTGGTTGGACCCGCCGACATAATCGCCGATCACCTCCGGCGTATGGCGGCCGATGAAGATCGCGCCGGCATTGCGGATGCCGGGCAAAAGCGCGTCGGGGTCGGCAACCGCCAGCTCCAGATGCTCGGCGGCGATGCGGTTGGCGAGCGGCAGCGAGGCCTTCAGGTCCGGCACCAGGATGACGGCGCCGAAATCGCGCCAGCTCGCGGCAGCGGTTTGCGAGCGCGACAGGGTCTTCAGCTGGCGCTCGACGGCCGCTTCCACCGCGCGGCCGAAGGCGGCGTCGTCGGTGACGAGGATCGACTGGGCGCCGGCATCGTGTTCGGCCTGGGCGAGCAGGTCAGCGGCCAGCCAGTCCGGATCGTTCTCGCTATCGGCGATGACAAGGACTTCCGAAGGTCCGGCGATCATATCGATGCCGACCGTGCCGAAGACATGCCGCTTGGCGGCGGCCACATAGGCATTGCCGGGGCCGACGATCTTGGCGACCGGGGCGATCGTCTCGGTACCGTAGGCGAGCGCCGCCACGGCCTGGGCGCCGCCGATGCGGTAGATCTCTGTGACGCCGGCAATGCGGGCGGCGGCGAGCACGGCCGGGTTGATCTTGCCGCCGCCTGCCGGCACGACCATGACGACGCGCGGCACGCCGGCGACCCTTGCCGGCACCGCGTTCATCAGCACCGAGCTCGGATAGCTGGCGGTGCCGCCGGGAACATAGAGCCCGACCGCTTCGATCGCCGTCCAGCGGGAGCCGAGGCCGACGCCGATCGCGTCCTCGTAGATATCGTCCTTCGGCATCTGCCGGGCATGGTGGCGCTCGATGCGTTCGGCGGCGAGCTTCAGGGCATCGATGACCTTCCGGTCGGTCTCCGCAAAGGCGGCGTCGATCTCGGCTTCGGTGACCCTTATCCCCACCTTGGCGAGGTCGATGCCATCGAAACGGGCAGAATAATCGATCAGCGCCTGGTCGCCGCGGGCGCGCACGTCGTCGATGATGGCGCGCACCACGGCATTCACATCTTCCGAGACCTCCCGCTTGGTGGAGAGAAATGCGGAAAACTTCGCCTCAAAATCCTGCGACGCCTGATCCAACCAGATTGCCAAGCGGATATCCCTTCCAGCTCAAAAAACGATGTTATCCCGGTCGGGCCGTTCGGGCAAAGGGGCCAGATCAGGGATGACGGGGCTTGGATGCCGTTTCCCATGCGCCGCCGACATCCGCAAGAGCAACTTCGATGCATTCGACATCGAGCGCAATCGTCGATTTGCCGGAAAGGATCAGTTCGATCGTGCCTTCCGGACCGTCCCCCTTCTGCGAGAAGGTGATCGCGAGCAGCGACTGGACTTCGTCCTTGCGGCCACGGTTGATGCCGGTCGAGCGCACCGCCTGGACGCGCTTGAAGACGATCGCCGCACGGCGGCGTTCGAAACCCTTGCGCTGCCTGGCCGCGGCGTTCTCCCAGACGAAGCGGTTGGCGGCGAGTGAGAAGTTCTGCTCGGGCTGCGACCAGCGCACATCGCCCACCTTGAAGACGGCATCCTGCATATGGGCGGAAATGACGCCCAGATCGTCGGTGTCGAGGGCAAGCAGCTTCAAGTCGGTCATCGCTTCCAAATCCGTTAAGAGGCGCGCGTTCACGCGAATGTTCCTGGGACTTGAGATAGGATGCGGCGGGCCAAGAAGCAACGGCGGCGTGCAGGACGGAACGCAGCTTTATCCGCGCCGACTGACGCGCGGCACGGTTCGAGAAGGGGAATGGGGCAGGCAGGGGCATGGGTAATGATGTGAGGTAGGTTTCCGCCTGCCCCGATCGCCTTTTCGGTTGCGGAGGATTTCCAGGCCCTCCTCACCGCCTCGACGACCATCACCGGAACCGGGCACTTTCGAACCTTGGTGAAGGCAGCCGGTTCGCGAACCCGGTTCCCATCCGATGATGCGGCTATTATTGCCGGCGCCCTGGCTGCGGGGATGCCGGCGGATAAGAAATCCGCCAAGTGCTTGACGGAACACGGAAGTAAATGCCGATCAACCGCATTTCGTCCCCGTGCGCGAAGGATCGCGCGCAATGGACCATCCGGGCTGCGGCCTGTCTCTCTCGCGGAGACAGAGGCTCCTGTCGGCATTCGCGCTGTCATCGGACAGTCGGGAACCTGAACCGGGCTGTCGTTCGACGGAAAGCTAAGCCTTCCGATCGGTCGCCTAGTCCGAATGCTTCATTGACGGTGTGCGGCCCCGGCGTAGAATCGCGGCGGGTGAGATATCGGGCTGGGGCGGCGTAGCTATGGAGGATGCCATGCAGGAACCTGACATGCAGAAACTCGATGCACTCGTCGGCCGTCTGGTCGGCGATCTCGGCGCCGGCGTCTCCGGCGTTCTCGTCGTGCTCGGCGATCATCTCGGCCTGTTTCGGGCGATGATGGACGGCCGGCCGCGATCCTCGATGGAGCTGGCAGAAACGACGGGGCTTACCGAACGCAACGTGCGCGAATGGCTCGCCGCCATGGCCGCCGCCGATTACATTTCCTATCATGAGGATTCGAACAAGTTCGCCATGACGCCCGAACAGACCATGGTGTTTGCCAGTGAAGACAGCCCGGCCTTTTTCGGGGGCGCCTTTGAAATCATCCAGTCGATGTGGATGGACGAGCCAAAGGTGGAAGAAGCCTTTCGCACGGGCCGCGGCCTCGGATGGCATGAGCACAGCACCTGTCTGTTCCGGGGCACGGAACGCTTCTTCCGACCCGGCTACAACAGCCATCTGGTCGACGAATGGATTCCCGCCCTCCAGGGCGTCCATGAAAAGCTGGAACGCGGAGCGGAAGTGGCCGACGTAGGCTGTGGCCATGGCGCCTCGACCATCCTCATGGCCAAGGCCTTTCCGAAGTCGCATTTCCACGGGTTCGACTACCACGGTCCTTCCATCGAGCGTGCAAAGCGCGCGGCGCAGGAGGCGGGCGTGGACGACCGAGTTACCTTCCGCCAAGCCTCGGCGAAGGAATTCCCGGCCGGCAACTACGATCTCGTCGCCATGTTCGACTGCCTGCACGACATGGGCGATCCGGTCGGCGCGGGCCGCCATATCCGCGAGACGATGGCGAAGGACGGCACCTGGATGATCGTCGAACCTTTCGCGCATGACGGGCTGAAGGACAATCTCAACCCGGTCGGCCGTGTTTATTATGGCGCCTCGACCATGATCTGCACTCCCGCCTCGATGGCTCAGGAAGTAGGCCTTGGCCTTGGAGCGCAGGCCGGGGAGATGAAGCTTCGCAA
Source organism: Hyphomicrobiales bacterium (assembly GCA_900471605.1). Lineage (GTDB taxonomy): Bacteria > Pseudomonadota > Alphaproteobacteria > Rhizobiales > Rhizobiaceae > Neorhizobium. The sequence goes on along the minus strand of UCEY01000053.1, from coordinate 52,206 downwards.
AGTGGCTCTCGACGCCGGCTATTCGTATTTCCGGCGGGCGAGCGAGACGCCATTCAATATGATATTCGAGGTGCGGGCCTGAAGCGCCGCCGGCATTCGTTCCGGCATTGGTATAGGCTTGTGGATTTCGGAGGTTTCGGGCCGCGACATGGACTCGCGGTCGCGGAGCCTGCTATCGCGTATGAGCGACCAGCGTGAAGGAACCAGGGATGGTTGGGTCCGTCCAGTCCCGGTGTTCGTCCAGCCTTGCCACGGTAAAACCGGCCTGGATCACGGCGGTCACAATGTCCCCCATGGTCCAGAAGCGATAGAGACATCTTCCGAGGCGCGCGCCGGCGGCATTGGGATTAGGTACGTCGGCCTCGATCAGGTCGGTGCGGAAGTAGTCCCGCGGTCCCTCGCCCCAGAACAGCTTCCGCTGGACCGGATGGAATTCGTTCAGCAGGAGCATCCCCCCGTTCGCCGCGAGCTGGCGCACTACCGTGAAAAAGCGCTCCAGATCCTGGTGGTAGTGGAGAATTCCCAGCTCGAGCACGAGCACATCGAAGTTGTGGGTCCAACCCAGACTGCCAGCCTCCATGATATCGCAGAGCGCATAGTCAATTTCCACGCCGGCGGCTGCGGCGAGGTCCAGCGCGAAGCGGCGGTTCTCCTGCGAAAAATCGATGACCGACACCTTGGCGCCCAGCCGGGCGAGCGCTACCGCGACGCGCCCGTGAGAACCCTGCACATTGCAAATCCGCTTGCCGACGATCTCTCCGAGGTATGGGGAAAGGCGGCGCAGAATGCGTTCCGGTTCGGCAACGAGTTTCGCAGCCTCGGCTTCCGGGCTCCCGAACGCAGATACCCACGCATCAAATCGGCCCGCGTTCCAGGCGAGCCGGTTCGTCTCCGTGGTTTTGTCCGATGCCTCTGCCGCCATGGACGCATACTATCGGATGCCGCGACGACCGCCAAGGAGGCGGGAGACCAGCCGCGCCGTTCTCTTCAGCTCGGAAAATCGGCGGAGAGGCTGATCTCCTCCCAGAGTTCGATCTGGGCCACCCGCTCCTTCAGCTTCTGCGTGACAGCGTTATAAGCGATGGCGCCGAGCACGAGATGGCGGGGGGCTTCGGCCGCCTCGGTCGCGGCGATCATCGCCTCGCCGGCCCGCACCGGATCCCCCGGCTGCCTGCCGCTGTAACCGGAAGTCGCGCCCATGCGAGCGGCGGCAGTTTCGGCATAGTCCGCGATCCGGCTCGGCGTCTGCTTCAGCGAGCGGCCGGCCCAGTCGGTGCGGAAGGGGCCTGGCTCGACGCAGGTGACCTTGATGCCGAGCGGCGCGCCCTCGAGGCTGAGCGCATCTGAAAAACCTTCCACCGCATGCTTGCTCGCCGCGTAATAGCCGGAACTCGGAAGCCCCATGAAGCCGGCCATCGAGGTGATGTTGAGGATATGGCCCTTGCGCCGCGCCCGCATGCCCGGCAGCACGGCACGGGTCATGGCGAACAGCCCGAAGACATTGGCATCGAACATCGCCCGGATCTCGCCCTCCTCGCCTTCCTCGATCGAGGCCTGGTAACCGTAGCCGGCATTGTTGACCAGCACGTCGATGCGGCCGAACGTCTGCTCGGCGGCCGCGACCGCATCGGAGATCTGATTCATGTCCGTCACATCGAGATCGAGCGCCAGAACATGATCCTTGCCGTCGGCGAGATCGGCAACGCGATCCCGGCCGCGGGCGGTCACCACGGTCGGCCAGCCGCGGTCGATCGTCAGTTTGGCGAGCTCGCGGCCGAAGCCTGTGGAGCAGCCGGTGATGAACCAGACGGGGGATTGAATATCGGTCATGGGAAAATCTCCGTGGATGCCGGATCAAACAATATGAGGCGGGATCAAAGATGGGCGCATGCAAGAGATAGAAATGCAAAAAAGGACGGCAAGGGCAATTCCCCCGCCGTCCCTTGCGAAATATCGGCTTTCAGGCTCGATCAGTCGCTGACGCGTTCGACCACCGCACCGCAGCGGGTGAGCTTCTCCTCCAGTCGCTCGAAACCGCGATCGAGGTGATAGACGCGGCTGACCATGGTTTCGCCTTCGGCGGCCAGGCCGGCGATGACCAGCGAAACGGAGGCGCGCAGATCGGTCGCCATGACCGGAGCCCCCTTCAGCCGCGGCACCCCTTCGACACGGGCCTTCTGGCCGGACAGCGAGATCCTGGCGCCGAGGCGGGCGAGTTCCTGCACGTGCATGAAGCGGTTCTCGAAAATCGTCTCGGTGATGTTCGAGACGCCGGAAGACCGGGTCATCAGCGCCATGAACTGCGCCTGCAGGTCAGTCGGGAAGCCGGGGAAAGGCTCGGTGGTGATATCCACCGGCTGGATGCCGTTGCCGTTGCGCACCACGCGCAGGCCGCTTTCCGTCTCGGTGATATGAGCGCCGGCCAGACGCAGCGTATCGAGCGCGTTGTCGAGCAGCGCGGCTTCGGTGCCTTCGAGCACGACATCACCGCCGGCCATGGCGACCGCCATGGCATAGGTGCCGGTCTCGATACGGTCGGGCAGGACGCGGTGGCGGGCGCCGGAGAGCGAGGTGACGCCCTCGACGGTGATGGTCTTGGTGCCGGCGCCTGAAATCTTGGCGCCCATGGCGGTGAGGCATTTTGCGAGGTCGACGACCTCCGGCTCACGCGCGGCGTTTTCGATCACCGTGGTGCCGCGGGCAAGCGTCGCCGCCATCATCATCACGTGGGTGGCGCCGACCGAGACTTTCGGGAAGACGTAGGTGGCGCCGATCAGGCCGCCCTTCGGAGCCGTCGCGTTCACATAACCGCCATCGACCTCGAGCGTGGCGCCGAGTGCCTGCAGGCCTTCCAGGAAGAGATCGACCGGACGCGTGCCGATCGCACAGCCGCCCGGCAGCGAAACCCGCGCCTGGCCTTCGCGGGCCAGCAGCGGGCCGATGACCCAGAAGCTGGCGCGCATCTTCGAGACCAGCTCGTAAGGGGCGGTCGTATCGACGATGGTGCGGCAAGTGAAATTGATGGTGCGGGAATAGCTTTCCTCCTGACGCTCGCGGCGGCCGTTGACCGCGACGTCGACCCCATGATTGCCGAGGATGCGCAGGAGCTGTTCCACGTCGGCCAGATGCGGCACGTTTTCGAGGGTCAGCGTATCGCTCGTCAAAAGGGAGGCGATCATCAGCGGCAGGGCGGCATTTTTCGCTCCCGAGATCGGAATGGTGCCCTTGAGTTCATTGCCGCCCAAAATTCTGATGCGATCCATAAGTTGTAACTCTTCCTTCTGAGAGCGCGAAAGGAGGCGTCCTTAGACGAAATCCGCCGCTGCTTCAATGATTGCTAAAATGGCCTGCCGGAATTGCCTGATTGCCGGGCTGTCTTGGCGCATAAGTTACAATGATTCGTCCGTTTTTGCGGCAGGCAGCCCTTGTGTCGAATCCTCTTCGCCCGCCCGACGGGCGCGGGCCTGCGTCTTGCGGCGCATCAGATTTTCGCGAAGCTTGGCCGCGGCCTTCGCCTTGCGCTGCGCCTCGCGGGCCTGAGCCGCCCTGCGATGCCGCTCGCCGCGGCCTTCGCCGGTATCCCCACCCTCTAAATCATGCCGTTCTTCGTCATTCGCCATGGCTCTCCATACCCAAAAACCTGGATTCTTGGAAGCGGAAGCGACGTTTTCCCCATTCCTCGACAAAGAACTTGGAATTTGCGGCTTGCACTGCCGGTGAACCTATGGCAATAGGCCGCTGCCGACGACGCGGATCTATCGCGCCGGCTGACGCTGCTATAGCTCAGGGGTAGAGCACTCCCTTGGTAAGGGAGAGGCCGAGAGTTCAAATCTCTCTAGCAGCACCATTTTTCCCTGCGATTGCTTTTGTTTTTGACTAAGTTATCGACGGCTACGGTAAGCGCGGTGGCGCCTGCGGCCGTCTCGATTCCGTCATCATCTCCAGGGCATCGGGCTGCCCGCGCGTGTAGTGTCCCACAGAGGAATATATCTCCTGTGTAAGTCAGGCGGGAGGATAGAGCTTGTCTGGACGGTGCGGATTTGAGCTTACCAGCCACGCATCAAGACCGTTCTCGGCGAAGACACGGTCCCGACGCCCGCGCATTATTAAATTTGCTGGCGATCCGCTGGCCGGGAGCGCCAGCATAAAAGTGCCTGCCGGCCCGGTAGGAATTTGGACGAGCAACTTCTTACTTGCACCCTCACCCCATGGTCAAATAAGTCTTTAGGCTCCGGGATGACGTCCAACGTCTTGTCAGGCCCCTTGCACAGGAGCAACGGCTACCCAGAATCGTATCTGCGTGGTTGGCAAAGTGTGCGGCAAGCGTTTAATACGCCGCACATGAGAAAGCTACCGGCTGGTGCGGCGAGCGGGGAACCCCAATTGAAGGCCAAGAAGAACAGTAAGAATCATCTAGATTCGGGAACCGTGACCAGCGTCCTGAAGCGGGTGATCGCTGAAAACGGCAAAGATCATCTCCGCGGCTATGCCTTTGCGATTTCCTGTCTGATTGCGACCGCTCTATCTACCGCCTTCACGGCCTGGATCATGGAGTCCGTTGTCAACGAGGCTTTCGCCAACAAACGTGCCGATATGGTCCTCATCATCTGTCTGGCGATCTTTGCGGCCTTCGTGGTTCGGGGCTTGGCCACTTATGGACAAGCGGTGACACTTTCCAAGATCGGCAACAATATCGTCGCCCGTTACCAGAAGCGTCTATATTCACATCTCTTGAAGCTCTCCGTGGGCTTTTTTGCGGAAGCACGCTCTGCTCAACTCACCGCACAAGTCACGCAGAATATTGGTGGCGTAAAGGATGTTCTTAACCTGACGGTCACGTCGACCGCACGCGACCTGCTGACGTTGGTATCGTTGATTGTGGTGATGATCTCGAAGGACTGGCTTCTCTCTCTGATCGTCTTTGCCGTAGCACCGCCGCTTATCTTTGCGCTTCGCTACCTGTCACAGCGGCTGCGCAACGTAACACGCGATGCCGTGGAGGTGAGTAGCAAGGTGCTCGGTGCCATGCAGGAAACAATCCAGGGCATTACGGTCGTCAAGGCGTTCACGATGGAAGACCAACTGGAAAAGAGGGTTCGGCGCATTATCGAAACCTCCGAAAGGCAGAGTAACCGGATCGCGCGCCTGTCGGAACGTACGGCGCCACTCACGGACACATTCGCAGGCTTGGCGATTGCCAGCGTGATCGGTTATGCTTCCTTTCGCTCCATCTCCGACAATGTTCCGCCGGGCGCCTTCTTCGCTTTTATCACGGCGCTGCTGATGGCCTACGACCCCGCGCGACGGCTGGCCAGAATGCAGGTGGAGATCGAGCGAGCGGTCGTGAATGCCAAGATGATCTACGGGTTGCTGGACATGCAACCGTTGCAGCGCGAGAAGCCAGACGCGCCGAACCTTAAAATCACCAACGCGCAAATCGAGTTGAAGGGCGTCGTATTCGCCTACGGAAATGGCGCACCGATTTTGGAGGGCGTAGACCTCGTCGCAGAAGGCGGCAAAACCACCGCATTGGTCGGCCCCTCGGGTGCAGGCAAATCGACGATCATCTCATTGATTCCTCGTTTCTATGATCCAGTTGAAGGCCAGATCTTGATCGACGGGCAAGATATAGCCAATGTTACCAAGTCGTCGTTGCGCCACAGCCTCGCCTATGTCACCCAACAACCCTATCTGTTCGAAGGAACGATCCGCGATAACATCCGGTATGGACGACCTGAGGCAACCGATGCCGAGGTAGAGGAGGCCGCCCGCCTCGCCCATGCTCACGATTTCATCCTCACGCAACCGATGGGTTATGAAACGCCGGTGGGCGAAAACGGCATGACCCTCTCCGGCGGCCAGCGGCAACGCGTGTCGATCGCGCGGGCACTCGTCCGCAACGCCCCGATCCTTCTTCTCGATGAAGCCACCTCAGCGCTCGACAATGAATCTGAAGCCGCGGTGCAAAGGGCACTCGATTCGGCGATGGTTGGGCGAACCGTCATTGTTATCGCGCATCGCCTATCGACGGTGATCAACGCCGACAAAATCGTCGTGATGCACGAAGGGCGAGCCGTAGAAGAAGGCACGCACCAGGAACTTGCGAAGCGTAAGGATGGTCTTTACGCTCGCCTGAACAATCTACAATCTTCCGAAAAGACCGAACTTGGATGACATATGGAAGCCTGCATCTTAGGCAGGCGAGGCGGTCCATCGCAACATTGGCCGCGACATGTCCATCCCCATAGATATTGTCGCAGTGTCTACCCAAAGGAACGGCATGGTTTGCATGAGCAATCAATCACTGAGCGATTTGTGTGAGCCAAGACACTGTTGAAGAGAGAGCCCGATGACGGACGCGAGAAAGCAAAAAAAGCTTCTGATTGTAGAGCGAAAGCTCGTCCACAATCGCGGACACCATCATACCCAAATCTCCGCGTTGCGTACGTATCTACCGGATTATGAAACGAATTTCGTTGCTGGGGAATCCTATGACGGGTTTCTGGGGACCGCAGCCGGAACGCTTGTCGCCAAATCAGTCAAGCTCGCTAAGTTGCGATCACGCCTGCAATATGGAAATGTCTTCCAGCGAGTGGACGCGGCGTTCGGCGCCCTTAAATCTGCGCAAACGCTGAATTTGCCTCTCTCCGCATTCGGTACGCAATTGGCGGAGATATGCCAGAACCTTCAGCTGGATGCGAGCGATCTTCTCATAGTCCCCACGGCGGAGCTTGACACTCTTGAGTCGGCCGTTGAGCTGACAGCTATATTGCGGGATAAAACACCTCGAATTTGCCTTCGCTTTCTGAATTCTGAACTGGGTGACCGAAACGAGATAATCCGTTCAAAGCGTCTCCGTGCGATCCTTTCGAAATTGCCAGCCAACATGTTCCTGTTCACTGAGACCGAGGAACTGGCAAACTACTTTCGCAAAGATTTTGGCATGCCTGTGGAAGGCGGGTTTTACCTGCCGTGTAGTTTGCGGATCTCAGAACTCACAAGTGGCAAGATAGTTAGGGAAGATAGATTTCGAATAGGCGTTTTCGGAGAGCCCAGACCGGAGAAAGGTAGCATGCGGCTTCCGGGGATTGTCGCAGCTGTTGCCGAAATGGCAGGGGTTGGATCATCGACGCCGGTGGACTTCGTCGTCCAAGGTTCGGCTGGGGATTTCCAAGAAGGCGGTATCTATGGACCTTTGCAAAAATTTCGGGCAGGCGAACGCAATGTTTTTGTCTCTCCGGAGGACAGCCGGCTTTCGCCCATGGAATTCGAACGGCTGTTTCAGTCGGTAGATGCAGTCCTTCTGCCTTACGAAAAGGCCATCTACAGCCTTCAAGGATCCGGTGTCGTTCAAGATGCTGTCTCTGCCTGTAAGCCAGTCATCCACATTGAAGGGATATCAATGATGGCGTTTCTTTCCCACGGAAACGGATTGCCGGCAACGACCGATCGACAGTTCGCCGATGCCATATTGCGTGTCGCAACTGATCCGGCGAGCTTTCGGCCGGGCACTGCTCGTGCGGCCGCTTGCTTCCAGAACGCCCTTGCCACCAATCCGCTTCTGCGCCTCTTGGCGGCGCCGCAGCATGACGGGCAACGAGCGTTTATCCGCTGATTCAATCAGAACGAAGGCGGATTGGCATTCGAGGCCGCCACCGAAATTTGAACTGGACGAAATCTCTTGGATGCCTGCGACAGGTCCTAGATACACCGCAAATATAGAGCTATACGCTTCCGATGGGCACAAATCCTGGGATGAAAAATGATTAAGCGGATAAGTTTCAACGGCACAGAGATTGCGATCATCATATCCAGTAAATTCACATCGCCGGGTGTGACATTCGTGACGGACGGAAGCTATTCGCAACAATTGGCCTACATGAAACGCCCCGAAGGCGAATATATCCGGCCTCATTACCATAATCTGAACGAACGCGCGGTCCATCTGACACAGGAAGTGCTCGTCATCAAAAGCGGCCGCCTGCGAGCCGACTTCTATACATCGGAGCAGCAATATATCGGGTCAGAAGAGCTCGGTGCGGGCGATGTGCTGATGCTGACCTCCGGGGGGCACGCTTTCAAGATGCTGGAGCCTGTCGAGATGCTGGAAGTCAAACAAGGTCCCTATGCCGGAAACGAAGACAAGACCATCTTCGAGGGGGCATCGGAACAGGAGATCGTTTCCCTTCCTCCCGCCCATTTTTCGATCGACCCAGACCAGAAGGTGAAGGCCCCATGATCCCCGTCAACACACCGTCATTCAAGGGGCGAGAAGCCGAATATCTCGCAGAATGCATCGAAAGCGGCTGGGTCTCCTCTGAAGGACCGTTCGTTCGCCGATTTGAGAAAGCCTTTGCCGCCAAGGTTTCGCGCCAGGATGGCGTGGCGGTTGCAAACGGATCGTGCGCGCTGGACATCGCCGTCCAGGCCCTGCAACTCGGCGAGGGCGACGAAGTCATCATTCCCACATTCACGATCATTTCCTGCGCCTCAGCCGTTGTTCGCGCCGGCGCTACGCCGGTTGTGGTCGATTGCGACCCCATCACCTGGAACATGACGGCAGAGGCGGTCGAGCAGCGCATCACGCCCCGGACGAAAGCGATCATGGTTGTCCATATTTACGGCCTGCCGGTCGATATGGATCCGATCCTGGAGCTGGCCAAGCGTCATGGCCTGAAGATCATAGAAGATGCGGCCGAGATGCATGGGCAGACCTACAAGGGCAAGCCCTGTGGCAGCTTCGGCGATATCAGCATATTCAGCTTCTATCCGAACAAGCATGTCACGACCGGCGAAGGAGGAATGGTCGTTGCGGACGACCCCACTCTCCTCGAACGGTCGCGCTCGCTGCGAAACCTCTGCTTCATCGAAGAACAACGGTTCGTGCATTACGAGCTCGGATGGAACTACCGGATGTCCAATCTGCAGGCCGCCCTGGGCCTGGCACAGCTCGAACAGCTGGATGATGTCGTATCCCGCAAGAGAGCGATCGGCGCCGCTTACGAAGAGCGGCTAGGCGATCTCGACTGCTTCGACAGGGCGCCACCTGCCACCAATTACGCCGACAATATCTATTGGGTCTTCGGTCTCGTGGTCCGACCCTCTTCGAAAAAAAGCAGAGCCGATATTGTCTCCGCCCTGTCCAGCCGCAAGATTGGTACGCGCCCCTTCTTCTGGCCAATGCATCGCCAGCCGGTATTTGAGAAAATGGGGCTGTTCGTCGGCGAACACCATCCGGTTTCCGAATATATCGGAGCCAACGGTTTCTATGTTCCGAGTGGCCTGGGGTTGACGGATGCGGATATCGACGAAGTTGCCGACGCTGTCCGCGAGATCGTTCGATGAGCGTATTTGCGAATTACGCGGAGATTTACGACACGCTCAATGCCGGCAAGGACTATGCGAAAGAGGCGGAGTTCGTGGCGCAACTGCTGCGGGAAGTCGCGCCGGGCGCCCGGACGTTGGTGAATTTCGGATGCGGCACCGGACAGCATGATCTGTTGCTGGCCAAAAGCGGCTTCGAAACTCTAGGCGTCGAGCTGAGCGCCCATATGCTCGAACAGGCAAAGGCGAGAGGCGCAAAGGCCGATATCCTAGAGGGGAACGCGCGCTTCACGCAGGGCGATTTCCGCAATTTCGATGCCGGGCGGTCGTTCGATGCCGTCGTTTCGCTGTTCCATGTCATGAGCTATCAAACGAGCGACGCCGACGTGGCGGCCGCCTTCGCGACCTTGAACGCCCATATGTCGACCGGCTCGGTTGCTCTCTTCGACCTCTGGCACGGTCCGGCGGTAGAGCACGTGCTTCCTGAAACCCGCGTTCGCCGGGCTGAAAATGACAATCTCAAGATTCTGCGGATTGCGGAGCCTCAGCATGACGGCGGCGCGCGTGTTGTCACCGTCAAATTCACATTTTTCGTCGAAGACAAGAACACGGGTGCGATTTCAAGTTTCGAGGAACTCCATCCGATGCGGTACTTCTTTCCCGCGGAAATCGAGAAACACATCGAGGCCGCAGGCTTGAAGCTGAGGGAGACGGGCGAGTGGCTGACGCGGAACGCACCTTCACAAGACACCTGGAGTGTCTACTACCTCGTTGAAAAGACCGGACACCGATAATGACGGCAGGCAATGCAGCGGAGAGGCCCCGGCTCAAACTCGCCGTCATACTGGAAAAGAAAATTTCCGTCGGGGGTGGCTTCAACCAGTCGATCACCGCAGCCCTGCAGATGCTGCGGATCGCGCCTGCGCCCTATACCGTTGAAATCTATACCACTATCGCCAGCAATATCGACATCCTCGCCGGCCACGGCTTGAAAGCGAAGCATTTCGTCAAGCCGAAGCGCAGCCTTTCCAAGAAGATCGCACAGATTTTCCAGTCCGAGCGCCGGCAGCGTGAAAAGGTGACGGAATTTGAGCTCGAGATAAAGCGGCAGGGAATAGACCTCGTCTACTTCACCGCACCGAGCGGATATGCATTGGATCTGCAGGCGACACCTTATATTTTCACGATCTGGGACCTCTGCCATCTGGAACACCCGGAGTTTCCGGAGGTCACCGAAAATCGGGAATTCGAGAAGCGCGAAGAGCTTTATTCCCGTGCGGTCCCTAAGGCGGCCGCCACATTAACCGACGGGCTCCACACCAGCCAACTGGCATCCCGGCGCTATGGCGTCGCCGGCGATCGTTTCATAGAGATGCCATTTTCGCCGGCCCCGTTTCTCCAGGAGGAAACGCCGGCCCCGGATGCGCTTGCGACGATGCTGGAGCGTTATGGCCTCACATCCGGCTATCTGTTTTATCCCGCGCAGTTCTGGGCACATAAAAATCATGCCATATTGCTGGAAGCCTCCTCGCTTCTGGCCCAGCGCAACGGCAAGGCACCGGCAATCGTCTTTGCGGGCGGCGACCAGGGGCATGCGAATGCGATCAGGCGCATGGCCGAGCGTCTCGGCGTATCAGACACGACCCATTTCCTCGGTTTTGTGCCGACAGAACACATGAGCCTTTTATATCGGGGCGCCAGAGCCCTGGTCATGCCAAGCTATTTTGGCCCATCCAATCTGCCGCCCATGGAGGCATGGGTGCTGGGCAAGCCTGTCCTCTACCCGCAGCGATTTTCCGATTTTACAGGTGACGCAGCACTTCTTTTCGATCCGGATGACGCGCATTCGCTCGCCGACTGCATCGCGCAGCTGGAACAGGAAGAAGACGACGGCCGGTGGCAAGAACTCGGCCGTCAGCGCCTGGAGCATTTCGCACGCGAAAGACATTCCGCTGAAGCCAGTCTCATGCAGTTGTTATCCCGCTTGGCTTCAAGAACCCTGACATGGGCTTGAGCGAGGCGGCTGGAATCTACGCTTAGCAAGCTCATCAAGGCTCGGCGCCAGCAATGCCGCCACCTTGCGTGCGGGCGCACGCTTGGGCTCCCCCGAATAATCCACTCCCAATGCAACGCATCGGCCCCGTTGCGCGTTGCGGGCCATCGGCTCGCATGGTGCGGGTCATCGAAACGGCAGGCTGATGCGGCTCGGCGCAATTCTTGATCGGTGGAACGACCAGTCTCTGGCCAGGCAATTTCTGCTGGCGGGCGGGCTGGTGGCGGTTGCGGCCATGCTTCTGGTCGGCGCCTATGTGACAAGCCTGATCGAAGCCACCGTCACCCGCAATTCGGCCGCCTCCACGGCGCTTTACGTGGACAGCATCATCGCTCCGCTGCTTCCCGACATGAAGACCAACCAGACGCTTGACGATGTCACCACCCGCGCCCTCGACGAGACCTTCGGCCAGGGCGCGCTCGGCGGCCAGGTCATATCCTTCAAGCTCTGGCGCCGAGACGGCACGGTGCTCTATGCGACCGACAAGAGCATGGTGGGGCAGAGATACGGGCCGAGCGAGGGGTTAAAGACCGCGTTTTCCGGGCAGATGGTGGCACGGTTCGGGCTTGCCGAAGACCCCGAAAGCAAGCTTGAGCGCTCGAAAGGCGTCCCGCTTCTCGAAATCTACAATCCCATCCTGCAGCCCTGGTCGGGCGAGGTCGTCGCAGTCTCGGAATTCTACGAGGTCGCCGGCGATTTCGAGCGCAGCCTTTATCAGGCGCAGCTTCGGAGCTGGGCGGCGGTCGCCGGCGTCACGTTCTTCTTCTTCCTGATCCTTTCGGCAATCGTTCTGCGCGGCAGCCGGACGATCGACAACCAGCGGCAGGCGCTGACGCAGCGGGTCGCGGAACTGTCCGATCTGCTTTCGCAGAACAAGGCGCTTCACGCGCGCGCGCAGCGGGCTTCGCGGCGCGCCACCGCGCTCAACGAGAGCTATCTGCGCCGGCTCGGCGCCGATCTGCATGACGGACCGGCCCAGCTGGTCGCCTATGCCGCACTCAGGGTCGACAGCCGGCTCCTGACCGATCCCGCCACGCCGCCAAAAGCGCGCGAAGAAGAGGTCACCACCATCAAGGCCCGGCTGGACGAGGCGATGGACGAGATCCGCAGCATCTGCAGCGGTCTCGTCCTGCCGCAGATCGAGACTGCGGAACTGCCGGACGTTCTGCGGCGCGCCGTCAACGCACACCGGCAACGAACAGGGCTCGATGTCGCGTTGTCGATGTCGAGCGGGTCCCAGCCGCTTTCGCCTTCGGCCAAGATCTGCATCTACCGGTTCGTGCAGGAAGCGCTCAACAACGGCTACCGGCACGGCGGCGGCAAAGGCCAGAGCGTCCGCCAGAGTTTCGATGACGGTAACGTGGTCATCGAGGTCGCCGACCGGGGTCCGGGCTTCGACCCCCATCGCATCCGCCCGGAAGGTCTCGGGCTTGCGGGTCTGAGAGAGCGGATAGAAAGCCTTGGCGGCACATTCGCGATCTCCACATCGAAAGACGGGACCACGGTCCGGATGTCACTGAACGTGCATGAAATGGAGCAGGCATGATGGCAGGAATAAAGATAGCGGTCGTCGACGATCATCCGTTGTTCCGGGAAGGCGTGACGCGCAGTTTCGGCGAGATCGAGGACTTCGAAATGGTCGGCGAAGGCGGTTCGCGTGACGATGCGTTGCGCATCGTGCGGGAATTGTGCCCGGATGTGATGCTGATGGACATTTCCATGCCCGGCAACGGTCTCGAAGCCATAGCAGAGGCGATCGACCATTGTCCCGATCTCAAGATCGTCATGCTGACCGTTTCGGAGGCAAGCGAAGACATCGCCACGGCGTTGAAACTGGGAGCCAAAGGCTATGTTCTGAAAGGCGTCGGTTCGAGAGGTCTGGCAGACGTGGTCAGAACCGTCGCATCCGGAGAGAGCTACGTTTCTCCCGCCCTTTCGGCACGCCTGATCGCCGGCCTTTCCGCCCCCGCCGACGTGCCGACCAAACCAGACCCCATGTCGGAACTGACCGGCCGCGAACAGGAAGTCCTGAGGCTGGTCGCTTCGGGGCTCAGCAACAAGCGGGTGGCGCGACAGCTGGATCTTCACGAGAAGACCGTCAAGCATCACATGACCCGCATCCTTGCCAAGCTGAAAGTCACCAACCGGACGGAGGCGGCGCTCGCTCTTCGCGACGCGACCGATCAGCAGTCAGCGGCCGAACGACTGTAGTCGCGAAGCATCCGAGGGGGTCGCGGTCCGGTTGACGATGGTGCGGGAACGCGAATCCCGCATCTCGTAGCGACCCTGGGAAATCCGCTCCGTGGCGCCATTTTGGTGGCGGACCGTTATCGAGGTGCCACGGACATCGACTTCCGCGCCGGCCTTGGCAGGCGGTGCCGGCGTTGCGGGCCGGGCGGGAGCCGCGGCGGGGCCGGGCGCACTGCCGGGATTTGCCGTTCCGCCTCCCGGAGCCGATGGAGCCGATCCGGCCCCCGGCCCTTTACCGGGTCCGCCTGCAGCGCCCGTTTCCGTATCGGATCCGGCTGCGCTGCCGTTGCCGCCGCTATTGCCGCTGCCGGCACCATTTCCGTTATTGCCGGAACCGCCGCCGTTGTCGCTGCCGTTCCCGTTACCACCTCCGCCGGAGCTCTCGCTGCCGTTGCCGCCACCACCGCCATTTCCGTTGCCTCCGCCATTGCCCCCATTGCCATTGCCTTCCTGAGCAGTGGCAGTCGACAGGGCAACGTCAAGCAGACCGTCCGAACCGGCCACGACCTTCAAAGGCAGCATGGCTGCGATGACTGTGGTGAGCACCCCGCTCAAGACAAGTGTTCTACGCGTCGGCATCTCTCGCTCCCTCGGGCGTGGTCATCTCCTACGTGAGACATGTATCTGGTGTGCGCGGCGGCAAAGTTTAAACCGGGCACCCGCCCTTATGGTTCCGTCGCCCGTCCTGCCGGTCAAAGTGCCCGCCGACCGCCGAATGTCGGGCCGGCGGGCAAGGTTCTGCGCTGAAAAGGACCGATGATCGCGCAGGAACCGCATCTGCAATCCGTCAGGCGGCGAAAGCTCCCAACGTGGTGATTAAGACGAAAAGCCCCGCGATGGGGATCAATAGCCACCTGGCCTGAAAAACGCTGTCGTCCATGACGGAACCTCCTGAAAAACCTTCAGGACCAACGACACTTTAACAGCGTGGTTCCAGAATTTCAGCCCCCGCCGGACCTTTGCCCCGCTCCATCGGACCAAAGGCCCAGGACCTGTTCGGCCTGAAGTCCCGTCCCACCCGACTGAAGCCCAAACATCGGAACGACCCGTGGAAGACGGAGTTGGATGGGCGATTGCGGACTCATGCAGAGGCCAGCAAGCGAGACAAACGCACAGAGAACAGAGGTAGAGGAAACATCATGAAACTCTCATTGAAACAGACGTTCGCAATGGCGCTTCTCGCCGGATCGACGCTTTCGGTGGTTCCGGCCGTCGCTCAGACTCAGGCTCCCGCAAGTGGTCAGGACGGAGGTTCCACCGTTCTGCCGCGCAAGCTTCCCCCGGGCTCGGACGGTGCTGCCGGCGGCAAGCAGGCGCAACCCAAGCAGGATATGGGCGCCACGGCGCAACAGCCGCAGGGCGCTGCCGGCGGCAATGGTTCGACGACCGCCCAAGGCAAGGCCGACGATCAGCCGCGCTTGAAGAAGGGCGACACCGCAGCCCAGGAAAAGCCCGCAGATCCGAAGAAGGCGCAGGCCAACGATAGCCAGCCGGCCGCCAAGGATAGTACCGCACAGCAGAAGCCTGCCGGCCAGAACGACGGTTCCACGACCGCCAATTCCGGCTCGGGAACAGATGCCCGCAAGCCGGCAACCGACGACACCGCCCGGCAGAACAATGGCGCACAGCAGCCGGGCTCGAACCAGGCTGCCACCAATAAACCTTCCAGCGAGACCACCGGCAGCATCAACATCTCGACGGAACAGAAAACGGAAGTCCGCAAGATCCTTGTCCAGAACAAGGTCGAGCCGGCCAAAGTCGATGTCGAGGTCAATGTCGGCGTCGCCATTCCGAGGACGGTGAGACTGCATCCGCTGCCGCCGCGTATCGTCGAGATCGTGCCCGCGTATCGCGGTTACGAATATTTCGTCCTGGCGGACGGCCGGATCATCATCGTCGAGCCTTCGAGCCACAAGATCGTCTACATCCTGGTCGGCTGAATGCCGGACAGGGGAGGAAACCATGCGTGAGCGAGAACCGGCAGTGATCCATACGGGCGGCAGCGGCGGCTGGGCCGTCGCCGTCGTCCTCCTGATCGTCGCCATCGCAGGCGGGATCTTCCTCTTTGAAGGCGGGTACCTCGGAAACCACGGCGTCGGCATCAATGTGACCCTGCCCAAGATCGAGGCGCCGGCGCCGGTCACGAAATGAACGGCCTCGATTGCATTCCAAGGGCGCGGCGCCAACCAACTGCCCACCCTATGAGACCTGAAAGGAGAACTATCATGAAGACCAAGCTCATCGTTCTTTCCGCCGCAGTTCTCGGCATCCTTGCCCCGGCGGCGTCGGCCCAGCAAGGCACCGTCAATGGTGCCGCCGGCGGTGCGGTCACCGGTGCGATCATCGGCGGCCCGGTCGGCGCAGCCGTCGGCGGTGTCGCCGGCGCGGTTGCCGGCACCGCCATCGATCCGCCGCCGCAGCGTGTCGTCACCTACGTCGAACAGGCCCCTGCCCCGGCATCGCCCGTCGTCATCAAGGAGAAGATCGTCGTCGGCAAGCCGGTTCCGGAGACCGTCGTGCTCACTCCGGTTCCGGACAGCCCGAAATATGCCTATGCGGTGGTGAACGAACAGCGCGTCATCGTCGATCCGCAGACCCGCACGGTCGTCCAGGTCGTTCGCTAAACCCGACTATTGCCGAAACCAGATCGGGGAGAGACGGAATTTCGTCTCTCCCCGATCTGCATTCAAAGACCACCGGCACGACAGCCGGCCACGCTCACTGCGTCGTGTTGTCGTCGCCCATGCCATCGACGTCCGAAAGGCGCACGAATTCGACGCCCCGCCGTTTCAGGGCAAGCAGCGCGCGAGCGACCCCCTCGCCGGCCGCGTGGGTCGGCTGGTTGATATGCGCAAGGACGACATCGCCATCCTTGGCTGCTGCAATGCGTTTTTCGGTGACGGTAGCGCCAAGGAGGGAGCCGCCGTCGCCGTTCAGCGAATAACCGGCGATCCGGTATCCCATCTCGCGGATCTGGCGGATCGCGGAAGGATCGTATTTGGCGGTCGAGCCGCGGAACCAGCGCGGCGGCGCAAGCCCGGCCGCCAGCATAGCATCGGCGCCCCCCGCCACCTCCTGGCGAACGGCCTCCGGCGATCCGGCGGCGGCGATGCCGTAGATCGACACCGGCACATCGACGGCCGGCACGTGGTTCTGGCCGTGGTTTTCCAATTCGAACAGATCGAGGTTGTTCAGGAAGATTGCGACCGACTGCGGGTTCTTTTTCAGCCAGCGGGCGGTGACGAAAATGGTCGCGGGAATGCGTTCGCGGACAAGCGTCGACAATATGCGCTCATCGGCTTGGCCCATGCAGGCATCGAAGGTCAGCGCCACCCGGGGGCGAACGGCATTGCCCGAACGCGAGACATGCAGCTGCGGCTCGACCAGTTTGGGAGCGTGTACTGCGTCCTGCGCCGTGGGCTGGTTTGTAACCTGCTTCGGCGGCGGATTTTGTGCGCTCGCCGTCAAAGGCAGGAGCAGGAGGACAGTGGTAAGCAGGGCGCGTCGCATGGCAGAGACCAATATTGGAAAACGCGCCTGTTTATCGCAGAAGCCTTAAAGACGCCATGCGGCGGAATATCCGGGCAACAAAAAAGGCCGGGCGATGCCGGCCTTTTTCGCGAAAACGTATTCGGCATCAGCAGCTCGAAGCCTGGCCGTTGGTATTGGTGCCAGCCTGACCCGAGGGAACCGATGCTGTCCCGGTCGTATCGGGAGTGGTCGCCGAGCCCTTGGTCTGAAGGTTCGGAGCGCAGTTGGTGCGGGTATCCTTGGTGCCGGCCGCATTGCCCATGGCGCCGCCGCTCGTGCTGTTGGTGGCGTTCGGGTCGATCTTCTTCGTGCCGTCGCTGCTATCGCTGGCCGACGTTCCGGTGGAACTTGCATTGCCCTTGCCGTTCGTTTGGGCAAGCGCACCGCCGGCTGCAAGGCCGAGGGAAAGGAGCGATACGGTAATCAGCTTCAAAGTCATGGGTTTCCTCCGTTAACACACCGGCAGAACCGGCGGATTCGATTTGCTTACGCAGGTCAAACCGCAGAAAACGGAGGATGTTCCATTTAATATTTGCCGACTGGCCGGGAACCTCAGAAGCGCGCGGATGCCAGCCTGCTCTGCAGCGACTTGAGATCTTCGGCCTTGCGGGAAGCGAGGCCCTTCTCCCAGGAAATCGCGGTTTCGACGATGAGATCGAGATCGTCATGGCGCGGTTTCCAGTCGAGCAGCCGGCGCGCCAGCGTCGAATTGGCCACCACGCTTGCCGCGTCACCCGGCCGGCGCGGCCCGTAGCGGATCTCGAACTTGCGGCCACCGACGCGCATCACGGCGTCCAGAACCTCCAGCACCGAATAGCCGCGGCCGTAGCCGCAATTGGCGATCAGCGGTTCGCCCCCGCGGCGCAGGTAGCTCAAGGCCTTAAGATGGGCATCGACCAGATCGGTGACGTGGATATAGTCGCGGATGCCCGTTCCGTCCGGTGTCGCATAGTCGGTTCCGTAGACATCGACGCCGCGGCGCTTGGCAAGTTCGGCCTCGCAGGCGATCTTGATGAGATGGGTGGCACCATCCGTGGACAGGCCGGTGCGGCCAAGCGGATCGGCGCCGGCAACGTTGAAATAACGCAGGGCGACAAAACGGAAGTCGTAAGCGGCCGCAGCGTCGCGCAGCATCATTTCCGACATCAGCTTCGATTGGCCATAGGGGTTCTTCGGCTGCAGCGGCGCGCTTTCCAGCACCGGCGCATCGTCTTTCTGGTCGCCATAGACGGCCGCTGTCGACGAGAAAACGAAATGGCGGATGCCCGCTTCGACCGCGGCGGCGGCGAGCAGGCGGGTGTTGCCCGTATTGTTCTCGTAATAATCCAGCGGGTTGGCGACCGATTGCGGCACGACGATCGAGCCTGCGAAATGCAGGATCGCGTCGATATCGTTTTCGGCGAAGATCTGCGCGAGAATGGCCCGGTCGCCGACATCGCCCAGATAGAACCGCGCCTCGGCCGGTACGGCCCAGCGGAAACCGGTCGAGAGCCGATCGAGAACGACGACTTCCTCGCCCGCGTCGAGCAAAGCCCACGCCATGTGGCTGCCGATGTAACCCGCGCCGCCTGTCACCAGAACTGCCATGTCTATACTTCCCTGCTTTCTTATCGTTGGCAGGACAAAAACATGGGCAGTCTTCAGCAATGCTTACCCGGCGCAGGTCGCGCCGGGTTTATCTCGGCCTAGGGCAAACAGGCTCTTGAGCGGATCGCTCAAATTTTATCGTCTTCGTGCCGGGACGGCTCAAAGACGCTTGATATAGTCGGAAAGGCGGCCAGCCGCCTCCTCGATCTGCTTCGGGTCACGCAGGAAACAGGCGCGCAGGAAAAGCTCGCCGCCCTTTCCGAAAGCCGAACCCGGCGCCAGCGCCACGCCAATCTTGTCGACGATATCGAGCGCCGCGTTGCGGCTGTTGGTGATGCCGTCCACCTTGACGAAGGCGTAGAGCGCGCCGTCCGGCTTCAGGGTCTCTACCCGGTTGGTGGCGATCAGCGCGTCGCACAGGATGTCGCGCGCCTCGGTTGCCCGGGCGATATTGGCATTGACGAAATCGTCGCCCTGGTTGAGCGCCACGACTGCACCGCGCTGCAGGAACTGCGCCACGCCGGAATTCGAATACTGCACCAGATTTTCGATCACCTGTCCCATTTCCGGCGGGGCGACGATCCAGCCGACGCGCCAGCCGGTCATCGACCAGTTCTTGGAGAAGGAATTGGCAAAGATGATCCGGTCGCCCTCTTCCATGATGTCGAGGAAGGACGCAGCACGGGCAGCACCGCCGTAATAATAGCGCGCGTAGATTTCGTCGGCGATGATCCAGATGCCGTGCTTGCGGGCGAGCGCCAGGATGCTCTTCAGATCCTCGAGCGTCGCGGTCCAGCCGGTCGGGTTGGCCGGGGTATTGATGAACAGGCCCTTCGTCTTCGGGGTGATCTTGCCTTCCAGCTTGGCGAGATCGAGCGACCAGCGGCCGCCGACGAAATCGAGCGGCAGGCCGACGGAATGGGCGCCGGAGATCTCGATCGCCGATATGATGTTCGGCCAGGTCGGCGACAGATAGATCATCTCGTCGCCCGGCGAGGTCACGGCCTGCACCGCCAGCATGATCGCGTGCATGCCCGAGCCGGTGACATAAAAATGCTCGACCGGCAACGAAACGGAAAAATGCCGCGCGTAATAGTCCGACAGCGCCTGACGCAGTTCCGGGATGCCGCGCTGCCAGGTGTAGAAGGTCTCACCGCCCAGAAGCGCCTCGGTTGCGGCGCGATTGATGAAATCCGGGCTCGGCAGGTCGCCTTCACCGGCCCAGAGCGGGATCAATCCTTCCCGTCCGCGCGCATAGGTGATGACCTCGACAATGCCGCTTTCAGGCGCCGCAACGGCACGGGGGCTGAGACTGGAAATGATCGACATGGAATTCCCTCGGCTGGTTTTCCCACTTCTTTAGCGCAGGAAGCCCAAGGAATCCCATGATAATCCGTGAGGCGGGGATCGATTCCGATGATGATTTGCCGCCGCGTGATCAAAAGATCACTTTGCCTTCAGCAGATCCCGTATTTCGGTCAGGAGCTGGATATCTGCCGGCGGCGGAGCGGGCTTTTCGTCGACCGGCTTCTTTTCGTCTGCGAGCCGCATCCGGTTCACCGCCTTGACCATCAGGAAGATGATGAAGGCGAGGATCACGAAATTGATGAGAACGGTGATGAAATTGCCGTAGGCAAAGACTGCGCCCTGTTCGCGGGCAGCGGCAAGCGACGGCGCCGTGACCGCCTTGGACAATGGCAGGAAGTAATTCGAGAAATCGAAGCCGCCTCCCGTGATTGCGCCGACGATCGGCATCACGATGTCGTCGACCAGCGATTTGACGATGCCGGTGAAGGCGGCGCCGATGATGATGCCGACCGCGAGATCGATGACATTGCCCTTGGCGATAAAGGAACGGAATTCGCTGATCATTGACATGGCCACTTTCCCCCATGGCGTTCGAGATGGAATGACCTCCAACATAGCGCTTTCGAAGCGCCTGAACAGATGGCTTCGCCAAACGCCTAAATGCGACTGTCTATTGGACTTTTTGCCGAGAAGCCCCCTGATTTCCAAGTGATTGCTTTTCCCCTAATGTTCGAGCTGCCGCAATTCCCTGCGGGGAGGACCGATGCTTCCAGGCTGGATCATTTTTGTTTCGGCTTTCGCCTATGTGCTGCTGCTTTTTGCGGTGGCGAGTTACGGCGACCGGCGGAGCCGTGTCTTCGGCGTGCCGAAGAACGGAAGGCCGGCCGTTTATGCACTCAGCCTCGCGATCTACTGCACGTCCTGGACCTATTTCGGCGGCGTCGGGCTTGCGTCGCAAAAGGGCCTGGAATTCACCGGCATCTATATCGGCCCGATCCTCGCCTTCACGCTCGGCATGCCGATCATCCGGCGCATCGTCGAACTCGCCAAGGCCGAGAAGCTGACGTCGGTCGCGGATTTCATCGCCGCCCGCTACGGCAAGAATTCCACCGTCGCGATGATCGTCGCGATCATCGCGCTGGTCGGCGCCATTCCCTATATCGCGCTGCAGCTGAAGGCGGTGTCGAGCTCGGTCGCCGCCATGGTCAATCCGTCGGATTACGGCATCGGCAGCGGCAATCTCTATTTCATCGACCTGGCGCTGATCGTCACGCTGATGATGGCCTCGTTCGCGGTCATCTTCGGCACCCGCCACACGGATGCGACCGAGCATCAGGACGGGCTGATCCTCGCGGTGGCGATGGAATCGGTGGTCAAGCTGCTTGCATTTGCGACGGTCGGCTTTTCGGTCTTCTTCATCCTGTTCGACGGGCCGTCCGATCTGCTCGCCAAGGCATCGGAAAACATGCTGGTCGGCTCCGCGCTCGCCTACGAGACGCCGATCAGCCGCTGGCTGATCCTGATCGCGCTGTCGGCGTTCGCGATCATCATGCTGCCGCGGCAATTCCACGTGACAGTGGTCGAGAACCGCACCACGAAGGAGCGCAAGGTGGCGGGCGCGCTTCTGCCGCTCTACCTCGTCGCCATCAATATCTTCGTGCTTCCGGTCGGCATGGCCGGCCTGATCACCTTCGGCGGCACCGGCGATGCCGATCTCTACGTGCTGACCCTGCCGCTTGCCGGCGAGCTGAAGGTCGTGTCGCTGATCGCCTTCATCGGCGGCTTTTCCGCCGCCACCGCCATGGTGATCGTCGAATCCGTCGCGCTTTCGATCATGGTGTCGAACGACATCATCATCCCGATCTTCCTCAGGCAGCGGCTGATGGCCGCGCGCTCCGGCCAGCGGACCGACTTCACCCGCACGCTTCTGCACATCCGCCGCGTGGCGATCTTCGGGGTCCTGATCCTCGGCTATGCCTATTACCGCATGGCCGACAGCCAGTCCGGCCTCGCCTCGATCGGGCTGCTGGCATTCGCGGCGATCGCGCAGGTGGCGCCCGCCCTCCTCGGCGGCCTCGTCTGGCGCCGCGCCAACGCCCGCGGGGCGATCCTCGGCATGTCCTTCGGCTTCCTTGCCTGGGCCTATCTGCTGTTCGTGCCGAGCTTCGGCGGGCCGGACAATTCCCACGTGGCGGCGGCGGTCCTCAATTTCCTGTTTCCGGGCACCGGCATCTTCTCCGGCCCGCAGACCGATCCGCTGGTCAACGCGACCATCTTTGCCCTGACGCTCAACACGCTCGCGTTCGTGCTCGGGTCGCTGTCACGCAATCCGCGGCCGGTCGAGCGCATCCAGGCCGGCATTTTCGTGAAACGCCACCTGCGCTCGCAATTCGCCACCCGTGGCTGGAAGACCCGCGTGAGCGTCGGCGACTTGAAGGCGGCGATCGCCCGCTATCTCGGCGAGGAACGCATGCGGCGCTCCTTCTCCAATTACGAGAAGACCGCCGGCCGCACGTTCAGCGACGACCAGCCCGCCGACATGGCGATGATCCATTTCTCCGAACAGCTGCTCGGCAGCGCGATCGGCTCGTCTTCCGCCAGGCTCGTCCTGTCGCTGATCCTGCAGAAGGCCGAGGATACCAATTCCGACACGGCCTGGCTGCTCGACCAGGCGAGCGAGGCGCTGCAATATAACCAGGACATGCTGCAGACCGCCCTTTCGCAGATGGACCAGGGCATCGCCGTCTTCGACAGTTCAGAGCGCCTGACGATCTGGAACCGCCGTTTCCGCAATCTGCTCGACCTGCCGGAACAGGTCGGCCAGGTCGGTTTTCCGCTGGCCGACATGGTCGCCATTCTCTCCGAGCGCGGCGACCTTGCTGCATCGGACCAGGCCGAGGTAATCCGCCAGTTCCAGACCCTCGACGCCCCCTTCTCGCTCGTGCTGAACGGCGGCGAGCGGATCATCGAAGTGCGCTCCAACGCCATGCCCGACAAGGGCATCGTCGCGACCTTCACCGACATTTCCGAGCGCGTCGCTGCAGACCAGGCATTGAAACAGGCAAACGAGACGCTGGAACAGCGGGTCGGCGAACGCACCGCCGAGCTTACCCGCGTCAACAAGGAGCTTGCCGACGCCCAGGCATCAGCCGACGAGGCCAATATCGGCAAGACCCGGTTCTTTGCCGCCGCCGGCCACGACATCCTGCAGCCGCTCAACGCCGCCCGGCTTTATTCCTCGGCGCTGGTCGAGCGGCTCGGGGCGTCGGACAACAATGGCTCGCTGGTGCGCAATATCGATTCGGCGCTGGAATCGGTCGAGGCGATCCTCGGCGCGGTGCTCGACATCTCGAGGCTCGATACCGGCGCCATGAAGCCGCGTTTCACCTCCGTGCCGCTCGAGGACCTCCTGAAGCGTATCGAAACCGACTATGCTCCGATGGCCCGCGAGAAAGACCTGGAATTCGTGGTCATGCCGACCTCGCTGAAGGTGCGCTCGGATGCCAACCTGCTGCGCCGGCTGGTGCAGAACCTCGTGTCCAACGCGATCAAGTACACGATCGACGGCAAGGTGCTGATCGGGGCCCGCCGCCGGGGTGGCCAGGTGATCATCGAGGTGCTCGATTCCGGCATAGGCATTCCGCCCTCGAAATTCCGCACCGTGTTCAAGGAATTCGCCCGGCTCGACGAAGGCGCAAAGACCGCGGCAGGCCTCGGGCTCGGCTTGTCAATCGTCGACCGTATTTCAAGGGTGCTCAACCATCCGGTCCAGCTCGCCTCGACGCCCGGCCGCGGCACGACCTTCCGGGTGCAGGTTCCCATGGACCTCACCGCGTCGCAGACGATCCGCGCCGACCAGGCGGAGCGCCGCAAGCGCTCGCAGCCGCTGAACGGCCTCAGGGTTCTCTGCATCGACAACGAACCGCGCATCCTCGAAGGCATGGCGCTGCTGATCACCGGCTGGGGCTGCACGGTCGGCCAGGCGGATTCGCTTGCCGCCCTCGACGAGATCGTCGCCCGCCACGAACCGCCGCCGGAAATCATCATCGCCGACTATCATCTCGACGACGGCAACGGCATCGAGGCCGTTCTCAAGCTGCGCCAGAAATACCAGGCGGACATCCCGGCACTGATCATAACCGCCGACCGCACGCCGGAAGTCCGCGCCGAAGCGGAGCGTCACGACATCGGCGTCCAGCACAAGCCGGTGAAACCGGCCGCCATGCGCGCCTACCTCACGCAGGTTGCAGGTCTCAAGCGCGTCGCGGCGGAATAGTGTGAACCTTACCCAACCCAGCGTTCATCGCGGAGTCATCACGCACAGTTTACGGTAGTTCAGGTCTAAACGCTCAAATAGGGCTGGAACTGTCCGGCTTTTTGCCGCGTTTAGCCGCGTACATCCTGGCCCGCAGAGGCCTTACGGACCGAAAGGCGACAGCCGTCGGAACCGGCAGAGACGGAGACCGCGACCGATGAAACGCTTTGATATTATTGATGGTATGCGAGGATATTTCCTCGTTTTCATGGTACTCAATCATCTGATCTTTGCTGGCGGCTATCTTCTGGTGAAGATCAACCACAACCAGCTCGCCTTTGTCGAAGACGCCCAGGGCTTCGTCTTCCTGTCCGGCCTGCTGATCGGCATGGTTTACGCCAAGAAGATGCTGAAGAACGGCTATGCCGCCGGCCGCACCGCCATCTACAACCGCGCCTTCGAACTTTATCGCTATGCGATGGGCATCGTGCTGGTTGTGCTGGTCGCCCAGATGCTGCTGCCGGGGGCTTATTCGATCTGGTTCAACTGGCTGGGTTACACGACCTTCGACGACCCGCTGCGCCTGGCCGCGATCGCCACCTTCCTGTACCAGCCGACCTTCATGGACATCCTGCCGCAGTATATCGTCTACATGCTGTTTGCCCCGATGCTGGTGAAGCTGGTGCTGGAGGACAAGTGGCACTATGTGGTGGCCGGCTCCGTTATCCTGTGGATGGCGGCCCAGCTCGGCCTGCAGCAGATCGCCACGACGCCGCTCAACGACCTCGTCATGGGCGCCGACGACCAGGGTATCCGCGTGTCCTTCAACCTGCTCGGCTGGCAAGTGGTGTTCTATTCGGGCCTCGTGCTTGGCGCGCTGACTTCGGCCGGCAAGATCAAGTGGAGCAATATCCTCTCGCCGGACAATACCTTCATCCCGAAGGTGGCGCTGCTGATGGTTCTGTTCTTCCTGCCGCTGCGCCTGATCACCGCGCATGAACTGATGCCGCCGCACATGATCGGCAAATTCGCCTCGATGGAAATCCGCGCCGATTTCGGCCCGGTCTACCTCCTGAACTTCGCGGCCGTCGCCATGCTGGTCACCTGGCTGATCGTCGCCGGCCCGAAACACAAGGACGAATGGGTGCGCCGCATCGCCGGTGCGATCACCTGGGTGTTCTCGATCAAGTATCTGCAGCTGCTCGGCCGCCATTCGCTCTATGTCTATGTGTGGCACGTCGCGATCGTCTACTTCGTCTATTATTTCGACGGACGGACGCCCGAGCTCAACGAGTTCACCAAGACCGCGATTGCGCTGGTCTCGATCGCGCTGCTTTCGCTCCCGGCCCTGTGGCGCGAACGCGACAAGCTGTTCGGCACCGCGGAACCGGCCCCGGTCAAGGTGCAGCAGCCGGCAAAACCCGGCGCACCGCAGCAGATGGTCATTCGGTAAGGCGATATAAGGTCGAAACGAAATAAGGGCAGTGGCTTAGGCCACTGCCCTTTGAGTTTCAACACATCGCAACATATCCGCCGTCATCCTCGGCCTTGAGCCGAGGATCCACCATCCGCACAGCCACCCTCCGTCATCCTCGGGTCAAGCCCGAGGATGACGGAGGGTGGGGCGCCACGCTTTCATGGGCTCAAGATCTCTCCCGCAGGTCATCAAAACAGCCCCGCACGCGGTCCGCCCTTTTACGTGACTGCCCCGACCTGCCACGGCACGAATTCGTTGTCGCCGTAGTCATAGATCTCGCTCAGCGTCTTCTTGCCCGAAGCCACCGCGATCACGTCCTCGAAAATCCGCAGCCCCGCCTGTTCGATCGTCTCCTCGCCGGTGACGATGCCGCCGCAGTTCAGGTCCATGTCTTCCTTCATGTGCTCGTACATTTCGGAATTGGTGGCGATCTTGATGCAGGGAGACGGCTTGAAGCCGGAGACCGAGCCGCGCCCGGTGGTGAAACAGATGACGTTGCAGCCGCCGGCCACCTGGCCGGTCACCGCGACCGGATCGTAGCCCGGCGTATCCATGAACACGAAACCGGGTTCGGTGACCGTTTCGGCAAACTCGTAGACCGCCTTCAAGGGCATCGAGCCGCCCTTGGCGACGGCGCCGAGCGACTTTTCCAGGATAGTGGTCAGGCCACCGAGCTTGTTACCGTGAGACGGGTTGTTGTTGAGCTCGTCACCGTTGCGGGCGGTATAATCCCGCCACCAATCGATCCGCTGCAGAAGTTTTTTCGCCACGTCCGGCGTCACGGCCCGGCGGGTCAGAAGATGTTCGGCGCCATAGATCTCGGGGGTTTCGGAGAGCACCGTGGTGCCGCCGTTGCGGACGATAAGGTCCGACGCATAACCGAGCGCCGGATTGGCGGAAATGCCGGAATAACCATCCGAACCGCCGCATTCCAGCGCCAGCTTCAGTTTCGAAAGCGGCTGCGGGGTGCGCGTCGCGGCATTCACGCCGGGCAGCATCTCCTTGATGATGGCGATCGCCGCGTCGATGGTCTTTTTCGTGCCGCCATGCTGCTGGATGTTCATGGTCCGCAGCCGGTCGCCCTCTTCCATGCGGTAATGTTCGAGGATCGGGGCGATCTGGTTGGTCTCGCAGCCGAGGCCGATCATCAGGATGCCGCCGAAATTCGGGTGGCGGGCATAACCCTGGATGGTGCGGATCAGCAGCCGGTAACCTTCCGACTTGTTGTTGAGCGCGCAGCCGCCGCCATGGGTGAGCGCCACGACGCCATCGACATTGTCGAAGCCTTCGAGCCCGCCCATGCGGTTGAAATAGTCGGCGATGTAACGCGACACCGTGGCGGAACAGTTCACCGAGGAGATGACGCCGATATAGTTGCGGGTGCCGGCGCCGCCGGGTCCCCGGTCGTAACCGAGAAAGGTGCGCCGCTCGGCTTCCGGCAGCATGCCCTTTTCCTCGATATCGACGCTGAACTGGTGCTCGTGTTCGGACGGCAGCATGGCGAGGTTATGCAGATGCACATGGCTGCCGGGCGCGATGTCCTCCGTCGCAATCCCGATAACCTGGCCGTATTTCTTCACCTCGCCGCCAGTCGGGATCGCCCTGATCGCCACCTTGTGGCCGCGGCCGATCAGCTCGCGGGCCATGAGATCGCCGTAACCGGTCGGACCGCCGGCCCGCATCGGCTGCCTTGCGACGCCGACGTCGTCAATCGGATTCAAGATGATGATGGGTGAAGCAGCAACCATATCCATTTTCGTTTCCTCCCGAAACAGGCGCAGGAATATCACCGTGTCTCGTGGTTCATCCAGCGTTGTTTCGATTCTTCCAGATGTGCATGCATCATCGCCTGCGCGAGAAGCGGATTGCGCGCCTCCAGCGCCGCATAGATCGCCTCGTGTTCGACGAGCGCGGCACCCCAGGTTTCCGGGGATTCGAACCGCGCGCGGATCTGTGCAGACATCGGGCTGTGCCGTTCGTCGAACAGGTCGCCGACGATATGGGCCAGCACCGAGTTGCCCGACTGCCCGGCAATGGTCAGATGGAAAAGCCGGTCGAGATCGAGCGCCTTGCGGCCTTCGGCAATCTCGGTGCGCATCTGGTCGAGCGTCTGGCGCAGCGAGCGCAGCATTTCCGGCGTGATCCTTGCCGCCGAAAGCAGGATGACCGCGCCTTCGACGGCGGCGCGCGCCTGCATCAGCTCCAGCGGGCTTTCGCCCATGGAACCGCTCTGCCAGGCCCGGCGGTCCGGCTCGGCCGTGACATAGATGCCCGAGCCCATGCGGATCTCGACGCTTCCGTCGATTTCAAGCGCGATCAGCGCTTCACGCAGGGATGGCCGCGAGACGCCAAGCTGCTGGGCAAGCTCCCGCTCCGCCGGCAGGCGCGCGCCGGCCGGAAACTGGCCACCCTGGATGAGCAGCCGGATCTGGTCGGCAACCTGCTGATAAAGACGTCTTGGTTCTGGAGCTTTGATGGATCCATTCATGGATTTGGTCATCCCGGACAATGTGGCCTTACCATATCAGGCAGTTCCAAGAGAGCAACAAACAAATTTTCTCCATTGAATTCCCACGGTTTCCGGCATTTCGCGCCGACCTTCAAAAGGCAAGCGACAGGCCGTCCAAAAAATTGGCTTGACCAGTTCTGAGCTCGGGTTTACCCATTGGTGACGCCGGAGGGAGGAGCCGCCGGCGAATGGGCCTGGTGGCCCAGGGAGGCGAATGTGGAAAACCGTCCGGCCGAGCTTGGGCAGACTGCGCATGGCGCCGCCATGCTGCCGGGCCGCGTCACGCCGGCCCCGGCCACCGGAACGCTGCTCCGCCTCGACAATATCAGCAAGGACTTTCCCGGCGTCAAAGCGCTCTCCAACGTCCATTTCGACCTCCGCCGCGGCGAGGTCCATGCCGTCTGCGGCGAAAACGGCGCCGGCAAGTCGACGCTGATGAAGATCGTCAGCGGCGTCTACCAGCCGAGCTCCGGCACGATCACCTACAAGGGCGAGGAACGGCATTTCTCCTCGACGCGGGAATCGGAAGCCGCCGGCATCGCCATCATCCACCAGGAACTCAATCTCGTTCCACATCTGACGGTCGCCGAGAACATCTATCTCGCCCGCGAGCCGCGCCGCGGCTTTTTCGGCGGAGGCCTTTTGGTCGACCGGAAGAAGCTGCGTGCCGACGCCAAAAGCTGCCTCGACCGGCTCGGCGTCGACATCGATCCGGACCGGCCGGTGCGCGGCCTCTCCGTCGCCCAGTGCCAGATGGTCGAGATCGCCAAGGCATTGTCGCTCGACGCCGAAGTGCTGATCATGGACGAGCCGACCTCGTCGCTCACCGAGCAGGAGACCCGGCTGCTGTTCAAGGTGATCCGCGACCTGAAGGCATCGGGCGTCGGCATCGTCTATATCTCGCACCGGCTGGACGAAATGTCCGAGATCGTCGATCGCGTCACGGTTTTGCGCGACGGCCGCTACATCTCCACCGACGATTTTGCCGCCACCAGCATCGACGCGATCGTCTCGAAAATGGTCGGCCGGTCGCTGGAGGAAAAATTTCCGGACCGCACGTCCGTCCCGAGCGACGAAATCATCTTCTCGGCGCAAGGCCTTTCGCGCGCCGGCGTCTTCCGCGACGTCTCTTTCACGCTCCGCCGCGGCGAGATCCTCGGCTTTGCCGGGCTGATGGGCGCCGGACGCACGGAAGTCGCCCGGGCCATCTTCGGCGCCGATCCGCTCGATGCCGGCACCATCACCCTGCACGGGCGGACGCTCACTATTACCTCGCCGCGCGATGCGATCGCCGCCGGCCTCGCCTATCTTTCGGAGGACCGGAAGGCTCAGGGGCTGGCGGTCAAGATGACGGTCGATGCGAACATGACGCTCGCCAACATGGAGGCGGTCTCCAACCGCTTCGGCGTGATCGATTTCGCCAGACATGCGAAGGCCACGAGGCAATATATCGATCTGCTCAACATCCGCACGCCCTCGATCAAGCAGCCGGTTCGCCTTCTCTCGGGCGGCAACCAGCAGAAGATCATCATCGGCAAGTGGCTGTTCCGCAAATCGAAGCTGCTGTTCTTCGACGAACCGACACGCGGCATCGATGTCGGCGCCAAGCTCGCGATCTACCGGATCATGGACGAGCTTGCGGCAAACGGCATCGGCGTCGTGCTGATCAGCTCCGAGCTTCCGGAAATTCTCGGCATGACCGACCGCGTCGCGGTCTTCCACCAGGGCCGCATCACCGGCGTGCTGGAGACGGCGAAAACCGACCAGGAAGAGATCATGCGATACGCCTCCGGCTACGCTCGGTCGGCAGGATGAGGGCATAACATGGCTGAGATCACCGAAGTTTCGAAACAGAAGAGCGGCGCGTTCAGCGACCGGCAGAAGGACATCATCCAGAAATTCGCCGCACTCGGCAGCCTGTTCGTGCTGATCGGCGTCTTCTCGGCGACCAGCAGCGCCTTCTTCACCATCGACAACGGCATGACGGTGGCGCTGCAGGTGACCTCGATCGCCTTTCTCGGCATCGGCGCCACCTGCGTGATCATCACCGGCGGCATCGACCTGTCGGTCGGCTCGGTTCTGGCGCTTTCCGGCGTCGTCGCGGCACTCGCGGTCAAGGATTTCGGGACGCCCGTCTGGGTCGGCATGATCTTCGGCATCCTGACCGGCTCGGTCTGCGGTTTCATCAACGGCGTTCTCGTGACCAAAATGAAGCTGCCGCCGTTCATCGCGACGCTCGGGATGATGATGATCGCCCGCGGCGTGGCCCTGCAGATCACCGGTGCGCGGGCGGTCTCGGGACTTGGCGAATCCTTCGGCGAACTCGGCAACGGCTCGCTCCTGCGCGTCGTCAAGATCGGCGACGACGGTTTCCCGACCATCATCTTTCCGGGCATCCCCTATCCGGTCATCCTGATGATCGTCATCGCGCTTGCCGTATCCTACATGCTCAACCGCTCGGTGCTCGGCCGGCATATCTATGCGGTCGGCTCGAATGCGGATGCGGCGCGGCTTTCCGGCGTCAACGTGACACGCATCGTCAGCTTCACCTATGTCCTGTCCGGCACGCTGGCAGGCCTTACCGGCTGCGTGCTGATGTCGCGCCTCGTCACCGCACAGCCAAACGAGGGCGTGATGTACGAACTCGACGCGATCGCCAGCGCGGTCATCGGCGGCACGTCGCTGATCGGCGGGGTCGGCACGATTTCCGGAACCGCGATCGGCGCCTTCGTGATCGGCATCCTGCGCAACGGCCTCAACATGAACGGCGTCTCCGCCTTCACACAGCAGATCATCATCGGCCTCGTCATCCTGGTCACCGTGTGGATCGACCAGCTGCGCAACCGCCGCTGAGATAAGGGCACGCGGACCTTTACCCGCGAGAACTTCGGAGAGTGAGGAGCTCTCGGGAAACCGGCCGACAAGGCCATCAAGAGGAGGAAGACATGAAGAAGCTTGCTGCCGCGCTGCTGACAACCGCAATCGCGCTTACCGCATTCTCTGCCCAGGCCGGCGAAATCGCCGTTATCGTGAAGACCGTCAATTCCACCTTCTGGCAGAATGTCCAGAAGGGTGCCGATGCCGCCATGAAGGCCGGCGGCGGCAGCAACACCATGACCTTCCAGGGACCGGCCGCGGAATCGGCGATCGCCGACCAGGTCAACATGGTCGAGAACGCCGTCAACCGGAAGGTTTCCGGCATCGTGCTCGCGCCGTCCGATCCGGACGCGCTTGTGCCTGCCGTCAAGAAGGCCTGGGAAGCCCGCATCCCGGTCGTGATCGTCGACTCGCTGCTCGCCAAGGGCTCCGAGCAGTACTATCAGTCGTTCCTCGCCACCGATAACAAGAAGGCCGGGGAACTCGCGGCCAAGGCGCTGATCGACAAGGTCGGCAAGGAAGGCAAGATCGCCGTGATGTCCTACGTCGCGGGCGCCGGCTCCGAGATCGGCCGTGTCGGCGGCTTTACCGACTATATCAAGGCGAACTCGAAGCTTCAGATCGTCGGGCCGTTCTACTCGCAGTCCCAGATGGCGACGGCGCTCAACCAGACGACCGACGTGCTGGCCGCCAATTCCGACCTGAAGGGCATTTTCGGCGCCAACGAGCCGACCGCGATCGGCATGGGCCGCGCGCTGAAACAGTCCGGCAAGGCTGGCAAGGTGGTCGCGATCGGCTTTGACGGCAACCAGGACCTGCAGGAATTCGTGAAAGACGGCACGCTGTCGGCCATCGCGGTGCAGGGCTCGTTCCAGATGGGCGAACTCGGCGTCAAGACCGTGCTCCAGTCGCTCAACAAGGAGAAGGTCGAAAAGTTCGTCGATACCGGCGTCGTCGTCGTCACCAAGGACAATATCGACAAACCGGAAGCCAAGAACGTTCTCTACTGAGCCTTACCCCAGCGGGCGCGCATCGCGAATGGTGCGCGTCCGTGATCCCCGCCCCCATGAACTTTGGACTGTCCCATGAATGTCGCCGAGCGCCGCAAGCTGCCCAATGCCCCCGTCGAACTCACCGTCATGGGTCTCGGCTGCGCCCAGATGGGCAACCTCTACCGCAAGACCTCCTACGACGAATCGGCCGGCGCCTTCAGAGCCGCCTGGGAAACCGGCATCCGCTATTACGATACGGCGCCCTTCTACGGTTATACCCGCTCGGAACGCCGGCTCGGCACGATGCTGACCGACCTGCCGCGCGGCGACTACGTGCTCAGCACCAAGGTCGGCCGGGTGATGCAGCCGGACGAAACGGTCGGGCCGGACGAGGACGGGTATGTCGAGCCGCTGCCTTTCCGGCCGGTCTTCGACTACAGCTATGACGGCATCATGTGGTCCTTCGAGGCGAGCCAGCAGCGGCTCGGCATCCTCAAGCCCGATATCCTCTACATCCACGATATCGGCAGCATGACCCATCGCGACAAACACCAGCACTACTGGTACCAGCTCACCGCCGGCGGCGGTTTTCGCGCGCTGAAGAAGCTGCGTGAGGAAGGACTTACCAAGGCCGTGGGCCTCGGCGTCAATGAGTGGGAAATCATCCGCGACGCGATGCAGGTCTTCGATATCGACATCGCCATGCTCGCCGGCCGTTATACGCTGCTCGAACAGCAGAGCCTCGCCTTCATGGACGATTGCGCCGCCCAGGGCGTCGGCATCGTGGTGGCCGGCCCGTTCAATTCCGGCCTGCTCGCCGGCAATCGCAAATTCAACTACACCGACGCGCCGGCCGATATCCTTGCCCGCGTCGACGTGCTGCGCGCGGCCTGCGAGGAAGAGGGCGTCAGCCTGCAGGCGGCCGCCCTGCAATTTCCCCTCGCCCATCCGGCGGTGGTGACCGTGGTTTCCGGAGCGCGCACCGCCGAGCAGATCAGATCGAATGTCGACTGGTTCGGCGAAGAGATCCCCGCCTCCTTCTGGTCGCGGCTGAAAGCCCGCGGGCTGGTCGCCGAGGGCGCGCCGCTGCCGGGCCAGGGAGCCTGAGCGATGAGGATCGACGCGCACCAGCATTTCTGGCGGATCGCGGACCGGGTGGACCAATGGCCGCCGGCCGAATTGCAGGCGATCCACCGGGATTTCCTGCCCGACGACCTTTCTCCGATGCTGCGCGAAGCGGGTATCGACGGCACCGTGCTGGTGCAGACCGTGGAGAACGAGGCGGACACGGCGTTCATGCTGGATCTCGCGGAGAGGACGCCTTTCATCCTCGGCGTGGTGGGCTGGACCGACATGAAGGCGCCCGACGCGCCGGCGAACGTCGCGCGGCTGGCTCGTCATCCGAAGCTCAAAGGTCTTCGGCCGATGCTGCAGGATATCGCCGACGACAGCTGGATCGACGATCCCGCGCTCGACGCCGCCGTGGCCGCGATGGTTGACCATCACCTCGTGTTCGACGCGCTGGTACTGCCGCGCCATCTCGAACCGCTGACGAATTTCGCCCGCCGACACCCCGATCTCCCCATCGTCATCGACCATGGCGCCAAGCCGCCGATCGCGGAGGGCCGGTTCATCGGCTGGTACGCGCGCATGA
Organism: Hyphomicrobiales bacterium; assembly: GCA_900471605.1. GTDB lineage: Bacteria > Pseudomonadota > Alphaproteobacteria > Rhizobiales > Rhizobiaceae > Neorhizobium. Next base: position 18,389 of record UCEY01000053.1, on the reverse strand, counting down.
AAGTGCTCGCCGAACTGCCGAACGTCCGTTGCAAACTCTCCGGCCTGCTGACCGAGGCAGGCGACCAGAAACCCCAGGCGGTGCGGCCCTATGCGGAAACCATTGTCGACCTGTTCGGCCCGAAGCGGGTGATCTGGGGCAGCGACTGGCCGGTGCTGAGGCTTGCCGGCGAGTATCGTGCCTGGCTCGATCAATGCCTCGATATCGTGCCGGACGGCGATCATGCCGATGTCTTCGGCGGCAATGCCCAATACTTCTACCGGCTCGGAGCGTAATCCTATGCTGACGATCATCTGCGACGCACCGGGAAAACTCAGCGCGATAGACCGCCCCAAACCTCTTCGCGGCGAAGGCGAAGTGCTGGTGAAGCTGCGGCGCATCGGCGTCTGCGGCACGGACCTGCATATCTTCACCGGCAACCAGCCCTATCTCTCCTATCCGCGCGTCATGGGCCATGAGCTCGCCGGCACGGTCGAGGAAGCGCCCGCCGGCGGCCGGCTCAAGGCGGGCGATACCGTCTCGATCATGCCCTATATCTCCTGCGGCCACTGCCACGCCTGCCTCAAGGGCCGGACCAATTGCTGCCGCAACCTCGGCGTCCTCGGCGTGCATCGCGACGGCGGCATGACCGAATATCTGAGCCTGCCGCACGAATTCGTGCTGAAGGCGGACGGCCTGTCGCTCGACCAGGCGGCGATGGTGGAGTTCCTGGCGATCGGCGCCCATGCGGTTGCCCGTGCCCGGATCGAGCCGGGGCAGAACGTGCTGGTCACCGGCGCCGGGCCGATCGGACTTGCGGTCGCAATCTTTGCTACACTCGAGGGTGGAGCCTTGACGCTTCTCGATGGCCGTCGCGACCGGCTGGATTTCGCCCGGCAACAGCTCGGCATCGCCTCCACGGTTCAACTTGGTCCCGACGACCATGGGCAGCTTTCAGCGCTGACGGAGGGCGATTTCTTCGACGCGGTGTTCGATGCGACCGGCAATCCGAAGGCGATCGAGCGCGGGTTCGGTTTCGTCGCGCATGGCGGCACCTATGTGCTCGTCTCGATCGTTTCGAGCGACATCACGTTTTCGGACCCGGAATTCCACAAGCGCGAGACGACGCTGCTCGGCAGCCGCAATGCGACGGCTGCGGATTTCGCGCGGGTGATGCAGGCGATGCGCGACGGCAGGATCCCCGCGGCGCTCATCACCCATAGAATGATGCTGTCGGAGGTGCCGGAGCGGTTTCCGGGACTGACCGATCCAGCCGCCGGCGTCGTCAAGGCGCTGGTGGAAGTTTAAGGAGGTTGAAATGCAGCGAATGGGCATGGTGATCGGCATCGAGCCGCAGATGATCGCGGAATACAAGCGCCTGCACGCCGCGGTCTGGCCGGAAGTGCTGGAGCTGATCAGCCGCGCCAACATCCGCAACTACACGATCTTCCTGCGCGAGCCGGAAAACCTGCTGTTCGGCACCTGGGAATATCACGGCACGGATTTCGAAGCCGACATGGCCAAAATAGCCGCCGATCCTAAGAACCAGGAATGGTGGTCGTTCACCATCCCTTGCCAGAAACCCCTCGATAGCCGCAAGGAAGGCGAGTGGTGGGCGATGATGGAAGAGGTCTTTCATCTGGATTGAGGATTTCCTCAATCAGACTGACGGCCGACCGGACATTTCGAGGATAAGACATGATCAGACTTGATGGAAAAACCGCACTTGTGACCGCGGCAGGTCAGGGCATCGGCCGGGCGACCGCGCTCGCCTTCGCCGAAGCCGGCGCGACGGTCCATGCGACAGATATCAACGAGGGCCTGCTCTCCGCCCTGCCGAAGCTCGACAACCTGAAGACCGCCAAACTCGACGTGCTCGACAACGCGGCGGTGGTTGCCTGCGTCGAGAACGTCGGCACGGTCGATATCCTCTTCAACTGCGCCGGCTTCGTTCATGCCGGGTCCATCCTCGAGATGAAGGACAGCGATTTCGACTTCGCGCTCGACCTCAACGTCAGGGCGATGATCCGCACCATTCGGGCCGTACTGCCGGGCATGCTGGCGCAAAAGGACGGCGCGATCATCAACATGTCTTCCGTCGCCTCCAGCATCAAAGGCGTCCCGAACCGCTTCGCCTACGGCGTCACCAAGGCGGCCGTGATCGGGCTCACCAAATCGGTGGCCGCCGACTATGTGACGGAAGGTGTGCGCTGCAACGCCATCTGCCCGGGCACCGTCGAAAGCCCCTCGCTGCAGGACCGCATGCGGGCTCAGGGCAATTATGACGACGCCCGCGCCGCCTTTATCGCCCGCCAGCCCATGGGCCGGCTCGGCACACCGGAAGAAATCGCCGAACTCGCCCTCTACCTCGCCGGCGCCACCTATACGTCAGGCCAGGCTTACGCGATTGACGGTGGCTGGACCATCTGAACGAACACGAGAAACCCATGACCCGCATCACCGATCTTCGCGTCTTCGATCTCCGTTTTCCCACATCGCAGAGCCTCGACGGCTCCGACGCGATGAACCCGGATCCGGACTATTCGGCGGCCTATGTCATCCTCGATACCGATAGCGGAGAGCTTGCCGGCCACGGCCTGACCTTCACCATCGGCCGGGGCAACGACATCTGCTGCATGGCGATCAAGGCGATGCGGCATCTGGTGGTCGGGCAGGAGCTCGAAACCTTCGCCAAGGCGCCCGGAAAATTCTGGCGGCATCTGACCAGCGACAGCCAGCTGCGCTGGATCGGCCCGGACAAGGGCGCCATCCACCTCGCCACCGGCGCGGTGGTCAACGCCTTCTGGGACCTTCTCGCCAAGAAGCGCGGCAAACCCGTCTGGCAGCTCGTTTCAGAAATGTCGGCCGAAGAGATCGCAGATATCGTCGATTATCGCTACCTGACCGACGTCTTGTCACGCGAGGACGCGCTGGCGATCCTGAAACGGGCGGAAGCGGGCAAGGCGGAGCGCATCGCCACCCTCAAGCGCGAGGGTTATGCCTGCTACACGACCTCGGCCGGTTGGCTCGGTTACCCGGAAGACAAGCTGCGCCGCCTCTGCAAGGAGGCGGTCGATGCCGGCTTCAATCATGTGAAGATGAAGGTTGGCCGCGATCTCGAGGACGATATCCGGCGCTTGACCATCGCGCGCGAGGTGATCGGCCCCGACCGCTATCTGATGATCGACGCCAACCAGGTCTGGGAGGTAGGCCAGGCGATCGAATGGGTGAACAAGCTCGCCTTCGCCAAACCCTTCTTCATCGAGGAGCCGACCAGCCCGGACGACATTGCCGGCCACCGCAAGATCCGCGAGGCGATCGGCCCCGTGAAGGTGGCGACCGGCGAAATGTGCCAGAACCGCATCATGTTCAAGCAGTTCATCGCGGAAGGCGCGATCGACATCGTGCAGATCGATTCATGCCGCATGGGCGGCCTGAACGAGGTGCTGGCGGTGCTGCTCGTCGCCGCCAAATATGACCTCCCGGTCTGGCCGCATGCGGGCGGCGTCGGGCTTTGCGAATACGTCCAGCATCTGTCGATGATCGATTACATCGCCGTCTCCGGCACCAAGGAAGGCCGGGTGATCGAATATGTCGACCATCTGCACGAGCATTTCGTTGATCCCTGCCTCATCGAGAATGCAGCCTATATGCCGCCGACGCTGCCGGGCTTCTCGATCGAGATGAAACCGCAATCGATCGCGGATTATACGTTCAACGGCTGATACAAAACTACGCTCATGGGGACGCCGGCATCAGCCGGCGTTGATTTTTTCAAGCTCCGCATTCACCTGTGCACGCCATGCGCTATTCTCCATGAGAGCCTGGGGGAACAGGCCGGGAATTGCAAAGAAGGGCGCAGACGGATCGTCCGCCGTCATCCTCGCTGCCGCCGCCTTGAGTTCCGCCGCACGCGGGTCGTTGATCTCGGCGGTCTTGCGGGCATAGGCGATCCACAGAGCAACAACGTAAGCCGCAGACGACGCATCTCCACCACCCGCCAGGCTCTCCATCGCGCCTGCAAAAATGCGCTGCGGCAGTTTCTGGGTGCCGTCCATGGCGATCTGCTGCGTCTTGTGGGCGATCGTCGGGTTTTCGAAGCGCTCGATCAGCTCGTCCATGTAGCGGCCAAGATCGATGCCCGGCACCGGATCGAGCGTCTTCACCGCCTCCGCCATGTGGCGGCGGACCAGCGCCCGGTATTCCGGCACGGCCATGACGTCGCGGACGAACGGGAGGTCTTTCAGCTGGCCGAGATAGGCGACCAGCGAATGGGCGCCGTTGAGCAGCCTGAGCTTCATCTTCTCGTAAGGCTCGACATCATCGACGAAAAGCGCGCCGCCGGCCTCCCATTTCGGCCGACCGGCAAGGAAATGGTCCTCGATCACCCATTGCATGAAGGGTTCGGTTCCGAGCGCCAGCCTGTCCTCGGCGCCGATCAGGGTTTCCGCAAGGGCCCGCGTCTCGTCGGTCGCGGCCGGCACGATGCGGTCGACCATGCTGGACGGAAAGGCGCCATGGCCGGCGATCCAGTTGGCGAGCGCCGGATCGCGGCTGCCTGCCATTTCGATGACCAGTCGCCGGACGATGCGGCCGTTGGTCGGCAGGTTGTCACAGCAGAGCACGGTAAAGGGCGCCAGGCCGGCGGCGTGGCGACGGGAAAAACCTTCGACCAGATAACCGATCACACCGCTCGGCGATGTCGGATCGGCAAGATCGGCCTTGACGGACGGATGATTGCGGTCGAGCCCACCGGTGACCGGATCGAGGCCATAGGCCTTTTCGGTGACGGTGATGGTGACGACCCCGATCGCCGGATCGGCCAGCAGCGACAGGATTTCCGCCTGGTTCCCGGTGCCCGACAGGCCCCTGACCACCGAGCCGACCACCCGGGCGTCATCGCCGGCAGCGCTGCGCGCCACCACCGAATAAAGCCCGTCCTGCGCTGCGAGATCCTGAACGATATCGACGGAACGTAAGCTGACGCCGACAATGCCCCAATCGCCGAACTCCGCCTCCAGCGCCGCGTCGGTATAGACCGCCTGATGGGCGCGGTGGAATGCGCCGAGGCCGATATGCAGGATGCCCGGTTTCAGGACAGCCCGGTCATAAGCGGGTCCCTTGACATGGGGGGCAAGCGTGGTGGAGGCGGAAAGGCGTGGCATTTCTTGATCATGACGCCCGGAATATTCGCGGGCATCCTCCCTTATTGACGCGAGCAGTGATAGCCCCGCGCGAACGCACGGGTCAACGCCATACTCTGGACATCCGGCCAGCGGAAAGCCAGAGATTTCCGGCTCGAAAGGCGTGGAAAATTGCGTGGCTCCGCCCCGGGCGGCGCTTTCAAAACATCCAAAATCTGATAGTGACTAACCATCGGTCGCGGGGGCGGCCGGCACATCCGCCGGTCGGCCGGAAACTGGCCGGGTCTTTGGTGCGGGACGTTGCGGGCAAGGGGGCATTCATGCGTTTGCAGGCAGTTCTTTCGATGGCACTCGCCCTGGCTCTGGCCGGCTGCTCTCAGGTGGCGGAGAAGGCGGAAAACGCCGCCAACCGGTCGTTCACCAGCTATGCAATGGACCGTCCCTATGCCGAGGTCGCCAACGTCAACCAGTCGCCGCTGGCGCGGCTTTCCGGCTCCGAGGCGACGTTCGGGCCGATGATCGGATCGACCCAGCTGAAAAACGGGATGACCGTCTACCGTCACATGGCGCCCGCCGCCAAGACCGAGTCCGGCTCGAGCTTCGGCGGGCTGGTCGGCCGCTCGACCGTGTCGCAGAACAACCGGCTTTCCTATTTCCTGGTCGGCCCGGACGGCATCGTCAAGGACTGGGCGACCGGTTCGGTGCAGGGCAGCACCAGCGACTGCGTGCAGTATATCGGCGGCATCATCAACCGCTGCGCCGACATGCGGCAGGTCCAGGCCTCGCTTGCCCTCTACGACATGCGCGTGGCGACCAAGGGCGGCCAGCCGATCTCGGCCTGGGGAGAGCCGGGCATGCCCGCCGCCGAGGCCCCGGCGGCGCATCCGGCCCCGCCCGCAGGACGTCCGGTTCCAGCCGCAGCGCGGCCGGCTCCGGTCGCAACGCGCTGAACAATCCGGCTTTCGCGGATGGCGCCCCTTGGCGCCGCCTTTTGCGATATTATCTCCGCTCATGGCCGCCGCTTTTCTTACGCCAGGAGATCTTTCATGACCGCTCCGCATCCCTCGAAGACGCATATCGGCAATCACAAGCTCCATCCCGAAACGCAGATGCTGAACTACGGCTACGACCCGGAGCTTTCCGAGGGCGCCGTCAAGCCGCCGGTTTTCCTCACCTCCACCTTCGTGTTCAAATCGGCGGAGGAAGGCCGCGACTTCTTCGACTTCGTCTCCGGCCGCCGCGAGCCGCCGGCGGGGACGGGCGCAGGCCTGGTCTATTCGCGCTTCAACCACCCCAACAGCGAGATCGTCGAGGACCGGCTGGCGGTCTATGAGCGCACCGAAAGCTGCGCGCTTTTCTCCTCCGGCATGTCGGCGATCGCGACGACCCTTTTGGCGTTCGTCCGCCCCGGCGACAGCGTGCTGCATTCGCAGCCGCTTTATGGCGGCACCGAGACGCTGCTTTCGAAAACCTTCCTCAATATGGGAGTGGCGGCAGTCGGCTTTGCCGACGGGGTGAACGAGCAGTCGGTGACGGCGGCGGCCGAGGAGGCGATGGCCGGGGGCCGCGTTTCGGTGATCCTGATCGAGACGCCCGCCAACCCGACCAACAGCCTGGTGGACGTGGCGATGATCCGCCGGGTGGCGGAGGCGATCGGCGCAAGACAGGGCCATACGCCGGTGGTCGCCTGCGACAACACGCTGCTCGGCCCGGTCTTCCAGCGGCCGATCGAGCACGGGGCGGATATCTCGCTCTATTCGCTGACCAAATATGTCGGCGGCCATTCGGACCTGATCGCCGGCGCCGCACTCGGCTCCAGGGCGGTGATGAAACAGGTGAAGGCGCTGCGCGGGGCGATCGGCACCCAGCTCGATCCGCATTCCTGCTGGATGCTCGGCCGCAGCCTGGAAACGCTGTCGATCCGCATGGAAAAGGCAAATACCAATGCGAGAGCGGTCGCCGACTTCCTGCGCGGGCACCCGAACGTGGAGAAGATCCATTACCTGCCCTATCACGACCCGTCCTCGCCGGTCGGAAAAGTATTCGCGGCGCAATGCAGCGGCGGCGGCTCGACCTTCTCCTTCGACATCAAGGGCGGCCAACCGGCCTCGTTCCGGTTTTTGAACGCGCTGCAGATCTTCAAGCTGGCGGTCAGCCTCGGCGGAACGGAATCGCTCGCCAGCCACCCGGCGACCATGACCCATTCCGGCGTGCCGGCCGAGGTGCGCCAGAGGATCGGCGTGCTCGACTCGACCATCCGGCTGTCGATCGGCATCGAACACCCGGACGACCTGATCGCCGACCTGACGATCGCGCTCGACAAGGCGTGAGCGGGCCAACCGCTCCTGGAACCGGCCGGTATCGGCGCCGTCATTCGTCTTCGTCCCCGGTTTTCCGGCAGCTGTCGTATTTCGGTTGTTCGCCTCCCCCGGGAAAAAGCCGGCAGATCCCGTCATGATAAATTTTCGCGCGACGAGGCTCCTCGCCGCGCGCACAGGGCGGATAGGCAGCGTCGTAGCCGGCCTTGTATTGCGCCTCGGAGAGAAAACCGATGCAGCGTTTGGCGCGGCGGCATTTGCCGAGCGTGCAGTCCTTCCAGAAGCCGACATGGGTGGCGCCGAACTGCGTGAACCTCTGGCGCGTCTCCTGCTGTTGCCGTTTCGGCAGCCGGTCAAACTCGCCCCAGGTCATTCCGAAATAGGCAGGTTCGGCATCTTCCTCTTCCTGCCTGCGTTTCCATTCCGCCTCGCTCAAGGCCATCGCTCGCCCTCCTTTTCGGCGCGCATGCTTCTTCGTTCACGCGGCCGTCCGCGGCCCGTGTCGTTGACTGCTCGGGAGAGCCCACACGAATGCGGAACCTCATTTTGTTTAGTAAGTGTGGCTCCGCATTCGCGTGGCCTTCGGCGTCTTGTCAGGGCTTCCGGCCCCTACAGGTGATCACCTCGCCCCACTGCGTGGCTGTGTTCACGGCTTCCTTTCGGGAAACCTTGCCACTTGCACGGCTCATCCGAACCCGGCCTGGCGGCCAGGGGGAGGCTTGATAGGCGGCTTCATCCGAAGACAACACCGCCATGGCTTTCACCTCCCTCATCTTCCCCGCACGTTACGGATCCAATAAGGGCGCCGGCCCCCGCCGGCCCGCGAACGTCTCGCGAAACACTCCGGCGACGGAAGCGAGGGGATTGTAGGCATGGGTTGGACGGGCGGGGATGAGGAAGGGTTTAAGTCATTGAGGTAATTGGAGTGGGTCCGCATAACATGCGCGGATTTGAACATTTGGCTGGATCAGTTGTAATGGAGACAAAACAGAGTGATCCTCGAATCAAGTCCGGGGATGACGACATTGGAGGTGTGCCGAGGGTGCGTAACACCACCGGCAAGACACTGGCCTTGTTTGCTTTGTGCATCCCAACTCCACCCTCAAGGCCGTCATCCTCGGGCTCGACCCGAGGATCCACGCATCCCCACAAAACGCCTGGATTGACCACCCCCCACAACAATTCCATCATGCCCGCATGGCGGGATATGTCTACATCGTCACCAACCATAAGCACGGCACGCTTTATATCGGCGTGACCTCCGATCTCGCCAACCGCATCTATGAACACCGCGAGGAACACCACCCCGGCTTCACCTCGAAATACGGCTGCAAACGGCTGGTCTGGTATGAGAGCCACGACAACATTGTCAGCGCCATTCAGCGGGAGAAGTCGCTCAAGCGCTGGTACCGGCAGTGGAAGATCGAGCTGATCGAGAAGCTGAATCCGGAATGGCGGGATTTGTATGAGGAATTGGGAGGCTGGTAAGGTCGCGGGTGGGGCGTGGATCCTCGGGCCAAGCCCGAGGATGACGGAGTTGGAGGGTGGTGCGGGGTTCGAAACAGCAACGGTGAAGCACGCTCGTCGCCCGCCGCTTTGGGCACCATAGCGTTACCCTCTCCGCGTCATCCTCGGGTTTAACCCGAGGATCCACTGCCGCAAAACCCGAGGTTCGCGAATGCCGGGAGGACGTCGTCAGCGGGAGAAGCACTCAAGCGCTGATATCGACAATGGAAGATCGGGCTGATCGAGAAGCTAAATCCGGAGTGGCGGGATTGGATGGCGAGCTGGGAGGGTGGTGAGGTCGCGGGTGGGGCGTGGATCCTCGGGTCAAGCCCGAGGATGACGACGTTGTAGGTGGTCCGAGGATACAAAACAGCATCGGCGATACACACTCACCGCGAGGCTTGTCGCTGACTTGAAGGCGGCTTACGCCGCCTCCCCCACCTTCCCATAGGGATCAAACCGCCCATAAAAAGTCTCGCCCTTCGCCGCCATGTCCTTCAACAACGGCGTCGGCTTGAAATGCTCGCCATAGCTGGCCGCCAGCTTTTCACAGAGCGCGACAAAATTCTTCACGCCCATGCCGTCGATGTAGGAGAGCGTGCCGCCGGTATAGGGGGCGAAGCCGAAGCCGAGGATGGAGCCGACGTCGGCTTCGCGCGGGTCGGTGACGATGCCTTCCTCCACCGTGCGGGCGGCTTCGAGGGCGATCGTCACCAGCAGGCGCTGTTTCAGGACGGTGACATCCACCTCGTCGGCCCTCTTCTGCGGGTAGAGGGTCTTCAGCTCGGGCCAGAGGAATTTCTTGGCGGGCTTGGCCGGGTATTCGTAAAAGCCCTTGAGGTTCTTGCGACCGCGGCGGTCGAACACGTCGACCATCTGGTCGACCAGCGCCATGTGCTCCGCCTTGACCGCATTGGGGCCGAGATCGGCGATCGAGGCCTTCATGATCTTCTGGGACAGGTCGACGGCGACCTCGTCGTTGAGCGACAGAGGGCCGACCGGCATGCCGGCCATCTTGGCGGCATTCTCGATCATGACAGCCGGCACGCCTTCGATCAGCATGTCATAGGCTTCGTTGATATAACGGAAGACGCAGCGGTTGACGTAAAAGCCGCGGGTATCGTTGACGACGATCGGGGTCTTCTTGATCGCAGCGACAAAATCGAGCGCCACGGCAAGCGCCTTGTCTCCCGATTTTTCGCCGAGGATGACCTCGGTCAGCATCATCTTTTCGACCGGCGAGAAGAAATGCACGCCGATGAACTGGTCGGAACGCTTCGAATTCTGCGCCAGGCCGGTGATCGGCAGGGTCGAGGTGTTGGAGGCGAAAATGGTGGTTTCCGGGATCACCGCTTCGACCTGCTCGATCACCGCCTTCTTGACCGCGCGGTCCTCGAAGACGGCCTCGACGACGAAGCTTGCATCCGACAGCGCCTTGTAGTCCGGGGTGGGGGTGATCAGCGAGAGCAGCTTTTCGCCCTCCTCCTTGGTCATCCGGCCTTTGCCGACGCTGTCCGCCACCAGCTTTTCGGAATGGGCCTTGCCCTTGTCGGCGGCTTCCTGGTCGCGGTCGATGAGGGTGACCGGAATGCCGGCGGCAGCCGTCACATAGGCGATCGAGGCGCCCATGAAACCGGCGCCGACCACACCGACCTTCCTGAACTCCGTCTTGGGCTGGCCGGCCGGGCGGCGGGCGCCCTTGCCGAGTTCCTGCATGGAGACGAACAGCGAGCGGATCATCGAAAACGCTTCGGTGGTGCGCAGGATCTCGGTGAAATAACGCTGCTCGACCTTGAGGCCGGTATCGAAGGGAAGCTGCAGGCCTTCATAGACGCATTTGAGGATCGCGAGCGCGCCCGGATAATTGCCGGCCGACTCGCGGCGCAGGATGGCGGGGGCGGCCGGCCAGAGCTGAGCCGCGGCCGGGGTCCAGATGCCGCCACCGGGGACCTTGAAACCCTTCTCGTCCCAGGGGGCGACGGGTTTGAGGCCGTCCTTGATCATCTGCTTGGCCGCGTTGATGAGTTCGCCGGGCTCGACGACCTGGTGCACGAGACCCATGGCCTTGGCGCGCTGGGCGGTCAGCGACGAACCTGTCGTCATCATCTGCAGGGCATCCTGGGCGTTGGCCAGCCGCGGCACCCGCTGGGTGCCGCCCGCGCCCGGGAAGATGCCGACCTTGACTTCCGGCAACGCGATTTTCACCGACTTGGAATTGGCGGCGACGCGGCCGTGGCAGGCGAGCGACAGTTCGAACGCGCCGCCCATGCAGGTGCCGTTGATCGCCGAGACCCAGGGCTTGCCGTTGGTCTCGACCTTGCGCCACAGCCAGGACATGCGACCGGCGGCATCGAACAGTTTTTGCGCGGCGGTGGCCGGGTCCTTCGCCTGTTCCTCGGCGAGCATCGAGAACATCGACTTGATCATGGTGAGATCGGCGCCACCGGAGAAGGACGATTTGCCGGAGGTGAAGACGACGCCCTTGACGGCGGCGTCCGCAACGGTCGCGTCGACGATCGCGTCGATTTCGTCCATCACTTCCATGGTGAAGACGTTCATCGACTTGTCCGGCATGTCCCAGGTGACGAGAGCGATGCCGTCCGCGTCGGTTTCGACGGTGAAGTTCTTGTAGGTGCTCATGATGGGATTCCTCTTCCCTTGAATTCTATAATAGCGCCGAACGGCCCCTCATCCGCCTGCCGGCACCTTCTCCCCGCCAGCGGGGAGAAGGCATATGCCGCGCCGTGGCCGTTCCCCCTCGCCCCGTTCACGGGGAGAGGGTGCGCCGAGCGCAGCGGAGGCGGGGTGAGGGGCTTTCACGGTCTCAAACCCGTTCGATAATCGTCGCCGTGCCCATGCCGGCGCCGATGCAGAGCGTGACCAGCGCGGTGTTGAGATCGCGGCGCTCAAGCTCGTCCAGCACCGTGCCCAAAATCATCGCGCCGGTGGCGCCGAGCGGATGGCCCATGGCGATGGCGCCGCCGTTGACGTTGATCTTGTCGTGGGAAATGTCGAAGGCCTGCATATAGCGGAGAACCACCGCGGCGAAGGCTTCGTTGAGTTCGAAGAGATCGATGTCGGAGATCTTCATGCCGGAGCGCGCCAGGAGCTTTTCGGTGACGTCGACCGGGCCGGTCAGCATCAGCGCCGGGTCGGAGCCGATATTGGCGAAGTGGCGGATGCGGGCGCGAGGCTTGAGGTTCATGCTCTCGCCGCCGGCCCTGGAGCCGATCAGCACGGCCGCGGCGCCGTCGACGATGCCGGAGGAATTGCCGGCGTGGTGGACGTAGTTGATGCGCTCGATTTCCGGATGGGCCTGGATGCCGACGGCTTCGAAGCCGCCCATCTCGCCCGGCATCTGGAAGGATGGGTTCAGCGAGGCCAGCGACTGCATGTCGGTGGTCGGGCGCATGTGCTCGTCACGGTCGAGGATCACGAGGCCGTTCTGGTCCTTGACGGGGATGACGGAGTTCTTGAAGTAGCCGGCCTCCCAGGCAGCGCCGGCGCGCTTCTGGCTCTCGACTGCATAGGCGTCGACGTCGTCGCGGCTGAAACCGTATTTGGTGGCGATCAGGTCGGCCGAGACGCCCTGCGGCATGAAATAAGCCGGGAAGTTGACGGATGGGTCCATGTACCAGGCGCCGCCCGACATGCCCATGCCGACGCGCGACATCGACTCGACGCCGCCTGCGATGACGATGTCGTCGGAACCGGCCGCAACCTTGCCGGCCGCGAAGTTGACGGCGTCGAGGCCCGAGGCGCAGAAGCGGGAGATCTGCATGCCGGGAGCCTTGGTCGAATACCCGGCCTCGAACGCAGCGGCCTTGGGGATGACGGCACCGGCGTCCATGACCGGATCGACGCAGCCCATGATGATGTCGTCGACCCTTGACGTATCGAGGCCGTTGCGGTCGCGGATCGCCTCGAGCGTCTTGGCGGCGAGGCGCACGGACGGCACTTCGTGCAGCGCCCCATCCTTCTTGCCGCGGCCGCGCGGCGTGCGGACGTGGTCGTAAATGAAGACTTCGGTCATGGTGTCATCTCCCTGGGTGGCAATTTATATTGCCTCAAATCTCGGACATGGGAGAGAAAACCCCTCCCCAGCCCTCCCCGCAAGGGGGAGGGAGCGCGTCGGCGCAAAATCAAAACGCCTCGGCCGCCAGTTCCATCACGCTGTCGGCGCCGGCTTCGATGCGGATCTTCCGCATCGCGGTTTCCGGCAGGATCTTTTCCATGAAGAATTTTGCCGTGGTGAGCTTGTTCTTCAGGTAGTCGGCGCGGGCGTCGCCGGCGGCAAGGCCGGCCTGTGCCGCCTTGGCGATCTTGGCCCACATGTAGCCGAGCGTCACCAGGCCGAAGAGGTGCATGTAGTCGGTCGAGCCGGCGCCGGCATTGTCGGGTTTCGCCATGGCGTTCTGCATGAACCACATGGTTGCGGCCTGCAGGTCGTTCAAGCCTTTCTTGAGGCCCTTGGTGAAGGGGGCCATCGCCTCGTCAGTGCGGTTTTCCTCGCAGAAATCGCCGATCTCCTTGAACATCGCCATGACGGCGCGACCGCCGTTCAGCGCCAGCTTGCGGCCGACGAGGTCGAGCGCCTGGATGCCGTTGGCGCCTTCGTAGATCATGGTGATGCGGGCATCGCGGACATACTGGCTCATGCCGTGTTCCTCGATATAGCCGTGGCCGCCGAAGACCTGCTGGGCCATCACCGCGTGTTCAAAACCCTTGTCGGTCATCACGCCCTTGAGGATCGGGGTGGCGAGACCGAGAAGGTCGTCGGCGTTCTGGCGTTCGGCGGCATCGGGCGAACGATGGGCGATGTCCGACTTGAGAGCCGTCCAGAGCAGGAAGGCGCGGCCGGCTTCGTTGAAGGCGCGGATGGTCATCAGCGAGCGGCGGATATCGGGATGGACGATGATCGGATCGGCCTTTTTGTCCGGCGCCTTGGTGCCGGAGAGCGAACGGCCCTGGATGCGCTCGCGGGCATAGGCGACGGCATTCTGATAGGCGATCTCGGCGACCGACAGACCCTGAAGGCCGACGCCGAGGCGGGCCTCGTTCATCATCACGAACATGGCGGCGAGGCCCTTGTTCTCCGCGCCGATCAGGAAGCCGGTCGCCTCGTCATAGTTCATGACGCAGGTGGCATTGCCGTGAATGCCCATCTTCTCCTCGATCGCGCCGCAGGAAACGCCGTTGCGCTTGCCGAGCGATCCGTCCCTGTTGACCATGAACTTCGGCACGATGAAGAGCGAGATCCCCTTGGTGCCCTCAGGCGCGCCCTCGATGCGGGCAAGCACCAGGTGCACGATGTTGTCGGTCATGCCGTGCTCGCCGGCGGAGATGAAGATCTTCTGGCCGGAGATCTTGTAGGAACCGTCGGTCTGCGGCACCGCCTTCGAACGCAGCAGGCCGAGATCGGTGCCGCAATGGGGTTCGGTCAGGTTCATGGTGCCCGACCAGGTGCCGGCGACCATGTTCGGCAGGTAGGTCTTTTTCTGCTCGTCGGAACCATGCACGAGGATCGCGGCGATCGCGCCCTGGGTCAGGCCCGGATACATCATCAGCGACATGTTGGCGGACGACATGTATTCGCCGACGGCGGCATGCAGCGTGTAGGGCAGGCCCTGGCCGCCGAATTCCTCCGGCACGGCAAGGCCGATCCAGCCGGCCTGGCAATACTGGTCGTAGGCCTGCTTGAAACCCTTCGGCACCGAGACCGTGCCGTTGTCGTGGCGGGTGCAGCCTTCCTGGTCGCCGGAGAGGTTCAAGGGGAAAAGCACGTCCTCGGCAACCTTGGCGGCTTCCCCGATGATCGCCTCCAGCATGTCCGGCGTCGCATCGGCAAAGCCCGGCAGGTTGCCGTAGCGCTCAAGGCCGAGCACGTCGTTGAGAATGAAAAGCGTGTCGTTTACCGGGGCCTTGTACACTGGCATAGTCGAGCTTCCTCCAAATCCTCGTCCAGGGATCGCTCCGGGCCTTCGGCTCACGGCAGGATCCGCATTCTTGCTACCACAAATAATTGACGTTCGCGTAAACGTCAATTGCGCGCGTGCGGAACTTCAATGGTCTCCACCGTCGCCATTCCTCGTCCCCGGCATAGTCTTAACGGGCCGAGCAGTTGCGAGGCTGGATGGGAAAGCGGGGAAATAGGGCCGGCAGGCGGAACATCATCCCCGCGAGGGACCCGGAACACGTCGAAAAGGTTAAAATTTTCGTCCAGGTTAACGACTTGTTTACCACGTTTCGGGAAATAGTGGGCACTCAGGCGACGCAGTGCATTTACCACCAGACGTACCGCGTCCGCTGAAATGGCAAGTCCTGCGAAAGGCATTTCTAATATACGGCTATTCGGCGGGAATTTCCTGTCCCTGAACAAGGCCTATTGCGAAAGCCGGCAGGTACAAAGTCGAAACGAGCGAGCACATGAACGGATCACGATCGACCCCTTCCCGTCCCGGCGACCGCTCTTCCCTGGATGCGTTGAACCGCACCATCGAAGGGCTGGAGGCGCGCATCGAGGGGTTGATGTCGGGCACGGCGCGTGACGGTCGTGCGCCGAAAGCGGCCGATCCGCGCGAGCAGCGCCGGCCGGCTCCGGCCGCCGCCTATCGCGAACCGCAACTCTCCAGCGATCCGCTTGCCGAGATCCGCGAACGCCAGCGCATGCTCGACGCCGGCCGCGACCGTGCAAGGACCGAGCGTCCTCGCGCTCCGGAGCCTCGCCGCGAAGAACCCCGTTACGCCGAACCGCGCCGTACCGAACTGCGCCCGCCGGAAGCCTATCGTCCGCCAGTACGGCAGGCCCCCGTTCGCACGGAAGCGCCCCGTTATGCCGAACAACGCCCGATCGCGCCCGCACCGCGCCGCGAGGAGCCCCGCCGCATGGCGGCCCAGCCGCGCATGCCGGCACCGCAGCCGCAGCAGCCGGCCGAGAACGGCATGCGCGACATCGCCCAGGCGCTGGTCAGCCTGCGCCAGGAACTGAAGCAGGATATTTCCGAGAGCGTCGGCCGCGAGATGACCGCGCTGCGTTCCGAAATCCGCTCGATCAAGTCCATTGCCCAGGACCAGAATTTCACCGAGGACCTGCGCGGCGACCTTGCCCGGCTTGCCGACGGCATCAACCAGCTCGGTTATCAGGCAACGCCGGAGGCCGTCGGCCTGCGCAGCGAATTCGAGGAGCTGCGCGCCGTCATGGACGGGCTCGCCCGCGAAGACTCCGTGCGGCGGATGGAAACCCGCTGGCAGGGTCTCGAAGATCGCATGCACGATCTCGACTCGGCGGCGCTGCGCGAAGAGCTCGTCTCGCTCGCCTACCGCATCGACGACATCAAGGGCCAGCTCGGCGCCATGAGCGACAGCCCGGTCATCCGCGCGCTCGAACAGAAGCTGATCACGGTGGCGAGTGCCATGGAACAGCTCGGCTCGCGCATGCAGCCGAACGATGCGGTCATTGCCGAACAGTTCGCGACATTGGACGAGCGGCTGGACGAGATCAGCCGCGCGATCGCTGCCGGCAGCCGCGCCTCGGCAGCCGCCTCGATCGACCAGTCCTTCCTGCAGCGCCTGGACGGCCGGATCAGCGCGCTGGCCGACCAGATCGATGCGATCAGCCACGCGGCCCATGCCCAGGTCGATCCGACCGAAGCGCTCTCCGCCCGCATCGAGGCGCTGACGGGCCGGATCGAGGAGCTTACCGACGAACAGGCGGCCATGCGCCTGGAAGAGCGTCTGGAGCAGCTTTCGCTGATCCTGGAACAGGCCCAGAAGCCTTCGCAGGATCCCGAGCTTTCCGCTTATCTGGCCGACATCTCCCGCAAGATCGACGGGCTGGAGCAGGGTTCGGTCAACGACGCGCTTGCCGAGCGGCTCGACTATCTCGCCCGCCGGATCGAGGAAATCAGCTATCAGCCGCACGCCCAGTCGGCGATGGACGGGCAGGCCTTCGAACGGCTCGAAGACCGGCTGACCGACATCGCGGCGCGGCTCGACGAGGCAACCGCAGCACCGCGCAGCGATGACGGCGCGCTTCGCAATCTCGAAGACCAGATCGCCCATCTTTCGGTGCTGATCAGCCAGCCGCAGCAGGCTGCAGGCGCCCTTCCCGCCGAATTCGAGAGCCGCATGACGGCGCTCGAAAGCTATATGGCGACCAATGACGAATACATCATCGAGGCCGCCCGCCAGGCTGCCGAAACGGTGGTGGAAGCCTATTCCCGCAACGGTGCCGCAGGCGCGCCCGTGGCCGCTGCCGACATGGCGGCCCTTTCCGCGCTTGCCGAGGACCTTCGCCATCTCGAAGACCTGACCCGCCATTCGGACGACCGCACCCACCAGACCTTCGAGGCGCTGCACGGCACGCTGGTGCAGATCGCCGATCGCCTGGACGGCATGGAAGAACGGCTTGCCGCCTCCGCTCACACGGAGCGGGCTCGGTATTACGAGGAACCGGCGCGCCACGAAACCCGCCCCGCCCCGGCCATGCCGGCGGTCGCCCAGCTTTCCGTCGCCGCCGCCGAAGAACTGATGAGCTACGAGCTGGCGGAAGCCGAGGCCGAGGCAGGCGAGCAGCCGCCTGCGACCTTCGGAACGCGGACCAAGGTGCCTCAGGAGGTTACTTCCGACGAAACGGTGCTTCGTGCCGACTACGCCGACACGAAAGTCGCCGCCAAGGAGAACGCTACCAAGGAAAAGGCTGCCAAGACCAGCCTGCTGACCGAGCTTTCCCGCCGCTTCCTGCCGGGTGGCAAGGCCGAGGCCCCGAAGGGCGGCCGCACCGTGATCGATCCGACGCCGTCGCTCGATCCTTCCGACGTGCTGCCGGCGGATCGCGAAAACGACCTTCTGGAACCGGGCTCGGGCGCACCTGACGTCAAGAAGATCCTCGAGCGGGTTCGCGCCAGCCAGGCCGCCGGCGAATTCGAAACCGACCGGACGAGTGCCGCGGAACGCGCCGATTATATCGCCGCCGCCCGCCGCGCCGCCAAGGCCGCAGCCCAGGAAACCGATCCCTCGCAGGGCGGCTCGCCCTCCAAGGACATGCGCAAGGCCGCCAAGGCTGCCGGGGCCAAGGGTTTCGGCGCCGTCATCTCGCAGCATCGCCGCCCGATCCTGATGGCCGTCGGCGCCGTGCTCCTGGTGCTGATGGCGATGCCGCTCGCCAAGACGCTGACCAGCGGCACCAAGGCCCCCGAGGCACCTGCACCGACGATCGAGGCTCCGGCCCGGCCGGCCGCACCCGCCAACATGAGCGGCGCCGCCGAGCTTCCGACGATCGAGGATCAGGCCGCGACCGACGGCGCCGAAAGCGACACGACCGTCGCAGCGGCTCCGACGCAACCCGTCGAGCAGGCGCCGGCGCCGGCGATCACCGCCAACCACCTCACCGATCCGCGGCCCGCATCGGGCGCGCCGTCGATCATGGAACAGCCCGGCACCG
>UCEY01000050.1 GCA_900471605.1 Hyphomicrobiales bacterium | reverse complement strand
TCCTTCCAGACAGCGTTGGTGGCGTAGTAGCCGGACGTGTTGACCTTGCCGAAATATTGCTTCTGGTTGGTCGTGCCGTCGTCGTAGTTGATGGCGCGGAAACCGTTGAGAGCGTTGCTGTCGAGAAGACCGCCGTGGCCGCCGGAAAGGTCGAACAGGACGTTGGTTTCGTCGAGGACCACGTTGATGGTCTTGACCGTCACGCTTCCGTCCGCATCGCGGATGAACGAACCAACGAGCTGCTTGGTGATTTCGGTGCCGGCCTGGATGACACCGGTCGTGGCGTTCTGGGTGCCGCCGATTTCGGCCTGCAGCCAGTTTTCGCCGGAGAACGAAGCGGAGGAGGCGATGCTCTTCAGCTGGCTCTGCAGCTGGGTGATTTCTTCCTGGACCTTGGACTTGTCGACGCCCGGCTCGGACGCTGCAACCAGCTTGTTCTTGATTTCGGTGACGACGTCGATGGCCGATTCCATGGCGGAATAGGCGGTATCGACCTTTGCGGCGCCGAGGCCGAGAGCGTCCTGGACTGCGGAAAGAGCGCCGTTGTCGGAACGCATGGTGGTCGCGATCGACCAGTAGGCGGCGTTGTCGGAGGCGGTGCCGACACGCAGACCGGAGGAAACGCGGCTCTGCGTCGATTCCATGTCGTTGGCGATACCGCGAAGGGTCTGGAGCGCAGACATAGCTGCAATGTTGGTGAGAATGCTGGTCATTGAGGTGCCCCTTGAATGGCTGATGATTGGAAGGGACATTCCGGGCTGATTTACCGGCACGGCGGTCCGGCGTCATGCCACTCGGTTTCTTCAATCTGAAGGAACACCAAATCCGTCGTACGGGGGCAAATCTGGCCTCAACTCCTTGCCAATTCATTTACGGTAAATATGAGAATTAACAATTGCCCTTAATTTGCTGCATCTGCGCTGAAACGCTCCACGTCAAAAAAAGCCCCGCCGGGGCGGAGCTTTCGGTAGTCGGGGAGGTGGCGACAGATCAGATTTCCGGACAGCCGCGGCGGTTGGCGAAAGTGATGCGATCCGGCCCATTACGGGTAAACCCTTCGACGGTGACGCTGCGGCTGGTCACCCGCACGACCTGGGCATCGCGAAAACCTTCGTCGCGGGCGGCGGCTCGTGCTTCGCCCGGGCTGCAGCCCCGACGGTCATAGTCGCGGTCCCGGTCACGGATCACCGGCCGCGGGCCATCCGGACTCAGGCGAAGTTCGATATCCTGTGCGGAAGCGGGAGTTGAGAAGGCGCCGACCGCGCCGAGCGAGAGGGCAATGGCAAGCCCGGTATTCGAAATCAGTCTTATCATGGTTATCCTCCTTCTGCGCAGCGGTTCCACCGCCTGGCGCCAATGGTCACGGAAGACCAACTAAAAGAGGGAGGTAAAGGTTCCTGCGGGAAGGAGTTGCCGGTAACCGCAAGCTTTCAACTGCCTGGAACCTCGCGGCTTGCAGCAAGCGCGGAAATGCACGGTCTCGGCCCTTACTTTACCGGAAGCGCGGAGCACGGCTCGCATTCATGAGTAATTCGTGTTGCGACGCGAATGGCCCGAGAAGCTTCAGAAGACGGGTCTCCTCTTCGCGGTCGAGACGGTAACGCTTGGCGAATTCGGCGACACTCCAGACTTTCTTGAAGCCTTTACTGTCAACTTCGTCCGGATTCATACGCGTGGTCATAACTGTCCCCTTTTATTGCTTATCTGAACCTTCACTCGCATGCTGAATTTTGTTCCAGGCAAGTCTGAGCTTTTATCGTTAACAATGTATCCTCTAACTAACCCTCAGTTTTCTTGGACTTTTATACCATTCTGTCCGATGCTGAGTTCGATGCCCTTCGGCTTGCTTTCTTCCCGATAGACATAAAAACCGAGGCCGATGACGACCACGATCAATGCACCGATGATGAGGTAGAGATTGTTGGTCCGTGCCATACGAAGCCCCCTGCATGTTGTCTAAGCGGAGGAGAAACGCGTTAGAACTCAAAGAGTTCCCGCGGTGCAACGATTTCAGTCGTCGTTTGTGGCATTCAGATTCTGAGGGCGGATTCCCTCGTCATGAAACTGGTGGCGCAGCCGGAGCCCTGGGCCGGCACCTGCGTCGTCTTCGCCGGCGCCCAGAAAAAGCACCCCCTTCGACTCGAAGATCGAACGCAGCCGGTCGGTGATCTCGGCGTTTGCGAAGACCTGTGAGGCTTCGGCCTCTTCTATCGCGGATTTCGAGATCCCTGAGGCGGCGGAAAGTTCGTCCACCGTCATTCCGGTCATGGCGCGCGCGGCGCGGAGTTGGGAAACCGTCAGCATGAAAGAAAAACTGGAGCGCGGAGACTTAAAGTCAAGCCGCTCCGGTGGCGGGCGCCGAAGATCTCCGCTGCGAGCGGACGAAGCGGTGTTCCAGCGCCATGCAGCCCCAGACGATGCCGAGAAGCAGGTAGAAATGCCGCCAGTGGTCGGTGTCGATGACGTTGCCGATGATCGCGTGACCAAGGATCATCACCCAGGCGATCATCAGATAGGCCTGCCAGGGCCGTTCGCGCAGCATGTAGCGGAAGCCGAACCACAGCGTCGACCAGATCATGATCTGGTAGGTGACCGCGCCGAGCCAGCCATAGGTGGTCAGCGTCTTCAGCCAGATATTGTGCTCGTCCTCCCCGAAGATCTTGCCGAAGGCCATTGGGCCAAGCCCGAGCGGCCGCTCCATGGCCATCAGGAAGCCGATCTTGTGGCGCTCGAAGCGGCCGAGACGGGCGCCGTCATATTCCTGCACCAGCTTGGCGCGGTTGGTGAAGAGGTCGGAAACCTGCGGGAACTGCAGCGCGATCGCCAGCGCCAGCACGAGGAAGATCGCAGCCCCGCCGGCGATCGCCAGGATCTTGAACCGGAAGGCTGTCGTGCGCTCCTTGAGCAGCATGACGATGACCAGCGCGATGCCGGCAAACACCAGGAGACCCCAGGCGGCGCGCGAGAAGGAGAGGAAGATGCCGAGCGCCAGCACGAGGATGCCGCCGATCAACATCGGAGCCCTGACCAGCGGCCCGGTCAACAGCCGGTAGAGAAGGTAGAGGAGGGGGGCGACGAGATAGGGACCGAAGACGTTCGGATCCTGAAAGGCGCCCATGGCGCGATTGTAGCGGGTGAAGACATGCGAGCCCGGAAAGGCGTTGAAATAGCCGAGAATACCGAGCAGCGAGGTGATGATCGCCGCCGCTACCCAGGCCTTGAAGATCAGGTTCAGGCGCCGGTGGTCGTCCTCGATGATTGCCGCATAGAAGACCGCGCTCAGCGCCAGGAAGCCCGAGACGGCGAAATACATCGGCGCCTCGCTCATGTTCTTCATGATCAGCATGGTGAACAGGCCGCCGATATTGAAGGTCAGCATCATGACCAGCAAAGGCGCGACGGTACGCGATATCCTGAGCCCCAGCAGGAACCAGATGGCGATCTGCACCACCATGATCAGTTCGTAGGGGGCCGGTTCCGAGATGACGAAGCCCGACAGGAAGACGCCGAAGGCGACAAGGCCGCTGCCGGCGAGCCTCAGCGCCGCAAGCCGGCTGTCGAAATGGTGAGGATGGCCTCCGGGGCGGCTATAGTCGAGCGTGCTCAATAGGCGTTGTCCGTGTTGAGCAGGCGGATCGGCGTCAGGAACAGGATCTTCAGGTCGAAGAGCAGCGACCAGTTCTCGATATAGTCGAGGTCGTAGGCGGTGCGGGCGCGGATCTTCTCGTCGCTGTCGAGTTCGCCGCGCAACCCGTTGATCTGCGCCCAGCCGGTGACGCCGGGCTTGACGCGGTGACGGGCGAAATAGCTCTCGACGACGTCGACATATTTGCGGGTTCCCGTCTGGGCGAGCACCGCATGCGGGCGCGGGCCGACCAGCGAAAGCTGGCCGCGCAGCACGTTGAACAACTGCGGCAGTTCGTCGATCGAGGACTTGCGCAGGAAACGGCCAACGGGAGTGACGCGGGGATCCCCTTTGGTGACGGCCTTGACCGCGGTCTGGTCGCTGAGGTTCGTGTACATCGAGCGGAACTTCAGGACGTCGATGATCTCGTTGTTGAAACCGTGGCGCTTCTGGCGGAACAGGATCGGCCCCTTGGAGGTCGCCTTCACCGCAATTGCAGCGGCAAGCATGATAGGCCAGGTCAGCAGGATTCCGACCACCGAGAAGACGATGTCGAAGACGCGCTTCGCCACCGAATCCCAGTCGCGGATCGGCTTGTCGAAAATGTCGAACATCGGCACGGCGCCCACATGCGAATAGGAGCGCGGGCGGAAGCGCAGGCGGTTGGCATGGGCGGCGAGCCGGATATCGACCGGCAGCACCCAGAGCTTGCGCAGGAGCTGCAGGATGCGGGCCTCGGCAGTGGCCGGCAGCGCGATGATCAGCATGTCGATGCGGGCGAGACGGGCGAATTCGATCAGTTCCGCGAAGGTGCCAAGCTTCGGATAGCCGGCGACGACGGTCGGCGAGCGCTCGCTGTTGCGGTCGTCGAATATGCCGCAGATGCGGATATCGTTGTCGGGCTGCTGTTCCAGCTGGCGCACGAGCTGCTTGGCCGGTTCGCCGCCGCCGACGATGATGGCGCGGCGTTCCATCACGCCGTTGCGTCCCCAGTGGCGGATGGCGTAGGCGGTGAGCTGCCGTTCGAGGAAGAGGAAGGCGGCGCCGGTGACGAGCCAGGCGCAAAGGCCGGCAAGCGGATAGGGGCTGGGTTCGACGAGGTAGAGCGTCGACGCCGTCAACACGAAACCGATCGCCCAGCAGACGAAAACGCGCCGGGCGGTGCGCTGCGCGCCGCGCAGCGACGGGATCTGATAGGTGTCGGCCACCTGCAGAAGCAGAACGGTGAGTGTCGAGCCCCAGGCGACGAGGGCGAAACGGGCGAAAAAGCCGGTGAGGTCGATCGGCGAGAAAAATGCGCCGATGACGAGGCCGATCGCAAGCAGCGCCAGGAGTTCGAACAGCCGGAACAGGCCGATCAGCATCGCCGGCGAATAGCTGTCGTCGCGGAATTGTTCGGCGATCTGGCGGGCAAACGGATTGAGCACGGTGGCATTGGCCGGATCGTGCTTTTCGTCGGCTGCACGGAGTTCCGAAACCTTCTTGCGAAGGCTTTCGACATCGAACTGCTCGGACTTGTTCGGCTGGTTCATGGACCGATCCCTTTGGCCTCCCAGGCCCGTCGGCGCAGGAAGATATGGAAACGGCTTAGCAAAAAGAGGTGAAGGAAGCCTTTAGCCGCGGGCCGAATCGGCCCGTGAACCTGTCAGATCCTGATACAGTCCGAGCATTTCCCGGGCCATGACAGAGGCGGAAAACACCGCCTTGAATGCGTCCGGCTTTGGCATGACCGCGTCCTGCCAGCCGGGCGTGGTGAACGCCTCGGTCATGACGCGGGCGAGATCCTCGGCATCGCCGGGCGTCGCAAGCGCCGCACTTGTATCGCCGAGCACTTCCGGAATGCCACCCACCCGGGAGGCGATCACCGGCTTGCCGGCCGCCAGGGCCTCGAGGACGATATAGGGCATGGCTTCGGCGCGGGAGGGAACGACGACGATCTTTGCCATGGCGAACGCGTCGCGCGCCGGCATGGCCGGCCTCATCTGGATACGGCGGCCAAGCCCGCGCTCGGCCATCATCGCCTGGTAGCGGTCGCGATCCGGGCCGTCACCGACCATCAGCGCCGAAAGCGGGCGGCCGACTACCCTTTCGGTCCGTGCGAAGGCGTCGATGAAGACATCCGGCCCCTTGAGGTCGCGCAGCATGCCGATATAGAGGAAATCCGGGGCCGATGGCTCGGTGCCGATCGTCTCGAACTCGGCATCCTTGATGCCGTTGTAGATGACGCGGGAAGCCTTGCGCGGCTTGCCGACTTTGGCCTCGTAGGTGCGCCGTTCGTATTCGCAGACGAACACCAGCGCATCGCCGAAATGTTCCTGGAACCGTTCCAGCCGCAGCACGGCCTGGCCGGAAAGGCTCGACCGGCTGAAATGCAGGCTGCCGCCATGCGGCGAATAGAGGCGGGCTACGCGATACCTGTTGACCCGCAGGGCTGAGCCGATCAGCCGGGCAATGGCGCCACCCTTGGCGCCGTGTCCGTGCAAAATGTCCGGCTGCAAGCTCTTGATATGTTTATAACTCTTGTAGATCGCCACGAAATCGGAAGGGGCGATCGCACGCCGCATCGGAATGCGGGTGAGGCCGAGCGAAAGCTGCGGCCGGATGCTGTCGAAAAGGCGCTCCTCATGCGCTCCGCCGGTCGAGCTGTCGCACAGGATGCCGACCTCGTGGCCGGCCGCCCGATGCTCTTCGACAAGGTCGCGCACATGGCGAAAAATCCCGCCGACGGGCGACCTGAAGCAATGGAGTATCCGCAA
Organism: Hyphomicrobiales bacterium; assembly: GCA_900471605.1. GTDB lineage: Bacteria > Pseudomonadota > Alphaproteobacteria > Rhizobiales > Rhizobiaceae > Neorhizobium. The sequence continues at coordinate 74,462 of UCEY01000050.1, read as the reverse complement.
GGGAGGGCTCTCAGCCATGGATCGGTCAGAACAGCCGCTCGCGGACATAGATGGTGTCGCCGGCAAGCACCGTGGAAGAGATGACGGTGCGGCCGGTCAGCACCTGGCCGTTGATCTTGCGGGTGACGTCGATGTCGCGCTGGTTGCCGCGGGAGGTGAAGCCGCCGGCGATCGCGATCGCGTTCTGGGCGGTCATCCCGGGCACGTAGGAATATTGCCCCGGCCGGCCGACTTCGCCCATCACGAAGATGGGACGGTAGCGGTCGATCTCGGCGGTGACATCCGGGTCGCGCAGATAACCCTGCTTGAGGCGCGAGGCGATCGAGCCCTCGAGCGCCGGCAGCGTCTGGCCGCGGGCCGCCACCTGGCCGATCAGCGGGAAGGCGATGTAGCCGGCCTGGTCGACCGTATAGGTATTGGTGAGGCCCGGCTGTTCGAAGACGCTGACGCGAATACGGTCGCCGCTGTCGAGCCTGTAGGGCTGGATGGTCGCTTCCTGAAAGCTCTTCGGAGCGGGCGCATAGCTAGTGCAGCCGGCAAGCGCAGCCGCCGCAAGGGCGAGCGCCGCCACGTGTTTGGCCACCACGCGTTTGAAGGGGGCGAAGGACATTTCCGCGTTCCAGGCTCCGGCTGTTCATACCATCTGTCCGCCGTTATCGATCCGTTAGGGTTAATGCCCGGTAAAGAGGCCGGGCATTTCGAGATTTTCTTGGAGCTTTAACGGCTGTACTTGGCCATTAACTCTCGCGTTACCATGATCCTTTACTCTTCGCCGAAACCGATCAGTTGGAGCGTATCATGTCAGGCGTAAACGGTGGCAATCAGGACGTGGATATCGACCTCGGGCGGGTCATCTCGGCGATCTGGGAACGCAAGGGCAGGATCCTGGGCGCGACGATCGTCGCAGCGGCCGTCGCGCTGGTCGGCACCAGTCTGATGAAACCCAGCTACAAGAGCGAGACGCGGATGCTGATCGAATCCCGCTCGCCGAACCTCTCGGGAGGGGACGCGGCCGCACAGGCCAACGACCCGCTGCTGGACTCGCTCAACATCACCAGCCAGGCGCAGCTGCTGCAGTCGACCGATCTCATCAAGCGCGTGGCCCGGGACCTCAACCTCGCCAAGCTCAAGGAATTCGATCCGGCCGCGCAGTCCTTCCTGCCAGATCCGCTGGTCCTGATCGGGCTCAAGCAGGATCCGATGAAACTCGACCCGGAAGACCGGGTGATCCAGGAATTCCGCGACAAGCTGAATGTCTACGCGGTCGAGAATTCGCGCGTCATCGCCATCGAGTTTTCCTCGCGCGATCCGAAGCTTGCGGCCGAGATCCCGAACCGGATGGCGGAGGCTTACCTCAAGATCCAGAGCGGCGCCAAGCTCGACACCCATTCCGAGACGGCCAAGTGGCTGGAGCCGGAAATCGCCAGCCTGACCCAGAAAGTCAAGGAGGCCGAAAAGAAGGTGGCCGACTACCGGTCCTCCAACGGCCTGTTCCAGACCACCGAGACCAACAGTTTCTCGACCCAACAGCTCAACGACATTTCGACCGAGCTCGCCCGTATCCGCGGCGAGCGGGCAAATGCCGAGGCGCGCGCCGAAAACGTCCGGGCGGCTTTGAAGGCCGGTCGCGCCTCCGATACGCTGAGCGACGTCGTCGGTTCCCAGGTCATCCAGCGTCTGAAGGAAGCCGAAGCCAACCTGCAGGCCCAGATTTCCGACTCCTCGACCTCGCTGCTGGAAGGTCATCCGCGGCTCAAGGGCCTGCGCGGCCAGCTTGCCGGCATCCGCCAGCAGATCGAGAGCGAGACCAAGAAGATCCTCGCGAGCCTCGACAACGAAGCCGAGATGTCGCGCATCCGCGAACGCCAGCTGATGGGCCAGCTCAATGGCTTGAAGGCGGATTCCGCCAAGGCGGGCGAAGAAGAGGTCGGCCTGCGTGCCCTTGAGCGCGAGGCCGCCGCCCAGCGCCAGCTGCTGGAAACCTACCTTGCCCGCTACCGCGAGGCGAGCTCTCGCCTCGATGGCAATTCGAGCCCGGCCGATGCCCGCGTCGTCTCGAAAGCGGTCGAACCGTCCGAGCCTTATTTCCCGAAGATCATCCCGATCGTCATCGTCGTCTCGCTCGCCACCTTCATCTTCGGTTGCCTGATCGTCATCGTCATCGAGCTCTTCTCCGGCCGCGCGCTGCGTCCGTCGGGGGTTCGCGATGACGAGGATGACGTCGTGCTGGAACCGGCGGCACCGGCACCCGTTGCGGCCGCTCCGCTGCCGGTCCACCAGATGCAGGCCGAGGCCGCCCGTTTCGACCGGCCGGAGCCGCCCCGCGAAAATCCGAAACACGCCGCCGCACTCGCCTATGCCAAGATCGCCGAACAGTCGCTCTCCGAAAGGGAGAGCGAAGAAGAGGACGTCGCCCCGGAGGCCGAGGATCGAGGCTTTACGATCGACTCCGTTGCGCACTACCTGCAGCGGCACGATGTCCCCGTCGCGATCGGCATTTCTCCGGGCGGCGACAAGGGCTCGACCGCGACCGTCATTCTCGCCCGCGAGCTTGCCGAGCGCGGCCGCACCGTCGTGCTGGTCGACATGACCGGTTCGGCCACTCCGACAGAGCTGATGGCGGAAAATCCGAAGCTTCCCGGCATTACCGACCTTCTTTGCGGCGAAACCGCCTTCGGCGACGCAATCCATCCGGACCGGCTTTCCGACGCGCATATCATTCCGCACGGCGCTTCGGATCCCGCTCGCGCCATGCGCGGCGCCGACCGCCTGTCGATGATCATAGATGCGCTGGCCGATGCCTATGACCTGGTGCTGATTGAATGCGGCCCGGCCGAGATCGCCGGCATCTCGCGCCTGACGCGCAACGCGATGGCAGAGATCGTCCTGTCCGTTCCGGGCTTCAGGGATGAAGAAGTCGCCGACCTGGTGACGGATTTCGAAGCGGCCGGCTACAGCAACCTGCTGGTGATGACGGAAACCGGCGACCGGCGTTCGCCGCGCCCGGGCAAGCGCCGCGCCGCCTGATGGATCACTCCGCGTCGGAGGCGGGAGCTTCCGGCGCTTTCGGGCAGCGGCCGGACCGCCAGCGCTGCGCCATTGCATAGAGATGCGGATTGCGCTTGATTGCCGCCTTCGCCCTGGTCACCCCGATCAGCAGCGGCCGCATCAGCGAACCCTTCCAGGTCAGCGGGATCAGCATATCGTGCTGCACCGTTTCCTGGGTGCACCAGTTGCGCTTGTAGGGCTGGTCGCCGACGCCGAAATCGAACACCGAGGCGCCCTCCCGGCAGGACTGCTCGATCATCAGCCAGAACAGCAATTCGCCGGGGCTCGCCTCCGGGCAGATCGTCTCGTCGATCGAGCTGAACTGGCAGATGACATGATCGCCCTTGCGCGACAGGCCGGCAATCGCCGCGATATGCCCATCGTGCTCGCCGCGCAGGCGGATCGCATGCAGCGTCAGCGGCGTATCGGTTCCTTTGGCCGGGACGTCCATGAGGCGGTGGAAGAAATCCTGGATGCCTGGCAATTGGAAGACATCCGGCAGGCCGAACAGCCTCAGCCGCTCGCCTTTCTGGCGGAAGAAGATATCGAGCAGGGCGTGTTTTTCAGCCGGATCGGCGGGGGCGATATGATCGTAGCCGCCGATCGCCTCGATCTTGCGGCTCTGGGAACGGAACTTCTTGCGGCGGCTCTTGGCGTTCAGCTGCGCGAGTGTCGCCTCGAAATTCTGGAAGAGCGGCAGCTGGAAGGAGTGGTTCTGATTCTCGATCGAGGCAAGGCCCGACAGCGGATGCTGCATGCCGCGCCAGATGAGCGGGATATTGTCGAGGACGACCAGGTCCGCCGTGTCCGAAAGCGCGAGCCTCAAGGCATAAGAAAAATTCTGCAGTTCTTCGGCATCGGGTGCGGCGAGATCGGCATCGAAGAGGCCGGTATTGAGGTTGTTGAACCGGTTGCCGAGCAGGCGGGCGATCCGGGCGCGGCGTTCCGACACGATTTCCAGCGGCAGGATGAAAAGTGTCCGGCCGCCGGCGACGCCTTGAACGATCGCCAGTTCGCTGTGATGCGCCTCAGTCCAGGCCCGGCACCAGTCGAAACCCTGATGCAGGGAGTTCTTGGCCAGGCTTTCGAGGCGCCGCCATTCGGCTTCCACGGAGCGCAGGTCGTTGGTCGAAACGAGGGTGAGTTCGGAGAACCGGATCGTCCGATCATCGGCTCGGGTGACAACCACGTCCTCGAACTGCTCTTCCTGCTGGATTTTCCGCTGCTGCATGGCTTTGCCCGCTGATGCCGTTTGGCCGGCAACATAGGGGGAGGGCACCAAAAATCGGTTTACCGTCGGGTTTGAGCCCTGAGAAACCGTCGCCGCTGGTTAATTGCCGGTAAAACCGGTCACGGTTTGGGCTTGGGTCCGGCCATCCATTTGATGATCGCCATGGCCGGCAGGATCCAGAGGAGGCCGCTGATCAGGAAATAGAGGAAATGCACCCACCAGGGCGAGGTGGCGAGCAGCAGCATCGCGAAGGTCGTGGCGGCAAGCGCGTAGACGATCACCAGAATGATGATCAGGATCGTGCCGATGAAACTTCTCAAACGCGGAACCAAGACGTCTTCTCCTATCCGCGACCGCATGCCGCAAAGCGCCGGGGCTTGTTTTGCATGGGTTGATGGGGCAAAGCAACGCGAAATGCTGAACGATGCCTGCCACGTGCCGCGTCCTTTTGGCTTGAACGACAGGAGCATACCCATGTCGGCAACCGATGCTGTGATCATCGATGTCCTGAACCACACCAGGCGCCGCGAGCGCGACCGCAAGGCGGTGCGCATCTGGCTCGGCGTCGTCGTCTTCACGCTGTTCTGTCTGGTCCTGGTCGGCGGCGCGACGCGTCTTACCGATTCCGGCCTGTCGATCACCGAATGGAAGCCGATCCACGGCGTCATTCCGCCACTGTCGGCCGCGGAGTGGGACGAGGAGTTCCGCCTCTACCAGCGCATTCCCCAATATCAGCAGATCAACAAGGACATGACGGTCGACGAGTTCAAGTCGATCTTCTGGTGGGAATGGGCGCACCGTTTCCTCGCCCGCTCGATCGGCATGGTCTTCGCCCTGCCGCTGATCTTCTTCTGGCTCACCGGCCGCATCGAAAAGCGCTTGCGCGGCCCGCTGGTCGGCCTGCTGGCGCTCGGCGGCTTTCAAGGCTTCATCGGCTGGTGGATGGTGTCGTCCGGCCTCACCAAGCTGGTCAGCGTCTCGCAATACCGGCTTGCCACCCATCTGGTCATAGCCTGTCTGATCTTTGCCGCCTGCATCTGGATCATGCGGGGGCTTTCGCCGCACAGCCGCGATCTTCCGCCGACGGCAAGATCCAAATGGGCGGCCGGCGGCATTGCCTTCCTCGTCCTCTTCCAGATCTATCTCGGCGCGCTGGTGGCGGGGCTCGATGCCGGCCTCTCCTACAACACCTGGCCGCTGATGGACGGCGCCCTTGTTCCGGCCGATCTCTTCGTCCGGCAGCCCTGGTGGATCAACCTGTTCGAGAACCCGAAGACGGTGCAGTTCGTGCATCGCTGCGGCGCCTATGTTCTGTGGGCCGCCACCCTCGCGCACATGATCGTCTCGCTTAGGCTGGCGCCGGGCTCCACCCATGCCCGCCGCTCCGTCCTGCTGTTCGGGCTGGTGACGGTTCAGGCGATCGTCGGCATCTCGACGCTCGTCATGCAGGTGCCGCTCGATCTGGCGCTGACGCATCAGGCCGTCGCGCTGATCGTGCTCGGTTTCGCCGTCGCCCACTGGCGCGGCTTCGTCGGCGAATATCCGCCGGAGACTGCGATCGTCACGCGGAGCTGATCTCCCGGTATATTGCCCATACCTGCGCAAGGCGGGCGGAAGGATTTCCGCCCGCCTTTTCTCTGCGAAAAAATCATGGCCCCATGTCGGAGATCGTGTCCGTCACCCGTCCTTGGGACATAGTCGAACGGCTTCGGCCAAGGAGAGGGTAGGGTTATGGTAAGGACAATCGCAATTCTCGTCGCAAGGCTGATCTTCGGCGGCCTGTTCGTGATGGCGACGACGTTCAAGTTTCTCGACATGTCGGCGACGGCAGCATTCATTTCAGGCGCCGGATTTCCGTTCCCGCTGTTCCTCGCCTGGGTCGCGGCGATCTTCGAGGTGGGACTGGCCCTCGCATTCCTGACCGGCGCGTTCTTCTCGGAGGCCGCTTTGCTCGCCGGCGCCTATGTCATCTTCCTGGCTTTCGCTTTCCACGGCCCGAGCCATTGGCAGGCCAATCAGGCGGAGTTCGGCTTCTTCGTCGATCACTTCACCTTCCTCGCCGGCCTGCTGTTTGCCGCCGTGCATGGACCGGGCGAGAAGCTCGCCATCCATCTGGGTTTGAAGCGGACGTTCGCCTAAGCCTGTCTCAGCACATCGCGGACCGCGGCGGCGACCGCAAGCTCGTCGTCGCGATCCTTCGCATTGCCGTCTTCGTCATGCCATGCGGCCGACAGGCAGCCATAGGCGAACGCGTAACGCAGGATGGTGCGGACGTCCCGCCCCAGCGTTTCGGCGAATACGCCCGCCATCGACGCGATGCGCGCCTCGTTGCGCGTCAGGTCGAAGCGGTCGAGCGGATTGGAAAACATGTTGGCGACGTCGAGCGCCGCATCGCCGATCAGGCCGGCCGGGTCGATGATCAGCCAGCCGCGCGGGCCGAACATGATGTTTTCGTGGTGCAGGTCGCCATGCAGCGGCTTGATGTCCCGCTGGTCGGCGATCAGCGTTTCCGCCAGCGCTGCCGCCTCGATGAACGGGCTGACGACGTTGTCTCGGCGATCCGCGTCGGCCTTCTCGAACAGGCTTTTGAAATAGCGGGAAAGCGGCATCAGGCTTGTGGGCGCCGGTGCGTCCGAAGGGCGATGATACTCCGTCAGCACCTCGGCCGCGATCCTGGTCGCTTCTTGGTCTCCATGGGAAACAAGGTGATCCCGGAGCGTCACCTTGCCCGCATGCTCCATCAAGAGCAGATTGCCTGAACGCGCGATCAGCCGCACGCAGCCGGCGCCGTCGCGCCAGGCGAGGAAATCGGCGCCACGAAAACTGTCTTCCAAAGCCTTGGGTTTCAGAACCTTGACGATATCGGTTTCGCCGCCGGCACGCGTCACTTCAAGGACGGTGCCGACGACCGTATCGGCGATCTGCCTGGCGGTTTCGATCCGCCATTCGCCGGGCAGGGAAACTGGAAGGGAAATGCTCTCCGCCATCAGGCCGAAAGCATCAGGTCCATGTTCTGGACGGCGGCACCCGAGGCGCCCTTGCCGAGATTGTCGAGTAGGGCGACGAGATTGACATGTGCGCCGCCCGGTGTGCCGAACACGAAGAGCTTCATCCTGTCCGTATCGACCAGCTCTTCCGCATCGACGCGCGGCAGCGCCTTGCTCTCTTCGAGCGGCACGACGGTAACGATGTCCTGCCCGGAATAATGCTCGACCAGCACCTTGTGGATGCCTTCGATCGTCGCATCGCCCTTCAGGTCTTCGAGGAAGAGCGGCACCTGCACGATCATGCCCTGGGGGAAGCGCCCGACCGACGGCGAGAAGAGGGGGGCACGGTCGAGCTGGCCGTGGATCTTCATCTCCGGCACGTGCTTGTGCTTGAGCGGCAGGCCGTAGAGGAAATTGTTGGCCGAGATCGCGTCTTCCCTGGACGGATCTTCCATCTGGCCGATCATCTGCTTGCCGCCGCCCGTATAACCGGAGACGGCATTGACCGTGACCGGATAACCGTCGGGCAGGATGCCGGCGGCGCGCAGCGGCCGGATGATGCCGATCGCGCCGGTCGGGTAGCAGCCCGGATTGGCGACGTGCCGGGAGGCCTTGATCTTGTCGGCCTGGGCCTTGTCCATTTCCGCAAAGCCATAGGCCCAGGACGGATCGACGCGGAACGCGGTCGAGGTGTCGATCACCCGCACCTTGTTATTGCCGGCAAGCATGGTGACGGCTTCCCGCGACGCATCGTCGGGCAGGCAGAGGATGGCGATATCGGCACTGTTCAGGAGATCCTCGCGCATGGCGGCGTTGCGCCGCTCCGCTTCCGGGATCGACAGCAGATCGACGTCGCGGCGGCCGGCCATGCGGGTGCGGATCTGCAGTCCCGTGGTGCCGTGTTCGCCGTCGATGAAGATTTTCGCTGTCATGGTCATTATCCTGTTAGATCAGTGCCTTGGATTGAGAGCCGGATTCAGTTTACCAGCAACTTGATTCAGAAATTTAACGCAGCCGCGCGTCGCTCCGCGCGGAGCCCGAGCATATACATCGCAACCGTCGCCCCCGCAATGGCGGTAATATCCGCATGGTCGTAGGCCGGCGCCACTTCGACCACGTCGGCGCCGCGGATATCGAGGGCCCCGAGCTTTCGTAAGGCCGACAGGATCTTCGCGCTCGAAGGCCCGCCGGCGACCGGCGTGCCGGTGCCCGGCGCGAAGGCCGGATCGAGGCAGTCGATATCGAAGGTGAGGTAGGTCGGCGTTTGCCCGACGTGATCGAGGATCGTCTTTGCGATTTCGGCCGCGCTCATCTCCTCGATCTCATGGCCATAGAGAAGGCGGATACCGAAATCTTCCGGCGCATGGGTGCGGATGCCGACCTGGATCGACCGGGTGGGGTCGATGATGCCGGCGCGCACCGCCCGTGCCACGAAGGAACCGTGATCGATGCGTCCCTCGTCGTCCAGCCAGGTATCCTGATGCGCGTCGAACTGGACGAGCGCCATCGGCCCGTGCTTGGCCGCATGGGCTTTGAGGAGCGGCCAGGTGACATAGTGGTCGCCACCGAGCGTCAGCAGGAAGGCGCCGCTGTCGAGAATGACATTCGCCTGGGCCTCGATCGCATCAGGCGTCTTCTGGTGGTTGCCGTAGTCGATGAGGCAGTCGCCGTAATCGATGACGGCCATTTCGGCGAAGAGATCGCGCTCAAACGGGTATTGCGGATCGTTGTCGAAGATCGCCGAGGCCCGCCGGATCGCCTGCGGCCCGAACCGCGCGCCCGGCCGGTTGGAGGTCGCGGCATCGAAGGGAATGCCCCAGACAACCGTATCGGTACCCGCCAGATCCTTGGTGAAGCGGCGGCGCATGAACGACAGCGCGCCCGCAAAGGTCGGATCCGATGCGGCCGAGGTCAGGTTCCCTGCCGTGAAGGCATGGTCGATGGTCTTGTTTGCCATGGCGTCCCTCCATCCTTGAGTGGCGGGACGTTGGACAATAAGGCCAGGCAAGGCAAGCCCGGACGGGAGAGAATTCCGCGCGTTCAGGAAGCCTTGGCTTCGAATACCGGCGGAAAATCCCCGAGCGCCTTGGCCTCCCTGATGCGGGCGCCGATATCCTCCTCGATGATCGATTCCAGCTGCGCAAAACTGTCGATGACATAATAGATCGGCTGGACGATATCGATGCGGTAGGGGGTACGAAGCACCGTCATCAAGTCGAAGGGCCGGAATTCGGCTTGCGTGCCTTCCATCGCCGCCCGGGTCTCGTTGGGCGATGAGACGATGCCGGCGCCGAAGCAGCGTCGCCCCTGCGGCGTCTCGATCAGGCCGAATTCGACGGTGAACCAGAAGATCCGGAACAGGTGCCAGGAATATTCCTTCCCGAGCCCGACGGCTTTCTCGCCGAAGCGGCGCACGAAATTGGCATAACTCCGGTTGGTCAGGAGAGGGCAGTGGCCGAACACTTCGTGAAAAATGTCCGGCTCCTCGATATAGTCGATATGCTCGCGGCGGCGGATGAACGTCGCCAGCGGAAACTTGCCCTGGGAGAGCAATTCGTAAAAGCGCGAGGGCGGAATGAGGGCCGGGACGCCCTCCACGCCGAAACCGGTGGTCTCGTTGAGGCGCCGGTCGACATCGCCAAGCTGGGGGACCTTGTCCGGCTTCAGCCCGAGCGCCTTGACGCCGTCCAGATATTCCCGGCAGGCCTTGTCCGCCAAAAGCGTCATCTGGCGCTGGTAGAGCTCGCTCCAGATCCGGTCCTCTTCGCTCGTATAGCGATAGATGCCATCCGCATCCGGCAGGTTTGCCGTATAGGTGCTTTGCTTGCTCATCAGCGGCCTCCCGTTTCGTGATCGAATGAGCCGGGGGCTTCAGCCACCGGCTGCCAGTTCACCATCATATCTCGGAAAACGCGGGCAATCCTTTCAGTTTTGCCGAAGTGGGCATAAATATTGGGAGAATAATTCGGGAGGAGGGGTCGTCATGAAAGAAAACCTGCAGGCTGCCCGCAAGCTTCTGCAGCTCGTGCAGACCGGCGACGGTTCATCGCTCGCCGAGCTGGCCGAGAAAGCCGGCATGTCGCAGAGCACCGCCTGGCGCAAGATCCAGGAACTGGAGGCCGAAGGCGTCATCCGCAAGCGGGTGGCACTTCTCGACCCCGCAAAGCTCGACCTGAAACTCTGCATCGTCGCCCATGTGACGCTCGAGGACCACCACGAGGAGGCGATCGAAGCCTTCGCCACCGTCGTGCGCGACCGGCCGGAGATCATGGAATGTTACGCGCTGTCGGGAACCTTCGATTACATGCTGAAGATCCGGGCGCGCGATGTGGAAGCCTATGAGGCCTTCATGACCCGCCACCTGATGCGCAACCCGCATGTGCGCAATGTCGTGTCCAGCTTCGTGCTGCGCGAACTGAAATCGACGACAGAACTGCCGATCTGAGCCGAAAGCGGGCAATGCCCACAAACGAAAAAGGCGGAGCCGAAGCCCCGCCTTTCGTAAAGTCCAAATCCGGAGCGATTAACGCTTGGAGAACTGGAAGGAGCGGCGGGCCTTTGCCTTACCGTACTTCTTACGCTCGACGACGCGGCTGTCGCGGGTCAGGAAGCCACCCTTCTTGAGCACGCCGCGAAGGCCCGGCTCGAAATAGGTGAGGGCCTTGGAAACGCCGTGACGAACGGCGCCGGCCTGACCGGAGAGACCGCCACCGGTGACGGTCGCGACGATGTCGAACTGGCCGGTGCGGGCAGCGGCGATGACCGGCTGCTGCAGGATCATCTGCAGGACCGGGCGGGCGAAGTAAGCGGAGAAGTCACGGCCGTTGACCGTGATCTTGCCGGTGCCGGCCTTGACCCAGACGCGGGCGACGGCGTTCTTGCGCTTGCCGGTCGCGTAGGAGCGGCCGAGGCTGTCGACCTTGCGGACATGAACCGGAGCGGCAGCTTCGGAAGCCGGCGCGAGGTCCTTCAGGGAGGAAAGATCGGCCATTATCAGGCGCTCCTTACGTTCTTCTTGTTGAGCGATGCGACGTCGAGAGCGACGGGCTGCTGTGCTTCATGGGGATGGTTGGAACCGGCATAAACGCGCAGGTTCTTCATCTGGCGACGGCCGAGGGGACCACGGGGAACCATGCGCTCGACAGCCTTCTCGATGACGCGCTCCGGAAAACGGCCTTCGATGATCTGGCGCGCGGTGCGCTCCTTGATGCCACCCGGATAACCGGTGTGCCAGTAATAGGTCTTGTCGGAATACTTCTTGCCGGTGAGGACGCACTTTTCCGCGTTGATGATGATGACGTTGTCGCCATCATCGACGTGCGGTGTGAAGGTGGCCTTGTGCTTGCCGCGGAGACGGTTGGCGACGATGGTGGCGAGGCGACCGACAACGAGGCCTTCGGCATCGATGATCACCCACTTCTTCTCCACCTCGGCAGGCTTCTGAACGAAGGTTGACATGTTCTGAACTCTTTCTTCTGAGACCCGTGCCACCCGAAAACTTCGGCTGCAGGGCGTTTCTTGTTGCTTGGATTGCCGCTCACGAAGATCGGCAAAAAAGAAAGCGGGCCAAAAGGTCCGCGATCTGCGGCGGCTTATATCGAGAGGGGCCAGAAGCGTCAAGGTGACGGTTTTGCGAGGTTGAAAAATATAGAGAGTAAAATCAATGGCTTGCGTATGTGGTTTTATGATACCACATTTTTCTGCGTGAAATAGCCGGTGACTCATCGAGATCACCGCTTCCTCCCGCCGCAGCCGTCAAGCCAAGCCCTTCGGTCGCGGTGCACGGCAAAGGCGTCAATCGCCTGCCGATGGGAAAGAAAACCCATGCGATGCCGGCGAGCCCGATTCTGCCGGACGGTCGATCCACGATCGCAAAGACTGCCGGATGCTTTGAAAAAACCGGCCGACCTTAAGGTTGCCAACTGCGCCACCCATCGTGCCTATCGCTCGTTCGATCTATATCCTGAGTTGTGTAAATCGGACGAAGGCGATTTGGGGCCAGCTGACGGAGTTTCTCGTTTTTGGACGATTTTATGTGGATTCCGGCAGTCAGGATAGCTGTTATCTGCTCAGGTTTCCGCAAGAAACGTTGGGGACGGTGAAACCTGACAAATGTTCAGTGAAACAAGTTTGCCTACTCAAATCTAGTAGCATTTTCTAATTCAACCATAAGATGGTGCTAATATGTACGTGTACGAAGATCGAATATTTGGCGAACGTTTTGGGAACTTCGGCGGCGAGGCGTGCCGCGGCTTTTTTTGATCAGAAATGGGCTAGAATCTCAGGCAGCCTGCCTGGAGAGGAAAACAATCTTCCGGGTCGGGCCGTCTCTTGCAGGCGAGAACCGGGCAGCTCGGTGTGTCTGCCGTCGGCACAGTTGCCCGGTCGGCGAACTCGTGTGCGTCGCAAGAGCCGCTGCCGATGACATAGCGGTCGTAAAGCGTCATTCCCGGCTTGTTGCGGGAGGGATAACGCAGGATCACCGCACCCTCGCGGCCGATGGCCCGCTGCACGGCGGCGCAGGACATTCGGGTGGAATTGTAGCGCGATATCGCAGCCGCCGGCTCGGGCCAGAGGAGGGGGCCGGAAGCGATGATCGCAAGGCCGAAGAGAAAATTTTTCATGATCCTCATCCCTTTCGACGAGACGCGGACTTACATAGCGCAGAAGCACCGCGCCGCCAGAGGCGCGCCAATAGCGGAGCAGCCGTCATGAACCACGACCGTTACGAAAACGCCTACATCGCCGATATCCTGAAGAATACCAGGACGATTGCGCTGCTCGGAGCCTCCCCGAATCCCGACAGGCCGAGCAACCGGGTCATGGGGTTCCTCATCTCCAGGGGCTACACGGTGTTTCCGGTCAATCCCGGGCAGGCCGGCAAGCAGATCCTCGGCCAGACGGTCTACAGGACGCTGGCGGACGTGCCGCAGCCGGTCGACATGGTCGACGTTTTTCGCGCCGCGGAATATCTGGACGGCGTCGTCGACGAGGCTATCGCGCTTGAAACGAAGCCGAAGGTGATCTGGGGCCAGCTCAGCGTCCGCGACGACAAGGCCGCCGAAAAGGCCGAAGCCGCCGGCATCAAGGTCGTTATGGATCGCTGCCCGGCGATCGAATATCCCCGCCTGGTCGCCTGACCCCCGGCGGCGCGTCCCGATCGGGCGGGCGGCTCGTTATTTGGCGAGCGTTTCCAGCCGGCTGCGCATCTCGTCGAGCCGCTCGGCATTGCCGCAATAGCTCGCGAAGTCGGCGGCGGCGCTGCCGTCGGCAAGTTCGCGCCGACAGCGGGTCTTCTCGCCGCAATGGACGCAGGTGACGTGCATGTCGCGGAATTCCGCCGGTTCCTCCAGCCTTGCTTCGTCCGGGTCGATGTTCAGCAGCTTCATCAGCGCCAGCATCTCGTCGGCGGCGTGCGGGCCTTTGGCGATGAGCTCGCGCAGTTCCTGTTCCGACAGGGCATTGTCTTGCGCCAGAAGCTTGACCGTCTCGTCGTCGAGGCTGGCGAGAAGCTTCGCCTCGTTGATCGCCGTCCAGGTGGCGGAACACCAGCGCTTCAGCCTGTTGGTGAGATTTTCCGGATTGGGGATCGTGTTGTCCATCGTAAACTCCTCTCTATTTCCTCAGGACAATAGGTTCCGGAGAACGATATTCCTTGATCGCGATCAATCGCCGGGGTCTGTTGGGGCGCTATCAACCGGGCGCCATTTCAAGGGGAGGGACTAAAATGCCGACACTCAATCCGGGCTTTTCGACACTGGCGGTGCATGCGGGCGCGCAGCCCGATCCGACCACCGGGGCGCGGGTGACGCCGATCTACCAGACGACATCCTTCGTCTTCAACGACGCGGACCATGCCGCGGCTCTTTTCGGGCTGCAGCAGTTCGGCAATATCTATACCCGCATCATGAATCCCACCCAGGCGGTGCTGGAGGAGCGGGTGGCGGCCCTCGAAGGGGGGACCGCGGCGCTTGCCGTCGCCTCCGGCCACGCGGCGCAGATGCTTGTCTTCCATACGATCATGCAGCCGGGCGACAATTTCATCGCGGCACGAAAGCTCTATGGCGGATCGATCAACCAGTTCGGCAACGCGTTCAGAAATTTCGACTGGCAGGTGCGCTGGGCCGATACGGACGATCCGGCGAGCTTCGAGGCCGGCATAGACGAGCGCACCCGCGCCATCTTCATCGAGAGCCTTGCCAATCCCGCCGGCACGTTCGTGGATATCGCGGCGATCGCCGAGGTGGCGCAGCGGCACGGCATTCCGCTGATCGTCGACAACACGATGGCGAGCCCCTATCTCGTCCGGCCGCTCGAACATGGCGCCGACATCGTCATCCATTCGCTGACCAAGTTCATGGGCGGGCACGGCAATTCCATGGGCGGCGTGATCGTCGACGGAGGCACCTTCAACTGGTCGAAATCGGGCAGTTATCCGATGCTGTCGGAACCGCGTGGCGAATATGGCGGTGTCGTCCTGCATCAGGCCTTTGGCAATATCGGCTTTGCCATCGCCTGCCGGGTACTGGGCTTGCGCGACATGGGGGCTGCGATTTCGCCCTTCAACGCCTTCATGATCCTGACCGGTATCGAAACCCTGCCGCTCCGGATGCAGAAACATTGCGACAACGCGGCAACCGTCGCCGGATGGCTGAAGGCGCATCCGAAGGTCGCCTGGGTCAGCTATGCCGGTCTGGAGGATGATCCCAACCACCTCTTGCAGAAGCGGTATTCGCCGAAGGGCGCCGGCTCGGTCTTCACCTTCGGGGTGGTGGGCGGCTACGAGGCGGGCAAGACGCTGGTCGAAAGCCTGCAGCTCTTCTCCCATCTCGCCAATATCGGCGATACCCGCTCGCTCGTCATCCATCCGGCCTCAACAACCCACCGGCAGCTGAGCGAAGAACAGCAGATCGCTGCCGGCGTCGGACCCGACGTGGTGCGGCTGTCGATCGGCATAGAGGATGTCGCCGATATCATCGCCGACCTCGACCAGGCCTTGTCGAAGATGTGATAAGCCATGACGGCTTCGGCGCCAGGCGCCGGAGCCGTCGAGCCTCCGGACCGATCATGAAAGAGAGCGTCAAACAATGAGCGCCTGGACCAAATTCGACCTCTCTTCCGTGACGCCGGAGAAGGGCGCCCCGGCACCGGACCGGCTCCTTGCCGGCAATCCCGTGTTCCGCACCTGGAATTTCGAGGAAGCCGAGGGCGGACTCTATGCCGGCATATGGGAAGCGACGCCCGGCAAGTGGCGGATCGTGTATGAGGAATGGGAATATTTCCACATCCTCTCCGGCCATTCGATCGTCACCGAACAGGGCGGCCAGCCGGTCCGCCTGAAGGCCGGCGACAGCATGGTCCTCAGACCCGGCTTCAAGGGAACGTGGGAAGTCGTTGAAACGACTCGCAAGGATTATGTGATCAGGGTTTGAGGGGTGAGCGCAGGAACGTAGTCGCGGCCTGCCGCGGCGGCACGGCTCCTTCGCTCGCCAGCGACGCACATTTCAGTCGTTCCCGTTGAATGCTCTGGCGAATTCATCCGAAGAGATGAATGCCAGCGTGCGCCGCAGTTCCTGCGACCTTTCCTTCCCGAATGCCTTGTCGAAACGGTCCTGTGCCACCTGCCAGCGGGCGGTGAGGTCGCGCTGTATGGCCGTGCCGGCTTCCGTCAGGCGCACGCGCTTGGCGCGGCGGTCCTGTGCGTCGGGTACCAGTTCCACCAGTCCGTCCCGGATCAGCGGCTTCAAAGTATGGCCGAGCGCGGAAAGGTCCATCACCACGGCATCGGCGAGGGTTTTCAATGTCGGCTCATTGGATCTGGCGATCTGCGATATCAGCGAGAACTGCGTTCCCTTGAGGTGGCTATCGCCCATCGCATCCTCATAGAGCTGGCCGAGATGCCGCGAGGCGCGGCGCACCGCGCTGTTGCTGCAGTGAAGCCAGATGCCGTCTTGGTTCTGCCCTTGCTTGTTCAGCTTGTCGTCGTCGTCCGTCATGTCTCGTCCCGATCCTGTCGCGGAACAATGCCCACTTTTGTCCGGCTCTTCCACTGCGATGAAAAATTTGCGGGCGACCCTTGCAGCTTCAAATCGTGCCTTTCATATATAGTGGTATATGCCAGTAAATTCCAGATGCCGGACCGCCGGCGAGAATCCAGCCAAAACCGAAGGAGATGGACGATGAGCAATAATTCGAAACTCGGAACCGCACTCGTGACCGGCGCATCGTCGGGTATCGGCGCGACCTATGCGGAAAAGCTTGCAAAGCGCGGCTACGACCTGGTTCTCGTCGCCCGTGACGCGGATCGTCTGAAAGCGCTCGCCGCCCGGCTGTCGAGCGAACATGGCATCAAGGCGAATGTGCTGCGCGCAGACCTCAGCCAGCGGGCCGATGTTCTGGCCGTCGACAGGCGCCTGCGCGACGACGGTTCGATCACGCTCTTCGTCAACAACGCCGGCATCGGCCCGAAGGGTTCGTTGCTGAAGGCCGATCCCGATTATCTCGACCAGATGGTCGACCTCAACGTCACCGCGGCCAACCGCCTCGCTGTCGCCGCCGCCCAGGTCTTCGCCGCCCGCGGCAAGGGCGCCATCGTCAATACGGCCTCTGCCGTCGCCCTTGCTCCGGACCTCTTCAGCGGGACCTATGCGGCCAGCAAGGCTTTCGTGCTGGCGCTGACGGAGGCGCTTCATTCCGAGTTGAAGGACACCGGCGTCAGGATCCAGGCGGTTCTGCCCGGTTTTACCCGTACCGAGATCTTCGATCGCGTCGGCGGCTCCATGGACAATCTCGACCCGAACAGCGTCATGGAAGCGAGCGATCTCGTCGATGCGGCACTCGCCGGTCTCGACCGCGGCGAACTCGTCACCATGCCATCGCTTGCCGATACGCAGCTTTATGAGACCTACGCGTCCGCCCGGCTCGGCTTGCGCCCCTACCTGTCGCTCAGCAAGCCCGCGGCCCGCTACGGAGTTGGCGCCACGGCTTGATGGCGAAAAGCGGGATATGCGACTGCGGGCCGCGTCCGCAGTCGCGTAAGTCATCGGCGTTTCCTTTGCCGCGTTGACGCGCAGCCAGGGAGCCGATCGTCACCAGGCCAGATCCAGCCGCTCCAGCCCGTGGAAATGGTAGACGTCCTTTACCACCGGCGGTGCGGCGACCCGTATCTCCGGCAGCCGCCGGAAAAGGATCGGCAGCACGGTATTGAGTTCCAGCCTTGCGAGCGGCGCGCCGATACAGAAATGGATGCCGGCGCCGAAGGAGAGGTTGGCGGCTTCCTGCCGTTCGGGCCTGAACGCCAGCGGATCGGAAAATCGCTTCGGATCGAGATTGGCGGCCGCGAGGATGAGGCTCACCTTGTCGCCGCGCTTGAAATTGAGCCCGTCGATCTCGACGTCCTCGAGCGCCCAGCGCTGGAAGATATGAACCGGCGCGCAGATGCGCAGGGTTTCCTCGACCGTCCGTTCGGTGGCCGCCTCGTCGCGAAAAAGCTCCATGACCGGTAGCCCGCTCTCCAGGATAACCCGTACCGAATTGCCGATCTGGTGCACGGTTGCCTCGTGGCCGGCATTGAGCAGCACGATGGTCGTCGAAACCAGTTCGTCGTCGCTGAGATACTGGCCCCTGTGCTCGGTATGGATCATGTGGGTCAGGAGATCTTCGCGTGGCTTCCGGCGCCGCTCGGCGATCAGGCCTTTGACGTATTCGGAAAATTCCCTGGCCGCGTGGTCGGCGGCATGTTCGTCCTGCTCAGTCCGCTTGAACATGTACATGCCGACATAGGCGTGCGACCATTCGAGAAGCTGCGGCCCCATCTCGTCCGGAATGCCGATCATCCTGGCGATCATCGTCACCGGAATGATGTCGGCGAAGGAGGCGAGCAGTTCCGCCTCGCCTTCGGCTTCGAACCCGTCGATCAGCTTCTCCGCAAGCTGTGCGATCTCCGGCCTCAGCTTTTCGATATGGCGCGAGACGAAGGCGCGGTTGACGAGCGTGCGAAGCCGCGTGTGCTCCGGCGGCTCGAGTTCCAGCAGCGAATATCGCTCGGCGAGATCGAAGTTTTGAAGATGCGGTGCCGGCGCCGGCAGGCCCAGGTCCTCGCGGCTGGCGATATGCAGGATCTGCCGGCCGAAGCGCCGGTCGCGCAACAGCCCGTTCACATGGTCGTAGCCGGTGAAGAACCACTGCTTCTGTTCTTCCCAATAGAAGGTCGGGCAATGCTGGTGGAGGAGGGCATAGACGCGGTTCGGATCGCTGTAGAAGGCCGGATTGCGGCCATCCAGCGAGACGTGGCGGGTTTCGGGGTCGATACGGAGAAAATCGGGCAGAATGGTCATTCAGGAGACCTAGCGGATTTCGAGGTCCCGGGAAAGAATGGGGAATTGACGCAATTCAGGATTGTGATCATATTCGGATGCAAGGGGGCGCTGTCTGGAGGGGAAAAAGCCTGTGAGCCTGTCGTCGCGCGAATACAAGGTCATGCTGCATGCGGAGAGATTCGTAGGCGACAAGGCTGCATGTCGTTCCGCCGTGGAGCGCTTCTGGCAGCATGTCGGCACGGTCCTGCAAGCGACCGACATCGATACCCGCGCCGGGCTTGACGTCCAGAAGGATAACAAGCAGCGCAACGTCTTCTTTCTGGATACGGATGAGCAGGATCTCTACCACGGTTCCGACCTGGTTTTCCGCATGCGCCGTCCGCTGCGTTCCAGGAAGGACTGGAAGGCGACCCTGAAGTTCCGCCATGGCGACCGCCTGCTTGCAGAAGCGCAGGATTTCGATCTGCGGAAAAGGGGGGACGATGAGCCGAAATTCGAGGAGGACGTGAAGGTCAACCCTCCTGTCGGCACGCCCCGGTTCTGGGCGCTGTTCAGCCGTTCGGTGGAAGCGGAATTCGATCCTCAGCATATGCCCGCAACGGTCGGCGAGTGCCTTGCGCCGTACACGGAGATCCGCAAAGCTTCGCTGCCGGCGCCCGAGACACCGGTTCTGACCGTCGCGGGCCTTCATGTCGTCGAACATGTCTATGAGGACGGCTGGATCCGGCTCTCCCAGGACGTCGAGGCGGAATGTGCTCTCATCCTCTGGTGGAAGGAGGGAGAGCTTCTAAAGCCGATCGCCGCGGAATTCAGCTTCCGCTTTCCGCTCCAGGACGGCGAGGCGGATATCAAGGTCGTGCGCAGGGCCTGGGCGGCGCTGAAGACGCTGTTCGCCTCGCCATGGGTCGATCCGGCCGGCCCGACCAAAACGGCCCTAGCTTACGGTTCAGCCGACGTCTGATCATTCCCCGACGGCTGCGCCCTCGCGGCGCGGGTCGGCGCTGCCGGCAAGACCGCTCGCGGTGATCTCGATCGCGTGCAGGCCGGAATTCATCTCACCCGGCTTCACTTCGTAGCCGAGCGCCTTCAGGGGCTCGGCGAGCTTTTCGGCCTCGGTGCCGGCCTCGATCTCGTAAGGCCCGAACCGGTTGATGAAATGCGGCTGGGCGACGACCTGCTCTACCGGCATGCCCCAGTCGATATAGGCGATCAGCGCCTGGGCGACGTAGCCGATGATCTGGCTGCCGCCTGGCGATCCGATGGCGAGCAGCGGCTTGCCGTCCTTCATCACGATCGTCGGCGCCATCGACGAGCGCGGCCGCTTGCCTGGTTCGACGCGGTTGGCGACGACCAAGCTGCCGTCATGGGTCTTGAAGGAGAAGTCGGTGAGCTCGTTGTTGAGCAGGAAGCCGTTGGTCATCAGCCGCGAGCCGAAACCGCTTTCGATCGTCGTGGTCATCGAGACGACATTGCCCTCTCTGTCGACGATGACGAGATGGCTGGTGGAGGGCATTTCGATCGCCGCATCGCGGCCGAACAGCAGCGCATGGTCCCATTCCGGTTCGCCGGCCTTCACCGCATCGGCCGGGAGCGCCTTCGTACCGTCGAGCAGAGCGGCGCGCTTGCCGAGATAGTCCTTCTTCAACAGGCCCTTGATCGGCAGGGGCTGGAAATCCGGATCGGCGAGATACCGTTCGCGGTCGGCAAAAGCGAGGCGCTGGGCATCGCCGATGATCCGCCAGCTTTCGGCCTTGCCGGGTCCGAGCGCCTTGATGTCGAAATTCTCGATCACGCCGAGCATCTGACCGATCGCGACCGCGCCGGAGGAGGGCGGTCCCATGCCGCAGACATCGAGCGCGCGGTAGGTGGCGCAGACCGGCTCACGTTCCTTGACGCGGTAATTGGCAAGGTCGGCGAGCGACAGGACGCCGGGATTGCCCGGTGCTTCGCGCACCGTCCGGACGATCGCCTCGGCGATCGGCCCCTTGTAGAAGGCATCGGCGCCTCCGGTCGCGATCGTTTTCAGCGTCTCGGCATAGGCGGGGTTCTTGAGCACAGTGCCGGCTTTCAGCGGGGCACCTGACGCGTCGTAGAAATAACCGCGCGGCCCGTCGTATTTCTTCAGCCGGTCGCCCTCCGCGGCGATCATCGAGGCCATGCGGGGAGAGACCTGGAAACCCTCGGTCGCGAGCTTTTCCGCCCGCTCGAACAGGCTCGCCCATTCGGCCTTGCCGAAGCGTTTGTGGACTTCGGAGAGGAGGCGCACCGTCCCCGGCGTGCCGACCGAGCGGCCGCCGACCACCGCGTCCATGAACTTCAGCGGCTGGCCCTGCGCGTCGAGGAAGAGTTTGGGCGTTGCCTCCATCGGCGCCGTCTCGCGGCCGTCGAAGGTGGTGAGCTTGTTGGAAACCGCATCGTAATAGACGAGGAAGGAGCCGCCGCCGAGCCCGGAGCTTTGCGGCTCGACGAGGCCGAGCACGGTCTGTACGGCGATCACCGCATCGATCGCGTTGCCGCCTTTGGCGATCACCTCGCGCCCGGCCTCGGCTGCCAGCGGATTGGCGGCGGCGACCATGAAGTTTTTGGTCTCGACACGTTTGGCCGATGTGAACCCGGTCGCCCGTTCCGGCGCAACCGTATCGGACGCCTGCTGGGCAAACGCTGCGTCGGCCGCAAGCATCAGACCCGAAGAAAGAACAATGCCGGTGAAAAGTCTCGTCGTGAAAAATCGCGCCCGCATGACGCACCCTCCGCATTTATCCCTGCGGACGAATGTGGGTTTCAGGACGAAGAGGACAAGAGGATGTCAGCGCTTGCCGAGCGAAGCGATGCGTTTCAGGGCGGCGACCTGCCGGCTGGCGCGCACGTCCGTCGGGGCTTCCTCTTCGCCCTGCCGGTCGACGGCCGGAACGATCGAGGCTTCGGTGCCGGTGTCGATCGCGGTGCGGTCGCGGCCGCTGTCCTTGGCGGTGTAGAGCGCCCGGTCGGCGGCGCTGAGCAGCAGGTCGAGGTCGGCTGTTTCGGCGGCAGCCAGCGATATGCCGGCGCTGACGGTGACCGTGATGCTGTGCTCGCCGGCGGCGATGGTCTGTCGCTTCAGCGTCAGGCGGATCGCCTCGGCGATGCTGGCGGCCTCGATCATGTCGGCGACGCGCAGGATGGAGGCGAATTCCTCGCCGCCCATGCGTCCGAAGAAACCGCGGCCGCGCAGCGATGTCTGGCCGACCTGCGAAAAGGCGATAAGCACCGAATCGCCGGCCTGGTGGCCGCAGCGGTCGTTGATCTGCTTGAAATTGTCGAGGTCGAAATGCAGGAGTGCGATCAGCGGCTTCGCTTCGTCCTCGATCTTCTTCAGGGCATGGAACTGGTCGATCAGGCCGCGCCGGTTGAGAACGCCGGTCAGTGGATCGGTGACGGCAAGCGTCTTGAGCTTCTCCTCCGAGCGCTCGGTCAAAAGCTTGGCGCCGGTCATGATGCTGGCGATGAAGCAGATCGCCGCCGGGAACAGCAGCCAGGGAGATTGCGGCGCCGTGCCGAAGGATTTCGCCTCGCCGGCGATCGCCAGGACTGCGACCACGCCGTTCGCGCAAAATTGAATGGCGAGGAAAGTCGCCAGCACCCGTCGCGTCAGCTTCGACGCGCCGTCATTGCTGAGGAGAATATAGATCATGATCGCATGACCGACCATGGTCGCGCCGTTGTGAAGGGCAACCCGGTAGGCGAAGTTTTCGCGGATCGGGTAAAGGAACATGCCCGCCACCCACAGAAGCGCCGGGATGGCGATATAGGCGTCCACCGGCTTCCGGTCGAATTGCAGCAGTCCGGCGATCCACAGGCCGACACCGGCGAGCACCGCCGTGTTGGCGATCTGGATGGAGATGAAATCGGGGATGTCGCCGCGCAGCGTCACCAGCACGACGCCGATGCCGTGCAGCGCAAAACCGCTGCCCCAGCTGAGATAGAAGCGGTCCCGTTCGTAATACCAGCGGGAGCACAGGAGGACGGCGAGCGTCAGCGCCTCCGCCGCCCAGATCATCAGGCCCGTTAAAATATCCACCCGAAACTCCCATACTCGATGTCGAGCGGGCACATATTCACATGCAGTCTTTAAGACGACGTTGCACGGATGGCAGAAAATCCTGCGTTTGCACCGGGGCAAGGGGGAATTTCGGGACGATGTTCATCCCTGCTTTACCCTGATCGCGCAAAAACCTGTGCCATCAAACGAAATGGGGCGTCCGCCCCGCTGTGACCGGGCAAGAATCGTAATAGCGGTCAGCCTCGCGCATCCCCGGGCAGTTAAGGATATCGGATGCTCCGTCTTGAAGTACCGGGCGTTGACACTCTATGTAGGGATGACCATTCCATTTGATTCCGGAGCGCCTTTATGCCTTCGGCCAGGGATCAAGAGAAGCTTGATAAAGGACGGACATGAGAAATCCAGTTGATACCGCAATGGCCTTGGTGCCCATGGTCGTCGAACAGACCAACCGCGGTGAGCGTTCCTACGACATCTATTCGCGTCTTCTGAAAGAGCGCATCATCTTCCTGACAGGCCCCGTCGAAGACTACATGGCGTCGCTGATCTGCGCCCAGCTTCTCTTCCTCGAGGCGGAAAACCCGAAGAAGGAAATCGCGCTCTACATCAATTCGCCCGGCGGCGTCGTGACGGCCGGCATGGCGATCTACGATACGATGCAGTTCATCAAGCCGGCGGTTTCGACGCTCTGCATCGGTCAGGCTGCCTCCATGGGTTCGCTGCTTCTGTGCGCCGGCGAGAAGGGGATGCGTTTTGCCACCCCGAACTCGCGCATCATGGTGCATCAGCCTTCCGGCGGCTTCCAGGGCCAGGCATCCGACATCGAGCGTCACGCTCGTGACATATTGAAGATGAAAAGGCGTTTGAACGAGGTCTACGTGAAGCACACCGGCCGCACCTACGAGGAAGTCGAAAAGACCCTCGACCGCGACCACTTCATGACGGCCGACGAAGCCCAGGATTGGGGCGTCATCGACAAGATCCTGACATCGCGTCAGGAAATCGAAGGCGTGTCCGGCGACTGAGTTTGATGGCGTGATCCGTGCGTCTCACCCCGTTGTGAGCAAAAAGGGGTTTCAAGTCGCACGGAAACCGCTATTAGTACTTATTAATGCTGTGTTGAACTTTTATGACATGGCGTTCGTTTCTTAAGGGTTTCGTTGCCGCTGATCCGGCATGGTGTGGGCAGGATCGGTAGAGTACCCTTAAGGCAAGGCAGGCGCGCAAGGCCCGTCGGGCGCGCGCCGGCAAGCGGTAGAGTGGACCGCGCCCGTTTTGACGAGAGTGCGGAGTGCTGGAAGGAAAGTGATATGAGCAAGGTCAGCGGCAGCAACGGCGGCGACTCCAAGAATACCCTGTATTGCTCTTTCTGCGGAAAGAGCCAGCACGAGGTCCGGAAACTGATTGCCGGGCCGACCGTATTCATCTGCGATGAATGCGTCGAACTGTGCATGGACATCATCCGCGAAGAGAACAAGACCTCGATGGTCAAGTCCCGCGACGGCGTTCCGACGCCCCAGGACATCATCAAGGTCCTCGACGAATACGTCATCGGCCAGAAGCAGGCCAAGCGCATCCTGTCGGTCGCGGTGCATAACCACTACAAGCGCCTGGCGCACGCCTCCAAGGGCGGTGACGTCGAGCTTGCGAAGTCGAACATCATGCTCGTCGGACCGACCGGTTGCGGCAAGACCTACCTTGCCCAGACGCTCGCCCGCATCATCGACGTTCCCTTCACCATGGCCGATGCCACGACGCTGACCGAAGCCGGCTATGTTGGCGAAGACGTCGAAAACATCATCCTCAAGCTCCTGCAGGCTGCGGACTACAACGTCGAGCGCGCCCAGCGCGGCATCGTCTATATCGACGAAGTCGACAAGATCTCACGCAAGTCCGACAACCCGTCGATCACCCGCGACGTATCGGGCGAAGGCGTGCAGCAGGCGCTTCTGAAGATCATGGAAGGCACGGTTGCCTCGGTCCCGCCGCAGGGCGGCCGCAAGCATCCGCAGCAGGAATTCCTGCAGGTCGACACGACCAACATCCTGTTCATCTGCGGCGGCGCGTTCGCAGGCCTCGACAAGATCATCTCGGCCCGCGGCGAGAAGACCTCGATCGGCTTCGGCGCGACCGTCAAGGCCCAGGACGATCGCCGCGTCGGCGAAGTGCTGCGCGAACTGGAGCCGGAAGACCTGGTCAAGTTCGGCCTCATCCCGGAATTCATCGGCCGTCTGCCGGTTCTGGCGACGCTCGAGGATCTCGACGAGGACGCGCTGATCCAGATCCTGTCGGAGCCGAAGAACGCCCTGATCAAGCAGTACCAGCGCCTGTTCGAGATGGAGGACGTCGATCTGACCTTCCACGAGGATGCGTTGCGCGAGATCGCCAAGCGGGCCATCACCCGCAAGACCGGCGCCCGCGGCCTGCGCTCGATCATGGAAAAGATCCTGCTCGATACCATGTTCGAACTGCCGACGCTCGAAGGCGTGCGCGAGGTGGTCATCTCGGACGACGTCGTGCTCGGAAACGCCCGGCCGCTCTACATCTATGCCGACCGGCAGGATGAAAAGGCTAACGTTTCGGCCTGATCCGGCCGTCCCGTCCAGTACCCTGAAGAGGCCCTTTACGGGCCTCTTTTTATGTTGGCGGACCGGGTTGCTTTTTTTGTTTTTTCCCCCATTTTTGCCTCGCGAAGAATTACATCATATTCGCCTTGCATTAGAGACGGTGCGGTAAGATCATCAATACTTCGGTGCTTCGCCAGCTGTGATTGCAGGTTGGCAATATCGGTGATCGCGTCCCGTGTTCTTTGGCGTTCCGCGTGGCGTTGTGTACGCTCGCTTTGTAATACCCCTGTCACAATCCCAGGCGACGGCGGCCTTGCAAGGCTTGAAATCAAATTTCAAAAACTCCACTTTGGGCGAGAGTGAAGTGCCCGGGTGATTTGCCCGGGACGTATCCCGGAAACGGGACGATGGAAAGGAAATGAAATGACGAATTCAACGTCTGCGACGCCTGGTAGCGAGACCTATCCGGTGCTGCCGCTGCGCGACATTGTGGTCTTTCCGCATATGATCGTGCCTTTGTTCGTCGGACGGGAGAAGTCTATTCGCGCGCTTGAAGAAGTGATGGGTTCCGACAAGCAGATCATGCTGGTCACCCAGATCAATGCCGGCGACGACGATCCCGAACCCTCTGCGATCTACAAGGTCGGCACCGTCGCCAACGTGCTGCAGCTCCTGAAGCTGCCCGACGGCACCGTCAAGGTTCTGGTGGAAGGCCGCTCGCGCGCCAAGATCAACGGCTATACCGACCGTGAAGAGTTCTACGAAGCGACGGCCAGCGTTCTGGCCGAACCGGACGAGGACGCGGTCGAAGTCGAGGCCCTGTCGCGCTCCGTGGTTTCCGAATTCGAGAACTACGTGAAGCTCAACAAGAAGATCTCGCCGGAAGTGGTCGGCGCCGCAAGCCAGATCGAAGACTATTCGAAGCTGGCCGATACGGTCGCGTCGCACCTGTCGATCAAGATCACCGAAAAGCAGGAAATGCTGGAAACGGTTTCCGTCAAGCTGCGCCTCGAAAAGGCGCTCGGCTTCATGGAAGGCGAAATCTCGGTTCTGCAGGTCGAGAAGCGCATCCGCTCGCGCGTCAAGCGCCAGATGGAAAAGACCCAGCGCGAGTACTACCTCAACGAACAGATGAAGGCGATCCAGAAGGAGCTCGGCGACGGCGAGGAAGGCCGTGACGAGATGGCCGAACTGGAAGAGCGCATCTCCAAGACCAAGCTCTCCAAGGAAGCCCGCGAAAAGGCCGATGCCGAGCTGAAGAAGCTCAAGCAGATGAGCCCGATGTCGGCGGAAGCGACCGTCGTGCGCAACTATCTCGACTGGCTGCTCGGCATTCCGTGGGGCAAGAAGTCGAAGATCAAGGCCGACCTCAACAATGCCGAGAAGATCCTCGAAGCGGATCACTTCGGCCTCGACAAGGTCAAGGAACGCATCGTCGAATATCTCGCCGTGCAGGCCCGCGCCACCAAGATCAAGGGCCCGATCCTGTGCCTCGTCGGCCCTCCGGGTGTCGGCAAGACCTCGCTCGCCCAGTCGATCGCCAAGGCGACCGGCCGCGAATACGTGCGCATGGCGCTCGGCGGCGTCCGCGACGAGGCCGAGATCCGCGGTCACCGCCGCACCTATATCGGCTCGATGCCCGGCAAGGTGATCCAGTCGATGAAGAAGGCCAAGAAGTCCAACCCGCTCTTCCTGCTCGACGAAATCGACAAGATGGGCATGGATTTCCGCGGCGATCCGTCTTCGGCCCTGCTCGAAGTGCTCGATCCGGCGCAGAACTCGACCTTCATGGACCACTACCTGGAAGTCGAATACGACCTGTCCGACGTGATGTTCATCACCACGGCGAACACGCTGAACATCCCGGCACCGCTGATGGACCGCATGGAAATCATCCGCATCGCCGGTTACACCGAGGATGAGAAGCGCGAGATCGCCAAGCGTCACCTTCTGCCGAAGGCGATCAAGGAACATGCGTTGCAGCCGAACGAGTTCTCGGTCACCGACGATGCCCTGATGGCGATCAGCCAGCAGTACACCCGCGAAGCCGGCGTCCGCAGCTACGAGCGTGAACTGATGAAGCTTGCCCGCAAGGCGGTCACCGAGATCATCAAGGGCAAGACCAAGTCGGTTGCGATCACCGCTGCCAACATATCCGACTATCTCGGCGTCCCGCGCTTCCGCCACGGCGAAGCCGAGGGCGAGGATCAGGTCGGCGTGGTCACCGGTCTCGCCTGGACGGAAGTCGGCGGCGAGCTGCTGACGATCGAAGGCGTGATGATGCCGGGCAAGGGTCGCATGACCGTGACCGGCAACCTGAAGGACGTGATGAAGGAATCCATCTCGGCGGCGGCATCCTATGTCCGCTCGCGTGCGGTGGACTTCGGGATCGAGCCGCCGCGCTTCGACAAGTCGGACATCCACGTCCACGTTCCGGAAGGGGCGACCCCGAAGGACGGTCCGTCGGCCGGCGTCGGCATGGCCACCGCGATCGTCTCGATCATGACCGGCATCCCGGTCCGCAAGGACGTGGCGATGACGGGTGAAGTCACCCTTCGCGGCCGCGTGCTGCCGATCGGCGGCCTCAAGGAAAAGCTGCTTGCTGCCCTGCGCGGCAACATCAAGACCGTTCTGATCCCGGAAGAAAACGCCAAGGATCTGGCCGAGATTCCGGACAACGTGAAGAACAACATGGAGATCATTCCGGTCTCCCGCATGGGCGAGGTGATCCGTCACGCACTCGTGCGCCAGCCGGAAGCGATCGAATGGGACGGCACGGTGGAAACGCCGCTGATCACCACGGTCGATGGCGTTGACGACGCAGGTGCGCCCGTCGCGCACTGATCGATAGCCTTTTGGTTATGCCAAATTGGCACCAGCAATGAAAAAAGCCGGCACAACGCCGGCTTTTTTTGTGAAAACTAATGCTTACCCCTTGTTTTTCAGGCGATTGCGGAGCTTTTGGGTTGCCACGGGCGGGCACCTGACTATTGTCTGCCCCGATTACATGAGTCGTTCCAAAACCGTTTGAAAGGGGTGGAAACATGAATAAGAATGAGTTGGTATCCGCAGTGGCCGAGAAGGCCGGCCTCTCCAAGGCTGATGCCGCATCCGCTGTAGACGCCGTTTTTGAGACCGTACAGGCTGAACTGAAGAAGGGCGGCGATATCCGTCTCGCCGGTTTCGGCAGCTTCTCCGTTTCCCGTCGCGAGGCGTCCAAGGGTCGTAATCCTTCGACCGGCGCCGAAGTCGACATCCCGGCACGCAACGTGCCGAAGTTCTCGGCCGGCAAGGGCCTGAAGGACGCAGTCAACAGCTAACACGCTGCCCTCGGGGCACCCTGTTACAGTCTCGTTTTTATGGAAGGCCCGGGTTTCGACCTGGGCCTTTCTCTTTGGACCGCCATTATCCTGCGGCCGCAACCCTGGATGCGAAAACTGTCATCCGTCTGTCACGGCCATGGCCCAAAAGCCACCTGTAGTTTTATGGACAGGAGGGGCCTCCCATGACGTTTTCACTGCGTGCCGCGCTGACCGCGGCGCTTTTCGCCTCGGTCGCCGTTCCGGCAAGTGCCGAGCAGGTTTTCAACCGCATCGCATCCTTCCCGGTTGCCGGCAATCTTCCTGCCGACAAGGACAAGCTGAGCCCGAGCTCGGCCGAAATCGTCACCGCCAGCGAAGACGGCATGACGCTCATCTATTCCGACAGCCCGCTCGGCGCGATCGGCTTCATCGACATCACCGACCCCAAGGCCCCGAAGGCGCTTGGAGCCGTCACCTTCAAGGGCGAGCCGACGTCGGTCGCCGCAGTCGGCAAGAAGGTTCTGGCCGCCGTCAACACTGGTGAAAGCAAGGCCAAGCCGACCGGCATGCTCGCCGTCGTCGATATCGCCACCAAGAAGGTCGATCTGACCTGCGATCTCGGCGGCCAGCCGGACTCGATCGCCGTCTCCAAGGACAAGACCTTTGCCGCGATCGCCATCGAGA
The DNA here is from genome assembly GCA_900471605.1 of Hyphomicrobiales bacterium. Taxonomy (GTDB): domain Bacteria; phylum Pseudomonadota; class Alphaproteobacteria; order Rhizobiales; family Rhizobiaceae; genus Neorhizobium. The sequence goes on along the minus strand of UCEY01000050.1, from coordinate 45,286 downwards.
ACGAGCGCGACGAGGACGTCAACGACGGCGCCCTCCCGCAGATGCCGGCCGGCGACCTCGTCATAGTGTCGCTCAAGGACGGCATCGCCGACTGCGCCTCGATCAGGCACGTGACGCTGACCGGCCTTGCCGGCATCGCGCCGGAAGATCCGGAGCCCGAATTCGTCGCCATCAACGACAATGGCGAAATCGCGCTCACCATGCAGGAAAACAACGAGATCGTCATCGTCGACGGCAAGACCGGCCAGGTCACCGGCCATTTCTCCGCCGGCAAGGCCGATCTCGAAGGCATCGACAACAAGACCGACGGCCAGCTGTCCTTCACCGGCAAGGCCTCGGGCGTGGCGCGCGAACCGGACGCCATCAAGTGGCTCGACAACAACCGTCTGGTCGTCGCCAACGAAGGCGACTGGAAGGGCGGCTCGCGCGGCTTCACCATTTTCGACCGCACCGGCAAGGTCCTCTACGAATCCGGCGCTTCGCTGGAGCGCGCGGTTGCCCGCCTCGGTCACTTCCCGGAAAAGCGCGCGCGCTCGAAGGGCATCGAGGTCGAAGGCATGGAAGCCGCGACCTTCAACGGTCAGAAGTACTTCTTCCTGCTCGCCGAACGCGCCTCGGTCGTCGCCGTCTACAAGGACACCGGTGCCGAGCCGCAGCTCATGCAGATCCTGCCGTCCGGCATTTCGCCGGAAGGCGCCGTCGCCATTCCCGGCCGCAACCTGTTTGCGACCGCCAACGAACTCGACCTCGGCAAGGACGGCGGCGCCCGTTCGCATGTGATGATCTATGCGCTGGAAGAGGGCGTGGCGAACTATCCGAAGCTCGTCTCCAAGGATGTCGACGGCAACGTGCTCGGCTGGGGCGCGCTTTCCGGTCTGGTCGGCGATGCCCAGAAGGACGGCATCCTCTATGCCGTCAGCGACTCGGTCTACAGCATGCAGCCGTCGATCTTCACCATCGACACCAGCAAAAAACCGGCCGAGATCACCGGCGTCGTCCGCATCACCCGCGAAGGCCAGCCGGCCCAAAAGCTCGACATCGAAGGCATCGCGCTCGACGGCAAGGGCGGTTTCTGGCTCGCCTCCGAAGGCGACCCCGCCAAGCTGACCGGCCATGGCCTCTACAACGTCAACGCCAAGGGCGAGATCAAGGCCGAGATCGGCCTGCCTGCGGACCTGCTCGCCGGCGAGACCCGCTACGGCTTCGAAGGCGTGACGACGGTCGGTTCCGGTGACGACATGGTGCTGTGGATGGCGATGCAGCGCGAGTGGAAGGACGATCCGAAGGGCACCGTCAAGCTCGTCTCCTACAAGCCGAAGACCAAGGAATGGGGCGCGGTACGCTACCAGCTCGACAAGACCGAAGCCGGCTGGGTCGGCCTGTCGGAAATCACCGCGCACGGCGACTACGTCTATATCATCGAGCGTGACAACCTGATCGGCGACGCAGCCAAGCTGAAGAAGCTTTATCGGGTGGCGATCGCCGACCTGAAGCCGGCCAAGATCGGCAGCGAGCTGCCGGTAGTCAAGAAGCAGGAAGCCCATGATTTCCTGGTCAACCTGAAGACCGCATCGAACGGCTACATCGCCGACAAGCTCGAAGGCTTCACCTTCGACAAGTCCGGCAAGGCCTTCGCCGTCACTGATAACGACGGCGTGGACGACAGCTCCGGCGAGACCCTGTTCTTCGCGGTCGATCTCAAGGGCACCAACTGAGCGTCTTCATGGATACCGAATAAGGAAAGGCCGGGTTTCTACGCCCGGCCTTTTGATTTCGGGCGGGGCCGCCCCTCATCCCCCTGCCGGGACCTTCTCCCCGCATGCGGGGAGAAGGAAGAGGGAGCGCGGCGGCGCCAGAAGTCCCTTCTCCCCGTTTCTACGGGGAGAAGGTGGCGGCAGCCGGATGAGGGGCAAGCCGCAGACCGTTGATGCCGGCTCCAATCCTACCAGCGCTGGTGCACATGCGGGGCAACCAGCCGCGCATAGATTTCCTTCGTGGCCGTCATCACCTCGGTCGAGATCGCCGCGAGGTCGGCAGCCGCCGCATTGCCCTTGGCCTGCGCCTCGTTGCGGGCGCCGGGGATGACGACGGTGACGGCCTCGTTCATCAGGATCCATTTCAGCGCGAATGCCGCCATCGGAGCGCCCGCCGGCACCAACTTGCGGACTTCCTCGACCGCCTGGAGGCCGACTTCGAACGGCACGCCGGCAAAGGTTTCGCCGACATCGAAAGCGTCGCCATGCCGGTTGAAGTTGCGGTGGTCGTCCTTGGCGAAAGCCGTGTCGCGGGTGATTTTTCCGGACAGCAGCCCGCTTGCGAGCGGCACCCGGACGATGACCGCGACGTTCTTCTGCTTGGCTTGCCTGAAGAACAGGTCGGCCGGGCGCTGCCGGAAGATGTTGTAGATGATCTGGATGCTGGTGACGTCGGGATATTCGATCGCCTTCAGCGCTTCTTCGACCTTCTCGACGCTGACGCCGTAGTTCTTGATCTTGCCGGCCTTGCGAAGGTCATCGAGCGCGCCAAAAACTTCGGGGCGGTAGAGCACTTCGGTCGGCGGGCAGTGGAGCTGCACGAGGTCGAGGCTGTCGATTTCGAGATTCTTGAGGCTGCGGTCGATGAAGCCTTCGAGATTGGCCTTGGTGTAACCGTCGGCGACATGCGGGCTGAGACGCCGTCCGGCCTTGGTCGCGACCATCGGACGAACGCCCCCGCGCGATTTCAGGACGCCGGCGATGATCTTTTCCGAGCGTCCATCGCCATAGACGTCGGCGGTATCGATGAAGGTGACGCCGGCATCGAGTGCCGCTTCCAGCGCCTTTGCACCATCCGTCTCGCTGACGTCGCCCCAGGCGCCGCCGATTTGCCAGGCGCCGAACCCGATCTCGCTGACGGTGAAGGATGTGCGCCCGAACGCATGGTTTCTCATGATGTCCTCCGAATGGAATTGGGCTATCCACAGGCTGCGGAGCCCTGAGCTTTCTTCGTGCCCGGCATTTGCCTAAAACACCTGATCAGCTCCGGCAACCGAAACAAGCGATTCGATGACCTCCTTCCGATTCATTCACGCCGCCGACCTGCATCTCGGCAGTCCCTTCCAGGGGCTGGCGCTGAAGGACGCGGCGATTGCCGAACTGTTCATTGAGGCGAGCCGCCGGGCTTTTTCGGCGCTGGTGGATCAGGCCATTGAACGCAAGGTGGACTTCTTCATCGTCGCCGGCGACGTTTATGACGGCGACTGGAAGGACAACAAGATCGGTCTGTTCTTCAACCGCGAAGTGGCGCGGCTGGAGCGCGCGGGCATCCCGGTCTTCCTTCTCAAAGGCAACCACGATGCCGAAAGCGTCATCACCAAAACGATCACGCTGCCGAAGAATGTCAGCGAATTCCCGGTCAACAAGCCGGGCAGCTTCAAGCTCGATCATTTGAAGGTGGCGCTGCACGGCCAGGGTTTCGCCGAGCGTTCGGCCGTCGACAACCTGGCGCTTGCCTATCCGAGGCCGGAAACGGGCTGGTTCAACATCGGCGTGCTGCATACGTCGCTGACCGGTCGCGAGCCGCACGCGCCCTATGCACCGTGCTCGGTCGAGGACCTGCGCTCGCGCGGCTACGATTACTGGGCCCTCGGCCATGTGCATGATTTCGAGATCGTCGCCGAAGATCCGCTGGTTGTTTTCCCAGGCAATCTCCAGGGCCGCTCGATCCGGGAACAGGGGGCGAAAGGCGCCGTGCTGGTGACTGTGGAAGACGGCCGTATCACTCATGAACGGATCATCACCGACAGCGCCCGCTTCGCCGAACTCGTCGTCGCGGTCGAACCGGATGACAACATCCCGGCGATCCTGCGCCGCATCGAGAGCGCCTTGGAAGAGGCAACCGAACGCATGGAGGGTCGGCCGCTGGCGCTGCGTATCCGTCTCACCGGCAAAAGCCGCTTCCGCAACGAAGTCATGGCCCGCGCCGAGGATTTTCGCGACGAGGTACAGGCCGCCTGCCATCGCTCCCACGAGGATATCTGGCTCGAAAAGCTGGAACTGCGGCTTGAGCCGGCAACGAACGGGACGAGCGTCGCGACCGACATGCTCGGCCTCGAAGGACTGATCCCCATCGATGGCTTTCCCGCGGAACTGCTCGTCGATGCGAACGCCAAGATCGCCGAGATCACCGCGCGCCTGCCGGGCGGCATCGGCGCCGGCGATCTGGCGCTCGGCGACGATGCCGAAGCGCTGCTGGCCGAGGCCCGCGATCTTCTGCTCGCGCGCGCCGCAAAGGCTGGCTGATCCATGCGTTTCAGCCGCCTCGACATCCTGCGCTACGGCGCGCTCACCGACCGGACGCTCACCTTTCGCCCGGACGCCAGACTGCACGTGATCTACGGACCCAACGAGGCCGGAAAATCCTCGGCGCTGTCGGCGATCTCGGACCTGCTGTTCGGTTTCCCGGCAGCCGCTGAATATAGTTTCCTCCACGATGCGACGTCGCTCCGCGTCGGTGCGGCGATCACCAGCCGCGACGGCCAGGCGCTCGAATTCCGCCGCCGCCGCGGCCGCAAGAATACGCTGCTCGCTGCCACCGAGGCGGAAGAAGCCTTGCCCGAAGATTCGCTGGCGCCGTTCCTCGGCACCCTGTCCCGCGACGTGTTCGAACGCGCCTTCGGCCTCGATTCCGCATCGCTGCGGGCCGGCGGCGAGACGATGCTGAAAAGCGGCGGCGAGATCGGCAGCCTCCTTTTCTCCGCCGCCTCGGGCCTGACCGGTCTTTCCGACCTGCGCAAGTCGTTCGAAACGGAGGCCGACGGCATCTATGCGCCGCGCCGCTCCAAGGACCGTCTGTTCTATCAGGTGCTCGACAGCCACGACGAGGCCCGCAAGGCTGAGCGTGACAACGAGCTGAAATCCGGCGACTGGAAGAAGCTGCTTGCCGAGCAGGCCGAGATCGAGGCGGACCTTGCCGCGGTGCAGACCGAACGGCAGGAAACCAGACGGACCCTCGACCGGTTCAGGACGCTGCTGCGGCTGGAGCCGGTGCTGCGGGAGATCGACCGCGAGCGGGAAATGCTCGTGCAATATCGGGCGCTGGCCGCGCTGCCGGCCGGCTTCGAGGAGCGCCTGGCCGCCGCTCTGGAGGCGGGGCACCGGAACGGAGTGGCGCTGAAGGCTGCGGAGGCCGAGCTATCGCGTCTGCGCGACGAGATCAGCGCCGTGCATGTCGACGAGGCGCTGATAGCCGCAGCGCCAAAAATCCTGGCCGCCCATGCAGAGAAGGGCGCCTATCTCAAGGCGCGCGAAGACATCGCCCGGGTGCGCGGCGAAGTGGACGATTTCGACCAGCGTATCGCCCAATCGGCCCGCCGGCTCGGCTTCGGCAAGCTGGAGGAACTCCAGCGCGCCCAGCCGGCCGATGCCGACCTGGTGCGCCTGCGCAAACTGGTCGAGGAGGGCAGCGAGCTCGACCGCAATGCCCGGCAGCTTCGCCAGCAGATCGAGGACGCACAGGATGTTCTGCGCCGGCTGGGCGATCAAGGCCCAGACAGCCGGGTGATCGACCCGAAACCCTGGGCAGAGCAGCTCGCGGCACTGCGTCCCGACATCGGCGAGCTCTCCGGCATCGAAACCCTGCAGGTGCGTGTCGCCCGTGCGCAAAGCGATCTCGCCGCGGCTGCGGCTCGCCTCGACCCGCCGGTCAGGGATATCGAACGCCTTCTCTCGGTGCCGCTGCCCGATATCGCGACGCTTGCCACGCATCGCCGCCTGATTGAGGCTGCGAAGGCGGAAAGCGGGCAGGCAGATCAGAAACTCGCGGGCCTCAGGGACGAAGCCGGCGCAATCGCCAGCCAGCTTGCGGCCCTGGAAGGGCAGGGCAGGATCGTCTCCCGCGAGCATATCGCGGCGGCAAGAGCGGGCCGCGACGAGAAGATCGACACGCTTGGGGCAAAGCCATCGGCCGAAAAACTCGGTGAACTGAAGATCGCCGTCGCGGAGGCCGACCGGCTTGCCGATGCGGCGCTTGCCGATGCCGAGCGCGTGTCGCGCCATGCCCAGCTCACCCTGCGGCAGCGGGAACTGCAACAGGCGATCGCCGCCGCCGAGATTGCCGCAAAGGAAAGCGGCATTGCTGCCGCTGACGCCGTCACCGAATTCGAAGACCTTTTCCATGCCGCGCCGGTAACGCCGTCGACCCCTGAGCGGATGATCGACTGGCGCCGCGCCGTCGACGGGCTTGCGCTGCTGTCGAGCGCATTGAACGAGGCGCGCGACGAGCTTGAGGCGCTGCGCCTCAGGGAAGAGAAGCTAAAGCCGGCACTGCTGGCGCTGGCCGACGCGATCGGTCTGGCTTCGGTGGCCCTGCCGCCGCCCGCTCTCGCCCGCGGGCTCGAACGCCGGATCGGAGAACTCGCCGAGCGCTGGAGCGAAAGCCGGTCGATGGAAGGCAAGCGTCATTCCGCCGAAGAAGCTTTGGAAAAGCTGGAGGAGCGCGAGACGGCCCTCCGCCGCGATATCGAGCGCTGGCGTACCACGTTTTCCCATGCGGCAGTCCTGGCGGGTTTGCCGGAAGATGCGACCATCGATATGGCTCTGGCGGCGCTGGAGGTGTGGCGCACCGTGCCGGATCTCCTGTCCGAGCGGGAAAACCGCGACCGCCGCGTGCGCGGCATGGCCCGCGACATGGAGGATTTCGAGACGGAGGTGCGCCGGATCGCCGCCGAGGTTTCGCCGGATCTGGCCTTGCTCCCCGCAGATGCCGCGGCCGGTATGCTCAACGACCGCGCCATGGGCGCCCGTACCGCCGCGAACCAGCGGGCCACGCTTTCGTCGGCGCTGGAGCGGGCGGAACTTGCCGTCGCCCGCCATTCGGCGGAGGCACAGGCGCTTTTGGCGGAAATCCAGGAGCTGGCCTCGGCCGCATCCAAGGACATCGAGGAGGCCGATGGCCTTCTCCGCGCTCTCCAGGAGCGTAACCGGCTGGAGGCGAGCCTCGCGCAATGCCGCGTCCGCTTTGCCGAACAGGCGGATGGTGCCAGCGAGGAAGAGGCGCGCGCAGCGCTCGTCGGTTTCGACAGGATCGCCGCAGGGCTGGAAATCGAGCGGCTGGATGCCGAGGATGCCCGCCAGGTCGAGCGGATGAAGGCGCTCGGTATCGCCCAGGCGGATGGCGAACGCCGCCGCCGCGAGCTGGAAACCGGCATCGGCGCCGAACGCGCCGTCTTCCAGAAGCTCGCCGCCGAAACGGAGGCCAAGGAACTGGCGCGGCGCTGGGTGGTGCTGAAGCTCGCCGCCGGCCTTCTGGCAAGTTCGATGGAGGCCTATCGCGAGCGACAGGCCGATCCGGTCATGCAGCGGGCAGGGCAGGTTTTTGCCGATCTGACCGGCGGCCGCTTCTCGCGCCTCGTCCAGGTCTATGACGAAAAGGACGAGCTGCAGCTTGCCGTCGAGCGCAGAACGGGCGAGCAGGTGCGCCTCGACGGATTGAGCGAAGGCACCGGCGACCAGCTGTACATGGCTTTGCGGCTCGCCTTCCTCGAGGATTATTGCAGCCGCAACGAACCGGCGCCGCTGATCCTCGACGATATTTTCCAGACCTTCGATGACGAGCGCACCGCGGCCGGTATCCGGACGCTGGCGGCGGCAGGCGAAAAATTCCAGACCGTGCTCTTTACCCATCAGATGAGCCTGGTCGAAGCGGCCCGTCGCGAGCTGGGGGACGGTCTCGATCTCGTCCATCTTGAGCGAGCCTAGAGCGTTTCCTTGTTAGATTGAAGCATTCTGTTGGCTCAAGCGGAGTCGAATGGTCGACCGGCTGGCGCAGGTCGTAGCCAGCCCTACGGTCGAGCCAGCCGGTCGATCAGGCGGCCCGTTTGAGCCAACCCGAAGGGCCGGGCATCTTTCCGCCGGGATCAAAGGCGATCGGCTTGGACGTACCATTAGGTATGCCCTGCGCCAATCGCCTTGGCCCCAACGAAAACCTGCTCCGGCAGAATGCTTCAATCCAACAAGGAAACGCTCTAGGAAGCGGATGGCTGGGGAGGCGGGCTGCGCAGTGCCAGGCAGCCGACCGGCATGCGGTAGATCGGCGTGGTCCATCTGTCCGGCGGCGGCGACGGGTGCTCGCCGCAGCTCGCCATCTGTCGTCGCGGCAGGATCAACAGATTGTAGCGCCGCGCGTCGGTGATCTCCCGGCCGAACGTCATCCGGTAGTTTTCGACGATCGAGCTGAATTCGGTGCGGCCCGCCAGTTTTTCGATCAGGTAGCTGCGTGTCTCGGGCGTCATCGGCAGGCCGAACCGCTCCGTGGCGCCGATCGCCTTGCTGAGCACCGCAAGCTCCATGGTGAGGTCGGTCAGGCTGACCTTGATGCGAAAGCTGCTGACGATGTCGCGCTCGGTGCCGCGGGCCTGGATGAATAGCGCTGCCGGTTCCGGCGCATTGCCGAATGTCTCGAAGAACAGGCATTCCCAGCCGTCGCCCGAGCGGGTGAAGGTGGGAACCGTGCCCCTGTCGTCCCGCAGCAGCTCGCAACGATCCTCGGCGGAAGGCGCCTCGATTTTCTCGAACACCGCGCTCCGCTCAAGCCCTGCGTTGAGAAGCCAGGGCGGATAATGCTCCGCCGGCGGCAGCGATCTCGGCTTGTCGATCCGCAGGGGCGGAGGGGGTGGTGCCGGAAGAAGATACTGTTCCAGCGCGAATTGCCTGACGAGCCGCTTGTAGTTCCGGCCATTGTTGACGGCGAGCACGGTCGTCGCGAGTGCCGCCAGAACGATGCAAAGGAAGAGACCGAAGACAAGGATAGCCGAGCGCTGCCTGCGGCGCCGATCGGCTGGTGTCAGTATGTCTGCCTTGCCCTCTTCCGGCATGAGCTCCAATTTCCGATCGGGGATGGTCCGGCGGTCGGCCCCGCGCATACCATGATACGGGACAAGCTCAAACCGCTCGATCTCCATGCGGTAAGCGGGAGTTTATGCGGATCGGACAGCCTTGCAAAGAAAGTGATTCCGGCCGCCGCTCCCGGTTCCGGGCGAGGCCCGTCGCCGGCCGCATTAACCACGTTGATTAGAAGGCATTTAACTCAACTTGTTTAGATTCCCCTCCCGGTACTAGTCTATCGCCGGACAATGGCCATAAAAGCGCACAGGATTTTTATTTCCCGGGGCTTTGCGCAATCCGGCTTGTTGTTCAAGGCTCGGTGTGCTTTTGAGGGTCAGTCGGATTCAAACAGGTATTCGTGCAACCTCCCGTGTACGTAATGCCGGCGTTGATTTTGGAGTATCGAATTGGTTCGAATGACCGCGATGATGATCTGTGCGGCCTTGGCTGGTTGCCAGGCCGTACCCGGCGAAGGACCATTGACCGCTGATATCAAGGCTGATGCGGGTCAATCTCCTGAGCAGATGGGGCGTATTGATGCGGCCGTATTCGATATAGTCAATGTGGATAGCAGAACCGCAAAGCTGGTTTCCGAGTATATTGCTACTGCCCTCAATCGTCGGTTTGGAATCGGCGGAGGCGTTGGCCGGGTGGTCATTGGCATCGGCGACCAGTTGAAGATCAGTATCTTCGAAGCGGGAGCGGACGGGCTCTTTTCCACAAGCGAATCGAAGCAGACGAATATCGATGTTGTCGTTCAGCCGGATGGGACTGCCGCGATCCCTTACGTTGGCGCCGTGCGCTTTGCGGGGAAGACGCTTGAAGAAGCTCGCAAGGCCATTCTGTCCGCGTTGACAAGCAAGGCCGTCGAGCCGGATGTCATCGTCAGCAGCGTCAATACCGCATCACGAAAAGTCACGGTCTCGGGTGCCGTCGCGAATTCTGCTCAGGTTCCGCTTGGTCTTGTCGGCGAAAAGATTACCGACGTGATCGCCAAGGCCGGCGGTCCGACGGGACAACCTTACGAAACCTATGTTACGCTTGTCCGGGACCGCAAGATCGGGGTCGCGCTGCTGTCTTCGGTTATCGATAACCCGTCCGAAAATATCTTCGTCCAGCCTGGCGACCAGATTTTTGTCTCTCGCGATCCGCGTACGTTCACGCTGCTCGGGTCGGTCAAGACAAATGGACGCGTCAACTTCGGCGCCAGCGATCTCAATCTGCTCGAAGCGGTTGCGCTCGGGGGAGGAGGCAACGACACCGCTGTCGATGCGAAGGGTTACTTCCTCTTCCGTTACGAAGAGCCGGATGTCGTCATGAGTCTGCTCGGCTTGCAACGCTTCAACGAACTGTTGAGCAAGGGCATGAAGCCGGATAGGGTTGGTCGCTATCCGATCGTTTATAGCTTCGATATGACCCGTCCGGACAGCCTGCTTGTCGGCCAGACGTTCCCCGTCAAGAATCGCGACGTGATTTATGCATCTCGCCATACGAGCGTCGACCTGCGGAAGTTCCTTACGTTGATCGGTGCGCCTCTCGGCATCGCGTCGCAAGGGGCTGGCGTGGCGTATAATTTAGACCGGCTCGGAAACTGATCGAGGGGCCGGGAACTTTTCAGACTGTCCCGTCGTGGAAACACAGGTCTTTCCGCCTCTTTGGACGGATTGGCATGGTTGCACAACCAACGGTTCATTTGCGTCTCGCACCCCTCGGAAATCTATATGCAGGATTGAATATCCCGAGGTTTTTTCGTGACAACCCTTATTAAGTGTGTTGTTAAATTTACCTGGCGAGAGGGCCTGACCGCTCTGCCACACTAGATGTGACGAACACCGAGTGACCATGACGATCGAGATCATCGGCAGGGCCAGCGTTGCCCCAGGCGCAAGTTCTGTACGGGAGTTACAGAGGGTTCTGAGCGAGGGATTGTGCACGATCACTCGGATACCCGACGATCGGTGGGATAGCGCCCGTTTCTGGCATCCTGCGCAGGGCGTTCCCGGAAAGACCTATACGTTCGCCGCCGGCGTCCTCGACGATATCCACGCGTTCGATCCGGCGGTTTTCGGACTGTCGCAGCGTGAAGCGATGCAGATGGATCCGCAGCAGCGCATCCTTCTCACTCTGGTCTGGCAGGCGCTCGAAGATGCCAATCTGCCGGTCGGCAAGCTCGCGAACGAGCGGGTCGGCGTCTATATCGGCGCATCGAGCCTGGAAAGCGGCAATCTTATATCCGAGGATCCGGCCGCCGGCAGCCCTTATTTCATGACCGGCAACACGCTGTCGATCGTTTCCAACCGCATTTCGCATGTCTTCGGCCTCAAGGGGCCGAGCATGACGATCGACACGGCCTGCTCCTCCTCGCTGGTCGCTCTCGACCAGGCGGTCGCTGCCCTTGAAAAGGGCGATATCGACACGGCGATCGTCGGCGGCATCAATCTGCTGGTCCATCCGTTGTCCTTCGTGGGTTTTGCCCAGGCGCGCATGCTGTCGCCGGAAGGGCTCTGCCGCGCATACGATACGAACGGCCACGGTTACGTGCGTTCCGAAGGCGGCGTGGCGATCGTTCTGCGCCGTTCCGATCGGGCGCGGCAGGAACAGGACCGCAGTCATGCCCGGCTGCATGCCGTTGCGGTCAATTCCTCCGGCCGCACCAATTTCATCAGCCTTCCGTCACGGGAAGCCCAGGCGGCGCTGTTGCGCTCGATCTATGAAAACGGCACGATCGACGTCAACCGGCTTGCCTTCGTCGAAGGCCATGGCACCGGCACGCGCGTCGGCGATCCGGCGGAGGTCTGGGCGATCGGTACCGTCATCGGCAAGAGGCGCCGGGCGCCGGTGCCGATCGGCTCGATCAAGACCAATATCGGGCATACCGAACCGGCTTCCGGCCTGTTCGGCCTCCTGAAGGCGATGATCGCCCTCGAAGACAATTACCTGCCGGCATCGCTCCACATTGAAAGGGTCAACGAGGATATCGATTTCGATAACCTCAACGTCCGGGTGACGACCTCGCCGGTCAAGCTGCTTCCCGCCAAGGAGCCACGGTTCGCGGGCATCAATTCCTTCGGTTTCGGCGGCACCAATGCGCATGTGGTGATCAGCGATCCCGAGCGGGTTGCGCCTGTCGATCCGCCAAAGGGCGAGGGTACGCTGTTCGTCGCGAGCGCCCACACGGCCGGGGCTCTGTCGCGGCTGCTCCAAGATTACCGCAACCGGCTCTCGGCCTCGGCGCCGCAGGAGGCTGCTCGGATCATCGGTTCGACCGCCGCCAACAGGGAAGCGCTGCGTCACCGGTTCGCGGTCGAGGCCAAGGACAGCGAAGGCGTCCTGAAGGCGATCGAAACGCATCTTGCCGGCGAGGTTTCGCAGGGCGAGCGTGGCGAAGCGCCGGCCCAGTCCGCCCGGATTGCCTTCGTTTTTTCCGGAAACGGTGCCCAATGGCCGGGCATGGGTGTCGAGGCCTACCGGGAGAACCGGCATTTCCGCCAGTGTTTCCAGTCGTTCAGCGCGCTTTTCGAATATCATCTCGGCGAGAAGCTGACGGATGTTCTCGTCTCGCCCGACCTTGCGTTGCGTCTCGGCGATACCAAGATCGCCCAGCCCCTGCTTTTTGCAGTCCAGGCGTCTCTCTCGGATTGCCTCGTGGCGCTCGGCGTGCGGCCGGACGTGGTGTTCGGTCATTCGGTCGGGGAAATTGCTGCGGCCTATGTGGCAAAGGCTCTGACGGCGGCTGAGGCCGTGGCGATCGTCGCCAAGCGCTCCCGTTATCAGGACCTGTTCGCCGGCCAGGGGAAGATGGCCGCCGTCGTCATGAACGAGGATGCGGCGCTCGCTTTCGCTAAATCGAACGGCCTCGACGAAATCTGCGTGGCGGCGATCAACGCGCCGAACTCGGTGACCATTTCCGGCCCGGCCGACGAGATCCAGGCATTCCGCGATGCGGCCCGCAAGGCGCAGATCGTCGCCCATGTCCTCGACATCAATTATCCCTTTCACCACCCGATCATCGACAAGGCGAAGGACGCCTTCCTTGCCGATTTGCCGCAGATCGAGCCGGAAACCGGCACCTGCGCCTTCGTCTCGACGGTCACCGGCGCCGTTCAGGATGGGCGGGGGCTGGATGCCGAATACTGGTGGCACAATGTCCGCGAACCGGTGATGTTCAAGGCCGCCGCGCAGGTGGCGATGGACATGGGCTGCAACCTGTTCATCGAGATATCGCCGCGCCCTATCCTGTCGAACTATGTCAGTGATATCGCCAAGCAGAATTCCGTCCCGGCGGTCGTCACCGCGACTCTGCAGCGCGAGACGCCGGTGCCGGGCAGGGATCCGGTCGCCCGGTCTTTTGCCCGCGCGGTCGCCCACGGTGCGTCGCCGCTCCTGTCGCGTCACAGCGGCAAGCGCAACGCGTTTGTCGACCTGCCGAGCCTGCCCTTCGAGCCGGTCGAGTTGCAGAGCCCGCCGACGTCAGATGAAATCGACGTGTTCGGTCGCAATGCCAAACAGCCCTATACGCTGCTCGGCTGGCGCGCCGATCCTAATGCTGCCCATTGGAAGAACCATATCGACGCGCGGCTTTTTCCGGATCTCGCCGAGCACGTCGTGGATTCGCGCGCCATCCTGCCGGGCAGTGGTTTCATCGAAATCGCCGTGACGGCGGCACAGCGCTTTTACGGTTCCGACGAAGTCGAGATCTCCAACCTCGAAATCGTCCGGCCGCTGGAACTGCGCCAGGATCGCATTGTCGAGCTGTCGACGCTGCTGTCGCCGGAAACCGGCTATATCGAGATCCGCTCCCGCGAGCGGCTGAGCCACGACGACTGGACGGTCCACGCCGTCGCCCGCAGCCGCCGTCCGATCGAGGCCGAGGCCGAAGCACCGATGGCAAGGCCTGCGGGGGCGCAGGGCTCGGTGGTGACGTCGGACGATGCTTACGAGACGGCCCAGCGTTTCGGTCTTCAATATGGTCCTTGCTTCCGGCTCCTGTCCAAGGCGACGTCCTTCGGACGCACCGTCATCGAGGTTGACCTGAAGCCGGCGGAAAAGCCGGCTCACCCGTTTGTCGAATACAATCTCAATCCCTTCTCCGTCGATGCGGCCTTCCACGGCCTGGTCGCCCTTTTCGGTGAGCTTTCCGGCAATGAGACCGGCGCGCCCTATATTCCGGTTCGCTTCGGTTCGATCCGGGTGTCTGGCAAAGGTGGCCCGATCGCCGGGGCGCGGATCGAGATCGAGCGGTTCAGCGGATATTCGATCAAGGTTCGCTTCCAGATGTTCGATGCGGCCGGCAACCGTGTCGCGACCTTTGACGATTGTCGCTTCCGGCGCACGTCGCTGCGCCGTCATCACACGCTGGCATCCGTCGCGTTCCATTATGAAAGCATTCCTGCCGCCTTCGCCGCCCCATTCGACGGGCAGAGGCCCGATGCGGCGGGGATATTCGCGTCCGCCCAATCCCGGCCGTCCGATAACGCGACCTTGCTGATCGACGCGGCCATCTACCGGGCCTGTCACGAGATCGCGGCGACGGTCGCCGACCATCGCGGCATCGTCTCCGCCCGCCGTCTACCGGGTGATGCGCAGTTCCGTTCCTTCCTCGCCAATTGCCTGTTCATCCTCGAAGATGCCGGCATTGCGACGTCGGACGAGGGCGAATGGACCGTTCCGCGCGAATTCACCCTGCCGCCGGTCGGCGAAATCCTGCAGGAAGTCTACCGCGAGGATGCGGGCCGCGTCGCCGAAGCGGTGCTCGTCAACAATGCCTATTGCGATGCCCTCGATCGCCTGTCCTCGGCCTTTCTTCACGATCGCGATGAGAAGGTCGCAAGAGCCGATACCGTCAGCGAGGCGACGCTCGACCATGTGCTCGTCCATTCGCCGCTGGCCGGCCGCCGCCTGTCGGCCGTGATCGAGGCCGTCGAGGCGGCCGTCGCTGCGGCCAGGGGTGAGGTTCGCCATATCCTGAAGGCCGGTTCGACATCGGTGGCGCTGAGCCGCCGTCTCGCGACGATTGCCGCCGAAAACGGAGCGACCCTGACGATCGCCGAACCCCGCGAAAGCATCCGCCGCACCCTCGAACTCGCCTTCGAGCACGATGTGCATGTGATGCTGCCGGAAATGGACAAGCTCAAGGTGTCGCCGTCCGCCGACCTGGTGGTTGCCGGCGGCACCCACAGCCAGAAGCTTCTGTCGGGCCATGACGAGATCCGGGCAGCGATCCGCTCTGCCGCCGCCAATGGCGCTGCTCTGATCTTTGCCGATCGCGCGCCGTCGGCCTTCAACGATTTCGTCTTCGGCCAGTCCGAAGGCTGGTTCGAGAACAGCCAGTCGTCGGAATTCCATATCGGCCAGCTCGGCACCGGACCTCAGATCGAGGACCTGATCGGTGATCTCGGTTTCGTCAGGCCGCATGTGGAGGAGCGAGACTATCCGGAAGGTGCGTTGCTTCTCGCGACGGCTTCCGCCGCCGTTACACCCCATGAGGCCGCCTTTGGACCCGGCAATCCGGTTCTGCTGCTTGCCGAGCGCGCTGATCCCGCGATTTCCTTTGGCGCCGCAAAGGTCGAAGCGCTCGATGCCGATTGCGGCGAGACGGGGTTTGGCGAAGCCTTCGCTCGTTTCGAAGGCCAGCCGCTTCGGCTGATCTATGCGGCGGAACGCAAGGGCGCCCGGGATGTCTCGGTGCTGGCTCAGGACCGCTTGCGGCGCTTTGGCCTGCTGGCGGAGGCCCTGTCCGCCTATCTCCGCGAGGCCGGAGCATCGGCAGCAAGGCCGAAACTCCTTGTCGTCGCGCCCGGCGGATCGCCGCTGGCAGGCGAGGGGACGGATGAGGCCAATGCCGGTCTCTGGACCTTTGCGCGGGTGCTGCAGAACGAATACGACCTGTTCGATGTGCATCTGGTGGATGCCGAAGCCGATGATCCGGCCACATCCGCGGCTGTGGCCGAGATATTCGCCGCCTCCACGAACAATCGCGAATGGCTGATCGACGATGGCAGGCTTCGGGAAATCCGCGCCGCCACCGGCCCGTTCCCGTCGTCCGACGTTCTGGTCTCGGATTTCCCGGCGGCGACGATCCGGCAGCTGGTCAGCAGCCGTGTCGACAGCATCGCCTGGGAAGCCTGCGACCTCCCCGTACCGGACAAGAACGAGGTGGTGATTGCCGTCGAGGCGACCGGCCTCAATTTCCGCGACGTCATGTGGGCCATGGGCCTGCTGCCGGAAGAAGCCCTGGAAGACGGCTTTGCCGGCGCGACCATCGGCATGGAACTGGCGGGACGCGTCGTTGAGGTCGGATCTGATGTCGATGACCTCTCTGCGGGCGACCGCGTCATGGGCATCGCGCCGGCGGCGTTTTCGACCCATGTCCGGGTTCGCCGCGACGGCGTGACGAAATTCCCCGACCGGCTGAATTTTACCGCCGCCGCCACCGTTCCGGTGGCCTTCCTGACCGCCTATTACGCCATGGTCCAGCTCGGCCATATCGAAAAAGGCGAAACGATCCTCATTCACGGCGCGGCCGGCGGTGTCGGTCTCGCGGCGCTGCAGATCGCCAAGCTGAAGGGCGCGACGGTCATCGCCACGGCCGGCACCGTCGAGAAGCGTCGCTTCCTCGAAGCGCTCGGCGCCGACCATATCTTCGATTCCCGCTCGCTCGATTTCGTTTCCCGCGTCCGTGGCGTGACGAACGGCGAGGGCGTCGATCTGGTCCTCAATTCGCTGTTCTCGGAAGCGATGGAGCGCAGCATCGAACTGGTAAAACCGTTCGGGCGCTTCCTGGAACTCGGCAAGCGGGACTACTATTCCGACCGCAAGATCGGGCTCCGTCCGTTCCGCCGCAATATCAGCTATTTCGGTATCGATGCCGACCAGCTTCTGGTCAATCTGCCGGCGGTGACCAAGAGGATCTTTACCGAGATCGGCCGCCTGTTTGCCGAGGGCAAGCTGACGCCGCTTCCCTATCGCGCCTTCAGCCATGACGAGATCGGCAGCGCCTTCCGGCTGATGCAGAATTCCGGCCATATCGGCAAGATCGTCGTCCGCCCGCCGGTGGCCGGAAAGGACAAGGTTCTGGCCGCGCCGGGCAAGCCGCTGCGTTTCTCCGAAGACGGTATCTTCCTGGTCGCCGGCGGCATCGGCGGTTTCGGCCTTGCGGCAGCGGAATGGCTGGTCGCCAAGGGCGTGCGCCGCATCGCGCTCTGCTCGCGCCGCGGCATGGCCGACGATGCGACGCTTGCGGCAATCGCCGCCTGGCATAAAAAGGGCGTCCATGCGACGGTCCATGCCTGCGACATCACCGACGAGGCGGCGACCGCCCTGCTGCTCGAACTCCTGCGCAGCGAAGGCCCTGTAAAGGGCATCGTCCACGCGGCCATGGTGCTCGATGATGCGCTCATGTCCAACCTGACGCCGGAGCGCAACAAGCCGGTCGTTGACGTGAAGGTGAGGGGCGCCGAAGTCCTCCACCGCCTGACCTTGAAGGACGATCTCGAGCTGTTCCTGCTCTTCTCCTCGGCAACGACGATGATCGGCAATCCCGGCCAGTCGAATTACGTCATCGCTAACGGTTATCTCGAAGGTCTGGCCCGCGCCCGCCGTGCTGCGGGTCTTGCCGCCCTGGCCGTCGGTTTCGGCGCAATCGCCGACACCGGTTTCCTGGCCCGCAACACCGAGGTCAACGAGCTTCTGTCGAAGCGCATCGGCAAGACGGCAATGAAGGCGCGCGAAGCGCTTGAACAGGTCGAGCGCTACATGGTTGCCGATACCGGCAGCGTCGATGCGGCGGCGGTGATGATCGCGGAAGTCGATTGGAATGCGGTGCGGATGCTGCCGATTTCCCGGGGTGCGCTGTTCGAGACGGCGCTGCGCCATGCCGGTACCGGCAATGCGGCGGCCGAAGGCGATACGATCGATCTGGAAGAGCTGATCCGCGGCAAGTCGGCGGAAGAGGCGCAGCAGATCCTACATACGCTGGTTGCCGGCGAGATCGCCGCGATCCTGCGCGTCACCGAGGATACGATCACCCCGGACAAGATCCTGAAGGAGATCGGTCTCGACAGCCTGATGGCGATGGAGCTCGGCATGGGCTTCCAGCAGAAGACGGGATTCGACATCCCCTTGAGCGGTGTCGGCGACGATACCACCGTCGGCGACGTCGTCACGCGCTTGCGCGAGCGCGTATCGACGCATAGTGATGAGACGGAAGAGGCGACGCCGGCCGAGAACGGCGTTGTCGACAAGCTCGTGAAGAGCCATTCCGTCGCAAAGCAGCAGAAAGCGGCAGCGCATTGATGAACAAAGGTCCGGATGACGAAACAACCCCGGGGCTGGGCACCGAGGGAAAGCGTGGTTTGCTGGACAAGATGCGCCGGACGAGCGAAGCCTCCGGCCGCAATCGCGCCGCGCGGCTGAACCGCCAACCGCCGGCGCCGGTCCGTCAGGCGCTGCGCTTCGATGAGCTGCCGGAATATCAGCGTGTCCAGCTTCAGCGCATGGCGGGCGAGATGATCGGCGTCGCCAATCCGTTCTACCGCTCCCACGACCGCGCCGCCGGTGCGACGACCGCGATGGGCGGGCGCGAACTGATCAATTTCGCCTCCTACGACTATCTCGCCACCAATACCGATCCGCAGACGGTGGAAAAGGCGAAAGCCGCGATCGACCGGTTCGGCATCTCCGCCTCGGCAAGCCGCCTCGTCGCCGGCGAACGGCCGGTGCACACGGACCTCGAAGCGGATCTTGCCTCGGTTTATGGGGTCGATGCCTCGGTCTGTTTCGTCAGCGGATACCTGACCAATGTCGCGGCGATCAGCTGCCTGATGGGGCCGCAGGATCTCGTCATCCATGACGAGTTCATCCACAACAGCGCGCTCGCCGGCATCAAGCAGTCGGGCGCGACGCGACGCCTGTTCCGGCACAACGATATCGAAAACCTGGAATCCGTGCTCAGAACGCTGTCGGCAGAATTCCGGCGCATCCTCGTCATCGTCGAGGGCGTCTATTCCATGGACGGCGACATCGCCGACCTGCCGGCGCTGATCGAACTGCGGTCGCGCTACGGTTTCTGGCTGATGGTGGACGAGGCCCATGCGCTCGGCGTGCTGGGCAAGAGCGGCCGCGGCACGTTCGAACATTTCGGGCTCGATACGCGCGATGTCGATATCTGGATGGGAACCCTCTCCAAGACCACGTCGAGCTGCGGCGGTTATATCGCCGGTTCGCAGGCGCTCGTGGATATCCTCAAGGCGGAAGCCGGCGGGTTTGTCTACAGCGTCGGTCTCGCGCCGGTTCTCGCGGCGGCGGCGCGTTGCGGGCTTCATATCCTGCGTACCGAACCGGAACGGACCGAAAGGCTGCATAAAAACGGTGCGCTTTTCCTTGAATGCGCCAGGGCCGCCGGCCTCGATACGGGCTTGAGCGTCGGCTTTTCGGTGGTGCCGGTCATTGTCGGCGATTCTCTTCGCGCCGTGCAGCTTTCCAACGATCTGCTGGAAGAAGGGGTCAATGTCCTGCCGATCATCCACCCCGCGGTACCGGAAGGCATGGCCCGGCTTCGGTTCTTCATCACCTGCGACCATACGGAGGAACAGATCCGCCATTCGGTCGAGATTACCGCCCACAAGTTGAAAGATTTACAGGAGCGCAATTTCGGCCTAGCCTCGCTCGACATGGAAAAGGTCCTGCAGCTGCAGCCGCTGCTGCAGGCAACAGGCAAGCTCTGAGCCGCGAGCCAGGTCGGGACGGACGGGATCATGCATGTCATCGTCACCGGCGGATCGAGCGGTATCGGCCTGGAGGTCGCAAGGCTCTATGCCGCGCGTGGCGCGCGGCTGACGCTGATCGCCCGCGATGCCCCAAGGCTTGAAAAAGCCCGCGAGGAACTTCTGTCGGCGGCGCAGATTTCGGACGCCGACATTCATATTGCAGCGGTCGACGTCGGCCACGAGGCCGATCTGTCGGCAGCCGTCGCCGCAGCGGAAGCGGCGCTCGGACCCTGCGACGTGCTGGTGACGTGCGCAGGCATTGTCGAGCCCGGCAGCTTCGAAACGCTGTCGAGCGAGGCGTTTGCCGCGCAGGTGACAACCAACTTCATGGGTACCGCCAATGCCGTCCGCGCCGTCTACAAGGGTATGAAATCGCGCGGAGAAGGCCGGATCATGATGGTGTCGTCAGGCGCGGCCCTGATCGGTATCTATGGTTATGCCGCCTATTGCGCTTCCAAATCGGCGTTGACGGGGTTTGCCGAAGCGCTTGGCATGGAGGCCGCAGGCTCCGGCGTCCACATTTCGATCTGTTACCCACCGGATACGATCACGCCGCAGTTCGAGAGGGAATTGCTGACCCGGCCACGGGAAGCGAAAATCGTCATGGGAACGGTCCTGCCCTGGACCGCGACGGCGGTGGCGGAACGGATCGTCCGCGCGATCGATGGCGGCAGGCCACGGGTTTATTTCGGCTTTTCGATCACGGGGCTCGGGCTTTTCGGCTCGTCGATCAAGCCGCTGTTGTTCTGGTGGTACCGGCGCCGGTTCTGAAATCCTCGGCGTCTTACAGGAACGAGAACCGCCCGCCGTCGATCTTGAGGACCGTCAGCCGGCCGGAATAATAAGCTCCCGTGTCTATGCCGATCCGGCCGGGCCCTAGGTCAGGCTCCGGGTGCGGCGTATGGCCGTGGACGACCAGAAGCGGCAGTTGCGGTCCCGTGGCGAGAAACGCCTCACGAATCCACAGCATGTCCTCATCGCTCTGCTGCAGCAGCGGGATGCCCGGTCTCAGGCCTGCATGGACGAAAACGAGTTTGCCGACCGTGAGGCTGACGGGAAGATTGGCGAGGAACTTCCGGTGCGGCACCGGCACGGTTTCCAGCAGCAGATCGCCGAGCTTGGCGCGTTGCCTCTTGCCGCGGGTGCCCAGACCATACGGGTCCAGGCCATAGGAAAGCAGCGTCTGTTCGCCGCCCATTCCCAGCCATTCCGAATAACGTTCCGGGTCGTCCACGAACTTCGAAAAAATGTCGTCATGGTTGCCGCAGAGCGGAATCCGCCTCAGGCCGTGTTGGCTGGGTCTGATCAGGTGCTCGAGGACATGGGCCGAAGCGGGGCCCCGGTCGACATAGTCGCCGAGCAGGACCACCATTCCGGGACGATGGTTCACCGCCATGTCATGGGCGATGCGCGCCTCGGCATCCCTGAGTTCGTCGAGGCAGCCATGCACGTCGCCGATCGCATAGATCGGATAGGGCGGCGGGTTCTGGCCGAGGTCGATCCGGCGGCGGCGAGGCCTGACCGGTTCGGCCCGGCGGCGCCTCGAAAACCAGTCCTTCAAATTTCGCATGCTTCCCGCCATCCGCCTGCTATGGACGATCCCGCCGACAATGAGAAGTGGATGACCGATGGAGTGTTAACAACGTCCGAAGCCTCCGGATTTTTGAACGGGATCGCCGGGGCCATATGTGAGAGGGTTTCGGAATTGAACAAGACCGTGCGACAGCTGCAGCGGCGTCCCGCATGTATTCTGTGGACGAAAATTGATTAACCATCCATGTGGTTGATTTGCCACACTATCGCGGATTTTGATTCGCCGGGTATTTACCCCCAAGAATCACCGGGTTCGCTTGCCGGCTAAACCGATACCATACTTTGGGTTGTGTGGCGGGGCGTATGTTGAGTTCTTTGAGTGTGGTTCTAGCGCTTGCTGTTGGTGCGTTTCTGTCCGGCTGCACAGGGATTCCGCGGTCCGGCCCGGATCCACGCGCCGTTGAAGCCAATGCAACCGTGAAGGCTTTTGCAACAACCGGCAACAAGGCCGGTATCGACTACGCGCTTGTCGATATCAATCACAATGTCCTGGCCCATCTGCCGAAATCCGCGATGCCGAGCCTGAGCACCGGTTTCGGCGTCGGCGGTGCTGCACCCCCGCCGCTGACCCTCGGCGTCGGCGATGTCGTTCAGGTCTCGGTGTTCGAGGCGCAAAGCGGCGGTCTGTTCATCCCCGCGGATGCGGGTGCCCGCCCGGGCAATTACATCACCCTGCCCAACCAGACGATCGGTCGCGATGGCATGCTGAGCGTTCCATACGCGAACAAGGTGAGGGCGGCAGGACGCCCGGTCGATGCGGTAGAGCTCGATATCGCCGAACGGCTGGCCAATCGCGCCATCGAGCCGCAGGTCGTGATCTCGACAGTGGCGAGCCGGTCGATGGGCGCATCCGTACTGGGCGACGTCAAGCAGGCGAAGAAGATCGAGCTCAGCCCCGCCGGCGAACGTATCGTCGACGTGATTTCCGAGGCCGGCGGCCTGAGCGTGCCCGCCGGGGAGGCGACCGTCTCGCTCCAGCGTCGCGGCCGCAACGTCACCGTCGCGTACCGGACGCTGAGCGATCGTCCGCAGGAGAATATCTACGTCCATCCGGGCGATACGATCTTCGTCGGTCGCAATCGCCGGACCTTCCTCGCCTTCGGCCTGACCGGCGAAAGCGGACGATTTGATTTCGAGGACTCCGACCTTTCGCTCGGCGAAGCCTTGGCCAAGGCCGGCGGCCTGATCGACGACAAGGCCGAACCGCGATCGGTCCTTCTTTACCGCGCCGCGGATCGCGATCTTCTCCGCGATATCGGCGTCGACGTCAGTCGCTTCAAGGGCCGCGAGGTGCCGGTGATCTTTCGCGCCAATCTGCGCGATCCGGCCGCCTTCTTCGCCGTCCAGCAGTTCCCCATGCAGGACAAGGACGTACTCTATGTATCGACGGCCGATTCGGTCGAGCTCGTGAAATTCCTCACCATTCTCAATTCGGTCACCGCTTCCACCCGGGATATTGCGAGCAGCCATGATGCCTGGCGCGACTGACATTCAGGCCGCTTGCGGCCGCTCGGGATCGGTTCTCCGCAACGCGGGCCTCGATGGGGCAACGCGATGAACCAGCGGCCTGTTTTTCTGACGCGGCACCGGCAGGAGCCCCTTGAGGAAGAGGTTCTCGAACTGGATCTGGATGGCCTGATCGCCATCGTCCGGCGGCAGTGGCGGGTGGCCGGCCTGTGCGTCGCGGTCTTCGTGGCACTCGGCATCGGCTACATGCTGACCGCCATTCCGCGATATACGGCAAGGACCAGCGTGCTGATCGACCGCGGCAACCGGCAGGTCGTCGAACAGCTGTCGACGATCGGCGGGGTCCTGGACGACGAGGCATCGGTCCTCAGCCAGGTCGAACTGCTGCGGTCCGAGACGATCGGCCTGTCGGCGATCGACAGCTTGAAGCTGCAGGATGATCCGGACTTCATGGCGGGCCGCCGGAACCTGGCGCTTGCGGCGGCATCCGCCATGCGGTCGATATTCGACGTGAGGCAATGGCTGGGAGGCGACGGCCAGTCGCGTCTCGACCAGATCGAGGCGAAACGCCGTCAGGCGCTCGCAAAACTTCTCGACAATCTCAAGGTAGCGCGCGTCGGGCGTTCCTATATCCTCGAAATCTCCTACACCGCCACATCGCCGCAGCTTGCCGCCGCGGTCGCCAACGCGATCGCCGATGCCTATCTGACCGACAAGCTGGATGCCAAATACGATGCCACGCGGCGGGCCGGCGACTGGCTGCAGCGGCGCATCGAGGAACTGCGGCAGCGCTCGCTGGAATCGGATCTGGCGGTCCAGCGGTTTCGCGCCGCCAACGGCCTTGTCACGGCCAATAGCAAGCTCGTGTCCGACCAGCAGCTTGCCGAATTGAACAGCGCACTGATCGTGGCACGGGCCGACACCGCCAGAGCCCGGGCCCGCTCCGACCGCATCGAGGCCATCATCGCGAGCGGCGAGACGGATGCGGTCGTGACCGATGCGCTGGAGAGTTCCGTGATCGGCTCGCTGCGCGAAAAATATCTGGAATCGTCGAAGCGGGAGGCCGAGATCTCCAGGCGGCTGGGGCAGGACCATGTCCAGGCCGTCCGCCTGCGTCAGGAAATGACGGAATATAACCGGCTGATGTTCGACGAACTGAGGCGGATCGCCCGGAGCTATCAAAGCGAACTCGAAGTCGCGCGGTCCCGCGAGCGCCAGATCACCCAAGGGGTCCGCAACGCTACCGATGTCAGCGTCGCCGCGGGCGAAACGCAGGTGCAGTTGCGGGAACTCGAACGTGCCGCCGAAACCTACCGCAACCTCTACCAGACCTTCCTGCAGCGTTATCAGGAGGCCGTGCAGCAGCAGTCCTTCCCCGTCACCGAAGCACGCGTCATTTCCCGTGCCGTGCCGCCGGCGGGTGCGAGCGAGCCGCGGCTGTCGCTGGTGCTGGCGATCTGCCTCGCGCTGGGTTGCGCCGCCGGCGGCGTGGCCGGGGCTTTTCGTGAATTCCGGGACCGGTTCTTCCGCACCGGCGAACAGGTGAGAGATGTTCTGGGCCTCGAATATCTCGGTTCCGTACCGCTGGTGGAGCTGCCGCCGGGCAGGAGGCCGCCCGCCGGGCCGGCAAGAGGGGAGGTCTGGCGGAAAACTGAAATGTCCGGTTTTGCAACCGAGCATCCGTCCTCCGCCTTTGCCGAGACGCTGCGCAGCGCGCGGATCGCGGCAGACGTCCATATCGACAAACTCTGCAAGGTCATCGGTTTCGTCTCCGTGCTGCCGGGCGAGGGGAAGTCGACGATCGCCATGAATTTCGCCCAGGCGCTCGCCAGGAGCGCGAGGGTCCTGCTGATCGATGCGGACCTGCGCAATCCGGGCGCGACACGGGCGCTCGGTTCGCATGCGGAAGAGGGACTGCTCGAAGTCCTGCTGGAGGGCCGGATGCCGGCCTCCGTGATGTTGGCGGATCCCGATACCGGCCTGAAATTTTTGCCGGCCGTGGTGACGCGGCGGATGCCGCATTCGTCCGAACTTCTGGCGTCGGCGGCGATGGCGAGGCTGCTGGCACAGCTTGGCGCCGAGTTCGACTATATCGTTCTCGACCTGCCGCCGCTCGGTCCCGTCGTCGATGCGAGGGCGGTCGCGTCACGCGTCGACGGCTTCGTCATGGTCGTCGAATGGGGCGGGACATCCCGAAAGGCGGTCAGGGACACCTTGAATGCCGAACCGCAGATCGCCGGCCGGTGCCTCGGCGTGATGCTCAACAAGGTCGATGGCAGCAGGATGAAACTGTACGAGGGATATGGATCACCGGATTATTACGCATCCCGCTATGCGCGCTATTACCACGAAGACACGTCCTGATCCGGCGCCGGTTCTATCGATGCCGGGTCAAAGCCCGCGTAGGGCCGGCACTCCACCCCAACCAGAACGGAAACGAGAAGGAAGGACCCCGACGACTGCCGATGATCTTTTCTGAAGCGCTTGGCTGCAATGTTTGGCATAAGCCCCGAATGGTACGAATCACTGTATGTCTCGGATTCGCCGCATTCCGGGGGGCATCACAACGGTGTTCCCAGCACTCGCGACTGGCACATTGCGCGCTTTGACGCGCACGTTTCACTTAAAGACTGACGGGTTCCGTTAGGGGGATATCATGACTGGAAATGTGAAGAGCAACGGCAAGGTAGCATTGATCACCGGGGTGACGGGCCAGGACGGCGCGTACCTTGCTGAACTGCTGCTGGCGAAGGGCTATACGGTCCATGGTATCAAACGGCGCTCCTCCTCGTTCAACACCAACCGCATCGAGCACCTCTACGAAGATCCGCATGTCGAGGATCCGCGCTTCATGCTGCATTTCGGCGACATGACGGATTCCACCAATCTTATCCGTGTGGTGCAGGAAACCCAGCCGGACGAGATCTACAATCTGGCGGCCCAGAGCCACGTGCAGGTCTCGTTCGAGACGCCGGAATATACCGCCAATGCCGACGGCACCGGCACGCTGCGGCTGCTCGAAGCGATCCGCCTGCTCGGCCTTTCCAAGAAGACCCGTTTCTACCAGGCTTCCACTTCCGAGCTTTACGGCAAGGTGCAGGAAGTTCCCCAGAGCGAGACGACCCCCTTCTACCCGCGCTCGCCCTATGCCGCTGCCAAGCTCTATGCCTACTGGATCGTCGTGAACTATCGCGAGGCCTATGGCCTGCATGCCTCGAACGGCATCCTGTTCAACCACGAAAGCCCGATCCGCGGCGAGACCTTCGTCACCCGCAAGATCACCCGCGCCGCCGCCGCCATCCATCTCGGCCTGCAGGAACGCCTCTTCCTCGGCAATCTCGATGCCAAGCGCGACTGGGGCCATGCCCGCGAATATGTGCGCGGCATGTGGCTGATGACCCAGCAGGACCAGCCGGACGACTATGTGCTCGCAACCGGCGAGACCCATACGGTACGCTCCTTCGTCGAAAAAGCCTTCGCCAAGGTCGGCATGCCGATCGAATGGCGCGGCGAGGGCGTCGACGAAAAGGGCTACGACACGACATCCGGCGAATGTGTCGTGGCGATCGATCCGCGCTATTTCCGCCCGACGGAAGTCGACCTTCTGATCGGCGACCCCACCAAGGCGCACCGGAAGCTCGGCTGGAAGCACGAGACCAATCTCGATCAGCTCGTCGCCGAAATGGTCCGGGAAGACCTCAAGGTCATGGCGCGCAATGTTCCGACCTCGGGCGGCAACAAGGGGCTCTCCCATGCCTGAGACGATCTACAGCCTTGCGGGAAAAAAGGTCTATGTCGCGGGGCATCGCGGCATGGTCGGCTCGGCGATCGTCCGCCGTCTGGCCTCGGAAGGTTGCGAGATCCTGACGGCGACGCGCGGCGACGCCGATCTGACGCGTCAGGTTGACGTCGAGGCCTGGATGGAGAAGAACCGCCCGGATGCCGTGTTCCTGGCTGCCGCCAAGGTCGGCGGCATCCTCGCCAACGACACCTATCCGGCCGATTTCCTCTACGACAACCTCATCCTCGAGGCGAATATCATCGAGGCCGCCCACAGGGTCGGCGTCGAGAAGCTGATGTTCCTCGGCTCCTCCTGCATCTATCCGAAATTCGCCGACCAGCCGATCGTCGAGGAATCGCTTCTGACCGGCCCGCTGGAATCGACCAACGAATGGTATGCGATCGCCAAGATCGCCGGCATCAAGCTCTGCCAGGCCTATCGCAAGCAGCACGGCCATGACTTCATCTCGGCCATGCCGACCAATCTCTATGGCCCCGGCGACAATTTCGACCTGAAGTCCAGCCATGTCATGCCGGCGCTGATCCGCAAGGCGCATGAGGCGAAAACCGGGCACCTCGCGGACATCACGGTGTGGGGCACGGGCACGCCGCGCCGCGAATTCCTGCATGTCGACGATTGCGCCGATGCCTGCGTCCACCTGATGAAGACCTATTCGGCCGAAACCCATGTCAATGTCGGATCCGGCGAGGACGTGACCATCCTGGAGCTCGCCCAGCTGGTCTCCAAGGTCGTCGGCTTCCAGGGAAATATCGCCCATGACCTGACAAAGCCCGACGGCACGCCGCGCAAGCTGATGAGTGCCGACAAGCTCAGGGCGCTCGGCTGGTCGCCGCGGATCGGGCTGGAAGAGGGCATAACCGATGCCTATCGGGCCTTCCTCAAGGGCGAGTATCTCGAACGCAAACGCGGAGATGCTGCCTGATGACAGCCGCCGCCCAGCCCCTCAGCGACGAATGCGAACAAACGTTCGACGCCGCACCGGGGCTGGCCACGGCAGCTGCCACATCGCCACGCAAGAGCGTGGTCGTCTATGCGATGAACTACGCGCCGGAAACCGCCGGCGTGGGCAAATATACCGGCGAGATCGCCGAATACCTGGCCGCCGAGGGCATGGACGTCACGGTGGTGACGACGCCGCCGCATTATCCCGGCTGGGCGGTCCAGCCCGGATACAGGAATGGTTTTTCCGCAACAGCCGAAGGGCGCATCACGGTGCTGCGGGCGCCGCTGATGCTGCGGCGGAAGATGCGGGGCATCTGGCGTCTGCTCGCGCCGCTGTCCTTTGCGCTCACCTCGGCACCGGTCGTCTTCTGGCAGATCCTGCGTCGCCGTCCGGCAACGGTCTTCTGCGTCGAGCCGACGCTGTTTGCGGCCCCCGTGGCCCAGCTTGCCGCGAGGTTGATCGGCGCGCGCACCGTGCTGCATGTCCATGACATGGAAGTCGATGCCGCATTCGCCGTCGGGCATCTGAACTCAAGGCCCTGGCTGAAGGCGCTCGGCCATGTTTTCGAGCGCGGCGTGCTGGGCAGGTTCGACCGGCTGATCACCATTTCCAACCGTATGGCCGAAGGCCTCGTCCTGAAAGGTGTGCCGGACGCAAAGGTGTCCGTGGTCCGCAACTGGGTGGACCTCGGGCAATTCCATCCGATGGAGGATATCAGTCCCTATCGGGCGGAACTCGGCTTCCGGCCTGAGGATTTCGTCGTCCTCTATTCGGGCAGTATCGGCGCCAAACAGGGCCTGAACGTTCTTCTCGACGCGGCCGAACGTCTCGAGGACGAGCGGCATATCCATTTCGTGGTCGCCGGGGACGGGCCGCAGAAACCGGAGCTCGAGGCTCGTTACGGCCATCTTGCCAATGTCCGTTTCCTTCCCTTCCAGCCCTATGCGCGGCTGAACGCTCTCCTCAACATGCCCGATCTGCATGTCCTGCCGCAGGACAGGAGCACCGCCGACCTGGCGCTTCCCTCCAAGCTCGGCGGCATGCTGGCCTCCGGAAAACCCGTCCTGGTCACCGCCGACGAAGGCACCGAACTGGCGCAATTTGTCGAGGGGGCCGTCTACCTGACGCCGCCCAACGACCCGGAAAGCCTTGCTGCCTGCATTCTCCGCGCAAGGTCCGAGCGGGATGAATTGCTGCCGCATGCCCGGATGGCTCTGGTCCAGAGCCTGTCGAAACGGCCGGCCATCATCGCCATCCGGCAGCTGATCGACGGCGGTGGGCCATGAGGATCGCCGGCCACATCCTCGCCTACAACGTCGATCGCTTTCTGCCGCACGTTGTCGAGAACTGTGGTCGTTTCGTCGACAAGATTTTTATCGTCCGCCCCGAGCGTCCCTGGGCTTATGCGTCTGGTTCGCGCGCCTCGAGGAGGAACCCGACCACCCCGGAAAAGGTGGAGGAGGCGATCGCCGCCGCCCGCCTGAAAGGGGTGAATTGCGAGATCGAGGTGATTTCCAGCGACTTCGAGACGGAGGAGGATACCCGCAACGACTGCCTCGACAGGGCCGTCGGCGAAGGTTTCGACTGGCTGGTAATCCAGGACGCCGACGAATTCTATTCCGACCTTTCCTGGGAAAGGCTGCTCGAATTCATGGCGCTCGACCGCGGCCATGATCGCATTCTGACGCCATGGCATAATTTCTGGAAGACGCCCGAGCTGGTCCTGACCAATGGCCGGGGCTCGATCCGCGATGTCAATGCGGGTTTTGCGATCCGCTGCGCAAGCGGCGTCCGCTTCGAGACGGCGCGCAGGACCACCGCCGCGCCGACCATCCTCGTCGACGAACCCTGCTACCACTACGGATACGTTTTGAGCGATGCCGAGATGTGGGAGAAGATCACCAGCTGGGGACATGCGCACCAGGTGAATGCGCAAAAGTGGTTTCGGCTGAAATGGCTCGGATGGACGCCCGGCCATTCCTATCTTCATCCCGTCACCCCGCTGTTCTGGCCAAAGGCGATCCGGTTTCCCGGCAGGCAGCCCGCCTTCGCCTCGTCATTCATGCACCCGAGCCAGGAAACAGCGCCGCTGGGCTTCGTGGACTTTCTGGAAAACATGCTTCGCGACCGTGCGACGGACGTCCGCATCGTCGCGCGGAAAATATTGAGAAGGTCAACCGTGTAGTCGTAGGTCGCGTTTTCGATGAGTGTGTCAGTACGGCTTATCTCGGGTTCGATCGCCAACGGGGCGTTGCTTGGCTGCAATATCCTGGTCCAGACGATCAGCGTGCCGATCATGCTGGGCAGTTGGTCGGCGCAGCAGTTCGGGCTCTGGGTCCTGCTGCAGGCGCTCTATTCCCTGTCCATCGCCTTCGACCTCGGCCATCAGACCTATCTCGGTTACGAGTTCCAGCGCCTCGGCACCCGGGAGGCCGTCAGGTTCGACTTCTTCTCCTCCGTGCCCGCCGCCATTTTCCTCGCAACGTCATTGCTCTGCTTCTGGACGGCCGTCGCGACCTTCGGATGGGCCGACGCGCTGTTCGGCGGTTTCGTCTCCGCCGAACTGATCGGCGAACTCACGAGCGCGATGATCGTTTACGCCCTTGCCTGGCTGCTCACCGGCTCGATAGGCGGGATCCTCGGTCGCGCACTCATCCCCTTCGGCTACTACGCGAGAATGGCGTGGTGGCGGTTTGCGCTGCTGGCCGGCGTGAACCTTGCGGCCCTGATGGCTGTCGTCTCCGGCGGCAATGTCCTCGACGCCGTCATCGCTTCGTCGGTCGCCAATGTCGTCATCAATATCGGCGTGCATCTCGATTGTTTTCGTCTCTGGCGGCGCGAGAAGATCGGCTTGGCCATGCCGAACCTACGCAGAAGCCGTTCCAATCTCACTAGCAGCCTGCTCGTATCGCTCCGCGAACTGATCGCGGTCGTAAACCAGCAGGGCATCCGGCTGCTGATCGCGCCGCTTGCCGGCGTTGGCCTTCTCGGCGCGTTCACGGCCACCCGGACATTGTCGAATATCGCCATGCAAGGCATCAACGCATTGGCCGGCCCGATCGAGCCGGAGCTTCTGCGCTATTTGAGGGAAGGCAAACGGGAGGCTGCGGAGGCCACTGTCACCCTCAGCTGGCTCTTCGTATTGGCCGTTGTCGGACCCGGCTGCATCCTGCTCCAATGGGCGGCGCCCGGCTTTTTCCTGTGGTGGACGCGCGGCAGCTTCCACCTCGATCCCATCCTGTTCAGTTCGCTCTGCGCCTGCATTATCGTTTATGGTCTTGCCCAGCCGGTTGCTTCGATCGTCCGCGGCAACAATGTCCTGCTGCCGCCGATTGTCGCGAACGGCGTGTCCCTGCTGCTCACGGCAACCGGTTGTTATCTGACATTACCTTCATGGGGGCTGGCGGGAGCCGGTTTCTCGTTGCTGGCGGCCGAGATTGCAGGCTTCGTGATCTATGCCGCGGCTGCTTGCGTTATACTCCTGACGCCGCGGCGGAACCTGCCGATCCGGGCCTTCGCCGCATCCGTTTGCGGCTGCTTTTCGATCATCGCCGGCTTGTTCGCCACGGCCGCCTGGCCCCAATCGAGCGGCTGGTCATCCATTCCGGCCGTCACCGGCTCCTTTGTGGCGGCCTGGGTGATTTATCGGGCTTTGCCTGCTCACGTGCGAACCATGCTCCTGTATCGCATTCCAAACCTCGCCCGGCGGCCGGCCGATCTCTTGGAGGATCGGCCATGATGGGGAGCGGAGGTCTGGCGGACCGCAATGCGGTATTCGGCACGCGCTCCGTGCCGCGGCAACGCAGCGGCAATTCCCGTTACGTCGCCAGGGCGCGCTGGGGTCTGGTGGCGGCGGTATTGCTCGGCGCGATAGTTCAGGTGGGGATATCGCCGGACATAACCAACGTGTTCTGCGCCGTGTCAGCCGGACTGGCAGGCGCTTGCGTGGTCGCCTACTGCACTAGGCCAAGACGGATCGAGCGCTATCCGATCTCGACGGTGGTGGTGCTCGGCTTCCAGATCCATTCGACCCTGGCCGCCCTTGTCGTTCAGGCTCTGGCGTGGAAACCGGTCACCTTCAACCTCGAAGCGCCGGTCGCGACCTTTTCTGTGCTCGCCCTGCTGCAGTTATGGGCGGTGGCGCTGCACTGGTTCTACACACGGTCGAGGGTGATGCGGACGATCGCCCTCACGATCAGCCGAAGGATATTTGCGCCGCTCGGCGTCTATCGCTCTCCGACAAACCGGCAATTATGGTGGATGGGGCTGCTGGGCTCGTTCGCGTCCTGGTACACGAATGCCGACCGCTGGGGACAGGACAATTTCGGCGACATTGCCTTCAAGCTGCTCGCCGGCCTGTCGCAATTCTCCGTCGCGCCCTTCCTCATTCCTGTTGCCGCCTGGCTTATCGATCCGCCGGACTTCAGGCGTCGGGTCAATTGGCTGGCGCTGGCTGCCTATTGCACCCTGACGCTTTATATCGCGCTGGCGCGCAACAGCCGGGGCGCCTTTGCGGTCAACATCCTGACCGTGCTGATCTGCCTTGTGATCGCGGTTGCGATCGGACGTTTCGTCCTGACGAGGCGGCGTGTGATCTGGATGTCGGTCGCCGTCCTCTTCAGCCCCATCCCGGCGGGCATCCTCTCGGATCTCGCGACCGCCATGGTGATTGCCCGCGACGAGCGCTCCGACATCTCGTCGCAAGACCTCGTCCTCTCGACCATGCGCGCTTATTTCGACGGCGAAGCGCTGCGGTCCAGGCGAGAGATTGACCGGATCCTGGCCGAGGGAAGCTATAACGAGATTTATGTCGACAACCCGCTTCTGGCGCGCTTCGTCGCCACCAAATATATCGACCACAACATCGCCCTCGGGCTTTCGCTGTCGCCGACCGGGGAGGGTCTGGCGCGCGAAAACGCCCTCAACCAGCTGTTGCTGCTGCTTCCTGCACCGGTTCTGAACGTCGTCGCGCCGGAACTCGACAAGTCGAACAACGCCTTCTCGTCGGGCGATTATTACAATTTCCTCGTCACCGGGGATGAGCTGGGAAGTTATCGCACCGGCTCCTCGATCGCGGACGGCTTCGTCGTTTTCGGCGCATTCTACGTCGCCGTCTTTGCGATGTTCGCCTTTGCCAGTTTCATCGTCGGCGATGCGCTCCTGACCCGGATGCGGGGAGGGCGGGTGCTGCTTTCCGCCCTGGCCTGCATCTCCATAACCCGCTTCTTCATGAACGGTCTGATGGACGAATCGGTCGCGGTCCAGGCCGGCAATCTCGTCCGGGCGCTGCCGCAAACGGTGCTGCTTTACGTGCCGATATTCTGGCTGACGAGGGGCGTGAAGCTGCGATGAGGCTCCTCTATATCGGTGCAGATTCGGGAACCAGCCTGCAGCGCGCGGCGGCCTTCGGGCGTGTCGGCACCGATGTCCTGCATCTGTCGCCCTATGCGTGCCTCCCTCCCCATTGGGCGCTGTGGCTGAACCGCGCCGGCGGCCCCGGCATCGACCATCTCGTGGCAAAGGAGCTCGGCCGGCGGATCGGGGAACGGCACTTCGATTTTGCGCTGGTCGATTGCGGCGACGTGATCGGGCCAGCCGCCCTGAAGGCGATCCGCAAGGCGGCGCCGGTGATCGTCAACTACAATGCGGACAATCCGTTTGTGGACCCGTCCCCGGAACGCCTCCGCTGGAATATCCTTCGCCGCGCCCTGCCGCACTATGATCTGGCCATAGGCGTGCGCCGCGACGGCATCGAAGCGATGATGGTCAGAAGAGGCGCGAGGCGGATCGACACGATCTGGCAATGCGCGGACGAGATCATGCATCGCCCTCCGTCGCTGACGCAGGAGGAGAAAAGCCGCTGGTCGTCCGACGTCGTTTTCGTCGGCACCTGGATGCCGGGGCGCGGCGCCTTCATGGCGCGGCTGATCGAAAAGGGCGTGCCGCTCGCGATCCACGGGGCCCGATGGAAAAGAGCGCCGGAATATCGGCTGCTCCACCCGTTTGTTCGCTCCGATCACCTGGAAGGCGCCGACTACACGCGGGCGATTGCCGGGGCGAAAATCGCCCTGGTGCTGCTGAACGGCGCAAACGCGGACCTTCATACCACGCGCTCGGCGGAGATCCCGGCGATCGGCACCGCCATGTGCGCCCCATGCACCCCGCATCATCATCAGCTCTATAGACAGGGGGAGGAGGCCGTTTTCTTCGAAGGGCCGGATGACTGCGCGGAAATCTGCAGGCAGCTTCTGGCGGATGACGGGAGGCGCCGGGGGATCGCCGATGCCGGGCACCGCCGCACATTCGCGAACGGGACCTATAACCAGGTCCTGGCGCGCCGGATCATTGAACAGGTCCTCGTCCTCAAGCGGGCCGGAGGTATGGCACGATGAACCGGTGCAAGGGTGAAGACATCGGCATCCTTTTCCTCGCGCTGGACACCTATGGCCCGGTCGGCGGAATTCAGCGCTTCAACCGGCGTGTCGTCACCGCTCTGGCAGCGATCTCGGCGGACAGGGGCTGGGAGCCGCCCGTCATCCACATCATGCGCGACGATCAGGCGCTCATCCCTCAAACCACGCCTGCTGCAATAACCGCCTTCGGCCCCCGACGCTTCCGCTTCATCCTCCGATCGATCGCCGCCGCCCGCCGTTGCCGGATCCTGTTCCTCGGGCATATCAACCTCCTGCCGGTCGGACTTGTCTGCAAGCTGCTGGCGCCGGGAATCAGGCTCGTGCTGTTTGTCCACGGCGACGAAGTGTGGAACGACCCCGCCTATCGCCGGATGCGGTTTTACGAGCCTGCCATGGCAAGAGCCCTCAGCCGGATCGCCGCCGTCAGCGCCTTCACGGCAAAGCGGATGCAGCACGCCTTCGGGCTGCCCGGAGAGCGGTTCAGGATATTTCCGAACGCCGTCGACGAGATCGGCCGGCAGCCCAACCCACAAAGGGATCGTCGGATTATCCTGACCGTCGCCCGGCTGGGCCTGCATGACCGCGGCAAGAATATCGACGCCCTGATCGAGGCGATGGTCCTGCTCAAGCGCCGGAATGTGGAATGCACCCTCCAGGTCGCCGGCGAAGGGCCGCTCAAGGGGGAACTCGCATCGCTGGCACGCGAACGCGCCGTTGAAGACAGGGTCGAATTGCTTGGCCGCATATCGGATGCGGAACTGGCCGAAGCCTATGCCACGGCATGCCTGTTCGCCATGCCGTCGTCCAAGGAGGGATTTGGCATCGTCTTCCTCGAAGCCTGGCGGCACGGGCTGCCGGTGATTTGCGGCACCGCGGACGCGGCCGCGGAGATCGTCACCGATGGCATCGACGGTTTTGCCGTCGACCCGCGCGATATCGAAGCACTTTCCGCAAAAATGACGCTGCTGCTCGACGACCCGAACCGAGCCTTCGCGATGGGGGAGGCGGGGGCCGAAAAGGTGCGGACCCGTTATCTCCTGCGGCATTTCAGGGAAAATCTCGAAGAACTGATCGGGGGCCTGCCATGAAAATCCTCCACATCATCGCCAGTGCCGATCCCCGAACCGGCGGACCGATCGAAGCGCTGAGGCTCGGCGGATTGGAAATGGCGCGTCTTGGGCATGCGATCGAAGTCGTCACTCTGGACAATCCTTCCGCGCGTTACCTGAGGGATTTTCCTTTGCCCGTTCATGCCTGCGGGCACTGGATCCGCAGATACGGATACACGCCGGCATTGGCGCGCTGGATCGCCGCCAACGCGCATGGTTTCGACGCGGCGGTCATACACGGCCTCTGGAACCATGCCTCGGTCGGCGGCTGGTCGGCTCTCAAGGTGGCGGGCCTGCCTTATGTCGTTTTTGCGCATGGCATGATGGATCCCTGGTTCCGTGAAACCTACCCGCTCAAACACCTCGCCAAGCAGGCGCTCTGGCTTGCGCGGCAAGGCAGGGTCCTGCGGGACGCCGCCGCCGTTCTTTTCACCTGCGAGGAAGAGCGCCGCCGGGCGCGGGGCGTTTTCCGGGGTGACGGTTACGTGGAACGCGTCGTCGCCTTCGGCACGTCCGCTCCGCCGGCGCAAACGGAGGATCAGCTCGCCGCGTTCCACCGGCTTCTACCGGTATTGAAGGACAGGCGCTTCCTCCTGTTCCTCGGCCGCATCCATGCGAAGAAGGGCTGCGATCTCCTCGTCGAGGCGTTTGCGAAAATCGCCGCATCCGCTCCCGACCTCCACCTGGCAATCGCTGGACCGGACCAGACAGGGCTTAAATCGAAACTGATCGCCCAGGCCGCCAAGGCGGGTGTCGCCGATCGCATCCATTGGCCCGGCATGCTGGTCGGAGAGGCCAAATGGGGTGCCTTCCGCGCCGCGGAAGCCTTTGTCCTGCCCTCGCACCAGGAAAATTTCGGCATCGCCGTCGCCGAAGCCATGGCCTGCGGAACGCCGGTCCTCACGACCGACAAGGTCAATATCTGGCGCGAAGTGAAGGCGAGCGGAGCCGGCCTCGTCGCGCCGGACAGTTTGGAAGGCATCGAAAACCTTCTCCAGTCATGGCTCGCGCTTTCGGACGACGGCAAAAACGCCATGCGTGCAAACGCCCGCTCCGGCTTCGAGCGGCATTTCCGCATCGAGGCTGCCGTCCGCGATCTCGTCACCCTTCTGCACTCCATCTCCGGGCGAGGACTTCATGAAGCCGCTTGACGCCAAGATATCCAACCCGCGCATGGGCGGCCCAAGTTTTCCTGCGCGGCATCGGCTGTTCCGGCTCGCCTGGACCTGCGTCTGGGTTCTTCTCGGCCGTTGGACGCCGGTGCCGCTGTTTGCGTGGCGCCGGTTCCTGCTGCGCTGTTTCGGCGCCCGGATCGACCCGACGGCGCGGATCTATCCCGGCGTCGAGGTTTGGTACCCGCCGAACCTTGCCATGGCCGCGCATGCCTGCCTCGGAAGAGATGTGACCTGCTACAACATGGACCGCATCGAGCTTGGCGCCCGGGCGACGGTTTCCCAGGGCGCGCATCTGTGCACCGGCACGCATGACGTGGACGATGCCGACTTCCAGCTCGTCACCAGGCCGATCGCCGTCTGCGCGAACGCCTGGATCGCGGCGGAGGCATTCGTCGGGCCGGGCGTCATCGTCGGGGAGGGCGCCGTGCTCGGCGCGCGCGCCGTCACATTTCGCCATCTCGACCCCTGGACGATCTATGCCGGCAATCCCGCAAGGGAATTGCGGCGGCGCTTGGAGCAAGACAGGCCCGCCCTTCCGGTGCGGCCAGGTTTGTAGGCTGGACATTGCCGAATGGTCAGCCTCGCCGTCCTCATCCTCACCTTCAACGAAGAGCGCCATATCGCCCGGGCGCTTGAAAGCGTCGCGCCGTTCGCCTCCGAAGTCTTCGTCATCGATTGTTTCTCCACCGACAGGACCGTTGAGATTGCCCGGTCGCTTGGGGCCGTGGTCCTGAACCATGCGTGGGTCAACTACTCAAAACAGTTCCAGTGGGGCCTCGACCATGCGCCAATCACCGCCGAATGGATCATGCGACTCGACGCCGATGAGATAATCGAGCCGGAATTGGCAGCCGAGATCGCTGCTAAGCTTCCCTTGCTAACTTCCGATGTCGCAGGTGTGAACCTCAAGAGGAAGCATATTTTCCTTGGGCGCTGGCTTCGCCATGGCGGGCGATATCCGCTGATCCTTACCCGCATCTGGCGGCGCGGGCTGGGGCGTATCGAAGACCGCTGGATGGACGAGCATATCGTCGTGGAGGGTGGGCGCTTCGTGCTTTTCGACGCGCCGTTTTCGGATCACAATCTCAACGATCTCAGTTTTTTCACAGGAAAACACAACGGATATGCAACCCGCGAAGCTGCCGACGTCCTTAGCCGGCGTTATGGATTGTGTCGGCAGGACCTTGCGCTTTCATCGGGCAGAGCGTCGCGTCAGGCTGCCGTCAAGCGCTTTATCAAGGAGCGCCTCTACAATCGGCTACCATTTCCAGTCACGACACTCGGTTATTTCCTGTTTCGTTACATTGTTCAGTTTGGCTTCCTCGACGGGCGAGAAGGGCTGATCTATCATGTCCTGCAAGGTTACTGGTACCGCTTCCTTGTCGGCGCAAAGGTCCTGGAATTCGACCAGTCAATCCGCTCGCTGACGACGGTGGAGGAAAAGCGCGAGGCGTTGGCAAGGCTGACCGGGCTGCCACTGTAACGCGGCAGGCCGGTCGAGCATGGCAGGTTGTACGGTTACGCGACGCCAACGCTTGGAAAGGCAGCCCAGAAGAGCGTCGAGCTCACTCCCTCGGCGGCAACCACCAGCAGGCTCTCGCCGGCATTCAACGTATAGCTGGTCCTGCCTGCAGCCTTGTTGAACAACTGTGTGCTACTGGTATTGACCGTCAGGTCCGCGGATCCGGCATTGACGATATGAAACGGCAACCCCACCAGCGAGGACGCATCCGACGAATTCGTGATCGCGGGCAGGGTGCACACGAGCATCGATGACGCTTCGAACGTGACGAGACCGGCATCCAGTGGGTGGAGTGTCGTATTCGCAGTTTTCAGGGTGGATTTCATCCCCATACCGAACCGGGGATAGATGAAGCTGTTACCGCCTCTGACTTCCAGATCGCCCTGGTTTTCCCCGGCGTCACCGCGAATGTTGAACGCCGCCAACCCGTTGCGGGTCTGATCGGTCCAAAGGCCCGAAAGCATCGCATGGCGACCGATTCCGCGCGCACCGTGGAATTGGCTGGTGGCTGAAGCGTTGTCGAAATCGGTGATCGTCGTGTTACCGCTGTAGAACCGGCTGAAGCCCGCGCTACGCCCGACGATGTCGGCATTCCGGTCGCCTGGCACTTCGGAAATGTTGAAGTCGCAGCCCTGCGCGTTTTCGACATAGATACCCGCGCCGGAGCCGCCTTCCGCATCCACGCCGAGAAATCGCGAATTGGAGACGAAGGCGCCTTCGTTGCGGGAAGCCAGCTCGAAACAGGGCATGCCCCAGGATGAAAGCGTCAGCGTGCCGTCGCCGGACGCGGTCAGGGCCGGAGAGGTGAACGCGCTTCCGATCTTGATCGTGTTGCCGCTCACCGACTGGACGACATAGACCCGCCCGGCCGTGATCCCGTGATTGCTGGCCGTGAAGGCGACCGGCATGCGTGGGCGGAACCTGGTCCCGTCCGCAACGGCGATGTTCGCCGAGCCGTTCGTGAATGTCGCATTGACCCGAAGCTCGGCGCGGTTGAAGGCGTTGTTCTGGATGCGGTCGGCATAGATTTCGTTGAGATGTGCGCCGTTGCCGCCCGCTTCGAACACGATGCCCCGGCAAAGCCGGTTGTCCCGGCCATCGGCGGGGATGATGTTGAAGAGCGAATCGAAGCGGCTGTTTCCGGGCATCAGCGTCGAGGCCGGCAGCAGGGCGCCGTAATACTGGCCGTTGCCGCAGAGATGCGTCCAGATCCGCGAGACATCGGTATGCATGAAGTTGGCGAGGAACATTCCCCAGTCGCCGCAGTCGCGGATGAAGAGATCGTGGATGGTGGAAAACTGCAGCCCGATATTGTTGGTCGCCCCGATGCTGATCGCCCGGGTGAACCCGGTAAAGCCGATATTCTCGCAGCGCCACCCGGTGATGCAATCGTCGGTAATGTCAGCGTGCGGCGAACCGAGATCGGCATCGTTGGCGGCAA
Organism: Hyphomicrobiales bacterium; assembly: GCA_900471605.1. Lineage (GTDB taxonomy): Bacteria > Pseudomonadota > Alphaproteobacteria > Rhizobiales > Rhizobiaceae > Neorhizobium. The sequence goes on along the minus strand of UCEY01000050.1, from coordinate 6,194 downwards.
AAGCCGCAAACGATCCATTGCCGGCAAGGACGGTGCCGCCGACGAAATTCCATCCGCTGTCCGGCACGGTGTCGTTGAGATAGTCGAGCACGGGCTGCACCCCCTGGTAACCTATGCCGGACGCGACCGGCAACGGTTCCGTCAGCGCAATCACCGCATCCGGCAGCAGAATGGTGCCGCCGCCGCCCGCCGCGATCGCCGCCGCATGCGCTGCCCGGATCGCCGCCTCGGTGGCATCGGAGGGAATGTAGAGTTTCGGAATCTGGCGCGATGGCATCGTTTAGTCCTCCAGGCCGGCGGGTTGACTGATCGTGAGCTGATTGTTTTGCGCGTCCGCAAGCGCATTGCCTTCGGCATCCATGAGGATGAGCCCGTCCTCTTCGGGCGGCTCACCGCCGCCGATGGGAAAAGCGCCCGGGCCCGTCAGGGAAAGTCCGAGATCCAGCATCACACCCTCCCGCGGCGAACGCCGACAGTCCGGCCTTTGCCGATTCGAGCCCGTCCGGCGCCGGGCGATATGATTCCGTATCTGAGGTTCTGTTTTCCCATTCCTGTCTCCTCGGCTCCGAGCCGCCAGGCGATTATCCGCAGGCGGGCGTTTTCGAACCCGATTTTAGGAACAGGTTGAGGAGCGGGGACGAAATGGCGGAAAAGATTCGATGAATGATCGGTGCCGCGCGGCAGCACCTGCGACGAAACGCCTGATATGCCTCACGGATCCGACGTCATGAGGCGGCTGGAACGGAGCGAACCCTCGCGCTCCCGGCAGATGTTCGTCCCCGCGATGACCAGGAGAATCGAGCGAGATCGCGCATGTACGGCCGAAACCGAAGCGCGTTGTGCTGCGATTTGGCAGGGAAACGAAAATCGAGCGGGGAGGAGATTTGGGAATGGTGGGCGATGAGAGCCCAACCGTTTCTCCTTTTGTCAAAGGCTTAGCTGAATGTGGGACACTCAGAAACATTGAGGATTTTCAGTGTTTCGCAAATGGCTGTGTCTCACCTATCGAGGCTGCGGGACGCTGGCTTTTCCTCAATCGCGACACCGTCACCGGTCCGGTCATCCCTTCTCTTCGCTCCCGCTTCCGCCTGACGAACTTGCAAGCAATCGAGGCCTCCAAGCTGGCGCACGCACTCGAATATCCCGGTGCCGCACGATGAGTGGATATCAGGCTTCTGCTGCACTCCTTCGCACTCGCCTTGTGTCTCGCTCTGACCGCGAACAGGATCAGTTCTTCGCCAGCGGTCGCGGCACGAAGCCAGCGACGCAGGCTCATCTCCGACAGGCGGCGATGAGTGCTGTTGATCGAGTGGTGAAACAGGCCGCACGCAGGCGCCCGACGACAGAAGAACGTCTGAACGAAATCGGCCGTCGTCGCAGATGGGCCGGCGGTGGCAACATGCCTCCGCAGATCCGCGCCGGCTACTCCGAAGCCGAGCGCGCCGCTTTGTCGGTGATCGCAGACCGATGCAGGCGCAAGGGCTTCTGTGATCTCTGCCTCGACGAGATCGCCCGCTTAGCTGGTGTCGGCCGCACGTCCGTTCAGAATGCTGTTCGGAAAGCCAGCGGCCGCAATAGGAGCGATGAAAAGCAGATTCCGATCATCAGTGTGCGTGAGCGGCCGCAGGAACGCGGCAAGCATCTAACGCACATCATCAGGATCGTCTCCGCCTCGTGGCTTGGCTGGATCAAGCGAGCTATAGGGTTCAAACGTCTGAACGCTTCAGAGACTGAATCAAGAATCTCTTCTGTTGAGCACGGAAGGCCCGTTCAGGAAAAGCATCGGGAAAAGGTCGCAACTCAGGACCTTTTTTCTAGCAGCGGGAAGAAAGCCGAGTCCGAAATCTGGACTCGGCTCGGGATCAAAGGTGCCTTCTCATCGAGGATTGCGGCGGGTGGTGGGGCCGAATTTTGGACACAGCCACCGACTAACCGCGCTATCGGATCATTGGTCACCGTGGAGCCTGCTTGCGCCAGGAGGCGATCTTGAAAACCTCTCGGCAAAGTCCGGTCGATGCCCTTCGCGCTATTTCGGATCTCGTGGAAAATCTCACCAGTGGTCGCCAGCTGGCTGATGAAAGCCGGGAGCTTTTGCGCGACGGATTAAAGGCATGCGTCGCCAGCCAGTTCGAGACGTGCCTGTTTACCGTTATCGGTCTTAAGGGCAGGGGCGGGATATCGCTCGGCCAACGGCGACGCCTTGCAGATCGTGATGCTCTCCTCGTGCACCTCTGGCGAACCTGCGATGAGTATCGGGGCCTGCCTGCAATTGCTGCGTCGAAATCAATGGTGGTTAGTTTGCAGCGATACCACGTGACACGCTGGCCGCGAGAACGGCATGGGTGCGTGCCAGCCTCCGAACCAGCGGCCACCTGGTGGCGAATCCTCTCTGAAGACGTTCGTGTTCCGGCCTCGAAACGGCTTCAGCAGATCCTCGAAAGCTTTGCCGAGAGCGGTGCGGCATCCAATACGGTCCGAATGTCATGAATGAAATCAACGAGAAAATTGGAAATTCATTCACTCGTTTGAATTTCCAAAGCTCGAACCCAGTGTCGTGCTCAAGGAGGACTGAAGCTGATTCCAATCGGGAAGTCCTTCGTGTTGCCGCTTTCGGTTTCTCGATGGCGCGGCCGAAGCTAAATCGGAAGCCTCCCGCGTTGGCATGAGGCTGCTAGCATTCTCATTCGCGGGTCGCCCAAGACGCCCGGGCGGCTCGCGAGTCGGCAGGCTCCTTTTGCTCGGGGGGAGCCTGCCCCCTCAAGGGACCGTATAATGGAAAAACGATGATACGGGGCAGCGCGACTGCTGAATCTGTCCAGTCTGACCCTAAAACTGAAGCCTAAAGCTTCCTAAAGAACTAAAGCTCGCTAAAGGATTAAAGGTCGAGCTTGAGAGAAGAGTTCGATCATGACCACACACGAAAGCCGGTTGAAGATCACGCTGCTCGATCAGGTGACCAGCCGTGCGCATGGCATTTCGGCCGCCTTGGGCGGTATTGAGCGTCAGGTCTCATCCTTTACGGCGCCGTTCCGATCGCTTGGCGGCCAGTTGCTTGCATTCGGCGGCGCCTATCTCGGCGTTTCCGAAGGGATCAAGAGCACGGCCGGCGCTGCGATCGACTTCGAGAGCGCATTTGCCGATGTGCGCAAGGTCGTGGATGCTAACGAGGAACAGTTCGCCAATCTGCGACGGACCATTCGGGAGATGTCGGGCGAGCTGCCGATCGCAGCGAACGACATTGCGGCGCTGTTTGCGGCGGCCGGCGAATCCGGTATCGCCACGGCTGACCTGAAGGACTTCGCCGAGATGGCAGCACGCGTCGGCATTGCGTTCGACATGTCGGCTGGCGACGCCGGCGAAAGCCTCGCGAAACTCAAGACACAGCTCGGGCTAACGGTTGCCGAGACAGGCGATATGGCGGATGCTATCAATCACCTGTCGAACAACATGGCCTCAAAGGCCAAGGAAATCACCGCCTATATGCTGCGCGTTGGCGCGCTCGCCGAAATGGGCGGTTTCACTAAAGAACAGATCGCCGGTATCGGTAGCGCCATGATCGCGGCCGGCGCCGAAGCCGAGACCGCCGGCACGGCGATACAGAACGTCGTAAAAGCGCTGACACGAGGCGCCTCGGCTGACAAAAGTCAGCGCGAAGTGGCTAAAGCTCTGGGTCTCGATCTTCCGCAGATTGCGAAGGATATGCAGAAGGACGCCCCCAAGGCGTTGCGCAAGGTCCTGACGGCGATCGCCAAGACGCCCAGGGATCGGCATCTCGCCCTCCTCTCCGATTTCTTCGGCGACGAAGCCAAGGCCTTCGCCCCGTTGATCGGCAACATGGATCTGCTTGGACAGGCGCTCGACAGCGTTAGCGACAAAACGAAATATTCCGGATCCGCATTCAAGGAATATGTGCAGCGGGCCGATACTACCGCGAATGCGCTCGATCTGATCCAGAACAAGATCGCCAACCGGTTCTGGCAGATGGGCGACCAAATGCTTCCGGCAATTAAGGAAGCTGCTCTTGGCATGGGATATGTGCTCGACACACTCAACTCCCGCGTTTCGATCTTCGACGAAATGGAAGTTGCGATCAAAGGCTTTGCCCAGGGCCTCGGGTACGGAGGTATCCGCGAGATCATCGAGGATCTTGGCGACCTGTGGTTCGGAAAGATCGATGCTAACGCCGGGGACCAGCTCGGCCGGATCTTCATGCAGGCAAAGGATTGGGGCGCCTCGATCCGAGAACTGAGTGCTGCGCTGAAAGAAAACCCGATCCTGCAGTTCTTTGCGGATATCGCCCCCTACGGCTTGCAGATCATGGCCTGGGGTGCGGGGATCGCATTCCTCGCAGGGACGGTGAGAAACTTGGCGTCGGCCCTGATGTTGCTCTCGGGCGCATCGACTATCCTCGCGGCATTTAAGCTGGCAAAGCAGTTGGCCGGTGTTCTGACGGCTCCGCTGGCCGCGACAGCGGCCTCAGGAGGAGCAAGCGCAGCGGCGGCTGGTGGCGGCGCGGCTGCAGGGATGATGAGAAAGAATCTCTTCAAGGTCCTCGGATGGACCGGTAGGAACTTGCTCGGTCCAGTCGGCACAGCGCTGGCAGCTTATGAGGCTTACAGCTATGTCGACTCCCTAATGCCGAAAGAACCAACGCTACCTGGTGTCTCTGCGCAGCAAGCAATGGACGCCGCGCGAGACGCGCGGGCGGCTGGCTTGGGTGGTAACACAACCGAGACGCTTCCAGGCAAGACGGCGGATGATCTAGGAATAGGCGCCGCGTTAGAAAGCCTCCGATCTCTTTCGGATCAACGCGTCCGGGAGGATATCCAGGGCAGCGGGTCGTCGCTGCCGATCAATCCGATCAAGCTCGACGCCGACACGATTAATTCCCTCGCCGTTCCGCGGGGCGTTCAACAGGTCGAGGTAATGAATCGTCCCCCTGCGCCGAACGTTACCGTGCAGGCCCACTTTGTCATTAACGGCGTTACCGACGCAGAGAGGATAGCGAGTGATGTGTCCCAGAGGATCGGTCAGCAATTGCGAAATGAAGTTTCCGGCATTTATGCGGATATGGGATACGGGGTGGCGTGATGCATAGCAAGCTTCTCGTTCCCGAAAATACAGTCATTCAACTAATGGCGCAGGCTGCGATCGATCAATTTATGATTGAATGGCTTGCAGCCTACATCCTGCGGATCTTTCATCCTGATAGTCAAAAAGAATGGCTGGACGATCTGGAGAAGGGGCTCTCGCGCTCCGTTGAGCTCCCGCCCGCAACGACGGATGTCCAGGCAATTCTTTTGTCCGATGTCGCGGTCGAAATACGTGACCGAGGTCGACAGCTTGTGGATCGTTTGCGCGAGCACACGAAGTCAGACCGGTTGGTGGATCGCGGAGGATAAGGACCCAGTAGCAGGGGTATCCTCATGAAGCGTCAAGGAACTGCCACGCTAATTTCTTCGTGGCATCCGGGTTATGGGGCCTCGTCATGGCGAATACTGCGATATCGCATGGCAACCGGTCAACGAACAAAGCTTCGCAAGGCAGACACCGACACACTTCGTATTCCCTACAGACACGAGCCACCGCATCCCGTTTCACATCGGGCGTCGCCAATAGTGGGTGGGCCGCCTCATCCTCCTGCCGCATCAAGAGGCGACCAAACTAAAAGAGGTTGCAATGTCTCGACGTAATATGCCGCGCTCCGCGGCTGTCTATAGGATTGATATCGGCAAGAACTTACACACGCCGTCGGCCTGGAGGGCGATGGTATTCTTGTTTCAATCTCCCTCGCGTTGTGCGAGCGACTGCTAATATATGTGTCATGTTCTCATATTTTTGTTGTTGTCGTCACAAATTGGTTGCGCTGTGTAGGTTGTGCGACGTTAGGATGCGTCGTGTTTTGATGACGAATTGATTCGCTTCGAGGGGGCTCATGCGTAGCAGTCGGGTTGGTTTTGCGGCTTTTGCCGCCGCGGTATCGCTTTGCGTTTTTTCGGGTGGGGTGGCAGGGACGGTAGTTGCCGACGGGCTGCTGGGGTCTGGGGCACAGGCGGCCGAGCAGGGCGTGAAGCCGGGTACGTTTGGCAGTGGTACTGGTCTTGGTGGCGGCGCGATGGGCCGGACGGGATCTGGTCCATCCGGGCAGGCTGGTTCAGGCGGCGTTTTCGGGAGCGAGGCGCTTGAGCCGGGAG
>UCEY01000048.1 GCA_900471605.1 Hyphomicrobiales bacterium | reverse complement strand
ATGCCGGTGAAGGTCTTCAGATGGCGTTCCGGATGCTCCTGCCGCCGGTCTCGCGATGCATAGTAGAGTGCCGCCGGCGGTGATAGCCCTCCGAACGGCCGGTCATCCCGGACATAGGTCCAGATGCGGCCCGTATCGGTCTTTCCCTTCGCCAGGATCGGCACGGTGGTGTCGTCGCCATGCAGCCGCTCGGCCGCCAGAACATGCGCCTCGATCAGCGAATGGATGGGCTTCAACGCCGCGGCACAAGCACCAACCTGGTCGGCCAGCGTCGACAAGCTGAGGTTGACGCCCTCGCGGGCATAGCGTTCGCTCTGGCGATTGAGCGGCTGGTGCTGAGCGAACTTCTCGAAGAGGATCATCGCCAGCAGGTTCGGCCCGGCAAAGCCGCGGGGCGTCACATGGAAGGGGGCCGGCGGCTGCGCAATCTTCTCGCACTCGCGGCAGGTGAACTTCTCCCGCACCGTCTGGATGACCTTCCACTGACGCGGAATGACCTCCAGGGTCTCGGTAATGTCCTCGCCGAGCTTCGACAGCTTGGCCGAGCCGCAGCAAGGGCAAGCCGTCGGGGCGGCGATGACGACGCGTTCGCGCGGCAGATGTTCGGGAAACGGTTTGCGTGATGGCCGCTTGTGCTCGAAGGCTTTGACGGCTGAAGCTTTGGCTGCGATCTCCGCAGCCAGTTCATCTTCACCGGCGTCCGCTTCGAGCTCTTCGAGCTGCAGCTCCATCTGCTCAAGGAGCCGCGCCTTGCGCTCGGACCGGCTGCCGTAAAGTTCACGGCGAACCTTGTCGATCTCCAGCTTCAGCCGCGCGATCAGCGCCTCGGAATGCGACACGAGTGCCTTTGCGCTGGCGGCTTCAGCCTTGGCGGTCGCCGCTTCTGCTTCGGCTGCAACACGTCGAGCGCGTTCCTGGGCCAGCAGTGCAAGCGCACTGGCAAGGTCGTCCGGAAGCTCTTCGGTCGCATCGCTCATGACAGGATGGAATCATATTCGACCCCGCCATTCCAGTGCTTTCGCTCACCCGGCGGACGTCGGCCGCCAGGTCTTTTGCGGCATTCGCCAGTCGATGCCTTCCAACAGATAACCGAGCTGCGCAGGCGTGATTACCACCGTGCCATCGGCTGCCGATGGCCAGATGAAGCGTCCACGCTCAAGCTTTTTCGTGAACAGGCAAGCTCCCTGGCCGTCATGCCAGATCACCTTGATCAAACCGCCGCCTCGGCCGCGGAATACGAACAGGTGCCCGCACATCGGGTCACCCTTCAGCGCCTCCTGCACCATCAACGACAGACCCGGAAAACCTTTGCGCATGTCGGTATGGCCTGTCGCCAGCCAGACCTTTAC
>UCEY01000047.1:296-1177 GCA_900471605.1 Hyphomicrobiales bacterium | reverse complement strand
ATGCCGGTGAAGGTCTTCAGGTGGCGTTCTGGATGCTCCTGCCGCCGGTCCCGAGAGGCATAGTAGAGCGCGGCCGGCGGTGATAGCCCACCAAATGGTCGATCATCCAGGACATAGGTCCAGATGCGGCCCGTATCGGTCTTTCCCTTCGCCAGGATCGGCACGGTGGTGTCGTCGCCATGTAGCCGCTCGGCCGCCAGGACGTGTGCCTCGATCAGCGAATGGATGGGCGTCAACGCCGCGGCACAAGCACCAACCTGATCGGCCAGCGTCGATAGGCTGAGGTCGACGCCTTCGCGGGCATAGCGCTCGCTCTGGCGATTGAGCGGCTGGTGCTGGGCGAACTTCTCAAACAGTATCATCGCCAGCAGGTTCGGCCCGGCAAAACCGCGGGGTGTCACATGGAAGGGTGCGGGTGGCTGTGTGATCTTCTCGCACTCGCGGCAGGTGAACTTCTCCCGGACCGTCTGGATGACCTTCCACTGACGCGGAACGACCTCCAGGGTCTCGGTGATGTCCTCACCAAGCTTCGACAGTTTTGCCGATCCGCAGCAGGCGCAATACGTGGGAGCGGCGATGACGACGCGCTCGCGCGGCAGATGTTCGGGAAACGGTTTGCGTGATGGGCGCTTGCGCTCGAAGGCTTTGACGGCTGAAGCTTTGGCTGCGATCTCCGCAGCCAGTTCATCTTCACCGGCGTCTGCTTCGAACTCTTCGAGCTGTAGTTCCATCTGCTCAAGGAGCCGCGCCTTGCGCTCGGACCGGCTGCCGTAAAGTTCACGGCGAACCTTGTCGATCTCCAGTTTCAGCCGCGCAATCAGCGCCTCCGAATGCGATACGAGTGCCTTTGCGCTGGCGGCGTCAGCCTTGGCGGTCGCCGC
>UCEY01000047.1:0-288 GCA_900471605.1 Hyphomicrobiales bacterium | reverse complement strand
TCGCCAGTCGATGCCTTCCAGCAGATAACCGAGCTGCGCAGGCGTGATTACCACCGTGCCATCGGCTGCCGATGGCCAGATGAAGCGTCCACGCTCAAGCTTCTTCGTGAACAGGCAAGCTCCCTGGCCATCATGCCAGATCACCTTGATCAAACCGCCGCCTCGGCCGCGGAATACGAACAGGTGCCCACACATCGGATCACGCTTCAGCGCCTCCTGTACCATCAACGACAGACCGGGAAAGCCTTTGCGCATGTCGGTTTGGCCCGTCGCCAGCCAGACCTTTAC
>UCEY01000100.1 GCA_900471605.1 Hyphomicrobiales bacterium | reverse complement strand
TGCCCGCCCATCTCCCGGTCACCTTCCTGGCTGCGGAGCCCGTCGGTTATTCGATAGAACACATGGATGTCGCCGGCACCCGGACGCTTGCCTTCGACGAGGCCGTCTATCGCTGGCTCGGCATTGCCGGCGACCTCCACGCACGGGGCATCGGCAAACTCGTACTGCTCAACGCCCATGGCGGCAATTCGCCGCTCATGACGATCGTCGCGACCGAGGCCCGGGTGCGGTTCGGCATGCTGGTGGTGGCGACCAGCTGGACCCGATTCGGCCAGCCGGAGGGCTGGATCGCGCCGGCGGACAAGGCGGTCGACATCCATGGCGGCGACATCGAGACTTCGGTCATGCTCGCGCTTCATCCGGACAGGGTCGACATGGCAAAGGCCGAGAACTTCGCTTCCCGCCAATCGGATTTTTCCCGCGATTTCAAACATCTGCGCGCCTACGGTCCCCATGCCTTCGGCTGGAGGATGTCCGACCTCAACGCCCGGGGCGTCGCAGGGAACGCGGCCGCGGCGAGCGCAGAGAGGGGCGAGGAGCTGGTCGCCCATGCCGTGAAAGGCGTCATAGAGCTGCTGGAGGATGTGGCGAAGTTCGATCTCGCAACATTGAAGTAGGAACGAGCTACACGGCATCGACATTCGCAAGGCTGGCCGGAGCGATGCAGCAGCCTCTCCTCTCGACCAGCTTCTGCGCTGGGCCGACGTCGATAGGCGACCGTGGGGATCAAGTNNCACGGTCGCCGACAACGCGCGCGTCCGGCAATGGCGAGTTGCCGGGATATGGCGATCCCGTAATATTGGGGCACGGTTGAATCTGCAATATGACAAGTGCATTATATGGACCATGTAATTGGACCAATGGAGCGTGTCATGGAAATTTCGGTAAGCGAGGCCAAAGCAAGTCTGACTGAACTCCTTCATCGCGCGGAAGCTGGAGAAGATGTTGTTCTCACGCGAAGAGGTCACAAGATCGCAAGGCTTGTACCTATTGAGCCGGAACTGACACGCGATCAACGCAGGGCATTGATCGAGGAAATCAGGGCCATGGCTCCCGAACCCAAGACCGATGACGTCCCTGCTGAGCGAAGCCAGGATTTCCTCTATGGTGATGACGGCTTGCCGGCATGATTGTCGTTGACACGTCAGCGCTGATCGCCATCGTCAAAAACGAAATTGGAGCCCTTGATTGCCAGGAGGTGCTTACGAGAGAAACCAAGGTGCTGCTCAATGCCGCTACTCTCGCTGAAGCATTGATTGTTGCTCGAGGGAAAAAATGTCTGGCCGGTCTTACGAACCTGATCGACCGGCTCCCCATCACCATCATCGAACTGGACGCAGTAAGAGCAGAACGCGCTGCAACAGCCTATGCCCTGTTCGGAAAAGGTTTCCACAAGGCCTCGCTCAATTTCGGCGATTGCTTCGCCTATGCGACGGCCAAGGAATTCAACTGTCCGCTTCTCTATGTGGGTGAAGATTTTGCCAAGACCGACGTGGTTTCCGCGACTACGTCATCATCCGCCTGAGCAGCAAGAAATCAGGCCGCCTCGGCGACCGCAACCGGGAACATTTGCACTTTTGCCGGGGCAAGCCGCAATTCCATGTCCACCAGGCATTCGAAGGGGAAAAAGCGCCGGAGCCAGCGCATCTTCATCGCACCGGTCACGACGAAACCCTTCTTGAGGTAGAGGATCATCGCACGATTGTGGGCGGCGACCTGGAGCCTGACGGACGTGCAGCCGTTAGCCGCAGCAAGGTTGGAGACCGCATCGATCAGCGCCGCGCCGGCGCCCTTGCCGCGCTGCGTCGCATCGACATTGATGTTGTAGAGATAGAGCGTCGATGTCTTGATGCGCGGCTCGGTCGCCTTGAACAGCAGGAAGTTCCCGAAACCCTTGAAAAGCCCGTATTCGGACAGGAATGCCGGGAAGGCGGGAGACAGAGGACCTCGCCCGTGGAGATAGAAGGCGGCGTAGCCGATCATCTCGCCGCCGGACCCGATGGCGACGATGCGGTCGTCGTTGACGCTGTTTTCAAAGAAACGGCTGCGGCGCTGGTCGTCGCCGAGAAAATATCTGAGCGAGGTCCTGCCGCGCTGGACCCTGTCCCTTATGCCTGATCCCTCTGTGCCCGATGGATTCGGATAGCACAGAAGAAACCCATCATATTGACCTTCCATCCGGACAACAGGCCCCGCTTATCCCCGGGAACATTTGTTAGAGGAGACGCGGATATTTTGATAGAGCGGCTAGTCACCGATGAGTTTTCACAAGGCTCTCCGCTGGGGAGGCGCACCGCTTGCGCGGCATCCCGTGGACCGATGTGATCTTATAACATACAAACCCTTTGAACTCCTCCCGGCTTGCCCTTATATGAGGCCGACAAGCTTTCGCGCCCGGCGGGCGCTTTCAGTCTCTCGAGGTTTCCCCATGGCCGAAAAAATGACCGAAACAGTCACAGCCAAGCCCGTTCCCGTTACCGTGCTCACCGGTTATCTCGGCGCCGGCAAGACGACGCNNTCGACAACGACCTGATCGTCGAGTCGGACGAAGAAATCTACGAAATGAACAACGGCTGCGTCTGCTGCACCGTGCGCGGCGACCTGATCCGCGTCGTCGAAGGCCTGATGCGCCGCCCCGGCCGCTTCGACGGCATCATCGTCGAGACCACCGGCCTTGCCGATCCGGTCCCGGTCGCACAGACCTTTTTCATGGACGACGACGTGCGCGCCAAGACCGAGCTCGATGCGGTCGTCGCCCTGGTCGATGCCAAGCATTTGCCGCTGCGCCTGAAGGACAGCCGCGAGGCCGAAGACCAGATCGCCTTTGCCGATGTCGTGGTCATCAACAAGACCGACCTCGTTTCGCCGGAAGAACTGGCGGTCATCGAGGATGTCGTTCGCGCCATCAACCCGACGGCGCGCGTCTACAAGACCAGCCGTTCCGGCGTGGATCTCGCCCGCGTGCTCGATCAGGGCGCCTTCAACCTGGAGCGCGCGCTGGAAAACGACCCGCATTTCCTCGACCACGATCACGAGGACCATGTCTGCGGCCCGGATTGCGATCACGATCACCATCATCATGCCCACGATCACCACCATCACGGGCACGATCATGATCATGATCATGATCACGACCATCACCACCACGATCATGACCACCACCATCATCACCACGGCGAAATGTCGCCGATCCATGACGTGACGGTGAAGTCGATCTCGCTGCGCGGCGGCGAGATGAACCCGGAACGGTTCTTCCCCTGGATCCAGAAGATCACCCAGACCGACGGCCCGAGCATCCTGCGTTTGAAGGGCATCATCGCTTTCAAGGGCGACGAGGAACGTTATGTCGTTCAGGGCGTCCACATGATCGTCGAGGGCGACCACCAGCGCCCGTGGAAGGACGGCGAAAAGCGCGAGTCTCGTCTCGTCTTCATCGGCCGCGATCTCGATTTCGACAAGATCGAGAAGAGCTTCCGGGCGTGTGAGGCACAAGCCGCGTAATGCCAACTGTTGCACCGCTTGATCTGGAAGGCCATGTCGTCGCCGCGCATTTCCTCGGCGACGTCCCGTTCTTCGCCACTGCCGCCGGTACCATTCACCG
>UCEY01000022.1 GCA_900471605.1 Hyphomicrobiales bacterium | reverse complement strand
GGGCGGCGGGGCCTCGGGGACCTCCACAGTCGGCAGTGGCGGTGGCGCCGGCGTCCTGAAGCCTTCGTTGCGCTTTGCCTGGGCTGGACGAAACTCCTCACGCGGGGCGGTATCGACGGTCGGCTCCCTCTCTCCGCCCGCAAGGAGGAAATACAGTATCACGCCAACGCCGGCGACTGCCGCCACGAGCGCGACCGGACGCATCAATCCTGTCCCGGAACGTCTGACCTGTCCTCCGATGGCGGTATCGTTGTCGATCGAGTGGTAGTTGGGATCGGACATGGGGCGCCTCCTATCGCGGTTGGGGTTGCGGGTTGCCGGCTTCGATCCGCTTGGGCGCGACCGCGCCTTCGATCGGCGCCGGGATATCGGCAGGGGCAGTCCGAAGATTGAAGAGGCAGGTTTCGCTGTCGGTGCCGTAGCGCAGCGTCCATTGTCGTGAGACCTTGTCGATGACGATGTAATCGGCCTCGCGGCGGTAGTTCACGAGGCTCTCGCGGCGCCTGCCGTCTACGATGAAGATCGCCGGAACGTCGCCCGTGAATTTCATGAAGGTCTTGAGCCCATCGTCGAATACCCACAGCGGCTTGGCTACATCGCTTCCTTTGAAGCCGTAGTCGTAATTGACCTTGTCGCGGCGAATGTTCTTGATATTCGGATTGCGCTCGGCGTCCTGAGCCTGTTTCCAAAGCTCGGCCGTGCCTTTCAAGCCGGCATCCTCGGGGTAGATGAACTTCAGCTTGAATGTCTGGTTCTGCATTGCCTTGCTGTCGTTGACGCGCAGATCGAACGAGTAGGTCCGCTTGGTGGTAACGACAGAAAGATTGGTCGCCGCGTCCTTCTCCATCGGCTTCAATGTCAGCGAACGCCGGTCGGCCGACGTGAGGATCTGCCAGGAAACAGTGTCGCCCGCGACCACCTGGGTGATTTCCTCGTCCGAACCGAAGAGGATTGTCGTCACCAGTCCGTAGGTGCCTGTCACCTGAAACACCTGCTCTGCCGAATAGGGAAGCGAGCGCACACGAGGGTCGAGCCGTCCGGGCCGTGCCAGCAGTTCGGGATGAGCGACGGTCGGTGAGAGCAGCAGAAAGAGGAAGAATGCAACCACCCATCTCATCACGGGGCAATCCCCGACGGCATGGTCTCAGGGACTTTGGCGTATTCGGTCACCACGAATCCCAATGGATTATAGAGCCGAACCCGGTTGCTGGCGGGAAGATTGATCTGCCGGTAGCGCACCGTTGCCGACCAGCGATTGACGACCTCGCCGCCGCGGCGGCGCTCCCGTGTTTCGAACCGCACGGCCATGGTCGAGGGATTGAGGGGATTGACCGAGAGGATCTCCGGTCGGATGTCGCCGATGGCGCCTATCGTCTTCACCGGCCCCCGCGGATTGGACGGGTTCATCCACTCTTCGTAATCCTTGAAGGCCTGTGAACCCGGCTCCGACCACAGCGCAATCATGTCGAAATTGTCAGAAAGATAGCGTGGATCGTAGGTCTCGCGCCGGATAACATAATTGCCGACGAATGACGCACGCACGGCCTGCATTTCTGAAACGTTCGATCGATCCCTGTCGAGCGTCGTCACGGTCTCCATATAGCCGGTGTTCTTGTCGACGATGAGCGGAACGACCTCGGTGCGAACGAGCGGAAAAAGTTGCGCCACCGAAAACGACAGCACGCCAGCGACAGCCCAGCCGGCAACGGCGAACGCCAGGAGGATGAGACCGATCAGCGTGCGAAGAGACCGGTTTTTTTCTCCCCACGACAAGTGCTGATCGTAGATGTCCTGAGGACCTGGGACACGTTCGGCCGGGGTGGCCCTCAATTGCCTTTTGAACAATGCCAAATGCCGAACCTCGAAGTCATCATCTTGAAATCAATCCCGTCGCCGTGTCGTCATTCGCTGTTGCGGCGGCGGTTGGTCAGCATTCGTCCGAGAGCGCCGGCACCTGCCATGCCGCCACGTCCGGCGAGCGCCGCTGCAGTCACTGCTCCTCTTGGGCCTGCCAACATGCCAAGAGCAACCGCAGAGGCCTGCCCGGCCCTCGAATTGCTGGCCAAAAGCTTTCGCCGAGCCGCGCCATAAGCAGCATCGACGCCGCCCCCTCCCGGTACACCCGACACGGCTGTCCCGTAAGCGAAGGTGCGGGCGAAATCGGGCACCTGGAAAATGAAGTACGAGATCAGTGCGAGGTAGAGTACCATGGCCAAGACGATCGCCAGCGCGTTCTCCTTGGTGGCCATGTCTCCGTTGATCGTGTCCATCATGCCGATGAGAAACCCGAACGACAGCCCGGCCATGATGTAGGTGAAGAGCAGCATGAACATGCCGTAGGCGACGCCTCTCACCCAGGCGTCGAAAACAAACCGGGTGTTGCCGAAGAAATAGCAGAGGATGGCGATCGGGCCGATCGCCAGCATGACGGCGGTGATCATCTTGGCGAACAGCGTGACGCCGGTGAGGATCAGCAGCATCGGCAGCAGGCCGAAGACGAGTACGATGAAGACGACTACGGCACCCGTGACGTTCGGCAGCCAGCCGGATTCATAGGAATTGAATAGCTGCATGGCGAAGTCGTAGACCTTGCGGGCCATCGAGGCGACTTGGCTGGCAAGATCCGCTCCAGCCGACTGCCCGCCCATCGCTGAGGAAATCGCCGAGCCGAGATCCTGGGGCGTGGAGAGCACGAACTGGCCAATATTGTCGTAGAACATTGCCCAGGACATGATCAGGGCGTAGGCGAGCGCAAGCTTGACGGCAGTGACCGCCATGTCCTGCAGCGCGACGCTCGACAGACCGAGCGCGCCCCAGAGAAAGTACAGGATCAGGAAGATCGCGAGGATGCCGGAGACGAGATTGCTGTTTTCGGCAAATAGCCCCCAGGCGCGCTCGAGTGATGCTTCGTTGATCTTGTCGAAGTATCGCAACGCATCGCCATAGAAATTGATCGCGTAGCTGACCGGATCCATCTCGCATCCTAAAGGTGGTTCCCAGAACTGCCTAGAATTGATTGACTGGCCGCATCGGACCGCAATCGTCCCTCATCGCCGCCGACAGTGCCTGTACAGGCGGAGTTGGCTTCAGAGCGTCGTCATATCCGAGAGCTGGCACCGGATTTTCATCAGCCGAGCATTTCGCCAGCTGCTCGTATTTTCCGCCGCAGCCACTCAGCGCCACGCAACCGAGGATCAGGACGAGGATCAGCCTCATTGAGACCATTCCTCGAATGCGCGCAGTTGGTCGCGAACGGAGGCCCCTTGTTGTTCAGTTCCGCCGTCGCGCATGACGCTGTTGGGAAGTGTCGCAAAGGTCTTGAGGTTCTGGGACGAGGTCGCGAGCGCTGCCTTATATTGCTGGTTCAGAAGCATGACCTGATTGTTGAGTGAGCCGACCGCCTCGTTGGCGGTCTGGTTGCCCTGCAGCACCATCTGGGTGTTCTGCTCGAGCGCCCCCTTCAGGTCCTGCGCCGTGCCGATCTGCTGCGTCGCCTGCATGAAGGAATTCTGCCGGTCCTTTGAGGCGCTGTTCATGGCGTCGGTGAGTGCCGTCATCGTCGTCAGCGTATTGATACCTTGCGAGTAAGCCTGATTGGCACCTGATAGCTCGCCGCCCTTGGCGGTATCGACGACCATCTTCACCAGATTGAGCCCGTTGATCAGCTTGGCCGCCGTGTTCTGGAACTCGCCGCCAATCCCGCCGAACAGCGCCTGATTTCCCGACAGGATGCTGTTGAAATCCGGCGCCTGCCCCATGCTGAATCCGTTGCCGGTGGCAAGTCTTGCGAACTGGCCGGCGTCTTGGGTGCGATCGCCGGTGATCGCCTGCAGCGTCTTCGTCGTGTTGTCCTTGACGACGGACGTGTCTTCCTGAATCTGCTTCGAAAGCCGTTCGATCTCCTGGCTTATCGAGATATTAGCTGAGTCCTTGACCGGCACCTGCGCAGAAGCGGGCGATATGGCGGTGATGCTGAGCGCTGTCGCGATAACGAGTTTTCTCATCTGCCTGTCCTCTCATTGCCTGTTCAATTCGCGGTCGGCCTGGCCTCGACCACCGTCACGAGCCCGAGGGCCGGATCCTCCATCGCAGAGAAGGTCGCGACGGTGCCGTTGGCACGCGCCTGTTCCTGGAGATCCTCGAGCCATCGCTGGATCTGTTCGGTGGTCGCGGTCGACGGCACGGCGAAGCAGCGAGTGCTGCCGGTATCGATGATCGTGGACGGGCATTGGATCTGCGCCATGACAAGCGAGCCATCTTGGTCTTTCGCATTGCCGCTGCCCGAGCCGCGCAGGTTCGCTGACGACGATCGAAGCCCGGCTTGCAGGCGCTGCAGATATTGCTGGTTAGCCTCGGTCGATTTGCGAACAAACTCGTTCCACACGTTGCCGCGCTCGATCTGAGCCTCGGTGTTGCGATCGAGAGCTTTCTTCAGCTGTTCGCCGCATCCCTGGCTGTCGCTCACGGTTTCCGACACGGCAGTGTCTCCCGCCGGCGTGCGGTCGCCATTCTGCGCCTTGTTGCGGCTGTAATAGGCGGAAACGTTTTTGACGTAATCCTGGGTTTCCGGGATGTTGGGAATCTGGCCGTTCTGGAGTGATTGGCGATAAGGGCCGGCATTGTAGCCGGCGGCGATCAGGTCATAGCGACTGCCGAACATCCCTTGCAGCTGCTTGATGTATTTGACGCCGCCGCGGATGTTGTCTCGAGGGTCGTAGGGATTGACGCCAAGCCCTGCTGCGGTTCCCGGCATCAGCTGCATGACGCCGGTGGCGCCGACCGCGGATCGCGCAGATTGCCGGAAACGCGATTCCTGCTCGGCGATAGCAAGCGCGAAATTCGGATCGACGCCTTGGCGGATCGCCTCGTCCTCGACCATTCGGGCGACTTCCTGCTGGCTCGGCGTCCGCTTCGATTGCCCTGCAGGAGCGGTGTCACCGGGCATACCTTCTGCCGAGCAATCAGCCGGTGCGCCAGAGCCTTGACCGGGCGCCACGCTGTCCGTCGTTCCGCCCGATGCACCTTTGAATGCCTGGGTATCGGCTTGGTAGGTTCTGTACCAGTTCTCGGTTGCCTGCTGAATGTTCCGGCGGGCATTGTCGATCACTGGCACCTGTGCGTGGGCGGCAGAGGTCATCACCGCAGCCAGCACCAGAGCGCTGACCGAAGCCCGCTCAGGAAGCCTTGCGTTGGTCATCGAACGCATCCCCCTTCCAAGTGCAGAACTTCGACAGCCAGTTCTTCGGATCGTCGCCATATTCATCGAGCAGCATCTCGACCTCGCGGACTGTTTCTTCCCGGCCAGACAGCACCTTGATAAACTCGGGCATGTGGGACATGTCGACGCGTGCGATGACGCTGCTCTTGGCCTGCTTGATCAGCATGAAGCGCGAGCTCGGGTCGCCGTTCTTGACCCAATCGAACTCGGCCCGTGAAAGGCCGAAGTGATCCATGTAGGAGTTCTCGTCGGCTTTCGGATTGGCAAAGAAGATGTTGGTCGAGGTCTGCTCGATGATCGTCCGGCTGACACTGGACTGCACCACGTCATCGGCCGACTGGGTACCGAAGATGACGAGACCATTTCGCTTTCTGATGGTCTTGAAATAGTCCTTCATGGTGCGCTTGAACTCGTCGTCGTCGAGCAGCTTCCAGGCTTCGTCCATCAGGTTGATGATCGGCGCCTTGCCGTCATAGATCGCGTCCAGCCGGTGGAACATGTAGAGAAGGGCTGCCGTGCGCACCGGCGGGTCGTCGAGGATCGACGTCATGTCGAAGCCGATCATCGGCCGGGAGATATCGAGATTGTCGTCGGCATTGTCGAAGAGCCAGGCATAGGGGCCGTGATCGACCCATTTGTCGAGCCGTGCGATCAGGCTGCCCTCGGTCCGCTCGCTGCCGGCAAGCAGGGCGCGGAGCGACGACAGACGGCGGTAGGAACGATCCTTGGTCTTGAGGACCGACTTGATCGCGTTGCGAATGATCGCCTCTTCCTGGGGCGTCAGGCTCTCGCCTTCTTTCGAAGGCTTCAGCATGAAGCTCAAGAGGCCGTAGAGGAAAACGCGGTTCTCCTCGGTATCGTCGAGCAACAGTGGGTTCCAGCCCGACGGCTCGCCAGGTTCGAGCGTCATGTAGGTCCCGCCGGCGGCCCGCACCATGATGTCGAGGCCACGATCCTTGTCGAAAACGATTGTCTTCAGACGCGGGCTGACCCGGTAGGCCTGCAGGATCAGGAACGCCATGATCACGGTCTTTCCGGAACCGGTAGGACCGAACACTGTCGTGTGCCCGACATCACCCTGATGGAAATTGAAGAAAAACGGCGTGCCTGATGTCGTCTCGAAGATGGTGATCGCCGGTCCCCAGTGATTGCCGTCCGGCTTGCCATAGGGATAGGCATGAAAGCTGCTGAGGCCTGCGCCGTTGAGCGTCGAGATCAAAGCTCGGCGCGCGATATAAGCCTGATTGCCGGGAAGCTGCGCCCAATAGGCCGGTTCCGCGTTCAGGTCCTCCCGGACATAGGAGGCGCCGAGCGCGCCCAATTCATTGCCGATCAACGCGACCGCGTCATCAAGCTGGGCGGTCGATTTCGCGACGGGCATGACGGTCAGATGATGCTCGGTGAACGCGACGCGTTTGCGAGCCAGCTCATCGCGGGCGATGTCGAGATTGGCCTGGACGCTGGAGCCGCCTTCGTCGGCTTTCGACATCTGCCGGTCGAGCCGTTCGATCCGGCTGCGGGCTGCCATATCTTCGATGAACGACATCGACTGGGTTACCACCATCTCGAACGGCAGCTTGAGGATATAGTCGAGCATGCCGGCGCCGGTCTCCGGCGGATATTCCTTGAGCGACACCATCGCTGCATAGCGGTCGTCGTCCTGCGTATCGCCTTGGAGATGGATGATCCGATTGCCGATCGACGTTCGCCGTGCCGGCAGCATCTCGTCGATCGGAATGTTGCCGAAACGGACCGGTCTGACTTTCCCTCCGTTCAGAAGGGTGTAGAAAAACTCGCATTGCTCCGAGAACCAGATCTTCCGCGTGCCCTCTTCGACCACCATATCCTCGGTGAGATCGCGATAGATCGTCTTTCCGCTGCCAAGATCGGCCTCGATGCGCTGCACGTCTCGCAGCACCTTCGGGCCATAGGCAGATAAGGACTTTTCCAGTGCTCTCGTGGCTTCCACGAGCTTATCGCGCATCGCCCGGAACTGCTCCTTGCGGGCGACCTTGCCGCCCACGCCCATGACTCGGGAGAGCACCGATCCTTTTTTGAAAAGCGGACGCACCACCAGCGAGACGTAGGTGTCGTTGACAAACATCTCGTTTCTGGAAATGCTCGACTGATAGACGTCGTCGAGGCGCCGCATGAATGGATCGGCGAAGCTCGAGGGCAGCGACGGCGCCACCTTTCTTCGGACGACATGGGTGTAGAGCGCGAAATTGCCGATGGACGAAATCGCCCGAAACGCCGCATTGCGTTGGCGCTGCAACATGTTGATCGTCTCGATATCGGCGGTCTCGAATGAGAAGCCCGTCAACTTGATGGTCGAGACCAGGCAGTCGTTCTTCAACCGGATGATGCCGTTTTCGATCGGCACGTAGAACGGGACATGGGCTGAGATACTGCGATCGGCAAAGATCTCCCACCCCTTCAACAAGCTTCCTTTCAGCGATCTTGCCATCGTGCTCATCGGTCAAGCTCCATAGGTCCGGATGCCGCCGCCGAGCCGGCGCCCGAGCGGGTTGATGCCGCACAGGCTGAGCCTGCCGACGATGTCGAAGAACCAGAGGTCGAGCTTGACGGTCAGCACATAGAGAATGGTGTGCAGGATGACGAAGGAGACCGGGAACCAGAGGATCGATCCGAGGATCATGAACACCATCAGCGAGACGAAGCATTCCGCCAGGAAATAGGTGTACGGAATGCCCATGACCGTCGGCGGACGGGTCAGGGCGAGAATGACAGGATAGCACTCGATATAATCGTCGCCACCAGCAGGAGTTTGGGTAGACCCGGCCATACTCAAGACCCTCCGCCAGCGAGAAAATCAACGAGTTCGGCGGCGGCAAACATGCCCGCGAGGCTTCCTCCAACGCGAAGCAGCGCTCCCCACGACCAGTATCCAAAGGCAGCCGCCAGAAACATGCCGATGAAGGCGATTGCTCCAACGGAGCGACCGAACGGGCCGGTAAAGAACTGCACCAGCCGATCGGCGGCGTTCTGCAAGGCATCGAGGTTTTGCGCCGCGGCCGGCTCGTATTGGCTGACGACCAGGAGCGTGGTCGCAACTAGCACCATTGCGGAATGGCCGACCCACCTGCGCTTGGCCATGGAATGGCAGACGACGCTACCGCAAAGCACTGCCATTGCGAGTATGTTCATTGATGCACCTCTTCCTTGACGATTTTCAGCGGACTGCCGAACTGATTCGCCTCCTCCACCTGGTGAAGGCGAGTTTCCGGTGCGTGCGAGTCCGCACTCGAGAAGACAAGCATTGGGGATCTTGCCCGGTCTGCGGGCCTGATTCGGCCTGGTTGACTCGGGTCGGGACGAGAAGGCCGGCCAACCTGCGGATTCGGAGCAGACTCCGCTGCGCCCGTGTAGTTGCCGACGACCCGCGTCACATAGTCCGCAGTTTCGCGGATCAGCGGCAGCGACCGATGGGCGTCGACACGAGGCTCGCCGGCATTATAGGCCGATGCGATAAGCACCGGGTTTCGATACTTGTCGATGAGAACGCGGAGGAACCGCGTGCCGGCTCGAATATTCTGCTCGGGATCCGTGAGATCATGCGCGCCGAAAGCCTCGCCGATCTTGGGCATCACCTGCATCAGACCGATCGCGCCGGTCGAACTGACCAATTGGGGATCGAAGCCGGCGTTTTCGGTCAGCATGATCGACAGCACCCAGTTCGGATCGACCCCCTCCTCGGCTGCGATTGTCAGGGCGAGATTGGTATAGCCGTCAGGTATTCCGGAACGCAGGTCAGGCCGGGGCTGCTTCAGCGCCGTGTCGGCATCGTTACGCGGATCGGTGAGCGGCAGGGCTGCGCCTGAGTCAAAGGAGAAGACGCTCATCGGTGAGAGCACGGCGCATTGGCGCCGCGCTCTCATGCTTCCTGCCGCTTCTCCCGGTCGCTCCAGATCGAGGCCACCGTAATCAATCCCGACTTGATCAAGGTGACGCGAGCTTGTCACGAGCATGTCGGTATCCAAGTTCCCCGCAAAACGCTCGTTGAAGCTGGCGAGATCAATTGATGGCGGTGAGAGGCGCCTTTCTTCAACAGGACCAGACGATGCGGCAATCCGCGTCGCGTGCGCGCCAGCCTCCCTGAGACGGAGAAGCACTGCTTGATCGGTGATTCCGGTAGCCGGCTGTGCTCTATTATCGGCCGAACTGGCGGCCGATCCGGTAAAGAGAAGCGCGGACGTCACGGCAGACCAGATGGCGCTGCGTGGCCAACGGATTAGCGGTCTCTTTACAGAAGAATGCGAGCTGCGATCCATCACCGAACCAGTCAAACTTGTACTTCAGTACAAGTTTTGAACTTCATTCTTCGGCGGAAATCAACCCCAAAGTTGCACTGCAGTACAATTTTTGATGCAAAGAGACAGCCTGATCCAATCGGATATCCAAGGAATTCAATCCGATAGACGCGACCATCGATCCGGCTTCCAACGATAATCGATCTGCTCTCGATCGCCCAAAATTCGCGACAAACGCACAGCGGTGCCGCCTTTGACCAAAACCGAACCGGCATCGGCTGCCGACCGGCTAGCATAGATTCGGCACGTGAAATTCGGCAGCTCCCGCTGAACCCTGGGCGCTTGCCAGCACGTGAGTACCTGATAGCGATGACCATCGAGGCCCCTCGCAAGATCGCGTGAGATCAGCTGCACGGGGCCGAGACGGTGACGTTGAAATTCTGCGCCATATTCCAGCTGGCACTCGACGATATTGCTTGGATAGTTTCTGCAGGCGGCGAGAGTGAGATATGCAAACGGCTCCGGCGGCAGCGGCCGCTGCGCCAGTTGCCCACATCCGGCCAATGGAATCGCAATGGCCATTGGCCAAAACAATGCAGTCGAGATCCGCACGGCTTCATCTCCTGGTTTCTTGCCGATAGCCGGCATGTTCGAGGGCTTCGAGAAAGAGATCGCGGGCGAGCCCGCAGAAGGGCGACGAGGTCTGGGCCATGCGCAGTCGGTCAACACCAGCCCAAGACTGGAGATGGTTGCGACGACCTCGGCCAGATCGTCATTGAGACCGTCGCGAAACATCTCGCGACCCCGATGCCCCTTGACGACGATGGCGTAGTCGTTGCGCGCGATGCTGTGCCACAGTTCCAGGGTCCCGGTTTCACTGCCGTAGCTCTCCGAGTCGCAGATGAGCATCAAGGCGTAATCCGGATACGGCAGTTCGCATTCTTCGATCGAAGTGCCGCCATGAAATTCCGTCAGCACCGTGGCCGACGAGAACAGCAGCAAGCGCTCATTGATCAGCAGCCGCCGCTGTCCGAGATGCACGAACCCGTTCATGACGGCCGACCGCAGGAGGCTCGAAGCAAGAATTTCCGCGCAGTGCTCGCAGATCGACACCAACTGATCGCTTCTCAAAGCAAATACGTTGTGGAAACGGCGGAGAACGAAACGCTCGATATTCTCGGTGCGACCGCCGAGCGATTCGACAAACGCGAAGGCATCAAGCCGTGTCCAAGGCTTCTTCAAGTCACCATTTTCAGCGGAAAACCCGGCGACGTTCACCAGGCTTGACGAGCCGACGACGATTCCGGCGGTCCGGGTTTGCGCGCCGCAACCCAGGCAGTCGACGCAGACCGGAACCTTGTACCATTCCTTCGTCAGTAGGGATCGCTGGCTAGTCAGTGGAAAACCCGTCTTGCTGATGGAAAGCCAGACCGGCGGCGATCCGACGCCCCTGTCTTACAGAAGGCGAGGAATGTCACTGGCAAGGTATCGGCTCTCCGAAATCGAACTTGTACCACAGTGCAATTTTTTAACAGGCCGAAACCGGTCGCTCAAGATTGGAAGTCGGCTTTAATGAAAAATGCCAATTCGACCACACGTGCGGGTCGCGCACGCTTCTGTTCGTAGATCCGCACGGTCCGCGATGGACACATCCGCTGAATCGCTACTTCGCGAACGCGCTAATACACGCATTAACGCAAGAACTGGTTTCGCCCTTTTACGGATTGTCTCAAGCTCTTTCACCGATCCGCCCGCTCAATCTGTGGAGTACCTATTCGCCTAACCGCGCGAACGCGGATTCACCGATTTGCGCATTGACACAATCGCCGATGCACGCAATCGCCTAGACGCTGAGCAGCGGCATCTCCTATCCGCCGAAATGCCAGCCGCATCTCATGGCAAACCGGAAGCGGCTCTCACCCTCAAGGCTGGCATCTGCTCCCCATTAACAGGCCGACCGGCCTACAACCAGCGTGTCCTGCGCTTACGAGAAATGCGGGTTCGTTATCGATAATTGGTTCCTTGATCACGAGCTCCTGTCGCGGAATTCCTAATTTTGCAATGAGGTCGAGCCGGTGCCATTGGTTCGACCAAGTCTCGGGTATCCTGGACGATGTGATTCGGACCGATGGAGCGAGGGTCAGAATGACCGATGATATGAGCATTCAGCTTTCTTTATTTCTTGAACATGGGCGGGAGCGTGAAGCCGCCAACTTCTATGCGGCAGCTTTTGGTGCGCAGGAAATGGACACCTGCAGTATCGACGGCGTGCTGGCGGGCGTGGCAATGCGGTTTGGCGAACTGCCTGTGACAGTCGCCGGCTCCAATCCCAATCGCGAAAAGATGCCCTCCTACGGCGGCCCTTTCTTTCCGAAAGAGGCCGGGGCGGTCAGCACGATATTTCAGGTCAACGTCGGCGACATTGATACCGCTGTTCAGCGGGCGGTTCTGGCCGGCGCCGTAATCCGCGACAACATACAGACAGATGAGATCGGCCGCTGGGTCGCGTCGATCTTTGATCCCTTCAACCATATTTGGACGTTCGTGGAACGGAAGCGGGAAACCACATCGCGCGCCGCATGATTGCCGCACGACCCGGAGACCTGTTGTACAGTCCGATGCAGATCACGTTTAGGCCGTTTACACGCGATGACCTTCCCGAGTTCCGCGCCTGGTTCCTGGACGCGGAGCTATCCCGCCGCTTGTCCTTTCCGAGCGATCAGTGGCTTGCTTATGTGACCGCCGGAGACGCCGCACGCTGCTGGATGGCGCTTGCTGCTGGTCAGGCTGTTGCAGAGGTCCAGGTTAACCAGGAGAATTCCGAACGCGGCTATCTCGACCTTGCCGTGCGCCCCGACCTTAGAGGGCGGGGCGTTGGCACGGCGGTACTGTCGGCTTTTCAGTCCGGCCCGGGGAAAGCCTATCAGGTTCTCGAAGGCCGAATTACTCCCGACAACGTCGCCAGCATTGCATGCTGCCGGCGGTGCGGTTTCACTATTCTGCCGGAGCTCGATGCAGAGGGCTTCATTCAAGCAATTTATCGCAGGTCGCGCGATTGCTGAGATGCGAGGGTCCAGCCTAAGCCGTGGTCTCGTGGGACCATATGCCGTTGTCGTTGTCGCCGAAATCCGAGATCGTCGCGATAGCGCTGGGTAGCTTGGTGCAGAACCTATTCTGTGTTGCCAGATGCAAGGCAGCAACGAATGAATCCCGAGATTTCGGAGTTTCAGATGATAAAAATCGGTTCGATCGTGATCCATTGTTACGAATTTAAACGCATGGTCGCGTTTTGGCAGGAAGCCCTTGCATTATGTACCGCGTGCGCCCGCAAGCAATGACTGGATCGTGCTTTGTGATCCTAACGGTCATGGCCCCAATATTTCCTTTCAGGCTCGCTATCGCCGTGGCTGGCGGAGAAGCTGGCTCCACCTGGACCTTTATACCGATTGTCAGGAGGAAGAGGTACGTCGCTTGTTGACGATCGGAGCGAAGGAATATCCGTGGCGCTATCCCCAGAACGCTGACTACGTGGTCTTGCAAGACCCGGACGGAAATCTTTTCTGTATCGTGCAAAAGTCGCCAGTTTCCTAAGCTCGTTCTGGCGGGTTTAGGTCCTTCCCGATGAAACAGCTTACTCAAAAAGGCAGCCAACGGTATCGCGACGGCCAATCATGCGCTGACGCCGAGCTGGGGGCCGGCGCTATTCTTGGTTGGACCGGCTATGCCACCGTGCGTGCGCATGTTCGCTTATCGGTGCCGTCACCAATTCACTCCAGCGCTCATGATCTCATTCCGCCCATTGCCTACCAGCGCGTTCGCTGAATCGGTCGGCTCCAGGTTCGCCTATTCGCGTATTGGAGTATTCGTCTATTCGCGGACCCACCGATCGCGCATTGCCGCAATCGCCGAAGTGCGCGTTTACCTGTTTGCCGATTGCCTCAAACGCCGTTAAGCGCAGTCGCCTATTCGCCTATTCGCCTATTGGCTTATTGGTAAATGCCCGGTCGGAAGCGGGTCGCACCCTCCAAGGCTGACTCCACCTTCCGCCTCCTATCGGCCCGAATTCAATCGCGCACTCAGCTCGCACGGTTCCAGATTGAGCTACAATTGTCGGCGCCGATACCACTGGACTCGCCTAGGCGACGATCGCCCCTCGGGCGAAACGGCTAATGGTATACCATTAGCCTATCCTGCCATCTCTCACCAGTTCGGCCAGCACGCCGTACCTCATCCGTCGATGGGAGCGCATCTGTGCTCCAGGGCGAAGGCTGGTGCATCATTTCCAGCGCGAGGAAGAAGCGGTCGAGCTCTTCCTCGCACTTCTCAGGCAGAAGCGCTCTCGCGGATACGGATTGAGACCCCACGCCGGGCGGGAGACGGTCTACTGACCGGCCAAAAAAAAGAGCTTGGCCTGCGCAGCAAAGCCTGCGCCGGGGTTCGATGCGCGGGCGCAGGCTCCGGGTCCATACCTTCAAGGGGGTGTATAGACTTCATTCGGCCGATCGAGTAGCCAGGTTGGCGAAGCGGCATTCCCAATCGGAAGAAGGGCCGTTCCGGCCCCTCCCCTTCTTTTCTTCGATCTAGGCGCGATTTGAAAAGAGCGGCATGATGCGCTTCTTTGCGAGGCGGTCTCGCGTCGTGGTGAACATCGAGCACCCCATTCCCGCCAAGTTTACCACCCGTTGATGTTGGCGGGTCCGTACCAGAAGCGCACCTTGACGGTTGTCTCATCGATTTCCTCGACGATTGAAACGGTGAAGCTGCCACCAAGGTTCGAAGGCGTATCATACACCTCGACCTCTTTTTGCCGATCGGCCATGTTCAGACCTCCGGGCGGATAATTGTCGGCCTGCTTTGCTGAACCCGGACGGTGAAACCCGCAACCCGGGTGCCGATGATGCCCGGTTCATCGATATGCTCGAAAGCGGGATCGAAGACGACGCGCGAAATCTCAAACTGGCTCGCGACGAAATCGATGGAATGCGTCGGCGACACGCTGTCGCCTTCCTCGTTCACGCCGGTCACCAGCAGGTTCCCCGCAAGCGGCGACGGAAAATCCACCAGTTGGGTGAAGCATTCGAGGCCGTCGACAAGGCCGTTATCGTCGCAATAGGCGAGGTGGTGATTTCCGATCCGCACAGCGTCGATGCAGGTGCAACCTATATGGGCGTAAATGGATTTCAGGACGTCGTGCCGATCGATCTCCACCCTGCGAATGGTTCCGGCCTTGGCGTCGATAAGATAGCCTGTAAATTTGTCTGTCATGGGGATGATTTCCTTCTTCCCGCGAAGTGGTCTTGCTCTTGCCCTCGCGGGCAGAAGCTCGGGGTTTTCCGCCCGCCCGAAGGGAATGATCCCGACGGGCGAGACCGCTATTCCAGCCGTTGGCTCAATCCCACGGAATGACGGCCATCAGGTCTTCGTCGTCCTGACCGGGGTAACGGCCCAGGTTGGCATTGAGCCGCCCATGGCCGGTGTTGATAGAAAGGCTGTAATAGTCGCCGCCGCTCTGGTTCTTCCTCTGCCAGATCGCACCGATTTCGACCTGCCGACCCCTCGGGGACTTTGCGAAGAGGCGGTAAACCGGCGCATCGGGATTGGTGCTGCGGTTTTCCTTGCCCGTGATGTCGAGGTCGTAGGAGATGGAAGCGATGTTGCCGGTAAGGGTGTTGTTCTCACCGAAGCGGATGAAATTTGCGTAGTCGGTCATTGTCTGTCTCCGTTGGATGCGGTTGCCACCCCGAAGGGCAAGCCCCCTCGGGCGAAGCCTCCCCGGTCTGTCCGGGGGAATGGCCTCTGACATTCCCCCGGACAGAGGGGGGAGGGCATAGCCCGCCCCTCGGCGACGGCTGTTCGGGTCAAGGGGTCGTGACGGGAAAAAACGGAAGGTTCGGCCGCAGGCGGAAAGCCGTTTTTTTCCCGGCGCGACAAGCGGCTGTGCCGCGCCTGCCCCTTGATCCGGGCGGCCGGCGATGTCAGGGGCGAAACAAATAGACGCGGCGCGGAACGAGCCTCATCGCCGGGTGCAAAGCGCCCGCTGGACAAGCGAATAACCGGAATCGGCGGGGACGGCGGAAGGCCGGCACCGGGCCATCGGCATAGAGCGCGATCCGCTCGGCGAGCGGATGGCCCGAACAGGAGGAACGATCTTCAACACATGGGCGCAGGTCAGGCGGTCGTTTCCCACAGGCTCCGGAAAACCCTACGGCGCTATATGGGAGCGCGGGTTTCCTCCGCCTGCTCCGCTCGCCTCAGCGCAAATGCAATAGCATTTGTCGCGGGCTCGCTCCGGCCGCGGCCGCGCCGCCCGGCGGCGCTGCGGTTGGAAAACGATTTCGGACTGCGCTCACGCGCAGACTCTGTCCTGTCGATCGCGCCAGCGCGACGTGAAACGAGCACGGCGCGATCCTGCAAAGATGGAGAAACGGAGAAATCAGCATAGCGCCGGCCGTCGGCCGGGATTTCGGGAATTCTCGACGCGCAAGGAGCGGAAAGAGGGCAGCCGCAGGAGCTT
>UCEY01000024.1 GCA_900471605.1 Hyphomicrobiales bacterium | reverse complement strand
GCGCCGCACGGGCGGCGCTGCCGATGGACGTCACCGCCTCGGGTGCCGCCAGCGCCGACGAGAACACGACGATCGCCGCCCAGCAGCCGGGCATCGTCGTCAGTATCGCGGCAACCGACGGCGCCTTCGTCAAGACCGGCGACCTGATCGCCAAACTCGACGACCGCACCGCCAAGGCCGCCTTGGACAAGGACAAGGCGCTTCTCGTCCGCGACCAGGCGACGCTGACCCAGGCCCAGACGGCACTTGCCCGCGCCAACGATCTTCTGCACGGCAATGCCGGAACGCAGCAGACCGTCGACCAAGCAAAGGCCGCGCAGGATACCGCCGCTGCCACCGTGCAGAGCGACAATGCGGCGATTGCCTCCGACCAGATCGCCATCGACCACACGGATATCCGCGCACCCTTCGACGGCAGGCTCGGCGATATCGACATCAGCACAGGTGCCTATCTCAGCGCCGGCTCGGCAGTGGTGACGATCGCCAAATACGATCCGATCTATGTGAAGTTCCACCTTCCCGAGGCCTATCTCGGCCAGCTCAAGCACGGTTCGGCGGCCAATGCGGTGGCGGTCGATGCCGTGCCACAGGGCGGCGGCACCTCGGCCAGGGGAGCCCTGAGTTTCTTCGACAACAGCGTCGATCCGGCTTCGGGCACGATCCTCGCCAAGGCGAAGTTCGACAATCCCTCAGGCACGCTGTGGCCGGGGCAATCGCTGAATGTGACCGTGCATTTCCAGAGCGACGACAAGGACATCGTGGTGCCGACGGTGGCGGTCAATCCGGGCGTCGACACACCTTTCGTCTATGCGGTCGGCGACGACAAGAAGGTCCACGTGACGCCGGTCAAGATTGCCCGTTCCAACGGCCCGAACACGGCGATCGCCGGCGGGCTCGCCGAAGGGACGCATGTGGTGGTCGAAGGCCAGGTGCAGCTCGTCGATGGCGCCACCGTCGCCGAGCAGTTCAAAAGCGCCCGCGCGCCTGCCGAAACCAAGGGCAACGGCAATGATCAGGCGATCGAAGTGGGAGAGGCGCAATGATCCCCGAATTCTGCATCCGCCGCCCGGTCGCCACCACGCTGCTTGCCATCGGCGCCGTGCTCGCCGGGCTTGCCGGTTATCAGCTCCTGCCGGTCGCCGCCCTGCCGCAGGTGGATTTCCCGACCATCAACGTGTCAGCCCAGCTGACCGGCGCCTCGCCGCAAACGATGGCGACGGCCGTTTCGACCCCGCTGATCAAGCAGTTCGAGACGATCCCCGGCATCAGCGAAATCAGCGCCACCAACTCGCTCGGCAATACGTCGATCGTGCTGCAGTTCGATCTCAACCGGAATATCGACGCCGCCGCCGCCGACGTGCAGGCGGCCATCTCGCATGCGACCCGGCAATTGCCGGACAACATGACGACGCCGCCGAGCTACAGGAAAACCAACCCGGCCGATGCCCCGGTTCTGCTGCTTGCGGTGAAGAGCGATACGCTGCCCCGCAGCAAGGTGGACGAGATCGCCGAGGACGTGCTGTCGCCCTCGCTCTCGACGCTGCCGGGCGTCGCGGAGGTCTCGATCTTCGGCGCCCAGACCTATGCGGTGCGCGTCGAGGTCGATCCCAACAAGCTGCAGGCTCGCAATCTCGGCGTCGACAACGTCACGAACGCGATCTCGAGCGCCAACAGCCAGGCGCCGGTCGGCTCGCTCGAAAACAACAGCCAGCGGCTGACCATCAATGCCGATACCCAGCGCACCAATGCCGAGCAGTTCCGTTCGCTGGTGATCGCCAGCCCGAACGGCGCGCCCGTTCACCTCGGCGACGTCGCCAATGTCCAGGACAGCGTCGAGAACCTCGATGCCGGCAGCTGGTACGACGGCAACCAGTCGATCATCCTCGCCATCCAGCGCCAGCCGGATGCCAATACGGTCGAGGTGGTGGATGCCGTGCGTGCAAAACTGCCGGGACTTTCCGCGGAACTGCCGGCCTCGGTTTCGATCAACGTCATGAACGATTCCTCGACGGCGATCCGCGCCTCGATATCCGACGTGCAGTTCACGCTGATGCTGACGATCGGGCTCGTCGTGCTGGTCATTTATCTCTTCCTCGGCCGGATCACCGCCACCCTCGTTCCGGGGCTTGCCGTGCCGCTGTCGCTGATCACAACGTTCGGCGCCATGTATGTGCTCGGCTACAGTATCGACAACATCTCGCTGCTCGGGCTGACGCTGTCGGTCGGGCTGGTGGTGGATGACGCGATCGTCATGCTGGAAAACATCATGCGGCATGTCGAGGACGGCATGGCGCCGATGCAGGCGGCGCTGCAGGGCGCCTCGGAAGTCAGTTCGACGATCATTTCCATGTCGGTATCGCTGATCGCCGTGTTCATCCCGATCCTGTTGATGGGCGGGGTGGTCGGACGGCTGTTCAACGAGTTCGGCATGGTGGTGGCGCTCGCCATCGTCGCTTCGGCGGTCGTGTCGCTGACGGTAACGCCGATGCTCGGCTCGCGCCTGTCCGGGGCCGAACATCACCCGGGGCTGATGGTGCGCATTTTCGACGCCGGCTTTTCCCGCACGCTGAAGGGCTACGACCGGGCGGTCGGCTGGTGCCTCAGGAACCGGGGCATCATCATGCTCGTCTTCCTCGCTTCGGTTGCCGGATCGGTCTACCTGTTCCGGACGCTGCCGACGAGCTTCTTCCCGCAGGAGGATATCGGCCGCCTGACGATATCCACCCGTGCCCGCGAGGACATTTCCTATCCGGCGATGCGCGACCTGCAGGCGCAGGTGGCCGCAGCCGTGCAGCAGAACCCGGCGGTCAAGCACGTCACATCGATCGTCGGCAGCAACGGCCGCAGCTCGCTCAACAACGGCACGATCTGGGTGGAACTGAAGGACAGAGACCAGCGCCCACCGCTCGAGCAGACGCTGCGGGACCTCCGGCAGGCGACATCGAAATTCGCCGGCATCAAGACCTTCATCACCCCGCAGCAGAGCCTGCGCTTCGGGGGCCGCGCCACGGCCAGCCAGTACCAGCTCGTGGTGCAGGCGCTGAAGGCCTCGCAGACCGGCGAATGGTCGGACAAGATCCAGGCGGCGATGCGCGCCGACCGGGAGCATTTCACCGACGTCACCTCCGACGCCCAGAACGACGCGATCGAGGCCAATATCAAGGTCGATCCGGAAAAGGCCGCCTCGTTCGGGATTACCGACGACGAGCTGCGCAAGACGCTGCAGATGGCGTTCGGCGGTTATACGGCGGCCGAAATCCAGTCGACCGGCGACAGCTACGACGTCATCACCGAGTTCGACAATACGCAGCAATGGAACGACCAGATGCTGCAGGGTGTGCGGGTGATGTCGTCGAACGGTTCGCTCGTGCCGCTGTCGAACTTCGCGACGGTGGTGCGCCAGACGGCGCCGGTCACCATCAACCAGACCGGCCAGCTGGTCTCGACGACGGTGTCGTTCAACCTGCCGGCCGGGGTGTCGCTCTCGGATGCGACGGCGGCGATCGACCAGATCAAGGCCAACCTGCAGATGCCGAACGACGTGTTCACGTCATACGGCGGCACGGCGCAGATTTTTCAGCAGAGCCAGGGCAATACGCCGCTGCTGATTCTCGCCGCCGTGTTGACCATCTATGTGGTGCTCGGCGTGCTCTACGAGAGCTTCATCCACCCGCTGACCATTCTGTCCGGCCTGCCGGCGGCAGCCTTCGGGGCGCTCTTGGCGCTAAAACTGTTCGGTTTCGACCTGTCGATCATCGCGCTGATCGGGCTGCTGATGCTGATCGGCATCGTCAAGAAGAACGCGATCATGATGATCGACGTGGCGGTGGAGACGATGCGCGCGAAGGGAGAAACGGCGGCCGCCGCGATCCACGAGGCCTGCGTGCGGCGTTTCCGGCCGATCATGATGACGACCTTCTGTGCCCTGCTCGGGGCGCTGCCGATCGCGCTCGGCACCGGCGCGTCATCGGAATTGCGCCAGCCGCTCGGCATCGCGGTGGTCGGCGGGCTGATCGTTTCCCAGGCGCTGACGCTGTTCATCACGCCGGTCATCTTCGTGGAAATGGACCGGTTCGGCCGCTTCCTCAGCCGGCTCGGCCGCCGCAAGGCCGAGGACCTGCAGGAGGCCAATGACGACGTCCCGGCCCGGATGGCCGCCGAGTGATGCCCTTGCCCGCCGACCCGAAAGGCCCGGCGGGCGGGCAGCGGCACAGGTAACCTTAACCGATAACCTGAACGGAGGAACCCGTTTGCATTCGCAGCGCCCAATGTCTTTTATGGAAGGCGCAATGCATTGTCTGAGTAAAGCGTTATGAAGGCGGTCGGGCCAGGGGGTGGCCCGACCGTTTTCTGTTTCGGCAGATGACGGCTCAAAGGCAGTCGAGCGCCAGGATCACTTCCCTTCCAGCAGCTTCGGCAAATCGCTGATCAGCCCATCGCGCACCGCAAAACTGATTGGCTCTTTCGGATACCGCTTGGTATCGACCAGCAACCTTGCGAAAATGACGCGCCGCTCGTCCTTCATCGCCCAGCCGACGAACCAGCCGAGCGGGCGGTCGTAATCGACCTTGCCGGCCTTGTCGCGCAGCCAGCCGGACCCGGTCTTACCCTGGATATCCCAGCCGTCGCCGGCCTGGAAATGCGGCACGATCGCCAGCGTCATGTCGACCGCATGTTCGGAGACCGGCAGGCCGCCATTGAGGAAACGGCGCAGGAACCGCACCTGCTCGTCCGCGGAAATTTTCAGCGACGACATCAGCCAGGATTCGGTCAAACCATCGGTATTGCCCGGGCCGCCGGCGACATCGCGGTTGCCGTAACCGAAGCGCTGGATGTAATCCGCAAAGGCTTTGTTGCCGAGCTTGCGGGTGATTTCCTGCGAATACCAGACGATCGATTCCTTTTCCCATATCAGCGGATCGACATCCTTGCGCACCCGCTCCGGCCCGCCGAACTTCGCTTGATATTTCCACCGCGGGTTCTGAGCGTCGGTGAGGATGCCCGCGTCATAACCCATCATGGCCAAAGGCAGTTTGAAGGTGGATTGGGGATAAAAGCCCTGGTCGCAGGTTCCCTGACGGTAGAGCGCGTCGCCGCTGTCCTCGTCGATGATGACGGTGCAGCGGATCGGATCGGCGGCACCGGCGGAGGTACAATCGAGAAAAGCCACGGTAATTCCAAGAGAAAATGCCAGAAGAAACGAATTTCTGAAAGCCATCGAAGTGCTCCAAGTGAGGTGACGCGGACTTTCTAGGCCGGCTTGCGAGCCCCAATCAAACGATGATATCTGCGGGCAGACATGAATTTAAATAGGCCATAGCCATGGTTCGACCATATTTGCCGCTGAACGCGCTGCGCGCCTTCGAGGCCGCCGCGCGCCACCTCTCCTTCACGAGGGCGGCGATCGAGCTCTGCGTCACGCAGGCGGCTGTCAGCCATCAGGTGAAACTGCTCGAGCAGCGGCTCGGCGTGACGCTGTTCCGCCGCCTGCCGCGCGGGCTGATGATCACCGAGGAAGGACTGGCGCTGCTGCCGGCGCTGCAGGACAGTTTCGACCGCATGGCCGCCATGCTGGAGCGCTTCGAAGACGGACATGTGCGCGAGGTGCTGAAGCTCGGCGCGGTCGGCACGCTTGCGGTCGGCTGGCTGCTGCCGCGGCTTTCCGACTTCCGGGAAAAATACCCGTTCATCGATCTGCGGCTTTCCACCAACAACAACCGCGTCGACATCGCCGCCGAAGGGCTCGACTACACGATCAAGTTCGGCAACGGCGCCTGGCACGACATCGAGGCGGATGCCCTGTTCGAGACGCCGCTTTCCGTCCTCTGCATTCCGCCGATCGCAAGGCAGCTGAGAAGCCCGGAGGACGTCGCTCACCAGGTGCTGCTGCGCTCCTACCGCGCCGACGAATGGCCGAGCTGGTTCGAGGCCGCGCATGTCGCCCCGCCGCAGATCCGCGGCCTGGTCTTCGACTCATCCGTGCTGATGGTCGAGGCGGCGATGCAAGGGGCCGGCGTGGCGCTCGCCCCTCCGCTGATGTTTTCCCGCCAGCTTGCCGCCGGCATGATCGAACAACCCTTCCCGATCACCATTTCCAAGGGCAGCTACTGGCTGACGCGGCTCAAATCCCGCACCGTGACGCCGGCCATGGAAATGTTCCGCAACTGGCTTTCCGAACAGGCGGCGGAGACGCGACGGCAGCTGGAAATCTAGAGCGCGCGGGGTTGCTATCCCGGCCGCCTTGTGCGATCACGCGCCCTCTCAAAATTTCCAGGCGCGAGCAGCGCCCTTTTTCGCGTTCGGAGCCCTGCCAGCACATGGTCGCGGTTCCGGTTCAATGATTTTCGATGGATAAAAGGAGCACGGCGATGGCACGGGCGCTCGGGCTTGATTTCGGCACGACGAATACGGTTATGGCACTGGCGGATGGCGGCAGCGCCACGCATTCGATGAGCTTCACCAGCAGCGCCGGCGAGAGCGATTCGATGCGCACCGCGCTCTCCTTCATGAAGGATCCGGTGATGGGGGCGCAGGCGCTGAAGGTCGAGGCCGGACAGGCCGCGATCCGCCAGTTCATCGACAACCCCGGCGACTGTCGTTTCCTGCAGTCGATCAAGACATTTGCGGCAAGCGCGCTTTTCCAGGGCACGCTGGTATTCGCCCGCCGGCATGTCTTCGAGGACCTGATGGAGATCTTCCTGAAGCGCCTGAAGGTCTATGCGGAGGACAACTGGCCGAGCGACGTGTCGCGGGTGATCGCCGGGCGGCCGGTGCATTTCGCCGGCGCCAATCCGGATGAGAAGCTTGCAACCGAGCGCTACAACGAGGCGCTGACGCGGCTCGGCTTTCCGGAAATCCATTATGTCTACGAGCCGGTGGCAGCCGCCTATTATTTCGCCCAGACGCTGAAGAGCGATGCAACCGTGCTCGTCGCCGACTTCGGCGGCGGCACGACCGACTATTCGCTGATCCGTTTCGAAACGAAGGCCGGCAAGCTGGCCGCCACCCCGATCGGCCATTCGGGCGTCGGCGTCGCGGGCGACCATTTCGATTACCGGATGATCGACAACCTGGTGGCGCCTGAGATCGGCAAGGGCAGCAAGTTCAAGAGCTTCGACAAGGTGCTGGACGTGCCGGCCGGTTATTACGTCAATTTCGGCCGCTGGAACCAGCTGTCGATCTTCAAGACCAGCCGCGAATTCACCGACCTCAAATCGCTGGTGCGCTCGGCGCTGGAGCCGGAAAAGCTCGAACTGTTCATCGACCTCGTCGACCATGACGAGGGTTACCCGCTCTACCAGGCGATCTCGGCGACCAAGATGGCGCTGTCGGGTGCGGAAGAAGCGGAATTCAACTTCGCCCCCCTCGGCAAGGCGGGCCGCAAGATGGTCAAACGCTCCGATTTCGAAGCCTGGATCGCCGAAGACCTCGGCCGCATCGAAGGCGCGCTCGACGAGGTGCTGGAAAAGACCGGCACCGCGCCCGCCGAAATCGACAAGGTGTTCCTGACAGGCGGCACCTCCTTCGTGCCGGCCGTGCGCAGCATTTTTACCCGACGATTCGACGCCTCGAAGATCGAGACCGGCGGCGAACTGCTGTCGATCGCCCATGGCCTGGCGCTGATCGGCGAGAGCGACAATATCGCGCAATGGGCGGCTTGAGGGGCAAACGCCCTGCCCCCGCCGTTTGGGGCAAGCCGGTTGCGCCCAGCCGATCCCCCCCTTGAGGGAGGGCATAGGGGGGTGACCCTCTCCGCATCCTCCTCGGCCACTGCATTTGCCGCACCGTCGCTACCCCCTCTGTCACCTTCGGTGACATCTCCCCCTCAAGGGGGGAGATCAGCGGGAGACTGCCGCATCGTCTCCGTCCACATGGGGTCGCCCATTCAAGCCCAAAACCAGTTCCCTCCTCACCGCCACATGCTGTAACGTGAATCCATGAACCTCGCCCAAGACATGGACGCTCCCGAGCTCGCCGCCCTTCTGCATTTTTATGCGGATGCGGGGGTGGAATGGCTCGTCGAGGATGAACCGGTCGACCGGTTTGCGCAGTTTGCGGCCCAGAAGGCGGCGCAGGCGGAAGCGCGCGCTGCTGCATCTTCGCGGCAGCAGCCGGCCCAGAATGCATCGCCTGCCCAGTCCCGCACGGGGGACGCTGCTCCTGTGGCACCGAATCGTTCCGCTTCAACAGCGCGCGCCGCAGCTCCCCCACCAGCCTCCGCGCCGGTCTCGGTGCCCGATGAGCAGGCGGTGGCCTCGGCGCGATTCGCAGCCGACAGCGCCCGCTCGCTCGACGAACTCAAAACAGCACTCGAAGCCTTCAACGGCTGCAACCTGAAGAACGGGGCGCGCAACACCGTATTCGCGAGCGGCAATCCGGCATCCGGCATCATGGTGATCGGCCCAATGCCGAATGCGGACGACGACCGCGACGGCGCGCCCTTCGCCGGCCGGCAGGGGCAGCTGCTGGACCGCATGCTCGGCGCGATCGGCCTTGCCCGCGATGGCGTCATGCTCACCAATATCATTCCCTGGCGGCCGCCGGGAAACCGCATGCCGTCGCAAGCCGAGATGGATATCTGCCGGCCGTTCCTCGAACGCCAGGTGGCGCTCGCAGAACCGAAACGGCTGCTGCTGCTCGGCAATTTCCCGGCGCGCTTCTTCTTCGGCGGCAACGGCACGATCCATTCCATGCGGGGCGAATGGCGCGAGCTGACTTTCGGGGGAATCAGCCTTTCGGCGATCGCCACGCTGCATCCGCAGGAACTGCTGGCGGCCCCCGCCAACAAGGCGCTGGCCTGGCAGGACCTGCTGATGTTCAAAATGCATGTTTCAGGGCACTGACAGCCCGCATTTCAGGCAGATTTACCCGTATTTTAGTCAAAGTTACGGAAATATGAAGAATGCCATGCAAACCACGCATGGCAGTGTGGCGTTTCGCTGCATTGCAGAATCGATGGTGCGCTGCAATATTAGTCGTGTGTCTTGGGAGGAATTTCAGGTTTAAGGAACCAAGGCCATGACTACCCGCTTCCGCCCGATCCATTCGGGTTTCGAAACTCTTCGCATCGCCGGCCTGTCGCCGCGCTCGACGAAGGGTTATCACCATTTCGGCTCTGCGACGAACGAGCAGCTTACCTCCCGCGCCATGGCGCGTCCGGTCGGCATTACCCGTCCGGCTTCGGTCTTTGCCGATTTCCGCGAACGTTGATCGCGCGGTTTCCAAGGAAGCATCAGCCATGACGGCCATTCTCCATCCGATCCGCACCCTGCGTGAGAACTTTTCCCACATCGGCGCCGCCGTGAACGCCTCGCGCGAGTTCAGCCGCGCGGGCGCCTTCCGCGCCTCCGCCGAAGCGACCAATCCGGTCACCGCGGCCATCCCGCTTTAAGCAGCTTCAGGCACCGGGGCAGGTCAAGCCCCGGGCGGCGATGCCTTGCGCGCCGCCTTCCGCTCGAGCCCCAGCTGGTGCTCGCGGTAGATGATGAAAATCCCCGCCGATACAGTGATCGCCGTCCCGACCAGCATGGTCGCCGTCGGCACATCCCCGAACAGAACATAGGCAATGCAGATCCCGAGCAGGATCGAGGTGTATTCGAACGGCGCGACCGTCGAGACATCGGCATTGCGATAGCTTTCCGTCAGCAGGATCTGGCCGATGCCGCCGCAGAAACCTGCGCCGATCAGGAACAGCTTTTCCGACAGCGTCATGTCGGTCCAGCCGAAGGGCAGGCTCAGCAGCGAAAACAGCGCCCCGGACAGCGAGAAATAGAGGACGATCGTCGCCGTCTTTTCGGTGCGCACGAGCTGGCGCGTCTGGATCATCGCGAACCCGGCCAGCACCGCCGAGAGGATGACGGAGGCAGCGCCGATCGCCTGTTCCGAGCCCATGCCGCCCTGTTCGAACATGGTGAGCTTCGGCCAGGAGATGATCACCACCCCGACCATGCCGATCATGACCGCCGTCCAGCGGTAGATGCGCACCGTCTCCTTGAGGAAGATCGCCGCGAAAACGACGGCCAGGAGCGGCGAGGAATAACCGATCGCGATCGCATCCGGCATCGGCAGGTGCACGAGGCCGTAAAATCCGAAAACCATGGAGAGGATGCCGAGAAAGCCGCGTTTCACATGGCCGGTCAGGCTGTTCGTGTGGAAGGCGCCGCGCAGCTCGCCCTGAAAGGCGAGATAGGCCATGATCGGCACCAGCGCGAATGCGGAACGGTAGAAGGTGATCTGTCCGGCCGGAATATCGGGACCTGCGGATTTGATACAGGTCTGCATCATCACGAAGATCACCACGGAGGTGACTTTGAACATAATCCCCCGCAGGGGATTGAGCGCATCGGCGGACATCAACAACTCATGCGAATTTTAAAGGGAATTTCAGGCGGAAACCCAGTCCGCACCGACGGGATGATGAGCGAGGAAATCGGGGAAGATTCAGTTTGCGGGCAAAGTAACGGAAAAGTGCCGTGAGCGGGATCAAAACTGATGATAGGTCGATCAATATCCGTGACCTCGTGAAAGATTGCGCGAAATATACCAGAATGAAATCAGGTTTTATTTTAGCCAAAGTTTCAACAATCGTTTAGCATTGCGTGCAATTATCCGCGCGGCGACGGTGTGTGCCAGATCGAGAGAGTGCTGCAGGGCTCTCGATACCAATTTGAAGAGCCGGTTCAGGAAGCAACATGCGAACAGATACGGGCCAGATCGTTCATCTGGCAGATTACCGCCCCACCGACTTCGTCCTGGAACGCGTCGATCTGACTTTCGAGCTCGACCCGACCAATACAAAGGTTGATGCACGACTGATCTTTCACCGGCGCGAAGGTGTCGATCCGTCCGCGCCGCTCGTTCTGGATGG
The DNA here is from genome assembly GCA_900471605.1 of Hyphomicrobiales bacterium. GTDB lineage: Bacteria > Pseudomonadota > Alphaproteobacteria > Rhizobiales > Rhizobiaceae > Neorhizobium. The sequence continues at coordinate 79,276 of UCEY01000024.1, read as the reverse complement.
CGACGAACTGACGCTGTCCGGCCTGCTGCTCGACCAGAACGAAGTGCCCGCGGCGCAATACGACGCGACGCCGGAGAGGCTGACGATCCGCGACCTGCCGGCCGAATCTCCCTTCGAAATCACCGTCACAACCTTCATCAATCCGGAAGCCAACAGCCAGTTGATGGGTCTCTACCGGACCAACGGCGTCTACTGCACCCAGTGCGAGGCCGAAGGTTTCCGCCGCATCAGTTATTTCCCCGACCGGCCGGACGTGCTGGCGCCCTATACGATCACCATCATCGGCGACAAGGCCGCCAATCCGGTCATGCTGTCGAACGGCAATTTCCTCGGCGGCGCCGGTTACGATGAAGGCCGCGCGTTTGCCGCCTGGTTCGATCCGCATCCGAAACCGAGCTACCTCTTCGCGCTGGTCGCCGGCGATCTCGGCGTGGTCGAAGACACGTTCGTCACCATGTCCGAGCGCGAGGTGACGCTGAAGATCTATGTGGAGCACGGCAAGGAAGCCCGCGCGGCCTATGCCATGGACGCGCTGAAGCGCTCGATGAAATGGGACGAGGAGCGGTTCGGCCGCGAATACGACCTCGACATCTTCATGATCGTCGCGGTGTCCGACTTCAACATGGGGGCGATGGAGAACAAGGGCCTCAACGTCTTCAACGACAAATACGTGCTGGCCGACCCGGAAACCGCGACCGACCAGGATTACGCGAATATCGAGGCGATCATCGCCCACGAATATTTCCACAACTGGACCGGCAACCGCATTACCTGCCGCGACTGGTTCCAGCTCTGCCTCAAGGAAGGCCTGACGGTCTATCGCGACCACGAGTTTTCCGCCGACCAGCGTTCGCGCGCGGTGAAGCGCATCGCCGAAGTGCGGCACCTGAAATCGGAACAGTTCCCGGAAGACGCAGGCCCGCTCGCGCATCCGGTCCGCCCGACCAAATACCGCGAAATCAACAATTTCTACACGACGACCGTCTATGAGAAGGGTTCGGAAGTCACCCGCATGATCGCGACGCTGCTAGGGCGCGACGATTTCAAGGCGGGCATGGACCTCTATTTCGAGCGCCATGACGGCCAGGCCGCGACGGTCGAGGATTTCGTCAAGTCGTTCGAGGATGCGAGCGGCCGCGACCTCACCCAGTTCTCGCTCTGGTATCATCAGGCCGGCACGCCGCTCGTCACCGTGTCGAGCGATTACGACCAGGCAAGCGGCACGTTCACGCTGTCGCTCGAGCAGATGATCCCCGCGACCCCCGGCCAGACCGCCAAGGAGCCGATGCATATCCCGCTCTCGTTTGCGCTGATCCTCGACAACGGCTCGGCGGCAGTGCCGACCAAGGTCGCGGGCGGCGAAGTGACCGGCGACGTGCTGCATCTGACCGAACGCCGGCAGAGCTTTACATTTTCCGGCATTTCGTCGCGGCCGGTCCTGTCGCTCAACCGGTCTTTTTCGGCGCCGATCAACCTGCATCTCGACCAGACGCCGGCCGATCTCGCCCATATCGCCCGCCACGATACCGATCTCTTCGCCCGCTGGCAGGCGCTGACCGATCTTGCCCTGCCGAACCTGATGCAGGCGGCGCGCGATGCGCGCGAGGGCAAGGAGATCACCTGCGATCCGGCCTTCGTCGCCGCACTTCTCGAAGCGGCAGGCGACGAGGCGCTGGAGCCTGCCTTCCGCGCCCAGGCGCTGACCCTGCCGAGCGAGGCCGACATTGCGCGCGAACTCGGCGGCAACAACGATCCGGATGCGATCCATGCGGGCCGCAACGCCATTCTCTCGGAAATCGCCAAGGCCGGGAAGCAGACCTTCCAACGCCTGTTCGACGACATGAAGGTAAAGGGCGCGTTCACGCCGGATGCTGCCAGCGCCGGCAAGCGGTCGCTGCGCAACACCGCGCTGTCCTATCTGACCTATGCGGAAGGAACCCCTGCCCGCGCCGCCGAGGCCTTCGCCTCCGCCGGCAACATGACCGATCTCGTGCAGGCGCTGACCGTGCTCGCCCACCGCTTCCCCGACGCACCGGAAACGGCAGACGCGCTCGCCACGTTCCTCACCCGCTTCGACGGCAACGCGCTGGTCATCGACAAATGGTTCTCCACCCAGGCGACCATACCGGGGGCCGGGGCGCTTGCCCGCGTCAAGGCGCTGATGGACAACCCGCGCTTCATCGCCACCAATCCGAACCGGGTGCGCTCGCTGATCGGCACGTTCGCCTTCGGTAACCCGACAGGCTTCAACCGCGCCGATGGCGAAGGCTACCGGTTCCTGGCCGAGCAGATCCTCGCGATCGACCCGCGCAATCCGCAGCTCGCCGCCCGCATCCTGACATCGATGCGCTCGTGGCGTTCCCTGGAGCCGCAGCGCGCCGACCATGCACGTGCCGCCCTATCGACCATCGAGCATGCGGCGACGCTCTCGACCGACGTGCGCGACATCGTCGAGCGGATGCTGAAGGGCTAAGCCGGCGGATGCCGGCTATTCCATGTCAATGCCGCTGATGTCGATGGCGACCGCGACCCGCTCGAGAATGGGCCGGTTGTCGGCGCCGATGGCGTAGACGCGGCGTTTGGTGAGGAAGACAAGCCCGCCAAAAGTCTGCGGCTCGCTGGCATAGTTGGCGCTCGACGTTCCACCCATGATTTCGACGCTGTAGTCATGCCGGCGCAGAATTCCGGCTGCGTCGAAATAAAAGATCTGTTCGGTGGAATGACTGGCGACATCCGGCGGGAAGATCACCTTCAGCCGTCGCCATATTTCGCCATGCTCGTCCCAGGGCTCGATTTCCTCGACAATGAAACCGGGCAGCCCGAACAGGAACGGCGTCGTCAGATAGGTCCAGATCGCATATCCCGAAAAATAAGCGAGGTGCTGAGCGTCCCAGGGGGTCTGGATCACGTGACCGGCGAAGGCCTTTCGCGGGTGCTCCCGTTCTTCGAGAACCTCGCCCCGGTCGGTGACAATAGCCGTCCGGCCGGGCTCATACTCGCTGTGCCGGCCCGTTTCGAGGAACGGCGAAAACGCGGCATGCTGCCGATGCGGATCGATCGAAACCGAAACGTCCGATAGCGCTCCGGGCCATCCCTTGAGGTGCCACATCGTTCCTCCGACCGAAATGCGGGCCGTCAGCTTGCTGATCTGTCGCCAACGTTCCCAGCCGCCATGCGCCGCAACGGCAAGTTCCAGCAAATCGCTCATATCCATTTTCTCCTTTAACAGCAGATAGCGAAGGTTTCGGTTTAAATTTGAAACCTATCGACATAGAAGCTTAGTTGGTTTAAATTTGCAACCTTAATTGCGAGATCTTGATGCCATATTCTGGAGATGTCGGATGAAGGGCAGGAAAACCAATCTGGAAACAGCCAATTGCGGCATTGCGCGCAGCCTCCAGATCATTGGAGACTGGTGGACGCTTCTGATCGTTCGAGACGCGTTTCGCGGGCATCAGCGTTTCGGGGAGTTCCAGAAGAATCTCGGGTTGGCCAAGAACATCCTGTCGGCGCGGCTGAAAAAGCTCGTGCAGGAGGGGGTCTTCACCATCGAGCCCCACGCGGATACCCCGTCGAGCCCTCGCTACGTCCTGACGCCAAAAGGCGAAAAGCTTTACACCGTGCTTGTCGCATTGTGGCAGTGGGGGGAGGAGAACTGCTTCGAACCGGGCGAGTTACAGGCCGAAATGGTGGACAAGGTCGATGGCGCACCGCTCAGGACGCTGCAGGTCGAGGCGGCCGATGGGCGCCTTGTGGGTCCCCGGGATTTCCGCCTCACCTCCCGCGTGTAGAGGGCAGGATCACTTTTAAAAAAAACGCGAGACCAGCGAGCGGCAGTAGTCGGGCGTCAGCTCGCGGTCGCCGAACAGGATATGGTAGACGATCGGCGCAACGACGAAGTCGATCGACTCTCCTACATCGAAACCGGCCTCGCCCCGCGCCAGGGCGCGCTCTCGCAAGGTTTCCAGATGCTGGTAGGTGAACTGGCAGCATTTTCCGGCGGCGGCGCCTTCCATGGTGCCGAGCACGTCCGCGAGCATCGCCCGCCCGACCTTTGACGACATTTCCTCGGCATATTGGAGGATGAAGGCCTCGAGGTCGCTTTCCATCGCGCCGGTATCTTCCGGGTCGGCGATCGGCCGCATGCGGGCGACCGCGACATCCGCCAATAACTCGGAAAGATCGCCCCAGCGGCGATAAATGGTCGACGGCGTCACGCCGGACTTTTCCGCGATCATCGGCACCGTGATCGCGCTGCGATCCATCGTCTTGAGAAGATCCTGGACCGTGCGATGCACTTCCGACTGGATGCGGGCACTGCGCCCGCCCTGGCGCACCATCTCCCTGGCCATTTTGTTCTCCTTGCCGGCGCATCGCCGGAATATCAAATCTCTTAATGCAAAGATATTGCATTAGCTCAGGAATACAACTATATGCGCCTAACGCTAAGAAATTGCATTAAGGTGAAATGCCATGAGCAATATCCTCCCCGCCTCCTCTTCACCCTCCGCGCGGCGGATGACGGCCTACAGCTTCCTCGGCGCAGTGCTGATCTCGGCGACAAGCAGCGCGCCGACGCCGCTCTACCATCTCTACCAGGAGCTCTTCCATCTCTCGCCGGCGATGATCACGCTGATCTTCGGCTCTTATTCGTTTGCGCTGCTCGCGGCGCTTCTGACGGTCGGCGGCCTTTCGGACTATCTCGGCCGCCGGCCGCTAATCCTGCTGGCGCTGATCTTCAACGCCGCGGCCTTGATCGTCTTCATGGTGGCGGAATCCGGCACGACGCTGCTGATCGGCCGTATCGTCCAGGGTTTTGCCACCGGCATCGCTTTCCCCACCTTCGGCGCGACCATCCTCGATACCGACAAGCGCACGGGCTCGATACTCAATAGCGTCACCGCCTTTCTCGGCCTGATGATCGGCACGCTCGCCGCCGGCACGCTTGTCGCCTTCGCGCCGGAACCGACGCACCTCATCTACGCGCTGCTATTTCTCGTGACACTCGCCGGCATCGTGGTGCTCGCCTTCATGCCGGAGACCATCACCGGACGGCCGGGGGCGCTCGCCGCGATGCGCCCGCATATCAGCGTGCCGCAGCGGGCCCGCGCCACCCTTCTCAAGGTTACGCCGGTCAATGTCGCCGGATGGTCGCTCGGAGGCTTCTACCTGTCGCTGATGCCGACGCTGGTCGCCGTCGCGACCGGCATCACCTCGCCCTTCGTCGGCGGCACGGTCGTCGCGACACTGATGCTCAGCGCCACGGCGTCGGTCTTCATCTTCCGCACCTGGGCGCCGCAGCGGGTTCTTTTCACCGGCACGACCGCGCTGATGATCGGCGTCCTGATCACGCTGTCGGGCGTGCATCTGCAGGCCGTCGGGCTTCTCTTCCTCGGAACGGCGGTGGCCGGTCTCGGTTTCGGATCGATCTTCTCGAACATTCTGAAAATCGTCCTGCCGCTTGCCGAAAGCCACGAGAGAGCCGGACTGTTTGCGGCCTTCCTGGTCGAGAGCTATCTCGCTTTCTCGATCCCGGCGATCATCGCCGGCCTTGCCGCTCCGGCGTTCGGCCTCTCTACGGCGGCTTATTTCTATGGCGCGGTCATCATCGTTCTGGCGTTGATTTCGATTGCCGCCACCCGCACCAACCTTGTCGAAAGCCCGGCCGTCTGACGCCAGGGCGGCCCGCGCCACACCAAGGCGCGGGCTTTCTTTTGGGCGTTGACCAAAGTCAGGGGTGCCTGGCCGGCCGGTGTTATTCTTCCGCCAGTTTCAGGCAGGGAGATTTCCGGATGACCAACATGGACCGTGTCAGCAATGCATTCCAGCTGTTCATAAAAGAGGCGCCCGCCCATCAGGCGGCCTGGCTTGAGGCGGTGCAGAAACTCGGGGCCGCCTCGGCACTGGATGCCAGGACCGAAGAACTCGTCTATATCGGCATCCTCGCCGCCACGCGGATGGAAAGCGGCCTGCCCTTCCATGTCGCGCATGCAAAATCCCTTGGCGCCTCGCGCGGCGAAATCATCAGCGCGATCCTGGCCGGCTTGCCCGCAGTGGGCAACGCGGTGATCCAGGCACTCCCCATCGCGCTCGGCGCCTATGACGAACCGCAACCAAGGTGATTCCCGCCTCGTTCGCAATTGAATCAAATCGTTAAAAAAATCTTAGCAAGCCTCTGGACACGAAGAATCACTAATGATTCATTGAGTCAGGTTCGCGCGAGCGGCGCGTCGAATCACCATGAGGGACAGAATGAAAACCATGTCGGACGTGCAGCGGGCAACCGCGGCCGAGGGGCGGCTGCGTCTTAAATTTCCGAGCCTTGGAAGTTTGCGCCGGGCTATTCCGGACGAGGCGCGGCTCTCCGTCAAGCCGATCGCGCGGCAGCTGCCGCGCGTGGAGCTCGTTCTCAAGCGTTCGATCCCTCTTCTCATCATCGCGTTCCTGACAGTCGTCGCCGCCTCGCGCATTCTCGGCATCGTTTCCGAATATACGCGGATGGAAAATGCCGCACGGCAATCGACCGCGCTGATGGCGGCTGCCGCGAGCGCCGCCTTCGCCGGCGACGCGACGGCGCTGACGGCGCACGACCGGGCGGCCGCGGAAAAGCGCCTTGGCTCCTTCCTGCCGCAGGAACGGCTGGAGGCCGATGCATTCTTCCTCTTCGTCGACGAAACCGGCCGTATCTTCGGCGGCACCAAGCAGGCGGCCGGCTATATCGGCAGGCGCCTGACCTCTGTCCTGCCGGAAACCGCGACGCTCAGGCGGTTTAGCGACGAGAGCGGCGTGATCGAAACCTATTTCGGCGAAGTCCCGCATTATGCCGCCATCGAGATGATCGGCAGCGAAGGCGCGCTGATCGTGGCCGCCTATTCGCTGGAAAGCCTCAATCTGGCCTGGCGGCACGATGTCTCGCTCAACGTCACGCTTTTCACCGGCATTTCTGCGATCCTGCTGGTCATCCTTTACGCCTATTACATGCAGGTGAAACGCGCTCGCGAAGCCGACGAAACCTTCGTCGAATCCAACCTGCGTATCGAGACCGCCCTGTCGCGCGGCCGTTGCGGGCTGTGGGATTTCGACGTCACCAACCGGCGCCTGTTCTGGTCAGGATCGATGTACGAGATGCTCGGCCTGCCGCCCGCCGGCAACGTCATCTCGTTTACCGACGCGGCCCGGATGATGCATCCGACCGACGGCAATATCTATGCGCTCGCCCGTGCCATCAGCCGCGGCAATGCCAAGCAGGTCGACCAGGTGTTTCGCATGCGCCATGCGGCCGGCCACTACGTGTGGATGCGCGCCCGCGCGCAGCTGGTGAAGACCAGCCAGGGACGCACCCACGTCATCGGCATCGCCATGGACGTCACCGAACAGCACCGCCTCGCGCAGCGATATGCGGAAGCCGACCAGCGCCTCGCCGACGCAATCGAATGCACGTCGGAAGCCTTCGTGCTGTGGGACAAGAACGACCGGCTGGTGATGTGCAACACCCATTTCCAGCAGGCCTACGGCCTGCCCGACAGCGTGCTGGTGCCGGGTACCGAGCGCCACGCCGTCAATGCCGCGGCCGCCCGCCCGGTGATCGAGCGCCGCGTCGCCGATCCGGACGGCAGCGGCCTGTCGCGCACCACGGAAGTTCAGCTCGCCGACGAACGCTGGCTGCAGATCAACGAGCGCCGCACCCGCGACGGCGGCCTCGTCTCGGTCGGCACCGACATCACGCTTCTGAAGCGCCATCAGGAGCGGCTGCGCGACAGCGAGCGGCGACTGATGGCCACGATCGGCGACCTTTCCTCGTCGCAGAAGAAGCTGGAGCGCCAGAAATCCGAGCTTTCGGTCGCCAACGCCAATTACCAGGCGGAAAAGGAACGGGCCGAGGCCGCCAACAAGGCGAAGTCCGAATTCCTCGCCAACATGTCGCACGAACTCAGGACGCCGCTCAATGCGATCCTCGGCTTCTCGGAAATCCTCGCCAACGGCATGTTCGGCCCCCTCGGCTCGCCGAAATATTCGGAATATTCCAAGGATATCCACGACAGCGGCAAGCACCTGCTCAACGTCATCAACGACATTCTCGACATGTCGAAGATCGAGGCCGGCCATATGCGCATCCAGTGCGAAGCGGTCGACCTGAAGCCGCTGATCGAGGAAAGCCTGCGACTGACGACGATTTCCGCGCAGGACAAGGAGATCGCCATTCATCAGCGCCTGTGCGACAGCCTCAACATGGTGGCCGACCGCCGCGCGCTGAAACAGGTGATGCTCAACATTCTTTCCAATGCGGTCAAATTCACCAATCATGGCGGCAGGATCGAGCTGCGGGCGCGCAAGCTGGAAAAGGGCGTGCTGCTGACGATCGCCGATACCGGCATCGGCATTCCGACCGAAGCGCTCAACAAGATCGGCCAGCCCTTCGAACAGGTGCAGAGCCAATATGCCAAGAGCAAGGGCGGCTCAGGCCTTGGCCTCGCCATCTCCCGCTCGCTGATCGGCCTGCACGGCGGCAAGATGAAAATCCGTTCCCGGGTCGGCGAAGGCACGGTCGTCTCGCTGCATATCCCCGATCAACCGCTGCCGGTGGCGAGGAAGCGGGTGGCTTGAGGCGATCGGAGGCATCTGCCTCAGATCATTCTGCTTCCTGTCCCGGGATTGTCCAAACAAGCGGACGCCGCCATCAAGATCCTCCGCCCTACATGTGGGCGATCTTGTTCTCAACGTCGGTCAATCTCGAACTGACCTCCTCGGCGAGGCGAAACGCATGTGAAGCGTCCTGCAAGGCTGTCAGGACCTCGTTATACTGGCCCACGACATCGATCTGAGTTCGGGTAAGGTCGCGAGCACGGTCATCGAGAAGTCTCTCGGTTTCTTCCAGCCTCGCAGAGATTGCCTCAAGCCGGCCCGACGTTTCACCATGTTGCCGAAGTGCGAGGTCGTGCACCGCGTTCATCTTACGATTGAGCTTAGCAATTTCCGTCTCCACCGAACTGAATTTCTCGATGGCAGTCTCAACCATGCCCAATGTTCTTTTTTGACCATTGAACATTGCTTCCATCAGCGCCAGCAGCTTTGTCTCTTCGTTTCCACTCACGTCGAAAACCCTCTACTCCCGTCCAATATGGCATTCCCATATCAAAAGAACAAGGAAGTGACCAATGCGGAGGCGCGCCACCTCACTTTCCTACGACAGTCCGAAACACCGCCCGCACAGCCTTCGAGAGCCGCTTCACCTCCCCCTCCAGCGCCCCGATATCCGGACAGTCCCCTGCCCGGCAGACGCGCTCGAGAAGCCCGGCCGGCGCATCGCCCGGCTCGAACGGGCCATCGACGCAGAGGCGGACGATCTGGGAGAGTTCGGTGAAGAGGCGTAGCGCCTCCACGCAGATATCGAGATCAGCGGGCTTCATCAGCCTGTCGCCGAGCGCTTTGAGGGCTTCCTCGGTGCTGAAACCATAGGTATCGAGCATAACGCCCTTGGCCGGTGCGATCAGGCGCAGATATTGGGCGATGAATTCGATATCGATCAGTCCGCCGGATATCAGCTTGAAATCCCAGATATCGCGCGGCGGTTTTTCCGCCTCGATCAGGGCACGCATCTCGGCGACATCGGCGGCGATCTTGGCGATCTCTGGCTTGGCCGACAGCACTTCGCCGATCAGGCCTTTCGCCTCGCCGACGAGGCTTTCGTCGCCGCAGATCAGCCGGGCGCGGGTAAGCGCCATGTGCTCCCAGGTCCAGGCCTCCTCGCGCTGGTATTTGCCGAAGGCGTTGATGCGGGTGGCGACCGGCCCCTTGTTGCCGGACGGCCTCAAGCGCAGATCGACCTCGAAGATCACCCCCTCGGCCATCGGCGCCGAAAGGGCGGCGATCAGCCGCTGGGTCAGGCGGGTGAAATAACGGCTGGAATCGAGCGGCTTGTCGCCCTCGCTTTCCATCGCCTCGCTGTCGTAGTCGTAGAGCAGGATGAGGTCGACATCGGAGCCGGCCGTCAGCTCGAAACTACCGAGCTTGCCCATGCCCATGACGGCGACGCGGCCGCCCGGATAGGTGCCGTGGGCGCTGCGGATTTCCGTGACGACCGCCTTAAGGGCCGCATCGATCAAAAGGTCGGCGAGATGGGTGAAGGCGCGTGCCGCCTGGACACCCGAGATCGCTCCCGTCAGCAGCCGGATGCCGATCAGGAACCGCTGTTCGGCGGCAAAGATGCGCAGCCGGTCCAGCTTCTCCTCGTAGTGCCGGGCACCGGTCAGGAAATTGGTCAGGCGATAGGAAAGATAGTCGCGGGTGGGAAGCTCGGCCATCAGGCCGGGGTCGAGCATGCCGTCGAAGACATGTGGCTTGGAGGCGATGATATCGGCCAGCCGCGGCGCAGAGGACATGATGGTGACGATCAGCGCCAGGAGCGGCGGGTTGTTGCCGATCAGCGAGAAGAGCTGGATGCCGGCCGGCAGACCTTTAAGGAAACTGTCGAAGCGCAGCAGCGCCTCGTCGGCGCGCTTGCTCTCGCCGAACGCCTGCAGCAGGGCCGGCATCAATTCGGTCAGCCGCTCGCGCGCCTCGGCCGACTGGGTGGCGCGGTAGCGGCCATAATGCCAGGTGCGGATGACGCGGGACATGTCGGCCGGCCGTTCGAAACCGAGCGAGGCCAGCGTCTTCAGCGTGCCCGGATCGTCCTGCTGACCGGTGAAGACGAGATTGCCGTCGCTGCTGGTGAGTTTCGCTTCCTGCTCGAAAAGCCGGGCGTAACGTTTCTCGACGGTACGCAGCACTTCTTCGAGCCTGGCGGAAAATCCGGCGATATCGGCGAAACCGAGCATGAAGGCGATGCGCTTCAGTTCGGCATCGGTTTCCGGCAGGTTATGGGTCTGCTCGTCGCGCACCATCTGGATGCGGTGTTCGACATCGCGCAGGAACCAGTAGGCCCCCGTCAGTTCGGCGGCGATCTCGGGCGTGATCCATTTCGCCTCGGCGAGCGCCTTCAGCGCCACTTCCGTCTCGCGGGCCCGCAGCGGCGGCATGCGGCCGCCGGCGATCAGCTGCTGGGTCTGGGCGAAGAACTCGATCTCGCGGATGCCGCCGCGGCCGAGCTTGACATCATGGCCCTTCACGGCAATCGCGCCATGGCCCTTGTGGACGTGGATCTGCCGCTTGATCGAATGAATGTCGGCGATCGCCGCATAGTCGAGATATTTGCGGAACACGAAGGGCGTCAGCAGCCGCATGAAATTGTCGCCGGCCGCGATATCCCCGGCGATCGGCCGCGCCTTGATGAAGGCCGCACGTTCCCAGTTCTGCCCCCGGCCCTCGTAATAGATCAGCGCCGCATCCAGCGAGACGGCGAGCGGCGTGGAACCAGGATCGGGGCGCAGGCGCAGGTCGGTGCGGAACACGTAACCATCCGCGGTGCGTTCCTGCAGGATGCGGATCAGGCGGCGCATCATCCGGCCATAGACTTCGGATCCATCAAGCGGATCGGTCAGTATCCCGGTCTCGGGATCGAAGAACACGACGATGTCGATATCGGATGAATAGTTGAGCTCGCGGCCGCCGAGCTTGCCCATGCCGAGCACGATCAGGCCAGAACCTCTACTGGGTTCGTCGAGGTCGACGAGTTTCAGCTTGCCGCTCTCGTGGCCGGCGACCAGAAGGTGGTCGATCGCGGCTGCGACTGAGGCTTCGGCCAGCAGGCTCAGCCATCGCGTCGTGTCCTTCGCGGAAAAGATACGGGCGAGATCGGCGAGTGCGACAAGGAAGCTCAAACCCCGCTTGGTGGTGCGCAGCGTCGTCATCACCTCGTTTTCGGACGCCAACGTGCCATCCTTCTTTCGCCAGGCATTGCGCGCCGCTTCCACCAGCTTTTCCAGCGCAGGCCCCAACGGCTCGGTAATCGCGGAGACCAGAAGCCCGGGCGAGATGACCGCCGTATCGCGCAGATAAGGCGAGAGGGTAAAGGCCGCGACGATGAAATCTTTCAGCGCGCTGTCCTTGCCGAGCAGTGCCGCGACCGGAGGTTCGGACCTGCCGATATCCTTGAGGACAGCCATTGCCGCCTTGGCTTCCGTCTGGTTCATCGGGCGGATCACCTCCGCCTTGACCGTATCGAGCCGGTTTCCGGTCTCCATTCTTTCCCTCCCTCATGCCGTACGCCATTCCCTCCCCATCCCTGTGCTTGTCGCAGGGATCCAGCAGCGCCGCGTCCGCGGCGCGGAGGAGTCTTTTCAGCCCAAGGACTTGGGCTGACTGGATTCCTGCGACAAGCACAGGAATGAGGGAGCGAGAGGCGTCGCCGTAGTCTAACAGCAGCCTCACGAGTCGGAACTTAGGGCTTCAGTTCGGGAAAGACCATGGTGACCGTCAGGCCGGGTGCTGCGGTGTTCGCCTCGTCGGTGGCGGAGAGTTCCAGCGAGCCTCCATGCAGCTCCATCACCGCCTCGACCAGCGACAGGCCAAGACCGGTGCCGGGCTTCGAGCGGCTTTCGTCGAGGCGGAAGAACCGTTTGGTCACCTCCCCGCGCTTGTCGGCCGGAATGCCGGGGCCGTTGTCGCAAACGGCGAGCCGGAGCGTGCCGTCGCTCTTTGTAAGGCGAACGCGGATACTCGCCGCATCGCCTGCCTCGGAGGCATATTTGATGGCGTTGTCGAGAAGATTGAAGATCGCCTGGCCGATAAGCTCGCGGTTGCCGTTGACGACGAGGCCCGGTTCGAGCTCGGTGGTGAGCGACAGCCCCGCCTCCTCCGCCGCCGGCTCGTAGAGCTCGGCGCTGTCGGCGGAGATCGCGGAGAGATCGACATCGGACATTTCGGCCGCGATCGATCCCGCCTCGACGCGCGAGATCATCAAGAGCGCGTTGAACGTGCGGATGAGCTGGTCGGATTCGGCGATGATGCCTTCGAGGGCTGTGCGGCGCACATCGGCGCGATCCTCGCCGAGCGCATCGGCCGCCTTGTTGCGCAGCCGCGTCAGCGGCGTCTTCAGGTCATGGGCGATGTTGTCGGAGACCTGCCGCAGGCCCTCGTTCAGCTTCTCGATGCGGCCGAGCATGGCGTTCAGCGAGTCCGACAACCGGTCGAATTCGTCGCCGGACTTGCCGACCGGAAGGCGCTGCGACAGGTCGCCGGCCATGATCTTCTGGCTTGCCGCCGACATCCGGTCGATGCGTTTCAGCGCATTGCGGCCGATACCGAACCAGATCACCAGCGCGCCCACGCCCATGATCGCCAGCGCCACCATCAGCGCCCGGCGCACGATGCCGCGAAACCGGCTCGGATCACCGAGATCGCGGCCTATCATCACCCTCAGCCCGTTGTCGAGACGAATGACATTGGCGGTCGCCAGGTGACGGCCAGGGCGCTCCACTTCCGTATAGGGTTCATAGGTGAAGGGAATGTTGGTCCAGCCCTGCTCGTCGAGCACGCCGGGCTGGACCGACGCGACGTTACCGGCAAGCATCTCGCCGTTCGGCCCGGCGATGACATAAAGATTGGCGCCCGGCTGGCGGGCCCGCCGCTCCATCATCCTCAGCAGAAGGTTGACGCCGCCGCGCTCATAGGCACGCTGGATCTCCTGCACCTCCTCCTGCAGCGACTGGCGGGTCTGCTGCGCCAGCAGCCGTTCGGACATGGCCGTCACGTAGAAGACCAGAAAGGCGGCGCAGAGGGCGAAAAGCAGGATATAGAGCGCCGACAGCCGCACGGCTGTCGAGCGGAACATCAGGCGGGCACGTGCCAGCAACTCGGCTTACCCCTCGTCCTTGATCATGTAACCGGCGCCGCGGATAGTCTTCAGCAGCGGCTTTTCGAAATCCTTCTCGATCTTCGATCTCAGCCGCGACACATGCACGTCGATGACATTGGTCTGGGGGTCGAAGTGATAGTCCCAGACGTTTTCGAGCAGCATGGTGCGGGTAACCACCTGGCCGGCATTCTTCATCAGATATTCGAGCAGACGGAATTCGCGGGGCTGCAGCAGCACTTCCTTGCCGGCGCGCTTCACCTCATGGGACAGCCGGTCGAGCTCCAGGTCTCCGACCCGGTAGACCATGTCCTGTTCCGGCGTGCCCTTGCGGCGGCCAAGCACCTCGACGCGGGCAAGCAGCTCGGAAAAGGCGTAGGGTTTCGGCAGGTAGTCGTCGCCGCCGGCACGCAGGCCGGTCACCCGGTCATCTACCTGGCCGAGCGCGGAGAGGATCAGCACCGGCGCATTGATACCGCGCTTCCTGAGTTCGCTGATGACGGAGAGACCGTCCCGGCGCGGCAGCATGCGGTCGATGACCATCACGTCGTAGGAGTTCTCGGTCCCCATGAACAGGCCGCTCTCGCCGTCGCTTGCATGGTCGACCACGATGCCCGCCTCACGGAAGGCCTTGGTCATGTAGGCCGCGGCCTCCAGGTCGTCTTCGATCACCAGAATCTTCATGTGCGGGACAATAGCGTCCGCGCCCCTCTTTGCACCATGGGAATCTGCGGTACCGGCAGAATATAGGGCATCAGTCTCCATCAACTTGCTCCATGGAAAGAAAAAGGGCGCCGACCGTTGCCGGCGGCGCCCCTGATCTTGCGACCTAGTTTCTAGAAATCAGCCTTCGTTGATCGGCAGGGCGACGAAGCGGCTGGTATTGTTTTCGCCGGCTACCTGGAACAGCGCACGGGTGCGGCCGTCCTTGCGGGCCTGTTCGAGAACCTTGCCGACATCGGCGGCGCTGGTAACCTTGCGGTTGTTGACCGAGACGATCTTTTCACCGGTCTTCAGACCGCGGGCAGCAGCTTCCGAGTCCGGATCCACGTCGGTGACGGAGAGGCCGGAACCATCTTCGGCCGGAGCGACGGTGATACCGAGGCTGGCAAGCGCCTTATCACTGGAGGGCGCCGGCGCATCGGGCTGCTTCGGCGTTGCCGCCGCGGCTTCGTCGCTCTGGAGGTTGCCGAGCGTAACCGGGATCTTCTGCGCCTTGCCGTCGCGCCACAGGTCGACCTCGACCTTGGTGTTCGGGCCGAAGGCGGCGACGCGCTTGGCAAGATCACGGGCATCCTTGATCGGCTGGCCGTTGACGGCGGTGATCACGTCGCCTTCCTTGATGCCGGCCTTCTGGCCCGGAGAACCTTCCTGCGGAGCGACGACGAGAGCGCCGGACGCTTCCTTGAGGCCGAGGGAGTCGGCGATATCCTGGGTAACCGGCTGGATCTGCACGCCGAGCCAGCCGCGATCGACCTTGCCGTCCTTCATCAGGTTGGCGACGACGTCCTTGGCAGTAGAAGACGGGATCGCAAAGGCGATACCGACATTGCCGCCCGACGGCGAGAAGATCGCGGTGTTGATGCCGACCACTTCACCCGACAGGTTGAAGGTCGGGCCGCCGGAATTGCCGCGGTTTACGGCCGCATCCACCTGGATGTAGTCGTCATAGGGGCCGGAGCCGATGTCGCGGCCGCGGGCCGACACGATGCCTGCGGTGACTGTGCCGCCGAGGCCGAACGGGTTGCCGACGGCGACCACCCAGTCGCCGACGCGCACCTTGGAGTCGTCGGCGAAATTGACATAGGTGAACTTGCGGCTGGTGGCGTCGACCTTGAGCACCGCGAGGTCGGTTCGGCTGTCCTTGCCGACCAGCTTGGCTTCGAGTTCCGTGCCGTCATTCAAAACGACCGTGTAGGCCGAACCGTCGGAAACGACGTGGTTGTTGGTGACGACATAACCGTCTTCGGAGATGAAGAAACCGGAGCCCTGTGCCGCCGGGCGCAGGCGGTGCGGACGGTTGCCGTTGTCGCGGTTGCGCGGGCCGTTACGGTCGGCGCGGTCCTGGTTGCGGTCGCCCTGAGCGCCGGGGCCGCCCGGCATCTGGCCGCCGAATTCGCGGAAGAACCGCTTCAGCGGGTGATCATCGGGAAGCTGGTCGAAGCCGCGGCCGCCGAAATTGAAGGAGAAATTATTGCCGCTGTCATCGGAAACGGGCTGGGCGTCCGACTGGACGCGGACGGAAACGACGGCGGGAGAAACGGCGGAAACGACATCGGCAAAGCTCGGGGCCTGCGGAGCGGTGACGCTGACCGGAGCAGCAAAAGACTGCGTGATGTGAGCCGGGATGCCGCTCGAGAGCATGACCGCGGCGAGACCAGCAACCGTGGTGGCCTTCAAGACGGTCTTCAGTGAGGGACGTCCAATATTGCGCATGTTTTAAGCTACCTTCTTCTCTTCAGTCATACTGGCTGGAGGCCAGCCAAGCGGTGGATGACGAGAGATATAGGCGCTCTGAGGTTAACTGCAGGTGGCGGCCGAATGAAATATTGGTAATGTTCGCCCGTGCGGGTTTCAGACCGCTATTTTTTCAGAAGTTCCTCGATCCGAGCCTGCTCCTCGGCCGTCAGCGCCGCAACCGCGCGTTGGCTTGGACGGGTGCGGACGAAGACCAGGATGGCGATCGCACCGACCAGCAACAGCAGGACCGGCGTCGCCCAGAGGATCACCGTCTTGGCGCTGAGGCGCGGTTTCAGAAGCACGAATTCCCCGTAGCGGGACACGACATAGTCGACCACCTGATCGTCCGTATCGCCGTTCGTCAACCGCTCGCGCACCAGCACGCGCAGGTCGCGGGCAAGCTCCGCATTGGAATCGTCGATCGACTGGTTCTGGCACACCATGCAGCGCAGCTGCGCCGAAAGATTGCGAGCGCGCTGTTCGAGGACGGGGTTGGAGAGGACCTCGTCGGGGTTGACGGCGAAGGCCGGGAGGGGGGCGAAGAGCGCCAGGACCATTGCAAGAACGATCCGGAACGTGCACGAGTTCGCCATCACTCCGCCGCCTCCAGTCTTGCCTTGACCGGCTTCGCCTTGCGGCTCGGCGCGCCCACCCTGAGCCGCCTGTCCGACAGCGAGACGAACCCGCCCGCCATCATCACCAGCGCGCCGCCCCAGATGCAGAGGATGAACGGCTTCCACCAGATGCGCACGACCATGCCGCCGCCTTCCATCGCGTCGCCGAGCGACACGTAGAGCTGGCTGAGGCCGAAGGTGAGGATGCCGGCCTCGGTCGTCGGCATCCGCCGCGCCGTATAGAGCCGTTTCGACGACCAGACATCGGCGACCTCAACGCCGCCGCGGCTGACGGCGAAATGCCCGCGGCTCTCGGTATAGTTCGGCCCGACCGCATCGCGCAGCCCGTCATAGGTCAGCGAATAACCGCCGACATCGACGGAAGCGCCCTGCTTCATCTCGACCACCGTCTCGGTGCCGAAGGTCGTCGCCGCAAAGATCCCGAGCACCGTGACGCCGAGGCCGAAATGGGCGATCGCCGTGCCGAATACCGAACGCGGCAGGCCGATGAGCCGCTTGACGCCGACGGAGAACCCGACCTTGGCGAAATTGCCGCGATACCAGAGGTCGGCAAGCGCGCCGATCATGCCCCAGAAGCCGAGCGCCAGGCCGAAGATCGCCAGAACCGGCCCACCGTTCTGGATGTAGAAGAAGGCCAGGCCCGCAAACATCGAAAGCCCGGCGAACACCCAGAGCCGCTGCAGGGCGCCCAGGAGATCGCCGCGCTTCCAGGCCAGAACCGGCCCGAACGGAACGGCGACCAGAAGCGGCAGCATCAGCAGGCCGAAGGTCATGTTGAAGAACGGCGCGCCGACCGAGATCTTTTCGCCGGTCAGCGTTTCGAGGATCAGCGGATAGAGCGTGCCGGTCAGCACGGTGGCGGTCGCCACCGTCAGGATCAGGTTGTTGAGCACCAGCGCGCCTTCGCGCGAGATCGGCGCAAAAATACCGCCGGCCTTGAGCATCGGCGCCCGCCAGGCAAACAGCACGAAGGCGCCGCCGATGAAGATGGCGAGAATGCACAGGATGAAGATGCCGCGGGTCGGATCGGTCGCAAACGAATGCACCGAGGTCAGCACGCCAGAGCGCACCAGGAAGGTGCCGAGCAGCGACAACGAGAAGGTCATGATCGCCAGAAGCACGGTCCAGATCTTCAGGGCCTCGCGCTTTTCCATGACGAGCGCCGAATGCAGGAGCGCCGTGCCGGCGAGCCAGGGCATGAAGGAGGCGTTTTCGACCGGATCCCAGAACCACCAGCCGCCCCAGCCGAGCTCGTAATAGGCCCAGTAGGATCCCATGGCGATGCCGGCGGTGAGAAACGTCCAGGCGGCAAGTGTCCAGGGCCGCACCCAGCGGGCCCAGGCGGCATCGATGCGGCCTTCGATCAATGCGGCGACGGCAAACGAGAAGCAGACGGAGAAGCCGACATAACCGAGATAGAGAAGCGGCGGATGCACCGCGAGGCCGAAATCCTGCAGAACCGGGTTGAGGTCCTGCCCCTCCGCCGGCGCCGGATCGAGGCGCAGGAACGGATTGGAGGTCAAGAGGATGAACAAAAGGAAGGCGGTCGAGATCCAGGCCTGAACAGCGAGAACATTGGCCCGCAGCGTATCCGGCAGGTTCCCGCCGAAGACGGCGACGAGTGCGCTGAAAAAGACGAGGATCAGCAGCCAGAGCAGCATCGAGCCTTCATGATTGCCCCAGACGCCGGAATATTTGTAGATCAGCGGCATCAGCGAGTGGGAGTTTTCCCAGACGTTCGCAACCGAAAAATCCGAGACCACATAGGCCCAGGTCAGCGCTCCGAAAGAAAGGGTAACGAGCGCAAACAGCACCAGCGAGCCGGTCGGCGCCAGCGCCATCATCGCCGCATCGCCGCGCCTTGCACCGATCACCGGCAGGACCGACAGGATCAGCGCGGTTGCGAGCGCCAGAACGAGCGCATAGTGGCCGATCTCGATGATCATCTGGTTGCCGTCCCCTTGGCTCCGGTGTTCTGCCCCTGGTTCGTCTGGCCCTGGTTCGCCTGGCCCTTGCTGCCCTTGCCGTCTTCCCAGACGCCTTCCTTCTTCAGCCGGTCGGCGACTTCCTTGGGCATATAGTTCTCGTCATGCTTGGCAAGCACGCTGTCGGCCACGAACCCGTGCGATGCAGCGTCGAAAGCGCCCTCCGTCACGACACCCTGCCCCTCGCGAAACAGGTCCGGCAGGATGCCCGTATAGGTCACTGGCACATTGCCGGTTCCGTCCGTCACCGTAAAGCTCACGGTCGAGCCCTGGCCGCGTTTCACCGAGCCCTCGGCCACCAGTCCGCCGAGCCTGATGCGGGTGCCGGGCTTGATGTCGGCCTTGGCGAGGTCGGCCGGCATGAAGAAATAGGCGACCGACTGGCTGAAGGCGAACATGACGAGCAGCACCGCGACGAGGATGAAGCTCATGCCGCCCGCGATCACCGCCAGCCGCTTCTGTTTGCGGGTCATTGCGCCACTCCTTCGACGGCAAGCCCCATCTCGTTGGCGAGCGCCACAAGCTCGCCGGATGAGGGGAACTGCTTGAGGCCGCTCTTCAGCGCCTCTTCTGCCTTGGGTTTATCGCCGAGCACGGCATAGGAGCGCACCAGCCTTACCCAGCCTTCGAGATTGTTGGGATCCTGTTTCAGCCGCTCCGCAAGGCTGTCGACCATGCCGCGGACCATCGCCTGCCGGTCGCCCTGCGACATGTTTTCGGCCGCCGCCATGTCCGCCTGGCTCGGATTGCCGAGCGCCTGCGCCGTGCCCTTACCGGAAACGACGGTACCACCATTCCTGGCGATATGCTGGTTGACGAGCTGCATCCACGGCGCGTCCGGGGGCGAGGCCTTGGCGATCGTTTCGAACTGCGCCCTCGCCTCCGCCGCCCGGCCGGCCTGTTCGAAGCCCAGACCGACATAGAAACGCGAGCGCGGGTTGTCCGGATCGAGCTTCATCGCCTGTTCGAATGCGGCACGCGCATCCTCGGTGACGATCCCGTCGTTCGAAGCGACCAGCGTTTCGCCAAGTCCCGCGAGCCTGACGGGATTGGGGCCGAGGATACGGATGGCATTGCGATAGGCGAGTTCCGCATCACCGAGCCGCATGGAGCGGAAATAGATCGGCGCGAGCAGATCCCAGCCGGCGCCATCATTGGGGTTTTCGGCCAGATGCCGCTCTGCCTTGGCGACCAGCAGCGCGACATTGTTGCCGGGATTGGCAAGCCGCGCTTCCAGCGGCTGGTCCGGCAGCCCGGGATTGCCGAGCGCCAGGTAAAGACAGAGCCCGACGACGGGCGGCATCAGCGTGACCGCGGCAGTGGCGAGACCATGTTTTCGCGTCTTCGGGGCGGCGGTCTCCCCGGCCTCCCCAGCGCCGGCGGCGGCGAGCAGCCGGCGGCCGATTTCGGCGCGGGCGTATTCGGCCTCCTCCGCATTGATCAGGCCCTGGGCCCGGTCGCGGTCCAGTTCGGCCAGCTGGTCGCGATAAACGGCGACCTCTCCGGCCCGGTCAGCCGACGCTGCTTTGGTGGCTCGGGCAAAAGGCAGGATGAGGATTGCCGCAACGGCCGCCGTCAGAGCTGCGAGGATGATCCATAAAACCATAGTGGCCCATTACTGCAACGGCCCGCGCTTTCCAACAGCGCAGCCGGCGTTGACGTGAATTTGAGGCGTTTGGCCGCAAGTTCAACCTGCATATTGGGCCAATCCGATCCGGCGGCCATGACCCATGTCAAACAGCCGCAGAGGAAAATCAGACAGGAATCAGGTGAGCGGCGTCCAGGTGCCGTTCGAATTGCGGCAGGCGGCGCCCCGTGCCGTCATGTCGCGGCCATTCATCGTCACCGTATGGCGGTACTGGCGGCAATTCTGGGTGCCGACCTGATAGGGAGCGTTGGCGACAACCTGACCGTTCGCATCATCGCCCTTCCAGGTGATGGCCTCGCCGCCGGCCGCTCCTTCCAGGGCACGATATTCGGCCTCGAGCGCGCGGGAACGATCGCTTGCCGAAAGCGCCGCGCCCGTGCGACCGACAATGCCGCCCTGTAGCGCGGAAATATAGGACGTCGATGGCGAAGGCCGCGGCGTCAGCAGGCCGCGCCCGCCACCGGTTCCCCCACCCGACGTGGTGCCGCAACCGGCCAGCAGGCCGGCGACCACAAACGATGAAACGGCATTTCGGAGGCTCAATAGTCGCATCGTGTCGGAAACCGGTCGTGCTTCGGAAATCTTGCCGAGACTGGTCCCGTCCCGGCATGGCATCATTATGGCGTCGCTGGGAAAACACACAATTCCGGTAATCTTTCAGCCCCCCGAATATTAGCGGACAATCCTATGAATGTCCGTTTACACAAAGATATAGCAGGCGATCAATCCGTCCATAATCAAAGGCAGGGAACAGAATGCTGTTGCCCATAAGCCACAGTTTTAGACGGCGATATGGCTGAACCTGCCGTTCAGGCGGTTTCCTTCACAACACCCGGCAGCAGAAGCTGTGCCCTCAAGCCACCGCGCGTCCCGCGCGTCAGTTCGACCGAACCCTGGTACTCGCCGGTGATCTCGCGCACGATGGACAGTCCGAGCCCGGCGCCCGGCTTGCTTTCGTCCAGCCGCCTGCCGCGTTTCATCGCCTCGCGGATCTGGTCCGGCTCGAGGCCGGGGCCGTCATCCTCGACGGCAATCTCGATCCAGTGGCGCCGTGCGGGTTCGCCTTCGCCGGACTGGGGGCCGGACGTCGGGGTCGCGGTGATCCAAACGCCGGTCTCGCAGAAGCGCGCAGCGTTTTCGAGCAGGTTGCCGATCGTTTCCTCGACGTCCTGCTGTTCCATGGCGAGCGCCACACCGGGCGGGAAAACCGACAGATGGAATTCCTTTTCGGGATTGAGCCGCCGCATCACCCTGACCAGGCGTTCCAGCACCGGCTCCAGCTCGGTCCGCGCAAGCAGGGATTCGCGCTGGGCGGCTATGCGCGCCCGGTTCAGGTAGGACTGCACCTGCGCCTGCATGCCCTCCGCCTGCGACCGCACCATATCCGACTGCACCTTTTCGACGGTGCGCGATTCGTTGAGCAGAACCGCGATCGGCGTCTTCAGTGAATGGGCGAGATTGCCGACCTGCATGCGGGCCCGCTCGACGATGCGGCGATTGCTTTCAATCAGCGCGTTGATATCGCTGGCAAGCGGCATGATCTCACGGGGAAACTCGCCTTCCAGCCGCTCCGCCTCGCCGCGCCGCACCCTTTCGAGCGAACGCCGGGCGCCATCGAGCGGCTGCAGGCCGTACAGGATCGCCAGGCCGTTGACGACCAGGCTGCCGAAACCGAAGACGGCGAGCGCGATATAGAGACTGCGGGTAAAGGCCTGGATATCCTCCTCGACGACCGCGAGATTGCCCGACACGCGGAAGCGCGCGGCGCGGCCTTCGCCATCGAGCACGACCTCGGTCTCGGCGACCAGGACATTGTTCTTGTAGGCATCGATCGCGGGATAGAAGCGCTCATAGCGATTGTTGAACGGCACCGCCAGGATCGACGGCACGCTGATATTCGAAGTGCCGAGCGAAGAGGAGGAAAGCGGCGTCGCCGCGAAGGTGCCGAGCGGCTCGATAATCCAGTACCAGCCGGTTTCCGGCTGCGAGAAACGCAGGTCGCCGAGCTGAGGGCTGCCCGAGAGCTTGTTGTCGTCGCCGATCGTGATCGAGTTGATGACGTTATAGAGCTGGGCGCGCAGGAGATCGGTGAAGGCGCGTTCGGCCGACTGCCGGTAGAGCTGCGAGATGACGATCGAAATGACCACCAGGGCCAACGCCGACCACAGCGTGGCCAGAAGCAGCACGCGGGCAGTCAGCGATCTTGGTCCGATCATCCGGAATTTAACGCGCATCGTTTGGCGCTTGCATCCTGTATCCGAGGCCGCGGACCGTTTCGATGAGGTCGACTCCGAGCTTCTTGCGAAGCCGGCCCACGAAAACTTCGATCGTATTGGAATCGCGGTCGAAATCCTGATCATACATATGCTCCACAAGCTCGGTGCGGGAAACGACCTGCCCCATGTGATGCATCAGGTAGGACAGAAGCCTGAATTCGTGCGAGGTGAGCTTCAGGGCGACGCCTTCGACGCTCGCCTTGGAGGCCTTGGTATCGAGCCGCACGGGCCCGCAGACGATTTCGGAGGACGAATGCCCCGCCGCCCGGCGGATCAACGCCCGCACGCGGGCCAGCACTTCCTCCACATGGAAGGGTTTTGCGACATAGTCGTCGGCACCGGCATCGATGCCCGCAACCTTGTCGCTCCAGCGGTCGCGGGCGGTCAGCATCAGCACCGGCATGCCCTTGCCGCCGGCACGCCATTTCTCGACGACGGTGATGCCGTCCATGACCGGCAGGCCGATATCGAGGATGACAGCGTCATAAGGTTCGGTGTCGCCGAGATAGTGGCCTTCCTCGCCGTCGAACGCCTGGTCGACCACATAACCCGACTCTTTCAGGGCATCCGAAAGCTGCCGGTTGAGATTGACGTCGTCTTCGACCACCAGAATGCGCATGCACCGCCCCTCGAATGATATTACCGGCGATCGATCACCGCCGGACCCGCTTTACATCGGAACCCTGACGGTCACCTTGCGCGGTCTCTGGTTGCCATCCCCCTGGACGAGCACCGTCACAACGCAGGTCTGGCCATCGGAGGAAGGCTGAGCGGAAAGGAGCTGGCCGCCGGTTTCCCGCACCACGCGGGACGCCGCCGACCCGCAATCGCCGGCCACGAGGACCATATAATCAACCGCATTGACCTTTGCCGGCAAAAAGCCGGCGAAACCGGCAAGGCCGGCGGTCAGTATCGCGATGATTGGCAGTCGCGCCATGGTTACAATTTCCACTCACAAGACAAACAGGATTCAAGTCCAAAGCATGTGATGGATTATGTAGCCAAAGGCGGCTGAATGGCAAATGAATGGTCCGTAACGCATTCCTTCAGGGGGCTATTTTCCCCTGATTCCGGTCTGCGCCGCGACACGCCCATAGATCGCAAAAAGCCCGCCGGCGGCCCCGGCCAGCGTTACCGCGAGGTCCGCGAGATCGGCCTGAACATCCGCTCCGAGCTGGATCCCCGTCACCTGCAGAAGCGAGGCGCCGACCGCAATCAACCCGCCCCAGACCGTTTTCGACTGATACCACATCTTCATGCCGTCCATGCTTCGTCTCCTTGTTTCAACTTAGAATTCAATGGTCGTCTCGGCCGGGATGCCGAGCGGGACGGCCCGGCCCAGCTGCCTTACCCGCAGCGAAAGGCTCGGCCGGGGCGCGCCGAAATCGGCGGTCTCGTCGGCCGCCGGGTAGGTGAAGGCCGGCTCGGTCACCTCGACGCTGCGCCTGACGGAACCGCCGTCGAGAAGCTCGAGCCGATAACGCTCCTGCGGCTCGTCCAGCGGAATCTCGGTCCCGTCCCAATTGTCCGCCTCGATCCGGCCCCGCCTTACCCAGGTCAGCCGGATGTTGCCGGCTGCCTGCCGTTCGCCACGGATATGCACCGGCGAGAGCGGCGTCTCGGCACGTATTCCTGCGGAAAATACGCGCGGGCCGGATCGTCCGCCGGCCTGCCCCAGGCTTTCCGCGAGCCAGTTCATCGCAAGGCCACGCTCCTCCGCCGAAAGCCCCAGCGGCACCACGGCCTCGTCCAGCACGACGATGGCGGCGCTCGACTCGGTGCCCGACCGCATGGCATCCTCGGTTCCCGCCAGCCCGCGCAGCAGGTTCGACAGCCGCCAGCGATTCGGGCTGACCTCCTCGGCACCGGCAAAACCGATCACCTCCCAGGCGCCGTTCCGCGCTTTGACCGCAATCCGGTTTTCACCGTTCAACACCGCCTGTTCGTCCGCCGACGACAGCCCGCCGAAGAACAGTTCGATTTCCACCGCGGTGGCGCGATCGAAGCGGCCCGCAACACCCTCCGCAAGCGGCGCCGTCACCACACCCGCTCTTGCCGGCCGGTCGAGAACCAGGCGGGTGCGGTACCCCTCCGTCTTTGCGGAGGAGGACAGGACCATCGGCCTCCAAGGCCGGCAGAAGCCTGCGACCCGGGCAAAACCGGTAACCTCGCCGGGCGCGAAGCGCGGCAGGTCCAGAAAATGCAGGACCGGCGCAAACGCATCCGAAACGGCGCTGCCGCTATTCCTGCGCCCGTCGCCGCCGGCATGGCTGGCGGGCGCAAGCGGTGCGTGATGCCGCGCCTCGATGCGCCGCGCGACGCCCTCTTCGATCCGCTCGACGATGAAGGTCCCATCCGGTCCGCCCGCGTCCGGCAAAGCCAGCCGCACCGGATCGCCGGGCTCGACCGAAACATCTCCCGGTGACAGCGTGAAGTTCAGCGAACGCCTCGCGATCCTGTGGGTGCGCAGCAACGTCTCGACCGCTTCGAGCGAGGTCTCTTCCGGCAGCACGGCCGGCAGGTCATAACTCAGCGTCCGCAGGCTTTCCGCCCGCGCCCGCCGTGACCGGACGCCCGACTGTTCGTAATCGAGGTCGGGGTTGTACGAAGTCAGCACCGCCTCGGCTGCGAAATCGCTATCGTGCCCCCGGTTTTCCGACCAGAGCGGCTCGTCCTCGACATCGGCGACGACGGTGATTTCCTTTGCTGCCAGGCTCGCCTTCAGCCGCGAACGGAAACGCAGCCTGCCGCCATCCTCCGCGACATCCACCTGGAAGACCTCGAGCAGCGGCTCCAGAAGCGCCCGTGCCGATGTGACGTCACCCTGTACGTATCCGGTCAGATCGCCGCTCACTTCCGAAACGTCGAAATCCCGAAAACCATGTTCGGTGAAGATCGCGGCAATGGCGTCGGCCAGCGTGGTGCCGCCGAGCCGGCCGTTCAGCCAATGGCCCGTGCGCCAGTTGCTTCCATCGCTCCAGACCGAAAGATCGCCGGGAAAGGCAGGAACCGGCCGCGCATCCCAGGTCCAGACGAAAATATGGTCAGGATCGACCATGTCGACCGGCCCCGGATCGACCAGACCAGCCGGTCCGACCCCGCCCTGCCACCACTCATGATGGGCTTCGAGAAGCCGCCGCTGCATGCTGTCGGACCGTCCGCCACTCGAAAAATGCGGCAGCGCGCTTTCGGCCGATTTGGGATCGACGAAGACGTTCGGCTGGTTCGCCCCCTTGTCTACCGCCGGGCAACCGAGTTCGGTGAACCAGATCGGCTTCATGCCCGGCACCCAGGCCGTCGGCGTCAGCCTCTCACCGCCATCCACGCGATCAAAATGCGGGTTCGACCACCAGCCATGAAGGTCCTTGTAACGATAGACCCAGGGCTTGCCCGCCAGCCCATCGCCAATCGGCGACCGCACCCGGTTCCGCCGGTCCGCTTCGCTCGCATAATACCAGTCGAACCCCTCGCCGGCTGCGATCTGGGCCGCCATCGCCTGCGCATCGTCCGCAAGACGAAAACCGTCGGGATTGCCGGCCGAAAGATCCTCGTCCCGCCAATCGGCAAGCGGCATGTAGTTGTCGATGCCGACCGCATCGATATCCGGCGAGGCCCAGAGCGGATCGAGATGAAAATGCACTTCGCCCGAGCCGTCCTGCGGATGGTAGCCGAAATATTCGCTCCAGTCGGCGCCATAGGTGAGCTTCGTCCCGGGCCCGACGATCGCCCGCACATCCCCCGCAAGCCGGACCAGTTCCTGGACGAAGGGGAACGCCCCGCTCTCGTCGCGCAGCTGCGTCAGCCCCCGCAGTTCCGAGCCGAGAATGAACCCCTCGACCCCGCCCGCGGCAGCCGAAAGACCGGCATAATGCAGCACCATGCGCCTGTAACCTTCCGCGCCCGCGCTGAAAGCCTCCACCTGCGCGCGTAGACCGGCGGTGTTGTCTGCAGACGACGGGAAACAGGTGATCCGCCCCCGCCATGGGAAGGCCGCCTGCTCCGCTCCGCCGTAAGGATCCGGCAGGCCATTGCCGGGCGCAATGTCCATCATCAGGAACGGATAGAGATAGACCTTCAGCCCGCGCGCCCTGAGGTCGGCGACTGCCTGGGTCACGCTCGCATCGCTCGGCGTGCCGCCGAACGCCGGCCCAGCGTCCCGGCTCACCAGATGCGCCTCGCCACGCGACAGGCCCGCCACCGACCACTCGACGCTCTCTTCCCACCGCGCAGGCACCTCGACACCCGGCACGATCCGGCAATGGCCTGCCCGCAAATCTGTCCCGAACCAGGAGATCACCAGTGCCACCCGTTCGAGGTTGGGGCAGAGCGCCTGCAGCTCGTCCAGCGACGCCTGCCAGTCCGTCCCGGCCACCAGCGTATGGCGGTTGAGAATGCGGGCACTGCCTTCGCCGGTCTTCTCGATCACCGGCCCGGTCGCATAACCATGTTCGGTCGCCCCCGGAATGATCGTCACGGCGCGAATCTGCTCTTCGAGCCTGCCCACCGGCCGCAGCACTTCAAACTGCAGGAGCGGAATTCGGTTACCGAAACTGCCGAGCGGCAGCCGTTCGAAGACGGCATAAGCGAGCCCCCGATAGGCCGGCGCCTTCCCTTCTCCCTGCTTGGCCTCGATCAGCGGATCCGGCAGTTGCGCCTCGTCGCCGCGGTGGATCCGCATCTCGACGCCGGTCAGATCGAGCTCGCGCCCATCGGCCCAGACCCGCCGCACCGCCGCGATCGGCCCCTCGCAGAGCCCGACCGCGAGGTTTGCGAAATAATGGAACGTCTCCACCCGCGGCCCGCTCGTCGCCTTGCCGCCGGAGCGCTCGCGCGTCACCTCTTCCTCGAAACGCGTGGCCCAGATCAGCGTCCCGCCGATCCGCACCGTCCCATAGACGCGGTTGATCGCCGTCCCCTCGTCGGCACCCGGAATGCGTGCGGTGGCGAGCCGAGGCCCGGAGATCGTCGTACCGCCTCCGCCGATCAGCGCCCGGTCGACCATGCTGCCCGCAAGCGCGCCGGCCGCGCGGCCGAGGATCGCACCGACCGGACCGAACACGCTGCCGAGCGCCGCGCCCGCCGCCTGGAAAAGGATAGTGGCCATGGAAATACCTCGCATTCTGCAATCACGCGAGCGGCTACTATTCACCCTCAATGATTGCATGTTAAGGTTATGGAGATTGTGAGCAAAAGCAGCATGCGCCGCACCAGCCGGCGCGTCGATGACATAGGCCGCATCGACCTCGGCAGAGGCCCTGCTCTCAATCATGGAGGGGATGTTATGAGGCCAAGGCCTTTTAGCGTCACGCTGATGGTGAAAAAAACCCGGACGGGCTGGTCAATAGCCGTCCGGGTCATATTCGCTACCTAAGTAAACGATGGGCGGGGCTGCAACCTCGCTCATCACTCCATCAATATATATCACATCCGACCAGATGCAACCCATTGTACCGGGTTATTCAATTTCAAGTTGTTTTCACAATGCAAACGAGCGCTCGGTTGTGAGCATCATGCCATGATGGGAAACCGATACACGCCCGCCACCCGCCGCCGCCATGATGGCACCAGCGCCGATCGTGTCACCGCGGACTGCTCATAGGCATGGATGAAATGCTGTGGCCCGGCCAGCACCCCCGCATGTTTGGCGGCACAATCCTGCCGCCAGCGGAACAGCAGCACGTCGCCCGGTTCCGCCTCACTCATCCGCACGGCCGGTCCGAAGAGCCGCAGGGCCGCGTCCATCAACCGGTCCTCGCCGCTTCGCTCGGCCCAATCGGGCGCATAGGCCGGCACCGGCTCCGGATCGTCGCCGTAAAGCTCGCGCCAGATGCCGCGGATCAGCCCGATACAATCGCAGCCGACGCCCTTCAAAGCCCCTTGGTGCCGGTAGGGCGTGCCGACCCACCCTTCCGCGATCGCCACGATCCGTTCGCCCCGCGTCCTCATGCGAAGATCGGGCCGCCATCATGCACCCGCTCCCCGTCGGCGTAGGAATAGGCGAAATCGGCGCCCGGCACGTGGGGGAAACCACGAAAATTCAGGTGGTTTGCAAAGCGCGCCCTGCAGGTGGCAAACGACTTGTCACAACCCGCCGTCACCACGAACGTATCGCCCGCCGCTACCGGCACTTCCAGCGGCAGCCAGAGCGTCAGTTCCGCCGAGCCGTCGGGCTTTTTCGCATGCGCCTCGACATCGATCGCCACCCCGCCGGAAAATGTCAGCACGCCCTGCCGGAAGAACCCGCTTTCAAAGCCGCCAAGCCCGGAAACGACGATCCCGCTCGCATCCTTGACCGCGATCACCGCTCCCTCGCCTCGCCAGGATCCAAGGTTCACACCGCAACGCGCATCCCCCAGGCTTGCATCGCAACGCCGGTTGTAGACGCGTCCCTGCGGCTGGTTCAGTCGATGCGCCAGGCTGCGCAATTCCGCCCGGAACTGTCCGCCGGCGCGGGAAACCTCGCCGATCTCACGCATGTTCAACAGCACGTGCTGATCCGGCGCCGCCCAGTTGACGAGAAACAGGTCCACGCGCGCGCCGTCATATCTGCCGGTCGCGAGATCCTGTTCGCGGATTGCGACATTCGAAAAGCCGCCGGCCACCTCGTCGGCGCCCGCCGAAAGCCCGGTCGCCGCCTCCGCCTCGCTTGCCGAAAACCCGCTCGCTGCCAGGAAGATGGTGTCATCGAATGTCAGATCGCGGTCGTGCTCGCAAAACCCCAGCACCACGCCATCACGCCTCGTCACCCGCCAGGCATGACAGGTGGTCGTCGCGTCCCGCGCCAGATGCGCGGCCAGATCGGCCGGTATCGTTTTCATGCCAAAATCTCCGTCAGCTGTATGGTCGGAATGCGCCCGGCATCGAAATGCGCGAGGTTGACCTCGATCCTGTCGGTATCGAACCGCACCGGCACGTCGAACTCGTAACCCGCCCGCACCACAGCCCCGACGCCCGGAACATGCCCGGCCGCAAAGGTGACAACACCCGTCGCCGCATCGACGGAAAAGGCTCCCGGCGCTTGCTCACCCTCGTTCACCGAGACCGCGACCGTTCCGGAGACGGGCTTCACGATCCGCCGCATCCAGCTTCCACCGCTGTCCGCATAGGTCTTGACGAGCTGAAAGGTCGCGGCCGCGCCGTCCCCGGTGCCGATCACCTGGTCGGTCGCCGACACCGCCTCGCCTGGCGCGCAGGATTTCCAATCCACCGGATCGCGGAACCGAAATCCGTGAAGCTGCCCGCCCCGCGCCTCGAAAAATTCGAGCACCGCATAAAGATCGCTTAGCGATTTCACACCCGACCCGGCATCGTAGCTACGCCGCGAATCCCGCCAGCGCTGGTTGCGCTGCTCGCGCCCGTTGGAAAGGTTGACGATATCGGTGCGCCGCACCGGCCCGCCGGTCGCCCCGAGCGCCAGGCGCAACGGGAACCGGACCTCATGAAAACCGCTCATCTCGTCCTCGCCCAATCATCAAGGAGGCCACCGCAGACACCATCCCGGTCCTCGTCAAAGGCCACGCCTGCCGCGCGACACGCTGCGCGCCAGCATGGCTGAAATCTGCCCTTCGCTCTTTCGGAAACTGGCGGCATCGTTCGCCGTCACGTTGAAGACGATCTGCGGCCCACCGCCGCCGGCCGCAGCAACCCCGAGCGCGCCATCCGGGCCGCGCTGCAACGGCAGGATCGCTTCCGCCCCGGCCTCTCCCATCAGGCCCATGTCGCCGCCCATCGGAAAGAAGCTCGGCGAGCGCACCACGCCGCCATCGGCAAACGGCGTCACCGAGCCCACCAGCCCGCCGATCGCATTGCCCAGCATGGTTTCGAGAGGTCTCATTCCGGCTGCCAGCGCGATATCGGAAAGCCGGTTGCCAAGCCCCTTGAGCACGTCCTCCAGCCCGCGGCCGCCTGTCGTCGCGGACCTGAGCGCACCGGTCAGCGCCGCCCCGAACCGCTGCGAGCGGGTTTCGAGATCGGCAATCACCCCGGTCAGCGCCTCGGCACCGGACAAGGTGCCAGCAAAATTCGTGCCGTCATCGTCCATGATTGTCTCCCCCTTGATTGCCCTTCATCCGGCTGCTGCCGTTACCCCACGGCCGAAGGCCGAACACCCCTCATCAGGCGAGCCACCGCTTTCTCTCCGCCCTGGCGAAAGGAGGGGGAGTGAGAGGCCGCCGCCAACGAGAAGCAGCCTGCGGGGATCGGGGAACGGCTGAAGATGGCCGGAGCCTTCTGGACGAACGGCAGCCTCATCCGTCCGGAAACGCCTGCATCAACGCCTCCAGTCCCGCCCTCTCCATGCCTGCGTGCCGCATCTTCAACCCGCCGGTCATCGCGAAGAACTCGATTGGCGTCAGCGCCCAGAAATATCTCGGTGGAAGCCGCAGCAGGCAGAGGCCGGCATGCATGACCGTTTCCCATGGAAACGGCTCGGGCCTCGCCTCGTCGGATACGATCGCGGACGGAAAACTGCCCGCCATTGCCCCGTTGCCCGCTGCGGCCCTCAAGGGTTTGCCGCGGTCTCCTTGGCCGGCCCCGCAAATGTCGCCGTCAGCAAATCTCCGACGATCCGCGCGTAACCGGCGACCCCGTCCTCGACGCTCATCGCCGCCACCTCGTCGTCGGAATAGAGATTTCCGCCGCCCCTCAGGCCGGCGCCGATCAGCCGGATCATGTCCGCCGCCTTCAGCCGCCCGGACGAAAACCGTTCGGCCAGCCCGTTGAGATCACCGACGGAGAACGCCGTTTCCAGCTCCGCCAGCGCGCCAAGCGTCAGGCAGAGAATGCGGCGCTCGCCGTCGATCAACGCCTCGACCTCGCCGCGCCGGCGATTTGCCCGCCCGCCCTGCATCAGAGCGCCTCGAAAGTGAGGCTGCCTGCCGATTCCAGCGCCAGTTCGAAACGGATTTCGCCGTTATGCTCGCCGGAATATTCGAGCGCCGTCACCTGGAACGGCCCGCTGACGGTGCCGAAGGCCGGGATCAGGATCTGCCAGACAAGAATGGTGCCAGCAAAGAAGGCGCCCCGTACCATCGCATCGCTCGCCTGGTCCTTGAAGATGCCGGCCCCGGTCAGCGAGGCGCGCTGCACGCCGGCGCCGCCCATCAGCTCGCGCCAGCGCCCGGCGCTCTGGGCATCGGTGATGTCGACGGTCTCGGCGTTGAAGGCCAACCGCTTCGAGCGCAGCCCCGCCACCGTCAGGAACGTGCCGTCATCGTCGATCTTCAGGAGCAGGTCCTTGCCCTTCTGCGCCACCATGTGGAAATCCTTTCCGCTGTTGTCCGTTTGTCGCTTCCGCCCGCCGCAAAGCGGTGCTAGAGCATCGGGCGCACACCTTTTTCGCGAATGCGCCCCCACGCCATGTCCACACCCCTTCCCCTGCGCTCCGCTCAGACGATCGCCGTGCTTTCCGTCACGCAGATCATTTCCTGGGGCACCAGCTTCGACATGCTCGGCGTCATGGGGCGCGTCATCGCCCCGCAACTCGGCCTGCCGAACGAGGTGGTATTCTTCGGCCTGTCGATCATGATGCTGGTCAGTGCGCTTGCCAGCCCCATGGCCGGCCGGCTGCTCGCTCGCCACGGTGCAGCAAAAGTCATGGCGACGGCTTCCGTCATCTTGGCGGCCGGCCTGCTGCTGCTGGCGGCCGCGCACGAAATCCTGATCTACGGCCTTGCCTGGATCGTCATCGGCATAGGCGGCGCGCTCGGTCTCTCGGCGCCCGCCTATACGGCGGTCGTCGAGCGCGAAGGGCTGGGCGGCAAGCGCATCATCGCCATCCTGATGGTGTTCACGGGCCTTTCGGCCACGATCTTCTGGCCGGCCCTGGCGCTGATGAACAATCTGGTCGGCTGGCGGCTGACCTTCGTTCTGTCCGCCGCGCTGCAGCTATTCGTCTGCCTGCCGCTTTATCTGTTCGGCCTGCCGAAGCCGATGGAAAGCCGGGAACAGGCAGCGGCCGCCGAAACCGTGCCGGTCCCCTTCACCGAGCCGGAGCGCCGCAAAGCCTTTTTCCTGGTCGCCGCGACGACCACGTTGAGTTCCTTCGTCGGCTTCGGCATGTCGCCGACGTTCCTGGCGCTGCTCAATGCTGCGGGCGCGTCGCCGGCACTTGCGCTGCAGCTGGGTTCGGCACGGGGCGCGATCAGCGTTTCCGCAAGGTTCGTCGACATGCTGCTCGGCCGGCGCGGCAATGCGATCATCACCACGATCATCGGAACGGTCCTGACGCTGGCGAGCTTCCTTCTGGCAGCCACGGTCACGTCCTCGTCGGCGGCGCTGATCGCTTTCGTCGTACTCTTCAGCTTCGGCGCCGGCGTCGTTTCCGTCGCCCGCGCGCTGCTGCCGCTGTCGCTCTTTTCGGCAAAGGAATTCGGTCTCCAATCGGCGCGCCTGTCGCTGCCGCAAAACCTTGCCAATGCCGCGGCACCCGTCATCTTCACCGCACTTCTCGACCGCGCCGGCGCCGGCGCCGTCCTTTTAACCGGCGCAACGCTCTCGGCGGTCTCGCTCATCTTCGTGCTGATGCTGGTGAGGCTGATGCGCACGGCGGATGCGCGAAGCCGCCTAACCTCCCAGTGAAGCAAGGATATCCTTGACCGACAAAAGCAATGTGCGATCCAGCCCTTTGGCTTGCCGGAAGCCATATCTGAGGTAAAAGCCCGTCGCCTCGTCGTCGAGCGCATGAACCATGACCGCTCGGAACGCCACCGCATCTGATGCCGCGATCACTGCCAGAAGAGCATTCTTGAGGAGTTCGCCGCCGAGCCCCTGCCCATGGTGCCTCCGGTCCACGGCAAGCCGAGCCAGCAATGCCACCGGAATCTCGCCCGGCGCCTGGTGCCCCTTGACCTGGCGGGGCGCGTTTTCACGGGAAATCATGCCGGCGCAAAGCGAATGATATCCGACCACGCGAAAATCGGCGCCTGCGATCACGAAGGTTCGCGTGTAACCTTGTGCCTGATTGTGAAGCGCCATCTCCTTGAGGAAGACATCGAGAACCGGCTTGCCGCTGTCGAAATCATCCAGACGATGCTGCTCATTCAGCGGAACCGGTTTGCGATACATGCTTCAGTCTAGCCATTCCCGGCTCGACTGAAGCAACGCCGAGAGCTTCTCGTTCGCCTGTGCCGGCTCCGCAAGCAGGCTCTCGACGGCATCGAAAACAGTCGCGTCGACACCGATGAACCGCTGCTGCAGAAGCTCCTTCTGGGCATTCAACAACGCCGCTTCGGTCATGAATGCCGTCAGCGACTTGCCGGAAATCTCGGCGGCACGGGCAATCACTTCCCGCGTGCCGGCATCAATCCTCAAATTGACCGTTTCGCTTTTCCGAAGGGCTACCATGATCCAACATCCCCATGCATATACTTTGTATATACAAAGCTATCGGAACATTCAATATTCAATAACCATGGCCTCGCTATTCCGTCACCGCCCGGAACCGCATCTCCGCCAGATGGAACTTCGTCTTCGGCTCGCGACGGCTGCGCATGCCGACCTGCTGCAGGTTCACCAGCACCAAGCTGCCGGCGAGCGCCAGCGCCGCGTCGTGAAGCAGGCCATGTACCAGCCCGGCGACTTCCTGCGCCTGTCGCCGTCCCTCGGCTTCGGACCATATTTCCAGGACCAGAAGATGTTCCTCGCCCGGCCCCCCGTCGGTCGAGAAATCGCGTGTCTCGATTTCGCCGAACACAATGGAGGGAAGTTTCGCCCGCGGCAGCAGCCGGTCGCGGATGCCGTCCGCCCCGATGATCGCGGTCAGCGCCGCATCGCCGGAGAGCTTTCGGTGGATCGCCTGCAGGAGCGCGTTCGCCGCCGTCATCGGGCTTCCTCCTCGCATTGGCAGACGAGATAACGCCGCGTCTCGTCCGGATCGTGCACCAGCCTGACAAGGAAGGTCCGTGCCCCCTTGCGAAAGCGCTGGCCGGCGGAAACGTCCTCGCGGAACCGCACCCAGATGCGGTGGCTGATCGTGCCGCCCTCGCCCGCCGCCTGTTCTTCGACAACGAACGAGACCGGCTCTATCCTCGCCCAGAGCGAGGCCATCACCTCCCAGGTGACGGTCGCGCCGCCCTGGCCGTCCGGCACCGCCTGCGGCACTTCGAGGTCGAGCCGGGCGGTCATCGACCCCGGATCGAAGAACAGGACCATCAGAGCCTCCGCATCCGGAAGGGTGCGATCAGCCGCTCGTAGCCATCGGGGATGCCGGCCGGCTGACTGTCCGGCGAAACCACGCCGCGGAACGTGAACATGTGGCCGATATGGAGGGACATCGCGCGTTTCAGCGTATCGGGCACGTCGGTGCCCGCCTCGCCGAAACCGGCCGAAAAGTCGATCTCGATGCCGTTGACGCACCGGCCCGGTTCAGGCGGGTGTTTGAGCCACAGCCGCGCCGGCCGCCCGGTCCCGTCGAGCAGGTGATCTTCCAGTGGAACTTCAAGCGCGGTCCCGGCTGCGTCGTAAACCGTAACATTCTCAATCGCCTGCACCGGCGACCTCGAAATCCGGACGATGCCGTCCGCCGGCCAGTGGTCGAGATAAAGCCGCCACGCCTGCGACACCAGGCAGAGGCCGGTCTCCGTTTCCAGGTGCTCGCGGGCAGTGGTGATCAGCGAAGTCAGCAACGCGTCCTCGTCGCTTCCGTCGAGACGCAGATGCGCCTTCACCTCGGCAAGCGTCAGCGGCTCCGCGGCGGGCGGAGTGGTTTGGGCGTAGGTCATATTCGTCCTTGGAAAACTGGGCGGCCCCTCATCCGCCTGCCGGCACCTTCTCCCCGCAGGCGGGGAGAAGGACATATGCCGTACGGGCATCACGAAGAGAGACAGGAGCAGGGCACGTCCCCTCTCCCCGCCTGCGGGGAGAGGGTTAGGGTGAGGGGCAGCCCGTAGCGCCTGCCCGATAACGAGACGCCGCCCGTATTATGCCGCCGAAAACTTCACCACCTTGATCGCCTCGAAGTTCTGCACGCCGCCGCCGACGCGCTTGGTGGTGTAGAAAAGCACATAGGGTTTTGCCGAATAGGGATCGCGCAGGATGCGCACGCCGGCGCGGTCGACGACGAGATAGCCGGAGCGGAAATCGCCGAACGCGATCGAGAGCGAATTCTCCGCCACGTCGGGCATCTCTTCGGCCTCGGCGATCGGAAAGCCCATCAGCGAGGCCGGCTGGCCGGCAGCGGCCGGCGGGTGCCAGAGATAGTTGCCGTCGGCATCCTTGAACTTGCGGATGTCGCCCTGAACCTTGCGGTTCATCAGGAAGGTGCCGTTCTGGCGATGGCCGGCCTTCAGCGCATAGATGAGGTCGATCAGCGTGTCCGAAGGACCGGTCGATTTCCAGCCGCCGGCCATGCCGGTGGCGATATGGCCGATATTGCCCCAGCTCCAGGCGCTGTCCGCCACCGTCGGATAGGACAGAAACCCCTTCGGCTTGTTGATGCCGTCGCCGCGGATGAAGGCGTCGCCCTCCTGCTCGGCAAAGACGATGTCCACCTCGCCGGCGATCCAGGCCTCGATATCGACCGCCGCGTCGTCCAGCAGCGACTGCGTGGCCGCCGGCATGGCATAGAGTTCCATGGTCGGAAAGGAGAGTTCGGCAAGCTGCGGCGTGCCGGTCTGCGGCCGCGCCGCGGTTTCGGCCACCCAGCCGGTCGAAAGCCCGGCCGCAGCGAAGGGTTTCTTCAAGACGGCGGAGGAGACGGTGCGCACGGTCGAGAGCGCGCGCATCGGCGAAACCACCGAGATGCGCCGTCCGATCTCGGTGTCCGTCTCCGGCGGGACGAGATAACCGCCATCGGCGCCGGTGCCGCCGGAAAAGGCCTTGGCCTCCAGCTCGCGCAGACCGTTCTCCTCGCCGCGGCGGACATAGGCGTCAAACGCCGCCTTGTGCTCGACCGCTTCCGCCGAGAGCTCGGCATCGCGGCCGCCGGGCGCGGAGCCGAGGCGTGGCCGCGCCTTCTTCAGCAGCAGCTGGTCGAGCACCTTCTTCTGCTCGTCCATATTGCGGTTGATGCGGTCCATCTTGTCGCGGGTCACCACGTCGGCGGTCAGCTTCTGCTCGATCTCGCCGAGGCGCCGGTCGTTGACCTCCTTGAAGGCCTCGAACGCCTCCATGAATTCGTCGAAGGCCGCCGTTACCGTTTCCGGCACGGCCTTGACCTCGGGAGCCTTCGCCCCGGCCGCCACGCCTGCCACCATCCTCGCCTGATCCGTCATATCGTTTTTCCTTTGAAGGTTGATTTCATCATCATCTTCGCCGCCCGCCGCATCTGGCGGACGAGTTCGGTTTCCCTGTCGCGGAAGAACCGCGCATGCTTGACGTTGGAGACCCTGGCCGAAGGCAGCATCGGGAAGGTCACCACCGAGATTTCCCAGAGATCGGCCTCGAGGATTTTTCGCACGCCCGTCTTGGCGTCGGTCCGCGCCTTGACGGTGCGAAAACCGATCGACAGCCCGTCGAGCGCGCCTGATTTCATCAGCGACAGCACCTCGCGGGAGCGGGCGACGCCGGGCGACAGCGCGCCCTCGACATAAAGCCCGCGGGCATCCTCGCGGATCGTCCGCCAGGCGCCGATCGGTTCCGCCGGGTCGTGCTGGTAGAGCATCCGCACCCCGGTCGCCCCGCGCTCGACGAGGCAGTTGCGGAAGGCGCCGCGCTCGATCGTGTCCTTGCCGAGATCGATCTCGCCGAAGACGCTGGCATAACCGGAAAAGAACCCGTCGCCGGTAATGCCTGCGAGCTCCAGATTGGCGAATTTGCGCGCAGTCGGGCGCGGCCCGCGGTAAGCGTGCATGGGCATTCTCCCTGAATTGGAATTGGAGGCGGACGAGGAGCTATGACGAAGCCGGATCAGGCTCCGCCGCCCCGTCCGCCATATCTCGCGGCAATCCTCGCCAGCATGCCCAGCGCCCACCAGGCACAAAGGCTGGCCGCGGCCGATCCCGTCAGCATCACTTCCCGGCCGGAAAGATCATCCCCGATCCCCAGCCGTTCCACCAGCCAGAGCCCGGTCGGCCCGCCGAAGATCAGCCCGCAGGCAAGGCCGGTCAGAAACCGGCTCGCGGCCTCATGGCGGCTTTTCGGCAGAAGATAGATGAGCGACACGCCGGCACCCGCCGTGGCGCCGAGGACCTTGGCGACCCCGACGCCCGGATCGCTTCCGAGGTCAGACATTTTTTAATCTCTCTTGTTTATGATTTACGCATGTGGCTCGAGCGAGCCGCCGGCGCACGGACCGGCCTTTCCGCTTTGACCGAAGGTCGGCGGATTTCATTTCCCTCAATCTTCGGAATCACTTCCGGCGCTCTGCTCAAAGGTTGAGTCCGGGAGTTCGCAAGTTGAGTCATCCGCCGTTCGGCAGGCGCCATTCATGACTTCGCCCCCCTGGAGCCGATTAATACCCCACCGCCTCCCGCTTCTCCTCGTCGCTCAGGAACGACGCCGCCCCTACCCTCGTCCACAGCGCCTCGCGCTCGGCGGAGAGCCCGGCGATGCGGTCGAGGTCCGGTTCCAGCCGCAGCCGCTCGCCATAGGCCTCGGACAGCCAGGCGGAAAAACTCGCCGCCGTGCGCGAAATCAGCGGCAGCACGGTGAGGCGGTAGAAGGCGCGGTTGGCCTCCTGGTAATTGGCATAGGTATTGTCGCCCGGAATGCCGATCAGCATCGGCGGTACGCCGAAGGCGAGCGCAATGTCGCGGGCCGCGCCGTTTTTCGCCTCGATGAAATCCATGTCCTTCGGCGACAGGCCCATGGATTTCCAGTCCAGCCCGCCTTCGAGCAGCAGCGGCCGGCCCGCATTGACCGCGCCGGAATACCCGGCCTCCAGCTCGTCCTTCAGCCGCTCGTACTGGTCGGCGGAAAGGTTGCCGCCATCCTTCGGCTGGTAGACCAGCGCGCCGGATGGCCGCGCGGAATTGTCGAGCAGCGCCTTGTTCCAGCCCGCCGCCGCATTGTGCAGGTCGAGTGCTGCACCGGCGGCGCCGAGCGGCGGAAAGCCGCAATGATCGTCGAGCGGATGGAACAGTTTCAGGTGCAGCAGCGCCAGGCCGTCGCTTTCGGCCGGCAGGCGCCGCACCGTGCCGCCGGCGCGATAATCGTAACCCGCCACCCAGCCGTCGCGGCCTTCGACCACGCTCACCCGGTCGGGCCGCAGAAGATGCAGCTCACGCAAAGTCCCGCCGATCGAGAGCGGTTCGACATAGGCATTGCCGGACAGCGCCAGGTGCCCGTAAAGCGCCTCGAAAAAATCCGGCCCGCCCTGCCTGGCGTTCGGCCGTGCGAGCAGCGCCATCGCCGGATGGTCGGCGAGTTCGCTCGCACCGTCATAGGCAAGCCAGGGCACGGCCGCGGCCGCTTCCGCGATCATCCGCATCGCCCGGTAGGCGACCGGATTTTTCATGAAGCCCGTGCGCGCCAGTGCCGCATAGGAGCGTCCCGACCAGTGCGCCGCCCCCTCGCCCGACACGATCGCGAAACCGGAAGCCATCTTCGTCTCGGACCCCGCCTTCAGGGTCTCGCGAGTTTCGGCCTCGCGGGTTTGCAGGCTCTGTTCTTCAGGCACGGCCCGTCGCCCGCCCGTGGAAAACCACGGCCGCCGGAATGGAGATTTCATGGATTGTCCTCTCGCTCGCGGGCGCGAGGCCCGCCTTAAGGTATCGGCAGCGGCGCTGTCACCGCCCTTGCACTGTCGAAATCGGCCGCCAAACGCATCTCGCGGATCGGCCGGACGATATCGATCGATTCCTGATAGAGCGGATGCGCCTTGTAGGCGGCGAGCGCCGCCTCATCCTCGAACTCGCCGTAGACGACCAGATCGACCTCGTTGCCGAGCTGGTCGCTCTTCACATTGGTGCCGATCTCGAGGAGCGATGCATGCGGATTGCCGGTCAGCAGGGAAAGACCCGCCCGGACCCGCTCGATTTCGCCGGCCTGCGCCGTGAAAAATACGATATGGCGTATCATGCAACCTCCTGGAAAACGGAGGCCTCGCTATCATGGCCGCAAGCGGGCTTCAATGCGGCCTGGTGTCCAGCGCTTCGGCAAATGTCCGCGCATGCCGCGCCACCAGTTCCGCCCGGTCGTTGCCGTTGATGATTTTTCGCGCGCCCGTCCAGTCGGCCCGGCCGGGCCTGAAATAGTCGCCGAGCTTGTGGCCGGTGAAACTGCCGCGCCGCATGCCCTCGATCAGGATCGCGACCGAGACCGGCATCTCCATCGCCCGGCCCGGATCGGTCACCAGGTCGATGCCGGTAAGCTCGGACATCGCCTCGTAGTTCCGCCTGTGGGTGAGTTGCACCAGGCCGCGTCCGAGCCAGCTCCGGCCGTTCTCGTCGGGCCGCCAATAGGGCGTCCTGACCGATCCGAGTTTTCCAGCCGCGAAAGCCTGCTCCAGCCGCGCGATCGCCGTCCTGTCGCTTGCAGCCAGGGTCTCGCGGACCGGCTGCATGGTGGCGGCGGTCTCGTGAAAAGCGGTCGCCAGTACGTAGGCGAGCGGGTCGCTCCCGCCCTGCGCGGCCCTTGCCGACCAGCCGTCAAGAATCGCCGTCAGCCCCTCCACCTGGCCCGATGTCAGCCGTCCGCCGAAGAGTTTCGTCCGTACCAAATCGAAGAAAACACGACGATCGAGCTGCATGAAAGCGATCCTTGACATCTGTCACAAAGTTTCAATCGGTTTAGAAAAACTAAATCGTTTTAAGCGCTTAGGCGCCAGTTTACATTTCTCTGACGGTATGGAACCAACGGGTGCATGCGCCGTTCATGTCGGCTTTCTAATTGAAACGGAGATCACAATGATGCAGCAGCCCGCACCGGCCGCCCCTTCCAAACCGATCCCCCAGCATGTCCTCGAGCGGATGGAATCCGAGTGGAAGCAGATCCGCGAAAGCGCAGAGCCGAAGCCGGCCACGCCGCGCTGATTTTCCGCGACCAAGCGACGAGCCGCGCTCAAATGCCCCGCACGCGCGGCTCGCCATGACCTTCCAGCATCAGTGCGGTCAGCGCCCAGACCAGCGCGTCGAGCCGGTCGGGCGAGCGGCCCGAGGACAGACCGTCCGGGCCGAAATCGCACATCTGGTCCTCCAGTTCCGCGAACCGCCCGGCATGCGCCACCCGCCCCTGTTCGTAGAGGGCGGCGACGGGCTCGGCGCGTAAAAACTTGCCGCGCGTCGCCCGCACCATCGATACCGGCAGCGCCGCGTTCACGCTTTTCAGCATCGCCGTCACCATCTCGCCGCCCTGGTTCACCTCGGCCACGATCCGATCCGCCTGGAAGCGCGCATAGGCGCGCGCCACCGCATTCGCCCAGCCGGCGGGGCTCTGGCCCTTGACGGAGCAATCGGCCAGAACGACCGCTCGGCCGTTCGCCTCGATCCCGGCCACGACAATGCCGCAGCAGGAATGCTCGCCCGAACCGGAAGGCGGATCGACCGCCACCACGATGCGCCTCAGCGCGCCGGTAAACCGGATCGTGAAGGCTTCGAGGTCGGCCCGTTTCCACAATGCGTCCTCGCGGTCCTCGATCAGCTCGCCGGCCAGTTCCTGCCGCCCGAGCCTCGAGCCACCGTATCGCGCCTCCAGCGCCTTGATGAAACCGGGCGAGAGGTTTCCGGCATTCGCCCGGGTCGAGATCCGCGCCAGCCGGGTGCCGGGATCGGCAATCAGCCGTTTCAGGACCGGCACCGGTCGTGGCGTCGTCGTCACCAGCTGGCGCGGGTCGGCCCCGAGCCGCAGCCCGAACTGCAGCATGTCGAAGGTCTCCTCCGCATGCCGCCATTTGGCGAGCTCATCGCACCAGGCGAAATGGAACTGCGGCCCGCGCAGGCTTTCCGGGT
This sequence comes from Hyphomicrobiales bacterium, assembly GCA_900471605.1. Classification (GTDB taxonomy): domain Bacteria; phylum Pseudomonadota; class Alphaproteobacteria; order Rhizobiales; family Rhizobiaceae; genus Neorhizobium. Next base: position 37,716 of record UCEY01000024.1, on the reverse strand, counting down.
CTTCCGAGGAAAAGATCTGCGCGATCGCGCCGTTCGGCCAGACCAGGCGACGCCGGGAAATCTCGAAATCGGGCCGGTTTTTGCGGGCAATCCGGCAGATGCCGGAAATTCCGTCGATCATCACCTCGCGGGCGTCGCCCAACGTCTCCGCCACCAGCGCGATCCTGAGCCCGGAACGTTTGCCCGCCGACGCCAGCCCGTGGATCCACTCGGCGCCGGCCCGGGTCTTGCCCGAGCCACGCCCGCCCATGATCAGCCATGTGTGCCAGTCTCCGGGGGGCGGTTTTTGTTCGTCGCGGCCCGCAATATCCCAGTCGCGCTCATGGCGGGGCGTGAAGCCGATCAGAGACGGGCCGGACTGCCTACTCCGTTCCGGAAAAGGTTCGCTCGCCGGGTGGACCCGTTGCAGCAACTCGCTCTCCCCCATTGAGGGGGAGATGCCCGGCAGGGCAGAGGGGGGTGCTGCGGCACACTCTTCGGAAATCGAGGTCGCGGCGCTCCCCCCCTCAGTCACCCCCGGCGACATCTCCTCCGCACCGGGGACGATCGGATGGCGGTCGGCCCGGCCGGTGTTCTCCTGTTCCATCGCATTGATCAAAGCCGTGCCTGTCATAGCGGCGGAGCGGCATGCCTCACGCGTAGCGGTGACTTTCCCCAAGCCTTGTTCCAGCCCCGAGGCACCCTTCAAGGCGTTACCGGCGATCTTCTCCTGCGCCCGCCGCTTCGTGCGAAGGCTCGGCAGCGGCGCGCCCAAGCCTCTCGGCAACCCATTCGGGCGGCCCATCCCGCCTCCAGATTTCATAAAGGCCATAGGCATTTTCATTGGCGCGATCCTCGATCATTTGCAGGAAGCGGGCCTTGGCCTCCTCATACCCGCCCTCGTCCGCCTCCCGCTCGGCCGCTTCCTCGCGGTCGCGGGCGAGCTGGCGCTGCAGGCTATCGACCTTTTCAAGCGTGCGGACGATCAGCGACATGGCGTCGGTGGCGGCCTTCACATCGGCGCGCGCCAGTTTCTGGGCCGCGTCGTCGCCGCCATCGAGTGCTGCCTCCGCCGAGGCCCGCATGTTGCGGAAGGTGGCGAACTGGGCGCCCATCTCGGCCGTCATCTCGTTCAGGATCCGCCGCAGTTCCTCGCCTGGCGAAACCGAACCCTCGGCGGACTTGGTTTCCAGGAGCACGCCGCGGGCCATGTCCGCCAAAGCCGCATCTTCCATCACGACCTCGTCGCCATAGACGGGAGTCCGCGGCCAGAGGCCGAAAAGCGCCGGATCGAACGTTTCGAATTCATCCATGTCAAAGATCCCCGAAGGAGAATTTCGGCGCAGAAAAGTTGCCGCCGCGCCCGTTTCCGGTCGCCGCCTTTCCCCGCTGCCGATTTTCGAGATAAAAAAGGCCCGGCTTTGGAAGACCGGGCCAATTTGACTGGAAGTCTTGCGCCAGCTGCCCGAAGGCTGCCATCGGCGCAATTCTTCGACTGTGCCTGTACCCTATCAGACGACCGTCACGCCGTCAAGGACTATTTTCCTAATTAGAAAAAATTAATTTACCAGACGATCAGGTCCCGCAGAATGTCTGCGTCACCCTTTCCTCGGGCTTCGGCGGCTGCATGTAGGCCGCGAATTCCGGCCGTTCCTCGAAGGGGCTTTCGAGCGCTTCGAGCAGCTTTTCGAAGAAGCCGAAATCGCCGTAGTTGGCGGCCGCCAAGGCTTCCTCGACCTTGTGGTTGCGGGGGATGACGGCCGGATTGACCGCTCTCAGGCCCGCCGCCAGATCCTCTTGGGACCGTGTTTCGCCGGCAAGCCGCTCGCGCCAGGCGGAAAGCCATTCGGCTGCCTTGCCGGGATCGGTAAAACAGCCGAGGAACGCCTCATCCCGGCCGTCGGCGGCGTCCGACAGCCGGCGGAAGGTCAGGGTGAAATCCGCCTGCCCCTCGTGCATCAGACCAAGCAGCGCCTGGATCAGCTCGCCGTCACCATCCGCCTCGGTCTCAAGGCCGATCTTTGCCCGGAAGACGCCGATCCATGCCTTCTGGAACCGTTCGCCGAACGCCTTCAGCACGGCGTTCGCCGCGTCCACGGCCTTGTCCTCGTTCTCGTCCAGCAGCGGCAGCAGGCATTCGGCCAGCCGCGCGATATTCCACTGGCCGATGCCCGGCTGGTTGCGATAGGCGTATCGCCCCATCTGGTCGATCGAGGAAAACACCTTCATCGGATCGTATTCGTCGAGGAAGGCGCAAGGGCCGAAATCGATCGTCTCTCCCGAAATCGTCATGTTGTCGGTGTTCATCACCCCGTGGATGAAGCCGACGCCCAGCCAGCGGGCGATCAGGTCCGCCTGCCGCCCGGCCACGGACTGCAGCAGCTCGATATAGGGATTTTCCGCCGTCTTGAGCTCGGGATAATGCCGCTCGATCACGTAGTCGGCGAGCAGTTTCACGCCGTCATTGTCGCCGCGGGCGGCAAAAAACTGGAAGGTGCCGATCCGCACATGGCTTGCCGCGACCCGCACGAAGACGGCGCCCTGTTCGATCCTTTCGCGAAAGACCCGTTCGCCGGTCGCGACCGCCGCCAGCGCCCGCGTCGCCGGCAGGCCGAGCGCGTTCATCGCCTCCGACACGATGTATTCCCGCAGGACGGGCCCGAGCGCCGCGCGCCCGTCGCCACGGCGGGAAAACGGGGTCGGGCCGGCACCCTTCAGCTGGATGTCGCGGCGGATGCCGTTGCGGTCGACGACCTCGCCGAGCAGGATCGCCCGCCCGTCGCCGAGCTGCGGCACGAAATTGCCGAACTGGTGGCCGGCATAGGCCATGGCGATCGGCATGGCGCCCGGCGGCACGACATTGCCGGCAAGGATCGCCGCCAGCCGAGCGGGATCGGAAAAATCGGCCTCGACACCCAGCTCGTCGGCCAGCGCCTCGTTGAATTTCAGGAGCTTCGGCCCCTCCACCGGCTCGGGATAGACGGAGGCGAAAAACCTGTCCGGCAGGCGGGCGTAGGAATTGTCGAACTGGAACACGGAGGAACTCCTTCGGCCGCCGGCGCCAGATGCGGGCGGCCCCTATCCCCAATATGGGAAATCGTGTCCGCCGAACAAGCGAAATGCGCTTTTGTTGCGCCCCTTCAGACCTTGCCGAGCCGCACGCCGAAACCGAGAAGAAATGTCAGCAGCGCCCCTGCCGCGGCCGTCCCGTAGAGCCAGCAGGCCGGGCCGCCGGCCCCGCCGTTTTCCAGCGCCGAAACCAGGCCGGTCGCGCTTGCGATCATGCCGGCGATCCCCGCACCGATCGCATATCCCGCGGTCGAGATCGTCGGCAGCAAGGCGCTTGCGAGATCGCGCTCCTGCCTTGCTGCCGCTTCCATCGCCGCCTGGTTGACGCTTGCCCAGGCGACGCCGAAGCCCGTACCGATCGCCACCTGGCCTGCCAGAAGCAGCACCAGCGAGCCGCTCGCAAAAGCCGCTCCGAGGCATAGGAAACCGAACAGTTGAAACAATGCGCCACTGCGCATCCACCGATGCCGCGCACCAGGCGCCGTGACCCGGCTGGCGACGACCGCGACCAGGCTCCAGGAGAGCGCCATGGTCACCACCAGATAACCGACCACCGCCGGCCGGAAATCGAAGACGGCGCCGATCATCAGCGCCAGGTAGACGCTGCCGACCGAGTGGCTCGCCGACATCAGGAACAGGACCCAAAAGCCGTGCCCGACGACCGAACCGAGCCGGAAGGCGCCTTGCGGAAACAGTTTCGGCCCGATCCGCCCGTCGAGCTTCAGCGCCGGCAGGAACAGCCCCGCCCCCACCACGACCGCCATTGCCTGCATCGCGCCGCCGCTCACCACCGACGACAGCGACAGGACGAAGGAAGCGGCCAGGCAAAGGGAAATGGTGGCGGCAGACAGCGGCACCGGCGCCGCCTCGGTCACCCTTGGCCTTGCGGTCAGCGCGAAGCCCGCAAGCAGGGCCACGAAGGGCGAAACGGCCAGGAACGATGCCCGCCAGGAATAGGCCTCGGTGAGCAGCCCGCCCGCCAGCGGTCCGGCAATCGCCGCCACCGCCCAGACGATCGCCTCCACCGCAAACACTTTTGCGATCAGCCCGGAGGGGAAGTTGGCCGGGATCAGGCTGTAGCAGATCGCCACGATCAGCCCATCCGCAACGCCCTGCAGCAGGCGCCCGGCCATGATCCAGGAAAAGGCCGGCGCCGACAGCGCAAACAGCCCGCCCAAGGCAAAGATCAACGCCGAGACGACAAGGACGAAACGCGCGCCGAACCGGTCGCGCATCGCAGCCGCCCCGGTGCCGCCGGCGATCGAGCCCAGGAAATACAGCGTATAGGCCCAGCTGAAATAGGTCGTGCCACCGATCTCTTTCGCGGCCGGCGGCAGCGCCGCGACGATTGCGAACTGGTTGAAGGCATGCAGCCCGATCCCCGCCGAGATCAGCCCCAGCATCGCCCCTTCGCGGCCTTTCAGAAGCCTCGACCAACCCACATCGATTTCCTGCAGCACGCCCTGCCCCTTGTCCAATTTTCAGTCTCCGGGACCCTACAACCTCAACCGCAATTGAGGTCAATGGCGCGTCCATAAAATAAAATATAGCTATTTCATAGACTTACCATTTCTCCGCAGATTTTTTCCGATGTTGTATTTTAGCTACAGCTTTCCAAGCAAACCGCTCTATTTGCGTTTTAGCCAATAAATCGGAGGGAATATCCATGAAGGCTCTTTTCATTTTTGCCGCGTCGGCCGCCATGACCGCCTCTTCCGTTGCTTATGCGGCCGACGCCGTCGAACAGGTTCCACAGGCCCCGCAGGCCGTCGAAATGCCGGTCGTCTTCACCTGGAACGGGCCCTATATCGGTGCCCATACCGGTTATGCCTGGGGTGACGGCAATGCGGTCGGCGGTGGTTCCGACGATTTCGACGGCTGGAGGCTTGGCGGCTTCGTCGGCTACAACTGGCAATTTTCCAACGGTTTCGTTGCCGGTATCGAAGGCGACGTCAACTACGACTGGAACGAGAACAGCTATGCCGGCGGCATCGACATCGGCACCGGCTTTTCCGGCTCCGTTCGCGGCCGCGTCGGTTATGCCATCGACCGGGCCCTGATCTTCGGCGCGGCGGGCTGGACGGCCACCAACGCCCATATCGACGGCGGCGGCTTTGACGACGACGACATGCTGAACGGCTGGACGATCGGCGCCGGCGTCGATTACGCCTTCACGGACAATATCTTCGGCCGTATCGAATACCGCTATAACGATTTCGGGAACGGCAGCCTCGCCGGCGCCGATTTCGACTTCAACCAGCACGTCATCAATGTCGGCATCGGCGTGAAGTTCTAAGCCGCAAGACGCTGGATGATAAAATGGAAAGCCGCCCGGAGGAGACCTCCGGCGGCCCTCCGTCAGGCTGATTGTTCGGCGGAGACCATGCGCGACCGCCGTCCCCTCGAACGCAGATCGATGGTGTTGGTGGCCATTTCGAGCGCGGCCAGACCTGCGGGCGTGATGGCGCGCGGATGGTTGCTGGTGCAGAGCCCCCTGCGGCTCAATTCTTCAAGGCAGATCCACTCGCGGACCGTGCCCGCTTGCCGCCGCTGGCCCGCAAGCGCCTGCAGGGTTTCGATTTCCGGCTCGATCAGATCGCTGTCCACGCCGGTCTTCTATTCGTCGAATTTATAGGTGCGGAGGGCCTTGAGATTGGCCGAGAAATTCCCGACCGCCCGGGTTCCTGCCGAAATAAACAACGTCAGGACGAATGCAGCAAAGACTATTACAGCGTCCTCAAATATACCCATGCCCCTCACCCCGCAACAGAACTGGCTCCTAGTATTACTGCGAACGGCCGAGCGGGTGAATTCGGTAATTATACGTAGCCCTCCCGGTGCCGGGATCTTTACTTCCCGGATTCCGTTCGAGCGCCGCCAAAGCTGGTGAGGCGGGTTTGCCGACGCCGGCTCGCATTCGAGCCACATCCGCCGGCCGACGCGGGCATGTCGCTCTACCCGCGAACGGGTCGAGCGACATTCGCGAGCCTTTCAATTCTCAGGGGCGGGTCAGCACCTTGAAGGCGATGAACTGCGTCTTCTGCTCCTTGGAGAAATTGTTGTCGGCGGCGAAGATCAGGAGATCGCTGCCGTCCGTGCCCTTGGCGAAGGTGACCGCCTCGATATTGTCCGGCTTCAGGCCGATCGCCTGCATGTCGAGCACCTGCGCCTTGCGCACCGGCACGACCGGGGCATCGGTATTGGCCAGCGAGGCGATGGAAGAGACATCGGTCGCGCCGTCGGTATCGACCATGAAGACCTTGATCGAGTTGCCGAACCCTTGCGCGAAGCCGCGCTCGACGACCAGGAGGCGATGGTCGTCGAGGCCCAGGATTTCCGAGGCGCCGTTGTCGTTGTAACCCTTGTCGACGGTCGGCGCCTGGGGGATCGGCGCGACCGGATAGACATATTCGGCTTGTCGCGTGCCGCTGGCCGCATCGTAGCGGATCATGCGGGCGAGCGAGCCACGGGCAAGCCCGGAGACCGGCCCGTCCTGGAACAGCGCCGATTCGACCTCGACCATCAGGTCGCCACCCGGCAGCGTGGCGAGCCCTTCGAAGGCGAGGTTGTCGCGGATGCCGGCGGACTTGTCGGCGGTGGGCAGAAAGGCCTTGGGAAGTTCGAACTCGCGCACGAAAGCGCCGTCCGGGCTCGCAACGCGCACGAAGGGCGGCAGGAGCTGCTTCACGTCGCCTTCGCTCGACCAGTAGATGCCGTCCTTGCCGAACCGGATCGATTCCGGATCGACGCCCTTGGCCGCAAAAGCCTCGCCGTTCCTGTCCTTCAGGGTCACCGTCCTCACCACCTTCACATCGGTGATGCCGGCGGCACTCGCTTCGATCGAAAGCTCGTAGAAACGGGCGGGCGCCCGTTCGGAACGGTCGTCGGAAATGGCGATGTAACGGTTGCTCGCCGGGTCGTAGTCGAGGCCGGAAATGCCGCCGAACTCGACGCCGTCGAATTGCGTGCCGGTCGGGATCGAGAACTCGCCGACGAAGGAAAGGCCGATGGCCGCCTTGCAGTCGCCGAACGGGCAAGGGGTGGCGACCGTCACGCCGGGCTCCGCGGCCTGCGCCGGAGGGGCGAGCGAAATGACGAGAGCAACAGTTGAAAACAGCGCTTTGAGCATGATCGATGTCCGATAATTCGAGAGGCGGGCGAAAAACGGCAGGCCGGCCCCTCGAATGGAAGCCGGCCAGCGGTTGCTCTTCCTCTGCCATGCGAATTTTGCGGACGTATAACGCCTGGCCGTCAGAATGTTGAAATTTTCATGACGGGGCGTGGGAGGCGGGAGTGGCCTTTCGTCCACTACGCCAGTTTTCCTTGCGGTTCAAACCGCCGCCCGTTCGGGACTGTACCCCGCTTCGCGGATCGCCTCCTCGGCCTTTGCCGCGTCGCCCTCGACCGTCACCGTGCGGACCGTCAGGTCGATCGCCACCGCCGCACCCGGCAGGGCATCCGCCAGCGCGCCGCGCACGGTCTTTTCGCAATGGCCGCAGGTCATGTCCGGCACGGTGAAAATTGCAGTCATCGGAATCTCCTTGTTCGATGTATGGGTTGTGCACCTTCCCATGGGGGGAAGGTCAAGTGTGTTGCAGGAGTGTCGGACGCATGGAATTGCCCCTCATCCGCCTGCCGGCACCTTCTCCCCGTCCAGACGGGGAGAAGGACGCAAGAGGCATGCTCCCGGGCTCATCTTGCAACCTTGAGAATCGGGAGGCCGGCGCGGCATATGTCCTTCTCCCCGTTTTTCACGGGGAGAAGGTGCCGGCAGGCGGATGAGGGGCATCGCGCCGAAATACATCAGGCGTGCTGCTTCGTCTTCCTTTTCATTGCCGGGGCCGACGCGTCGCCGCCCACCGCGCCATCCCCCGCCAGATCATCAAGGATCGGGCAGTTGGGGCGGGTGTCGCCGCCGCAGCAATGGGCCAGGTGCTTCAACGTCTTCACCATGCCCTGCATTTCGGCGATGCGCCGTTCGAGATCGCCGATATGGGCGGTCGCGACTTCCTTGACGGCGGCGCTTTCGCGGCTCTTGTCCTGCCAGAGTTTCAGAAGCGTCTCGGTCTCCTCCAGCGAGAAGCCGAGATTGCGGGCGCGTTTGATGAAGCGCAGGATATGTACTTCCTCGTCGCCATAGACCCGGTAATTGTTGCCGGTGCGGCCCATCGGGCGGATCAGGCCGATCTCCTCGTAATAACGGATCATCTTGGCCGACACGCCGGATGCGTTCGAAGCCTCGCCGATATTCATCGCGCGTCTCCCACTTTCGCCGCCTTCAGCCTGAGCGCGTTGCCGAGCACGAAGACGCTCGACAGAGCCATGGCGCCGGCGGCAATCATCGGCGACAGCAGCCAGCCGAAGGCCGGGTAAAGCACGCCCGCCGCGACCGGCACCAGCGCCACATTGTAGCCGAAGGCCCAGAACAGGTTCTGCTTGATGTTGGTCATCGTCGCGCGGCTGATAGTGATCGCCGAGACGGCGCCCGAAAGCTCGCCGCCGACCAGGACCACGTCGGCGCTTTCGATCGCCACGTCCGTGCCGGTGCCGATAGCGATGCCGACATCGGCTTCGGCGAGCGCGGGTGCATCGTTGATGCCGTCGCCGACGAAAGCGAGCTTTTTGCCACTCTGCTCCCCCTTGGCCCGCATTTCGTGGATGGCCGCCACCTTGCCCTCCGGCAGGACCTCGGCAACGACTTGTCTGATGCCGACCTGACGGCCGATCGCTTCGGCGGTGCGGCGGTTGTCGCCGGTCACCATGGCCACTTCGACGCCCATCCCCTGCAGCGCCCGGATCGCCTCGCGGCTCGACGGCTTCAGCGGATCGGCAACCGCGATGGCTGCGGCGAGCTTTCCGTCAATCGCGGCGTAAAGCGGCGTCTTGCCTTCGTCGCCGAGGCGGGCCGCGGCTTCCGCGAAGGTTTCGACCGAGAGACCCAGCTTTTCCATGAAGCGGTCGGCGCCGACCGAGACCTTGCGTCCGTCGACCTGCGCCTCGATACCGTAACCGGTCACCGACGCGAAATTTTCCGCCTTCGGCACGGCCAGGCCCCTGGTCTCGGCGGCCTTGACGATCGCCTCGGCGATCGGATGTTCCGACTGCGCCTCGACGCTTGCGACCAGCGCCAGAACCTCGTCTTCGGCAAAACCGTCCGCCGTCACCAGATCGGTCAGTTCCGGCCGGCCCTTGGTCACGGTGCCGGTCTTGTCAACGACGACGAGCCGGACATTGCGCAATTCCTGCAGCGCCTCTCCCTTGCGGAACAGCACGCCCAGTTCAGCCGCGCGGCCGCCGCCGACGACGATCGAGGTCGGCACCGCAAGCCCCATGGCGCAGGGGCAGGCGATGATCAGCACCGCGACCGCATTGACCAGCGCGTGGGTGAGCGCCGGTTCGGGGCCGACGAAGAACCAGACGGCGAAGGTGAGAACGGCGAGCGCGATCACCGCCGGCACGAACCAGGCCGTCACCTGGTCGACCAGGGTCTGGATCGGCAGCTTCGACCCTTGCGCCTGCTCGACCATGCGGATGATCTGCGCCAGCATCGTGTCGCGGCCGACCTTGTCGGCCCGGAACCGGAAGGCGCCGGTCTTGTTGATCGTGCCGCCGACCACCGTGGCGCCAGCCGCCTTTTCGACCGGCAGCGGTTCGCCCGAAATCATCGACTCGTCGACATTCGAGGAGCCGTCAATGACAGTACCGTCGACCGGAATGCGCTCGCCGGGGCGGATCACCAGCACGTCGCCGGCGACCACCTGTTCGGTCGGGATGTCCAGCACCTTGCCGTCGCGCTCGACGCGGGCGGTCTTGGCCTGCAGCCGGCTGAGCTTCTCGATCGCCTCGCCGGTGCGGCCGGTGGCGCGCGCTTCGAGCAGCCGGCCGAACAGGATCAGCGTGACGATGACGGTCGCCGCTTCGTAATAGACGAAGCGGGCGCTTTCCGGCAGCAGGTCGGGGGCGAATGTGGTGACCAGCGAATAGCCGTAGGCCGCCAGCACGCCGACCGCGACCAGCGAGTTCATCTCCGGCGCGCCGCGCAACAGCGCCGGCAGGCCTATCCTCAGGAAGCGGAAACCGGGGCCGAAGACGACCACCGTCGCCAGGGCGAAATAGACATAATAGAGGTTCTGCGTCTCGATCACGCCCATCAGCCAGTGATGGAAGGGATCGTAGACATGGCTTGCCATTTCCAGCACGAACAGCGGCAGGGTGAGTACGAAGGCGATGGCGAGATCCCGCTTCAGCGCGCCCTCCTCGCCCTGGTGCATATGCATGTGGTCGTGGCCGCCGGCATGGGCCGCGGGGCCGTGCCCCATGGCAGCGTGATCCATGGCAGCGTGATCCATGCCCGCGTGCTTCATGCCCGAGTGATCCATGGCGGCGTGGTCCATGTGGTCGTGGCCTTGCGGCGCCGAATGACCATGGTCGTGGTGATGGGCCTGCCCGGCCTGCGGCGTCACAGGCGGCATCATTCCCGCTTCGCGCATCGCGTGGTGCATCGCGCCCGGCGGGATCTCGTAACCGACCTTGCGGATCGCCTTTTCGAGATCCTCCGGAGAAAAGCCCTCGGCCGATTCCACGGTCAGCTTCTTCGTCGCGAAATTGACGGCGCTCTTATCGACGCCCGGGACTTTCGCGGCGGCGTTTTCAACGCGGCGCACGCAGGAAGCGCAGGTCATGCCCTCGACGGGAACGGTGAAAGGCTCGGCTTTGTGGATCGGCTTGACGGTCTGGTTCATGGGATAGTCCTCGCTTTCCCACCGTATGTGGAGCTTCCCATCATGGGAAGGTCAAGGGGGTGAAATCGCATTTTCCGTGCGGCGTGTCCGGGATAACCGTCCTCTGACTTAGCAGGCTTGGCTACGAGCATGGGAAGATATAGGCAGCTCGAACAGCCGACGCGGAGACGGAAGCCATGCCGCCGTTTTTGGAAGGCGGAAGACTGGAAAAGGTCCTAGTCCTCTCTTGCGCCGCCGCCGAAGCTCGGCGCATTCAGCCCCGAAAGCAGCAGCACCAGTTCCGCCTGGCGGGTGGTGCCGGTCTTCAGCATGATCTTCTTCAGGTGCGAGCGGGCGGTCTCGAGCGAGATGCCGAGCGTGGCGGCGATCATTTCCGGGGTCTGGGCCATGGCGATGCTGCGCGCCACGCGGGCTTCGGCGGGGGTGAGGTCGAATAGGCCGCAGAGCACCCGCATGTCCGGGGGGCCGACCTGTCCGACCTGCGTGACGGCGAGCACCGCCATCGAACGGGAAAAGATGTCGCGCGCCGCGCGGCGGACCGGCAGGAGGTGCAGGATCAGCGGCGGCGCTCCGTCGCGGCCGGCCATCGGCAGGGACTGCACGGTCGGGGACACCTGCGCCTTGTAGTGTTCGATCGCTTCGTCGAGCAGCGCATTGGCGCCCGCCCCTTCCAGCACCAGCCGGTCGCCGGCGCCGGCGCGGATGCGTGGAGCGAGCGCCTCCATTTCCGGGTTCATGGCGACAGCCTGGCCACCGTCGCCGATGATCGCCGCCGGCAGGCCGAGCAGCGACAGCGTCTCGGTCATCGACCGCGCTTCGCTGAAGGCGAGCCGCGAGGACATATAGGCCGCCCGGGCGATATCCGGCTTCAGCAGGTTGAGGCGCGCCAGCTGTTCGTCCGAGAAATGCGTCAGGCCCTTGGCGCGCATCATGCTGATGACGACGATATGGCCGGTGGGCTCCTGAAAGGCCCAGCCTGCCTCCCACTCCATGCCGTAGGGAAGCAGGAAAGCGTGGCGGATCGGGTCCTCGTCGAACTCCTCGCCGCTCATGATGTCGACTTCGCGCGCGAACGAGAAGGGAAAGCGCTCCATCCCGCGGGTGGGGCGGACGTTGTTGAACCTGTGTTCGCTCTCGACGAACGCCGCGAAGGCGTCCGCGATGTTGGGCGTCGTCACGTAACGGTGGGTGCCGTTGCCGTCGATGGTGAAGATGGAGGCGGTGCTGGACCCGGCCTCCAGCGCCAGCCTCTCGCATGTCTCAGTCCACAGCTCGGGAACCAGGGCTGCCTCATAGAGGCGGTCTGCCAACGTGCCTTCGTCATTCATCGGGATGCCATCGGAATGAATTCGAAATGAATCTTGACTACTACGGTAATCTTAGTGCGTCTGCCCGGCGGGACAACTGGCAGAACACCTTAAAACAGATTGCCGTAACTTATAACATTGGCAAATAATAAACATGTGTTCGGAAGGACTTCGCGCCGGATCCTCGCGCCGGGAGCTAACGTTCCTCGCCCACCGTCAGCGGCCAGTCGACCACATAGTCCTCGAAATCCTCGACATCGACGTCGTTCTCGCTGACCGTGCGGCCGCGGGCGGAGATGCCAGCCTGGTGCACGGTTTCGGGATCGCCCGACACCAGCGGATGCCACCAGTAGAGGTCTTCGCCGTCGCGGATCAGGCGATAGCCGCAGGTCGGCGGCAGCCAGGAGATTTCGTTGACGGTCTCGGGGGTGAGCTGGATGCAGTCCGGCACCGTCGCCTGGCGGTTGTCGTAATCCTTGCAGCGACAGCTTGTCCCATCGAGCAGCCGGCAGGCGACGGAGGTGAAGACGACGTCTCCCGAATCCCAGTCCTCGAGCTTGTTGAGACAACAGAGCCCGCAGCCGTCGCAGAGGCTTTCCCATTCGTTTTGGTTCAGCTGGTCGAGCCGCTTGGTCTTCCAGAAAGGTTCGTCGGTCATCGTGGATATCACATTTGCGGCAGAGCGGAACCAATCCCGATATCTGCATTTTACCTGTTGCGATTTTGATATCGCGCATCAACCATTTGTCAGCTAAAGCTGATTAACGGTGAGAGGCTAGAGCTCTTGATCCCTTGAAGGGACCGCGTCAAGCATATCTCATCGAAAGGGCGGGGAATTCCAAGGTGCAGGACGAGCCAAAGTCATCCGACGACCGGCCGCGCAACAAGCGCCACCTGCTGCTGCGCATCGATTCGTGGATCGATTCCACCGTCTGGAATCTCGGTTTCCGGCTTGGCGAGATCTGGGAGGAGATCACCATCTTCTTCCGCCGCTTCCGGGTTCGCGGCTGGAAGCGCATCGGCTTCGAGCTTGCCGGCGAGGCGATGACGTTGGGCACGGCCGGTTTCGTGCTGCTGCTGGCGCTCGCCCAGCCGGCTTTCGAGGAAACCCACGAGGACTGGCGAAACCGCGGCGATTTCGCCGTCACCTTCCTCGACCGCTACGGCAGCGTCATCGGTCATCGCGGCATCATCCATGAGGATTCGGTGCCGATCGACGAGCTGCCGGACCACCTGATCAAGGCGGTGCTGGCGACCGAGGACCGCCGCTTCTTCGACCATTTCGGCATCGACTTCTTCGGCCTTGCCCGCGCCATGAGCGAAAACGCCAAGGCAGGCGGCGTCGTGCAGGGCGGCTCGACGTTGACGCAGCAGCTCGCGAAGAACCTGTTCCTCACCAACGAGCGGTCGATCGAGCGCAAGATCAAGGAAGCCTTCCTGTCCCTGTGGCTGGAAGCCAACCTCTCCAAGAAGGAGATCCTGTCGCTCTATCTCGACCGCGCCTATATGGGCGGCGGCACGTTCGGGGCGGCGGCTGCGGCACAGTTCTATTTCGGCAAGAACATCACCGAGGTGAACCTCGCCGAGAGCGCCATGCTCGCCGGCCTGTTCAAGGCCCCGGCCAAATATGCGCCGCATGTCAACCTTCCGGCCGCCCGCGCCCGCGCCAACGAGGTGCTTTCCAACCTCGTGCAGAGCGGGCTGATGACCGAGGGCCAGGTGATCGCCGCCCGCCGCAACCCGGCGACCGTCGTCGACCGCGCCGACGCCAAGGCACCCGACTACTTCCTCGACTGGGCCTTCGACGAAGTGCAGCGGCTGGCACAGGCCGGCAAGTTCCACGAACATTCGGTCGTGGTCCGCACGACGGTCGACACGGGCCTGCAGCAGGCTGCGGAATCGGCGATGGAATCGAGCCTTCGCGAATATGGCGACAGCTTCAAGGTGAAGCAGGGCGCGCTCGTGATGATCGAGAACGGCGGGGCGGTACGTGCCATGGTCGGCGGCCGCGACTACGGCGAAAGCCAGTTCAACCGCGCCGCCAAGGCGCTGCGCCAGCCGGGTTCGTCCTTCAAGCTCTATACCTATTCGGCGGCGATGGAGAACGGCTTCAAGCCGGAATCGACGATCTCGGACGCGCCGATCACCTGGAACGGCTGGTCGCCGCAGAATTACGGCCGCTCCTACAAGGGCAAGGTGACGCTGCTGTCGGCCATGGCGCAGTCGCTGAATACCGTGCCGGTCCGGCTGGCGAAGGAATATCTCGGCACCGACGTGATCGTGAACACCGCCAAGGCCTTCGGCATCGAAACGCCGCTGCGCAAGGACAAGACCATTCCGCTCGGCACGTCGGAAGTGACCGTGCTCGACCAGGCGACCGGTTATGCGGTGATGCCGGCCGGCGGCATGCAGTCGCGCCGCCACGGCATCGAACAGGTTCTCGGCTACGGCGGCGACGTGCTCTACGATTTCAACCGCGACGAACCGCCGGCCAAGCGCGTGCTCTCCGAACAGGCGACATCGTCGATGAACCGCATCCTGACGCAGATCCCGGTGATCGGCACGGCCCGCAAGGCGGCACTCGACGGCGGCATCGTCACCGGCGGCAAGACCGGCACCTCGCAGAGCTATCGCGACGCCTGGTTCATCGGATTTACCGGCAATTACACGACCGCCGTCTGGTTCGGCAACGACGACTTCACCTCGATGAACAACATGACCGGCGGCTCGCTGCCGGCCGCCACCTTCAAGACCGTGATGGACTATGCCCATCAGGGCATCGAGTTGCGCGCCATTCCCGGCATCGACAATCCGCTGCCGACCGGCAACCACAAAGGCAACGCGGTCGCCAAGAAGAACGAAGGCCCCGAGACCGGATTGCAGGCGCTGATCCGGCCGCGTTCGCTGTCGGCCGAATCCACCCGGCTGCTGCGGCAGATCGCCGGAAAGCTGAAGGAAGCCGGCCGGCTCGGGCCTGCGACCGCCAAGGTCGCCGACAAGACGACAACGGGATCGGTCGCCGAGGTCACCCCGGTCAGTTCCAAAAACCCCTGAAGCCCTGGGTTCCGAGCCTGCCGCGCACGGTCGCGGCGACGCAGAGCGCCGTCACGCCCTGGTGCAGACCTCCCTGCAGCAGCTTTTCGAAGGCTGCCCTGTCCCTCTCCGACAACCCGTCATCCGCGTGCGCCATCCAGCCGCGGAACTGCGTCGTACGTTCTCCCTGGTCGATATCCTGGCCCATCAGATCGAAGAAGCGCACATAGGTATCGACCGCAAGGTTCTTGACGGGCGGGCTCGTCCAGCCCTGGCGGGCTGCCTGCGGCAGGCAGGTGTCGATGGCCTCGACGATGGCGCGGCGCGCTTCGGTCGGCTGGCTTTCGGTCAGCGTCATGAAGTCGAGGGAAATGTCCTTCGGGGTGGAAGGCCCCTCCTCCGGTTTCAGGTGGTACCAGGCGCCGGAAAACCCGGCCGCCAATGCCACCAATGCGCCGGTGGCGATCATCCATACTCTCATCGTCTCCGCTCCGAAACGTTGTCGCGGAGGTGACGGTAGTCAAGGAACGGGCCACTCGTAGCAGGCGCAAATTATAGTCACAGAAACCCTTCCAAATAACGTTATCAAATAATTAGCCGTCTGGCGCGTCCTGTGCGGGAGCGGCACATATCGGGCGGGAATGGATGATTCCGGCACAGGTGTCGGCTTTCCCTTCCGGTCCCGACACGGAGATCAGACGGCCGTCCGCCCCGCGAACCGACGCTTTGCTGCCGAGCGATTCGGGCAAGGCATGCGTCTGTGCCGGAAAGACACAAGCCCGCCCTTTCCTTCGCACGGGAATCAATGCTAACCCTCTGGCATTGCTGTCCGAGGGCCAAAGCAAACCCGTGTTCCGTGTTCCCTTCCTCATCGCGATCGCGCTCACCATCGCCTTCGGCGGCGGGATATGGTCCACCCTCGTTGCGCTCGATGCCACGATCGGTTTCGGTGCGATCAAGCTCGGCTCGTGGGAAGCCTTTCCACAGGCACAGACGGCGCAGGCCGACCCTTACGCGAAATCGCACCGGGCCAATGCCGGCAAGCTCCTCTATGCGAGCGCCGAGGGCCTCACCTTCCTTGCCGCGATCGACGAGGCCGGCGACCGGCTGACCGGAAACTGCTCCTACCGCCTCACCGGCCACACGCCGCCGGCGCGTTTCTGGACGCTGTTTGCCGCGGCCCCCGGCGCGCCGCCGCCGCTGGCGCAATCCGACCTGCCGACCGCGCTCAATTCCCGCATCGTGCTGCGCAAGGGCGATGACGACGGCGGCTTCGACATCGCGATCTCGGCGACGCCGAGGCCCGGCAACTGGCTTGCCGTTTCGACGCCTGGCGCGTTCCGGCTGACGCTGACGCTGTTCGACACGCCGACGGCCGGCAGTTCCGGCCTGATCGACCTCACCATGCCACGCATCCAGAAGATCGGGTGCGGCAATGGCTAGAGGGCTGGGTTTGGGGTCGAGGGGCCTCGGTTTGGGATCGAAGGGCTGGCGGTCCGAGAAAGTGGGAGCCGGTGGTCTGGCGCTGAAGCTTCTGCTGGCGGCGGTCACCGGGCTTATCGGCGCAGCGCTTCTGCACCTGATCATCGTGCTGGCGCTGCCGAGTTTCAGCGAGCGCGACGCCTATACGCGGGTGCTGGCGGAGGGCGAGATCTTCCGTTTCTACCGGCTGGCGGAAAAGCCGGACGATACCGGGCTTGCCAAGGACGACCCGTTCGTCGAGGCGGCTGTCTGCGCCTTCGACGTCTCGGACGGCCCCGTGAGGCTGACGGCCGCCAATGGCGGCGTACCGTTCTGGTCGCTCGGCGTCTACGACCAGTCGTCCAACGAGGTGTTCAGCATCAATGACAGGACATCGGCCGGTGGCGTGCTGGATGTGGTGATCGCCTCGCCGATGCAGCTGACGGCATTGCGCAAGGCGCTGCCGCAGGCGGTCTCGCAGTCCATCCTGGTGGAAGCCCGGCAGGCGGAGGGATATGTGGTCCTGAGAAGTCTCGTCCCGCAACCGAGTTTCGCGGGGATCGTGTCGCAATTCCTGAACCAGGCCACCTGTGCGCCGTTCGAATGGCGCTCCCGCAGCCGGTTCTGATCAATTCCGGCTATTCGGCGCGCACCGCGTGGTTTTCGGCCTTGCGGTCGCCAAAGTCCTCGAAACGTTCGTATCGCACGCCGGTGAACAGCAGCAGCTGACCGGCGGCTTCGCTTTCGCCGATCCTGATCTGCGGCCGGCGCGCGTTCTCGCTGCGCCATCTGTTCAGAACTACGATCTCTGCCATGCTCGCCTCCGTTTAAGGAATTCGAGACGGATGAAGACGGATCGATCTCACCCTGGCCTCTTGAAGGGGCCTGACGCTTCCCGAAGCAAATCCGGGCATCCGCGCCTTTCTCGTCTGTGCGCCTTTTTCGAAGGCGCAACGACATTTCCGCATGAACGGCCGGTTCCGCCTGAACCGGCCGTTATCGGGATGGCCGCAGGAACGCAACGGCCAACCGGTACTTGAAAACCCGGCAAAAACACACGCCGGTTACAGCCTGAATTCAGCCAGACGACCGTTAACAATGTCTTACTGCTAATATACCACTTGGCATCGGTGCATGTCTGTCGTCCGCAGCCAAAACGCAGAAGCGTCCATTTGGTTCACCGCCTTTGCCGGCACCGGACAAAGCCGCGATTTCCCGTCGCGAAAACGAAACTGCAAGAAATCACAGACGTATCAAAACGACCCATTTTCACAGACCGTTAACCCTCCAAGAGTTAGCATCCGGTTAAACCAAGGCGACCTCGATCTGCAGGTGTTCTCACAGCTGCGTGAGCGGACGGCGCGCCACCGGGAGTTTCCCAGGCAAGGTACGATGAGAGCGCCAGGCGAGCTTTTCCGGCACACCTGATCGGCGTTCGGCACTCCGGATTTGTTTTGCGTAGATTGCGAGTTTGCCAGTGACGAATGAGTTTCGAGAGCTTGAAAGGCCCCAGGCCATGCGTAAGAAGGATGTGGTGCTGATGGCCACCGTGACGAGCTTCGAAAGTCTTCCGTACCCGTCGCGGTCGGAGCTTCGACAGTTCGCCGAGCTCTTCGCCCCGTTGTTTTCCGCATCCTCGGAAGAAGCCCGCCGCGATGCGGTGGCCGCCCTCTCGCAATGCAAGAACATCCCGCCGGCTGTCGCCTTTTTCATCGCCAGCCAGCCGATCGCCGTCGCCGCCCCTTTCCTCACCGCCTCGACCTGCCTTTCCGACGATGCGCTGATCGCCATCGCCCGCACGCAAGGGGAAGCGCATGCCCGCGCCATCGTGCGCCGCGAGGCGCTGTCGCCGATGGTGATCGACGCGCTGGTCGGCCTGCGCCACGACCGCAACAGCCGCCGCGACGCGCCCGAGAACCTCGACGCGCTGGTGCCGCGCAGGCCGACGCCCGAAATGGTCGACGAGGCCGAGCGCAAGGCGCGCGAGGAACTGCTGCGCAACCGCATCAAGGCGCTCGCCGGCCATATCGACCGGCCGGAAGACGACCGGCTGGGCCTGCGCAACCTCTCCCCGATCCAGGAAGCGCTGCTGGTGCGTTTCGCCCGCAACCGCGAGACGGGGCTGTTTGCGACCGTGCTCGCCGATACGCTGTCGGCCAGCCACTGGCTTGCGGAGCGGATCATGCTCGACATTTCCGGCCAGCAGCTCGCCACGACGCTGAAGGGCCTGGCGATGGAGACGCAGGATGCGCTGTTCATCCTGCAGCGGCTCTACGACCATCTGGGCTTCGAGCAGGACGGCGTGACGCGCGCCGCCGTACTCTGGGAGGCGCTCGGCGGCGACGAATGCGGCAGCCGGGTCGAAGCCTGGCGCCGCGCCGACAGCTATACCTATGCCGAACCGCAGCACGCGCCGACGTTTGCCGAAAGCCGCGCCCCGGACAACCGCCTGCCGCGGGTGATCCGCACCACCGCCAGCGCCCGCAAGCCGCTCAACGGCCTCTACCGGGTGCGTTGACCCGTCATAGCGCGGCCGGTCAGGCGGGCTTGACCACCTCGAAAAGGTCGGCGACGTCGTCGATCTCCAGTTCCAGCAGCCAGAGATCCGGATCGAAGCGCAATTCGCGCGCCAGGATCTCGCGGATCGCCTCCGGCTCGGCCTTTTCCGCCCTCACCTCGAATTTGCGTCCGCCATCGTCCTCGCCGAAGAAGTTCTGCGGCGCCGGGGCGTAGAGCGTTTCCAGCCCATCGCGAAAACGCTGGCGGATGAAGATCGCGCCCGCCTCCTCCGCACCCTTCTTTTCGACGGCGGCGAAACCGCCGAGCCCGAAGACGCGGCGGATCATGGCGGCAATGACGATATCGGATTTCAGGCGCATGCCCCGTCTTACGGCGCTTCCCGGCGAAGCGCAAATCCGGTTTCCGTCAATTTTACCCGGATATAACTATTGCCAGAATATTACCCGGATGATATTAGCCGGACCTCCATCAAGGAAGGCACCGACATGAACATCATCGACAGGAAGGCGGCGATCTCCGCCTATAAGGAACGCAAGGCTCCGGCCGGCATCTATGCCATCCGTTTCGCGCCCATGGGGCAGCGGTGGGTCGGCCGCGCCGGCGACCTCGACAAGATCCAGAACCGGGTATGGTTCACGCTGCAGCACGGCAGCCATCGGAGCAAGACGCTGCAGGCGGCCTGGAACGCCAACCGGCCGGAGGATTTCGCCATCGAGCGGCTGGAGGAGATCGACGAGGAACTGACCGGCTACCTGCGCGACCGGACGCTGAAGGACCGGCATCTGCACTGGGCCTTCGAACTCGGCGCCGAAGCGATCTGAGAGCTCTCCCCGGAAGTCCCTGACAAGAAACGGAAAATCGCGCGCGGCGCCCTTTCCTTTCCCTGGGCGCACCATAATTACACACCGGTGCCGCACGGCATTGTCATGAAAAGGAGTTTGGGGCTTGGCTACTTCCGCATTGATCAGCATCCTGATCACCTTCCTGGTGATCGTCCTGGTTCTCTATCTCGTCGCCCGCCTGCCGATCGACGGCCGCGCGAAGCAGATCGCGCAGATCATCATCATCATCATCGGCATCATTTCGCTGCTGAAATATCTGGCGGTGTTCTGAGGCGATTTCCATATCGAGACACTGCTTCCATCCTCTCTCCGTTCCGGCGGAGAGGGGCGCTCTCTTGAGACGGCGGCAAACGGTGCGGCCTATCCCGGCATTCGGCAGCAAATGCCCGTCGGCTGAGGGGCGATCGCGGCGACTTTTGCGCCGGAAGCGGTATCGTCAGCGACGATTTCCCGTGTTGTCATAGTGCAGCGTGGCCGCATTGACCTTGTCGCCATTGGCGGCTGCCCATAAACACAGGGCTTCAAACGGCTCCCGCAATGAATGGCCTAGTGGAGTAATTGCATATTCCACACCAATCGGCTGCGTTGGGAGTACGGTTCTCGTCACAAGGCCATTCCGCTCAAGCCTCTTCAAAGCGTCAGCCAGAGCCTTGTGCGTGATCCCATCGAGACGCCGCTTGATCTCGTTGAAGCGCGAGGGTTTGGGACAGATCACTGTCAGTATCAGGATCGTCCATTTATCAGCGATCTTGTCGAGCACGGGGCGAACCTGCGCCATGTCGCACAAGGCGCGATGAGAAAGTGCTTCCAGGTCAGTATACTCGTCCATATCTAGGCTACTTAAGGTGCGTAATTGATATCAGATATCTGACGTATATCATGACGAGACCATCAATTGAAAGGATTCACGATGGCTCGAATGAGTAACAAGGTTGCCCTCGTCGTCGGGGGCGCCAAGGGTATCGGCTTGGCAATTGCAGAGCGGCTTTCGGCCGAAGGGGCGAAGGTCTTCATTACCAGTCGCAGAGGTGAAGATGCCGAAAGAGCGGCCAAGGATATCGGCAATGACGCGGTCGGCGTTGCCGCTGATGCCGCTGCCCCCGAAGACATGGTGGAGGCTGTCGAGAAAGTGCGAAAAGCATG
This sequence comes from Hyphomicrobiales bacterium, assembly GCA_900471605.1. Taxonomy (GTDB): domain Bacteria; phylum Pseudomonadota; class Alphaproteobacteria; order Rhizobiales; family Rhizobiaceae; genus Neorhizobium. Next base: position 16,620 of record UCEY01000024.1, on the reverse strand, counting down.
CGGCCGCATTGACGCGCTCGTCTTGAATGCAGGTTTATCGGAGCCTGCGCAGATATCCGACATCACGCCTGAACACTTCGACCGCCACTTCGACGTCAACGTCCGCGGGATGGTTTTCGGCTTGCAGGCGGCTTTGCCCGCGATGACGGAAGGTGGATCGGTCGTCCTCATCGGATCCATCGCCAGTAGTGCGGGCTACTCTTCGTACGGAACCTATTGCGCCACCAAGGCAGCCGTGCGCTCCTATGCCCGAACCTGGACGGGGGAGCTCGCACCCAGAGGCATACGCGTCAACGTCGTCGCGCCCGGTCCAACGGATACAGACATGATGGCCGCGGTTGCGGAAGACACTCGTGCGGCAATTGTCGCCCCGATCCCGATGGGGCGAATGGCGCGGCCTTCAGAAGTGGCTGCGGCCGCCCTCTTTTTGTTGAGCGATGACGCAAGTTACATCGCTGGTGCCGAACTGTGCGTCGACGGCGGCTTGCGGCAGGTCTAAGCTTATGTCGAACGCTGTACCCGACCTAAGCAGGTCGGGTACAGCAAGACGAAGGCGCGGATCGCGGCGGCCACCGGGTCTTCGCCACGCACGTTGGCGCCCTCGGCCGGGCGGCCCCCGGAAACGGGCCGGGGCGGCAGGGCAGCGGATTCAACGGCCTTGCGGGCGCGGCCGGTACCGGCCTTGTGGCCTCGGCGCCGCGGGCGGCACGGTGCTATTCCACTTCGCTGGGCGCTTTAGGGCATTTGCTGAATACTGCCGCTGCCTCTGATCTCCGAGCGCCGCATGACCGGCCGGCCGGACAGTTCGACATCACCGCTTCCGAAAATCGAAACATCCGCATCGACCTGCGCGGTCAGCCTGGCGTCACCGCTGCCGCGGATTTCCACCTGCACCGATTTTGCAGTCAGGTCCTTGAACCTTGCATCACCCGACCCGAAGATGCTCAGATCGACGGCATCCGCGGTTCCCGTGGCGGACGCGCTGCCGCTGCCCTTGATGCTCAACCGGAGCTTCGGCTGGTTGATCTGCGACAGGACGAGATCGCCGCTGCCACGCAATTCCCATATGGCGATCGGCGGCCCCGACAGTTTGACCTCAAGGCGCGGGGCAAACCAGCCGGGCTCGCAATCGAGGCCCAGCTCGCCGGCTTCGAACCGCACATGATCCAGCAAAGCGGGATCTCCGCTGATGACGGCCTCTGCCTTGTCGCTCGGCTGATAATGGACCGAAGCCGGCATGTGGACCGCCAGGCTTTCACCTGCCGCAAAGGGAAGCGTCACCTGCCGCCGCGCCGAGGTCGCCGGCCCGCAGGTCGATTCCCCTATGCCCAACAAACCCGCCGTATCGGTCCAGTTCGGGCCCGCGAGCGCGATTCCGAGCGTCAAGAAAGCAGCGGCGCCAATCAGGCCGGTGGTTGCGACAAATGCCAATGTCCGAGTCATATCGAGGCTCCCTCCGTAAAATATACCGAAAGTTTCAAACGCCGTGCCGGTCCGGTTGGGCCAGACGGAAATGCAATCGGGCATAGTGGCCAAGCATGCGGGTGCCGGCACCTATTCCCATCAAAAGCAAAGCGCCGCCGCCGAGGAATCCGCTCACCAGCCCGACGCCGATGAACAGGCGCGCCAGCAGGTCGGTCAGGGCTCCGCCCGGATCGAAGAGCAAAGCCGTGAAGACGATCTTCAACCCGACCGCGCCAAGCGCCACCAGCACGACGGCAAAAGCCATCGCCATCACGATCGCCACGATCAGCAACGGCAGCAGCAGAAGGAGGTCGACCAGGGCGAGGCCCGCCAGCGCCATCATCGCGCCCATGAGATTGGAGAGACTCCAATGGGTCTCGAAGCGCCGCAGCCCGATATCGGCGCGCAATTCCCGGGCAATCCTGGCCGGGTCGCCCAATGCGGCCGCGACCTCCGCTTCGCTGCGCCCATGGGCGTTGGATTCGGCGAAATGGGCCGCGTAATCGGCAACGATCTCCTCGATCTCCTCCGGCGGAAGACCGGCAAGCCCCTGTTTCAGCCTGCTGAGAAAGGCATCCCTGGTCATCATGTAACCTCGACAAGTTTATTGACGGCGTCGGCGAAGGATCGCCAGTCGCTGCGATGGGTCTCGAAAACCGTCCGGCCAAGCGGTGTCAGCCGGTAATATTTGCGAGGCGGCCCGCTGCTGGATTCCACGATGCGCGTGGCAACCAGGCCTTCATTCTGCATGCGGCGCATCAACGGATAGATCGTGCCTTCGCCCATGCCGACGGCGGCAACCAGGGTGCTGGCAATCTCGTAGCCATAGCTTTCCCCCCGCGATAGCACCGCCAGGACGCAGAGATCGAGCGCCCCCTTTCGCAGCTGAATTTGGATCGAGTCGGCCATTCTATTCCTCGTATTTACATGCTGTGTATAACACGCTACCTGTTATTGCAAGATAGCGAAATGAATTGCTGGGTCTCATGCGTTGAACGTTCGCAGTACGGCGAGTGTCAGCTCGGGCCATCGGATTTCCTGTATAAGCTGGAGCAATAACAATGACGTACCTACGCCTGGCCCTGGCGGCCGCCTTTTGTCTCGCCGTGTCGTCCGCCCACGCCGCGGGTCTGAAGTTCCTTCATATCCCTGACGGGCAAGGGGAAGGTCCGGCAATCGATGCGGCGATGTGGTCACCCTGCGCCGAGGTGCCTGCGGATGTGCGGATCGAAGGGCTGACAGTGCCAGCAGTCCTGGATTGTCCGATTGCCGGAGAGAAGCTGCCGCTCGTTATCATCTCGCACGGCTATGGCGGCTGGTATCTTGGCCACCATGACACGGCCGAAGCCCTGGCCGATGCCGGCTTTGTCGTCGTTGCCATCAATCATCCGCACGCGAATTATGCCGATATGAGCCGCGCAGACGGTTTGGGTGCGTTGATCGGACGTCCTGTCGATATCAAGAGAACCGTTGATTTCATGCTTATGGCCTCACCTGATGCCGCCAAGATAGATCCGCAGCGCGTCGGCTTCTACGGGTTCTCTCAAGGCGGCTATACGGGCCTTGTGATCGCCGGGGCCAATCCGGATTTCAGCAGGTTGCCGCCGCGTTGCGCGGACCCGAAAGCAACCGGCTGCCCGCAAGCCAATCAAATCCGCCCCCCACAGCAAAGGCCGCTACCCCAGTCGCTGACCCATGATCCCCGCATCAAGGCCATGGCCGCCGCTGACCCTCTCAGCATCGTCTTTCAGACCGCGGATAGCGTGAAGGAGGTCACGATTCCGCTTCAGCTATGGGGATCGGAGCTGGGAGGGGGTGGCGGAGCATCGCCGGACGATGTTGCGACACTTGCGCGTGTATTGCCCGAAAAACCTGACTTTCGGATAGTGCGCAATGCCGTCCATCTGTCGTTTTTGACGCCGTGCCCCAAGAACCGTCCGTTTTCGGAGGTATGTATCGACGCCCCCGGCTTCGACCGAGCCGTCTTCCACAGGGAGTTCAATGCCGAAGTGGTCGCATTCTTCCGGCAAAATCTGAGGAAGTGAACCGGCCGTGTGGAATGAAGCACTCCTCGCAGGGCAAGATCGTCGAAACAACGTCGCATAACGCAGGCCGGTGAAAATGCCATCATGCCTGTCCACAACGGGGCAGCCGCTGTTGGCCTCGCCGCAATACCAAAATTCGGTAGATTGAGAGTGACGGCGCCTACAGCGCGCCGATCGACTTCAGCTTCTTCAGCACCAGTTCGTCCGGTTCGCCGGTTTCTGGCAGGCGGTAGTGGCGCTGGAAGCGGCGGATGGCGGCCTTGGTCTGGGCGCCGGCGACGCCGTCCACCCCGACATCCGCATAGGCGATGTTCGACAGGCCGCGCTGGATCTGCAGCACGAGGTCGCTCGGCTGGCCGGGCGCGTTCGGCTTCTGCGACACGGGCGTCGCAACCGGCCGGGCAGAATTGGCGGCAGCGTTCGGAATGCTGGCGGGCGGCGTCATGCCCGGCTTGCGCTCGGAGGCGCGGATCGCGGCGGCCACCGGGTCTTCGCCGCGCGCATTGGCGCTCTCGGCCGGGCGGGCCGCGGAAACGGGCCGGGGCGGCAGGGCAGCGGATTGAACGGGCCTTGCGGGCGCCGGTGCCGGCCTTGCGGCCTCGGCGGGCTTCGGCGCCGCGGGTGGCGGGTCATGAGATACCGAAGGCTGGGCGGCCGCCTGCTGCGGTTGCGGCTGCGGGCGCGGGGTCGGCGCGACGACGGAGGGCGCCGCCTGCTGCGCGGGCGCGGCGGGTGCCGCCGTCTGGGCGGGGGCGGCCATCGGTGCCGCGGCCGGAGCCGGCGTTACGGCATCCGGATCGGCGCGTTCGATGCGGAACGTGGTGACGTCGGCGGGCGCGGTGCGCCTTGCCGGGCGATAACCGGCGATCGCGTTCGGGTTCTTGGCGTCGCGGGTGGCGAGGAAGGGCGACGGGTGGCCGCCCGGCTGATACCAGAGCGCGTTGGCGGCAACGAAGGAGAATACGACGCCGAAAGCCGCACAGCCCAGCAGCGTCTTCGGCCGGCGCGCAGCCGCCCGCGCTCCCGCCAGAGCCAGGCTCGACAGCATGCCCGGTTGCTTGACAGGTTTTTTCCTGTCAGGCGATTTTCGCTTCCGCGCGGTCATCGATAAAATCCTGTTCGTCCATCATGGCCGCATGCCGGGCTGCCTTCAGCCGCGGCGGGAATTCGACTTTCTCCTCCCGGGTATCATCCCGTTTTCCTTCGACGCCCGAGCCGTCGGCCGGCAGCGAGATCGTCACCACGGTCCCCTCGCCCGGACGGCTGGCGATCGTGAAACGACCGCCGTGCAGCGCCACCAGTCCCTTTACCAGAGAAAGACCGAGACCGGTACCTTCGTAGGAGCGGGTATAGGCATTTTCCACCTGCATGAACGGCTGGCCGATGAATTGCAGCTTTTCAGGCGCGATGCCGATGCCGGTATCGCTGACGGAAATCTTGATGTCGCCACCCTCGAGCACGGCATCGATCGACACCACGCCGCCGGGGCCGGTGAACTTGATGGCGTTGCCGGCAAGGTTGATGAGGATCTGCTGCACGGCGCGGCGGTCGGCGATCACTTCGCCCAGCCCGCGCGAGGCGCGGCTGGTCAGCGTCACGCCCTTTTCGCGGGCGGTGAGATCGAGCATGGCGCGGCAGGTTTCCACGGCTTCGGCGATCGCGAAAGGCTCGGCAAGCAGTTCGTAACGGCCCGCCTCGATCTTCGACATGTCGAGCATGGTGTTGACGACCGAAAGCAGGTGCCCGCCGGACTGGCGGATCAGGCCGACATATTCGCGCTGGCGGTCGTTTTCGAGCCTGCCGAAATATTCGCCGGCGAGAACGTCGGAGAAGCCGAGAATGGCATTGAGGGGCGTGCGCAGCTCGTGGCTGACGGCGGCGAGGAACCGCGACTTCGCCTCATGGGCGGAGCGCGCATCGGCGATATGGGCCGCCGCTTCCGAGCGGAGATGCTCCTCTTCCGACATGTCGCGCGCCTGCGCCAGCACATGGAGGAGTTCCCCCTCGCCGTCGCGAATGGCTGTCATGTCGAGGCGGACGGACAGGAACTGCCGGCCGGCAGCCGAAAACGGCCGCTCGATGCGGATATCGGCAATCGCGCTCGGCGCACCCTGACGCAGCATGTCGAAAGCCTGGACGAGGCCGATCCGGTCGGAGACGTGGACACGTTCGGCCAGCGGCTCGCCCGCCGCATCGCGCAGGCTTGCGGGGAACAGATGCTGGTCGCGGCCGCCGGTCTTTAACAGGAGGCCGTGCGGATCGAGCACGAGCGAGAGGCCCGGCATGGCATGGAAAGCTGCGTCTTCCGGCTGCGGCGCGGCGACCGCGGCCACGGCATGGCGCGGAAAGGCGAAGGAGGCGGCAACCGCCAGAAGGAAGAGCGACAGGACCAGCGCGACACCCACGGGCAAAGCCAGCGCCGGCGGCAGGAGCAGCGAAAGCACCGGCGGCACCGAGACGAGCGCGGCAAGCGCGCAGAAGGCAAGGCGGCGGAACTGGGCAATTTCACCGGCGCGCGCAGCCTCGCCCTCGCCAAGGCGCGTGAGCCAGCGGGTCGCGGTCTCATCGACCAGCATGACCGCCTTTCCGGCAATGTTACTCAATACGCGCACGCAAAACCCTGCAGAGACTCGGTTATCGAAGCCGACAATAGGCCCCCGTGGCTTAAGGAAAGGATAAAAACAAGGGGTGCGGAAAGCCTCGTCATGGCCGAAAATCCGGCTTTGAGACAGATGGGGCAAGCCTTCCGAGTTTGTGGTTAACGCGGCGTAAGCGCCGGATTTACTTTGATTTTTCCCAAACCGTTAACCTCTGTGGCAGGCGAAGGGGCAGGAAAGCCAAGGGTTTCGGGCGGCCCGCCGCAATTATGCTTAACATCGATCGCTAAAATTCGAGCAAAACTCGCGGCAAAGGCGCTGCAAATGCGGATATCCGGCATTTTAAGCAAATTTGCCGAAAACCCGAACGGTCCCGTCAAAGCCATATTTGCTTCCCGGCGGTACAACCATGTTCAAGACCGGCACAGACCCGGCGGCCCGCTTCAACACTCTAGAGCGGGAAAAACAGGTGGACAAAACGATGTGGTTTCTCATCAAGGGAAGTATGTGGTTCGCAGCCGTGCTGGTGGTGCTCTCCTACTTCAGCAGCAAGCCGGCGACCGAGGCCGAGGGGCTTTCGCCCCTTCAGGTCAGCAATGCCTTTTCTGCCGCGACCGAAGCCTATCAATATGTGAGCGCCATCTGCACCGAAAAACCCGAGGTCTGTGAAAAGGGTGCCGAGACCTTCTCGGCGCTCGGCACGAGGGCCAGACAGGGCGCCCAGGTCGCCTTCGAGCTGCTCGACAAGCAGTTCGGCGACAAGGGCAAACAGACGGCGGTGATTGCCGATCCCGACCCGACACCATTCCCGGCCAAACAGGCCCAAACGGCAGCCGCTGCCGTTACCGACACGATCCTGACCGGCACGGTGCCGGTGCCGCAGAGACGGCCCGTTCACTAGGTTGGCGCACGAGCCGCCCGATTTCGAATTCCAAAGCTTGCGCCGGGCTCTGATAGCCATGGTTCCCGGCGCCGGACTGCCTGCCCTGTATTCAGCATGTGCTGACGCCGTGAGGATTGCCCCCTCACGGCGCTTTTTTTTGCTTTTATCCCGGCCGGCAGTGCCTATATGGAACGATAGAAGAACCGGAGCGCCTATGGCCAACCTCGAACAGATCATCGAAGATTTCGAATTCCTCGACGAGTGGGAAGACCGCTACCGTTATGTGATCGAACTCGGCAAGGCGCTGCCGGACCTGCCCGACGACCAGAAGACCGCGGCGAACAAGGTGCAGGGCTGCGCCAGCCAGGTCTGGCTGGTCAGCCATATCGTCGATGGCGGCGCCGACCCGGTGATGACCTTCGACGGCGATTCGGACGCCCATATCGTGCGCGGCCTCGTCGCCATCGTGCTCGCCGTCTATTCCGGCAAGACCGCCTCCGAGATCGCCGCCACCGACGCGATCGAGATCTTCGACCGCATCGGGCTCGTCGAACACCTCTCCTCCCAGCGCGCCAACGGGCTGCGCTCGATGGTCAAGCGGATCCGCGAAGAGGCGAAGGTCCGGGCCGCGGCTTAGAGAGCCTGTCCGGTTCCGCTCCGGCCTCAGCCGGTCACTTCACATCTCGACAGGAGATCGTCGACCACGCAAGCGAGCGGGGCGGCGGTATCGATGATCGTCGCGTTTGCAGGAATGTCCTCTTTCGTGGCATGCAGCCGCATGATCAGTTCCAGCTCGGCCGGCCTTGCGCCAAACTCGTCGTCGGGCCGTGCGGCAAGCCGCCTCTTCAGCGTGTCCGGATCGACATCGAGGACGAAGACGTCATCGAACAGATCGATGAAATGACGGAAATTCCTGGAGCCGCCGCAGAAGAACGAAATCGGGTGGCTTCTATCGGCCACCACGGACCTTACCTTGCCGACATCCCAGAGGTGGTGCCGATGCACGAAGGCGGCATCGGCAGCATTCTGATCATATGCCGGGCCATCCAGGGGTTCGCCCGTTTCGGGGTCACCCCGGTAGGCCAGTTCGCGGTCACCGTGGACAACGTGATGACCGCGCCGTTGCAGTTCCGTGGCGACCGATGTCTTGCCGGTGCCGGAGACGCCTTCGATCAGATAGTTCCTGATGCCCATTCCGCTGCCCTCGATAAACCATATGCCCCGGAAAAACCCGCCCAGGCTTTCCTTCCGCGCCAGGCACGGAGCGGGTGCGGTGTAACGGTCGTCAATGACACGGATATTTCAGGCGCGCCCATCCGCGGGTGCGCAGAAGCCTGGCAGGCCGGCTTCGCCCGGGAGGCGGGATAGCGAGCGGACCGGCGTTCAGGCTGTTTCCGGGGCCGCACGCCCGGAGGGCCAGTTGGACAGCGCTTGCTCGGCAACGGCTTCCAGCGTCTCGCGGCTGAAGCCGGCCTTGGCCTGCACCGCCATGCCGTGAAGAACGGCCATCAGATAGGCCGCAAGCGTGTCGGGCCTGGCCGTCTCCGGCAGGTCGCCTTCAGCCTTTGCCCGCTCGAAGCGTTCGCGAAGCTGGGCCTCGCCTTCGGCGCGCGACTCTATCAACGCCTGCCGGACAGGCTCCGCTTCATCCGATCCCGCAAGGACGCCCTGGATGCCGAGGCATCCCGTATGCTCGGGATAACGGGTGGTGAGATCGATGGCGCCGCGCAGAGCATGCGCCGCAACCTCGCGCGCCGTCGGGAGCTGGAGTGCGGCGGGAAGATAGTCGACATACCGCTCGTAGTAGCGCGCCAGCGCCTGTCGGAAGAGCGACTCCTTGTTGCCGAAGGCGGAATAGAGTGCAGGCCGCTCGACGCCGGCAGCCGCGGTCAGGTCCGCATAGGACGCGCCTTCGTAACCCTTGCGCCAGAAGACGCACAGGACGGCGTCCAGCGCTTTTTCCACGTCAAATTCGCGATGGCGGCCCATCAGATCGGTCCGGTCATTTTCATAATGATCGTTATTAAACCGCTTGACCACGCCTGTCAAATTACATACCGATCGTTATTGTAATGAACGTTACGATAATCGGACCCGCCTCGCCGGGAGCGGGCGGCTCCCCTCGCACATGGAGAAAGGATACTCATGTCCAACATATTCAAGGGAAAGGTCGCCCTGATCACCGGCGGTTCGCGCGGCCTCGGCGCCGCCACGGCGGAAGCGTTCGCCGCTCACGGAGCTGACGTTGCGATCAGCTACGCGGCCTCGGCCGACAAGGCGAAAGCGGTCGTCGAGAAACTGCGGGCAAAGGGTGTCCGCGCCATCGCGGTCCGGAGCGACCAGGCGGATCTCTCCTCCGCAAAACCGCTGGTCGACCGGGTCATGGCCGAGTTCGGCAGGCTCGATATCCTCGTCAACAATGCCGGCATCGCCATCCAGGGGCAGACGGTCGACGATCCGGAACTCGACGGGGACAACTATAATCGCCAGTGGCAGGTCAATGTCCTCGGCACGATCGCCAACACCCGCGCGGCGGCGCAAAAGCTGACCGACGGCGGCCGGATCATCTTCGTCGGCTCGCTGCTCGGCTCCTACGTCCCCTTCCCCGGCGTCGCCGACTATACCGGGACGAAATGGGCGCTCGCCGGCTATGCCAAGGGTATCGCCCGCGATCTCGGCCGGCGCAATATCACCGTGAACGTGGTCCAGCCGGGGATCATGCCGACCGACATGGCGGCGGACGTTGCCGGCGAGCTTCCCAACCGCGACGCCATCCTCGACATGCATCCGATCCGCCGTATCGCAACCCTCGAGGAAGTGGCGGAAACCATCTGCTTCCTCGCCGGGCCGCATGCGGGCTACATCAACGGCGAGCAGATCAACGTCGCAGGCGGTCTCGGCATCTGAACCTCCAGGGCCACAACCTGGAGCCGGAGCCTGGAGCCGCGACCCGGCTCCGGCCACCGGCCACCGGCGCGGCTTTGCGGATTTCGCCGAAGTTCGGGAAGCCGCGCCTTCCACCGCCGCAAGCTTTTCTCGGGAATGCCGCCGGCGGCCTCGATTGCGGCCGGCGGCCTTTCCTTATAAAGCTCTGCGCCTGCGCGCCGGCGGCCGAACGCCCGGGTGCAGACGGATCGCCGCGCATGCCGCCGCGGAAGGGGAGATCACACAGGTGCAGCAGCCAAAGTCACTCAAGGTCGCAGCGGTTCTCGCCTTCGCCGCATCGCTCTGGAGCGCCCCTTCCCCGCAGGCGCAGGAGGGATCCGGCAGTCTGTCGTGGTCGAAGGATCCGACCAGCCATTGCGAGTTCGTCGCCCCGCTATCCCTGACGGCCGGTCCCACATATTGGACCGGCGCCTGCCCGGGAAACAAGGCGTCCGGCCAGGGAATGCTGCGCCGCCGCGACGGCGACCGCGCCGGCCCCGCCTTCTACGGCGAGATGCGGGCCGGCGTGCCGGTCATCGGCGTGATCGACGACGAAGGCTACAGGGTCGGCCGGTTCAAGGCAGGCGATATCGGCGGCGATGCGGAACTGGACCCGCAGGTCAGGCTCGACGCGTTTCGCGCGGCGGCCAAGGCGGCCCGGGAGGTGAGCGGGCGATATGCCGGCCAGGGGAACGCGGCCTCCTCCCGCCATTACGAAACGATAGCCAAACAACTGGACATGCAGATCGAATGACGGGTCGGCGGACGGCGGCCTGACGTTCGTCATGGCGGCGGAGTTTCGCTTGGGAATAGGCTTTGCAGATGGCGCTCAAGACGGGTGTTTTTGGTTTTCTGCTCGCGATCGCGGCTGTTTTTGATTTTACGGACGCTGCCGGACAAACCGCCGGCCAGTCCTTCAACGCCTTGGCGACGGCCAATGATCGCAGCACCGGGGTGATGGTTCGCGGTATTGAAGCCGATGATCTTCCCAGCCTTAACATCCGGACCGAGGTGACGCGGCGAGATTTCGCCGCGGGTCGTCTTGCCGTTATCGGCCGGCAGGTGGCCGATGCTCTTTTAGTCAAGGCGGGGGATCAGCTGCTTCTCACGGATCCCGAAGGCACCCGGACACCGTTTGGCGCAACGCCGAGAACGTTGGTTTTCAAGGTCGCCGCAGTCATAGAGCCTGCGCCATTTGCCGAGGCGACCATCACCGTTTACGTCTCGCGCACAGCTCTCGGGGAGTGATGCGGCGGCCTGCCGTGATGTGAGTTCGATATCGGCGCCGGAGGTGAGCAGGGATTTCGGTTCACAACACCGGCCGGTAATCCTCCGCACCCCAATGATGGCTCTGGCGGCGTTTGGCCGGCACGGGCGGCGCGTAGTGGCGGGCGAGTGCCAGCAGCGCCGTGCGCAGCATGAGCTTGGCGGAACGCGCCGGCCATTGGCGTTCGCGCTCGACCGTCTCGAGGCCCTTTGCGAAGCAGCAGACATCCACCGCGACGCCGGAAAGCTCCGGCCCCATCGCCTCCATCGCCGTCGAGAAGCGGTCACGGGCCGACATTGCGCTGTCGGCTATGTCGGACTGACCGCCGGGCGCACCCTTGGCGCGGGTGGCAAGCCGCGGCTCCCAGGAGGCGGTGACGCGGGTCTGGAGCTGGCCGCGGGTGAAATCGGCAGCCAGCCGCTCGCCCGCCTCCAGCGCCTCGCCTGGCAGGAAGGGTTTTCCGTCGCGGTCCTTCATCCGGGCGATCGTGCCGAGCGGCGATTCGGCAAGGTTGCGGCGCACCGGCTGGCGGGCGCCTTCGATCTCGGCCGAGGCGATGACGATCTCGCCATGCTGTTCGACGAAGGCCTCCTCGCCCGCCACAAGCGCCCGACGCAGGAAGCTCGACGCCTGCGCACTCGCGGCGATCCGGCCATCGCGGAGTTCGGCCAGGCCGAGCGAGCGGGCTTCGGCGATGACGGCCTGCGGATAGGTCCGCTCCTCTCCACCGGTCAGCCGCGCTTCCCCCGTCTGCCCCGTCTCGATTGCGCAGTCGCCGCGGGCGAGCTGGCGGATCAGCCGCAGCAGGTGCCGGCGGAGGCTCGGGTCGGTTCCCTTGTCCGTCACCGGTTTGCGGATCGTCTCAGTCATGGACCGTCACCTCCGAAACGCCGAAGACGGCGGTGACGATGCGCTCGACCGCCGCGACGAATTCGTCGAAGGCGAGATCGTCGCGGCGGTCCTCCACCACGTGGCAGGCATGGCCGACAGTGGTGCGGTCGCGACCGAAGGCTTCGCCGATATCGCTCATCGGAATGCTGAGCGCGACATGGCAGACATACATGGCGATCTGGCGCACATGGCAGGAAACCCGGCGCCGGTCGCGGCGCAGCATCACCCGATCACCGAAAAGCTGGACCAGTTCGCAGACCATCTGGCGAACGATGCGGCAGGCCGTCTTGAGCGGCAGGCTGGCCGGAAGCCGCGGCTGCCTGGCGATGGCATCCACAGGCACGGGCACTGGTACGGGCGCTGAAAAAGGTGGGGCGGAAAGCGGCGCGGAAGGCCCGAAATATCTCTCGAAAGGCATGACAACTCCTCAATAAATAGGAATTAATTCATACACCCTAGAGCAAAAGCGGGGATGCTGGAAACTGCAAGATTGCAATTATTCGCTGAAATTGCTGATGGTTTTTACAAGCATTGGAAAAATAATGGGATTTTTTTCCTCTAACCGTCATCCCGGCTGGACGCCGGAAAAGAAAAAACCGGGCGTTTGATCGGCCCGGTTCTTTATCCGCATCTGTTGGTCGATGCCGGGACCGTCCGCCGACCGCCAGCGCGATCGGTCCTCGTCGGACTGGTCCCAAATCCTCCCGGTGCCTTTGCCGGGCTCCGGTCCCGGCTCAGGCCTTGCCGCGCTTGCGGCGCTGGCCGAGACCCATTTCCTTGGCGAGCCTGGAGCGGGCTTCCGCATAGGCGGGCGCCACCATCGGATAATCGGCCGGCAGGCCCCACTTCTCGCGATATTCTTCCGGCGTCATGTTGTAATGGGTCATCAGATGCCGCTTCAGCGACTTGAACTTCTGCCCGTCTTCCAAGCAGATGAGATAGTCGTCCTCGATCGATTTCTTGATCGGGACCGGCGGCTTCGGCTTTTCGATGGCCGCTACAACCGGTGCCGGCGAAGAGGTGTTGCTCAGCGCCGAATGCACGTCCGCGATCAAGTTCGAAAGATCGCTGACGGGCACCACATGGTTGCTCACATAGGCAGCCACAATATCTGCGGTCAACTCCACCAGCAGATCCGGGCTCTTGCCCAATGCGATGTCTGTCATTTCCTGTCTCCTGTTTAAGTGACTGGCCGGCACCGCGACCTTCGCAGCACCTGCCCGCTCGTAGAGTCTCCCGGAGAAAACCCCTTGCCATCCGCCGCCTTGCGACCGAAGCCTACCCCTAAGCTTCATGCGGAAAAGAAAACGGTTCACGCCGGATATTGCGTTCGATTAGAACTTGCCCTTGCCTGCGGTCGGCGCTTATCGTTCCTCAATCTGAAGAACTTGTCGACTTCACCGAATTGACGAGGGAACGCCTAATCTAGAACAACATCTGCACTCTACTTGTAATGAAGTATCACTGCTTCGCTTTATCTCCAAGTGCGAATTTCACCCGTTACCAGCCTTTCTGCAGCCTATATCGCCCCTACATCAGCATTACTGATGAATAGACGGGCATTTGCTCAATCATGACAGGGTTATAACTCGTTCCCCAAGGATTATATTCGCTTATCGTAATCCTTCATTTCATCCCGTACGGACTCAGCGTGAAGTGGATAACCGACCCTGTGCGCTGCCATAGCGAGCAGATGCGCGGAAATCGGCGCGGTCAGAACGAAGAAGAAGAAGCCCGCAAGCGCTCTTGCAAATGTCGGCAGGTCGCCTGCATGAACGCCGACGGCCAGCAGCAGCAGCCCGGACCCGACCGTGCCCGCCTTGGAGGCCGCGTGCATGCGGGTATAGAGATCCGGCAGGCGGTTGAGGCCGATCGCCGCGGCCAGCGCGAAGCCGGCGCCTGAAAGCACGAGGAAAGCGGTGAGGAGCGCAAGGAAGCCGTCGATCATTTCTTTGCCTTCCGTCTCACGGCCGGGCCGGTGCCGGTGGCGGGTTTCTTGCGGGGGCTCCGGCGCGTTTCGGGCACCGGGGCCGCAAGCGCCTTGATCATTTCCGCCTTGGCGGTTTCCCCCGGCGGGCCCTCCCGCCCCCCGCGCGAGAGGACGAAGCGGGCGAAGGCGACGGTTGCGAGAAAACCGACAAGGCCGAGCGATATGGCGATATCGATATAGAGCGTGAAGCCGGTGCGGATGGCGATCAGCGCGATGAAGCCGATGACGATGCCCGTCAGCATGTCGAGCGCCACCACCCGGTCGGGGAGCGTCGGCCCCTTGATCACCCGCCAGACGGTCATCAGGAAGGAAACACAGAGCACCACCAGCGCCAGCCAGATCGAAAAGGAAAGGACCATCTGAGCCGTCATCGGAAGGCCTCGATGATCTTGCGCTCGAAACCTTCGGCGATATCCCGTTTCGTGGCTTCGACATCGGAGCAATCGATGGCGTGGACGAACAATGTCCTGCGGTCCGCGGAGACATCGACCGACAGCGTGCCGGGGGTCAGCGTGATGAGGTTGGCAAGCAGGGTGATCTCGAAATCGCGGGTCACGGTCAGCGGAAAGGCGAAAATGCCGGGTTTCAGGTCCATGCGCGGACTGACCACCAGCACCGCCACCTTCCAGGCCGACAGCGCCAGTTCCTTGAAGAACAGCGCGAGCAGCGACAGGATGCGGCCGAACCGCCGCCAGTAGCCGCGGGCATTCATCTCGCCGCGCACGATCCACAGCGCCAGCGTCGAGAGCGCAAAACCGAAGATCAGGTTATGCAGCGTCGCGCTGCCGGTGACGGCAACCCAGACGACGGCAAAGACCAGCGACAGGATATAGGTGATCATCGCGCCGTTCCTCCCCCAAACACCGAGTGGATATAGGCCGCCGGCTCGGCAAGTCCGGCCGCCGCCGTCTGGCTCAGGTCGAGCAGCGGTTCCGGCATCAGCCCGAACAGCACGGTGAGCACCGTCAGGCCGCCGAGCGGCAGGGCGATGCGCCAATCCACGGGGTCGGCGGCCTGGGATTCGCCCGCATCCGCCACCTCCGTGCCGATTTCGGGCCCGGGCCGCCAGAACGCGAGCAGGAAGACGCGGGCAAGCGCCAGCGTGATCAGGAAGGCGGAGACCAGGATGGCGGCGGCCAGCCACCAGGCGCCGATATCGAGCGAGGCTTTCAGGAGCGCCACCTTGGGCCAGAGGCCCGACAGCGGCGGCAGGCCGGAAGCGGCCAGGAACAGCAGGAAGGCGGCGGCCGAAAACCACGGCGCCCTGCGATAAAGCCCGCCGAGGCCGGTGAGCGACCAGGTGCCGCCGAGCCGTCCGGCCTGCCCCGCCACCAGATAGAGCGCGGTCATGGTCACCACCGAATGCAGCGCATAAAGGATCGCGCCGCTGACGGCCGCCGGCGTGCCGATCGCCACGCCGGCCAGCATGTTGCCGATGCCGGCGATGACGAGGTAACCGACGAGCCGGCGGATATCGTTCTGGGCCAGCGCGCCGAACGCGCCGACCAGCATGGTGAGCACCGCGGATATGGCGACGACCAGGCTCAACGCCTCGCGCTCGACCGGGAAGAGCATGATGGCGACGCGGATCAGCGCATAGATGCCGATCTTGGTGAGCAGCCCGCCGAACAGCGCCGACACGGTGACGCGCGGCGTGTGATAGGAGGCCGGCAGCCAGAAATTCACCGGAAAGGCGGCGGCCTTCATGGCGAAGGCGAGGATGAACAGCGCCGTCAGCCCCGTCAGCGGCGCGGTCTCGCGCAGGCCCGCCGCCTTGCGGGCGATGTCGGCCATGTTGAGCGTGCCGAAGATCGCATAGAGCGCGCCGACCGCGATCAGGAACAGCGTCGTGCCGATCAGGTTGAGGATCGCGTATTTCAAGGCGCCGTCGATCTGCTCCGGCTGCGAACCGAGGATCAACAGGCCGAAGGACGAGATCAGCAGCACCTCGAACCAGACATAGAGGTTGAAGATGTCGCCGGTCAGGAAGGCGCCCGTGACGCCCGCCATCAACAGCATCAGGAACGGATAGAAGCCGTACCGCCGGCCGCTCGCGTCGATATCCCAGAGCGCGAATATGCCGGCGGCAAGGGCCGCGATCGCAGCGGAAAGCGCCATGACCGCGCCGAACAGATCGGCGGTGAAAGCGATGCCGAACGGCGGCAGCCAGCGGCCCATGACCATGGTGACCGGGCCGTGGACCGAAACGCGCCACAGCAGGCCGGAATCGAGCAGGACAAGCATGACAAGGCCGGCGATCGCGATGCCGCCGTGCAGGCGGACGGATTTGCGCACCATCATCAGGACGGCGCCGAGGCCGATCATCAGCGCGACCGGGAGCACGACCAGCCAGTCGGCCAGCGGCGGGGCCGAAAGGACGAGAGCGGCCGAGAGGTCGGCGGGGGTGTTTGCTGGGGTTGCCATCAGTGGATGCCTCCCGCCGGCTTGGCGGCTTTCCCCGGTCGAGCCACTCGCCTCGCCCTTCTCATCGCGCCCTTCAAGGCAGCGCAAATAAAATGCGAGGCGGTGCGTGGAGCCCCTCCCCCTTGCGGGGAGGG
>UCEY01000034.1 GCA_900471605.1 Hyphomicrobiales bacterium | reverse complement strand
TGTCTGAATAGTGGACATATGCGGGCCCGTCAAGCTGAAATTGGGCGGTCGGTCGACTGTCTGGGACTTCCAGTTCAACAGCCCTGAAGCCAAGTTCATTGTTGAAAACGCAAACCGAGTGGGCTGTTGAGTAGGTGTGCGATCGGAAAAGCAGGTGATTGCCGAGATGGAAACGCGCTGAGGCAGCTCAATTCGCGAAACGGTGGAAGCGCTTCATTTGGTTGGGGCAATGCTCGATTCGGTTGCGATGCCACGGAGAGGGCTCGTCGCATTAAAATTTCCATGTAAGAAAGACATAGCGCGCGGAGGACTTAGCATACTTTGCCGAAAGCGCAGCATAAGCCGAACGTCCACAATACAGATACCACGTTCAGGAATTACGACTGCTGGCCACAAAGTCTGGGGTTAAGAAAAAGACCTTCGATGCGCCTGCCGCCGTTCGAATACCGCCCGACACTACCTTGGTCGAACTAGCTACCGCGGGACAATTCTTCGAAGGACTGTACGTCGATTACGTTCCGAAAAGTTAGCGAAATGCGTCGTTCCCGAGCCAGCTTTACACCATCGACGAGATCGGATTTCCGTGCGGCAATTTCGTGAGTCCAATCATAACGGCCGGCACCACTCAACAATATGCCCGACTGGCGTGACAATAAGACGGTCCGCGTCTCCAAGTTCCGCAAGTCACGGAAAACCATCTGGCAGGCGGATAAAAGACTTACGGAAACTATGGTGTCGCCGAAACAAGGTGTGCAATCCACATGGGCGCTGATGCCCTGTCCCGGCAGGTATTCGTTGGCAATGACCTGATCGGGTAAACTCTCAAAGTAACCGCGATCAACCAGGCGTTCCGCCAGAAACTGAAGCCATTCCGGCAACCTACCCAGATAGGCATCAGCGGTAATCGTCCGCGCCCTATAATCATATCGATAACCGAAATGCTGTACCCGACGCTTCAGCACATTGCTCCATTCTGCGGAATCCAGCTGAGCAACAATGGCCACCTCCTCCTCAGCGGAAATGACGTCGCTAAAGTATAAAACTCCTGGCGGCAGATACCGCGTACTCAAAGCGGAAACCATTTACGCGACCCTTCTTTATACTGGCGAAATACATAGGTCACGAATTCTTCCCGTTTCTCAAGCGCGCTTGTACCGTCATCCTTCGTTTTGGATTGCGGCTCCGCCCCTCATACCCCGGAAGTCTTCCGACAAGGCCACGCGTTAAACGGGTTCGGACCGCCGCGTCTTTAGTGAAAGCAAAAGATCGCGCTAGCGCAGGCTCTTGCCGAAATGCTCCATGCTCCTGGCGAGCGGCGTCGTGCTGGCGCCGGGCTGCTGCGGCCGCCTGAAAACGCCATCCTCGACATTCGCCGGCTCCTCGAAGTGATCCTTGATCCACGGAATGTATTCGAGAATCGTCGAAGCCGGGTGCCAGTAGCTCATGTGTACGTGCACCTGGCTCATTTCGCCCGCATGCGGCACGACGGGCAGCCGGTTGGCGAGCGCCAGGTCCGCCACCTGAATATATTCGGTAATCCCTCCAAGACGCGTCACATCCGGCTGCACATAGGCCACGGCTCCGGCATCGATGAAGGATCGGAAGGCGTCAACCGTATAAAGCTGTTCGCCGAGCGCAATCGGAACAGACGTATTGCGGGCGAGCGCAGCGTGGCTCTTGACGTCATCGTACCAAAGCGGCTCCTCGAACCAATAGATATCGAGATCCCGCGCCAGTGCGCAGAAGCGCTGGCAGGTCGGCAGATCCCATTTGCCGTTGCCGTCGATGGCAATGCGGATGTTCGATCCGACGCGCTTGCGCACCGCCGCCAGCCGCTCGACATCGACATTCGGGTCATCGTGCCCGACCTTGATCTTGAGCCGGGTGAAGCCATCTTCCTCGACCGCTTTCGCCGAACCGCGCAGAAGCGTTTCCAGGTCGAAGGAGAGCCAGCCGATATCGGTATTGTAGGCCTCGAGGGCATCCGTGCGCGCGCCGCCCAGACAGGACCAGAGCGGCACTTCCGCCTTCTTCGCCTTCAGATCCCAAAGAGCGACGTCCACCGCCGCAAGCGCCAGATGCGTGATCCCGGCCCGGCCGACCCATTGCAGCGACGGGTATCGGGCGAGTTTCGTCCAGAGGCGCTGGTGATCGGAAGCATCTTCGCCAACCAATAACGGTGCGTAACAATCGCTGATGCAGGCGGTGATCAGCCGGTCGGAGGCAAGATGCGCATGCGTGCCTGTGAAGCCGTACCCTTCCAGACCGTCGGTGGTGACGATCTTCGTACCGACGACGCCCCAATGGGTGATGCTGTGGGTCGAATCCGAGATGGAGGCCGAGGTGAGCGGAAGATGGAGAATGAAGGGTTGGACGGAAGCGATTTTCATGTCTGACCTCGACCGGTTCGATTGATGAATGAGTTCCACGTTCCAGCCTGACCTGAGAAGGTGGTCAAGACCTTTATGCCAAGCGGCAGCAAGGTTTGGCACCTGAAATCTTCGCATGATCCAGGGCGCCATCCCCCGGATCAGTCTGCCGCTCCACTTCCGGAACAGTCTATCGGGAGATGGACGCCTGAAGATCGGAAATCGCCGAGCGCCTTTCCTGTCCTCATCGGCGAAGGCAGCTGGGGGCATTTCAAGCGAGGCGTATCTGCGTTTCCCTGTCGAAAAGGTGCAGGTGGGCTGGATCGAGATGAAGTGGAAGCGTCTCTCCGGGGCGGATAGAGACGCGGCTGTTGAGGACCACGACCAGTTCTGGTTGCGTCGCGGTCGTGACATAAGTGGCCGCGCCTGTGCTTTCGACGCTTCCGACGGGCAAGCGCAGCCCGGCATCCGCTTCGCCTGCAAGCTGGAGATGCTCCGGCCGGATTCCCACGATCAGCACCCGACCGGCCTCAAGGGATTTCGCCAACGCCACGGTGTGAGGCGTGCCCAGATCGAGGACGACGGAGCGTCCGTCCGCTCCCACCTGAGCGGGCACGAAATTCATGGCCGGCGAACCGATGAAGCCTGCGACGAACTGGTTGGCCGGCCGGTCGTAGAGTTCCAGCGGCGCGCCCTGTTGCTCGATCACGCCCTGACGCATGACCACCACATGATCGGCCATCGTCATCGCCTCGACCTGGTCATGGGTGACATAGACGGACGTCGCTCCCAGCCGGTCGTGGAGGGCGCGGATCTCCTTGCGCATGTGGACACGCAAGGCGGCGTCGAGATTGGACAGCGGCTCGTCGAACAGAAAGGCCTTGGGATTGCGGATGATCGCCCGGCTCATCGCCACGCGCTGGCGCTGACCGCCCGAAAGCTCGCGCGGATAGCGCCCGAGAAGGGCCGAAAGGCCTGTCGTGGTGGCCACTTCCTCCGCCTTTCGCCTGGCCTCCTCCTTGCCGACGCCTCGCATTCGCAGGCTGTAGGTGAGATTTTCTTCGACCGTCATGTGCGGGTACAGCGCATAGGACTGGAAGACCATGGCAAGATCCCGCTTGCGGGGAGGAACGCCGTTCATCCGGGTACCCGCGATGACCAGGTCTCCAGCCGAGATGGATTCGAGCCCGGCCAGCGAACGCAGCAACGTGGACTTTCCACAGCCGGACGGACCGACGAGCGCCACGAAGGAGCCCTTGCGAATCTTCAGGTCGATGTCCCGCAACGCATGGTACGCGCCGTAATATTTGTTCACGCCCGAAAGTTCGATCTGATGCAGGGTCATTTGAGGGCTCCGGACGTCAGGCCGGAAACGATCCGGCGTTGCAAGAGAACGAAGATGGCGAGGATCGGCGTCACATACATCGCGGCATAGGCCATGATGTTGTTCCATTCGTTGGTGTTCGGTCCCATGAAGGAATTCAGCCCGACGCTTGCCGGCTGATATTCGATCGCCTGGATCATCGACTTCGAATAGACGAACTCCCCGAAAGCCTGCATGAAGATCAGGATGGCGCTGACGAGAATGCCGTTGCGCGCCAGCGGCAGCACGATGTGGAAGAAGGCGCCGAAACGGGAATTGCCGTCGACCAGCGCCGCCTCCTCCAGTTCCATCGGCACGCTCATGAAGGCTGCCCTGACCAGGACCACGAAGAAAGGCATGCTCTTGGCCGCGATCGCCAGGATGACCGCGACGCGCGGGTAATCCAGCAGGCCGAGCTGCGAAAAGCCGACGAAGATCGGCGTGATCATCAGCGATGCCGGCAGCACCTGCAGCATGAGGATCAGGAAAAGGCCGACATCCACCCAGGCATTGCGGTAGCGCGCCAGCACATAGGCGCAGCCCGTGCCGAGGATGACGATCAGCGAGACGGCGCCGGAGGCGATCACGAAGGAGTTCCAGAGATAACGGCCGACATTGCGGCTCTCCCAGACCGAACCGTAGATGCTCCATTGCGGATCGGATGGCCAGAATGAAGGCGGTGAGGCGAACATCGCCGATCCCGTCTTCAGCGCGGTCACGTACATCCAGTAGAGCGGAAAGAGGTAGACCGCCGCGAGCAGGACGGCCACCATCAGCATGAGCTTGTCGCGAAGGGCAATGCTCATCCGCGCACCTCATGCCGGGTCGAACGCACATAGACAACTGATGCAAACATCACGAAGACGATCATGATGACGGAGATCGTCGCCCCTTGTGCGAAGTCGTACTGGCGGAAGGACAGATCCCAGGCCCAGTATTGCGCCACGTTCGACGAATTGTTGGGGCCGCCGGCGGTGATGGCCGCGAAGAGATCGAACTGCTGCAGGGTGAAGATCAGGCCAAGCGCAACGAGCGCGCCGATCGAGGAACGCATCATCGGCAAGGTGATGGTGTAAAACCGCTGGACGACATTGGCGCCGTCGAGTTCGGCGGCCTCGTAGAGATCCTGGGGAATGGCCGACAAGCCGACCGAGAGCAGGATCATGTTGAAGGAAATGCCGAGCCAGATATTGGCGATGACCACCGCCCAGAGAGAAAAATTCGGGTCGGAGCGCCAGAATATATTCGCGGCAACGAGCCCGGACTCCTTGAGAAGAAAGTTCAGCACGCCGAAGTCGCCGGAGAGGATCCAGTTCCAGATGGCGCCGACGACCAGACCGGGCATCACCCAGGACACGAGGAACAGCCCGCGCAGCCAGGAGGAACCGGGAAAGCCGGTCCAGAAAAAGAGCGCCAGCGCAAAACCGATGGTGAATTGCCCGGCGATCGATGCGACCACGAAGATCGCCGTATTCCCGAGGATCGGCCAGGTCTCGGGCTGCGAGAACAGGGT
Source organism: Hyphomicrobiales bacterium (assembly GCA_900471605.1). GTDB lineage: Bacteria > Pseudomonadota > Alphaproteobacteria > Rhizobiales > Rhizobiaceae > Neorhizobium. Next base: position 44,260 of record UCEY01000034.1, on the reverse strand, counting down.
GATGTAGTTCTTGAAACCCACGAACGGCCGCGCGAAAGTCCCGAGGCTGAACATGTCCACTTCCTGAAAGCTCATCACGATGTTGTAAATGAGCGGCAGGCCGGCCATTGCAAACAGGAAGATGAGCGGTACCGAAACAAGGCCGATATCGAAACCGCGCCCGTCGCGGATGGAAAGAAGCAGTCTTCTCATAACACCTCCGGATCTGCGCCGATCTTCCGGTCCGGAGCCGCGTGGCAAGCCATCGCGGCCCCGGCCGGGAGGAATGGTGCCTTCTTCTCCTCTTCCCGAGGGGCAGACGGGAGGGAGCGAAGGCAAGTCGCCCGGGCCATAGGCCCGCGGCTTCTTAGCCAAGCACGGCCTTGATCTTCTTGTCGGCCTGGTCGAGCGCCTCCTGGGCGCTCATCTGGCCGGACAGGGCTGCCTGGATGGCATCCTGGATCGCCTTGGAAATCTTGGGCCACGCGGGATGTGGTCCGCGGGGCTGCGCAAATTTCAACTGCTCCTGAAAGACCTTCAGGGCAGCGTCCTTGAGCGGCTGGCCAGTCGGCGGAATGGCAAGATCGGAGCGAGCCGGAAGCTGGCCGAAATCCTTGAACATCCGACTGTCCTGCGAGACGAAATATTCCAGCACCTTGAAGGCTTCCTTCGGGTGTTTGGAGTTGGCGAAGATCGCCCAGTTGAAGTCGCCCATGGCGGACGAGCGTTTCGCATCGGCTTCCGGAAGCGGCAGCAGCGCGACACCCCAGTCGAACTTCGCCTCCTTCACCATGCGATCCAGCTCCCAGGGGCCGGAAATCGCCATGGCCGCATTGCCGGAATTGAAGGTTCCGGTCGAATCCCACTGGCTGCGGGTGAGCGTATCGCGGGACGCGAGCTTCTCGTCGATGATCGTCTTCCAGGTTTGGAGCGCTTTCACGGCACCGGGCGTGTTGATCTTGTCATAACCGCCGCCGCCCATCTGCGCCCAGGGCAGGAACTGGAAGGTCCCCTCCTCGTTCGCCTTCGCCGAGAAAGTGATGCCATAGACGTTCTTTGCGGGATCGGTGAGCTTGCGTGCCGTATCGACGAGCTCCGCCCAGGTCTGCGGCGGCTTGGCCGGATCCAGCCCCTTCGCCTTGAACATATCCTTGTTGTAGTAGAGCGCGATCGTGTTGGTCGCCTTTGGAATACCGAAATAGCGGTCCTTCCACATCACCGATTTCAGCGGACCGGGATAATAGTTCGCCGGTTTCACGACACTCGATTGAGAAATCATGTCCGTCAGGTCGAGGAATGCTCCGCGCGAGGAAAACAGCGCGTGTTCCGGATTGTCGACGGCGATGATGTCGGGCGCCTGGCCGGTGGAATAAGCGCGCATCGCCTCGCTTACCACGTCGTCGAACTGGATCTGGCGATATTCGACCGTGATCCCGGTCTTCAGGTTGTTGAAATCCTTGATGAGGTTCGGAGCCGGCTGAATGTCGCGGTCAAGCGACCAGACGGTGATTTTCACGTCCTCGGCGCGGGCCGAGACATAAAATGCCGACATGCTGGCAACCGCGAGCGCGCCGACTAAAGCCAATTTGCGAATACCCATGCTCTCCTCCTTCAGATTGTGCTCCCGGCGCCGGCCTCCTCCAGGCCGACACAAGGAGCGGTTTGCGTCACACCGGATCGGTGACGAAATCGCCGCCTCGGCATGACTTCAGATAGTTCAAGGCATGCACCTGGCCGGTCATTTCCAGCTCGTCGCGATAGACGGGGTCGTGCCAGCCCTCGATGTCGATCGAGCCAGACCAGCCGGCAAGCCTCAGTTCCGAGATGACATCGGTCCATTTCGTGTCGCCGAAACCGGGCGTGCGCATGAAAACGAAGGGATGCTTGCCGAAAATCCCGTGTTCGCGGATGACGTCCCAGCGGATCGTCGCGTCCTTGCCGTGCACGTGAAAGATCTTCGACGCCCATTTGCGGATCTGCGGCAGCGGCTCGATCAGATAGACCATCTGATGGCACGGCTCCCATTCGAGACCGATATGGTCGTCCGGCGTCTCGTTGAAGATCAGCTCCCAGGCATCCGGATTGTGGGCGAGGTTCCAGTCGCCTGACTGCCAGTTGCCGTCCATGGCGCAATTCTCGAAGGCGATCTTGACGCCCTTGTCGGCGGCACGTTTTGCAAGCTCGCTCCAGATCTGCCGGTAGCGCGGCAGGCTTTCCGGGATCGGCCGTCCGCGCAGCCTTCCGGTAAAACCCGCAACGCAGGTCGCACCGAAATGGTGGGCGTTGTCGATGCAATCCTTCCAGCCCTGCAGCGTCTGGAGATCGACTTCGGTCTCCTCCAGCGGATTGCCGAACATGCCGAGCGCCTGGATGGTGATGTCGCGATCGCCGATCGCATCGCGGCAGCGCTTGCCGAGTTCCGCCAGATCCTGACCGTTCGTCGTCTGCCAGAAGAAAGGCTGAAAGCTTTCGAAGCCCATGTCGGCGATCTGGGCGATACGCTCGGCCGCGCCGCCTTTGGTGCTGCGGATCATCGTGCCGATACGGATGGATTTGGCTGGGTTGCTCATGCGCTCGATCCTCATATTTGAATAGCGACGGCTTGGCCGGTCCGCGCGCTCTCGATGGCGCCGAACACCATGGCCAGGCTCTTGATATTGTCGGCTCCCGCCGTCTCGGGCGGCCGACCGGAGCGGATCGCGTCGAGGAAATCGGTGATCACGCTTGCATGGCCCTGCGTTTCCTCCTCGCGCGGCGCGGGCGGCACGTCGATCGGCTGATGGCCGCGCAACAGCCCCTCCCCGCTGCCGACAATCGTTGCCTCGAAGGTTTCCTCGCCGTCCCAGGTCAGCATTCCCTTCGAGCCGACCAGCCGCCAGGCGCTTTCCCAGCTCGTGCGGCGGCCCTCGGCGCACCAGGAGCCGCGATAGGTGAAGACGACATCGTCGGAAAGGCGGAAGACGGCGTTGGCCGAGGCTCCATGGGCGTACCAGGAACCGGCCGGGTTGGTTTCAAGGCAATAGACCGACAAGGGACGCTTCCCGCTGACAAAACGAGCCGCGTCAAACGTGTGGATCGCCATGTCGAGCAGGAGCACATTGTCCATCTGTTCGCGGAAGCCGCCGAAATGCGGAGCTATGAAAAAATCGCAATGTACGCCGGTCAATTCGCCGATCGCGCCGAGTTCGACGAAGCGGCGCATCCGGCGGATACCGGAGATGAAGCGCCGGTTCTGTACCACCGCATGGATCCGCCCTGCCCCTTCGGCCAGCGCAATGAGCTCTCTCGCCTCACCAAGCGACGTGGCCATCGGCTTTTCGCTCAACACGTGGCAACCGTGGCGGAGGCCGGAGGCGACGACGGCCTTGCGGGCGGAGGGCACGACGATATCGAACAGAAGCTCGGCGCCGGTCTCTTCCAGCACCCGGTCGAGATCCGTACCGATCGCCACATCCTTCAGGTCGAAAGCTCTGGCAAGCGCCAAGGCGACGGAGCGGTCGAGATCGACCAGCCCGACGACGGTAATGGTTTCGGCAAGACCCGGCGTCGTCTTCAACGCCCGCATCCAGCCGTGAGCCATAGCTCCGCACCCGCATAGAACGGCCTTCAATGTCACGATGTCCTCCTCGCAGACGGTGCCGATGCTCCTTCACCGGTTTCCGTAAACGTTTACGATCCTATTTACAGATCATGGTTTCTGTCAATAGGATTTCCGAAAACGATTACGGTCTGATAGGACGGGCTCATGAAAGGCATTCGGCGGCTGGCGGAACACCTCGACATTTCGATCGGCACGGTCTCGCGCGCACTGAACGGCAAGCCGGACGTGAACGAGGAAACGCGCCGGCGTGTCCTCGAAGCCGCCGAACGTCTCGGTTATGTCGCCAACCAGTCCGGGCGGGCGCTGCGCAAGGGCTCGACGGGGGTGATCGGCTTCATGATGCAGACCGGCCGGGAAATCACCGGCCAGGGCGATATCTTCTTCATGAGCGTCTTTGACGGGGTGCAGACCGTGCTGGCGCGCCACAAGCTCGATCTCGTCGCGCTTCTGTGTTCGTCCGAGGAGGATCCAGACGACTACCTCAAGCGGATGGTTGCGCGCGGTTTCGCAGACGGGATCATCCTGTCGGCGACGCGTCGTCATGATCCGCGCCTGGAGCTTCTCGCACGGCATTCCATTCCCTTCATCACCCTGGGACGCAGCCTCACCGATGTCGGCCAGCCATGGATCGATCTGGATTTCGAGGGCATGGCGGAAATGTCGATCGAGCGTCTGGTGCGCGGCGGGCACACTCGCATAGGCTTCGTCTGGCCCCACGGGGATCTCAATCTCGGTTATGTCTTTATCGAACGCTGCCGGATGGTCCTGGCGCGGCACGACCTCACGCTTGCCGAAGATTGCATTTTCCGCACCACTCCCAACGAAGCGGGAGGTTACGCGGTCGCCCGGCAGATCAGGGACAGTCTCGAGCCGCCCTCGGCCGTCATCCTCGTCAACGAGACCCTGGTGACAGGACTGTACCATGGCCTCGAAGAGGTTGGCCTCCGACCGGGCCGCGACCTCGCCATCATCGGCCGCCAGAGCCCGCAGGCACGGTTTCTCTCCCCGAGCCTGACGGGCTTCGAGCTCTCCCTCAGGGATCTCGGCATCGCGCTTGCCGAAAGCCTGCTGTCGACCATGCCCGCTTATGAGGATCTTTACCCTCAGGTCGTGCGCAGGAAACTCTGGCCGATGTCGCTCGTCGACGGCGACAGCGGGTGAAGGGACGGGCCGGAAAACGCCTGCTTTGCAGTTTTGTGACAGAAATGAAAGAAGGCTGGAAAACTCTGTAACCGGCCTGACACGATAGGGCTCTAAGGAACCGTAAACACCTTCGCACTTGCGAAAGGTATTTGCGAGACCGGAGAGCTGCCGTGAAGATCATCCAGATTACCGATACCCATTTCAGCCCCGAAAAGACGCATTTCAACGGCAACTGGGCGCCGCTGCTGACCTGGATCGAGGACACCCGGGCCGATCTCATCATCCATACGGGGGATCTGACCGTCGATGGCGCCGACAAGCCGGGCGACATCACGTTCTGCATGGACCTGATGCGGCAGACGTCGATCCCGATGCTGATCTTGCCGGGCAATCACGATGTCGGCCACCTGCCGGGTTCCGAACAGCCGGTCAACGCCGGGCGCCTCAAGCGCTGGCGGGACCTCGTCGGAGAGGACCGCTGGTTCGAAGATACCGCCGACTGGCGTTTCGTCGGCCTCAATTCACTCCTGCTCGGTCATGAGGACGAGGAAGAAGAAGCCCAGTTCGAATGGCTGCGCGAAACCCTGGAAGAGCGCCGCGGCCGCCGCATCGCGCTGTTTGCCCACAAGCCGCTGTTCGTCGACGAGCCGCATGAAGGCGACACCGGTTACTGGAGCGTCCGCCCGGCACAACGCAAGCGTCTCTACGACCTGATCGCCGCCCATGACGTGGCGCTGTTCGCAAGCGGTCACCTGCACTGGGCCTGGCAGGGCCGTTTCGAGAACACCGCCCTGACCTGGGGTCCGTCGGCCGCCTTCATCCTCGACAAGATGGTGCGCGAAATGCCGGGCGAGCGGCTGGTCGGCGCCGTCGTGCACGAATTCGGCGACAACGTTCAAAGCGATATCGTCGCCGTGCCCGGCATGACGGCCTATGTCCTCGACGACGTCATCGAGGAAGTCTATCCGACCAATTCCAAGCAAACGGAGAGCGCCGAATGACCGCTCTTTCGCTTCGCGGCATTGAAAAATCCTTCTCCGGCAATGCCATCCTCAAGGGGGTCAGCCTGGATGCCGGTCCGGGCGAGTTCATCGCCCTCGTCGGCCCGTCCGGCTGCGGCAAGAGCACGCTTCTGCGCATCCTCGCCGGCCTCGAGAGCGCCGACGCCGGCGAGATCATGCTCGGTGATCGCGACCTGTCTTCGGTACCGGCGGCCGACCGCAACATCGCCATGGTGTTCCAGTCCTACGCGCTCTATCCTCATCTGACGGCCGCGCAGAACATCGCCGTACCGCTGGTGATGCGCAGGCTGACGGGCGCGCAGCGACTGCCGCTGGTCGGCCCGCTTATGCCCGGCCAGCGCAAGGCGATAACCGAAATCAAGCGCGACGTGCGCGAGATGGCGGTATCGCTGAAGATCGACCACCTGCTCGATCGCAAGCCCGGCCAGATGTCCGGTGGCCAGCGCCAGCGCGTCGCGCTCGGCCGCGCCATGGTGCGCCGCCCGGCGGTCTTCCTGATGGACGAGCCGCTTTCAAACCTCGACGCCAACCTGCGCGTCCATGCCCGCGGCGAGATCGTCGAATTGCACCGCCGCGCCGGCGTGCCGACGCTCTACGTCACCCATGACCAGGCGGAAGCGCTGTCCATGGCCGACCGCGTGGCCGTGATGATCGGCGGTTCGCTGCTGCAGCTCGCATCGCCACAGGTCATCTACGACGATCCGGCCCATGTCGAAGTGGCCCGCTTCATCGGACAGCCGCGCATCAACCTCTTCCAGTCCGTGGTCGGTGCCGACGGCAGGATAACACTCGGCGATGTCAGCCTCGGCCTCTCCCGCGAAACGGTCTCAGCCGGTGCGCCGGTGACGATCGGCATCCGCCCGGAATTCGTCCGCGTCCATCGATCCGGCCAGCAGGGCCTGCCGGCCCGTATCGAGCGCCTCGAATTCCTGGGCTCCGAGATCATCGCCTATTGCCGGCTGGATGCGATCGGCGAACCGGTCGTCGCCAAGCTTTCGCCCGCCGAAGGCGCCGGTCTTGCCGCCGCCATGCCGGTACGTCTCGACTTCGACGCAGACCGGCTTTTCGTCTTCGCCGAAGATGGTCATCGTCTGCGCCCGGAACTGATGGGCGCCGCCGCTCCGCTGGAGACGGCCCATGGCTGAGGCGATCGCCACGGCGACTCCGATCGTCAGGAAACCCGTCCGCTCGGCCGCCGAACGCCAGGAAGCGCGCGCCGCACTCGCCCTGTCGCTGCCGGCGATGGTGCTTCTGTTCGTCTTCATCCTGCTGCCGGTTGCCCTGGTCATCATATTCGGCTTCACCGACTACGAGCTCGGTTATGCCGGCTTCCGCTTCGTCGGTTTCGACAATTACGCCGATCTCTTCACTGACCGCACGTTCCGCCGCTCGCTCTGGAACACGACTGTCTACACGGCGATCGTCGCACCCGTCTCGATCTTCATGGCGCTCGGTCTGGCGATGCTGATCGAAAGCGAGAATATCGGCCGGTCCTTCTTCAGAACCGCCTATTTCCTGCCGGTCGCCTCGCTGCTCGTCGCCATGGCGACCGTCTGGCAATATCTCTTCCACCCGACGATCGGGCCGATCAACGCGCTTCTGGCGCTCGGCGGCCTGCCGCGCCCCAACTGGCTCGGGGCCTCGACATCCGTCCTCTACAGCCTGTCGATCATCGGCATCTGGCAGTCGGTCGGCTTCAATCTCGTCCTGTTCCTCGCAGGCCTCACCGCGATCCCTCGCGAACTCTATCAGGCCGCGCATGTCGACGGCGCCCGCTCCGCCTTCGACCGGTTCCGGCTGGTCACATGGCCGATGCTCGGTCCAACGACGCTGTTCGTCACCACGATCAGCATCATCAACGCGGTCAAGGTCTTCGAAACGGTGAAGACGCTGACCGAAGGCGGACCGAACAAGGCTTCCGAAGTGCTGCTCTTCACCATCTACCAGGAAGGGTTCGTCTACCTGAAGGTCGGTTACGCCTCGGCGATGACGGTGGTTTTCCTGATCATCCTGGTGGTGCTGATGTTCCTCCAGTACCGGATCCAGGACAAGCAGGTGCACTACTCATGAACGCGCAGGCCTTCACTTTCGGGCGCGCCGTCCGCCTGTCGATCCTGATCTTCGGTGCGGTGATCTTCCTCGCCCCCTACATCTTCATGATCTCGACCGCCGGCAAGGCGCAAAGCGACATCTTCTCCTCGTCGCTGTCGCTCGTCCCGCAGCACTGGTCCTATGTCGCCAATTTCACCAAGGCGCTGACCCGCGTCTCGATGACGACGCTGTTGTGGAATGGCGTTGTGGTCTGCGTCCTGATCTTCGTTTTCCAGGTGATCATCGCCATACCCTGCGCCTATGCCATGGCGAAGCTGAAATTCCGCGCCGCAAGGCTGATGATGGTGCTGGTCATGCTCGGCCTCCTGGTGCCGATCCATGCCACCGCCCTGCCGCTCTACGTCGCCTTCGACCGCATGTCGGTGCTCAACAGCTACTTCGCGCTGGTCGCTCCCTTCACCATCTCGGTGTTCGGCATCTTCCTGTTTCTGCAATTCTTCCGCGCCATGCCGGACGACCTGATCCACGCCGCCCGCCTCGACGGCATGTCGGAAACCGGCATCATCGCCCGCGTCATCGTGCCCAATGCCTGGCCGGCGATCACCGCCTTCGCGATCTTCTCGGTCGTCGCCCACTGGAACGACCTCTACTGGCCGCTGATCGTCGTTTCCAACCAGGCCTACGCGACACCGCCGCTCGGCCTTCTCTATTTCCGCGCCGCCGAGGCGGGAGACGACTACGGCGCGCTGATGGCCGCCACGCTGATCATCACCACACCCCTCGTTGCGGCTTTCCTTCTGGCACAGAAGCGCTTCGTCGAGGGCATCACAATGACCGGTCTCAAAGGCTGACCGGCATCAACCAGGAGACCATGCGATGAAGCATATCACCAAGTTTGTCGCCGCCGCGGCGATTGCCATGACGGTGTCGCTTCCGGCCCATGCCGAAACGACATTGACCGTGCATTACCCGATGCCGGGCTTCTTCAAGGACGTGATGGACACGATCTCGAAGAAGTTCATGGAAGAAAATCCGGACATCAAGATCCAGTTCGCCAATCCGTCGGCCACCTATGAAGAGGGCATCCAGCTCATCATGCGCCAGGCCGGCACGGCGGAAATGCCGGACCTGACCTTTATCGGCCTCAACCGCCTGCGCATGGTCCAGGAGCGAGACATCCCGGTCGATCTCGCTCCGTTCATCGCCAAGGAAGGCGATATGGGCAAGCTCGGCTTTTCCGAGAACATCCTCAAGCTCGCCCAGGTCAAGGGCAAGCAGGTCGGCCTCGCTTTCGCGACGTCGAACCCGATCATGTACTACAATGCCGACCTGGTGAAGGCTGCCGGCGGCAATCCGGACGTTCCCCCGAAGACCTGGGACGAAGTCATCGCGCTCGGCGCCAAGATCAAGGCGCTCGGCAACGGCGTCGAAGGCATCGACTTCCGCTGGCAGGGCGACGACTGGATGTTCTCGGCACTTCTGTTCGGCGCTGGCGGCCAGATGCTGGGCGCCGACGAAAAGTCCGTCGCATTCGCAGGCCCGGAAGGTGAAAAGGCCGTCAACGTTCTCGACCAGATGGTCAAGAAGGGTGGCCTGCCCGTGTTCACCGCCCAGGCCGGTGAACAGGCCTTCTTCGCCGGCAAGGTCGGCATCGAGTTCAAGACGACCGGCGCTCTGCGCAACACGATCAAGAGCGTCGGCGACAAGTTCGACCTGCGCACCGCGCAGATCCCGCTGATCGACCCGGTCAAGGGCAAGCTGCCGACCGGCGGCAATGCCGTCGTCATCCTCGCCCGCAATGCCGAAAAGCAGCAGGCCGCCTGGAAGTTCGCCAAGTTCGCCGCCGGCCCCTACGGCGCCTCGGTCGTCGTTCCGGGCACCGGCTACGTCCCGAACAATGAGCTTGCCGCCAAGTCGCCAGAGTATCTCGGCAACTTCTACAAGCAGAACCCGCTGTTCGTCGCCGGCCTCAGCCAGATGGACCGCATGGTTCCGTGGTACGCCTTCCCGGGCACCAACGGCGTCAAGGTCACCCAGGCAATCGTCGAGAACCTGTCGCGCATCGTCGAGCAGCAGGCCACCCCGAAGCAGGCGCTCGAAGACGCCGCTTCAGAAGTGAAAGGCCTGCTGCCGCGCAGCTGATCGCATAACCGACCGAGAAAGTCGCCGCCTCCGATCCCGGAGGTGGCGATTTTTGTATCGAGGGGCGACGTTCAGATGGCACGCACCGTGCCGCCCCGGCGCAAAGTGTAGGCGATATCGAGATGGCGGGCGGGCGCGGCGTTTTCCGCAATGTCCAGCAGCAGCGAGGCGGCCGCCGCCCCCATGCTCGCATCCGGCATCTCCACCGTGGTCAGCGGCGGATCCATCAGCCGTCCGATGGCGATCCCGTCGAAACCGGCCACGGAAATATCGCGCGGCACGGAAAGTCCTTCGCGCCTGAGCGCGCCGATGACGCCGAGCGCAAGGAGATCGTTGGAAGCGATGATCGCGGTCGGCGTGGCGGCCACGAGCGCCGCGCCGAGGTCAAGCTGATCGTAGCCGTTGACGAAAGGGATCTGGACCGCTTCCAACGGTGCAATGCCATCCTTGATCATCGCATCGCGATAACCCTCATGCCGGCGACGCGCGCGGTCGGAAGCCGCGAAATTTCCGGAAACGAACAGGATGCGTCGATGGCCGAGATCGATCAGCATCTGGGTCAGTTCGCGGCCGGCAGCGCGATTGTCTACCGTCACGGCCGCGGGAAACAGCGAGGTCGGCAGGTTGTTGAGAAGCACGGTTGGCGGCAGCGAGGACGTGAGGGCGACGCTCGTGCCGGGATCGCAGACGGTCAGGATCAGGCCGGTCGGCCGGTCGTTGAGAAGCGAGGCGACCGCGTCCGCCTCGCGTGCAGGGTCGTAGTTCGACTGGGCGATCAGCACGCCATGGCCGGCAACCAGCATGCGGTTCTGGATGCTGGAAAGCGACGAGGCGAAGACGGGATTGGTGATGCTGGGGATCAGCACGCCGACGACCGGCCGCTGCCCCGGCCTGCCGGCCGCGGAATGTATCGCCTTATAACCGAGCTCAGCCGCTGCGCGGCGGACCCTGCGGACCATGCGGTCGCTGACATTGCCGTTGCGATTGAGCGCCCGGCTCGCGGTCGCCAGGGAGCATCCTGCTCTTATCGCCACCTGCTGCAATGTCGTCATCCAAGAATGCCCTTTTCCACTTGCCCGGCCCGGGGCCAGCCGGCAGCAGGTTTCCTCTCGGCATGTAAGAGTTTTATGTCAGCAACGATGGATTTTTTGCCGCTGCGATCTCGTGATATCGTCACCTGCCTGTTTCACGCCACGAAGGCGAGCCACCGATCCAGCGGATTTACCCGCAGAAACATACAGTGCGGACCGGAGAGAGTTCTATTCGGAGGGGGTCTGGAGGGATCGCCGTCATCGAGTGGCGGCCGCCCCGGCATTCCTGCCTGCGTCGCGAATCGGAGCGCCCAATGTGTCGCCAAACCATGCCACAACGCGATTTATCACACTCGGCTGGAACCAATGGCCGTCGCCGTGCCCAGCGCCCTCGACCAGCACGTAATCAACTTTAGAACCGCCCCCGCGCAAGGCCTCGAACATCTGCTTGCTCTGAACAGGCGAGACGACCTGATCGGCACTGCCGTGCATCAGGAGCATCGGGGGTATGGGGCCAGACAGGTGACCCATCGGACTCGCCGCGAGCGCCTTAGCGGGGTCGCTCACGATCGTCGCTCCGCCGAAACGACCGAAAGCGGCGCCATGCACAAGAAGCGCCTCCGTGACGGCCGGGGATTCATGGACCTTCTGGATCTCTTGCGGGAAGCCCTCGCCGATATTGCGCAGGTCCGAGATACCGTAGAGCGAGACTGCAGCCTGTACGGCCGACGACTGGTCCAGCCAGTCTCCCTCGTCGAACCCCTTCTCGCTGCTCGTCGCCGCCATCATCTGCGAAAGCCAGCCGCCGGCCGAATCGCCTAGCACGCCGATCCGCGCCGGATCGATATTGAAGTCGGCAGCGTGCGCGCGGAGATAGCGGACAGCCGACTTGCCATCCTGTAGTGGAGATGGAAAGGTATCGGGAACGACGCGGTATTCCGCTGCCGCGACAACGAAGCCTGCCTTTGCCAGCGCCATACGCATCTCAATGAACTTTTCGTAGTCGGTGGACATGAAGCCCCCGCCCGGCACATAGACGATCGCCGGCTTCAAATCGGCAGTGCGTGGTACAAGCATCGTCATGCGCAGGCCCCGCACAGACCGGGGGGAATTGATCTGGCTGTAGATAACGCCGCCGATCTCATCGATCTGTGACTGCTGCGTGTCAACCCGGATCACGTCGGCTCCCTCGGTAAAGCCAGGCAGAGCCTGCCGATCCGCCGCCGGTGCCGTAGCCGCGGTCATAACGGCTGAAAATATGACAAGCGAACTCAGCCATTTCATCATCGGAAGCCTCCTGGGAGTAAAGCGGCGAAACGGGTGGGCGAGAACGGGCAAGCGGGCCATCTGAGCGGACAGCCGACCCTCGTCCACTTGGTTTGGCAAGTCAACACCGATAGGCCACAACGGTGTTGTCGATACGAGTGGACAAGAAACACAGCGCTACTGGAGCTACTCCCAAGTATAAAACCAGCGCTAAGTCATTGACATCAAATTATATCGGCCGGAAACGGCTGTCAATTTTGATGCAAAGCGGCTCTGACGGTCTTCATGCCGCCGCGCTCCGATCCCCAACCTCCTTTCATTGGCGGTCGCGCAGGCCGTCATGGTGTGGCATCAGCAACACCGGTGGGATTGATACACTCCGTTGAAGTTGATAATTACACACAAGTTTATTTATTCAGGATAGCTGCATGACTTTCCAGCCGCGAATGCAAAACAGGATCGAGGGTTTTTCGATCATGGGCGGGCTGAAGCGCCGATACTGGAACGGCATCGCCGCCGACCTCTGGGACGTGGAATGCGCCGCTTATGCGGGCGGGCACTACGTGGCGCGGGATCCGCGACTGTTCATCCTGCTCGACCAGCGCGGCCGCGGACGCCCCGTCGTCAAGCTATCGCCGAAATCCCGCGGCGCTCCGCAGGACAGCAATCAGAGCCCGATCTCCTACATTCCCGCCGACATGGACCTCTGGATGGATTTTGCCGACGTGCAGTATGTGCGCCATCTCGATATCCATTTCGACGCGGATATCCTCGGCCGCCGGCTGATGGAAGACATCAATCCGAAAAAGCTCAAGGACCCCCAGCTTCTGTTCTCCGACCAACGCGTCATGACGTTAGCCGGACTGATTGCCGCCGAAATCTGCAATCCCGAGCCGTTGCACGATCTTTATGGGGACGGGCTTGCCCTGGCGCTTCTCATCGATGTCTTGAAGATGGTCAAGACGCCGACGCGGCGGCGGGGAGCGCTGGCAGCCTCGCAGCTACAGCGCGCCACGGATTTCATTTCCGCAAACTGCATGCGCAATATCCGTCTCCAAGAGCTTGCCGACCTGACGGGGCTGTCGCCATCGCATTTCAGCCATTCCTTCAAGGCATCGACCGGCATGGCGCCCCACGACTGGCAGATGAATGCCCGGCTGGAACGTGCGAAAGAGCTGCTGGTATCGGATGCCCATCCTCTGACGGACGTCGCCGCCGAAACCGGGTTCTCGGATCAGGCGCATTTCACCAAGGTGTTCCGCAAGCATATGGGAACGACTCCGGCCCGCTGGCGGAAGGCCAGGCAGGAGTGATGCATTTTTGTAAATATTTGCCCGCCGTTCCCGAATTTGCCCAAGAACGTCCAATTGCCGCCGATCGAACCAAGCCGGAACTTTAAATATGAGTTAACTGCTCACCTTATGACGGCGCCGCTTCTTGCGGCGGCGGAAGGTTCGTGTGAGTGGGGCTTGGAATGAACGAGAGAAAAACAACCTTGGGGGCAAGGCTTGGACTGGGCGCCGGCGTGGCACTGGCCGCCCTTTGCGCCGCTTCGGCGGTGCATGCGCAGAATGCCGATACGACACTGGCGCCGATCGTCCTTCACGGCGAAGGTGACGGCGATGGGACCGGCCCGGTCAAGGGTTATGTCGCGAAGAAATCGACGACCGGCTCCAAGACCGATATGCCGCTCAAGGAAATCCCGCAGTCCGTGTCGGTCATCGGCAGGCAGGAGATGGACGACCGCGGCGCCGTCAGCAAGGTCGATCAGGTGCTCCTTTATACGCCCGGCGTATTCGGCCAGCCCTACGGCTCGGACCCTGACACCGACTGGATCTATGTCCGCGGCTTCAACGCATCACAGACCGGCGTGTTCTTCGACAGCCTGGCGCTCACCAGCCATTCCTATGGCGGCTTCCAGCTTGATCCGTTCATGCTGGAGCGCGTCGAGGTCCTGAAGGGGCCGGCGTCCGTGCTGCTCGGCGGCGCCAATGCCGGCGGCGTCGTCAACCTGATCCGCAAGCGCCCGACCGACGAGCCTTATTATTATACCGAGACCGGCATCAACACGAACGGCAACGCCTTCTTCGGCTTCGATGTCTCCGACAAGGTCACGCCCGACGGCAGCTTCAGCTATCGCCTCACCGGCAAGCTGGCGGGTGGGGACAACTATACCGACTACAGCGAAGACCTGCGCGGTTTCATCATGCCGCAGTTCACCTTCTCGCCGGACGCGGGCACCAGCCTGACGGTCTGGGGTTACATCAGTGGCCTGGACCAGGTCCACACCACCAACGGTCTGCTGCCTTACGGCGGCACGGTCGTCAACGCCGGCTATGGCAAGATCCCGCGCGACATGTTCCTCGGAGATCCCAATTTCGACGACGGCAAGGTCGTCCAGAAGATGGTCGGTTACGAGTTCGAGCACGAATTCGAGGGCGGCTGGAAATTCACGCAGAACCTGCGGTATTCCAACCTCTTCAAGCGCGAGCAGTACGTCTATCCGTTCGATCTCAATCCGGCGGATGCGTTGGTCGACCGCTACAGCGAAGACATTACCTCGAAGGCCAATGCCTTCAATGTGGACAACCGGGTTGAAAACGAATTCGACCTGGGCGGCGCCGCGCACAAGGTCATGGTCGGCCTGGACTACCGGTATTACCGTCTCGATACCGACCAGTTCGCCAGCCTCTTCGGATCGGTGCCCGCTTTCGACCCGAGCAACCCCGCCTACGGCATGGCTCTGCCACCGGTCGCCCGCAACCTGCACCAGGTCTACACGATCAACCAGGTCGGCGTTTACGCCCAGGACCAGATGAAGTTCGGCGACGGCTGGATCGTCACCTTGAACGGCCGTTACGACTACGTCCATAACGAGATCGAGGACCTGTTGGCGGGAACGCAGAACTATTCCAGCAACGATCGTGCCTGGAGCGGCCGCGCAGGCCTGGCTTACGAGTTTGCCAACGGCCTGACGCCCTATGTCAGCGCCGCAAGCTTCTTCAGCCCGATCGTCGGCCTGACGGGGGGTGCCGCACCGAAGCCCGAGGAAGGTTACCAGTTCGAGGCAGGCGTCAAATACGAACCGACCTGGCTTGACGGCAGCCTGACGGCCTCCGTCTTCGATATCACCAAGCAGAACTACACGATCACCACCGGCTCGGTAACCAGCCAGCTCGGCGAAGTCCGCTCGCGCGGTATCGAAGTGGAAGGTAAGGTAAACCTGGACCAGAACTGGAAGGTCATTGCGGCAGCTTCGTATACGGACATCGAGATCACCAAGGACGATGCTACCCTGATTGGAAAGACACCCAATGTCGTTCCGGATGTCCTCACCTCGCTCTGGCTCGACTATACGGTGACCGAAGGGCCGCTGGAAGGGCTCGGTTTCGGCGCCGGCGTGCGCTATCGCGGCAAGTCCTGGGCCGACAACGCGAACACCATGCGCGTCCCGGATTCGACGGTCTTCGACGCAGCGATCCGCTATGAGAAGAACGACTGGAAGGCGTCCCTGAACGTCACCAACCTGTTCGACAAGGAATATGTCGCAGGCTGCAACACGCAGTATTTCTGCGGTTACGGCGAGGCACGCACCGTCAATTTCAAGATCAGCAAGGTCTGGTAATGGACACCTGAAACAAGCTTTGCGGGAAGGCCCCTTTCGGGCCTTCCCGTGCCTTTGGAGACATGCCGAGAGTGCAGAAATTCACCCGCAGAACCCTGCTCTCAACCGCAGCCGCCTTGGCGGCAACGCGCGTTTTGCAGGCGCAAGACGCGGGACCACGGGTTGCCACGCTCGACTGGGCACTTCTTGAAACGCTGCTTGCGATCGGCGCCAATGTCGTGGCGGCAACGGAGCTTCGCCAGTTTCGCCAGGTTGCAGTCGAGCCCGACGTGCCGGCAGGCGTCGCCGACCTCGGCCTGCGTGGATCGCCGAACTTCGAGGCGCTGCGCTTCGCCCGCCCGGACCTGATCTTCAATTCGAACTTCTACGCCTCGGCCGATCCGCTGATGAGCCGTATCGCACCGGTCGAAACACATGCGATCTACAGACCCGGCGAGAGCCCATACGTCCTTGCCGAGCAGGCGACGCTTGCGATCGGCGAGCGTCTGCAACGCCCCGCAGCCCGCAGGATGGTCGAGGACCTCGCAGATAAACTCGACCGCTACAGGAACCTGCTGGCCAAGGGTGACGGCCGTCCTGTCCTGCCGATCAATCTTGGCGACGCGCGCCACTACAGGGTTTTCGGTTCCGACAGCATGTTCGGCGAAGTGCTGAAACGACTCGGGCTGGTCAACGCCTGGACGGGTGCGACCAGCTATTCGGCCGTCGCGCCGATGGGCATCGAGACGCTGGCTTCCATGCCCGAGGCCCGGATCGTCCTTATTCCACCGCATCCGATGGATGCCTTCGGGGCACTGACCGAAAGCGCGTTCTGGAAGGCCTTGCCGGCGGTGCGGGAAAACCGCGTGCTGATGGTAGGATCGATCAATCCCTACGGGGCTCTGCCGGCGGCAGGCCGGTTTGCCGATTTCCTGGCCGAAGGATTTTCCCATGCCCGGAACGGCTAGTCTCCCACTGCACATGCCGACCGGCCTGCCCGGCTTTGTTCCTGCAGCCGCGCTCGGCACCGCCTGCGTCGCCTCGTTCATCCTGCTCCTGACGTTCAGCCCGCAGGTCCCCGGGGACACGGCGACCGCTGCCACCCTTGATGCGATCCTGCTGTGGAACAGCCTTCTGCCCCGCGCCGCGATCGCGCTGATCGCCGGTGCTGCGCTCGGTCTTTCCGGTGCGCTGCTGCAAAGGGTGCTGCGCAATCCGATCGCCGATGCCTCGACCCTCGGCATCGCCTCGGGTGCGCAACTGGCGCTGACGCTCGGCCTCGGTGTCCTGCCGCTCCTGAGCGGCGTCTCCCGCGAGCTGATCGCCTTTGCCGGCGGCTTTGGTGCGGTGGCGATCGTACTGGCACTGAGTTGGCGGCGCGGGCTCGATCCGGTCACGGTGGCGATCTCCGGCATGATCGTCAGCCTGATCGCCGCCTCGCTCAGCGTGACGCTGATCCTGGCGCGCGGCGAATATGCCATGTCGATCCATATCTGGGGTGCAGGCGCGCTCAACCAGCAGGACTGGAACGGCGTCATCTCGCTGGCACCGCGGCTCGCGGCGGGCATCGTCGCCGCGGCACTCCTGCTGCGGCCGCTGAATGTCCTGGCACTTGACGATTCCAGTGCCCGGAGCCTCGGGGTCGCGTTGCACGCGGTCCGGTTTTCAATCCTCGTCCTTGCGGTCTGGCTGTCCGCCTCTGTCACGGCAACAGTTGGCATCATCGGCTTTCTGGGGCTCGCGGCTCCCGCTATAGCCAGGCTCTGTGGCGCCCGAACCACAGGACAGGTGATGACGGCCGCTCCTCTCGCGGGGGCCGCGGTTCTCTTCCTGGCCGACACCCTGACGCAATTGCTGGGTCCGGGTTTCTCCGATCTCGTACCGACGGGCGCCGCAACCGCATTGCTCGGTGGGCCGTTGCTTCTCCTGCTCTTGCCGCGCGTCCACGGATTTTCCTCGGTCACCGCAAGGGCGGATACGTCTTCTCGCCTGCTTCGAAAACCTGCTATCGCGCTGTCACTCCTGGCAGCGGCGCTGGCCATCATCCTCGCGCTCGTACTGATGCTGGGCCTGACGGATACGGGCTGGAGCGTCGCGCTCGGCCTGCTCTTTTCCGAGCTCCTGCCCTTCCGTCTGCCGCGCATCCTGGCTGCCGGCGGTGCCGGTGCCATGCTCGGAGCAGCCGGTTTCGTCATGCAGCGCGTGACCGGCAATCCAATTGCGAGCCCCGAAGTACTCGGCGTTTCCAGCGGCGCAGGCGCCGGTTTGACGGCCGCGCTCTTCCTGTTCGGCTTCCCCTCACCGGCAATCATGCTTCTCGGCATGGCGCTCGGCTCGCTTGCCGCCTTCCTGGTGATGATCGCGATTGCCGGACGCTCCGGATTTTCGGCCGAACGACTGCTGCTCGCCGGCATCGCCATCAGCGCCTTCTGCATGGCGATCGTCAGCATGGTGCTGGCACAGGGCGACATGCGCAGCTATATCCTGCTCAACTGGATGTCCGGCTCGACCAACCGTGCCGGCGCCTTCGAAGCCTGGACGGCGATGATCGCACTCGTGGTGCTGAGCGCGCCGCTTTTCCTGATGATCCGCTGGCTCACCATCCTGCCGCTCGGGACGGGCCTTTCCCGCAGCGTCGGCCTTGGCGTCCTACCGTCCCGCCTTGCGCTCGCCATCCTTGCGGCATTGATGACGGCGATCTCGTCCTTCCTTGTCGGCCCCTTGAGCCTGACGGGATTGATCGCGCCGCATCTCGCCCGGCTCCTCGGCTTCCGGAGGCTGCAGCATCAACTTGCCGCGGCAATCCTGATCGGGGCAGGCGTGCTGATCATGGCCGATTGGCTGTCGCGGATCGTCATCTATCCCTATCAGGTGCCGGTCGGCCTCTTCGCCGCGCTGATCGGCGGCCCCTATCTTCTCTGGCTGCTTGGATACAAGGAGAGAACCGCATGATGGCAGAACGCTTCACGCTGTCCGGCACCGCGGTCCCGGTCGATCCGGCGAGGATGCTGGATGGCCTCTGCGCCCGGTTCGTCGAACATTCGGACGTATGGCGATCGGGCAACACCGCGACACTCGCCAATCATTCAGGCAAAGCCGACCTCCGCTCCGAGGGCGGCCAGCTGTCGATCGAACTCTCCTGCCCGACGGCAGCCATGCTGCAGATGGTGCGCAACGTTATCGCCGAACATCTCTTCATGATCGCCGGCGACGAGCCGCTGGAACTGACCTGGGCCGACATGCCGAAACCCTCGGCGCTGCCGGATTTCCGCGAGATCCGTGTCGTCTCCGCCTCAAACGTCACGCCGCATATGCGCCGGCTCACCATCGCCTGCGCCGATGTCGCGCATTTTCGCGACGGCGGCCTGCATGTCCGCCTGCTGATCCCGCCCAAGGGCCGGGCTCCGGTCTGGCCGAGCACAAGGCCTGACGGGCGCATAGACTGGCCGAAGGGCGAGGACGAACTGACCGTCCGCATCTACACGATCCGCAGCATCGACCTTGACCGCCGCGAGATGGATATCGATTTCGTCCTGCACGACACCTGCGGCCTGCCGATGCCGGGCGCCGATTTTGCACAGAATGCTCGCCCCGGGGATGTTGCCGGGCTCCTTGGCCCGGGTGGCGGCGGCGTACCGGACGCCGCGGACATGATCCTTGCCGGCGACGAAACCGCGCTTCCCGCGATTTCACGCATAGCCGCCGAAATGCCGGCCGGAAGTCGCCTCGTCGCCTTTGTCGAGGTCGAAACCGAGGCGGAAGAACAGCCACTCGTTTCGGCGGCCACCCTCGATATCCGCTGGCTTCACCGCAACGGCGCCGCCGCAGGAACCACCGGAATGCTTGAGAAGGCGATCAGGTCGGAGATCGAACGTGCCAGCCCGGATACCTTCGTCTGGGCAGGCTGCGAGCGCTCGGAAGCCAAGGCAATCCGTGACCTCCTGAAGGCCCGCGGCCATGACCGGCAAAGAAGCAGCATCGGTTCCTACTGGCAGCGGCCTCAGTAACGCCAGCGCATCGCCATGTTCTCTTGCGATCGTTGTGCACAGCACAAATTTGGACGAATAGGCATGGATTTCGGATTTTAGGATACAGATCATCCCGGAACGTTCGTCTATGACGTCTCCAAAACTAGGAGATATTTCATGACGGACACGACATCACAGCTTGATGCACCGATAGGTGGACTGGAGACCGCAGAGTTGGCTCCCTGGACTGCGAAGACCTGGTTCGCGGTTCTTTCGATGGCAGCCACCAGCTTCGCTCTCGTATCGGCCGAGTTCCTGCCGGCGGGCCTGTTGACGCCCATGGCGCGCGATCTCGGAATTACCGAGGGAGCAGCCGGACAGGTTGTCACCGCGACCGCTTCCGTCGGCGCCGTGACGGCCCTGTTGAGCAATGTTCTCATCGGCAGACTGAACCGAAAGACGGTGCTGGTCGGTCTTAGTGCCTTGGCGATCGGCTCCAATGTTCTTGCATCCGTAGCGACCGATTTCTGGCTTTTGTTGCTGGGCCGCGCGGGGCTGGGCATCGCCCTCAGCGGCTTTTGGGCGCTTTCGGTTGCCGTCGTGGCGCGGCTGGTAGGCGCCAATGCGACAGGTCGGGGCATGGCTATCGTTACCCTCGGCGTCTCGCTTGCCACGATAGCTGCGCCATCGATGGGCGCTCTGATCAGCGACTGGCTTGGATGGCGCATCGCCATGGCCATGACGGCAGGACTTGCCGCGCTTGCCCTGCTGCTGCAGGTATTCAGCCTGCCGACCCTGCCTGCAAGCACAAGCAACAGTCTCGCCGACGTATTCCGGCTGACACGGCGGCGTAGCATCCAGCTGGGAATGCTCGCCATTGTTCTGCTGATGACGGGGCATTTTTCCGGCTCGGTCTATGTGCGTCCTTTCCTGGAACAGGTGACGCTGCTTGAAACCAGATCGATCGCCCTGGCGCTGCTTGGCTTCGGCATCGCCTCCGTAATCGGCAACATTGCCGGTGGCCGAATGGCCGACACGAGTATCCTCATGGCACTCGCTGTAACCGCGACGCTGATGGCATTCGCGGCGATCAGCTTGCTGCTTTGGGGCGCTTATCCCGCCATTGCGATCGCCCTGGTTACGCTCTGGGGTTTTGCCTTCGGCATGGCGCCGGTGGTGCTGCCGACCAATCTTTCGCGCGGCGCACCCGACGCTCTGGAGGCGGCGGGCAGCCTGATGGTGGTCTCTTTCCAGGTCGCCATCAGTATCGGCGCCGTTGTCGGCGGCTATGTCGTCGACAATTACGGCGCCGTGGGACCCATGAGCATTACTGCCGTCCTGGCTGTCTCGACGGTTGCCTTGGCGCTCCTGCAGCCGCGCGACTGACCTTCGCTTCCGGTCTGAGCCATCACGCCTGATCGTATCGAAGATGCCGGCGATGTTGCAACGTTCGAGGCTGCCGCAAGCGCGGTGGCCTCGAAGCGTCGGTGGATCTGCGATATTCAGGTCGCCAGGAGAAGCAGGACGTACGCGACCACGGTGAACATCAGCCCTCGGAATGCGTAGGAGACGCAACGGTATTTCCGCCGGGCGATCAGAGACAGGGCGTCGGCATTGTCCAGATATTCCCTGAAGAGATAGGCGACGTCACTGCGCTGAGCGGCATGTTCGAAGATGGATCGGTGCTGCGGCCATGTCCCCCAGAAAAGCGAGGTGGACTTTTCCACTCGCCGCGGGAGCACGACGAGAATTGCCGAAAGGATCGAAGAAATCGATGCGATGGCAAGCAGAGCGGAAACAATGACTGCGACCCAACTGCCGCCGGTATAGCGCGCCAGCGTGAAGACACCCCTTCCCTCGCTTGACGAGATCAGAAACGCGAGCATGAAGGTGAAGATATAGGCCGCCTTCTGGTCCGATATTTTTATCTGATCGTAAAACACGTCATTTATCTTGCGGACATGTTGCAGCTATTGCGCTGCCTATAGATGATCCCTCCGCCAGCTTGACCGCGAATTTGACCCGGCGAGCCGCCCGGATGGTACAGACGGCTCGCATTCACTTGGCATTTGCCGTGGATCACGCCGGGATCGATGGGCTGGTCGGATCGGGCGCGCCATCGAAGAAGAGGTAGATGGCGGCGATCTTGCCGTTCCTTGCGACGATAAAGTCCGTACCGGCATAGGCCGGCTGTTCGCCATCTGCGCCCGCCACCCATTTTACGCGTCCCGCCTGGTCGTGCAGCACCTCCGCTGCGGTTATCGTGGTGTAGCGAAACGTCGGGTGCATGGCACGGATAACCCCGGCGATACGGACGATCTCGTCCCTGCCGCGATAGATCCCGTGGGGCTCGACGAACACGGCGTCATCCAGAAGGATCTCCTCCGCCACCTGCCGGCGGAGGGCATCATCCCCCTCACCGAATATCTGCTGAAGGTTCCGTTCGAGCAGTGTTGCAATGTCTGCCATGATGGCTCTCCTCAAGCTCTAAAATCAGATCTGGGCCTGGCCGCCGTCGACGAACAGCTCGATACCGTTGACGAAAGAGGCATCTTCGGAAGCAAGGAAGAGGACGGCTTTCGCAATCTCTTCCGGCTTACCGACGCGGCCGGCGGGAATGAGGCTGGCGAGGTAGTTCTTGGTGTTCTCGGCGCTCTCGCCATTGCCAAACAGTTCGTTGAGGCCCGCCGTATCGGTCACGCCAGGGCTGACCGCATTGACGCGGATGTGGCGATCCTTGAGGTCGAGGATCCAGTTGCGTGCGAAGTTGCGGACAGCCGCCTTCGTGGCCGAATAGACGCTGAAGGCAGGCGTGCCGGATATGCTGGTCGTCGAGGAGGTAAGAATGATCGAGCCGCCATCGCACAACAGGGGCAGAGCCTTCTGAACGGTGAACAGTGTCCCCTTCACATTGGTATCGAACGTCTTCTGGTAATGCTCTTCTGTGATCGCACCAAGCGGCGCCATCTCTCCGCCGCCGGCATTGGCGAAGACCACGTCGATCTGCGAGTGCTTCTGCTGGACTGCGTCATAGAGCCGGTCGATATCGACGAGCTTGCTCATATCAGCCTGCACGCCGGTGATCCGGCCGCCGATTTCCTTCACTGCCGCGTCGAGATTTTCCTTTCGGCGACCCGTGATGAAGACCGACGCGCCTGCTTCCGAGAAGGCCTTGGCTGTCGCCAGACCGATGCCACTCGTGCCGCCGGTCACGATTACGACCTTGTCTTCAAACTTCTTCGTCATTGTCTTTCTCCTTCGATAACGGCCCGTTGCCGCTGAAAAGAAGATGCCATCGGAACGATGATGCAAACAGTCTGCGAAAATGCTACCTAGCGTTCCATCTGGAGAACGCTGATGCAGCCTGATCTGAACGACCTGTTTTATTTTGCCAAAGTGGTGGCCCATGGCGGCTTTGCAGCCGCGGGCCGCGCTCTGCGGGAACCCAAGTCGAAACTGAGCCGCCGCATCGCCGGGTTGGAAGCGCGTCTCGGCGTCCGCCTGATTGAACGGTCAAGCCGGCGATTTCGGGTGACCGATGTCGGGCGGTCCTTCTACGAGCGCTGCACGGCCATGCTTGCGGAGGCGGAGCGCGCCGAGGCCCTGGTCGCGGAGGCGCAATCGGAGCCGCACGGACTGATCCGCATGAGCTGCCCGACCGGGCTGGTAGAACCGATCACGGCTCTGGTAACGCAGTTTTTGGCGCAATATCCGAAAGTGCGCCTGCAACTGATCGCGCTCGACCGGCCGGTGGATCTGATCGAGGAGCGTATCGATGTCGCGTTGCGCGTCCGCACGTCTCTCGAGGGCGACGCCTCGCTGACGATGCGTTCGCTCGGCAACTCCGTCCGCATCCTGGTCGCAAGTCCGCAACTTGCCAACCGCATCAGCATCGTCGACGATCTCGCGACCCAGCCCACGCTGTCCACAACCGATGATCAGGGCGAGGTCAACTGGTTCCTGGAGACCGATGATGGGCGGACGCATACGCTGCGGCACGAGCCGAGGATCGGATGCGCGGATTTTTCTGCGGTCAGAGCCGCCGCGCTGGCCGGCCTCGGCGTTGCCCTGTTGCCCGATCACACCTGCCGGCAGGCGCTGGCAGAGGGGAAACTCGTGCGCGTGCTGCCCTCCTGGCGCGGCATGAAGGGGCTCGTCCACCTTGTCTTCACAACACGCCGCGGCCTACCGCCGGCAGTGCGTAAGTTCATCGATGGTTTGGCTGCTGGTTTCCCCAAGGACGCTTTGGCGAAGTGATCATGGTCATATCATTCATGTTTCTGGGGGATTCAAGCCAAAGAGTTATTGGCTCCGATATCGCCTCCGCCTGCCGTCCAAGCAGCACTTGACGCCTCCGCAGCACCTACAGGACCATGGCGACGATCGGGACCCAGCAACCTTCGCTGCGCCGTATTGCGAAGGAGCTGGATGTGAGTCCCGCCCTGATCGGTATCACTTCAAGTCGAGGGATGCTCTCGTGATGGAGACGATGCGCTGGACGCTGGCCGGAACGGTCCGCCGCATCGCGACGGCAGCGGATGCCGACCGTGGAGCGTCGATCGCATGATGCGCTAGTCGCGCATCATAGCGCCTTCGCCGTTGATCCATTGCGTGAAAAGCCGCATGGATTGACTTGTCGGAAGATTGCGCGGTCGTGTGAACCAGTAGCCGTAGTCGCTGCGATAACCAAGCCCCGCGGGGTTGACGAGGCGGCCGGCTGCGATTTCCTCGACAATCAGCCCGTGCGGGATCAACGCCATACCCTGGCCGGCAAGAGCGGCGCGGATGACCATTGTGTAGTACCCGAAGCGCATCGTGTGGCGCGCTTCCAGTATTGGACTGCCATGGAAGGCGGCCAGAAATGGCCAGTGAAACGGCGTCTGGGGATGTTCAAGCATGACGCCCTTTGAAGCGGCCTCGAGTGAGGACGGCTCGCCGAGTTTTTCCCAATAGGAGGGGGCACTGACGAGACGGACATCATGCCCGAACAGGTATTCTCCCTCCTCGTCATCAACCGGCTTCACGACGAAGCGAACCATGCAGTCCGGGACTTCCGTCTGCGTCTTGGAGACGAATGTCGTGAACTGGACCTCGATTTCCGGATGGGCCTCGGTGAACTGCGCAAATCGCGGCAGAAGCCAGCGATCACCGAAAATCGGTGGTACCTGAAGACGAAGCACGCGAGGCCCGGGTTTCAGGCGCGATACTTTCAGCGCCGCATCTTCCATTGCCTTGATGGCCGTACGCGCGTGCTCGATATAGATGCTTCCAAGCTCGGTCGACACCATACCGTTGGGCGTGCGTATAAACGCCGGGCCGCCGATCGCCTCTTCGAGATTGATCAGCTGCTTGCTGACCGCGCTCTGCGATAGCGACATAGGCTCGGCTGCGGCGCTCGTAGACCCTCTTTCAGCAACTGCCAGCAACACCTGCAGTCCCGTCATCGACGGGAATTGTTTACGCCCTGCCACTCCTGCCTCACGTACCCTGTAGCGCACCGTCCGCACCCCTCTTATCGGGCAGGACGGAATGCAGACGCTTTCAACAATATGCGTTGCATCACGCGCACGCTAGTCGCTTTCGTCATAGGGCAACCAATTATCTTCGCTTGCCTCTTTATAGGCCCGATGAGAGCGTTGCCTAAATTTTTGACAAACAGGGGATTACTGATGTCTGAGCCGACACAGCTCTGGGGTGGACGCTTCAAGTCCGGTCCGTCCGAAGCGCTTGCCAATCTCTCGCGCGCGCATCCCTCCTATTTCCGGCTGTTTCGCGAGGATCTGGCTGGTTCCCGGGCGCATGCATCCGAACTGAAGCGTGCCGGCGTGTTGGACGATGCCGAATTCATCACCATTCGGGAAGCGCTGGATCAGATCGAAGCCGACATTGCCGAAAAACGCGAACAGCCGATCCCGTCTGACGAAGATATCCACACCTTCATCGAGCGGCTGTTGATGCAGCGTCTCGGCGCGCTGGGCGGCAAGTTGCGCGCCGGCCGTTCGCGCAACGACCAGACCGCCAACAATACCCGCCTTTATCTGCGCCGCATGGCCCGCGAAATCTCGCGCGGCATCATCGATGTCGAGAAGGCGCTCGCCGCTCAGGCCGCCAAGCATACCGAAACGGTCATGCCCGGCTTTACCCACCTGCAGCCGGCGCAACCGATCGTCCTCGGCCATCACCTGATGGCGCATGCACAGAGCCTGTTGCGCGATATCGAGCGTTTCGAGGATTTCGATCGCCGTTTCGACCGCTCGCCGCTTGGTGCCGCCGCCCTGGCGGGCTCCGGCATCGTCAATCGCCCGGATCTCGCCGCCATCGAACTCGGTTATTCCGCTGCCTGCGAAAACTCGATCGATGCCGTCTCGGCGCGCGATCACGTCGCCGAATTCCTGTTCATCTGCTCGCTTGCGGGGGTCAGCCTGTCGCGTCTGGCCGAAGAGATCTGCATCTGGGCCTCCAAGCAATTCAGCTGGGTCAAGCTGCATGACAGCTACTCGACCGGCTCGTCGATCATGCCGCAGAAGAAGAACCCGGATATCGCCGAGCTGACGCGCGGCATGAGCGGCACGCTGATCGGCAATGTCGCGGGCTTCCTGGCGACGATGAAGGCAATGCCGCTCGCCTACAACCGTGACCTCGCCGAAGACAAGCGTGTCCTCTTCGAGAGCCTCGACATTCTCGAGCTCATCCTGCCTGCTTTCGCGGGCATGGTCGAAACGCTGGAGTTCGACGTCGCCAAGCTGCGCGAGGAGGCCCCGAAAGGCTTCACGCTGGCAACGGAAGTCGCCGACTGGCTGGTGTCGCAGGGCGTGCCTTTTGCCCAGGCTCACGAAATCACCGGCGCCGTGGTTCGTTATTGCGAGGAACGCGGCCACGACCTGTCCGGCCTTACCGAAGCCGACCTGCCGAATATCGACACGCGCCTGAACCATGGTGTTCTCAACGCCATCACGATCGAAGGTGCGCTTGCAAGCCGCACCGGCTATGGTTCCACCTCGCCGGCAAGGGTGCGCGATCAGATCGAGCGCTTCAATGTCGCATTGGAGGCCAAGGCAGCTTTCGCCGCCGCCGAACTGCTTCCGGCGGCCGCGTCAGCCCTGCCGCAGCAAACGCGAGGCGCGCGATGAGCATAGCAGACGCGACATCTACAACCACCGACCAGAAATACGAAATCGCCCATCTGAAGCTGGTGCCGAAACGCCATGTCGGGCGGATGATCGCCGCGGCCATCGTGCTGCTGGTCCTCGCGGCCATCGTGCGTGCCTTCAGCGTCGGCCAGATAGAATGGAGTTACGTTCGCGACTTCCTGTTCGCTCCGGCCATTCTGGACGGATTGAAGAGCACGCTCATCATGACGGTCGCCGCAATGGCACTTGGCATCGTCCTCGGCGTCGTGATCGCGATCATGCGCGTATCCGGCAATCCGGTGCTTTCGTCGATCGCGATTGGTTACGTCTGGATCTTCCGTGGCGCCCCCGCGCTTCTCCAGCTGATGATCTGGTTCAACCTGGCGCTGATCTTTCCGAAGATGGGCATCCCCGGCCTGTTCGAATTCCGCACGGTCGACGTCATGACGTCGTTTGTCGCCGCCATGCTCGGTCTCGGCATCTCGCAGGGCGCCTATACGTCGGAGGTCGTGCGGAGTGGTCTTCTGTCGGTCGACAGCGGCCAGTATGAGGCGGCCCGTGCGATCGGCATGACGCAATTCAGGATGCTGCGCCGCATCGTGCTGCCGCAGGCGATGCGCGTGATGGTGCCGCCGATTGGCAATGAGGTGATCGGCATGGTCAAGCTGACCTCGCTCGCCAGCGTCATCCAGTATTCGGAAATCCTCCACAACGCGCAGATCATCTACTTCGCCAATACCCGCGTGCTCGAACTGCTGCTGGTGGCGTGCTTCTGGTACCTCGTCGTCGTCACTCTCCTGTCGATCGGCCAGTATTATATCGAGCGCTATTTCGGCCGCGGCAGCAAGTCCATCACGGCGTCGATGTGAGGTGTGAGATGACCAAGGATATCATTGTAAAGGCGGTCGACGTCACCAAGCTTTTCGGCCCCTTCACCGCACTCGACAAGGTCAATCTGGAGATCGCAAAGGGCGAGGTCTGCTGCATCATCGGCCCGTCGGGATCGGGAAAAAGCACATTCCTGCGCTGCATCAACCAGCTCGAGAAAATGAATTCGGGTGCGATCTGGGTCAATGACGAACTGGTTGGATATCGCCGCGAGGGCAATAACCTTTACGAGATCAGCGATGCGGACATGGCGCGCCAGCGCCGGCGTGTCGGCATGGTGTTCCAGCGCTTCAATCTGTTCCCGCACATGACCGCGCTGGAAAACGTGATGGAAGGGCCCGTGCAGGTCTTGAAGGAGCCCGTCGCCGAGGTCCGCAAGCGCGCCGAAGAATTGCTCGCCCGCGTCGGGCTGGCAGACAAGATCGGCCATTATCCGTCGCAGCTTTCCGGCGGGCAGCAGCAGCGCGTGGCAATCGCCCGTGCGATGTGCATGCGTCCCGATCTGATCCTGTTCGACGAGCCGACATCCGCACTCGACCCGGAACTTGTTTCCGAAGTGCTGGACGTGATGAAGGATCTCGCCGCAAGCGGCATGACGATGATCGTGGTGACCCATGAACTCGGTTTCGCCCGCAACGTCGCCAATACGGTGGCCTTCATGGAAGCGGGCAAAATGGTCGAGATCGGCCCGGCATCGGAACTCCTGACCTCACCGAAAAGCCCGCGCACGGCTGAATTCATCAAGGCTGTCCACAGCTGAGAACCCGGGCCGCTGACCGTCGGCGGCCGGCAGATACGCGACAAGATCAATCAATCCTAGTTCTGGAAAAGGGGAACTTACGTGAAGACAACATTCATCGCTCTCGCCGCCGCATTGCTTGCATCGACGGCCGCCCATGCCGAAGGCCTGCCGGACCGCGTCAAGTCGGCCGGCAAGATCGTCGTTGCCAACCAGCCGAACTACCCGCCGATGGAATACAAGGATCCGGCCACCAACACGCTGATGGGTGTCGACATCGATCTCGGCCTGGCGCTCGCAAAGCAGCTTGGCACCACCGTCGAATGGTCCGACATCGGTTTCGAACAGATGGTTTCCTCGCTGGAGACCGGTCGCGTCGACCTCATCCACAGCGGCATGAGCGACTTGCCGAAGCGTCGCGAGACCCTCGACTTCCTCGACTACATGAAGTCCGGCGCGCAGTTCTACACCTCGGCCTCCCGCAAGGAAGAGTTCAAGACCCCGGCCGATTTCTGCGGCAAGACGGTCGGCATGAGCCGCCGTACCTCCTTCCCGGATGAAACGGCAAAGTGGAGCGCCGCCAACTGCGAAGCCAAGGGCCTGGCGGCGATCAAGGTCGTCGGCACCGAAGGTTCGGCCGATGCCCGCGCCCAGCTGAAGCAGGGTCGCCTCGACGGTGCTGTCCAGGGTTCTGAAACCCTGCCCTACCTGACCAATCTGGAAAAGAACACCTATGCCATCGTCGGCGAGCCCTTTACGGCCGTCTACCAGGGTATCGCCTTCTCCAAAAAGGACCCGGCGCTGCGCGATGCCTATGCCGCGGCTCTCAAGGCTCTGATGGCATCCGGCGAATACAAGGCCATCTATGCCAAGCACGGCCTGGAAGGCACGATGCTCGACGGCATCTATATCAACGGCGAAGCCGTCAAGTAACGTCCATTTCAGGATGTCCGGCCGCGGCTCCTCGCGGCCGGACGCTTCCGCGGTCTCTCCTACAGGGATGGCCGTTTTCGTCGCGCATCTCCAGAGCATTCCCATGAACCGTTCTCTCGCCGACACGCCGGTCGACAAACTGGCCCGCTTCGTTTCCTCTCTCGACTATGACGCGCTGCCGGCAGATGTCGTCGCCAAGGCCAAGATCCACATCGCCGATACGCTGGGTGCTGCTCTCGCCGGCGCGCGCTCGAATGAGTTCGCTATTGCGGTGAAGTCCCTTCGAACCGATGGCTCCGTTCCTCTGTGGGGAACCGGTCTTGCGGCATCCACGCGGGACGCCGCGCTTCTCAACGGCTGTGCCGCCCATGCTTTCGAGCTGGATGATTCCGGCGGCTGCGACCATTCGGGTGCCGTGGTTCTTCCAGCCCTGTTTTCCGCGCTGCACGAAACTGGCCGCCAGATGGACGGCAAGCGGATGATCACCGCTGTCGTTGCCGGCTACGATGTCGGGCGCCGTATTCTCGAGGCGACCGGCGGTTATGACGCGCACAACAGCCTCGGCTGGCATTCGACCGGCACCTGCGGCACGCTCGGCGCGGCAGCGGCCTGCGCCAGCCTGCTCGGTCTCGATGCATCGGCAACGCGCGATGCCATCACACTCGCCACAAGTTTTTCCTCCGGCCTATGGGCCTTTATCCACGACGGCTCGCAGGCCAAGAAACTTCACGCCGGCCGCGCTGCGGAGGGTGGCCTTCTTGCCGCCCTGCTTGCGGCAAACGGCTTTGCCGGCCCATCCCGCGTGTTTGACGACGTCTGGGGAGGCTTCTTCAGGTCCTATAACAAGTCGGCCTGCAAGCCCGAACTGCTCGCCGAAGGCCTCGGCGAGGTGTGGAAGGTCAATCGCGCGGTACTGAAGCCCTACGCATCCTGCCGCGGTGCGCATTCGGCAGTCGATGCACTGGAAGATCTCCTGTCCGAAACCGGGCGGAAAGCGTCCGATATCCAGCATATCGACCTGCGCATGAGCGCCATGCTCAAGGATATGTGCGGCGCCAAGGTGGGCGCCGCAATGGCCCCGACACAGATGAGCTTACCCTATGCGCTGGCTGCCCGTTGCACTTTCGGCACGGCCGGTCTGCAGGCCTATACGGAAGAGCGTCGTCTCAACCCGGAGGTTCATGCCATGATGGACAGGATCGATGTCGCAGTGGACGAGGCCATGGATCCCATGGCCGAACCGGTCGTGACGCTTCGCTTCAAGGATGGCATGACGATCGATCGCATGGTTCCGCGCGCGACAGGTTCTGCCGAGCGACCGATGCAGGCCTCGGCCGTCGAAGCCAAGTTCCGGGAGCTTGCCGCCATGAGCCTGTCGCCCGATCGCCTTGAGGCGCTGTGGCATATGCTCGGTTCGCTCGAACGGGTTGAAGACTGCTCTGAAATCGAAGCGCTGATGGCAGGCAACGCCGACAGCATCCCCACTTTTCGTTGAAAGCTCCAGGCATGACGTTCGATCTTTCCCCGCGCCCGCTGAACCCGGCTCCGGCCACCCCCAGGATGATATGGCCGAACGGCGCCAAGAGCGCTCTGTTCGTCGGCTTCGATGTCGATGCCGAGACCGCCTGGATCGGCAACAATCCATCCAATGTCGATCGGATGGTAACGACGTCGCATGGCGGTTACGACGCGCGTGTCGGCATTGCCAAAATCCTCGAACTGATGGCCGAACTCGGCCTGAAGGGCACATTCTTCACGCCCGGCTGGACGGCCCTTGCCCATCCGGCGCAGTGCGAGGCGATGGTCGCGGCGGGCCACGAGATCGGTCATCACGGATATCTCCACAAGCTGCCGGACAGGACGAAGCTCGACGAAGCCTTCGAGGAAATCGACCGCGGCTTTGAAGCGCTGCAATCGGCACTCGGCGTCCGCCCGGTCGGCTATCGCGCGCCGTCCGGAGAAAACTTCCCCGAATTGCTCGCCTATCTCAAGAAGACGGGAATTCGTTATTCCAGCTCCTTCCGCGACGACATCCTCCCTTATCGTCACGCTGGCGCCGATGGCGCAGTCGGGCCGGTCGAAATCCCCGTCAACTTCGCGTTCGACGACTGGAATTTCGGCATGTCGAGCCGAACCAGTTCGCGTCCGCTTTTCGGCCGCGATGCCGTGCTGCAGCTGTGGATCGACGAATTCGAGGCGACCCATGCCTGGGGTGGCGTCACCACGCTTGTGCTACATCCGCAGGTCTCGGGTCGGCCGATGCGCTGGCACATCCTGCGCGATTTCCTAAGACACGTCATCGACAAGGGCGACGTCTGGATTGCCACCGGCGCTGAAATCACCGATCATTACGAGGCGATCGAGGCGGCTTCGGCCCGATAAACGATTGGGATAGCGAAGGATTTGAAAGCGCTCAAGCGGCGGCGAGAACGATATGGCGAAGGCCATGGACATCCCCTCGCCCCACTTCCTGACCCTGTCCCAGCTCTTCCGCATGGCAATGAAGGGGGAAGGCCTACCGCTGCAACAGGAACAACGCCACGGTCGCGCCTAGCCCCAACAGGGCAATCGCAAACACGATGGCGCCGGCCGTCCCTGTTTTGCCGATCGTTATCTTTCGCTCTTTCAGGCGAGATAGTACCTGGCTCTCGACGAGCCCGTCGCCGAACGGAAACTCATGTTCTACGCCATCCACGATCAGGATGATCGATCGTCCGCGCCTCCACAACGCGTTTTCAGTCCTGTCCAGAGCTTCTTCGAACGAAGTCTGCCGGGGAGACCCATACAGGGGAGAATGAGCGCGCGGCCCAGACATATCGATGCGCCTTTGCCGATGGTCGCGGTACGACAATCTCGCGAAGTTTGAAGGGTCTTTTATCGAATCGAACCGAGCCATGATTACGTCACTCCACCGTCTGCGATGATTGTCCGACCGGTAATCCAGCCGGCTTCCGGCGATGCCAGGAACGTAACGATGCCCGCAATGTCGTCCGGTTGGCCTATTCGTCCAAGTGGCGTCATCGCCAGGATCTGCTCGCCTCGTTCGGCGATGATTTTGGTCGTCATATCCGTCTCGATCACCCCCGGTGCAAGCGCATTGACGGTAATGCCTCTTTTCCCAATTTCCTTGGCGAAGGCATGGGTGAGCGTCACCACCGCCGCTTTCGATGCGGAGTAGACCGAACTTGTCGGGATCGGCCTGTAGGCAAGTGCCGATGCAATGTTGATGATCCGTCCGCCGGGCGACGGCATGAACGGCAGAACGGCCTGGGTCAGCAACACCACGCCCATGATGTTGGTTTCCAGGATCGACTTCACGAATGGCGCATCCATCTCGCCCAGCGGACGATAGGGACCAATGGCAGCGCAATTTACAAGGACATCGATTGCGCCGAAACTTTCGACAGTTCCTGCTACAAGCGCTTCTATGTGCTCAGGATTTGCGACATCGGCCTGGATCGCAACGCAATTGCCTCCCTCCGCGGAAAGTTCGGCGGAAAGGCTTTCCGCCGATGCGCGGTCGCTCCGATAGGCGATCACCACGCGACTTCCGAGCGATGCAAATCTGCGGGCGATCGCTGCGCCGATGCCTCTGGAGCCTCCGGTGACAAGAACCGCCTTGTCTTCCAGCATTTTATTCATTGCTGCACACCGCTACCGGTCGGCATCGGATAATCGTCCGCATTCAACACCCAGCCCTGCTTTTCGGAGAAGTCGAACCGCGGCGGCGAAAAGATGTCGACCAGCTGGTTCACGCCCGTATCCATACCGCGCGACGTATGGATCGCCGGCGGTGGAATGACCGTGACGGAAGGAGACGCGCAAAACTCGTGGTCGTCGGCCCGCCAGGCATTGAGGCTCGGCGTCCAGGGCCAACGGATGTGATGGGTATACGACCCCTCCAGTGCCAGCGAGCACTGTTCGAAATCGTCGTGATAATGCGGCGACAGCTTGTTGATGTCACGCGGCCCGTTGTCGGCCGGCAGCACGTTGACCATGAACGTCGTGCAGCGCCAGATACGGCCGAACCGGCCGGGCTCAGGCGGCACGTCGAGTGAATAAGCCCGCACCCTGTATCCGCCGCGCGGTTCCGGCCAGGGCTGGAAAGGCGGGATGTTTGGATGGGGCGTGACATAGGAGTGGGCATTGACACAAGCCTCCGCCAGATCCTCCGAGCGCGTGGAGAACATGCGCACCAGGCGACCGCCATCCGGCAGGCTGACGGTGCTGTCACCCGGCGGCACGAAAACCAGCGAGTAACCGGCCACGGTTTCCGTCTTGCCCTGCCAGGTGATCGTTGCGGAGGATTTCGCATCCGGGAACAGCACGGCATATTCATCGATCTGCCCCGTGCGCGAAAAGCTCGCGCCGGGTTTCGCCTCGCTATGGGCGATGATGAAATTCTGCCCGCGGCCGAGCCACGTCTTGCCGTTGGCATCGTCTTCCTGCGGCGCTGTCTCGTAGAATTTCAGGTACTCCGCCGCCGCAAATTCCGTGGCCTGCGGGGCAGATTTTGCCGTCGCCAGAGACGCCCGGGGATCGGTGCTGTTATACATGGAGATCATTCCTTTCCTTCGGCCCCTCGAAACCAAGGCCGATCATCAAGTTCAATGCGCCTTGGCACCCTTGCCGAAGCCGGCAAAGAGCCCGTTGGGGAAGAACAGCAGCACGACGAGCAGGAAGCTCAGGGCCGCGACATTCTTGAAGCCCGCGCCAAGTGCCACGATCGCCAGCGCCTGCAACACACCGAGCAGAAGCCCGCCCGCCAGTGCCCCGCCGGCTCGGCCGAAGCCGCCGATGATCGCTGCGATGAAGCCGTTCACCCCGAAAGGCGTACCGACATTGTAGGCGGTGTATTGCGTCGGCGTCACAAGAATGCCGGCAATGGCGCCGAGCGCTGCGCTGAGCGCAAAGGCGATCAACATCATCCGCGCCACCGGAATACCGAGCAGCTGTGCCGCTTCCCGGTTCTGCGAGCAGGCGCGCAATGCCCTGCCGGTGCGGGTGCGGGTGAAGAACAGCCACAGCAGCAGCACGAGCAGAGCGCCGCAACCGAGGATCCAGAACAGCTGGTAACCGATCGCCACGTCGCCGATCTTCAGCGGCCCGCCGGTGGTGAACTCGTGATAGGTGCGCGGCCGGTCGCCGAAGGTGAGCAGCGTGATACGCTCGATCATGATCTGCGCGGCAAGCGTTGCAAGGATGACCGCAAACAACGTCGCTCCGCGATGCATCATCGGCCGCACGATAGCGAGTTCCATCACGATGCCGGAGACCGCCACAAGCGGAATGGTCAGCGCCACCGCGAAGATCAGCGGAATGCCGAGCTGCGTCAGCAACACCTCGCAGACCATGCCGCCCAGCATGACGAACACGCCCTGCGCAAAATTGACGATGCCGCTGGCATTGTAGATAACGCAGAAGCCGATGCCGACGAGGCCGTAGATCAGGCCGACGCCGACTCCGTTGACGATGCTTTGAAGGAATTCGACAAGGCTAGGCATCGGCCATCTCCGTTCCACCGAGATAAGCCGCGATGACATCCGGATGAGCTTTGATCTCGTCCGGCGTCCCTTCGGCAATCTTCTTTCCGAAATCCAGCACGACGATGCGCTGGGCGATCTTCATCACGAGGCTCATGTCATGCTCAATGAGGATGACCGTCGTGCCGGTCCCGTGGATGCGGGTGATGACTTCCGCCAGCGCATCCGTTTCCTGCGTGTTGAGGCCGGCCGCCGGTTCATCCAGGAGCAGCAGCCGTGGCTTGGCGGCCAGCGCCCGCGCCACTTCGAGCAGCCTCTGGCGTCCATAGGGCAGCGTGTCTGCCATCATGTCGGCCTGATGCTCCAAGCCCACGAAACGCAGCAGATCGCGCGCACCCTGGGCGACGCTTTTCTCCTGCTCGCGCATCCATTCCGGCCTGAAAAGGGCTGAAAAGACGCCGCCACGGGTAACCCGATGGCTGCCGATTTCGACGTTCTCGGCCACGGTCAGCTGCTTGAAGAGCTGGACGAGCTGATAGGTGCGCACCAATCCCGCCGAGGCGACATCGTGAGACGACTTGCCGGTAATGTCCTCGCCATCGAAGTGGATCGAACCGGATGTCGGCGGGAAGAAGCCGGAGATGACGTTGAACAGCGTCGTCTTGCCGGCGCCGTTCGGACCGATCACCGCCAGCAGTTCGCCTTCCTGGACGTCGAACGAAATGGATTGATTGGCGAAGAGACCGCCGAAGCGCATCGTCTCCTCGCGAACGGAAAGGAGTGCCATGACTATGCTTTCTCCTGCACGCGGCCGTGTGCCCGCCGGAACAGGACCGAGAGGCCGGCCAGCCCGCGGGGCGCAAAGATGAGGATAAAGATGAGGACCGCCGTATAGGCGATATCCTGCATTTCTTTCAGTCCGCGCAGCGCCTCCGGGAGGATGGACACGATGATGGCGCCGATCATCGGCCCCCACATCGTTCCGATGCCGCCGAGATAGAGCATCGCGAAGCTCTGGATGACCATGGTCGTGCCATAGATTTCCGGGCTGATGAAGCCGACGAAATGAGCAAACAGCGAACCGGCGGCCGAGGCGTAAAGTGCCGCGATTACAAAGGCGATCAGCTTGTAGCGGGCGATATCGACCCCCAGCGCCTGGGCGGCGGATTCGCTGCCGGCAATCGAGGCGAGCGCCCTGCCGAACCGCGATTGCCGCAGCCGTGCCGCGATGCCGACGCCGATCAGCGACAGGACGACCAGCGCCACCAGCTGATGCTTCAGCGTATCGAGCGCAAAGCCGGCGATACCGAGCGGCGGTATGCCCGAATAACCCATGTAACCTTGCGTCAGCGCCGTCCACTCGATGGTGATCTCATAGACGATCAGGCCGAGCGCGAACGTCGCCATGGCAAGATAGTGGCCACGCAAGCGCAGCGTCGGGTAACCGACCAGCACCGCGGCGATACCGGACAACACCATGGTGGCAAGCAATGCCAGCAGCGGCTCCCAGCCGTAATCGGTGCAGAGGATCGCGCTGCCGTAACCGCCGATCGCGGCGAACGCGCTCTGCCCGAACGATGCCTGGCCCGTATAGCCCATGAAGAAATTCAGGCCTGTACAGAAGATCGCGTAGATAAAGGCAAAGCCGAGCACCGTGACGATATAGTCGCTCGACACGAGCCCGAGACCGGCCAGCGCCAGCACGGCGACGATCGGCAGGATCGACTGCCAGCGAATGCCCGAAGGCTCAATGGAGGTAGTAACGTGCGAGGTCATGATGCGATTTGATCTCGTCTGTCTTGAGTTCTGCAACGATCTTGCCGAGCGCGATGACATAGACGCGCTGCGCCAGCTTCAGCGCCAGCGGCGCCTTCTGCTCGACAAGGAGAATGCCGATTCCACGGCGGTTCAGTTCGCGAAGCGTGCCGAGGATTTCGGACGCCACCCGCGGCGCAAGGCCCAGCGATGGCTCGTCCAGCATCAGGAGCTGCGGCTTCGCCATCAGGGCGCGGCCGATCGCCAGCATCTGCTGCTCGCCGCCGGAAAGAGATCCCGCCGACTGGTCGAGACGCTCCTTCAGCCGTGGAAACAGCTCGAAGGCCGAAGCCATCTGCGTGTCCGTCTCGGCCGGGTGCAGGTAGGCGCCGATGACGAGGTTTTCCCGAACGGTCATCTGCGGGAACAGCCCTCGCCCCTCCTGCACCATGACGATGCCGCGCCTCGCCAGCCTGGGGGTGGAAAGCCCGGTAATCTCTTCTCCACGGAAGAAGACATTGCCCTTGCTGGCCGTCAGGCGCGTCAGCGCCCGCATCAGCGTCGTCTTTCCCGCGCCGTTCGGCCCCAGGATCGTCACCAGCTCGCCTTCGGCTATATGCAGGCTCGTTGGTTTCAACGCCTGCACATGGCCGTAGCTGGCGGAAATGTCCCTCGCCTCGAGCAGAGGGACATTTCCTTTAGCGGAAGCGAGCACGCTCATTCCGCAACCACCAGTTCGCCGTTGGCGAACTTGCCGATCAGGAACGGATTTTCGGTTATGCCGACATGCTGCTTTTCGGAGAAGTTGAACGTCGCATAGGCACCGACATAGGACGGAACCTTCTGCGTTGCGTCACGAAGCGCCTTGCCGTCGGTCGACTTGGCGATTTCGGCCGCCTTGGCCAGCACCATCATCGAATCCCACGCGCGGGCGCTGTTGGCCGGGTCACGATC
This sequence comes from Hyphomicrobiales bacterium, assembly GCA_900471605.1. Taxonomy (GTDB): domain Bacteria; phylum Pseudomonadota; class Alphaproteobacteria; order Rhizobiales; family Rhizobiaceae; genus Neorhizobium. Next base: position 6,570 of record UCEY01000034.1, on the reverse strand, counting down.
CGGATATTTCGGCTTCCAGTATTTCAGGAAGGCATCGACGGCATCCTTCGCCGGACCGGGCTTCAACTGCTTCGGCAATTGCACCGGCGGTGCAACGAAGAAGAAGCGATCGTCGAGAACCTGGCCTGCCTGCTGAAAGATCGACCCGTCATCGTTGCTGGACAGAAGCAGCATCTTGTCGAGACCAAGCTGCTTGATGTTCTTGGCAGCCGTCACCGTCGAGCCGCCCTGCCCGATCTTGACGACCGCGCCGCCGCCGGCCGCATTGATACGGCCAAGCTGTACGGTCATGTCCGCATCGTCCGGCTTGTAGGTCTCCTGCGCCACGACTTCGAGACCGAAATCCTTGGCGAGTTGCTCGCCCAACCCCTTCATCATCAACGCATAGGGAGTCGGATCATAGAGTATGCCGACCTTGCGGATACTGGTCTTTTCCTTGATGTAGCGATAGCGGGCCTCGATCTCGAATTTCGGCGGCGCCAGGAAGCTGAAGGCCCACTCCTGCTCGTTGTCGCGCTGCGGCAGAATCGAGCACAGATACATGGGCAGTTTAGCCTGCATCACGAAGGCGGCGGCGGCGAAATTGCCGGCCGATACGCAACCGCTGTCGAACAGGTTGACCTGATCGCTGGAAATCATCTTGCGATATCCGACGACCGCATCCTGCGGCTGCGATTTGTTGTCCTCGGTGATGATCTCGATCTTCTTGCCGAGGATGCCGCCCTTCTCGTTGAGCGCATCGGCCGCCACGGCAAGTCCGTCGCGCCAAGCGCGGTCAATGACCGCGGCATACCCGGTCAGCCCGACGGACGAGCCGATCTTGAAAGTCTCAGCCGCCCTTACCTCCCCGGAAAGGGCCATAACGGTCATCGCAGCCGCCACCAACAGGTGTCGCTTGTACATGCTTTCCTCCTCCCCTCGAACAAGCAACACTCCCTTGCCTGTTCTTATCTTCGAAACGATGTTTCGATAAGGAGGATATCTAAGGTCTTTCTGTTGTCAAGATTCAATTGCGATCTCTTGAGCGATACCGTTGCCGGCATCCCATCCGCCTTACAAAGCTCCATACCCGAGCGCTGATGAAACCCGCTTCGCCGCAGCCATGGTGCGAGCGCGCTGATCCTCGGAAGGTGCTTCCGCGATGAACTGCACCATGTCGACGATACCGACCGCACCGCAGACAACACCGGAAGAGTCGAACACCGGCGCCGCCAGCGTATTAAGTCCGATCCCCGCCTGGTTCGGCGCGGTCGCCCACCCCTGCGCCCGAACCGTCTCCAGCTCGGCCAAAAGCACAGCAGGACTGATGATCGTGTGCGGCGTGAAGATCTCCAGCTTGCCGCGCAGGACGCGCGAGCGAAACTCCGGGGAAACGAAAGCCAGCGCCGCCTTGCCCTGCGCCGAACTGTTGAACGTCAGAAGCGAGCCCACGCGCACGCCGATTTCGATCGGTGAACGACCGGGGACCATGTGAACCACGCGCATTCCGTCCGGCGTGATCTGTGAAACCACGGCAGAATGCCCCAATGCATCGCGCAGTTCGAGCAGTGGATCGGCCGCCACATGCGCGAGATCGAGATTGTCGCTGACCGCCCGCCCCAGCGCCACCAGTCGTGGCCCGCTTTCGTACCGGTCCGAATCGCGTGGCTGGATGAGATAACCCTGCTGCACCAGCGTCTGCAGGTGCCGGTGGATGCGGCTCTTCGTCGTGCCCAGCGCCTGCGCCAGTGCCGTCACGCCCACTGCATGCCTTTCTTTCGCGACATGCTCGATAATGTTCAACGCGAGCTGAACCGCCTGGACGCCGTCCCCGCTCTTTCCTTCAATCCGCGGCATTCCCCGCCTCCCTCGCTGAGCCCTGTTTCCCGATGCCGCATCGCGGCAACTGGACGGAACCGTTCTTCCACGCCGCCCTGCTGCCGAGGCCAGGCGCATTTGCGCTTGACAGCCTCCCCCGGCAGCGGTGTACAAATTTCTAAAAATAGAAAGCTGTTCTGAACAGCGATACACTAGAAAGAAATCAGATGTCAACGGCACGGCAGATCGACTTCCGCCAGCGGTTCGGGGATCGCGAGCTTCTCGTCGGATCCTTCATCAAGACCCCCACGACCCACTCGATCGAAATCCTTGGTGGCATGGGCTTCGATTTCGTCGTCATCGACGAAGAACACGCGCCTTTCGACCGTGTGACGATCGACAACGGCCTGCTGGCGGCGCGCGCCGTCGGCACCGCCGGCATCGTCCGCGTTGCCGAGCCGACGCCTGCCAAGCTGCTGGCGGTTCTGGACGATGGCGCCGCCGGCGTTCTCGTGCCGCACGTCTCCAGCGTCGAGAAGGCGAAGGCGATCGTCGCCGCCTGCCGTTATCGCGGCGGCGCGCGCGGCTTTTCCAACTCGCCGCGAGCCGGCGGCTATGGCACGCTCGGCATGTGGCAGCATGTCGAAGAGCAGGACAGATCGGTCACGGTCATCGCCATGATCGAGGATCCGGAAGCGCTCGACGTCATTGACGAGATCGTCGCCGTCGAAGGACTGGACGGATTCTTCGTCGGCCGCGGAGACCTTTCCGTCGCCATGGGCGCAGAGTCGCAGGGTGCGCCACAGATCCAGGCCATCACGGAAAAGATCGTCAGGGCCGCGGCAGCGGTCGGAAAGCCCGTCTGCGTCATGGTCGGTTCGATTGCCGAAACCGAGCCGTTCCGCAAGATCGGCGTCACATCCTTCATCGTCTCGTCCGACCAGGGCCTGATGCGCCAGTCCGCCGCCAAGGTGCTGACGGATTGGCGCGAGATCGCAAACAGGTAATCGAGGCGTGCGCTGCGGATCAGCCGCATTCCACGCCAGCAATGACCAGGGAGAAGTAGAAATGGCATCCGATATGGCATCATCCAGCACCGCCGGCAGCAAGGCACGCGACGAGGAGGTCGCGATGCTCTTGAAGGGGGCGGTCGATCTTCACTGCCACAGCGGCCCCGCCGCCATGCCGCGCGTGCTCGACCACCGCGAGGCGATGATGGAAGCGGCCGATGCCGGGTTCCGGGCGCTGCTCTACAAGGATCATTTCTACCTCGGCACACCGCATGCCAAGATCCTGGAAACCATCTATCCCGAGAAGGAAATCAAGCTGTTCTCCGGCATTGCCCTCAACAATGCCAGCGGCGGCATCAATCCTTACGCCGTCGATCATGCCGTGAAGATCGGCGCCAAGATCGTCTGGATGCCGACGCTCGCCGCCGCCAACCACATTCGCAAGGGGCTGACGGAGGCCAAGAGCTTCCCGAAGACCGCCCAGAAGATGCTTGATCCCACGCCCCTTAGCTCGCTCGACGCCAACGGCAAGGTGACGGACGACACCAGGAAGGTGCTCGACCTGATCGCCGAGGGCGATATCATCCTCGCCGGCGGCCATCTGGAAGCACCAGAGCTTTTCGTCCTGTTCGACGAGGCGAAGAAGCGCGGCGTCAAGAAGATGCTGGTCAACCACCCGACCTATATCGTCGGCTGCAGCGACGAGGACATCAAGGGTCTCGTCGCGATGGGCGTCTACATGGAGCATTCCATCTGCATGTTCATCCCCGGCTCCGGCAACCAGTACGAGCCGGAATACCTGCGGCACCTGATCGGGATCGCCGGCGTCGACAAGACCTGCCTCTGCTCCGATCTTGGCCTGATGGGCGCGCCGCGACCACTCGACGGTTATCGCCAGATCGTCAATGCGCTGCTCGACATGCGGTTCTCGCACCAGGACATCCGTACGCTGATCGGCGACAATTCCGCCCGCCTGCTGAACCTTGCGGCCTGACCGGCCATGAAGGTTCTGATCGTCTACGCACATCCCGAACCCTCGTCCTTTTGCGCCGCGCTGAAAGGCGCGGCGGTGGAGGCGATCCGGGAAGGCGGGCACGACGCGATCGTGTCCGACCTCTATGCGGAAGGGTTCAACCCGGTCGCCGGGCGTCATGATTTTCTCGATGCCGCCGATACAGAGCGGTTCCACTACCAGAGCGAACAGTTGCATGCGGCCAGGACGTCCGGCTTTGCGGACGAAATCGCGCGCGAGCAGGCCCGTGTCGCGGCCGCGGATGCGATCGTCTTTCTCTTCCCCCTCTGGTGGGGCGGCCCGCCGGCCATCCTCAAAGGCTGGATCGACCGCGTGCTGGCCTATGGTTTCGCCTATGTCGACGGTCGTCGTTTCGACAGTGGTTTGTTCCAGTCCAAGCGCAGCCTGCTTTGCGTGACGACCGGCGGCACGCCGGCCCGTTTCACCGCGGAAGGCGTCTATGGCGAGATCGACAAGGTTCTCTGGCCGATCCAACGCCTGACCCTCGACTACATGGGACTGGCGGCGGAAGAACCCTTTGTTTGCTACGCCGCACCGCGTGTCGAACCGGAGGTCCGCGCCCATTACCTGCAAACCTTCAGCGACCGGCTCATCACCATGCTCGGCAAGGGCCCGACCGCCGGACGGCAGGAGGCGGCGCCGCTGCTCGCTGAACCCGGAGCCTGGACCCGGCAGGCCTGAAAACGCGGCCTGAGGCCAAAAATCACAACGGGATCTGGAGGAGATTTCGCATGCCCGCCCGCAAAGTCATTATTACCTGCGCCGTGACCGGCTCGATCCATACGCCATCCATGTCGCCGCATCTGCCGATCACGGCAGAGCAGATCGCCGATGCCGCGGTCGGCGCGGCAGAAGCGGGTGCCGCGATCGTCCATCTCCATGCCCGCAACCCGCAGGACGGGCGGCCGGACCAAAGCCTCGAAGCTTTCTCGCCCTTCCTCAAGGTTATCAAGCAGAAGTCGGACGTGGTGATCAACATCACCACCGGGGGCGCGCCCACCATGACCGTCGACGAGCGCCTGCATCCCGTCGCTCACTTCAAGCCGGAAGTCGCTTCGCTCAACATGGGCACGATGAATTTCGGCCTCTACCCCATGCTGAACCGATTCAAGGAGTTCGAGCACGACTGGGAACAGCCCTATCTGGAAGGCTCGCGCGACCGCATCTTCAAGAACACGTTTGCGGATATCGAGAAGATCCTCACCACCTGCGCCAACAACAACACCCGTTTCGAGATCGAGTGCTACGATATCGGCCATCTCTACACGCTGTCCCATTTCGTCGATCGCGGGCTGGTGAAGCCGCCGTTCTTCATCCAGAGCGTCTTCGGCCTGCTCGGCGGCATCGGCAGCCATCCGGAAGACGTGATGATGATGAAGCGCACCGCCGACCGGCTGTTCGGCGATGCCTACAACTGGTCAGTCCTCGGCGCCGGCCGCAACCAGATGAGCATAGCGGCCATGTCGGTCGCGATGGGAGGCAATGTTCGCGTCGGACTTGAGGATTCGCTCTGGATCGGTCCCGGAAAGCTTGCCGAGAGCAATGCGCAGCAGGTTTCCAGGGCCCGCGACCTGATCGAAGGCCTTGGATATGAAATCGCCACACCGGATGAGGCCCGCGACATCCTGAAACTCAAGGGCGGCGACCGCGTCGACTTCTGACGCGGATTGTCCATTGGCAGGGCAGCGATGTCCGGTATCCCGATTATCTGCACATGTCGCGGATACTCCATAGCTGCCCGGTTGAGTAATGGGCTAGCTTCTCCGCCGCATCCCTTAGCAACCTCATTGGCGCGCGGATAAGCTCTGCAATGAAGTTGTTAGGGCGTCGCCCATCCCAATTCACCCGGGTCGAGCGAAGAGGCATTTGTCATGAAAGGCCTATCGGGAGTGCGGGTGTAGCCGGACACTCGTCCCGCCACACCCGACAATATTAGCGCTGCAAGCGATAGAACTTCCGTGAGGCCTCATGGATCGGCCAGGGATGCACGGTGGCGCCGACGAAGACCTGACGGTGCCGTTCGACATTCGGCTTGCTGGTCCCGCCATTCGGTTCGCCCCAGATGACGTCCACCGCGGTTTCCGGCGCCGAATGCTCTTCCGGCAGGATTGCGAGCGAGATCCAGGCCCTTTCGTTGGACGAGAAAACCGGACTGATCGAGATGCCGACATCCTTGCCGTCCACCTGGACGCGATCATAGGGATGCGTCGCGTAATAGGCGGACGGCATTTCCATGTATTTCGGCGGATCGCCGTCCTCCATCATGCCGCCGAACACTCTGAGCACATCGTCCCGGTCCCAGACCAGCGTTACCTTGCGACGATGCGGGCCGTTCGCCATATTCTCCAAGGCTTCACGGCCGATGAAGTCGTGATCGAACTTGACGACACGGCCGTAGTCGAGGTCCCAAGGCGTCAGGTAGTAATCCTCGATCCTTTCGCTGGAAAGGCTGCCGCCGAGCGAGGACACACCTTCGAAACTGTTGACGGCGAGCCATTCGCGATAGGGTTTCATCTTGTCGCCCGCATAGATCGCCGGCAGCGGTGACGGCACCCAGCCGGATTCGGCAGCCGCCGAGGAATAGGCCCGCGCGCCGACCTGTTTCAGGCCGAATTCCCGACCGGCCTCCAGCAGCGCTGCCTTTACCTTGACACCGTCCTCGAACGGTCCCCAGAGCTCCAGACCCTGCGCGCCGCCCATGCCGTGCGACAGCGTGCGCGCCTTGCAGCC
>UCEY01000038.1 GCA_900471605.1 Hyphomicrobiales bacterium | reverse complement strand
GCCTCCACCGGAGGATTACGGTTTCGCTTGATGAAATCGAAAAACTTTTCATTGGTCAGCGACATGTATGCCCCTGGAACGGCCTGCAGCGGATGGACAGGATGGCCCACATGGCAGTCCGCTGATCGCGATTATTCAGATCTGAAGGATGCGAAGTTCTGGCGGAGGTGATGCGGCTTGCTGGTCCCGGTCAAGACGATCCCCGTCTCGACGTTCTCGCGAATGAAACGAAATGCTGCCCTGCCGATCTGGTCTGGCTGTGGCGCCGCAACCAGTTCGCCCATGGCGAACGGACGGTTGATGATTGGGTGCATGCCCGCTCGCGTGATAGATGGCAACAGGTGAAGAAACTTCTGATCAGCAACGTTCAAGGGGAACTGCAGAAACGCGTAAAGTCCGCTTGAGATCGCCAGGGTAGCTGCTTCAACCGTACTAACGCTCGCTCCGAAACATCTAACCCCAGCTGCCTCGGCGTAGTCTATTGCGTCTATGACGGATGGGGACGTAATAACGTCTTCGCTCGCCTTATGGATTTGCAGGACGTCAATCTTACCCAGCAACGAAATGCTCCGGTCAATGCTGCGCTTCAGAGCGTCGATGCCGTGGTCTACGAAAGGGCTACCGGCATGGCTGTCCCAGTGTTCTCCCGCTTTGGTCATGATACGGAACGATGAGCGTCTCTCAGGGGAAAGCGTGGCGAGGAAGCGACCGAGAATAGTCTCGCTTGCGCCATAAGCTGGCGCTGTATCGAACACCGTGATCCCGAGTGCCGCCGCGCAGCTCAGCAAATCGCTAGCTTGACGCTCGTCGGGCGGCTCGACGTCTGCGAATCCCCACCTGCGTCCGATTGATACCAGCCCAAGTCCCAGCTCTAATTTTTTCGCGTCATGCTGAAGCACTGCGGTTCAATTCCCTGGCTTTGGATGAAAATAAGATTGCTTGCGCACCGGCGCTTCAGAGAAAAGCCCAAAGGCTTGAATGACAAAACCGGTCGGCACAAAGATTTGCCGGGCGAGGCCGGATCCCTTGAGAACTGCCCCGCGCCGGTCCGGGTCTGGCTCGAGATGCGTGCCGCCACCCTCAAGCACGCAGTTCTGCAGCCGGATCGGTCCGAGGATTTGAGCTCCGGCACCTATCGAATTGCTAAGCGTCATCGCGCCGCCGCCGATTAGCCTCGCGCCTTCTCCAATTTCAATCACGGCATCCTGCTGCTCGGCCTTGATGGTGAAGCCGCCTTCCTCGCCGATCTCAGCCCTCGCACTGACCTTTATACGTCCTCTCGAGGCAACGAGACGCGCGCCCGGATAGAGCTGGGCCTCGTAACCGATCGCAATAGTTCCGCCGTCGCTCGTTTGCAGGACCACGCCAGGCCAAAGCGTTACGCCGGGATCAAGCGTGACGCCTTGCGACACGAGTGTCGAGAACGGATCCAGGACAACAACCCGCGCCGACGAAAGCGCCGAAGTGTCTTCGACCGTTAAGAAACCTCGGTTGCGTCGGATGTCGTTGAGTTGCTCGATATCAATCATGACCTGCCTCAGATACAAAATCGCGCGTTCCTATAAGCTTCGTCAAGGGTTCGCCCGCCCTATAGATCCTATTCGTCTTGCGGAACACAAGGATTTGGCTACTTCATTGGGCATGAAGGAAAGGCGCGCCGAAAAAGCTAGAAAGCAGGCCAAATCGCAACGGCTATTGCAAAAACTTGCTGCGACGCCGGATCAGCTCTTCGATGGCACGTTCCGTCAGCAGTACGGCGCCTTGTGTTTTCGCCGCCAGCCGGCGACCCATTCCATCGAAGTTTTAGTGATTATCTCGCGCGATAGCGGCCGCTGGGTGATCCCGAAGGGGTGGCCGATGAAGGGGAGCAAGCCCCAAGAGGCCGCGGCGATAGAGGCCTGGGAGGAAGCCGGAGTGCGCGGCAATGTGCGTAAGAAGCCGATTGGCCGCTACACCTATCTCAAAGAGCTGGATAATGGCGACGTGTATCGTGGACGTGTTCGAAATCGCAGTCACCGAAATCCGAGCCGATTTCAAAGAGCACGGCCAACGCCAGCTCCACTGGGTCAGTCCCGATGAAGCCGCCCGACGTGTCCGCGAGGTCGAACTGAAATCGATGCTCGTCGCGTTCAAACCGCATGACAAGAAGAAGCGGCGATAGGATACGATCGACCAGGCTCAAATCCAGGGGATGCCACCAGCTGCTGCGTAGAGCAGCGCTCCTGTCACAGCCAGCGCGATCAGGGTCATGCCGAGCCAATGAGGACTAGGAGTCCGTCACGCTCGATCAGCCCGACGGCGATGACGCATAGCGTCGCGAACGGGCGCGATGCCATGCCGAGGAACCGGCCAATCCCTTCGTATGGTTCACGAGCTAGGATTTCAAGATATGGGTGAAACATGTCGTTCATCGGCGATGGATGAAGGGATTTCCACGTGTAACTGACGGCTTGTTCTGCTTTGAAGCAGCTCTCCTTTTCGCTCGAGAACCGGATAAGCGGTGGCAGCAACGAGGTGCGAATTGATGTGTTTGAAATCACGAAGGAGGTCGAGATGGAGTGAGCTAGTTTCGGCGGTGTCGATATCGCCCTGGCGGAGGCGTTTGAAATGATCGCTCATGCCTTCGCGTTCCGCCTTGCGGAAGACGATCTTTTCATCTGCCAGCATTCTGGCCACACGCTCGTCCTGAGACATGAACAATGCCGAAGCGGTCCTGAGATTTGTCGAGAGGCGGTCGATCAGGTCGGACAATTCGCGCTGACCGTCTCTCGAGAACTTTATGCCCCTCCGCAGTCTTTTTGCCAGATGGGGAAGGACGTTCTGGTCAAGCACATCGCCAGCATGTTCGAGGCCGGTAGAGAAAAGTAGAATTTCGTCGAGCCGGTGGCGATCGGTCTCGCTGAGTTCATCGGGATCAATCGAAGTCAGATACTGCTTTACCGCCGTATTCAGCCGATCAAGGATCGTGTCCATCCTGCGCAATGCCGAAAGGGCACGTCGATCGTTGCTTGTTAGAGCTGCTTTCGTGCCTTTCAGCATCTCGCCCAGAATGTCCACAAGCCGCAGCACCTCTCTGGCCGCCGCCTGCAATGCGACGACTGGCGTCTCCTTGGCTGATGCATCGAGGTAGCGTGGAAGGCCAGGATCGGTCGCGTCGATCTTCTGCGGCAATAGCCTGACCAACAGATTTGCGAAAGGCCCGAGGAATGGCATGACTGCAACGGCAACGATGAGATTGAACGCCGTATGGAAGTTCGCGACGATCCGTGCGCCGTCGGTATCGATTGCTGTCATCCACGCGACAATGGGTGAAAGCGCGGCGAAGACGATGCCGATCCCTGCAACACGTGTCGCGAGATTTCCCAACGGCAACCGTTTGGCGGAGAGATCACCGGCGATGTTGCCCTCCACGACCGGATTTATCGCCGTGCCGAGGTTGGCACCAAGAGTGAGTGCGAAGGCCTGATAAGGATCCATCAACCCTTTGCTGGACAAGGACATGACGAGCAGGACGACGGCAACGCTCGAATGTGCTGCCCAGGTCAGAATGGCGGCGAGGATCAGGCTCAGAACCGGCGTCGTGGAAATTGCCGAAAGCACGGCCTCGAAAGCCGACGTGTCCGCGTAGTCGGTCAGCACGGCGAGAAGTTGATGTAGTGCAAGCAACATGAAGCCGATGCCGATGAAGACACGCCCAAGGTCGTGGACCTGCGGGTTATGAGCTCGGCGAAACATCACCACGCCAAAGAGAATGAGGGCAGGGGATACGGCAGCGATGTCAAAGGACAAGACCTGAACGATCAGGGTCGTTCCAACGTTCGCACCAAGCATGACAGCGAGGGCCGGTACGAGATCGACCAGGCCACCGGCAGCAAAACCCGATGCCATCAAGCCCGTGGCCGTGCTGCTTTGCAGGATCGCGGTCACGCCGAGTCCGGCCAAAAATGCTTTGAAGCGGTTGCTCAGGGCACGTCCCAGAAACGACCTCAGGCTGGGACCAAAGGCTCGCTGGATGCCCGTTTGCACCATTCGGGTCCCCCAGAGGAGGAGGGCGATGTGTCCGGCGAGTGCGACGATGGCGATGATGATGGTCATTTTGAACGCGCCGATCGCGAATTTCCCTCGATATCTCGAATCCACTCCGCGGCTTGCCTGGCGGCCTCAATGAGGACCGGCTTCGGCGCCTTGTACCACTCGTTTTCGGGAAGGCTTCGCTGTGTCCGGACGAACGCGATGGCGCTTTCCAGCGTGGGGAATTCCTGGGGCAAGGTCGAGTGCAGGAAAAGCGAAACGACGACCACCGAGCGCGATCGCCCCCCTCGGCAATTGATAAGCACGCTACCGTGCTCGCGGCGCGGATAGGATGGTTTTTCGGGCAAAACCTGCTCAAGCGCTGCTTTCAGAATGTAATAAGCAGCGAGCATCTGTGTGTGGGGATTTCCGCTGCCGTCAATGAGCCCGATCTTGTAGTATCGGATTTCCCCCGGCCCGTAGACACTGCCCTCATGGTCCGCAACCAGTGTCGCCTGCTGCACGTAGTTGAAGTCCAGATTGACTGCGCAGTTGACGACAGTGGTGATGCCGTGCTCGCGCAACATCGGTAGATCGCTCGCACCTTCCTTGCCGGATATATAGAGATTCACACCATAGGCCGGATGTTTTTCGTAGATGAGGCTCAGCTTTTCGAGCTGTTGCGAATCATCTCTTTCGGTAGCAATTTCCTTAGCTGTGCTTATCATATTCGTTACTTCGCCCCGTTGCTCGCCAGAAGTTTCCCGACGCGACCGGCGGAGATGTCCCGCGCGATCCGATTGAGCGTTGGGTACTCACCCCCATTGCCGGTGGCGACATAGCCTGGGCACATGAAATCAGCGCTGCTAGGGTGCACTTTTCCTAAACTAAGGGGCTCGTAACGGCCGCCGGCGTTCTTCAGAATCAGGATCGCGGCCGCCACATCCCAGGAATTGACACCAAAGCCGGCTGCCACATCGACGAAACCAGCCGCCACATGCGCGATGCTAAGCGCGGCGCTACCGGGCCGTCGCACGGTGGAAAATGTGTCCACGAGATCACCGAAACGGGAAAGGGCAATCTCTCGGCCGTCGAGGTGAAAATCGCGCGAAACAGGATAGCCGGTGATCAGCGTCGCACGCCGCTCGTCGTCTACGGCCTTCGATCGTATGATCTGGCCATCCAGGTAGGAATGCTCGAGATCGGCCGAGAACAGCGCGTTCGCAACGGGATCGAACACGACGCCGGCAACGACGCTGCCGTTTCGAACGGCAGCAATCGATACGCACCAGAAAGCAAAGCCGCTGGCGAAGTTTGCCGTGCCATCGATGGGGTCGACATACCACTGGATGTCTCCATCGCCGATCTGTCCGCCTTCTTCCCCGAGAATGACCGAATTCGGCTCATTTTCTAGAATAATATTGCGGATGGTAAGCTCGGCAGTCTTGTCGTGCACGGTGACGATATCGTGTAGGTCGCGTTTGTAGTCTACCTCCATATCCGATCTGAAAGCCGCCATTAGCGGCGCCTGAACCGCGCGGGCCGCCATCGTGGCCACAGCCACAAGGCGTTTTGCCTCAGCCACGCGCTGTTCTCGGGTCTCCGGCAAATCGTCCGAAGCTTTTTGAAAACTGGTCATGTCATTGTTCCATCATCAAGGTTCCGGCACGCGGACGGGGTGCCGCGTGCCGGAGAGGGGTCATTTGCTGTAGTTAAGGCGCCAGAAGTCCTGCCATTCCTCGCGGCGTTCGAAATCCGCCAGGCCGGTCGATGCGTCGTAGGCGAAGAGATGGTTGGAGACTGCCACCAAGCCAGAAGGCTCGTCGGCAGGCATTTTTACGTCGATGTTGGTGGGCAGCTTGCCGTCCTTCATCTGTGGGGTGATGCCCTCTTCCGTCAGGACGTAACGAATGAAGAGCTTCGCCATGTTCGGGCTCTTCGTCTTGGTGGCGATGAGACCGAGTTTGGTGTAGGTCCATCCCACCCAGGGCTGCAGTTCCTTGCAAAGGCCGAGCTTGTAGCCCTTGTCCTTGTTGTCCCTGAATTTGGCAGAGCTCAGCAAGCCGAAGAATGGCGTCTTCTGCCCCGGCGCACCGATCGCTTCCGAGGCGGGATCGTCACCATCGACCAGCAATGGCGCGTTTGCCGCTACCGCCTTGATCCAGGCCGCAGACGCGCTTTTTTCCTTGGTTTGGAGTGGCTTGCCGTAAAGCGCCTTGTATGCGTCGGCGACCTTGCCGTCGGCATGCTTCTCCATCTGGTTGAACCAGTCCGTGTAGGTGCTCTTGGTCAACGGATCGACGAGCGCGACCTTGCCCTTCCACTTTGGCTCCGTGATCTCCCAAAGGTTTGCGACCGGGCATTTGTCATAGACTTCGGTATTGTAGGCCCAGACATTGGCGTTGGTGGAGATCGCCAGAGGGTTCTGGAATTCAGAAGGAATCTTCGCCTTCATGTCGTCCGGCAGATAGCTCTGGACGAAACCTTGCGGCAGCAACTGTGCAAGTGCTGCCGGAGTGTCGGTAATGAGCGCGACGTCGCCCTGAACATTGTCGGCCTGGCTTTCGCGGATAATCATTTCCAGCTGGTTGTTTGCCGAAACCTTTACCCCGGTCGCCTTCAAACCGTATTTTTTCGTAAATCCCTCCGCCATTTCAACGATCTTGCCGGTGCTGTCATAGACGCTGATCGGCTTTTCCTTTTTGGCGGCTTCGATCAATGCGTTGAGATCGTCTGCAGCGCGTACGTGCGGAGCACCGAGCCCGACTGCCAGAGCCAAGGCCGACAGTTTCACCATGCGTTTTGCGGATATCATTTTGTTCACTTCCCCCTCCCAAGGAATGGCGCTGACGGGGTCGTCTGCGCTTTGCTCATTTTCTGTAGTTTACGCGCCAGAGATCCTGCCAGCTTTCGCGCTTGTCGAGATCGTCGCCTGCCGTTTCCGCTTCGAAAGCCATCAACCGGCCAAGATGTGCCGAGACGCCTGATGGCTCATCCGCAGGCAGGCTGATCTTGGAATTGCCGGAGACCTTTCCGTCCACGGTCTGCGGCGCAACGCCTTCCGCCGTCATCAGATAGCGGATGAACAGCTTGGCGGCGTTGGGGCTCTTCGTCTTTGCTGCAATCAGCCCGAAGCCCGGATAAAGGAAGCCTGCAAACGGCTTGATATCGGTGCACATCCCGAGCTTGAGGCCGCTTGTGATATTGTCGCGGTATTTGGCCGTGGAGGTGATGACGAAGAACGGGTTCGCCTGGTTGGGCGCGCCGGCAGCATTGGCGACGGTCGTGGAGTCGGACAGCAGCGGACCGTTCTGGGCAAAAGCCTTTACCCAGGCAGCCGTAGCGCTTTCCTTGCCTGTATCGAGCTTCTTGCCGTACCGGAGTTCATAGGCACGCGCCATGTCTCCATCGTGATGCTTTTCCATCTGGTTGAACCAGTCCGCATAGAGCGGCTTGTCGAACAGGTCGAGCATTGCGACCTTGCTCTTCCACTCCGGTTCGGTCAGTTGCCAGATGTTGTCGACGGGGCATTTGTCGTATTTCTGGGTGTTGTAGGTCCAGACATGCGGATCAGAGACGACCACGAGCGGGTTGCGGTACTTTTCCGGAATATCGGCGGCGATATCGGGTGGCGTCCAGCTTGTAGCGATGCCTTCCGGCAGAAGCTGCCCCATTGCGGACGCGACATCCGTCGCGACGCTGATATCACCCACGACGTTTCCAGCCTGATGCTCGCGGATCATAAGTTCGATCTGCGTGGCTTCGTTGACCTTCTTGCCGGCCGCCTTCACCCCGTATTTTTCGGAAAATGCCTTTGTCGTGTCGACGATCTTTCCTGTCACGGCATAGACCGTGATGGGCTGTTCCTTACGTGCCGCCTCGATGAGAGCCTCGAGATTGAATTTGTTCTCCTGCGCCGCCGCGATGCCGGCGGGCAGCAAGGCAGCCAATACCCAGCTGGCCGCACCGGCAGCCCTGTGCTTTCTCAACGTCTTCATTTGTCCCTCCCGTTATTTTTTGTAATTCAAGCGCCAGAAATCCTGCCATGCATCGCGGCCGTCCCAGTCTCCAAGGCTCGTCGCCATCTGGTAGGGAAGGACCTGGCTAAGCACGCCACCGATGCCGGAAGGTTCGTCTGCGGGGAGGGAGACGTCACGGTTGGTCGATATCTTCCCGTCTTCCGCCTGGGGTGCGATGCCTTCGGCAGTCATCACGTAGTGGATGAACAACCTTGCTGCATTCGGGCTCCTGGTGCCCTTGGCGATCAGGCCGATGCCTGGATACATCCACCCCAGCCACGGTTTCAGATCCTTGCAGAGGCCGAGCTTCATGCCCTTGTCCTTGTTGTCGCGAAACTTTGCCGAACTGATCATGCCCATGAAAGGCTGGGTCTGCCCCGGTGCGGCGACTGCGTCGGCCGCGCCGGCGTCGGCATCGGTGAGCAGTGGACTGTTGGCAGCGAGCGCCTTGACCCATGCTGCGGTCGCGCTGCTTTCGCCCGCTTCAAGATCCTTGCCGTAAAGGTCCTTGTAGGCAGCGGCGATCTTGTCGTCGCCGTGCTTCGCCATCTGATTGAACCAATCGATGTAGGATGATTTGCCCAGCGGATCCTGCATCGCCACCTTGCCCTTCCACTTGGGCTCGGTAAGTTGCCAGATGTTGGTAATAGGGCACTTGTCAAAAAGAGCGGTGTTATAGGCCCAGACGTTGGCGCTCGTGACGACTGTCAGCGGGGTCTGATATTCCGCAGGGATTTTGGACGCCATGTCCGGCGGCAGCCAGCTTTCCGCGAAACCCTGCGGCAGAAGCTGAGCCATGGCAGCCGGAGCGTCGCTTACAATCGAGACGTCGCCCTGAACGTTCTTGGCCTGGGCTTCACGGATCATCATCTCGAGCTGTGCCGCTGCCTTTACCTTCGCTCCCTCTGCGTGGAGCCCGTACTTGGCCGAGAAGGCTTTCGCCATGTCCACGATCTTGCCGGTACTATCGTAGACGGTTATCGGGGCCTCCTTCTTTGCGGCTTCGATCAGGGCCTGCAGATCAAAGGCGTCTGCAGCCATTGATGCTTCAGCTGTTCCGGCCAGAATGGCCACCGAGAGCAGCATTGACTGCGCCCTTCGGTAAAAAGTGTTGTTCGTGCGAGAAATCATCGACTTTACCTCCCTTGAGTCGTGGTTTTCCTTGCAGTGTTTCAGTTGATGGCGGCGGCCCTGAGAAGCGCATCCGCTTCCGAGATCCTCATGCCGGTCTTGTCGAAGACATGCAGCGCGCTCGTCTCCGCGTAGAAATGCGTTTTCGAGCCAGGTTCTACCCGAGGCAGGACCGACGTCGTCAGAAAGAGCGTGTTGTTGTCGCTTCGGAGTTCGAGGATCCAGCTGCCGCCCGTTGGCAGCACGCCCGTCACGATCATCTCGCCGCCGAAGCTGCCAGGTGGGATCTGCGCCTTGTCCGCGGTGTAGCCGATCGCTTCCGGACGGATGCCGATCGCGCCGATGCCTTTCAGCGATGGATGTCGTGCGGAGAGGAATACGGCCGCCTCCCGGGCGATGTCGGTCATGTCGCTGGTATCCAGCTCGAGGATGTTGATTGGGGGGCTGCCGACAAACTCCGCAACGAAGCGATTGGCCGGGCGATCATAGATCTCGTTCGGCGTGCCCATCTGCTGAAGGGTGCCGTTGTTCATAACGGCGATCGTGGTTGCGAGCGTCATTGCCTCCCATTGGTCGTGGGTGACGAAGACGATCGTCGTTTTGAATTCCTTGTGAATGCGTTTGAGCTCGGCTCGCATTTCAAGGCGTAGGCGGGCATCGAGGTTGGAGAGCGGCTCGTCGAGCAAAAGCACACCTGGATTGACCGCCAGCATCCGGGCGAGGGCGACGCGCTGTTGTTGCCCCCCGGAAAGTTGCGAGGGATAGCGGTCGCGATATTTGGCGATATCGAGCGCCTGCATGACTTGTTCGACCCGCGCTTCGCGTTCAGCCTTCGGCAGCTTGCGCAGACGCAGGCCGAAATCCGTGTTGCGTTCGATCGTCATGTGCGGCCAGAGTGCATAGCTCTGGAAGACGAGGCCCATTTCACGCTTTTCCGGCGGTACGAATACCCCTTCCTGAACAGAATCCACGACCCTCTCGCCGATCCGGATTTCGCCACCTGAGAGGTTTTCCAGTCCGGCGATCATCCGCAGTGTGGTCGTCTTGCCGCAGCCCGATGGTCCCAGAAGGCACATGAACTCGCCATCGCGGATTTCCAGGTCTAGATCGGAGACTGCGTTAGCTGAATTGACGCCGTAGTTCTTCTGGGCACCGTTGAGATTGATAGTCGGCATCAGCTTCCGAGTCCTTCTGCGAGATTGGTCTTGGTGAGTTTTTGGGCCGCCAGCGTTCCAAGGTAGGCGATTGCCGCGATCATCAGCACGACGGCATTTGCCGCTTGTGTGTAGTGGTAATCGACGAGGCGGAGCGAATAGGTCGTCAGCACGTCGGTGCTTGGCACGGCGAGGATGACGAACAGGCTCAACCCCTTGATGCCGGAAATGAACGGCAGCAGCACGCCGGTGACGAGTGACCCCTTCTGGATCGGGATGACGATCGAGATCATGCGGCGGAACCAGCCCGCACCGGCAATCTGCGCGGCTTCCTCAGGCTCCTTGCCGAGCTGCGTCATGGCGGAAATGCCTGCACGGGATGCGTAGGGCATCTGGTCCGCGATCAGCGCCAGCACAAGAATGGTCACGGTGCCGTAGAGTGCGGGCATGGGACCGCGCGGGACGGCAAACAGCGAGAGATATGCTGCCGCAAATGCAATGCCGGGAACGAGATAGGGCAAGAAGGTGACCTGCCGCAGATACACTGACAGTGCGCGAACCGGGGTGCGGATGACCACATATCCTACCAGCAGGCCGAGAATACCGGAGGTCAGCGATGCAAGGCCGACGATCGTCAGTGTGTTCTTAGCGGCAGACCACAGGTCCGGACTCAGAAGCACGCCTGTCTGCAGCGCGACGGTATTGAGGTTGGTGCCGATCCAGTAATCGAGAGTGAAATTGTCGAGCGTGAAGCGCGCCGGCATCTTCATGACCGTCGATAGAAACAGGGTCATCAGCGGCAAGCCGACACTCAGAACAAAGATAGCCGCCGCAAACACCGTCGCGGCAAGCCGCATATTGCCGAGGCGGTTCTGCCGGTTCATGGACCCCTTGGAACCGACGGTTACGAAGCGTCGGGCTTCCCGCACAAGCCGTGCGTCGATCATCAACGTTATGATGCCGATGATCATGATCGATGCGGCGACGACGCCGGCGACACCTGTCTGACGGGAGGCAATGCTACGAAACAGCGAGGTGGAAAGGACTTCGAATTTTACCGGCAGGCCGAGTACGTAAGGTACCCCGAATTCGCCGAGGCACTTTGCGAAAATCAGAACCATCGACGACAGAAGCGCCGGGCGCATCAGCGGCAGGATGATCTTGAGAGCGACTTGATATCGCCGGGCGCCCAGAATTCGAGCGGAGTCCTCAAGCTGCGAATCGAAGCGGCGGAGCGCCGAGCCGAAAAGCAGAAGGACGAACGGCGTATAGTGGAGAGCCAAGATAATGGTGATCGGGAAACGGCCATAAGCGACCCAATCCGGCGGCGTGAGGCCCATAGCCTCGAACCACCCCGGCTGACCGCCTACGGTGCGGTTTTTGAAGAGGGTCGTCCATGCAAGCGCAAACGTCCACGCAGGCAGCATGTAGGGAACGATCAGGGCGGTTGCGAACCAGCGCCGACCGAACATATCCGTCCTGCTGATCAGCCAGGCAAGGATGCCGCCGATGACGAGAGACAGCAATATGGCGCCGATCGCCACCGTCAACGTATTGAACAGCGGTCGCCAGAAGAGATCGACCGAAACCGGCGACATGAAAACGCGGTCGAGGTAATAGGTTGTCAGATCGCCGATATCCTTGCCGAGCCGCCGTTCGTGACCGAACTGCACGCGAACAGCATCAAGAACGATTGATACGATCGGGACGGCGATAAGGTAGGTGAATAGAAGTGCGGTCAGCAAACCGATCAGCGTTGTAGGTTCGCGTGATGCGACCTTCGCCCGGTAACGCCATCCTTGCCAGGCGGTCGGCTGACGCACGGCGTCAGTCGCGGGCGGCGCCTTCGCTGCTTCACTGATTAAGGCCATTCTCTTCCCCTTTGGAATTCGGAATGCGACGATCGGGTAGCGAGCGGCAACATTACGTGCGGGGAAGCGGCGCGAATCTGTCTTCCAGCAATCCGGCCGAGGCCGGCATCTGCAGGACAGAAATACCGCGCTGATCTATACTAATCCTCCCTGCTCGCATCCGTCGTCGGCATAAGCTGCCCACCTGGATATCGATCTCCGCAAACTCCTCATGCGAAGGCCGATCATCGCGAACCTGAGCAGAACAAAAATTCTATTAACGGTCTGCTCATGGAATACATAATCTGCTTGCGTGGGATTTTTGTCAATAAAAAAATGCACACGTGGTCATCATGTTAGCCCATTGATTATAAATGGTTTTTTTATATGATTTAGACAAGATATTTTGCTTCGCCGTGCTTCTGGGGTAGAAAAATCTCTTGTGATAGGCTTTCGTATTGCGAGCCGCTTGCAAGCGAACGTGCTCTCCGAGCTTGCAGACACCCTGATTTCCGGACACTTATGTGTCGCCGCCATACAGGCGCATGATGACCGAGATCGGAAGTTGGACGGCAGGAGGGTGCATGGCGCGAGCGTTCGTGACGGCTGAAGAAGTGGCAAAGCGCGCCGGAGTGTCCCGTTCCGCGGTCTCACGGACTTTTACCGAAGGCGGCAGTGTTTCGCCTGCAGTCAAGCGCAAGGTCCTCAAGGCAGCTCAAGCACTGGGCTATCGGGTGAACCGGTTGGCGCAGGGCCTGAACAATGACCGCTCCAACCTGATCGGGGTGGTCGGCGCCAACATCGCTTCGCCCTTTATCGCGAAACAGCTCGATCTCTTGAGTATCGCGCTTTTGCGAAAGGGCATGCAGTGTCTTCTTCTCAATGCCGCCGATGCCCGTAAGGACATTGCGCCGCTGATCGAACTTCTGTTCGAGTTTCGCGCCCGGGCAATTGTCGTTCTCTCCGGCGAGCCACCGTCCACCATCATCGATCAATGCACGGCGAACGGTGTCAGGCTCATTCTCGTCAACCAGGCGCTTGAACGCACCGACACCTGCCTGGTGCTGACGGATGATTCTCGCGGCGCGGATCTCGCAGCGCAACGCTTGCTGCAGGCGAAATGTACGAAAGTGGCGCTGGTGACGAGTGGCAGCAACACGCCCGCCCAAGTCCGTCGCGCGACGGCATTCAGCCAACGAATGAAAGCCGCGGGCGCAGAGGTCGTCCCGTGGTCGGAAGGACCGACGAGTTATGACAGCGGTTACCGGGCGGGCTGCGAGCTTCTCGAAGATCGCTCGATCAACGGCGCATTCTGCGTAACCGATCTTCTGGCGCTCGGATTTCTGGATGCGGCCCGCAAGGAAGCGGGGCGCAAAGTGCCAGAAGACCTGTCAGTCGTCGGCTTCGATGACATCCCGCAGGCTGCCTGGAAGAGTTATGAATTGACGACCGTAGCGCAGTCATTCTCGGCGCTTACCGAGAGCGTGGTTGCGGCGCTCGAATCCGACGATCAGGAAACCCGCCTTCAGGTCATCCCGGTCTCAATGGTCGAGCGCAAGACGGTGCGGTAACACTTGGCAATCGGTATCGGCTTCTACGGATCACGCCGCCTCGGACTTTTGCCTGAGAGAAATCTCGAAACACTTCGCCCCGCGCTCCGCGCGACCCAGAAAATCAGCAAATGCACCGAAGAAGATAGCCAGAAACGTTCCGACCGTCCCGTCGCTGCCTTGGGCGGGGTCTCGACCATAGGATTGCGCCAGCTTATGATAGAGAGCACGCCTTTGGGCCGTTACGTCATCCAAGGCCAGCGTGGCCGCCTGCCTCAGGCAATACCAATCGACGATTGCGTCGATCATGCCGATTGATGCCAGATCGTCATCCGCTGGCGCTTTGCTGTCGATGATCCGGCAAACCTCCAGAAGATTCAGGTCTGATACCGCACTCACGACATCTGCCGGCCATTCCTTGGGGAAGTAGCGATGATGGACAAGAGCTTCCTTATGCGCCCGCAAGTAGGCGCCGTAGCTCATTGCGTCGAAGGCTGCATCCTGCGGTGTGCCCGATCGATCGCTCTCCTGCCGATATGCGGTGATGATTTTTTGATCGAGCGCCAGGCCAGAGAGTTCCACGGTTTCGACTTGGATGCTGTCGAGGCTGGGCCTCGCGAGCTTAAAGGCGGCCGGATAGGCGACCAGTGAGGGAACGGCAACGTTGACGATCTCGCGCTTGCGGAGGCTCCGGCGCGTAACGCCCTCGACATGCAGGTGTCCGCTGAAATGCACAGCCATGCCGGCGTTCAGTAGTCCGTCCGCAACTTCGGCACGCGGTGTCCTGCGCGCCACGTTCGTGTCTCCGAAGAGCACGCGTTCGGCACCAGTCGCACCATCGAACGGATCGAGCGCAGGATAATGCGAAAACGCAAGAGGTGTCTTGCCCAAGGCTTTGGCTCGCAAAGAGACGTCGGCGACCCAATCGATGATGAACGGCTTGCAGCGCAAAAGCGCGTTCCATCCCGCTGCGGTACTATCGATGAAGGCCGCCTCTTCCCCCGTAACGTAGGATCCGTCACGCGGCTCGAAAACGTTTGCGTCTATCATCAGGAGCCAAAGTCCATCCTCCGGCTCGACGAGGTATGAGGCATCCATGAGCCGATAATGGTTGCGGCCATCCGGCGAAACCGCATCATATCGCCGTGCCTCGATCGCATCGGACGCACCGAAGGGCGTTTCCCAATGCAAATAATGCGGTTGGCGAAAATAGCCGAACTCTGCCATCGCACCCAGCCCAACGGGGTAACCTTCACAGAACATGCCGGCGCTGAAAATGGTGCCAGGCGCTGTATTCTGGCTATCGCTGGTCACCTGCAGAGGTTCGGCATTTTGGCCGAGAAATCCTTTGGTGTGATGGCGGCCAGCGGGGCCGAAAATGTCATGATTGCCGGGAAGCGCGTAGAAGTTCGTCCCGTGTTCGCGAGCATGCCTTGCCAGGATTTCTCGAAGGCTTGCGAGCGTTTCGCGCTGTCCATCGTCCGAATAGTCCCCGAGCAATACGACATGCCTGATCTCGCGCCGTTTCACCTCATCCAATGCGGCGAAGAGGGCCTGCGTACTTTCATTGAACACTCGCGTGGATTGGCGCGTGTCGACCCAGGTGCGAAGCGCCATTCGCTCACCGTCGATCGTGGTGCCGGGAAAATCGAACCCAGCCTTTACGTCATGGAAGTGCGCATCGGCGATGATGGCGACAGCGGGCAATTTAGGCATTGGAGATAAGGTTATCCGATGGCGCCGCGGCGATCAGGTCGATCCATTTCGATGCGCGACGAGCAGCCTCGTAAAGCATAGGCTTCGGTGTTTCAAACCACTCGTCCGGACGCAGTTCGCGATGTTCGCGAATATGGGAGACGGCCGCGTCCAGTGTCGGATACAGGTGCGGCTGCTTCTTGTGAAGGAACAGTGCCACGAGCGAAACGGAGCGACTGCGACCGCTGCGGCAACTGACGAGAATATTGCCGCCGTCGGGAAACGGATAGGTTTCCCTTTTCGGCATGCTCTGGCGCAGGGCGCCGTCGAGGATATAATAGGCACCCAGCATCATTGTATCCGGGCTGCCCTCGCCATCAATCAGCCCAACCTTGTAGTAGCGAACATTCGCGAAGCCGCTGCCGCAAATTTCTTCGGATGAGGGGCCGTCCGGTGCTGTTACAAGGTTGATATCGAGATTGACCGCACAGTTCACGACGACCGTGATGCCATGGCGTTTCAGCATCTCGCGATTGCTGGCGCCCTCCCTGCCGCCGATGTAGAGATCGGCGCCATGTGGCCCGAGCCCACGGCCGATCAGGCTGATATCCGGGCGAGCATAAATTGGCGCATCCATGTCGTTTCCTCTCCGCCGGCAGCTTATACTTCCCGACGCTTTATTGTTATCCTCTGGCGCGCTGCAGGTCAGTGGCGACGAGATGTGGCGTGGCGACCGGAATTCGGCTTGCCTGGCTTACGCCCGCGGCGATAGCCCGCGTCGAGGCAAGTACGGGACCGCCTTCGGCGAGAGTGCCGATTTCCATGAACGGACAAACGACACCGCCGGCTTCCTCGACCAGCAGAAGCCCGGCAGCACAGTCCCAGGAGTTCATGTGCAACTCGATATATGCATCGGAACGGCCGTCGGCCACATAGGCAAGTGCCATCGCGCCGGATCCGGTTCGCCGTACATTCGTCCCGAGTGCGAGCAGTTCGCTGATCGTCCGAATGTAGATTTCGTTCGGTACGCGGCCAGACCAACCCATTTCGACCGAAGCCGTATCGAATGTTCCTGTGGCAGAGACGCTGATTTCCTTATCATTCAGCGTCGCACCGGCGCCGCGGCAAGCGAAATAGAGCTCATCCTGGGCTGGATTGTAGATCGCGCCGATTTTCCAGTCGTTGTTCTCCACATAGGCGATCGAAATGCAGAAATGCGGAATTCCTCTGACGAAATTGGCTGTTCCATCGATCGGGTCGACGATCCAAAGGCGATCGGTAACCTTCCCGCCTCCTTCTTCCCCGAGAAAGCCATCATCGGGAAAATGCTTGGAAATGGTGCTGCAGATCAGCGCTTCCGAGGCCGCATCCGTTTCGGTGAGAAAGTCCTGCGGACCTTTCATGGAAAAGGCGCGGCCGGTGTTTTTCTGAAAGCCCTTCAACACGAGTGCGCCCGCAGCCCGGATCACGTCCTTGCATAACAGGGCACGACCAGAAAGATCATTCGAATAGGAGGATTTGCCTGACATTCGCGTTGTCCGATTGATGCACACGTGTGCATATTTGCACACGTGTGCACGTGGTTGCAAGTACTAAAACTGCCGTCGCAACTTCGAATCCTTCAAGGAGACGGATGGCAAATGGGTGGGGAAGGCTAGTCGTTGCGGTCTCGACGGTTGACTGGAGAGAGCCCGAAAGCCTTCACGCCCCCTGCAATCGCAACATCCGTGAGAAGCTCTCAACTCACGCTTGAGGCTTGCTAGTGTCTTCCAAGGCGGCCATGGCAATGGCCTGCCTGCGGGCGTCGCGGTAGCGGGAAAACTGCGTGTCGGCGATCACGCCTGCAAGGATGACGCTGCCCATGACGGCGAAATTCAGTGAAGAGGGAATGCCCAAGAGATTGACGAGATTTTGCAGGACCTGAAGAAGGATCACGCCCAGCACCACGCCGATGATCGACCCCTCGCCACCCCGCAGGGAGAAACCACCCAGGACCGCGGCGGCTATGCCGTACAGTTCGTAGAAATTGCCGTGGGATGAAGGCTGGACAGAGCGGGTATACATGGCGAAAAACACCGCCGAAATGCCTGTCAGGAAAGCGCAAAGCACATAGGCTTGGATGATGACGCTGGTGGTGTCGATACCTGAAAAGCTCGCCGCCTGGGGATTTTTGCCGACGGCAAAAAGATGCCGACCGAGCACCGTCCGGTGCAGGAGAAACCAGGCGGCAACAGCTACCAGCAGGAACGCGACGACGGAATGCGGCACGCCGACTGTGCGGCCCGCGATCAGATATTCCAGCATCGGAAAGTCGGACCCGAAGGTGAAGCCTGCCGTGCCATCTCTGGTGTAGAAGCGAGCAATGCCGCGATAGATCAGGAGCCCGCAGAGCGTGACGACGAAAGGCTGAAGCTTGAGGCGGGTTATCAGCCAGCCGTGCAGAAGGCCGATGGTGACTGACAGCGCCATCACGATTGCAAGTGCAACTGGCCAGGGAACGCCGAAGCTGGCGATTAGATCGACAAAAATGACGCCTATCAACGCGATCACCGAGCCGATGGACAGTTCGATGCCCGCCGTGACGATGACGAAAGCCTCGGCAATGGAGAACAACCCGAACAGGCCGATCAGGTTTGCCGTGTTGGCCAGGTTGATCGGCGACAGGAATCGTGGATTCATCACGGCGACGATTGCGCCGACGGTCATCACAAGCGTGGCTAACCCGATATCTTTTTTCTGCATGCTACGGCGTTCCTATTCCACGGCCAGTTGGAGAATGGTCTCCTCGGTCAGTTGATCGCGCGCGAGCGTACCGGCGATGCGACCGCGGCACATGACGGCGACCCGATCCGATATCCCGATTACCTCTTCCATGTCCGACGAGATCATCAGCAGCGCTACGCCATCGACGGCTAGCGCCTGCATCAGGCGGTAGACTTCCGCCTTAGCGCCGACATCGATACCGCGTGTGGGCTCGTCCAGAATGATGATCCTGGGTTTCATTGCCAGCCATTTGGCCAAGACCACCTTCTGCTGGTTGCCACCTGACATTTCTGCCGCCGCGCGACCGAGGCCCGCCGTCTTGATGTTCAGTTTGTGCCGCGATGCCTCAGCCAGGGCGGCCTCGGCGCCTATATCGACAAATCCGAGCCGCGACAGCGCAGCATGGCTCGGCATGGCGATGTTCTCGGTGATCGAGAAATCGAGAAAAAGGCCTTCCGTCTTGCGATCCTCCGGCACCAGGCAGAGGCCGGCGGCGATGGCGGCTGGAACGGAATGGCCGACGAGCCGCTGGCCCTCGATCTCCAGCACACCCCCCTCGATGCGGTCTATGCCAAAAAGCGCGCGGACAAGCTCCGTCCGCCCCGCGCCCACGAGGCCCGTCAGACACAGGATCTCGCCCGCGCGCAGGCAAAGGTCGAGCGGATGCTGCGGATAGGCCTTTGTGCGCAGTCCCTTCAATTCCAGGACCGGCCTGCCGGGGTCATGCTCTGCCTTTTCATAGAACTGGCCGACATCGCGGCCGATCATCAGCCGGATCATGGCGTCCTTGGTGATTTCGCCGCAACCGAGGGTTCCGGCATTGCGGCCGTCACGCAGGACCACGACGCGGCTCGCCACCTCCTCGATTTCAGCCAGGCGGTGGGTGATGAACAGCACCGCCACGCCGTCGGCGCTCAACTGCCTGATTACGTCAAGAAGACGCTTGGTCTCGGACAGGGTCAGGCTGGACGTGGGTTCGTCGAGAATGAGCAGGCGCGGATCGATCGAAAGCGCACGGGCGATTTCAAGCAATTGCTGGTCGGCCAGGGACAAGCCGGAGACAGCGTCATTCGGACCGAAACGAGTATCCAGCCTGGCGAGGATCGGCGCGACCTTGCGCTCCATGGCGGCCTGGTCGAGAAAGCCGAACATGCCGCGCCTGATCTCCCGCCCCAGAAGCACGTTTGCCGTTACATCAAGATTGGAAAACGGATTGAGTTCCTGGTGGACGAGGGCGATGCCGCGCTCATGCACGCGCGCCGATGTCAGCGATGTCACTTCCTCGCCATCGATGATGATGCGGCCCTCGTCAGGTGCGATTGCGCCGCTTAGCACGTTCATCAGTGTGGATTTTCCCGCACCGTTTTCTCCAACCAGGCCGACCACCTCGCCGCCGCGAATGCTCAGCGAGACATTGTTGAGGGCGATTGCTCCCGGATAGACCTTGGTAATCCCCAGAAGGTCGAGCGATATGTCCTTTTGCCGATAGGCCGTCATCGAAACTCCCGGATGGCAGGGGCGCATAGGTGCTGCACGAACCACGGGAGTTCGTGCAGCAGGGACAGTTTTGGAGACGACTTCTATTTTCCCACGCGCGCCTTCAACTCGGCGGCGAAGGCATCGACATTGCCTTTGTCGATCTTCTTGGTCGGCACGATGATCAGGCCGTTTGCCGGTACCTGCGACTTGTCGCCCTTCAGGTAGGCGGCCATCAGCTTCATGCCCTGGTATCCCCATTGATAGGGATCCTGGACCACCGTTCCGGCGAATTTGCCTTCCCTCACAGCGCCGAGCGTGACGGGATCTTCGTCGAAGCCGATGACCTGGACTTTTCCCAGCTTGCCGGCCGCCTGCAGCGCTTCGTAGATCTTGGGCGGATTATAGGAATAGAAGCCGACCATGCAGGTGATGTCAGGACTGGCGGCCAGCACGTCATCGACATTCGACCGGGCGCGGGCGAAATCGACATCGTCGCCACGCACATCGACCAACTCTATGCCTGATCCTTCGACCGCCTTGCGGAACCCTGCGATCCGTTCGACGGCATTGTCGGCCCCCAGAAAGCCGACGAAGCCCATACATTTTCCGCCCTTTGGCATGGCCACCCGTGCTATCTCGCCGGCCTGGACTCCAGCATCCGTATTGGACGAACCCAGATAGGCGATGCGCTTGCTGGCGGGTGCATCGCTATCGGTGGTGAACAGCGGCACCTGGGCCGCGATCCTGTTGAAGGCGCCAATCGAGTTTTTCGGATCGGCCGACGAGATCATGATCGCATCCGCCCCGGCGGCGACCAGGTCGTCCATCAGTGCATTCTGCAGGGCGGCGGTCCCCTGGGCCGGGTAGCGGAACTGCAGGTCGTAACCCGGCAATTCGGCCCGGGCCGCCTTCACGCCAGCCTCAGCCAATTTCCAGAAATCGGACGCGGCGTTCACGACAAAGGCGAGCGCCGGCTTGTCCTCGGCAAGTGACGGACTGGCGGCAAACACCAGGCCTACGGCAAACATCAGCGAATTGAGACGTTTCATGTTGCTCCTCCCCGCGACCCCATTCCTTAAGGATCGCGCTAAACACGGTTTCACATCTGGTGGCTATGTTGATATTATTAGTAATAATTCGTGCCATGCCAAAGGAGCCTTGAGACGGACCGGCACCTCGGTCCCTGGCATGGGTTCGCACTAGTTCTTGGCGCAGAAACCCGGATCTTCGAGGTTGCAAACGTCAAGGCCGGTAAACAGCGGATCGGCCACTTTCTCGCCCTTGATCAGCTTGATCATGACGTCAGGCGCCTTGTAGCCCATCTCGAAGGGGCGCTGGCCGACCTGCGAATGGCTGCGACCTTCGCGGAAGGCCTTGGTCTGCGGCGGCAGCGTATCGCCGGCGACAATGATCAACTCTTTGCTCTTGAGCTTGGGCATCACCTGGTCCGTGACCTGCGCATAGGCCTGCGGGGCAAACTGCGCCCAGCCGCCGACCAGGATAAAGGCGTCAAGTGTGGGATTTGCAGTGAACACATCCGACATCTGCTGGTTAGCAAGGTCTGCCTGGTCATTGGTGTAAACCGGGCACCCCGCGATTTCCTTCCAACCGCCCTGTCCGGTCAAGCGATCGATGTTCTTGGCGCCGCCGATGGTGTCGCGGAAGCCTTGGGCGCGGGCATTGATATTGGCCGCGGCCACGTTGCCGAGTTGCAGGCAGACCGATCCGCCCTTGGGCTTCAGCTTCATTGTCTGCTCGGCCATCTTCACGCCCATCAGGTAGTTATCGGTGCCCAGATAGGTCTTACGCAGAGCATGGTCCTTCTCGAGAAAGTCCGCATCGACAGTCATGACCGGAACGGACGGGGCTATGGCCTTGATGCGGGTCGCCATGGCCGGCGCGTTCGAAGGCGAAATGGCGATGGCTGCAACGCCTTTCGTCAGCAGGTCATCGACGATCTGGACCTCGCCGGCCTCGTCCGCTGATGAGGCCGGACCGGTATAGAGGCATTCATATTCACTACTCGCATTCTCCGACTTCCACTTCTTGCAGCCGAGATTGATCTGCTCGAAGAACGGATTGTCGAGACCCTTGACGACGATCGCCAAAGTCTTCTTGCCTTGCGCTGCGGCCGGCGCCGCAGCAAGCGCCGCAACTGACATGACCGCCATTGCCAAAATAGTGATTTTCATTTTCTTTCCTCCTCTTACACCGATCAAGGCCTCATGCCTCAGCCGGGATACCAGACAATGCGCGGGTCGTTGTCCGCACGCTCGTAACGCCATGCGCGATCGATCATCTGCTCGAGATCGACCTGCGGTGCCCAGCCAAGCAGCATTTTCGCCTTGGAATTGTCGAGCCAATTGCTGTGAAACGGGGTGTCGATCTCGATCGGCTGCAATCCATGCCGTGCCGCCAAACGGGCGCCGAGATCGCCGTAATCCACTGGCCGGTCCATTGAAATGTTGAAGAGTTGGCCGGCGGCGTGCGGGTTGTCGATGGCAGCCAGGATCGCGCCGACCAGATCGTCGACATGGACGAAATTGCGCCTCAGGTAGCCGCCCCCGGCGTCGCGCATGACGGGCGCATAGCCGCCCATGCGGAACTGTTCGAGCGCATCTGCGTCGATCAGTTCCGACCAGTTCGGGCCGCCGAACTGGTCGTCGCCCAGAGCAAGCGCGAAGCGGAAGTCATCCTTTTCCATGATCCAGGGCGATCGCAGGGTCGTCCAATTCACGCCATACTGGATGCCGAATTGCTCCAGCATCACCTCCTCCAGGGTCTTGGTCAGGGCATAGCAGCCCTTGTAGGCGCGGCGCGGCGCGTCTTCCGTGATCGGCTCGTCGTAGCGCTGGAAGATATGACCCACGGTGCAATCGCCGCTGAGAAGAATGAACTGCCGGGCGGTATCGGATTTGCGGAACGCGTCAAGCAGCAGGAAAAGGCCCTTCAGCGCGACATCGAAAATCTGTTCCGGTGTTTCCTTGACGGCGGCCATGTGGATCACATGGCTCACCCCCTGCAGGGCCTCGGCGACCACGGCTGAATCCGACATGGAACCGGCGACGACGGACAGGCGGTCCGAAGGGTCGATGGTCCTGTTGTTGCAAAGCGCCGCCACCTCCCAATCCGCGAAACGGAGATCAGACAGGAGCGCCGGCAGGAAAGCCTGCCCTACCTTCCCTGTGGCGCCTGTAACCAGCAGTTTCACGTCGCACTCCCTGCAACATTCTTGTGTGATGGATTTTGTTTACTAATAATATTAAGTCAAGTAATTAGTTATTAAATGTGCAAACAAGAATGTCGGCAGGGGTGAAGAGGCACCCGCCGGCGCACCGGGAAACCATCGCGGGGGGGAGGAGAGCCACGTGTCGCGACTTGTCTTTTCAGGAATTTCGAAAAACTTCGGGGCCATCCAGGCACTCAGCGACGTGTCGCTGTCCATCGAACCTGGAGAAGTGCTGGGACTGATGGGCGACAACGGCGCGGGCAAGTCCACGCTGGTCAAGATCATCGCCGGCAATTTCCGCCCATCTGCCGGCGAACTCAGCATTGATGGAAAATCTGTCGTCTTTCACAGGCCGATCGATGCGCAGCGCGAGGGGGTGGAGATGGTCTACCAGGACCTCGCGCTTGCTGACAATCTCTCGGCCGCCTCAAACGTCTTCTTGGGCAGGGAGCCGCTGCGCCGGTTCGGGCCGATCCGATACATCGATTACAAGCGGATGAACACGGTCTCTGCCGAGCTGTTCAAGCAGCTCAAGTCCGAAACCCGCCCGCGACAGCTCGTGCGGCGCATGTCCGGGGGGCAGCGCCAAGCGGTCGCGATCGCCCGCACGCTGCTGTCGGAACCGAAGATCGTGATGATGGACGAACCGACGGCGGCCATCTCGGTGCGACAGGTGGCCGAAGTGCTCGACCTAATCCGCCGCCTGCGCGACCGCGGCATCAGCGTGATCCTGATCAGCCACCGGATGCCCGACATCTTCAGCGTGTCCGACAATATTGCCGTCCTGCGCCGCGGGCGCCTGGTCTGCCGAAAACCAGTGGGCGCTTCGTCGCCCGAGGAAGTGACCGGACTGATCACCGGCGCCATTGATGCCGCTTAGGAGAAAAATCGCCATGACGACACTCGACGACATCATCAACAATTCCCGGCACGACAGCTGGTTTGCCAGGCTGAAGAACCTGCAAGTCTTCTGGGTCTTCATAGCGGCCGTGCTGGCATGCCTGGCCCTGTCGCTGATGACTGATGCGTTCACCAGCGACCGCAATCTCTTCAATGTTGCGCGAAATTTCGCCTTCGTGGCGGTCATTGCCATCGGCATGACGGCCGTGATCGCATCAGGCGGCATCGACCTGTCCGTCGGCTCGAGCGTGGTGCTGAGCGCCATGGTGATAAGTGTCGCCATGGCCAGCGGCATCGGTTTCTGGCTGTCTGCCGGTCTTGCGTTGGGTGCCGCCCTGCTGGTCGGCCTGCTCAACGGCATCCTGATCGCCTACGCCGGTATGCCGGCCTTTGTCGTAACGCTCGGGAGCCTGTCGGCCGCCCGGTCCCTGGCGATGGTGCTTTCGGACAACAAGATGATATGGGAGTTCGGCCCCGATCACGGCCTGCTGCTATGGATCGGCGGCGGCTCCACACTCGGGCTTCCCCATCCATTATACGTGCTGTGTGTGCTGGCCGCGGTCATGTCGCTGGTGTTTCGCTGGACGAGGTGGGGCCAGCATCTTTTTGCCATCGGCGGCAACGAGAATGCGGCTGTGCTGGCCGGCATTCCGGTGCGGCGGCTGAAAGTCAGCATCTATATGTTCTCGGCCATGACCGCGGGGCTGGCCGGCATCCTGATGGCCGGCTGGCTGGGAAGCGTCACGACCAATCTCGGACAGGGAATGGAACTGACCGTGATTGCCGCCGCCGTGATCGGCGGCGCCAACCTGGCGGGCGGGGAGGGCAATGCGCTTGGCGCGGTGGTTGGCGCATTGTTGATAGAAGTGATTCGCAACTCCCTGATCCTGTTGGGCATCTCGACTTTCTGGCAAGGAATGTTCATAGGTACGTTCATAATCGTTGCTGTGGCATTCGACCGATTCCGGAATATGCGGCGATAGGTGGAAAACCTTGCGGTGCTGTGGCAAGCGACATGGAGAACGCCTTGAAACCAACCATGATGGATGTCGCGGCGCGAGCAAGTGTGTCACAGGCAACCGTTTCCCTGATCCTCAACGGCAGTTCCGGCGCTCGCTTCAGCGAAGCCACGCGCAAAAAGGTAATGGATGCGGTTCAGGAGCTTGGATACAGGCTCCCCAACAGGTCGCCGTCTGGAGACCTGTCAGACAGCAGGGTCATCTGCTTCATCACGGACGAGCTGACAACCGATCCCTGGATGGCGCTCGCTTTCGAGGGCGCGCGGGAAAAGGCGCTCGAATTCGGCATTATCGTCACGCTCGGCATTTTTCGCGCGGGCGAGGATCCCGAGGAGGACGTGTTTTCGCTGTGCCAGCAACAGCCCTTGCTGGGCTATATCTTCGGCACCATCCTGACCCGCAAGATCGACCCGCCGGCGGCCCTGTTCACCGTGCCCTCGGTGCTGGTCAATTGCTACGACCAGGACAGGCGACTGCCCTCCATCGTGCCGGGAGACGTCGCTGGGGGCCGCGCCGCCACGGAGCGGCTGATCCGCGCCGGCCGCAGCCGGGTCGCCTTGATCAACGGCCAGGAGGGTCTCGACAATCCGCGTGACCGGTTGCGCGGCTATAAGCAGGCGCTGGCTAGCAACGACTTCATCTTCGACCCGCAACTGGTGCGCTACGGAAATTGGGAGCCGTCATCAGGCTATAGCGAAACCCATGTCCTGATGGACCTGCCCAATCCCCCTGACGCCATCTTCTGCGCCAACGATCTGATGGCGATGGGGTGCGTCGAGGCGCTCAAGGAGCGGGGGAAGTCCGTCCCGAACGACGTCTCCGTGATCGGGTTCGACAATCGCGATATCGCCCAGTTCATCCGTCCGCCGCTGACGACCTTACACCTGCCGCTGTTCGAGATGGGCGCCATGGCCGTGGAAATGATTCACGACATCGCCGGCGGCCTGAAAAGCAGCCATGACCAGCTGAAGGTCGAATGCGCCCTCGTCGAGCGTGAATCCGTCTAATCGACCGCAGGATGCACGCCGATTGGGCGGTGTTCGACGTCAGCCAACTTGACGAGTCCTGGCGTCAGCAGCCCGGCACGCCGGTATATGCCGCCAATCTCAATACAGAAGGCGTCCGAAAAGCACTTGCCGAAGCCAGTCCTGAGCGAAAGCCGGAACTTCGCGCACGGCCCAACAGCAGCATCGGCAAGCCCCAGGAACTCCTATGGAAACGCGGGATTGAGGTTCGCCTTCGGTCGCGGCGGCGCTGGAACGGGAAGCTGCAGTCCCGTTTGTGGCTTTTGCACTGCTTGGTAGAGCAAGCGAGGAGCGAGACGTGCGCCGTGCCACCGTATTACGGGGACGGGATCGCGTTGCGGGGATCCGGGAAGACTGGTTCCAGAAACCGATCTTTGATCCGAGCGGGGTACTGCCGCGCGGTAACGCGTCGTGGGTTCGTATTGGTTCAAGAGCAATATCGTGCCGCCACCCTAGTTTCGAGCAGGTCGAACATTGAAGCCGTCGAAACGCTGACAGTTATGCCGTAGACTAGGAGACGGACAAAGCGGCACAGGCTCGGATGGCTGCCGGCTTAATGATTACTCAGCGTCCGAACCCGCAGCCTCGTTTCCCATCGCGTCCGCGAACTTCCGCATCAACCGCACAAGGGCGTCGATTTCAGCGGGTTCCCAACTCGCAAAAACGCCAAGAGCGATCCTTTCGCGTGCAATATCGATCTTGTCGGTCATTGCTTTGCCCTTCGCCGTGACAACAGCTTCATTCACGCGACGGTCAGCCGGGCTTTGCCTGCGTTCGGCAAGCCCGAGGCTCTCCAACTTCGCGACCTGCCGACTAACCGTGGTGTAGTCCCGCCCGACGCCGGCCGCCAATTCGACAATGCCGATCGGCCCGCGCCGCTCAATTCCAACGAGGAGCGGGAATAGAGCTCGATCTAGTGCGATTCCCGCCTCCCGAACGAGGGCCTCATCACGTTGTGGCTGGTTCATGAGCGTGACGATATCGATCAGTGAACCGTGCAGTTCACGGATCTTCTGGCTGATATGTGTAATTTGCACATTTTCTGTTGACGGCATGGCGCATCTCCTATTATGTGCATAATACACGCATGGAGAACGGCATGACAAACGAATTCGAAGCAGAGGTGCTCATCTGCGGCGCGGGAGCGGCTGGCCTGACGCTCGCGATAGAACTGGCGCGACGAGGGGTCTCTTTCCGCCTGATCGAAAAGATGAGCGAACCGTTCCGGGGCTCGCGAGGCAAGGGCATTCAGCCAAGGACACAGGAGGTCTTCGAGGATCTCGGTATCCTGGATAAGGTCGTCGCGGCCGGGGGCGTTTACCCAAGGATGCGCGAGTACCGCGACGACGGCAGCTTCATGGAGAAAGACTTTGGGGAGCGGGTTCGGGCGACACCGGCGGAGCCGTATCACATCCCGCTGATGATCCCGCAATTTCTAACGGAACAGATCATGCGAAATAGGTTGGCCGAACTCGGTGGCTGGGTTGAGTTCGGATGGGAACTGACAGCCTTTGAGCAGGACGGCCAGGGGGTTACTGCCCATCTCTTTGGTCCAACCGGAGCGAAAACCGTTCGCGTACGCTATCTAATCGGCGCAGATGGAGGTCGCAGCTTCGTACGACACGCGCTTGGTATCGCGTTTCCTGGCAAAACCCTGGGCGTGCGCGCGATTGTCGCCGATGTTTCGCTGACTGGTCTTAGCCGAGACGTTTGGTGGCGGTTCAACACCGGTGACATGCAACGGATGGTCGCTATCTGCCCGCTTAGCGGCACTGATCTGTTCCAGATACAGGCGCCGGTCTCGCCGGAAGGAGATGCAGACCTCTCAGCCGATGGGTTGGAAAAGCTGATCGTCGAGCGGACAGGCCGCAACGAGGTGAAGGTCCTCGACGTCAGTTGGGCATCGGCCTACGCTATGAACGCCCGGCTAGCCGATAGATATAGGGTAGGTCGCGTACTCTTGATGGGGGATGCCGCCCATATCCACCCGCCGACTGGCGGCCAGGGTCTCAATACCAGCGTACAGGATGCTTACAATCTCGGCTGGAAGCTCGCGGCCGTGCTTTGTGGAGCCGTCGATGAACTTCTCGACATCTACGAGGCAGAACGCCGTCCAGTGGCGGAGGAGGTTCTGGGTCTGTCAAGTCAACTACTCGAAGCGGGAAAGCATGGCGAAGTTCGTCGCGGGCGCGAGGTGCATCAGCTCGACATCGGATATCTGCAATCGCCCCTCGCGTTTCGCGCGGCAAGCCGAAGCAGCGGTCTGCAGGCGGGCGATCGCGCACCGGACGCGCCCATAAAGGGGGCAGGGGGACAGCCCTCGCGGCTCTTCCGGTTGTTCATCGGGCCACACTGGACGCTGCTCATAAACGGAGAATGGAGCGTTGCATCGCGGCCGAGATTGCATATCCACCGCCTCGGCCAGCGCGGCGACGTGCTCGACGCGTTCGGTTGCGTCCGAGCTGCGTACGGATTGGAGGCGGATGAGTGCGTCCTGATCCGGCCTGATGGCTATGTTGGCGCGATTCTGGCTCTTGACGCGGAGGGTGCAGCGCAACTGGAAGCCTATCTCGAACGGGTAGGCTTGCCGTCACGCGAGGCTGTATCGGGGGATGGAATATGACGACCAAGCCGCAGTTCGACATCAGTCCATCAAAGCCGCTCAATTCGCGGATGATCCTTCCGGTCTTCGCAATCGTTTGCGCCAACGCCGCCGGCGCCGCTTCCGTTTTGCCGGTTCTGCCCTTCCATATCCGCGCGATGGGCGGCACACCGCTTGTTCTGGGCATAGTTATCGCCGCCGAGGCGGTCGGCCAATTCGCCTCTGCTCCTGCTCTTGGGCAGCTCTCCGATCGCTTCGGCCGTAAGCATGTCCTGCTGACGAGCCAGTGCGTTGCGGCGGTGAGCCTAGCTCTGCTCGCTCTCGCGCCGAGCGTAGCGTTCGTCCTCGTCGCTCGTGCACTCTTCGGACTAACTGCGGGCAACATCTCTGTCACTGCGGCCTATATTGCGGACCATACCGATGCCGCAAATCGTAGGCGTGCCATGGGCATCCTCATGGGCGGCGCAGGCCTCGGCGGGATTGTGGGGGCGGGGCTTTCAGGCATTCTGTCTGACATATCATTGACGATGCCCGTACTCGCAGCGCTGGGGCTGGTAGTCGCCTCCATTGTCATTACATCTCTTCGCTTGGATGGAGTACGTCCAACAAACACGGCAAAAGAGCAGTCTCACGGCGGAAACATATCCTTCCGCGCGATCATCGCGTCGCCTGTCGTGCGTGCTCTCGTCATCGTCATGCTATGCCACTTCTTCGCCTACGGGACATACATTTCGCAAATGCCGGTCTTTCTCGCGGAGACGTTTCAATGGAATGGTGGTGTTTTCGGCGCTAAGGAATTGAGCTATCTCATCATGGTCGATGGCGCGGTCAACGTCGTTGCCCAGGTTTTCCTACTCGGCTGGCTTGGCAAACACCTCACCGAACGTAACCTGATCCTCCTGATATTCCTTCTGATCTGCTTGGGGTTCCTTACCGCTGGGATCGCTAACACCATACCGGTGCTGATTATCGCCGTTCTGTGCGTAAGCACTGGCGATGCTCTTGCAAAGCCGACATATCTCGCCGCGCTCTCTATCCATGTCCCGTCCGACCGGCAGGGCGTGGTTCTGGGTGCTGCACAGTCCCTGCTAGCAGTGACAGATATTATCGCACCAGTCCTCAGCGGATTCATACTCGGATACGCGCTCTATAGTCTATGGATTGGCATTGCCGTAGCCGTGGCGGTCGTAGGCGCGCTCATAGCGGCGACCCGGCTTCCGCGTCAGGGCGGCGCCGAAGCGTGACGATGCGCTCCGTGCCGTGTTCCTGCGGGATTTGCGCAACTCTCATAGCGCTATGCCTTCTACTCTTTTTGGGCGGATGTACGGCACCCGCCCGCCCGACATACACCGCATCGGAAGCCGAGCGGGCACAAATCGTCGGCTTCGAAAATATTAGGGCTCATGTCGATGATCCCCGACCCTCGGAGGCGGTGTACGCCTCCTGGCGTCCCGTCACTGGCAAACAAAAGCCGGTTATGCTCGCCATATCGGGCAGTGGCGCTGGAGGCGCGTTTTCCGTCGGAGTTCTTTCCGCCTGGAGCGAACTTGGCAACCGACCACGTTTCGAGGTGGTAACCGGTGTGAGCACAGGAGCGCTGATTGCACCGTTCGCATTCTTGGGCCCCGATTATGATGCGCGTTTGAGACGCCTCTATCTTTCCAATGAAGCTCGCAACCTCGTCGACATCAACTGGAGAGGGCTTGGGGTCCTCTCAGCAAGCCTCCTTCAGGGGAAGGCTCTTAAGACGATGGTCGAAGACAACATTACCGATGAAATCCTGCGCGAAATCGCGCGCGAACATCAAAAGGGACGCCGCCTCTTGGTAATGACCACGAACCTCGACACGCAGCGGGCGGTCGTCTGGAACATAGGCGCCATCGCGAATAGCGGCAGGGAGGATGCTCTCGCGCTCGTGCGCAAAATACTTTTTGCATCAGCAAGCGTTCCCGGCATCTTTCCGCCTGTTTCGATCCGAACGGTGGTGGATGGCCGGCAGATTCATGAATTGCACTCTGATGGAGGCAGCTCGTCCCGTTTCTTACGTTGCCCGAACACTTATTCGTCGCATCAGGTCAAGTGCGCGAGGAGAACCTCCACATCTATGTGATCATCAACAACGCGCTTATTCCGGAGTTTTCGATGTCACGTGAAAGGGCGTTGCCAATCATGGCACGAGCATACGCGATCATCCTCAAGTCACAAACGAAGCAAGGTTTGATCGCGCTTTACAACTATGGGAGGAGATCCGCTATTGATCTCGATATTGCGTCAATCGATGAGCAGGTGCCCTATTCCATGACCGATCCGCTGAGCAGGACTTACATGCGCACAGTGTACGACATCGGCTATCGAAAGACGCTCGACGGTAGCGTCTGGGCGCAGCAGCCGAAGTTTCTGGGCCCGCAACGACACCACGCGGTTCGAGGGGGCCTGCATTCGTGTTTAGATGTTGCCGGGAGATGTGAGTTCGATCGATGACCGGCCAAAGATTAGTTCAATGTCGTCCGTGGGCGAGAGATAAGCGGTTCAGATCCTTTCATCCAACAAGAGTCGCGGTGCGGTTCTCACACGATGGCCGGGAGTCACGCGTTTTCACGAGCCTGCAACAGCACTATGTCGCCGCATATTTCGGGCAAGCAAACCCGACGAAAAATCGCTGAGCTTTGTTCGATTTGTATCGAATTTTGTTGTCGGGGCAGGGATTCGAACCCCGCGTCACAGCTCGAAGGCTGGAAGCAACCTCGGATACCCGAGGGATAGGGAGAGCGCCACGCTCCGATTACGCTTACGCCCGACTGAACCATTAACTCGTGGGCCCTTGCGATTGTTCCTGGTAGGTGGCGTTGGGGTCGCCAAGCGAAAGATTTCGAATGCCTCCACATATCTCTGAGCGCCGACTTGGAATAGTTCGAGTGACTTATCGTCGTTGCCAAGTGCCTGAGCGCTCTGCGTAGGCAGCCCTCCGTGGTGTGGAACCCTTCGGATGCGTCGATCTCAATCTCATCGTCGAAGGTGACTGCAACGCCGAACACCCCAGTACCGGTAGCCGGCTGCCGGTCTTTTTATGGTTCCATTAACCAACGATGTGCCGCACGACGATTATCGGCTGGTCGATGGTTCGAATGCCTTCAAGGCGTAGCTTGGAACCGGTCTTACGGTAAACGCTAAATCGACCCGACGCATTCTTGGCCGCGGTACTCATGAAAATCATTGTCGGCGAAACGCTTCGATCATCGCCGCCGTCACGTCTTGAGGATAGCAGACCGGGGCGGCGCCTCCGGGTTTGGAATGAGCACTACGGCTTCCGCATCTGCGCCCGCGTCGATCAGTGCTGTATGGGCATGCGCACGACCCGGAATAATTGCCGATCGAATACGCGATGATGCGCTGAATGATTGCGGTGTCGGGTACGACTGGGATCTTCGGCTGAGGCAATTTCTGGGGCGAACCGTTTTCCTTGCGAGGCTCTTCGGTTCGTTTGACCGCATTTGTCAGAAAGCGTGTCGCCATCCAGCCGACTTTCTGGGTGAGCTCGTCGCGAACCCG
The DNA here is from genome assembly GCA_900471605.1 of Hyphomicrobiales bacterium. Taxonomy (GTDB): domain Bacteria; phylum Pseudomonadota; class Alphaproteobacteria; order Rhizobiales; family Rhizobiaceae; genus Neorhizobium. Next base: position 7,864 of record UCEY01000038.1, on the reverse strand, counting down.
CGACCACCCGTCTCCGCTCTCGATGAGGCTGACCCGCCGGCCTTTGTCATACCGGTCGAGTATCTTGCCCTGCGGCGACGGCGCTTCGCGAAGCGCCACGCCGCTCCCTTCTACAAACCGTATAGGCAGATCTTGAGGTTCAGCCAGCGATGGTAAAACCGGCTTTTGCGTTTCCCTTGGAAGACTTGCTAACGCAGCATGATCAGACCGTTTTGGCGGTTCTGCTGAGGGGAAATCGGCTGTTGTCGTCAGCTTCGTCGGCGGGGAGGATGTATTGGTAGTTTCTATAATTTCCGTTCGGGTTGGCGTCGCGACAACGGGCGTCTCTCCAGAAACGAATAGGCGACTGATGACAAATATTGTCACCCCCCCGATCAAAAAATGCCGCTTCCTCATGATCTTGCCCCCAGCATGAAATCTGACGTAGATTTCAGCGGTGTGCAAGTTCAGCTTGTATCCCAGGGCGCTCTCGTTGGTGGGAACGGTCGAGCTCGGGTCTACTGTGGAGGCTACATGGTCAGCGGATGGGACAAATCGCCAGGACCGAACAACGACTATACGCCCAAGCCATGGTCTCCGGCGAATTGGTCTGCGTTCGCGGGCGTCTGGGCGCTGGTAATCGCCGGGTTTCTCATCTGGCGTTTCTACGTCACGGGATAGCGAACGGGGCCGCTCCTCGTAATGTAAATATACTGCCGGCGAGCGGAAGTCGCCCGCCGACCTGATGCGCTAGTCTGGCATCCTCAGGTTCTCCGTCCTTATGCCGCTTCCCAGACCTGATTCAGAATCTTTGCCGCAAGCGCCGCTTTGTCTTGCGGCAGAAAGCGACCGTAGTGCTGTTGCACGACATCCGGGGTATCCTGAATGGCGTAGCTGGCTTGCTCGTAAGACCCTGTCTGCTTGAGGATATGGGTTGCAAGGATATCCCGTAGGTTATGTGGTCCATGCGGTAGCAAGCCCTTGATCGCGCCGCGCCCGGTATATGGATTGTAGATCCCATATCGCTGGATCACGGTTCGCCAAGCCTCGTAGAACGTGACCGAGTTGTAAGCCGCGTCGAGGCTCGTCGTCTTCACCGTTTTAACAAACAGCGTGCCTGGATCTTTGGCGCTGCCGAGCAGCACACCACGATGCTTGTCGATGTAGGCCTCAAGGTATTTATATAGATCGAGCAGGTCGGGAAGGATCAAGCGGAATGGCTTCTGGCCGAAGAATGACGAGCTGGCATTCTTGAAGGCGACGGATGGGATCAGCACCTCCCAACCGTCTTCGCGATCGCTCCAGCGCAATTCACCACATTTCATATCTTCGAGACGGCGTTCGGACGTCGGGAAGTGCCCGCGCGGGCAGACGCGTAGCTGCCGCAGGTTTTTCTGACGAAGGCCGAGATGCAGGCCGAGGCGCAGCAGCAGGAAGGATCGCACGGCTTCCGCCGCTGGTCGCGGATAACGATCCTCGTCAGGCATGCGTTTGAGGATTTCGTCGGTGATCTTGCGATACTCCGCCAGCGGGCTGTCGGCTTCGAGAATGCACATGATCGGCTCAAACGGATCGCGATGGACCCGCATGACCCGCTGGATTTCTTTCGATCGATTGGCTGCATGCCGGTGGAACGCGTCGCAAGCACCGTTCCAGTCGCGGGTTGCGAACTCGATCTCCTCCGGCGCGATCAGCCCTTCGATCGGCCGGACATTTTTTAGAAGCTCCGGGTGCTGGCGGATCCAGCCCACCTCCGCCCGGGTGAGCGCCTGCGCAACCATCAGCATGTCCTCTTCCCACTTAGTGTAGAAACCACGCCGCTGCTCGCGCCATTGCAGATACCAATCCCAGATGCCGGGGAAGACCAGTAGGCCAAAGCTCAACTGGCTGAGCGGCACGCCCCGACCTTTGACGATGCCGGATGGGGAGGCTGCCAGTGCGCCGAACATCAAGCCGAGATGTTCAATCTTCTGGGAGGCGGTCTCTTCGCCCCACACGCCGTTGCGCTGCAAGCCAATCGCCGTCAGCGTCGAGGTTTTGAAACGGATCAGATCGGCCATCTCCATGGCAAGACGCGGCGGGGCATCGACGACGCCGGACAGCAGATCCGGATCGTCGAGCTCCGTCGCGATATTCTGGTTGGCATTAGCTGCAGATGCCAGAGCGCGCGGCGAAAGTGAACCGCCGCCATAGGTGACACCGGGAAAGCGGATCGCATAACGCTGCTTGCTTGCCGCCGCCTGGTAGCGGCGATACTCGGTCGAGCCTGAGATGATCACCCGTCGCACCCAGTCTAGGATCTCTTCTCGCTTGGTGAAGGGCAGGCTGCTGAAATCATCTGGCAGGTGCAGGGAAATCCGCCGACGCTCAGCCGGGCTGATGTCGCCGAGGTCATGGCCGTAAAGGGAGCGCGCCTGATGCGGTAGCTTCTCCTTGAAATATTCTTCCGATAGTCGGTAACGCATCTCTATCCGGCGCAGGATGTCGAAGCTGGCGACCGACCTTGGCACACGCTCGCCCTGGATCCAGGACAAAAGCGTCTTGCTGTCGAAGGTCTCCGTCAAACGAACCACGGCACGATAGAGCTGCCAGTAACTGTCCCCGAACCGGCGCATATGATAAATGAGTGCATCCTGAAAGCTTGCCGGATCGTCTGTCGCCTCGAATAACGGATCTGGAAATGGGCTGATCGGCTTTGGCGCAGGACCACGTTGCGCAGATGTGTTCCGGGCGAAAACTCCGTCAGCGGCAGCGCGTTGCGGTTTTCTGGTCGACGAAACCGCTGCGGTCTTTTTGACCGGTTCGGCCTTACTTGTGCGGGCAGATGGCTTTGCCGACGGGGCGTCTTCGCGAACGGGAGGCGCCTTCAGCCATCGGATGATCGCGTCCAGTGCCGGCCGCAATTGCTTCCGAAGCTCGGCGGTCATGTCGTCTCCGATCCCGCAGGCCTCCCCGATCGCGATCCAGTCGAGATGGCCGTTCAGGATTGGCGGCCTCTTGCGGTAGATGATCAGGCTTATCAGGTAGGGGCGGACATTCTCCAGCACCCGCTTTGAGGAGATCGGCGCAATACGCACCTCGCAGTATTCCGAAATTTTACGCTGAAAATGACGTGATGAAAGATCTTGTTTGGGCATGCTCATTCCGTTTCTCTCTGGCACCAGTGCCGAGGGCGAGCGGAAATAGGGACGTGCCTTTAACAAAGCATGTATGGTGGATACGACTAAACGACTGCAGCGCAGCCATTCAAAAACAGAGTGAATGATATATAAACGGATCAAATTTGAAGAAATGATCTGTATTTATTTCTTTTACATTGACCGAGTTCAGAATGTTTGAGATAGCTTGCCCAACTGCAAGAAGAACGTTTGGGTAAGTAGGATGGCACGGTCTGAGTCAGAATCCTTGCTGGAAATCGGGCAGTTGCTGAAGGCTACGCGTAAAGCCCGGCAATTGACCCAAGAGCAGGTTGCCGACATGGCGGGCATATCGCGTCCCCGCTATCGCGAGATAGAAGCCGGAAGCAGTTCTGCGCGCACGACGACGCTAATCAATATCGGCCGCGCTCTCGGGCTTGAATTGATGCTCATACCTCAAGCCATGGTCCCGGCAGTCGGTGCGTTGCTGCGGCCGCAGGATGATCTCGACGATCTTCCAGCATTCATCGCGCATCCAGACGGGGATGAGAATGTCTGAAGCTTCATCCGATCCGAGATCCATTTCATCGCTCGACGTGCTGCTGAACGATGTGAAGCTCGGCACGATCGTCAGGACGCCCGGCGACTTCAACGCCTTCAGTTTCGAGGACAGCTATCGGGAGACGGGCGGCTTCCCGATGCTCAGCCTGTCCTTTCGTGCAGCCACTGGCGGCTTGCGCAAGGACCCGAAACCCGTTGCCAGAGCGTTGCCGGCGTTCTTTGCCAATCTGCTTCCCGAAGACAAATTGCGCGAGGCGATGGAAAAGCACCACGCGGGCAGTGTTCGCGCCGGAAACGATTTCGACCTGCTTGTTGCACTCGGGTCGGATCTGCCAGGTGCAGTCCGCGTCGTCCCGAGCGGTGGAACGGTTGCGCATCTCGATAGCTTGTCTGCTCCCAAGCCGAAAGCCCGGTTTTCGCTCGCCGGCGTCCAGATGAAGCTTTCGGTCATCAAGAACACGGGAAAGGGCGGCGGACTGACGCTGCCGCTCGGCGACAACCAGGGATCCTACATCGCCAAGTTTCCGTCGACCTCGTTTCCCGGAGTGTCGGAAAACGAGTATGCCAATCTCGCATTGGCTGAAGCGATCGGGATGGAGGTGCCGGAGCGCGAACTTGTCGAGCAATCGGAGTTCGAGGGTATCCCGGAGGAGTTCGAGACACTGTCGGACGGAAAAGTCCTGCTCGTCAAACGCTTCGATCGCGGCACAAACGGCGAGCGGATCCATATCGAGGATTTCGCGCAGGTGTTCGGCATCTACCCGTCGCGGAAGTACGAAGGTGGTGCCTATCATGATATCGCAGCAGCGCTGAACGTTGCCGTATCGTCGACTGCCGCGCTCGAGTTCGTCCGCCGGCTGGCTCTGGCTGCCATCACAGGCAATGGCGACATGCACCTGAAGAACTGGTCGTTGATCTATAGCGGGGCAGGTGACAAACCGCAACTCGCGCCTGTCTATGACGTGCTCTCGACGATCCCTTACATCCCCGCGGATGCCATGGCGCTGTCGCTAGCCGGTGAGCGGCCCTTCAAGGCGCTGAGCGTGCAGCGATGGAAAGCGTTCGCCAATCGGGCGCGCTTGCCGGAAGCGGCCGTGCTCAAAGCGGTGATCGACACGGTCGAGTGCGTGAACGAAGTTTGGTGGTCGCTGCCGGAACGAAGGATCGTTCCGGCGAAGGTTCTTGAGCGTATCGATACCCATGTAAGGCTGATGACGCCGATCCTCGAGACTTGTTCGGAGTGAAGCCCTTCAGCCGAGCGGTAGAACCCCGTCCTAGCTCGTTCGCCAGTTCTCCTGACGAGTCTTCACCCGGTGCCAGAGGGCATCGTCGACAATTCTAAGCGACGGCACCTCCTGCACGACATGGTGCTCGGCCGCGTTCTCCCGTGAGACCCGACGTTCTGTTGCGGGATTTTTCCGATAGGCGAGGCGGTTGAAAACGATCAGCCCGATATAGGCCTGATTATTCAGAATTCCGCTGCCGCGATTTCGATGACCGCGAATTGCGGTCCCCTGCCAAAGCCGGCCGCGTGGACCAGGTACACCACGAGCATTGAGTTCTTCTGCGATCCTGACAGGGCTCATGCCATCCGCGTATCGCTCAAAAATCCAGACGATGGTTGCCGCCTCATCAATGTCGATTGAACGCAGGCCGCGCACGGGCTCCCCGGCATCGTCGAACTCACGTCGTACTCGGTAACCGTAACAGATACCGCCAGGCACCCGGCCATGCTTGGCGACTGTTTTCATGCCCTCGCGCGTACGGTAGCGCACCTGTTCGAGCACTTCTTGACTGAGAACTGCCCTCAGCCCCAGTTCCATTGATGACACGGCCGCGGCGCCGTGAACCGTCCAAAGCTCGACATCATGAAACTGGAGGATCTTCAGTATACGGGCACTGTGCTCAAGGTCGCGGGAAAGGCGATCGAGGGTGAGGCAGAGAAAGACGTCATAGGCGCCGACGTTCGACCTCGCCAACGCGGCCTGGAGCCCTGGCCGCGTCTCAAATGACGAGCCGCTGACACCGGCATCGACGAACGTGTCGGCCAAATGCCAGCCTTGTCGAAGGGCGAATTCCTTACCGAGATCGAGCTGGGTTTCGATCGAGGCTGGGTTTTGTTGATCTGTTGAATAACGCGCGTAGAGCACGACGCGTTTGAGGGCATGCATATGACCGATCTCCCTGGTTTGAGTCGCGGTCACCATGGTAGAGATCGGGTATGGGATTCGGGGTTTTTATTCACCGCACTGATTCGATCTATGACGACAGCCCGGCTGAGCAATATCAGTTCCCGAGCCAGTATCTCGGTCGCGTCCAAGCCTGCGTTGGGGACTGGATCATCTATTACGAGCCTCGAAAAGTGGCGGCAACGCGTGGATATTTCGCGGTCGCCAAAGTCGCGCAGGTCATTCCCGATCCCAAAGCGTCCGGAATGTATTTGGCTCTGATCGAACCCGGCAGCTATCTCGATTTCGTCAACGCCGTTCCCTTCAGCGGGCCAGAGGGTGTGATCGAGCGCGGAGTGCTCAACGACGCGGGACGGATTTCGGGAAGGGCTCAAGCAGCCGTGCGGCCAATCTCAGCCGCAGATTTCAATCGTATTCTGTCGATTGGGCTGGCGGAAGATCAACCGGAACTGCCGCGATCGGGCGAGGCGATAGACACGCCAACGGGCGCCGGTTTCTCAGACGGCATTCAAGCTCCTTTTATGTTCGAAGAGGAGAGGGTGCGAGTCACGCAGCTTTCGTCGCGTATCGTTCGCGATCGGCTGTTTCGCCGATTGATCTTGCAGGCCTACGACAAACGATGCGCGATAACAGGCTTGAAGCTGATCAATGGCGGCGGCCGTGCGGAGGTCGATGCGGCCCATATTCGCTCCGTTGAAGCGAACGGCCCGGACATTCTGTCGAACGGCATCGCGCTTTCTGGCACGGCACACTGGATGTTCGATCGCGGCCTTATCGGCTTGTCGGACGATCTCGAGGTTCTGATTTCGCGTCATGCAAATGATCGTGAAAGCATCCAAGGTCTGGTCAACAAGAGCGGAAAAGCGATCGTGCCTGCAGGGATTCACGAACGCCCGCATCCCCAATTTCTGAAATGGCATCGCGAGAATACCTTCAAGCACTAAAAGCGAGTTGTGCATCGCAACCGGCCCGCAGGAATGCCCATGTCACACTCCAAGGCACAAGATCTCATCAGACTAGCGCGGCTGGCTGCCACTAGGCGAGCCGGGATCTGCCTCGATGAAATCTGCGAAGAGTTCGCAGTTTCGCATCGAACGGCACAACGCATGACAGAAGCTTTGGAGACCGTCTTCATCAACGTAGAGGTTGTGGACGGTCCAGATCGCCGCCGGCGATGGCGTGTTGCCGACCCTGCGCTCGACAGACTGCAGATCCGTCAGGGAACTGCGATCGAGGCCCTAGAGATCGCAAGTAGAACGGCGCGTGGCGATGGCCGTTTGCGCCATGCTGCTGCCTTGAATGATTTGCGCGACGCTTTGCTCGCGCGTTTGACGCCAAAAGACGCCTTGCGCACAGAGACAGATGTCGAAGCAGTCCTCCTAGCCATGGGGTCGGTCACTCGCCCAGGTCCACGCGTCAACTTGGCACCTGCTGTTCTTGACGCGGTAATCGAGGGACTACGCGGACCGTTGCGTTTGCGGGTACGTTATCGGAGCGAAGAGGAACCTGAACGGATCATCGAACCGCATGGGCTCCTTCTCGGACACCGCAGTTATCTCGTGGCGCGCCAGCCGGCCCGCGGCGAAGATATGCTCAACTTCCGTATGGACCAGATCCTAAGTGCTCAGACTCTGGATGAGAGCTTCAGCCTCTCGTCAGGCTTTTCGCTGGAAGATTACGCGGCAAAATCATTCGGCGTCTATCAAGACCCAAAGCAGTATGACGAAGTCATTTGGCGTTTTGCTCCGCATGCCGCAGCAAGAGCGACTGAGTTCTCCTTCCACCCGAAACAAACAGCGGAACCACAAGATGATGGCAGCCTGATCGTGCGCTTTAAGGCCGCCGGCTGGCTAGAAATGGCTTGGCATCTTTATCAATGGGGGGATGCAGTTGAGATCATCGCTCCCGAAGGTCTGCGCACTCTAGTCGAACAACATCGCAGAAGCGATTTCGATGCTCTGCCTTGAATTGCAATGGACTGAACCGTCCCGGGTTTGC
>UCEY01000017.1 GCA_900471605.1 Hyphomicrobiales bacterium | reverse complement strand
GGCCTCCACCGGAGGATTACCCCGTATCCATCATTGATCGCCTTGAAATGATCAAGGTCGATGGCAGCCAAAGCGGTGAAACCTGTGGCGCGAAGCTGCTCAAACTGCCTCTCGATCCCTCGCCTATTGAGCAAACCCGTCAACGGGTCGGTTTCAGATAGGCGTTCAAGCAGATCGGCCTCGTCGCGCGCACGATCTCGCTCTCGCTTCATGCGAAGAGATCATCGTGGATTTTGCCCGGTGGCTTGAGATCGCCTCAAAAGAAGCGCTGGTCTACGGAGAAGGGAAGGTCGCAATGATGTCTGCCAGCATGGCAGAAGCAATGCGGGCCAATGCCGACGAACTTGCTCGCGATAATCCTGCGAAGACCGAACGTGTGCTGCAGCAGGCCAGCGCGATGATGGCGCAGTTCAAGGCCGCCTACCCCCATCGAGTCATCAGTCGATCTGTCCATTGATCAAGATAGTGGTGGCCGATCGATGGAAGGCCAGCTCATGCCGGCGCTGCGGTAGGCAACAATTCTTGCTGGTAACATGGCGAGCCCGAACGATTTGGAAGAAATGCAACGCTAAGATGCCGGCAGATTTTGGGGGCCTCTCCGTCGTTATCGCACCGAGCTCGTGGCAACTGCGACGCTGACCCGGTCTATGCAATGGGGAGCGGTCCGGGTTCGACGGTTATCGGTGCTATGATGATCGGGTACTCGTTGTCTGCCAAACCAGTGTTCTGAGGTTCTCGTCGGCCGCGATTGGGGCCGCCATGCTCATCGAAGGTCAGCTCGATGATCAGGTCCTGGCGATCGATCGATGAAGGAGGACAAAGGCATCTCGAAATCACAGACAAGCCCGGTATGGGCATAGTCCGCCACAACATTTCCTCCCAGCTCTGATATCGTCACCGCCTTTATGAGGCGAGACCCGAAGCCCTGACGCGACGGAACGGCGAGCTTAGGACCGCCGCGCTCCTCCCATCGCAGGTTTAGCACTCGCCCATCGGCCCCTCTGCTGTTGGTAAGCGACCATCGAAGGAACACCTGACCGCCATCGACGGACAAGGCCCCATACTTGGCCGCGTTGGTCCCAAGCTCATGAAACACCAAGCTAAGCGGAAGGACGGCGCGGGCGTTGACGAAGACTTAGTCGCCTTCTACCTGGACGCTGGTCTCGGGGTCGGGTGACAAGGCTTTACGGACGATGTCATGCAAGCTCGCTCATTCCCAGTTGGAAATCGTCAGAAGATCGTAGGCCTTCGCCAAGGCTTCCAATCTGGTCTGAAGCACTGCCTTCTGGCTGCCCAGGGTAGCGGGGCCCAACGTCTGGTGAACCACCGCGTTGACCGTTGCGAGCACATTTTTCACGCGATGCGTCAGCTCACCAATCAAAAGGTTCTGCAGCCGCTCCGCCTTTTTTCGTTCGCTGATGTCTCGTGCGATCTTCGAGGCGCCGACGACGTATCCATTCTCGTCATAAATCGGCGAGACCCTCAGTGAAATATGAACCTTGCTGCTGTTCTTGTGGATCCGCCGCGCGTCTCGTGAGGCTCTACGTGTCCGCCGGCCTTGACGCTGTCGATGATGACGTTCTCTTCATCGATGATATCAGGCGGGAGGATGATCGTGGCGGAGCGTCCGATAGCCTCCTCGGCAGAATAGCCGTAAATGGGCAAGCAATACCGCATTATGCGCTCCGATCTCAACGCGCTCGCCGGGTCCAATCCGAACGATGATCGGGAGGCCAAGGCCACCAGCATTGTCGATATTTCAGATGTCGATCCTGTGCTTCTAGAGCGCCTATCCGCAATTCTGCTGGGAGCCACCAAAGGCAAGGAGCTTCCAGCCCACACATCTCGGTCGATATTGCACATGATCCCTATCGAAACAACATCAAGGTTATAATCATCGCGTCACCCGCCGACGCCGCGATGTTGCTAAAGCTTGTCAACGCCTGCTTGGAGGCATGATCGTGATCCGTGCGGGCCCGGTCAGCCTCAAGGCAGATTACCTCACGCTGCCGGCGGCAGCAGCTATTAACCGCCGTCAATCGAATACCCATGGGCACCAAGCGAGTACGCAGATGAGTCCTCTCCAAGCAGCTTTCGCCAACCCCGATCCATCAGTGCGTCTCGACGCGGCGCTCCGAGCAGGAATCAACCCATCCCTGGCGGATGTAGAAATACTGCTGCGTCAATGTGCGGTCGAAGCGGATTTTCAAGTCTGCGAAATGCTGACTTGGGCTCTGATTCGGCTGCCGTCGGACAAGGTAGTGCCGCAAGTCATTGCGGAACTGGGACGGTCTGAGCCGCAGGCACGACGTCAGGCCCTCCACACGCTCTCCAAGTTCAAAGATGCTTCGTCATGGCCCGCCGTGGCCGATCGCCTCAACGACGAGGATCAGGATGTGGTGCGTACCGCCTGGTATGCGGCAGTTGCGCTGGTGCCCGAAAGCGAGCGCAAGTGGCTGGCTGAAAAGCTTTCTGCCAGCCTCGGCCACGGCGATGAGGATACGAAACGCAGCTTGAGCCGGGCGCTGGTCGCCTTGGGAGTGGACGTCATTGGAGTCGTTCTTGCGGCGGCGGCGGAACATGGAGATGCTGCAGTCCAGCAGCACGTTCAGGCGACGGAGCGCTTGCTACAGGATCCCGATTCTGGCTTTGCAGCATCACTCAAAAAGGCTCGCCGTGAGGTCGCACTAGGCCGTACCAAGTCGACAAAAGGCTGAGTTCGAAAGCTGACGGCGGCTTCTTCTCTCAGAACGAACCCGAGCCGAGGTAATAAAGGATGGCGGCCGCCGATCAAGGATGCGTCCTGCGCCGTCTAACTCGTTCGCGAACCGGAATTTCCAACGCTCACATTCACCGATGACTAACCTTGTGCCTCTGCTAGCATCCCGTCGAGATCGAAAACGGTTGCCTCCATCCCCTCTGGGGAAGAGGCGCGGGTTGCCCGCCTGATTGTCTGCGGCGGCTGTCCGAAGGCGCGCAGGAACGCGCGGCGCATCCGGTCACGGTCCGCGAATCCCGTCTGTTGCGCCACAGCGTCAATCGTCTGGTCGGTGTCCTCCATTAGGCTGCGCGCCGCTTCCACTCGCAGGTTCTCAATCGCCTTGGCCGGCGATTGGCCTGTTTCCCGGACGAAAACGCGAGTGAACTGCCGCGGGCCGATGCCAGCCACGGCCGCGAGTTCTTCCATATCCAGCCGGTTGCCGAGGTGGCGGCGCGCATAGGTAAGGACTTTCTGGATACGGTCGGATTTCGGTTCGAGTTCGAGAAGGGCAGAGAACTGCGACTGCCCACCCGTGCGGCGGTGATACATGACCAGCGCCCGCGAGACGGATCGTGCCGTTTCCGTCCCTAGGTCCCGTTCGATGAATGCGAGCGCCAGATCGAGCCCGGCGGTCATGCCGGCCGATGTCCAGATCGGGCCATCCTCCACAAAGATGCGATCCTCCTCGATCCTCGCCAGGGGATAGCGGAGCTGGAGTTCGCGCGCCCGCGCCCAATGCGTCGTCGCGCGCCGCCCGTTGAGCAATCCCGCTTCCGCGAGCACGAAGGCCGCCGTGCAGGTGGCGGCGATCCGGTTGACGCGACCGACGGCATTCCGAAGGAACGCGATCGTCACCGGGGTCGCGGCTTCGACACCGCCGCCGATGATGATGAGGTCGAGATGTCGAGTTGACAACGCCTCGGTCTCAACGGCGATGCCCATTGCCCCCCGGACAAGGCCACCGGCGTCCGAGAGCATGACGAGATTATAGACTGGGTTGGAACCTTGACGAGCCGACTGCTGCTGGTTGGCCAAGTCGAATGCCGTCGCCACGGCAAGCCCCATTGGGGAAAATCCGGGATGAAGGAGGAATCCGATCGTCGGCATGGCGCGTGTCTCGAATGTCTTGAAACGACGTGACTATGACATTTGAGACATCGATCTTCAAGGTTAGGTTTCTCCATCCGCCAAATCGTGAGAAGGACATTCGATGGAGAGCGAGCCGCAGAGCCAAGCCATTTTGGTTTCACCGAGCAAAGCTCAGTCTGAACGGAAGAGCCATTTGCCCATCTACTGCATGTCGCTCGGAGCCTTCGCCATCGGCACCGAAGGCTTCATGATCGCCCCACTTCTGCCGCAGATTGCCGACGATCTCGCCTTGCCGGTTTCACACGCGGCACTGCTCGTCACCGTTTTCACGCTGACGCTGGCGATCAGTTCCCCCATTCTGACGGTGGCGACCGGCGCGCTAAACCGGCGCACGCTTCTGATCGGGGCGATGGCCGTCTTCGCGGCAGCCAACATAGTGGCTTGGCGCTCCACCGGGTTTGCCGGGATCATGGCCGCGCGCGTCTTGCTCGCGCTGTCCGCAGGTATTTATTTGCCGAACGCCAGCGCGCTCGTCGGCGCGCTGGTCGCGCCGGAACGGCGTGGGCGAGCGCTCGCTATTGTGACCGGCGGCGCGACCATCGCCATCGCCCTCGGCCTGCCCCTCGGTTCGGTGATCGGTCATGCCCTCGGCTGGCGGGCAACCTTTCTCTGCGTCGGATTGCTCGCCGCCATTGCGGCCATCGGCCTGTCTATTGGTGTGGCCAAGGGCGCGGGAGACGGCATTCGCGTCGCGGGCGTGTCCGAGCGTCTTAGAGTCGCCGGAGAGCCTGCCGTCATCAAGGCCCTGTCACTGACGTTCTTCTGGGCGACGGGTGCCTTCACGGCATACCCCTTCATCGCGCCCTATCTCCACGCGGCTGTCGGTTTCGGCGATGATGGAGTGTCCGTCGCAGTATTCGTCTGGGGCGTGTCGGCCGTGGTGGGTATGACGCTCGGTGGCTGGGTCAACGACCGTTTCGGCCCGCCCTATGTAATCGGACCGGCCCTTGCGCTTCTAATACTGGCGTTCCTCGCGTTGGCGGCAAGCGCAGCCTTTCTATCGCCGGACCAGGCGTTGATTCCCGTGATGCCGGCAATCATCCTGTGGGGCATCACCGTCTGGGGTTTCTACCCCGCACAGATGTCTCATCTCATCAGCGCTGGCGGCCCCACTGCCGCGCCCGTTACTCTCTCGCTCAACACGTCGGTCATGTATGCCGGCTTTGGCGTGGGCAGTGCGCTCGGCTCCGCAATCATCGCAAGCTGTCCCATCCAAGTAATCGGCCTTGCTGCCGCCGGCTTGGAAGCCAGCGGCCTTATCCTGTTCGTCTTCTACAGGCTGAGTGGCTCGCGCGATGGATGAAAGCATCCGCTGTAGGATCGGGAGACGTTTCTAGGTCGCAATGGGTGACGGCATCGGGTTTCCGCCAAACTCGTTGTATGGAGGATTGGTTGACCGTCATCGGGGCGATCGCATCTTTGAGCAGCTTCGTTTCGACTGGCCACGTGCACGCTGAAGCCAGATCTGAGACGGTTTCTATGCGCAGCGGGAGCACTGCAACGGATAGATCGGTGATGCCGCCATTCCTCGGCCTCAGGCAGTCCGTGATGCCTGTTGTCTTCAATGAGGTGTTACAATCCCATTGTGTATTCGGATGCCGCCAGTCGTGACCTAGGCACCTGACTTCCCTCACGAATCGTCAGCTGGTTTCTGCCTTCCTCGATTTCCTGAAGCAGACATTCCTCAGGGGAACGCCTGAGGAACTGGCCGCCTATATCGGCGGGTAAGGATCGGACGCCTTAAGCCGCAGCAGCAACTGCGCGCGAATAGGCGCCAGGTGGCATCCCCACATGCCGATTGAAGGCGACGCTGAAGGCGCTTGTCGAACCATAACCGACGCGCTGGGCGATTTCCGCCATGGCCATATCCTCTCGGAGTAACTCTTTTGCCAGTGCCATGCGCCATCCCGTCGCGTATTCCATCGGCGCGACTCCAACTTCCTTGCGGAACCGATCGAAGAAAGTCGAACGGGACATGGCGGCTTCGCGAGCAAGTGTTTCCACCGTCATGCTGCGACCCGGATCGGCATGGATCCGGCGCAGGGTCGGCGCCAGCAGCGGATCGGCCATACCACGCAGGAGGCCCGGCGGCGCCTTGGCACTTGCGGCCGATCGTATTGCATCGATGAACAACACTTCGAGCAACCTATGGAGAACCATTTCGCGCGCGGCACGATCAGCCCTCGTCTCGTCATTGATCATGTAGACGAGAGCCATCAGTCGCTCTTCACCGCGAACGTGGATGACCTCCGGCAGCAGCGACACGAGAAGAGCTTTGTCATCCGAACCGAATGCACAATGCCCGACGAGTGCCTTAATCTCCGCCGGCGCTTCCGGGTCGCCCAGGCGAAACACACCGGGGCTGGTTTCCAGACGTTGTGCAAAGGCGCCGCGTGGCGGCGGCTCCATGCTGCTCATCGTGAATGAGAAGATCTTTGGGACCAGGACGAAGTCACCCGCAGTGAGCACCATTGGGTCACGACCGGCGATCGTCATCAGGCAACGGCCTTCGACGACGGCGCAGTAGAACGGGCTTCCAAGCTCCGTCCGTTCGACGAGCCATTGACCACCGCCCGTGACCAGCTTTGAGATCGACGGGCTTGGCTTGAGTAGCGAAACAACTTCGGCGACAGGGTCGGTCATGCCGTTGGACTCCTGCTAAACAATATCGGACATGCGCATATAGCAAGTCCGGGAGATCAGGTCCATGTTCAGGCAAGTTAAATGTTAGGAGATAGACCATGCCAAAGATCCTTATCACCGGTTGCTCGTCCGGTTTCGGCCTCGCCATCGCGCAGAAGTTCTTGGCCGCCGGGTGGGTCGTGGTCGCGACTATGCGCACGCCGCGAAACGACCTGCTCCCGTCGAACGACCAACTCGAAATCCTGCGGCTCGATGTCACCAGCCCGGATAGCATTGCGAAGGCGGTCGAAGCCGCCGGCACGATCGATGCTCTAGTCAACAATGCCGGCGTCGGCATGCTCAACGTGCTGGAGGGTACGGAGATGTCGAAGATCCGCGAACTTTTCGAGACCAATGTCTTCGGTGCGATGGCCATGACCAAAGCCGTTCTCCCGCAGATGCGGGCCCGTCGCTCAGGCGTCATCGTCAATGTCAGCTCCGCCGTCACGATAAGGCCGTTGGCCGCGCTCGCGGTCTACACCGCCAGCAAGGCGGCCCTCAATGCTTTCACGGAAAGCCTCGCACTTGAAGCGGCTCTGTTCGGCATCCGCGCCAAACTTGTTTTGCCTGGCTCGGCGCCGACGACCGGCTTCGGCAAAAATGCTGTCTCGCGGATGGGCATGGAAATTCCCGAGCCATATAGCGAATTCGTCCAGGACTATATGACGAAGCTTCGTTCGGGCGCGCAAGTCACCACGGCGGATGCGGTTGCAGAAGCCGTCTGGCGATCTGTGACGGAGATCGACGCGCCAATGAAGATCCCCGCCGGCGCCGATGCGGAAACCGCGTTCCGCGAGGCGGAACATTCGCTCGCCTGAACATCACCATCCGAAATCCACCATTGAAGGTCTAGACCATGAACAATCTGATCAATCTTGCGAAACATATTCCGACGCCTGAAGCCACTCTCACCGTGGCCTACACGCCTATCCGTCTTCCGATGCCAGGGCGCCAACCGCTTGAACTGCGACTCACCGCGCCAGCTGCGGGAAGTAACCTGCCGATCCTGCTGCTGTCGCATGGCTACGGCCCATCCAACTATATCCCTTCAAAGGACGGCTACGCTCCTCTTGTCCAGTTCTGGGCGGAGAGGGGGTTCGTCGTGATCCAGCCGACGCATGCGAGTTCGCGGGTCGGCGGGCTGCCTTCGGATTCATCCGGCGCGCCGTTCTTCTGGCGCCAGCGCGTCGAGGAGATGAAAGAAATCCTGAACCGACTGCCGGAGATCGAGCGGCAAGCGCCGGCCGTTGCGGGCCGGATGGATCATGCTCGCATCGGCGCGGTGGGCCATTCCTTTGGCGGCCACACGGTTGGGCTCCTACTCGGCGCACAGGTGCACGGCGAGGATTTTTCCGATCCAAGAATCTCGGCCGGCGTTCTCCTGACAACGCCGGGCCGCGGCGGCAAGGACATGACGCCTGAGAGTGCTGCGCGGTTTCCGTTCTTCGACGTCGATTTTTCGACGCTCTCGACACAGAGCCTGATCGTTTGCGGTGACATGGACAATCCGCATTTTACAACCCGCGGCCCTGATTGGCATGCGGATGCGTTTCATGACGCGCCAGGCGCATTCTCCATGCTGATGATGCACGGCGTCGGGCATGGCCTTGGCGGGATCGCCGCGCTCGACGCAAAGGAAACAGAGACTGAAGCGCCAGACGTTCTTGAAGCGACCCGGCGTCTCACGCTCGCATGGCTTCAGAGCGCGCTCGGCGCGGACGAAGGCGCTTGGCCGAGAGCGCGGCTGGCACTTGAAAGCGAAGCCGCCCCGCTTGCGACGATCACGGAGAAGCGCTGAACTGCCGAGGACCTTGGGGCGCCGGCGCTCGACGCCGGGCCGTGGCGTTCGCAGATCGCGGCAGGGAGAGCGCCGGGCAGACAAGTCCCGGCTTGTTATCCATACCAAAAGTGCGCGTACTCGTATCTGAAAGACAGTACAGGACCCGCAGGCTTAGTCCTCATGCTAAGTGTGTCTGTCTAGGAACAGTAGCGTGTTGGTGGCAACGGCCGCTGCAAATCGAGCATCAGTATCTCTTCTTCCTGACAACCTTGTTCCCTCGCGGCCCACTTACAACAGGTGTCCGGTCACGGTTTTCCGCGTGCAGACCGCGCCAACGTTCGAGGCGATCCGGATCGAGGGTGCCGCTCGCGATCGCGGCCTGGACTGCACATGCCGGTTCATGGGCATGGGTACAGTCACGAAACCGGCAGAGTGGAGTAAGCTCGGTGATCTCTGCGAACAGCGTGTCTATTCCGTCGGAAATGTCGCTGACGTAGAGCATTCTGATCCCCGGCGTATCGATCACCCAGCCACCGCCTGGAATGGCATGCAGAGACCGCGCTGTGGTGGTGTGACGTCCCTGCGCATCATACTCACGGATGGTACCGGTCTTCTGATTGGTTCCAGAGCCCGACAGTGTGTTCACCAATGTCGACTTCCCGACACCCGACGATCCTACCAAAGCGACTGTCTGACCGATTCCCAGCCATGGTTTCAACAAGGAGATTGCATCGGCTGAGCGTCCATTCAGTGCGACCACCGGCAGGTAGCGTCGCAATGCTTCCGCCTGCGATTGATACTGGCCGACATCCTCCGCGGTATCGGCTTTCGTCAATACGATGACCGCATCGCTCCCGGCCTCGCCTGCCATGATCAGGTAACGTTCGAGCCGTGCTGGATCAAAATCGGCGTTGCATGAAGTTACAATGAAGAGGGTATCAACGTTGGCGGCTACCAGTTGCTGCTGGCCTCGGCTGTTTTCCGGCCGTCGCTGAAACACGCTCTTCCGGTCGAGCCTGGTGACGAGCATATCGGTCAATGGATCGGCAAGGACCCAGTCGCCGACAGCGAAATCAGCGGTATTGCTGTTTCCCGGCAGTTCCAGCCCCACAGGCCCCCTCACATCGATTGCCTCGATGCGTGCGCGGTGGACAGAGGCGATACGCCGGGGAACGAGATCCGCCTCATCGGGTCCGACTTGATCCGCAAAAAACGGGGACCAGCCGAGCTCATCCAAGGATGAAGGAATTGAATCCACTCTCAACTTTTGTCTCGCTTAGTTCCGGTATCGAGCTTTGGCAAGGAATTCGCATAAGCAGCGGCTTCGCCGGAATATGGAAACTCGTCACCGATCTGACGATCGCCGTCGAAGACTTTGAAAGTCGGCCCTTCGAGCTCGACGATCTTGTAGCCGTTTACATAGTCGAACTTTGGCGTTTTCCAGCCCATCGGGCACCTGCATTGCCGAAATGGTGGCGAACATTACACCCACAGAGCTCTGATGTCCGTTGTCAATGCTTTGGGCGCGAGGAACCGACCGTCCAAACGAACAGCTGTTCATGATGATGATCGCGTATGGGTGGAGGCGGAACTGAAGGACGTCGGTGATCAAGCTCTGATGCGCGGGTTGGCTACCGCATTCCCGATTGTGCGTCCGGGGCTGTTCCGATCTTACTACGGGCGTCGGTCAATTGCCGGCCACAGAGCGTCTGACGGGTGTTCCCCTGCCGTTGTCCCGCCTCCGCCCATGCGCGAGGTGCAAGTTCGCTTCGGCGAATTATGATTTGATCGCCTGCGCCTCCCTTGCAACAGCCCACATGAAGCCGGTCAGCTCGCGGGCAATGGCGGTGCAAACCACTGTCGTTCGCTTTCCTCGTCCGGCGAGCATTCGATATCGAGATGTCAGCCGGCTCTGAGCCTTCCATGCAATCTCTCGAACTTTCGATGGGGCTTGCTCCATGAGGTAGAGCTTTCTCGTGCCGACCTTCGGCGGATGCCGATAGGTCCAGGCGCTTTCGACCAGCATGTGCCGAACCCGACCGTTGCCGGCCTTGGTGATCGCACCCCGTCTGACCGTCTCACCCGTTGATCGCTCACCAGGGACCAGGCCGAGATAGCCCATCAGTTGGCGAGGGCTCTCAAATCGACTCACGTCGCCGACTTCCGTGGCGAATGTAACGGCGACGATCAGGTCGACCCCTCGCAGGGTCTGCAGCGCTCGAATGACCGGCGCCAGCGACCAGGTTGGGACGAACTCCTCGATCACCTTCTCCAATCGTTCGACGCGCTCTTTCGAGACGCGCACCGCCTCGACCATTTCCTGCAACGCAATCTGATGCGCCGGATGATCGAACTGTTGCTCCTGCAGCCAGCGCAAGTATCGCATCGTCCAGCCTTCTTGCGTGGATAGATGCGACTGTGTTTGAGCATGAAGGCACTGATCTGTTGTCGATGAACCCGCAACGTCTCGACAGCAGCAGCGCGAGCGCGAACGAGGTCGCGCATCGCCTCATGGCCCTCATCAGGAACCCACACTGCCGTGAGCTCGCCGGCCCTCAATAGCCGGGCGAGCGCGAGGGCATCTCGACGATTGGTCTTTACTCTGTCGCCTGGCTTCCTGGGGATCAATGATGGAGCGACCACCACACATTCATGGCCAAGCGATCGGATCAATCTATGCAGGCCGTAGCCGGTCGGGCCGGCCTCATAGCAGAAATGCACGCGGTCAAACTTTGCAGCTATCCGCTGGATGATGCGGCGCATGCTGGCATCCGATGCATCAACCTCACCCCAAAAGCGGACCTCTCCCTCCCGGCCGGATTCAGCGACAGCGATCGCGTTCTTCAGTTTGGCGACATCGATTCCTATGAAAGCTTCTCTATAATCTGCCACGGCTCGTCCTCCTGTGATGAGGATCGGCTCGGCCTGTCCGAGCAACCCTCGGAAGACCAGTGTAGGGCGAGCCACCTCAGGCACGAAGACGGACATACGGTCTTACATGTAGCAGGTGGATGGGCAAAAGACGATCAGGAATACGGCGTGGAGTTACCAATAGCGGCCTGTGCCGGATCGGCCTCTACCGGACTCCCCGTAGCTTACGGATGCCCAACCGGTCGTCATCTAGGGCCTTATTGGAGATGGCTGCCACGATTCCTGCGGCTCCTCGATCCAACTGGCATGTCGCGCGGCGGAACCGATCGCGACTAGACAGAATGGTCGGTTCGAGGCTTACGCATAGCTGACCAGAATGACGAATTGCAAATGTTGCAGGGACCATTTCGCCCTTTGAGCCGTCAGCAGCCCAAAGGCAGTTTTAGCAGGAAAGACGATCATGTCTCAGCGTTTGAAAGTGAAGGAAATGGTCATGCAGATGCACGAGAAGAACCTTGTGCTGATGAACATTCTTCGCGATATCGCCGAAAACGAGACTTCGGGAGACTTCGCTTCCGGCGCGACCGAGGCGGAGTTCGCTCGGTGCCTCGTGGACAGGGTAGCACGGCGGGCCGAAATTCTTGGCGAAATTCGTCGCGTCCTGCATCAGGAAGGCCTGGCCCAACGCGTTCAGGCATGAGCCGCAATTCGGTAGGTGCAGCCGACGGGGCACGGCATCCAATGATTAGGTTAGCGCCTTCGGGCGCTTAGGCGATTGAGGTGATCCGGTAAGGACCGTCGATATAAAAGGCCGCCGACCGCGGGTCTTTCCCGAGCCCACAACCAAAAGACGAATATAGCAATCTTCGAAAACTAAACGTTGACGATCCTGCTGTCGTGCCTTATGTAGTGTCATCGATCTTTTGCTTGCCGAGCTTTGTCTACCGCGCGATTGGCACCGCGCTCTAAGCGAACTTCTCTTTCAAAAATAATCGGTTTTCGTCTGCGTGGCACCAGCTTCGCGGTTCCTCACTCTATGCTTTGAAAGGGTTCATCATGACCACTGGCACAGTAAAATGGTTTAATGCCACCAAGGGCTTTGGCTTTATCCAACCCGATGGCGGCGGCGCTGACGCCTTCGTTCACATCTCGGCCGTCGAGCGCGCCGGTATGCGCGAACTCGTCGAAGGCCAGAAGATCGGCTTCGAACTTGAGCGCGATCGTAAGTCGGGCAAGATGTCGGCCTGCAATTTGCAGTCCGCTTAATCGATTTTCTGCTTCCCTTTGACCACGGATGTACTGGCACTGCCGGAAGCAATTATCAGTGAGGCCAGGCAGTTCGCCTGGCCTTTTCCGTTCTGGCCTCGTGGCAGTAAGGAATTCTATGACAGAGACATATAGCAAATCCCGCCAGCAAGCAGAGGCGGCGTTCGAAAATCTCCAGACGGAGTTCTTCGCCAAGAACAATGCGGCAGAAGAGCTCGCATCGATCGCTCAGGCGCGTGATGCCAAAACTGCCAGGCTGCGCGAGGCCCGCCTTGCAAAGGAGCAAGCCGGCCGCGCGTCTGCGACCTCCGCGCTGCTTGCCAAACGATCAAAGTCCAGCTGATCATCCCAAACACATAAGTTAGGAAGTAGATTTGAGACACGCCAGCAACAACGAACTCACCGATCGGCGCTCCGCTGCCGCGGACGCCAAGTCAGCTCTTCTCACAGCATACCGAGCAGCAAAGACAGCAGCAGAGCCATCACAAGCCGCCAGACAGGCGGAGCGCATCTCGCTTGTTGAAGCCCGCGGGGCACGTCGTGCGGAACGGGAACGACTGAAGCATGAGGAGCGCACCCGCCTCGAAACTCTTGCGGCAGAAGAGCAGGCAGCCATCGGGGGCGCCGCCGCGGCCGAGATCGAAGCGCGGCAAGCCGCCGAAAACGCCCGGATATCGCGGGTCGTTGAAGACGAGGCCGCCCGCAAGGCTGAGCGCGACAGACGCTATGCGGCCCGCAAGGCCCGGCAAGCGTAACGTTCAGGCGCCCACCTTCTAGTGGATGGGGCCGCGGAATAGACAAGGGCGTGATTTATAGTCGCGCTCGAATTTACTCATTCCTGAGGAATCTCTAATGTCACCGGACACGAACGAGTTGCAGGCAATCAATACCGCCTGGCAGATAGCGATTCAGGAAATCCTGCGCATGGTCATAAGGGACATGTACCATGGTGCTGGTGAAGCGGCCTTCAGCTCCCACATCAAGCGTATCGAAGAAGCGGCCGTCGACAGCATCCAGACCGACTTGAGGCTGCGCGGCACCAGCGAGTGGACGGAGATGCTCGTCAAGGAACGGGCCAGCAACTTCGTGACGACGCTCTTGACGTCCTTCACCTATGACCGTGCCTGAACTTTCTTACGGTCTTCGAGGTTGAACTGCGATGGATTGCCTAACTCATCCCCACGTAGGCAGAAGTAAGCCAAGCGGTTAAGCATGGATGAACATAGCGTAGAACGCCTCGCAGCCATCGTCGGGTCTTCCTTCGACGCCATCATCAGCAAGGATCTTTCCGGCACGATTGTAAGCTGGAATAAGGCTGCTGAACGCATGTTCGGCTACGCGGAAAGCGAGGCGGTCGGACAGCCGATCTATCTCATCATACCCGACGACAAACGGGATGAGGAGAGGGATATCCTGCGCCGGCTGAAGCTGGGAGAGCGGATCGAGCCGTTCCAGACGACCCGGCGCCATCGGGACGGGCAGATGGTCCCGGTTTCGATCACGATTTCTCCGATCAAAAGCCGGGCCGGCAAGCTCGTCGGAGCATCGAGCATTGCCCGGGACATCTCAGAGATGCGCGAAAGCGACCGCCGGCTCCGCCTCTTGATGCGGGAGATCAATCACCGCGTCAAAAACCAGTACGCCGTCGTCCTGGCGGTCATCAGGCAAACAGCAACACGCGCTCGATCAATCGAAGAATTCGAGAAGCGGGTCCGCGAAAGGATCATGGCGCTTTCGCATTCGCATGATCTTCTCTCGCAGGTCGATTGGGCCGGCGTCAGCCTTGCCGATCTTGTGGCCCACCAAGTCCGACCTTTTGAGGCGCTCCAGCCGATCCAGGTTTTTGGCCCGAAGATCGTGCTTGACGCCAACGCGGTCCTCAATCTTGGCATGGCCTTCCACGAACTGGTCATGAACGCGATGCGCTTCGGGGTCACCGATGTTGGCGGCATATCCGTGACTTGGGGGCTGACGAGCGACGAGGGCGGCGACATCTTCGAGCTCATCTGGTCTGAGCCAGCAGTGGCTTACGCCGAATTGCTGGCGCAGGAGGAGGGTTTCGGCGCCCTGGTTCTCGGTAAGCTGGTGCCATCCGCCTTGTCCGGCCATGCAAAATGGAGTTTCACGAACGAGCGGATCGTGTGGAAGCTGACAGCGCCGCTTGCGCGCATCCAGGTCGGGCTTGGGTCTTCGGCCTTCCCCTGAATACGCCCAGTGGGCAAGCAGGCCAGATGTTCTGCATCATCTTCGGCCGAGCGATCCCACCCAAGCGCGGTAAAGAACCGGTTCGCTGGCATGGCGCTCCAAAAATCAGGATTCCTTTAGCTCCCCGCCATCCGGCGTGATAAGCACCGAACGAGTATGGTCGTGAGTTGCAAATGACAGAAGCTGAAGAATCGCCGATAAGCCCCGAAACGGTTGCCGACCTTCCTCATCTCGGGGAGACGCTGGATGATGACCGCTTCCGACAATTCCTCGACCACTCCCCGTTCGGAGTGGCCGTGGCAGAACTCGCGTCGGACGAGGTGCTTATATACGCCAATCTTGAATTCGAGCGTTTGATAGGCATTCCGGCTGAAGACCTGCAGGGCAAGCCATGGTCATCGCTTCCGCTGGTGCGCTCGGCGAGTGGAGACCAGGATCTCGCGACTGCCATCATAGTCGGCGAGGAGTATTTGGGAGCATTTGCGACATCTTCCGGGACGGAGCCCCAGTCGTACATTGACGCCTGGTCGAATACGATCGTCAATGACGGTGGAACCCCTCTCTTTCGTCTTGTCGCTATCGCGCCCGCGAACAGTGGACAAACCGGCACTGACCTGGCCACAACGCTTGCGGAAAAGGACGTGCTGCTCAAGGAGTTGCAGCACAGGGTCAAAAACAATCTTCAGATGATCACAGCGCTCATCCGCATGGAAGCCCGGAACGCGCAACATCCGGATGAAAGCGCGCGGTTCAACCGGCTTGCAGGCCGGGTAGACGCGCTGACGATCCTCTACCGTTCTCTGTCCGATACAAACGCGGATGAGACTGTCGACCTCGGGACATATGTGAGCCAGATCGCTTCGGCGGTCATGGCCGCACATGCGGTTCAGGGTATTCGGCTTGACATGAAGGTCGACACCTGGCCCGTCTCCGTCAATATTGCGATGCCGGTCGGCTTGGTCGTCAACGAGCTGATGACGAACGCGCTCAAACACGCATTTAAGGATCGTGAGGGCGGTGAGATTGTCCTGCGCTGCGTCGTGGACGATGCGGGCTGCCGGATCTCGGTTGCAGACAATGGCATTGGTCTCAGCAATCCATCCGACTGGCCGCGGCGCGGTAAGCTCAGCGCGATGATCGTGCAATCGATCAAACAGAACGCCAAGGCGGATGTTCAGGTGGAGTCGATGCCAGGGATCGGCATGAAGGTCACCATCGTTTTTGAAAAGCGGGAAGCAAACCAAGCTTAGATCGGCATTTATCACGTCGAGTAACGATGGATACTCCAGGGATATACAGGCGGTGCGTTGTCCAGTTCCCCTGCCGGTTGGGGATTTCCTGCCTTTTCAAGGCTGCCGGGTTCGGCAAGGGCGTTGCGAAGCGCAGCACCTTGTGGGTGATCCTCAGCAACTTTGAGAAAGTCGTCCACTGACCACCTCATTTCAGCTCCCCCAGATGCCGGGTTCGCGCGGTGGGTCACGGATGGCCATGCTTCGCCTCGTTCCAGGAACCACTTGTCTCCGTTGGCGCTTGCATAGAACTCTGAGGTCGCTTCGTACATAGCCCTCTCCTTCGCAATCAAAACGATGCAGCCATTCGATCGAGTTCAGCTGTCACGGCGTCAACATCGTACGGTTTTGGGAAAAAAACCGCGCGGGCAGGGAGTTCGCTACCGACGGGACGCCTTTGGCCGGACACGATAATGATTTCGATCGGTGGCCAGCGGTCTCGAACAGCGCGTGCAAGCTTCATCCCGTCTATGCTGCCGGGCATGTCTATATCGGTAAACACGATCCTGATATCGGTGCGTGTCTCCAGGATAGCAACCGCCTGATTTGCATCGGCCGCTTCCAGGACATCAAAGCCGGCATCCTCGACGAAAGCGACCGCGAACATCCGCACCAGTGGCTCATCCTCGACGACGAGCACAAGCCCTTTGCTTCGTATAGGATCTCTGCCCATCACCCTACTCACCAGACAAACGCTCGGCAAATATCGGCACTTGTCTCGAAACACCGCGACGGTTTGAATGTTCCGGCACGACACATGTTCGATGGGCTTGATAACGGCCGAGCATCTGATGTTTTCTGCAAGGTGCGACACGAATGAGCCGGAGTGCGCAGCCTCATATCACAAATACCGGCGATGTTAGCCGTTCGGTGTGCGCCTCCATCCCGTCTGAAGAGGGACAATGGGCAGCCCTCACCAATGCACATCTTGCTTCTGCGTTAGGCCGCGATCCGACGAGCGGCTTTATGAATGGCTTTGGCATCGTCGCCATGCTCGGCCACGATCGTCTTCGCGTCTTCCAACGCAATCCGATATTTCTTTGCAACTGAAACGGCGCTTAAAGGCGCACCGGCACCTTTTTCGTTGGTCATTTTTCGATCTCCTGGGAAATTGACCGTGCCGACCGCAAAGCGGGTAGACACCACCCTACTTAAATGGGGCGGCTGAAAGCGAATTTCCACAACCGTCCGCCAACTATCGCTTCCAGCTCTGTTGCGGCTTTGATCCCCGGCCTACACGCGCTGCCGGTTGACGCTAAAACCAAACGCGTTTCATAACGAATAAATTACCTTGATCCCCATGGGAGCGATGTCTGCGGAACCAGCCTTGAGCCAGAGCATTTCTTCGGCGAAATCGTAAAGGACATTCGTTTGAAACGGTTCATTGCCATCCTCGTCTTACCGCCACGCATTTCTCGATCTGATCAACGCTACCAGTCGAGACCGCCTGAAACCTGCCAGCTCGCTCATTGAACGTACCTCTCCCTTCAATTGCACGTGGAACGCCACACTTTGTCGAACCCGAAGGCTCCGGGCTCGACGGCAACCCATCGCCACCTACGGGATAATAAGATTGACGACCAAGGCTGACGTAAACGCCAAGAAGGAAAGCCTTGTGGAGCAATTGGGCGACTGGCTACGAGAGCGCCCGGCCGGTCAGCGCTGGGGGATCCTGCTCGCCTTCACTCTGGTTGCCCTGCTGTTGGACCTTGAGCGCCCGTCAGGCCGTCCTGTTCACAGTGGCTGTCGCAATCGTCGCCGGGCTACGATAGCCGATGTTCAATCCCGACCCCGACTTCTGGACCGGTCTCAACAGCAACGTCGGGCGATTGATTTCGTATGGTGTCAACGCGGCGGTCGTCATGGGTCTTAAGCGCTCACATGATCGAGTAGCCTATCGCAACACATGATCCGCTGACCGGCGTTTATAATCGCAAAGCATTTAAGGACGAACTGAGACTGCGGGTGCCCAGCAAGATCGGACCGCGCCGACCGCTCCTCCTCGCCTACATTGATTTGGATGGTTCAAGGGCGTCAACGATCAGCATGGCCATGCTGCAGGCGATCAGGTGCTGACGGCATTTGCAGCGTCTGCAAACAGCTTCATGTGGGAGGGACAGATTGCTGGACGGCTCGGCGGCGACGAGTTTGCGATCGCCATAGCCGTCGCCGACCATGGCGGAGCGGTCAGAACGGCGCAAGACCTTCATTCGAGATTGACGGCGGCGCTTTCTTTGAACGGTTACCCGATATGTCGATAGCGGTCTTGAAGAGGTTCCCGTGAATTCGATACGAAAGGCGATCGGCTGCTCATCCGCCAAGGCGATGTCGTACCTGTCGACGGAACCGGTGCGTCCGCGAAGCTGTTCATCACTATGGCCGCCCTGACCCGCGAGTCCCTTCCCGTGAAGTTGGCAGAGGGTGACGAAGTGCTCAGCGGCTCAACCAATGCCGGAGATGCTTTTGATCTGGTCGCCAGGCATGAGGCGAAGGACAGTATCTATGCAGGGATCGTGCGCCTTGTGGAAGAAGCGCAACAAGCGCGGATGTCCAGGCTGGCTGATCGTTGGTCACTTGGATTCTTTTTCGTGACGGTGCTGATCGCCTCTGACGCCTGGTGGTTCACAGGGGATTCGATCAGGGCTGTCGCCGTCCTTGTTGTGGCAACGCCCTGTCCACTCATCCTGGCCGTTCCCGTTGCGTTGGTGGCGGGTTTGTCACGCGCTGCTCACTTCGGCGTCTTGATCAAAGGCGCGCGGCCTCTTGAGAACATCGCACGAATTCACGCGCTGGTACTCGACAAGACCGGTACGCTTATCGAAGGTCGACCTCAAATAGCCCGGATACATGTGGAGCCCGGCTTTACCGAGACGGAAACACTGCGGCTGGCCGCCTCCGTCGCCCTGAATATCTTTTCGACGGGTAAATGGTTCGAGTCCAATCAGGGCCAATGCCCTCTATTGCTAGCGAAACGCTACCCCAACTTGGTCTAGCGATCCAGCACTTCGAAATATCCGACACCCACATCCGTGAGGAGTGAACGCGCATCCTTAAGAGGCACCTGCAACAGATCTTCGGTACAGGCGAATATGACGTGCGGCAGGCCCTTCAAAGTGAAGACGAGGTTGTCCTTGGTAAAATAGACAGCGAGATTGCTGCGAATGAGGTCGTCGAAGCCACAGTCCTTCTCCGTCTCGTCGTCAGATTTGTCGCGGTTTTTGATAACGAACTGGATCAGGTCTTCGTTTGGTCCAAAGCTGAGCAGCGACGGATCAGCCACCGTAGAAGGATCGACCACGGCCCCATCTCCGTTGATTGCGACCCAGCCGCGAAGTAGGATTTCGGGCACGAGCGCCTTACCCGTGCGGGCATCGGCGAGACGATGGTCTCCGAAGTTACTAGGGTGCGCACCACCACACCAATAACTGCCATTTTCCGCGATGCCCATGAGGCGGGTCGTCAGATGTTCAACCGCCACGGAACCGCCACCGTCGTATCCCGTCGATCCTTCTGCATCCTGCCCGGACCAGCCGAAGCCGAGATAGGCCTTCGCCATGCACCAAAAAGCAGGGAGAGCGAACTGCAGCCGCTGTTGCGAAAGATAGCGGTTGAGTGGCGCCGGATTGACCTTCTCGATCGTCAGGACGACTGGATAGGAAAGCCCCGTGCGGCTGTCTTCGTCCATGCGGTAGCTATTACCGCCGAAATCTTCAACGACGCCCTTTTTTAATGGACGATCCATCTTCAAAAAATCATACGGCAGGCTGTCTTTGGTCAGTACAATCGGCTCGTCGGTACCGGCTTGTGCATAGCTTGGATCGAGGGCGGCTAGCAGATCGTGTTCCGTGGGAGAAATAGCCCTCTTACCCTTCTTAAGGAGCTTGACCGGTAAGGTCTTGCCAGTCTCTTTCTCCCGCCACGTCCCGGAAAGCCCTCCGCCACCATCGGTACTTAAATTCCATTCCGCGGCGATCGGCGCGACCTCGATGACGTCACCACCGGCGGTTTTGCAGAGCGTTTCCGTACAGGGTTTTTCCTCGGCGAGCCGCAGAGTACCCGCGCCGGCGCTCTTCATGCCGTGCAGCGGAATGTCACCACCCTTGGCGAGATAGGCATAACGCCCAGCCCGAAGGCCATCAGGACCCGGCGATGTCAATTCAAGAATGATCGACAGAGAGCCTATGGAGCCAGAATAGGTAACCGCGTCGGCCGCATGGGCGGCAAGAGCTCCGGCGAGATAGACAATTACAGTAGAATAGAAAACGCGCATGTATCGCCCAACAACCGGTAGAGACATTTCATCCTACCGGGCATGGTTTCATTTCGCCAGACACGCCGTAATTGCTTGATAAACACATTGGCACCCTTCGCTAGCTCCTGACGGCAGAGCCGGAAGCTGGAAAATGGTCAAGCCGGACGATATTGTTGGTCTGATCGACAGGCGAGCCAAAAACGGAATACCCATCGCGGCCACGCCGCTTCGTCTCGTATAGGGCCCGGTCGGCGTTATCCAAGAGCGTCTCCGGGCTGATCTGGGTCCCGTCTGACGATACTATTCCGATGCTGACCGTAAGGCTCAGTTGAAGACCCTCCCAAAGCAGCGGCGTGTCTTTGACTGCGCTCACGATCCTATTGGCGATAAGCGTCGCCTCGGCTGCAGTCACAGCTTGCAATAGTAAGCAGAATTCATCTCCGCCGAGCCGCGCAAGGACGTCCACTTGCCGCAACTGTTTTGTTATCACGGCTGCCGCGTGCTTTAGTGCCGCGTCGCCCGCTGCGTGACCATGTCTGTCGTTGATGGCCTTGAAACGGTCGAGGTCGAACAACAGCAGGCTGAAATTGGCGCCGGCTTGTTTCCCGCAGTTTTTGTTCAAGTGTTCCGTGAACATCCGGCGATTGGCGATCCCTGTCAGCTCGTCTTCATTCGCCAGCTGCTCGACCTTCGCTTGCAGCTGATCGAAAGCGCAGATGAGAAAGCCAAAGTTCCAGATGACCGCGGCAAACAAAAATATTAGAAGATCGATCGATGCGGCTTGATAAAGCTGCAGATCAGGTTTCAAGCCGGTGACGATGAGCATGTTGCCGCCGGCTATGATGCAATGAGACAGTACGCCCACGGCAATGCCTGTGCTGGCAACGATCGCGCCCAGGTCCCGGCGAGAGGGTCGGATCAGGTACGTTGCTGTCATCACGAGCGGGAGTGATTGAGCCAATGTGTAGACCGGATTACGGCCATACCAAAGGTGAAACGTCACCGCCATCACAAGAACGCTGCCACCCAGCAGGTATGAGACTTGGGTCCGTTCAACGTTGTCGCCGTACAAGCAACGTGCGCCACACCAGTTTAGATAAAAGCCAAAGATAATGAAGCCATTGCCTGCGACGGTGTTCAGCATCAAGCCGTGTTCGCCTTGAAGCGAAATGGCAACCCCGCCGGCGACGCTTGCGGCGCTGCCAGCAAGCCACAACCGAGCGGCACGCAGATCCCTGTATCGATAGGCGATCAAACCCCATATCAGGCAGTGCGAAAGATTGAGAAGCATAACAACGAGGTAAAGCGTAAAAAAATCCGGCACGCAGTCTCCTCTGCACTGACATCGTAACGGTTACCCATGCGGACTAAAAGCCGCATGAATATTTTAAGATGCATTTGAGCGAATGCGTCGTCCTCCGCGGCGAATGGCAACTTGTAAGGAGCTCCATGAAGAGCTGACGCCGGGCCGATCGGTTAGCCGTCACATGCTTGACACAACGTTCCGCAGGAAGCACCCACGATATTTGCGGACGCAGTCCGAGAATTGCGCCCGATGTGACAGCGCCGGGGTCTGTGACACGACTATTGTAGTTTTGCCTCGATAGCGCGCCCGACGATGGTCAACTGAAGTGTCGGCTGAACGGCATCGATCAGGACATCAAGCTCAA
>UCEY01000090.1 GCA_900471605.1 Hyphomicrobiales bacterium | reverse complement strand
CGGGCCTGGAGCGGCTGGGCAAGTTCTGGTGAATCGTCGGGCGTGACCTGCGCTCGACATAATGTCGCATTACCAGCACGGTGGCATCGATCTTCTTTGTGTCTGCGCGGCGTGATCGTCGCCCCCGCCAAGGCACGATCGTCAGCCTAGTCGTTGGCCAACTCTCCCGAAACTCCATTGAGATATGCCGTCAGTTTCAAGCCGTCATGCCAGCTGTCGTCGGTGACTTTTCCCAGCAGCTCGGCCGGTACCTTCCAACCCGGATCGACACCGTCCATGTTCGGAAGTTCGTGGGCGATGCCCTTGTGGCAGTCGATACAGGTTGCCTTGCCCGCCAGGAGATAGCGCGTGTGGATCTCGCCGGCGCGCTTGGTCTGTTTCGTCAAATCCATCGCGATCGACGAGTGGCAGTTCCGGCATTCCAGGCTGTCATTGGCTTTCAGTCGAGCCCACTCGTGCTGCGCCAGCTCAAGTCGTTTATCGAGGAATTTCTCACGGGTGTTGATTGTGCCGAAGATCTTGCCCCATACCTCCTTTGACGCCTGCATCTTGCGGGCAATTTTGTCGGTCCACCGATGCGGAACGTGGCAATCCGGGCAGGAGGCCCGCACGCCGGAGCGATTTGAGAAGTGCACCGTGCTGGTCAGCTCCTGATAGACGTTCGTCTTCATTTCGTGGCAGCCTGTGCAGAAGGCTTCCGTATTGGTGACTTCCAGGGCCGTATTGAATGCCCCCCAGAAGATGACGCCGCCGACGAAGCCGCCAAGGGTCAGGAAGCCGAGGCTTAAGGTCGCGGCAGGCGTGCTCAGAATGCGCCAAGCCCAGAGGATGATTGCTTTGACTGTGCTGATCATTGCCCGGATCCCGCCGGTTTGAAGCCCAGTTCGCTCATATCCTTGAAGGTGTTGTCGACCAACGGGCGGGCATCGGCCTGGGGCACATGACAAGCCGTGCAGAAATAGCGGCGAGGCGAGACGTCCGCCAGCATCTGACCCTCCCGGTTCATGTAATGGGTCACGCTGATCATTGGTGCGCCCGAGCCCTCGGTCAGCTCTCTCTTGTGACACGACATGCAGCGGTTCGTGTTCACCGAAAGCTGGTAACCTTCGATCGAATGCGGAATGATCGGCGGCTGGTCCGGATAGTTGCGCATCTTGCGGATATCATCGACGACCCAGCGGGGCAGGGGCTCGCTCTTGGTATTCTCCATGGGATTTGGCCGGCCGGACAGCTGCGGGACTGTCTGGGCAAGCACGACCGTGCCTGTCAGAAGACCAAGGCCAAGCGCCGCGATCGTCCATGTACGCCGGACCATTAGGCGACCGAGAGGATTTTGACTGCGCATTTTTTGAAATCCGTCTGTTTGGAGATGGGATCGGTAGCATCCAGCGTAACCTTGTTGATCAGCTGGCTGGCGTCGAACCACGGGACGAAGATTACGCCAGGCGGCATGCGGTTACGCCCGCGAATGTCCACCCTGCTGATGATCTCGCCGCGCCGCGACTGGATTTTCACCTGGGCCCCCTGGTTGATACCAAGCCGGCGCGCATCATCACCGTTCATGAAGCAGCGGGCGCCCGGGAATGCCTTGTAAAGCTCGGGCACGCGCATGGTCATCGAGCCGGAATGCCAGTGTTCGAGCACTC
The DNA here is from genome assembly GCA_900471605.1 of Hyphomicrobiales bacterium. Classification (GTDB taxonomy): domain Bacteria; phylum Pseudomonadota; class Alphaproteobacteria; order Rhizobiales; family Rhizobiaceae; genus Neorhizobium. Next base: position 5,509 of record UCEY01000090.1, on the reverse strand, counting down.
GCCCGGTGACCAGCCAGAAATTGAACTCCTCGTCGGGGCTTTCCGCCGGAGGCTCGTAGGGGGCCGCGAGGATGACGGCGCGCCCGTCCTTCTGGCCGTAGAACTTCAAGCCTTCACCGGCCTTGACGTAGGGGTCGTAGCCTTCACGATAACGCCATTTCGTCTCTTTGCCGTCGACGACCGGCCAACGCAGACCACGCACCTGGTGATAGAGGTCGTACGGGCCAAGGTCGTGGCCATGGCCTCGCCCGAAGCTGGCATATTCCTCGAACAGGCCCTTCTGGAGGTAGAAACCGAATGCCTTGGCCTCGCGGTTTTCATAGTCCGGCGAGATTTCGGTGACCGGGAATTTGTCCACCTGACCGTTCTGGAACAGCACCTCATACAGGGTCTTGCCCTTGTAGTCGGGATTCTGGTCGAGAATTTCCTGCGGCCATACCTCTTCGGTCCTGAAGCGCTTGGAAAACTCGACCAGTTGCCAGAGATCGGAACGGGCTTCGCCCGGTGCGTTGACGAGTTGATGCCAGACATGCGTGCGGCGCTCGGCATTGCCGTAGGCGCCTTCCTTTTCAACCCACATGGCGGCCGGCAGAATAAGATCGGCGGTCATGGCGGTGACGGTCGGATAGGCATCCGAGACAACGATGAAGTTGTCCGGGTTGCGATATCCTTTGTACGCCTCGTTGCTGTTGTTGGCTGCCGCCTGCATGTTGTTGTTCACCTGAACCCAATAAAAGTTCAGCTTGCCGTCATGCAGCATGCGGTCCTGCTGGACGGCATGGTATCCGGGCTTTTCCGGGATGATGCCGTGCGGGATCTTCCACAATTCCTCGGCATGCTTGCGATGTTCCGGGTTGGTCACCGTCATGTCGGCCGGCAGCCGGTGGGCGAACGTGCCGACCTCGCGGGCGGTGCCGCAGGCGGAAGGCTGACCGGTCAGCGAGAAGGGGCTGTTGCCCGGCTCGGAAATTTTTCCGGTCAGCAGATGGATATTGTAGACCATCTGGTTCGCCCAGACGCCCCGGACATGCTGGTTGAAGCCCATGGTCCAAAGCGACATGACCTTGATTTTAGGATCGGCGTAGAGTTCAGCCAACTGCTCCAGGAAGGCCTTATCGACGCCGGACAGGTCGGCGACCTTGTCGAGCGTGTATTCCGAAACGTGCTTCTTGAACGCTTCGAAATCGATCGGGGTCATATCGGCGGCCGTTGCCGCGCCGGTCGCCTTTACCTCCAGCGGATTCTCCGCACGCAGGCCGTAACCGATGTCGGTCGTAGCCTTCATGAACTTGGTGTTCTTGTCGATGAATTCCTGGTTGACCCGGCCTTTCTGGATGATGTGATTGGCTATGTAGTTGAGGATCGCAAGATCCGTTCCCGGCTTGAAGATCAGCGGTATGTCGGCCAGGTCCATGCTGCGATGAGTGAAGGTCGACAGCACCGCGACTTTGACATGCTCGTGGCCCAGCCGCCGGTCCGCAACGCGGGTCCAGAGGATCGGATGCATCTCGGCCATATTCGAACCCCACAGCACGAAGGCGTCGGCGTGTTCGAAGTCATCGTAGCATCCCATCGGTTCGTCCATGCCGAAGGTGCGCATGAAGCCGTAGGCCGCCGATGCCATGCAGTGGCGCGCGTTGGGGTCGAGGTTGTTGGACCGGAAGCCGGCGCGCATCAGTTTGGTGGCGGCATAGCCTTCGAAGATCGTCCACTGGCCTGAGCCGAACATGCCAACGGCGGTCGGGCCTTTTTCCTTCAACGTCTTTTTGGCCTTTTCGGCCATGATGTCGAAGGCTTCTTCCCAGGTGACCGGTTCGAATTCGCCTTCCTTGTCGAATACACCGTTCCGCTTGCGTAGAAGCGGCGTCGTCAAACGATCCTTGCCGTACATGATCTTTGACAGGAAGTAGCCTTTCACGCAGTTGAGGCCGCGATTGACCTCCGCTTCCATGTCGCCATGCGTTGCAACGACATGGTTTTCCTTGACACCGACCATGACGCCGCAGCCGGTGCCGCAGAAGCGACAAGGCGCCTTGGACCATTTGATCTCAAGTGCCGTAACACCGCCAGGAATGGACTGGGCCGCAGCCGGCAGGGCGATGCCGGCGGTCGATGCCGCGATCGCAGCAGCCTGCGCCTTCAGCACATCACGCCGCGTGAGTTCTGCCGTCATCCGACATCTCCTTCTCTGAAATTGTCTGCTCGAAAACCATGTGCGCGGCGATAACGTCGTCCATCGCCGAAATCCGTATCAACGTTTCGCCAAGGAACCCGGAACTGGGGCCTTCGATGACGATGACGATCTTGCCGCCGCCTGTAGCATGCACCTCGACGCCTTCGATCCCGGCAAGGGTGGCGGACATGGCCTGAACCGCTTCCGGCCGCGTGACGACCACCGCGCTTGAAATGTGATGATGGGTTTCACGCATGGGCAGCCCCCACCGTGCGGGCTGTCATGGTGATGGACTGAGTGGGGCAGACTGAAACGCATGCGCCGCAACCGGTGCAGGCGTCAGCGTCCAGGACAGGCACGAAAGGGCCGCCCCGCCGCGGTTTGAATCGGATCGCCATGATTGAACAGGCATCGCGACAGGCCTGGCAGTCGACGTAATTCACGGCGAGGCAAGTGTCTGCAAGGAAGGCGTGATGGGCGAATGCGGTCGCGGGTTCAGGCGGGAAAACCCGCTCCGGACATCGTTTCGAGCACTCGCCGCAGAATGTGCACTCACCCGCGTTGAAATCGACGGTCGGCACGCCATCCCGCATGACGATGATCTTCGCAGGACAGGCGTCAGCGCATTCGCCGCAACCTGAACAGTGAGCAATGGATTTAGCCGTTACCCCCGGCGGATAGTAACCTTGCCTTGGGCGCAGGCCGCCGCCGGTTAAAAAGGCGCGACGTGTAGTGGCGACTTCAGCCATGCCTGTCACTCCGCCGAATTCGGCCGTGCCGGCGTGATGTCGTGCGGACCAGGCGGGCCGTAGACGATCTGGTAGGCCCAGACCATGAAGCCATAACTCGCGACGGTTCCAACAGCCACGACCGGCCAGATGGCGAAGGCCAGAACCACGAAGGTGAGCAACTCGCGTCGCCGTTTCGAGCGGAAGTCCGCTCTGTCATTCGATCCGATCGCCTCCAAGACACGTCTCCCTAAAATGTCTCACGTCCACGCACCGAAAAATGCCTCAGACGTCCACAAGCTCAACTTTCAAACGCTTCCCGACAGACCGCGCCACTTTGTCCAGCATATCGAGCGATACTGCGACATGGTTCGGGTCCAGGACCCGGTTGATCTGGCTACGACTGGTGTGCAGGCGGCTCGCGATCGCCGACTTGCTGATCGCCCTGTCTTTGCGGGCTGATTCGAGCTGCAAGGCGAGCACGCGCTTGATCGCCGCTCCATAAACCTCTTCTCGTTCGCCCGTTATGTCGAGATATTCCTCGAGGGTTCCGCCTACTGCAGTATTGGCTTTCTTGGCCATCAAACGTCCTCGTTTTCCATCGAGCCAAGACCCCTGCGCCGATAGTCCTGCAGTCGTCTGCTCGCCACATCTTCGCCATCGTTTTCCCCGCACTCGCCATGCAGGAGCAGCATTGTTTCGGCCTGGATGGCGAAATACGTGCGCGCTTCCATTCGTCCGTGCCTGACGTTGGATCTGAGCCGGAAGACACCCCTGCCCAAAACCTCGTGTTCAGGGACATGCAGGGGCCATCCAAATTCCACCGACGCAACGTCTATCCCGATGGTTTTCCGATCCAAACTTTCCATTGTCGAAAGCCAATCCCGAACGGGTTCCTCACCGGACATTGTCCTGTAGAAACGCGCAACAAGTCGCCTCATTTTCATCCCCTGTACCGTAAAAGGTTCAGCATGGCAAAAGAATTCCGGTCACGACCTCGTCGTGTCTGATGTGATGTGGATCGATGCATGATCTCAGGCGTGCCTCAGCTACCCGGGCCCGTGGCTCAAGACGGGCTTCCCGGCTTGGCAAAGAAACCGAGCGCCCGCAGACAACGGCATCGGGCAAAAGATCGACTAACCGTCAAGACAACATTCCCAGCTCTCCTAAACCTGAATGTTCTTTTCTTGTGCCATGCCGCCGATCGTCCCTGTTTGCGGTAGCGCAAACGGTGGCTCGAAAAACAATATATCGAATGACGCTTGGACGCGGCCGCCGTCGTCCCCGGCATCGGTTTCTCTATGAAGAGCCGATTTTAGGATCGAAATCGCGTTGGCCTGGTCGCCGCTGGCATCTTAATCAAGGGAGACAATCATGCAGGCCACTCATCAGGGCTTCCGGATCACCGCGATCGTCTATCCAACCGGGGCGGATTTCGAGGTTTTTGCGCAGGAAATCACGGAAATGATGTCCGTTCTGGGCATGCGATTAGCCGGACTTGTTCAACATAGTGAGCAGAAGCCCGGTCGCGCAAAATGCGACATGTCCGTGAGGGACCTGGCAACTGGCGCACTCCACCGGATATCCGACGATCGTGGTCCTCATGCCGGAGGTTGCATCCTGAATTCAGAGCGGCTCCTGAACGCGTGCACGGCCGCTGAAGCTGGCCTTTCGCAGCAAGCCGATCTGCTCGTCCTCTCCAAATTCGGAAAGGCTGAGGTTGATGGCGGCGGCTTCAGGTCGCTGATGGTCAAGGCGCTCGATCTATTGGTTCCGGTTCTAATCGGTGTCCCCGCGATCAATCTGGTTCCGTTTCGTGCGTTCGCGGGCGACCTTGCGCGAGAAATCGAACTGTCGGAGCTTCCATCCGATCGACAGGTGGCGGCCGAGTATTTGCGAACAATATGCAGGCCGGTAGATGCGGCGATGTGGGCAAGAGCATGAGAGTCAGGTGATGGATGATATCTCGGTCGCGCGCGTACTACACGTTCTTGCGATCATCCACTGGATCGGAGGGTTGGCCTTCGTAACGCTAATCGTTCTCCCGATGTCCCGATCACGAGGAACGGTCGAGCAAGCCTGGTCTCTTTTCGAGAATATAGAGCGGCGTTTTTCGCAACAGGTTCGCATCTCGATCCCGCTTGCGGGCGCGACCGGTCTCTGGATGACCTACAGGATGGACATCTGGGATCGATTTGCCGATCTGGAGTACTGGTGGATGACGGCGATGTTCGGACTGTGGCTGGCATTCATGCTCATGGTCTTCGTGGTTGAACCGCATTTCCATCCGAAATTCGCAAAGAATGCGCAAAGGGATCCGGAGAAAGTCCTCCTTCGCGTCAGCCGGTTGCATCAATGCCTTCTGTTGCTTGCGGCCCTGACCGCGTTCGGCGCGGTTGCCGGGTCACACGGAGTTCGGTTTTTCTGATGGGATGTTTCAATCCGGCGTGACCTTGTGGATCGTATCGGTATTCTCACCATATCCGACCGCGCCAGTCGCGGCGAATGTCCCGCCGGAATTCACCAACTGGATCGAGGAACAGCAGGCATGGCGGCAGAGCGTCGCCCTGATGGATCAGTCATTCCATATGACAGACCTTTATGTCCG
>UCEY01000046.1 GCA_900471605.1 Hyphomicrobiales bacterium | reverse complement strand
CCTGCCCCCGCAACCAAAGCATCCACTACACAACAACTTCTCGGCCTCCCAAGTGGAGGCCGAAGTCGTTTCTAACCCGATCACAGACCGGCCCAACCCAACCGCCACACCCCTGCCGGCAACCATCACCCAACACCACCCCGAAGCAACCCCGCAGTCCATAAACCAGCTTCCGACGCAGCCAGCACAGCATCACGCCCCCAAACAAGCCCAAAACAAACGCACCACCGAAACCATCTCCCCAACCACGTGCTCATACACCGAACCGCGGGCGCCGGATCGATGTGGACTGGCCGAATTCCGTCATAAAGCGTGATGCCCTGCGCCCCGTCCGTCAAAACCAACATCGTCAGCCGTGAACCACCAATCCAGGACGCGGGTTCCGCGTCCCCGAAAGGCCGCGGCCAATTTCAATGAATGAAACAGATGCCTTGCTGCAATGGCCGTAGCGGCGGTTTTGTTTATGATCGATCGTCAACCGGGATGGGGAGCACAAACGTCGCCGGGTTGAGGGAGGAGAAACGATGCGCAGCATACTGGCATCCATCGGTATCGCATTGCTGGGGTTCGTCGGCGTGGCCGCGAGCAGCAGCGCCGGCATGGCGTCGGACTGGCCGAAAGACAAGCCGATCACCTTGGTCCATGCATTTGCGGCCGGCAGCGATTATCTGGCGCGCCTCGTGGCGGCGGCGCTTGAAAAGGGCGTCGGCCAGACCGTGATCGTCGAAAACAAACCGGGTGCGGGCGGTGCCATCGGTACGGGCTATGTGGCGCGCCAGAAGCCGGATGGCTATACGCTGGTGACCGCCTATCCCGGACCGGCGGCCAATTTCACCAATACGATGCCGGGCCTGCCTTACAAGCCGGTACAGGACTTCGAGCACATCATCCAGTTCTCCGTGGGCGACATGGTACTGGTGGCCCGCAAGGATTTCCCGGCGCAAACCCTGAGCGAACTGATCGCCTATGCCAAGGCCAACCCCTCGCAGGTGAGCGCAGGCAATAACGGCATAGGGTCCTATGGTCATATGATCGAGACCGCGATCATGGACATGGCCGGCATAGACATCAAGCTCGTCAGCTACAAGGGCAGTCCCCCGATCGTCACCGACATGTTGTCGGGCAGCGTCGACCTGTCCGTGGACTATCTCGGCGACGCCTATATCAAGCACATCGAAGCCGGAAACCTGAGGCCGCTCGCCGTCATCTCGGCCAAGCGCGCAAAAATCCTGCCCAATGTTCCGACCCTGAAGGAGCAGGGACTCGATCTCGTCGCGGTTCCCTGGGGCGGCATCATGGCTCCGAAGGGCACGCCTCCCGCGATCGTCAAGCGGATCAACGAAGTTCTCACCGCCTATCTGAAATCCGACGACGCGATCGCAAAATTCGCCGTGGCGGGGCAGATCGCAGCGCCGACCACGCCGGAGGAATTCCACAGGATCGTGGTCGATGAGGAAGCGCTGTGGCGGAACATCATCGCCAAGTACAACATCCGGAGCGAATAGGCTTTTCCTTCCGGCTGGCGGTCGAACTGCGGCCCGCCTGAAGGGGCCGAAGCTCATTTTGAATGATGTGGTCGCACGCTGATCGCAAGGTCTCGCTCTACCGCTTCGCAGATGCTTGGAACCGGCGGCAGGACTTGAGAATCCGGAACCCCGACCGGTCGTGCTCTCGGCATCGATCCTCTGCAAATTGCCTGGCAAGCCGGTAATCGGAAGCGTGGCCGCCGGGTGACACCTGCTCCTCGCCGCGGCATCGAGCGCATCCCGGAAAAAGGACGACTCTGCATGGCTGACACGGACAATGAACCGCCGCTCGTCGACACGCATTTTCATATCTACACCACCGATCTGCCGCTGGCGCCGAATGCCTGGCACAGGCCGCCGGAAGATGCAGGCGTCGATCGGCTGATCGGACTGCTCGACGAGCATGGCATCGCGCTCGGTGTCGTTGCTGCCGCCAGCCTGCACGGGGAATATAACGACCATGTTCGCGACGCCCTGCGCCGCTACCGGCGCCTGCGGGCGACTGCCATCGTCTCTCCGTCGATCAGCGTCTACGAGCTGGAGCGGATGCGCGATGACGGCTTTGTCGGGATAAGACTGATGTGGCGGACGCTCGACCAGGCGCCCGACATCACCTCGCCGGAATACCGCCGGCTGCTGCGCCGCGTCGCCGATCTCGGCTGGCATGTCCACCTGATCGAACGCGCCGATCGCCTGCCGGTGATGATGGAGGAGATTGCCGCCTCGGGTGCCCGGATGGTGATCGACCATATGGGAATGCCCGATTCGGCCAGGGGGGTGGACGATCCCGGGTTTCGGCTGGTGCTCGATGCGCTGGAACGGGGCAATGCCTGGGTCAAGCTTTCGGCGGGTTACCGGTTCAGGCCGCCATCGCTGGCGATCGATTTCTCACGCGAACTGCTGCGGCTGACGGGCGGGGAGCGGCTGGTCTGGGCCAGCGATTGGCCGTTCGCCGCCTTTGAGGGTCGCGTCACCTACGGGGAAACCGTGGCGGCCCTGTCGGAGTGGGTGCCCGATCCGGCCATGCGACGACGCATCGGCGGGCGCAACGCCCTCGAACTCTATTTCATGTAATGTCTGGGAACGAATATGGACGAACTCGCTGAACTCGCGGTCAAATCCGTTATCCTGTCTCTCGTCACCGAATACTGGGACGATGTCGACACCAATTGGGGAGCTCGCGCCCATACGCTGTTCACCGAGGACGGCGTGTTTGGATCCGGCGAGACCGCCTATACGGGCAGGCAGCAGATCAAGGCGTTCTACGATTGGCGCGTCAGCCGCGGCGATCGGGTCGTGCGCCATCTCATCAATAATCCGATGATCACCATTGAGAGCCCCGACCGGGCGACGATCCGATATATCATGACCATCTATGCGGTCGATGGGGTACCCGTCTTGTCCGTTAGCGGGCCGAACAGCATTTCGGAAGTTGTCGAAGTGCTTGTCCGCGATGCGCAGGGAGGCTGGAAGATCCGGTCGAAGACCTTCACCGCCCTGTTCAGGGGAGAGGAACCGACCACGACCATGCCCGATCATCTGCGCAGGAGCCTGCTGCCGGACGAACCGCAGGACCAGAGCTAGCTCAGGCCTGATACCGATTTTGAAATGCCGTTGAGGAGGAGAACAGCATGACAACCGAAATGGGCCGGCCCCGACCGCGATCGCTTAGCCGACGAAACATCACCTTCGCAGCCATCTTCGTGAGCTTCGCCGTGGCGACCGGCATTTACGCCTATCGCACGCTGAAGATTGGCACCGCGGCCGAAATGGGGTCCGGGTTCTTCCCCGTCATGCTGTCGATCCTGCTGGCTTTGCTGGCTCTGGCCGTTGCCTTCACGCCGCTTTCGTCAGGCGCCCAGCCGCTTCGGTTCGCTTCGATCAAATCGTCGATACTGGTCATGGGCGCTCCTCTCGTGTTCGGATTGACGATCCAGTCGCTCGGCCTCGTGATCGCGGTCGCCGTGACGATTTTTCTTTCGAGCTTTGCCAGCCGGTTTGCCACCTTGCGCCAGTCGCTGCTTCTCTCCGCCGGCTTCACCATCTTTTGCGTCGCGGTGTTCCACTTCCTCCTGAACCTGCCGATCCCCCTCTGGGGCGATCTGATCATTGGTTAGAAATACGCCATGGATATCTTTGCCAATCTCGCCGTGGGTTTCGGGGCGGTTCTCGAACCTTCCAATCTTCTGTTCTGCTTCATCGGCTGCCTGCTCGGCACCGCGGTCGGCGTTCTGCCGGGCATCGGGCCGCTCGGCACCATCGCCATCCTGTTGCCGGTGACGTTCGGGTTTCCGCCGGAAGCCTCGATGATCATGCTGGCGGGCATCTATTACGGCGCCCAGTATGGCGGGTCGACGACGGCGATCCTGATCAATCTGCCTGGTGAAGCCACTTCCGCGGTCACCGCGATCGACGGTTACCAGATGGCGCGTCAGGGAAGGGCCGGCGTGGCATTGGCGATCGCCGCTCTCGGATCGTTTTTCGCGGGTTGCTTCGCGACGCTCGTCATTGCCCTGTTTGCCGTGCCGCTGACGACGCTGGCCCTCCAGTTCGGCCCGTCGGATTATTTTGCCCTGATGGTGCTCGGCGTCGTGGCCTCGATTGCTCTCGCGCATGGCTCGGTGCTGAAGGGTCTGGTCATGATCGTGCTCGGCCTGCTGCTCGGTTGCGTGGGGACGGATGTCTATACCGGCAGCATGCGCCTCACCCTCGGGACATTGGATCTGGCGGACGGCATTCCGATCATCGCCTTTGGTTCGGGCGTCTATGCCATCGCCGAAATCCTGCGGGGTCTGGAGGATGAAAGGGAGCAGGAGCGCGATGTGCTGACCACCCGGGTGACGGGCCTGATGCCCTCCTGGGCCGATATCAGGGAATCGGCCGGCCCGATCCTGCGCGGCACGGGCCTGGGCTCCATTCTCGGCATCCTGCCCGGTGGTGGCGCGATGCTCTCGTCGTTCACGTCCTATGCGCTCGAGAAAAAGCTGTCGCGCCATCCCGAACGCTTCGGTCACGGCGCCCTGGCCGGTGTCGCCGGCCCGGAATCCGCAAACAATGCCGGGGCTCAGAGTTCGTTCATTCCGATGCTGACGCTCGGCATTCCGTCGAACCCGATCATGGCGCTGATGATCGGGGCGCTGATGCTGCAGGGCGTGGCGCCCGGCCCCAATCTCGTCAACGAGCGGCCGGTGCTGTTCTGGGGTGTGATCGTCTCAATGTGGATCGGCAACCTGATGCTGGTGATCCTCAACCTGCCGCTTGTCGGGCTTTGGGTGAAGCTCTTGTCGGTCCGCAATCATTTCCTGTTTCCCGCCATCATCGGCTTCTCGGCGATCGGCGTCTACAGCGTCGGCAACAACCCCTTCGATCTCGTCGTCATGGCGGTTTTCGGAGTGGTCGGTTATGGCCTGACGAAGCTCGATTGCGAGCCTGCCCCTCTGCTGCTCGGCTTTGTTCTTGGGCCGATGCTGGAGGAATATCTGCGGCGTGCCATGCTGCTGGCGAACGGCAATCCTCTTACCTTCTTCCAGCGGCCGATCACGGCAGGCCTGCTGATCGTGGCGGCGGTAACGTTGTTCGCCGTGCTGTTTCCGGCCATCCGCAACAGCCGCAGGGTCGTGTTCGCCGAAGAGGACTGAGCCTCGCCAAACTCCGGGCCGGCTCTCATCCGGCCTGCCCGGTTGCCACCTATTCTGTTTCATCTCTTGAAATGAGCCGCCGGCGGAGATGGACCGCGGGCGATCTGGCGCTTTATTCGTCGGGACAGGGAAACCGTCCTGACGCCGCCATGGGCGGCCCGCCCACTCCAAAGTCCACAGGTGAGGCTTGCAACCCGCACTCATTGTCCATTTTCGCCGGCTGTGGCCATGAGCGCTGGCAAGTCACCACGCTATAACCCGCTCCTGGCGCTCAGGGACCTGCATTATCGCCGTTTTGCCATCGGCAGCATCATCTCCGTTCTCGGCATGTGGATGCAGAAGATCGGTGTCGCCTGGCTGGCCTGGGAACTCAGCCGGTCGCCGTTCTGGCTGGGTTTGATCGCGGCCGCCGACATGTTGCCGTCGATCTTCCTCAGCAGCTATGCCGGCTCGCTTGCGGATGCGCACGACAAGATCAAGGTGCTGCGCCGGGCCCAGTCGGTCGCGATCGTGCAGTCGCTGGTTCTTGCCATGCTGTCATGGGCGGGATTGACGACGGTGGAAGTGCTGTTCGGGCTGACCCTGGTGCTCGGGATCTCCAGCAGCCTGGAGCAGCCGGCGCGGCTGTCGCTCATCCGCGAGATCGTGCCCCCCGACTATCTGCATGCCGCGGTGGCGCTGAATGCGCTGAGCTTCAACCTGGCCCGGTTCGTCGGCCCGGTCATCGCCGGCGCTTTGATCAGCGAGGTCAATGTCGGCATTACCTTTGCCGTCAGTGGTCTGGCGATCGCCTGCTTTTCCTACACTCTCGCAGTGATCCGAGTGCAAAGAGGCATGGGGCGCCCGGCCGGCACCATGCCTGGATCGGGGACGGCTGACGGTTTCCGTTATGTGCTGCGCCATAGAGGCGTGCTCGCCACGCTTGGGCTGATGGGATTTTCCGGGATCAGCGTCGGCGGGATCCTGCAGATGTTGCCGGCGGTGGCCGACGCCCTGTTCGCCAGGGGCATCGATGGTTTTGTCGCGCTGATGGCCGCTTCGGCCCTGGGATCGATTGTCTCCGGTACGATGACCCTGTTGCGGCCATCCAGTAGCCGCGGCGTCCCCGGCATCGCTGTCGCAGCGCTCTGCGCTACCGCGTCGCTTGTTGCGCTCGCACTTGTGCCCGGCTTTCATTTCGCGCTGATCGCGATCTTCTGCATGTCCTTCGCCAATATGCATGCCGGGATCGCCGGTCAGGCGCTGCTGCAGCTGGAAAGCGAGCCCGGCAAGCTCGGCCGGGTGATGGGGATCTACAGCATGATCATCCGCGGCGGACCGGCAGTCGGCAGCTTCCTGATCGGTGCGGCGGCCACTTTCGTGGGCATGGTCATTCCCCTTATCGGCGTTGCCGCCCTGGCGGCATGTTATGCCGGCATCATCGCCCTGGCGTTTCGCCGGCCCAGGTGATCCCGCCACCGCATTTCACCTATTGAAATACGCCATGGAAACTGCTGGCCTAGTCGGCAGGTCGCAACTACGCTTTTATCGGCATTGGTAACCAAACCGATGCTGAAGAATTCTGGGAGGAGTTCTGAATGTTCGACAGCGAGTTGAGGGAGAGACCGGCCAGATCTCCGCAGCTACCGAAATACAACGATCTTCACTGCAGGGCGAATTCATTGCGCGGCAGCATCGACGAACACAAGCCGTCCTACGCCCCGGTCGAATCCGCGCGCCGGGTCCTGGTGCTGCTGCAGGCGCTGAATGCGCAGCGCATCGCCACCATCGGTTCGCTGCATCAGGTGACCGGGCTGTCCAAGCCCACGATCGTCAGGATGCTCGAAACCCTGATCAGCGAGGGCTACGTGGTCCGTGACAACTTCGTCGGCGGCTATAGCGTGACCTCGAAGGTCGTCTCGCTTGCCTCGGGTTTCAGCGGGGCGCCGCTGCTGATCGAGGCGGCGCGGTCACGGGCGGTTGCGCTGACCAACGACATCAAGTGGCCAGTGAGCCTCGGAACGCTGCGTGACGGCCACATCCTGGTCAGTTTCACCACGGCACCGATCAGCCCCTGGGCCTATCCTTTTCCGGTCCTGCACCGGTTCCTTGATCTGGAACTGACGGCAATGGGGCAATGTTACCTCGCCTTCTGCGATGACGAGGAACGCGCGCTCCTCCTCAACGCGGTCGCCCAGCAGCGCCGGGAACAGGGCAAGCCGATCGATGTCGCCCGCACGCTGCGTGACCTGCGGGCTACCCGCAAGCGCGGTTATGCCCGCGTCGGCGGACCCCGCCGCGTTTTCGAGTTCGTCGCGGTCCCGATCTTCGACCAGCAGCGCTGCTCGGCCTGCATGGGCGTCGGTTATTACCGCACGGCGGTTTCGAGCGACCGTATTCTCGAAAGCGTGGTCCAGCCCATGCTCGAAGCCGCATCCGCCATCGAGGTGGACATGCGCAGCCTGCACGGCACCACCTACTAAGGCGCCACCCGATTATCGATATCGGCCGGATGCCGCGCGATCGCGCACGGCACGGCTTTGCCATGGCGATCACGCCGTTTAACCCGATGAGGATCCAATGAAGCGCAAGGTGATACTGACATGTGCCGTCACGGGCGGCAGCGCGCTGTCGAAGAACAGCCAGTACGTTCCGATCACGCCCGAAGCGATCGCCGACGAGGCGATCAGGGCGGCAAGGGCCGGCGCTGCTTCCGTGCATATCCACGTGCGCGATCCGCAGACGGGGGCGCCCTCCATGAAGTTCGAGCTCTATGACGAGGTGATGCAGCGCATCCGCCGCTCCGGCAGCGATGTCATCATCAATCTGACGGCGGGACCGGGAGCCGGCTATGCACCGCCCCTGGACGAGACTGCCGCGCCGCCCGTCCGTTCGCCGGGTGTGCGCACCGATCACGTCTCGCGCCTTCGTCCCGACATCTGCACGCTGGACGTGGCGACCATGAATTTCGGTGACCGGGCGATCGTCAACACGCCGCCGCATCTGATTGCCATGGCGCAGATGATCCGCGCCGCCGGCGTGAAGCCGGAACTCGAAGTCTTCGATATAGGCCATGTGGGCGTGGCGGTGCGGCTGCTGGAGGCGGGTCACCTGCCCAAGCCGCCCTTCTTCCAGTTCTGCCTCGGTATTCCGGGTGGGGCGCCGGCAACCACCGAGGCGATGCTGCTGATGCGCTCGCTCCTCCCCCCGGGCACGATCTGGTCCGCCTTCGGCATTTCCCGCTTCCAGATGCCCATGGTCGCCCAGTCGGTCATTCTCGGCGGACATTGCCGCGTCGGGTTGGAGGACAACCTGTATCTGGAGCAGGGTGTGCTTGCCGAGGGTAATGAGCCTCTGGTGCAGCGCGCCGTCGAAATCATCAGGGCGCTCGGGGCCGAGCCGGCCACACCCTCCGAAGCCCGCGAGATCCTGTCGCTCGAAGCCGCGAGGGCGGCAGCCTGATGATAAGCGACACCCATCCGCTTCCCGAAGGCGCCTTCGATCCCGCCGGGGCCGGTTGGACCCGGCGCCGGTCCAATCCCTTTTTCGATCTGATCGGACCCTTCTGGCAGAAACAGGAGGAGGACGGCCAGTTCATCTTCGCCATGCACTGCACGCCCAACACGCTCAATAATAACGGCAACATGCATGGCGGTGCGCTCACGGCTTTCTGCGACCAGGCGCTGGGCGGCACGCTCATCGAAACCCTGTCGCGTGCCGAAGGTCAGGTGGGGCCGGTGCGATCGGTCACCGTCCAGCTCAACGTCCAGTTCCTGGCGGCGGTAAAGCCATTCGATTTCATGATCGGCCGGTGCCGGGTGACCCGCCGCACGCGAACGCTGGTGTTCGTGGACGGGCTGGTCGAAGTGAACGGCGAAGCCGTCGCATCGCTGCAGTCGGTATTCAAGCTGGTCAAGCCGGCGGCCTGACCGCAATCCTTCGTCTTGTTTTTCACGCGTTGAAATGGCCGGACGCCAGTACTCCCCCGCCACCTGCGAACACCGCAGAGTGACCACAACAAGACGATGACAGGGAGAGGAACAATGCCACCAAGGGAGTTTACGACCCGGTTCAAGGCACGCCAGCAACTGCTCGGCGCGTTCGTCAAGACGCCCACCAGCCATGCCTCGGAAATCCTGGGCGGAGCAGGTTTCGACTTTGTCGTCATCGATGAGGAACACGCGCCGATCGATCGCTCCGCGACCGACCAGATTCTCCTCGGATGCCGGGTGAATGGCATCGCCGGCCTCGTCAGGGTTCCCTCGTCATTTCCGGCAAGTATCCAGTCGGTTCTGGATTGCGGTGCCAATGGCGTGCTGGTTCCGCATGTGGCCTCGGTCGAGACCGCCCGCGCCGTGGTCGCCGCGAGTCGATATCGCGGCGGCATACGCGGCTTTTCCAATTCCCCGCGTGCCGGTGCATATGGCGCGACGGGCATGTGGGATCATATCGAGGCACAGGATCGCGATATCGCTGTCCTGGCGATGATCGAGGATCGTGAAGCCATCGATGTCATCGAGGACATCCTGGCGGTCGAAGGGCTCGACGGCATCTTTATCGGCCGTGGCGATCTGACGGTTTCCCTCGGCGCCCGGTCGGCGAGCGAGCCGGTGGTCAAGGACGCGGTCGCCCGCATCCTGTCGGCCGCCCGCAACGCCGGCAAACCCGTCTGCGTGATGGTCGGCTCGGTGGGCGAAATCGAACCGTTCCGTGCCGAAGGGGCGAGCGCGTTCATCGTCTCCTCCGACCAGGGCATCCTGCGCACCAGCGCCGCCCGGATCCGTGCCGAGTTCAACGCCGCCGCAATCGAATCCCCATCAGTCAGGACGTGAAAATGTACGCACCCAACGACCCACGCGCGAGCCTCAACACCGCCGCTACGCCAGGCGCCGTGCCGACGGCATTCAAGGGCGGCGAATATGCGCGCTTCTACGATGCGCCGCCGCAGGACGTCGCGGATGGCAGCACGACCTATTACGCGCGGGGGCAAAACCTTGTCGTGGCGCACACCACCGGCAAGGCTGGCCTTGTGCTCTCCCGCGTCAATCAGCTTGACGAATACGTCGTCCTTCTCCCCAAGCCCGATACGCCTGTCGAGATCCGCTGGAATGGCGAGAGCATCTCGGTCGATGGTTTTTGCCTCGTGGTCGTACCGGCCGGCGATAGTGAAGTGCATCTGAAGGGCGATGGCGAAGTGATCCGGCTGGTGACCACGCGGGCCGCCGATCTCGTCGCCAAATGCTCCAACGCGGGCTCCTATCTCAGTCCCGATCCGAACGTGCCGCCGTTCCAGGCCTGGCCCGATCCGGTCAATGGGCCGAAGCTGCGTCACTACAGCCTGGATGTGCCTCCCGAGCCCGGCCGGTTCGGGCGCATCTTCCGCTGCTCGACGATCATGGTGAACTACCTGCCCGGCAGCGGCCCGCGCGACATCACCAAGATGTCTCCGCATTTCCACGAGGATTTCGAGCAGTATTCGCTTTGCGTTGAAGGTTCCTACATCCACTACCTGCGCTGGCCATGGATCAGCGACATGAACGCCTGGCGACCGGACGATGCCGAACTCTGCGCCGCGCCGTCCGTCGCTGTAATCCCGCCGCCGGCTATCCACACATCGCGGTCCATGGACCCGGTGAAGAATGTGCTGGTCGACATCTTCAGCCCGCCCCGCGCCGATTTTTCGGCAAAACCCGGCTGGGTGCTGAATGCGGCCGAATACCCCGCGCCCGACGCCGTCACACTGTAAAACCGAACACCAGCCTTTCCGGGAGTGCCCATCCATGACCCAATCCGCCGCCCTTGCGACCGACCGAGACGCCGAAATCGCCGACCTTCTCGTCGGCGCTGTGGACCTGCATTGCCACAGCGGGCCGGCGGTTTTTCCCCGCCTGCTGGACCATTATGAGGCCATGGTGGAAGCGTCCGAGGCGGGTTTCTCCGCACTCGTCTACAAGGACCATTTCTATCCCGGCATGGCTCACGCCCAGCTTCTCGAAACGCTTTATCCCGACAGAGGCACACGCCTCTATTCGGGCGTCGCGCTCAACAATGCCAGTGGCGGCATCAATCCCCATGCTGTCGATCACGCGGTCAAGCTCGGCGGCAAGATCGTCTGGATGCCGACATTCGCGGCTCAGAACCACATCGACAAGAGCGCCGACGAAACCAAGAATTATCCGAAGAGCGCCAACCCGATGCTGCCGCCCATTCCCCTGACCGTCTTGGACGAGAACGGAAAGCTGACCAGGGAAACCAACGAGGTCATCGATGTCATCGCGGCTGGAGACATCATCCTGGCCGGCGGGCATCTCTCGGTCCATGAACTCAAGGTGCTGTTTCCCGAGGCGAAGCGGCGCGGCGTGAAGAAAATGCTGGTCAATCATCCCACCTATGTCATCGGCTGCAGCGACGACGACATGAGGGAGCTTGCCCGGCTCGGGGTCTATATGGAGCATTCGATCTGCATGTTCATCCCGAATCAGCGTGGTCCGGCCAAATGGGATGCGTCGGAACTGCGCCGACTGGTGGAAGTTGCCGGCATCGACATGACCATATTCGGCTCCGACCTCGGGCTCGTGAAAATGCCGCGTCCTGTCGAGGGCTACCGGGCTATCGTCAACGACCTGCTCGAATTGCAGATGCCGAAGTCCGAGATCCGCAAGCTGGTCTCCTCCAATGCGGCGGGACTGCTTTAACGGGACGTGAGAGATAAAACAGGCCGCGGCCTTGCGGCCTGCATTCAGGCAAAATCCTTGCGCTTCGCTGTATGGCTCCGAGATCGTCGCAAGACGAATAATCGACGGAATCTTAAGCCTGCGGCTTCCCGGGTCGAATTTGTGGTTGCTTAGAGATGCGCGGGGCTTAAACCTTACGCGTATCAGACGCCGCGAAATTGGACCGCAAGCAGACCCATGACGAACAGAGACTATTATTCGAAACTCGGCGGATTGCCGCCGCAAACCGAACTCCTTTCCAGCAAGGCCGTTTTCACGACATCCTATGCGGTCATCCCGCGAACCGTGATGTCCGATATCGTCGCCAGCCTGCTTCCCCATTGGGAAGGAACGCGGGCATGGATCATCTCCCGCCCGATGACAGGGTTCTCTGAGACGTTTTCGCAATACATCATGGAAGTGCAGCCGGGCGGCGGAAGCGACCGGCCCGAACCGAACACGCGCGCCGAAGCGGCGATCTTCGTCGTCGAGGGCGAGATGTCGATCGAGTTTGCCGGAAATGATCAGGCGCTGAGGCCCGGATCTTTCGCCTTCATCCCCGCCGGATCGCCGTGGAAGCTGCGCAACAGGGGCACTGCACCGGTGAAGTTCCATTGGGTGCGCAAGGCGTTCCAGGCGGTCGAGGGGCTGGAAGCGCCGCCGGCGGTCTTCACCCATGAAGACGAGCATCCGATTTCGTGGATGCCGGATACGGGCGACCGCTGGGGAACCACCCGTTTCGTCGATACGTCCGACATCCGATACGACATGCATCTCAACATCGTTACATTGGAGCCGGGCGCGACCATTCCCTTCATGGAAACCCATGTCATGGAGCATGGCCTCTACGTGCTCGAAGGCAAGGCGGTTTACCGGCTCAACCAGGATTGGGTCGAGGTGGAAGCCGGCGACTACATGTGGCTGCGCGCTTTCTGCCCGCAGGCATGTTATGCCGGCGGCACCGGCCGCTTCCGTTACCTGCTCTACAAGGACGTTCACCGCCACGCCGAGCTCTGGTAGTCGCCGGTCCTGGTAAGCGCGAGCAGCGTTCCGGGCGCCGGGACGCTGCCCTCAGCCGAGCTCCAGCGTGGTAATCCCGAACACGCCCGACATCTGCACCGCCCGTGCCGGGCCGCGATACATGCGTGCGGTGGTGAAGCCTTTCGTGAAGTGATGCGCTTCGAGATAGGCGCAGAATTCCGTTTGCGCGGCCGGGACATCGATATGCAGGGTCTTGTTGCCGAGCTCGGCCGAAAAAGCGTCCAGCAACCTCTGCGCGTCGGCGGTGGTCTGCGCAAACAGTGGACCAATCTTGTAGCCGTCATGGCATTGCCGGCAGACCGCGTAGCCGCGGATATGACCGTCTCGGATGATAACCTTGGCGTTTCGCGGCGGCTTCAGCCATTGGGCCAGAAAGGCGCTGCGCTCCGCAGGGAAAAAGCTCCGGTCATAGACAACAACGGCAGGCACGAGATCGTCCGTGATCGCGGCGACTTCCGCATCGGGGCTTCCTTCCAGGCTGCCGCTCCAGCGAAACGTCTCGTAGGCCGTCTCGAACCCCATGCTCCGATAGTTCGCCTGCTGTTCCGGCACGCCGTCGAGACCGATCGTCCGGCGGCCGAGATGCGCCATGCCGGCATCCCACACCCTTCTGCCGAAACCTTTGCCACGGAAATCCGGATGGGTGATATAAAGGCCGATGAAGCCGAAATCCGAACCGTAGCGGACCGCGGAAATGCCCGCCGCCATCTCGCCATCCACGAAACAGCCGATGAAGCCCTGGCGGTCGGCCGCATAAAGAGCCGGCGCATCGGCAAGGCCGGGATTCCAGCCCTCGATCCGCGCCCAGTCCACCAGCTGTTCGACGTCGGGAGAGGCGAGTGCGCGAATAGAGTGCTGGCTATTCATGAGGTGATGAGTTTCCCGGGGCCGAAACCTTCGAGAAGGCCTTTATAGGGTTTTGAGACAGGCGAAGCATAGGCGCCCCGCTTGGCCGTCGACAAGCCCAATGACACCAGCGCTTCGGCCTGTTTTACCGCCGCGGCCACTCCGTCCACGACAGGCACGCCGAACTCCGCCCTAAGTTCGGCCGTGAGATCGGCCATGCCGGCACAGCCGAGCACGATCGCCTCCGCCTTGTCGTCGCGCAGCGCCGTCGCGATCTCGCTGCGCAGCCGGTCGCGGGCGTTGGAATTCGGGTCTTCGAGCGAGAGGACGGGAATGTCTGCGGCCCGCACCTTGCACCGCCCGGCCATGCCGTAGCGATGAACCAGATGTTCGAGCGGCAGCCGCGAACGCTCCATGGTCGTGACGATGGTGAAACGCTGGGCGATGAAGGCGGTCGAGGCAAGCGCCGCCTCGCAGATGCCGATCACCGGGATATCGGCGAGCGCCCGCGCCGCATCGAGGCCGGTATCGTCGAAACAGGCGATGATCGCCGCATCGGCGCCGGCCGTTTCGCCCTTGGCGATCTCGACCAGCAGGCCGGGGACGGCGAAGGCTTCGTCATAATACCCCTCGATCGACACCGGTCCCATGGACGAGGTGACCGCTAGGATTTCGGTGCCGGCATTGGCGACGCGGGTTGCGGAATCGGCGATCGTCGCCGTCATGCTGGCGGTGGTATTCGGGTTTACGACGAGAATGCGCATTCTGTTCACGACCGCAGGCGGCGGCGATTGAGGTGGACGATCAGGCCGAGCGTGCCGGCGATGACGAGGAAGGAGAAGACGGTCGTCACCGTGCCGAGCGCATAGAGCACCGGTGTCGTGACATTGGTCGTCATGCCGTAGATTTCGAGCGGCAACGTATTGAACGTACCCGCCGTCATCAGCGTGCGGGCGAATTCGTCATAGGAGAGCGTGAAGCCGAACAGGCCGACGCCGACGAGGCTCGGCGCGATCATCGGCAGCACGACATGGCGGAAGGTCTGCCATGACGAGGCACCGAGATCGCGCGCGGCTTCCTCGTAGGCCGGCGAAAAGCGGTTGAAGACGGCGAACATGATCAGCACACCGAAGGGCAGCGTCCAGGTGAGATGCGCGCCGAAGGCGGAGCTGTACCAGGACGGCTGGAAACCGAGCTGCTGGAAAACAACGCCGATGCCGAGCGAGATGATGATCGACGGTACGACCAGGCTGGCGACCGCGAGATAGAAAAGCGCTGTCGAACCTATGAAGCGCCGCCGGAAGGCAAGGCCTGCCAGCAGCGAGACGACGACGGTGACGATCATCACCATGATGCCGAGCATGGCGGAGCGACGAAACGAGCCGCCGAAATCGCCGACCGCCTGGGTCTCGAACAGATTGGCGAACCAGCGCAGCGACACGCCGTTCAGCGGGAAGGTGAGGCCGCCGTTCGGCCCCTGGAAGGAGAGGATGAGGATCGCCGAAAGCGGGCCGTAAAGGAACAGCACGAAGACGACGAAAAAGATGGCGAGAAGGTAGAATTCGCGGCCGCGCTTGTCGCTGTGCATTTCGAAGCCCTCCCTTTTCTAAAGCTCTTTGCGGATGTCGACGATGCGCAGGATGCCCGCCACCATTATGAGAACGAGGACCAGCAGCACGACCGCGTTGGCGGCCGCTGCTGGATATTGCAGCAGCGACATCTGGTTCTTCATCATCAGAGCCACCGACGCGCTCTGGCCGCCGGACATCACCTGCACCGTCGAAAAATCGGCCATCACAAGCGTCACGACGAAGATGGTGCCGATCGCCATGCCGGGCTTGGCAAGCGGAAGGATCACGTTGGTAAGGGTCTGCCAGCTCGTGGCACCGGCGTCGCGCGCCGCCTCGACCAGCGACTTGTCGATGCGCATCAGCGTGTTGAAGATCGGCGTCACCATGAACAGCGTGTAGAGATGGACCATGGCGAGAACGACGGCGAAATCCGAATAGAGCAGCCACTCGATGGGTTCGGGGATGATGCCGGCATTGATCAGCGTCGTGTTGACGAGGCCGTTGCGCCCCAGCACCGGGATCCAGGAAATCATGCGGATGATGTTCGACGTCAGGAACGGCACGGTGCAGACGAGGAAGAGCACCATCTGCATGGCGGTGGTGCGGATGTGGAAGGCAAGGAAATAGGCGACCCAGAATCCGACGACCAGCGTGATTGTCCAGACCAGGAAAGCGAATTTCAGGGTGTTCAGATAGGTCTTCCAGGTGACCCAGGAACCGAGCGTCTCGGCATAGTTCATCGTCAGGAAATCGGGATACATCTGGGCGAAGTCATAATCCCAGAAGCTGACGACGGAGATCATCAGGATCGGCAGCAGCAGGAAGGCACCGAGGATCAGCGCCAGCGGCGTCGCCTGGAGATAGGAGATGGCGGCCGGTGACAGGCGGAAGCTTTTCGGCTTTGCGCCTTCGGCCTTGGCCGGTTCCGTTTCGGATGATGCGATCGTCGCCATGTCTTGATGTCTCCTGGGTTTGCCCCTCATCCGCCCTGCCGGGCACCTTCTCCCCGTCGGGACGGGGAGAAGGAGACTCGTGGTAAGCCGCTCGGTTCCCTTCTGCCTGCTCGGGGCACGTTCCCTCTCCCCGCGAGCGGGGNNAGGGTTAGGGTGAGGGGCAACGTTGTTTACGCGGCGATGAACTCGTTCCAGCGGCGGACCATGTAGCGGTCCTCGTCCATCACCGAGTTCCAGCATGCGACATGGCCCATGCGTTCCTCGAAGGAGCCGCCGTCGCGCACGGCGCCGGCCTTTTCCATGATCTTGCCGTCCGGAGCGACGATATCGCCCTTGGCCGGCTTGCCTTCGATCCAGAAGCCCCATTCGTCGGCGGACATGTGGGCCTTGGCGGTTTCCATGGCGGCGGAGTAGTAGCCCTGGCGGTTGAGGTAGGCGCCGACCCAGCCGGACGTGTACCAGTTGATATATTCATAGGCCGCATCGAGCTTGGCGCCCGAAAGATGGGCAGCAAGGCCGAGACCGCCGCCCCACGAGCGGTAACCTTCCTTCAGCGGCTGGTATTTGCAGGCGATGCCCTTGGAGCGGACGGCGGCGACGGCCGGCGACCACATGGACTGGATGACGACTTCGCCCGAGGCCATCAGGTTGACGCTTTCGTCGAACGACTTCCAGAAGGCGCGGAACTGGCCGCCCTGCTTGGCCTTGATCAGGAAGTCGATCGTCTTGTCGATTTCCGCCTTGGTCATGTTGCCCTTGTCGGCATATTTGATGTTGCCCATGGCTTCCATGATCATCGCGGCATCCATGATGCCGATCGACGGGATGTTGAGGATAGAGGCCTTGCCCTTGAACTTCGGGTCCATGATGTCGGCCCAGGTCGAGATCTCGCGGCCGACCAGGTCTGGCCGGATGCCGAGCGTGTCGGCGTTGTAGATGGTCGGAACCATCGTGAACCACTTGGTCTCTTCCTTGGCGAAGGTCTTGTCGCCGGGCTTTGCGACATAACCGACCGTGTGCGGCGCGGTGCCCTGCGCGATCACGCTGTCCGGCTTCAGCTTGCCGTTTTTGAACAGCGGCACGATCTTGTCGTAATACTTGAGCTTGGTCGTATCCATCGGCTGGATGACGCCGGCCGGATAGACCTTCTTGAGGATCCAGTATTCGATATCGGCGATATCGTAGGAGTTCGGCTGGGTGACGGCGCGCTGGGCGGCTGCGTCCGAATCCGTCGCGGTCATTTCGAGCGTGATGCCGAGGTCGGCCTTGCACTTTTCGGCGATCGCATTGAGGTTCGAGACGCCGGTGCCGAACTGGCGCAGCGTGATCGGGTTCTGGGCCCAGATGGTCGGGAAGCCGGTGATGGCGCCCGAGCCGGCGGCAAGACCGGCCGCGGCGGAAGCCGTCTTCAGCAGCGTGCGGCGCGAAATTCCCTTGGGTGTTTTTTTGGTCTCAGTCATTGCCTTGTTCTCCTCTGGTTGAGTTTTTGTGGTGGCATCAGTTCTTGAGGCGGCCGAGGACGATCGCGTCCTCGCGGCCCCAGGAAAGCGGGATCGCCTCTCCGACCTTGACCGGGTTGGCGAAAAATTCGGCGTCGGTCAGGATCGCGGTGAAATCCTCGATCCCGGCACCATTGACGGAGAGCTTCACCGACGAGCCGCGATATTCGACATTCGAGACGGAGCCGGTGAAGCCGAGGCCCTTTTCGGAAGGCTGGCCGATACGCACATGATCGGTGCGGATGGCGATGTCGGCGGTGTCGGTCAGCCCGGCGGCGCCGTCGTCGGTGGCGAGGAACTCACCGCCGGCCGGTACGGACAGCATCAATGTCCCGCCGGAACTCTGCGTCACCCGGCCGGAAATGACGTTATGGTCGCCCATGAATTTGGCGACGAAGGCGGTCGCCGGTTTTTCGAACACGACGCGCGGATGTGCGGCCTGCTCGATGCGGCCGTCGTTCATCACGACGATCAGGTCGGCAAGCGCCATCGCCTCTTCCTGGCTATGCGTCACATGCACGAAGGTGATGCCGAGCGAGGTCTGCAGCTTCTTCAGTTCGGCGCGCATGCGGATCTTCAGGAACGGGTCGAGCGCCGAGAGCGGCTCGTCGAGAAGCAGCGCTTCCGGATCGGTTATCAGGGCTCGGGCAAGCGCCACGCGCTGCTGCTGGCCGCCGGAAAGCTGGGCCGGGCGGCGCGTCGCATAGGCTTCGAGCTGCATCAGCCGCAGCATGTCCATCGCCTTGGCGCGCCGCTCGTCCTTGTCGATGCCCTTCATCTTCAGGCTGAAGGCGACGTTGTCGACGAGGTCGAGATGCGGGAAGAGCGCGTAGGACTGGAACATCATCGCCGTGCCCCGCTTGGCTGGCGGCAGGTCGGTGACCACGGTATTGCCGAGCCGGACGTCGCCCGAGGAAATGCTCTCGTGGCCGGCGATCATCCGCAGCGTCGAGGTCTTTCCGCAACCCGAAGGTCCGAGCAGGCAGCAATAGCTTCCGGCCGGAATCTTGAGGCTGATCGCGTGGACAGCGGTTGTTGTTCCGTAGATCTTAGAGACTGAGGCGATGTCGATTTCGGCGGCTTTGCTCATCAGGCGCTCCCTTGCGTCTGATATTGCTATGCATCAGCCATGCCAACTCGATTAAAGCTTTAGAAAGACTTGGTTTTACGTCGAAGCCCCGCCAGTCGCGCTTTGCGATTGCGTAAAAATCATGCGATCGTTTCCGATCCAATGGGCAAATCGTATGCAATCTTGCCATTAGATCAAAAACAAGTCGCTTGGCATTCCGTAGCCACTCGGGTTACAAAAGCCGGATAGTGGACCCCCAGCAATGAATATCAGCGAAAAGATCAATCTCACCGGCACATCGCCCGAGGAACGTTCCCCGGAAGATCGCTCCATGGCGATCCGGGAATCCCTACGCAATGCAATCATCGACCGGCGTCTCGCGCCCGGCACGAAACTGTCCGAAAGCGAAGTCGGTTCTCTTTTCGATGTCAGCCGCACGGTCGCGCGCGCCGCGCTTCAGATGCTCGCCTTCGAGGGCCTGGTAAAGACTGAGCGCAATCGCGGTGCCTTCGTCTCCAATCCGTCGCCGGAAGAAGCACGCCAGATTTTTGCCTCCCGCCGGCTGATCGAGCCCGGCATTGTCGCGGCGGCGGTGGAGCGCATCACGCCAGAGGACATTGTCCAGTTCCGCCGCCAGCTCGACGAGGAGGGTCGCTATCTGAACGAGCGCGGTCCGGCCGCCCGCCGCGCCGAGATCAAGGCTTCTGGTGATTTCCACCTCATGCTGGCATCGGTGGCCGGCAACGTCATCCTGCAGCGCTTCATGGACGAGTTGGTCGCCCGTTCATCGCTGGTGATCGCGCTCTACGGCCGCTCCGGCGTGTCGAGTTGCGGGCATTCCGAGCATACCGCCGTTCTCGACGCCTTGGAAAAGGGCGATGGCGCGCGCGCCGCCAAATTGATGATCCACCATATCGACCATATCGAAGCCGATCTCGATCTTCAGGTGAAACAGGGTCTGGGTCTCAAGGACGCGCTGTCGCCGATCTAACCGCGCAAGTGTCGCAAAGCCTCCGTATAGGCCGTGAGGTCCCGCTCGGGATCGGCCGGCAGCGCGACGGCGCGGATGACGCGCCCGCCGCCTTCCTCGATGCCTACATCGATCATCAGATTGTCCGACTTGCCGTGGTTCTCGATGGAAAGCCCGTCCGGGCCGCGGGGACGACCACTGCTTTCATCGATCTCGAGCCCCGCATACCAGAGCGAGCGCACACGCATGCCATAGTCGTCCGGATGGTTGGTATAGGCCCAGACGCGTTTGCCGAGCGCGATCATGAACCCGATTTCGTAGACGGTGCCGGGATCGGCGCTGACGCCGCGGAACGGGGTGATATTGGCGAGGCAGACGTCCGCGCGCCGCATGGCGTTATCGTTGCGCTGGTAGATCGCCTCCGCCGTCAGCCGGCCGACAGGCGCCTGGTTTTCGTCGCTGCCCGGGCCGGTCGGCTCGAAGCCGAAGCTGCGGGCGAGCCGGCGTTTCTCGCCCATCACGGTCTGGGCATCGGGAAGGAACACTTCTGGACCGGCGAGATAGATGGTGGGCATGAAATTCCTTTGATGAAAATCGATCAACCTCGCCGTTCAATATCGGCCGGAGCGCCGCATGGCCAGCGCCAATGCATGGGCAGGCCGATTTCGGGCACCGGCGTTGAAGCCGCTCTTCCCGCAACCGGCCTGAACGGTTTTTAAAGTGGAGATTTGTAGACAAGAATAATCACCCGCATTAGGAATGCTCCCCGACGACGTTACCGGCAGGGGATTTGATATGGTTTCGCTCACTCGTTTTGCTTCGCGCGGCCTTCTGGCCGCCTCACTTTCCGGCTTGCTGGCGCATGGTGCCGCCGCGCAGGAAATCACCTTCAAGGATCAGGAAAATCGCGAGGTGAAACTCGCGAAAGCCGCCGAACGCATCGTCTCGATCGTCATCCCGATGGCCTCGACGGTGATCGCGCTGGATGGCGGGACAAAGAAGCTTGTCGGCATGAACCCGACCGCCAAGAGCGCCGTGCTGGAAGGCATCCTGAGCAAGATCTTCCCGGAAACCAAGGACATCCCGTCCGACGTGACCGCCCCGAATTTCGTGCCGAATATCGAGGCGCTGACGGCGACCAATCCGGATCTCGTCATCCAGTGGGGCGGCCGCGGCAACGACATCGTCGCGCCGATCACCAATGCCGGCCTCAACGCCATGCTCATCCTTTACGGCACCGAGCAGCTGACGCGCGACTACATGACGATGACGTCCAAAGCGATCGGCAAGCCCGAGCGCATCAAGGAACTGGTCGACTGGCGTGACCGGGTCCAGAAGGATATCGAAGCCAAGGCCAAGGCGATCCCGGACGACAAGAAGCCCAGCACGCTTTATATCGCCCGCGCGCTGAGCGAGATCGCGACCACCGGAACCAAGGGCAGCTACAATGCCTGGTACATGGAACTCGTCGGCGGCAGGAACGCCTCGGCCGAACTCAACGGCACGGTGACGATCAACAAGGAGCAGATCGCCCAGTGGGATCCGGAAATCATCTTCCTTAACGCCTTCGAGGCCAAGCTCGACGTGAACTGGGTCTATAACGACCCGATCCTGTCGCTGACCAAGGCCGCGAAGAACAAGCGCGTCTACAAGATGCCGCTCGGCGGCTATCGCTGGGATCCGCCGAACCAGGAATCGCCGCTCGCCTGGATGTGGACAGCCAACCTGACCCAGCCCGACGTCTTCAAATACGACCTGCGCGCCGAGATGAAGACCGCCTACAAGACGCTCTACAACTACGACATCACCGATGCCGACATCGACGGCATCCTGTGGATGAAAGAACAGGGCGGCTCGGCCAACTACGCCCAGTTCAAGGCGAAGTAGGTCATGGCGGCGTTGACGCAGGATGAGGCGGCTCCGATGGTCCGCCGCGCGCATCTGGCACGGCAGACCCTGGTTTTCTCAGGGCTGCTGGCGCTGTTTGCGGTCGCTTTCGTGGTCAGCCTCTGCGTCGGCCGCTTCGCCGTTCCGCCCACCCGCGCGCTCGAACTGATCTGGCTTGGCGCCACGGATCCGTGGCGGGAATTGGCGACGATCGACGAGCGCATCGTTCTTCTGGTCCGGGCGCCGCGTGTCGTGCTCGCGGCACTCGCTGGCGCCGGGCTCGCTCTCTCCGGCGCGGCGCTGCAGGGCGTCTTCCGCAACCCGCTTGTCTCGCCCGATATCCTCGGCATTTCGCAAGGCGCGGCCTTCGGCGGTGCGCTCGGCATCATGCTCGGCATCTGGGGTTTCCCGCTGATCTCCATGGTGTTTCTCTCCGGCATGGCGGCCGTCGTCCTCGTCGGCCTGATTTCCCGCATCAACGGCCGCAGCGAAACGATCACGGTGATCCTTTCCGGCCTCGTGGTCAGCTCGATGTTTTCTGCAGTCGTCTCGCTGCTGCAATTCGTCGCCGACCCCAATACCTCGCTTCCCGCCATCGTCTACTGGCTGATGGGTTCGTTTGCGACCGCCACGTGGGAACGCACGCTGATCGCCGCCCCCGGCCTCATCATCGGCGGCGCGTTTCTCTGGATGCTGCGCTTCCGCCTCAACATCCTGTCGCTCGACGAAGCGGAGGCCCAGAGCCTCGGCGCCAAAACCAACCGCGAGCGCTGGATGGTGTTCGGGCTGATCGCCGTCATCGTCGGCAGCCAGGTCGCGGTCTCCGGCATCATCGGCTGGATCGGTATCGTCATTCCGCATGCCTCGCGGTTGCTGGTCGGTCATGATCACCGCGCCCTGCTGCCGGCCTCGGTCGTGCTCGGCGCCGGCTTCATGGTGATCATCGATACGCTCGCCCGCACCGCCACCGCCGCGGAAATCCCGCTCGGCGTCATCACCGCTCTGGTCGGCGCGCCGATCTTCGCGATGCTGCTGCGCAATCACTACCGCGAAAGGAGCGGCTCATGATCGGTCTCGACAGCGCCACCGTCCGCTTCGGTTCCCGTACCATCATCGAGGGCTTGAGCTTTTCGGTTCCGGTCGGCCGTACGCTTGCCATCCTCGGCCCGAACGGTCGCGGCAAAACGACCACGCTGAAGGCCATGCTCGGCTTCCAGCCGCTCGATGCCGGCCGCAGGATCGCACCGAGCATCGTCGGCTATGTACCGCAGACCGGCACGAGCAATCAGCGCTACAGGGCGCTCGACGTCGCCGTCATGGGCCGCGCCGCCCATCTCGGCATTTTCGGCCAGCCGGGTCCGGAGGACTTCGCGATCGCCCATTCGGCGCTGGAACGGGCGGGTGCGGCCCGTTTTGCCGATCATTATTTCGACCGCTTGTCCGGCGGCGAACGCCAGCTTGTCCTCCTCGCCCGCGCTATAGCCACCGGCTCGGAGGCATTGGTGCTCGACGAGCCTGCGGCAGCGCTCGACCTGCACAACCAGGAACGCCTGCTGACATTGCTCAACACGCTGCGCCAGCCGCGCGACAAGGCGATCGTCTTCACCACTCACGACCCGAACCACGCGCTCTCATCCGCCGACGACGCGCTGCTGATGATGCCCGGGGGGCAGCCGCTGTTCGGCCCGGTTGCCGAGACGATCACGCCGCAACATCTGGAAAACCTTTACGGCGTGCCGATGCGCGTCGTCGAACTGGCCGGCCCCTCCGGCGAAACTCACCAGGCGGTTCTGCCCGCCTTCGCCGGAATCCGTGCCGCATGACCATTTTGATGATCCAATCGCATTATCAGGAGCCGTTCGCCATGACCGCGCCGGCATTTGCGGACGCGATCTCCTCAGGCCTCATGAAGGTCGTGCGCGAGATGGAGCTGACCGGCGAGGATTTCGCGACGGCACGCGGGCTGATCACCACGACCCATCTCGACCAGATTGGCTTCCAGCGTTTCGCAGCCGATGTCGCAGCCTTCCTCGATCGCGGCGGCCGCTGGATTTATCACGGCCATATCCTTCGCCCGATCTTGGCCGAACTCGGCATCTACCAGCCGATCCCGAATCCGAAGCGGGCGGATTTCGTGCAGACGCGGCTTTCCGAACATCCGATCTTCGCCGGCATCGACCAGAAGATGCTGGAAACGAACCATGGCGTCACCGGCTTCTACGGCCGCGGCCACAATCCGCCGCCCGAAGGTGCCGTCGTCATCAACGCGCTTGGTCCGGCGAAAACCCCCGTCGACTGGATCTGGGCCCGGCCGCAGGGTGGCGAATTGCTCAGCCATGCCGGCAATGAATTCTGGGGTTGCGGCGACGATCCCGAGATCAAGAAGCAATTGGCCGGCCGCGCCGTCGCCTGGCTCGCCGGAGAGCTGAACTGATGAGCATTCTCGCGATCCATCCCGGCGCCTATTACCATATCGAAACGCTCGAAGCGCCCCGTTACGCCCATCATTTTGACGTGCTGGTGCGCCCGGAAGACCTCCCCTCCGTGGATCTGGACAAACACGCCGTCGTCTTCATTCCCTGCCGCACGCCGGCCGACCGGCTGGCGCCGCATGCCGCCCAGCTTCTCGCCTATCTCGATCAGGGCGGCACGATTGTCGCCACCGGCGAGACGAACTGGGATGTCTTCCTGCCGGGCATCAACTTTACGCCACAGCCGACGAACTGGTGGTGGTGGCTGACGCCGGGCGCCGATCTCGGTGTCCGCGTCGCCTCCGCCGGCCATTCGCTCTTCAGGCGCCTCGGACAGGACGACCTCACCTGGCACCTGCACGGCTGGTTCGACCCGCCTGATGGCGCCGAAGTGCTGGCCGTCAACGGCGAGGGCAAACCCATTCTCTACGTGGACGAGGTGACGACGCCCGGCCGCATGATCATCACCAGCCTCGATCCGTGTTTTCATCACGGATCCCATTTCATGCCGGCGACGACGCGTTTCCTGGATGGTTTCCTGCCCTGGATGCGTGAAGAGCTGGACGGAGCACAGACGAAATGACCGACACGATCGACGTTCTCGAAGACGGCAAGCCGCTCTCCTACACCTATGCCGATCTCATGCATTTCCACGGCTTCGGTTTTCCGGGCGGCGTCGCGCATGCCTTCAAGGTCATGCAGCGCGCCATGCCGCTTCTGAGCCCCGACAGCCCGCCGGAGCGCCGCGAGATCGTCATCCGCACCGCCTTCCGCGGTCCAGGCGGCCGGGATGCGTTCGAGATGGTGACGCGCGGCCTGACCGAGTGCCGCTATACAGTCGATCCGTCACTCGACAAGCCGGAGCGCGGCGACATCCTGCAGCGCTACGTCTTCGAACTCACCTATCGCGGCAGGACGGTGGCGCTGCAGCTGAAGGACGGCCATGTGCGGGAAGAGTTTATCCGGCTCGGCCAGAAACAGGGCCGCACGGCCGAAGAGGAAGACCGCCTGACCTATCTGAAGCAGGAAATGGCCGACCGGCTGCTCGCGGCGCCGGCCGACGCCGTCTACGAAGAAGCCTGAGCCTCCTCAAGCCGTGAACAGGTTGCGGAACTGCGAGGGTTGGCAGCGCAGATATTGCGGTGCCGGCTTCACCTGGGCGCCGAGTTCCGCCGCCGCATGCCAGGGCCAGCGCGGATCGTAGAGAACCGCGCGAGCGATCGCGACGATATCCGCATCGCCGGTCGAAATTATCGCTTCCGCCTGTGTCGGTTCGGTGATCAGGCCAACCGCGACGACCGGCATCTTCACCGCCGCCTTGACGGCGCGTGCCAACGGCACCTGGTAGTTCGGGCCGAGCGGGATCTTCTGCTCGATATGCAGCCCGCCGCTCGATACGTGGATCGCATCGCAGCCCCTTTCATCCAGCATCTGGGCGAAGGCGATTGTCTGGTCGATATCGAGGCCGCCGTCGACCCAGTCGGTCGCCGACACGCGGACTGTCACGGCCTTGTCGGAGGGGAATGCCTGCCGCACGGCATCGAAAACTTCGAGCGGAAAACGCAGGCGGTTTTCCAGCGATCCGCCATATTCGTCCGTCCGCTGGTTTGCGAGCGGCGACATGAACTGGTGCAGCAGGTAGCCATGGGCCGCATGAATCTGGATCGCATCGAGCCCGATCCTTGCCGCTCGCACCGCAGAGGCCGCAAAGGCGTCGCGAACCTTCTTCAGCCCGGTCTTGTCGAGAGCGACGGGAGGCACGTATTTCGGATTGAACGGGATCGCCGAGGCCGACTCGGTCTGCCAGCCGTTGGCGTGGTCCGGGGCGATCTGGCTGCCGCCAAGCCAGGGTTTGTCGGTCGAAGCCTTGCGGCCTGCATGCGCGAGCTGCACCGAGATCGGCATGTCGGACCATTTGCGGATGCTGTCGATGGTGCGGGCCATCGCCTTCTCGGTCGCGTCGTCGTAAAGCCCGACATCCGCATAGGTGATCCGGCCTTCCGGGGTCACCCCGGTCGCCTCGATCGTCAGAAGTGCGGCGCCGGAAAGCGCGAGCTGGCCGAGATGGATGAGGTGCCAGTCGGTCATGCAGCCGTCCTCGGCCGAATATTGGCACATGGGCGCGATGACGATGCGGTTGGAGAGATCCAGATTGCGGACACGGAGCGGAGTGAAGAGAGCGGGCTGGGCCATGACGGGTTCCTTTGCGCGATCGTCGGCGCCGAGGTGGGAGGATGGACTTGCGCCGGAAATCGATCCCGGCGTTGTGGCAAATCAACCGGATCTCTTCAAGTCACGCTGAAGAGATCGGCCTACCAGACCACCGGATGCGTTTCCCCGGTCAGCACGTTGACGAAACCCTCCGGCGCCCGCTCCGACGGCGCCACCAGCACCCAGCGCCAGGGTGAGCAGGTCAGCGTCGCAAATGACAGCCGTTCCGGGAAACCCGGCCACCAGCGCGGCGAAAACGTCGGTTCGTACATCCAGTCGATCGTCTCGCCGGCCTTGTAGAGCGCCTGCATTTCCGTATCGAGTTCTTCCGCCGACCGCGCCGTCATCAGCCCGCCGACCTCGTAGTGGACGCGGGCGATCACCTTGCCACCTGACACCAGTACCCATCCGCCCTGCTGTTCATTGAGCGCATTGGCGACCATCGCCATTGCCTCGTCGGATGAGCCGACCACCCAGATATTGTGTTTGTCGTGGCCGAGCGTCGATCCGAGCGCCGTATCCGGCGTGCGCGGCCCGGTGCCGAGCCAGAACATCTTCGACACCTTCGCCTCGCCGGAGAACCGGTCGACGATCGAGAATTTGGTGACGTTGCGGTCGTGGGCGCGCTGCACGACGCCATCCCTGACCGGCAGTTCCATGGTGATGAACTCGTCGGACCAATGGAAGGGCCGCAGCAGCGCGGCATTGGCGGTAGCACGATCTACCGGCGCCTCGATGCGGAAATCGGCCGCGGTCACCTGCCGGTCGATCTTCACCGTCTTCGTCGCCCATTCCGGCCAACCGATTTTCGGCAGCGCGCCAGTAAATGTCTTGCCTTGCGACACCGGCCCGCCATCTGCCCAGACCTTGGCGATCGACAGCGTCTGGACATCATCGAGCAGCACGATATCGGCAAACCGGCCGGGCGCGATCGAGCCCACCCAGGGTGTCAGCCGCATATGCCGCGCCGGGTTGAGCGTCACGCACTGGATGGCGATCTCCGGGGAAAGGCCGTTCTCGATCGCGAGGCGCACGTTGTAATCGGTCGCGCCCATCTTCAGCGTGTCGGAGGCGCTGCGGTCGTCGGTGACGAAAGCCACCTGCGACCAGTCGGCAAGGTTCTTTTCGATGAGCCCCTGGATGACCTCCGGCAGCGAATGCGGCCTGAGCTCGATGAACAACCCGTGCTGCAGCTTCTGCCAGACCTCCTCCAGGAACCAGCCCTCGTGATCGGAAGCGAGGCCGGCGGCGGCGAAGGCGTTGATCGACGGCAGGTCGCGCAAGCCAGCGCCATGCCCCTCGACCACACCGCGGCTCTCGAAGGTGGCGCCGATCATGCCCCACAGCCGGTCATAGGAGGGATTGGACGGGTCGGAGATCGACGGCCAGTCCATCACCTCGTCGAGGCCGGCGACCATCAGGCTTTCGCTCATGAATTGCTTCTGCTCATCGTGACCGAAATAACCGCCGCCCCATTCATAGGCGGTCGGCGGCACGGCCGATCCCGGCAGTGGAAAGATCTTCATTGGCGAGCCGCGGCGGCGGGCTTCCAGCCAGAATTCCAGGTTGCGGGCGCCATTGACGTTGGAGAACTCGTGGCTCGCCTCGCAGGTCCAGGTCACACCATGCGGCATGACCAGCGCCGCTTCCCATTCCGGCGTCAGGTGCGAGCTTTCGATATGCTTGTGCGCCTCGCCGAAACCCGGCACTGCGGAGAGATCCGGTTCATGGCTGCGCTCGGCCACCTCGCCCGTAAAACTGCCGGCCGGGCCGACATAGGCGATCCGGCGGCCCTTGATGACGATCTCCTGGTCCTTGAGCCATGTCCGGCTGTGGACGTCGAGCAATCTTCCCACCCGCAGCAGCCTGTCTGCCGGCCGTTTGCCGAGCGCCGTCAGCACCAGGTCCTGGCGGATGCGGACCTCGTCGGCTGCGTTGATCAGCAGGTCGTCGGGAAGGGGCGCGGAAATCGTCATCGGGAGCATGCCTGTCAGGTTTGGATCGCCGGACCCTAAAGACGATGTCCGGTCGTGTAAACCGTCGCAAACCGCGCATCCGCACCCGAACCGCAGCCCGAAATCAACCTGCAGTAGGTAGTATTTTAAACCTAAAGAAAATCGTGTCTTTCGATGTTCATGCCTAATAATTGGGCTTGCGGCCAGGGCGTTCAAAAAATAGTATCGCCCTCAATTCCCGGGGGTGCCCAGGGGAGCATCAACGCCGCTTTTCGAAAAAAGGACACGCCTTATGAAGGCCACTCGTTTCACCCAATTGGCAACCCTTGCTCTTCTGGCGACGCTCGGCGGCGCGGCAACGGCAAGCGCCCAGTCGAAGACGCTCACCATTTCCTGGTGGGGTTACAACGGCGAGAAGATGACCGCCAATATCATCGACCCGTTCAAGAAGATCTGCGGCTGCGACATCGTTTTCGAAACCGGCAACAATGCCGACCGCCTGAACAAGCTGAAGCTGCGTGACGGCAAGGGCGTCGACGTCATCTACCTCACCGACAGCTTCTCGCAGCTCGGCATCGAGCAGGGCCTCTTCCAGCCCGTCGATCCGGCGAAGATCCCGAACCTCTCCGAAATCTACGAGCTCGGCCGCGCACCGCAGGGCAAGTATGGCCCGGCCTACACGATCGGCCGCATCGGCCTCGTTTATGACTCGGCCAAGGTCAACCCGCCGATCACCTCCTGGGCCGATCTGTGGCGTCCGGACCTGAAGAGCTCGGTTTCGCTTCCGGGCATCACCACCACAGCCGGCCCGATGGTGGTCACCGAAGCTGGCAAACATGCCGGCGTCGATCCCTACGCCAATACCGATGGCGCGTTCAAGGCGATCGAAGCCCTGAAGCCGAACGTCGTCAAGAACTACAATACCGGTTCCGAACTGGTGAACCTGATCTCGACCGGCGAAGTGCGCGTTGCTATCGGCCAGGACTTCACGCTCGCCTCCATGCAGGCCGCGGTGAAGACGATGACCTGGGCGAAGCTGAAGGACGGCGATATCGCCACGCTCAACACCGTCAACATCCCGAAGGGCTCGACCAACGTCGAGCTGGCTCACCAGTTCATCAACTTCATCCTGTCGAAGGACGTGCAGCAGAAGGAAGCCGAGCAGGGCGTTGACGCGCCGATCTCCACCAAGGTCGTGCTCACCCCGGACCAGGCGAAGATCTGGACCTACGGCGCCGACCAGGTTTCGAGCCTGACCCGCGTCGACTATGCCAAGATGAACGCCGCCAAGACCGACTGGATCGATCGCTGGAACGAGGTTTTCGGCAAGTAATTTCGATGCCGCCCGAACCGGCGGTATGGTTGAATTGAGAACGGAGCGCCGCTACCAACGCGGCGCTCCTGCTTTTGAAAGAACACCAGATGAACAAGCTTGCCAGATGGAGTTTGACGATGCCGGCGACGATCGCCGTCATCCTGCTTCTGGTGATCCCCGTCCTTTTGACGATCGCCACCACCTTCGGCGAAGCGGGCGGACCGTTTTCCACCTATGCGGCCTTCTTCAAGAGCGGCTTCCGCATGGCGGTCCTCTACCGCACGCTTCAGATCGCCCTGATCACCACCGCGATCGCCCTCGTGGTCGGCTTCATCACGGCTTACGTCATCGCCCAGATGCCGGGCCGCCTGAAGAGCATCATGATCATTGCCGCGGTGTTTCCGCTGCTGACCGGCGTCGTCGTGCGCTCCTTCGCCTGGCTGATCATTCTCGGCAAGAACGGCATCGTCAACAACGTCCTTATGTCGGTCGGGCTGATCGGTGAGCCCCTGTCGATGCTCTACACGCAAGGCTCCGTCATCGTCGCGATGGTCTATCTGTTCGTGCCGCTGATGATCCTGACCCTGGTCGGCGTGCTCGAGGGAATTCCGCGCGATCTCATCGAGGCCGCCGCCTCGCTTGGCGCCCGCCCGGTCCCGACCTTTCTCCAGGTCATCCTGCCGCTCGCAACCCCCGGCCTCATCGTCGGCGCGGTGCTGGTCTTCACCGGCAGCTTCACCTCCTACGCGACGCCCCAGCTTCTCGGCGGCGAAAAGCAGATGATGATGGGCACTTTCCTCTACCAGCGCGCCATGGTGACCTTCGACTGGGTCGGCGCATCGACGATCGCCGCGATCATGGTGGTCATAACCATCGGCGTCGTGCTCATCATGAGCCGTATGGCACGCCGTCTCAACCCGATGGCGGTCTGATGCCGACGCGTATTCATCCCATTCTTGGCGCTTTCGCCATCCTCGTCTTTTTCTTCCTGCTTGCGCCGCTGGTGATCATCGTCGGCGCCGCCCTCAGCGACACGACCTTCCTCACCTTTCCGCCGCAGGGGTTGACGCTGCGCTGGTTCGCCAACATCTTCCAGATCGAGGCCTTCCGCCGCACGGCGATCACCAGCCTGCAGGTGGCGCTTCTCGGCACCGGCCTGTCGCTGCTGATCGGCATTCCGGCGGCCTATGCGCTCAACCGCTACCGTGTCGAGCTGCCGCGCTGGCTCTCGACGCTGTTCGTTCTGCCGATCCTGGTGCCGGAAATCGTCTTCGGTTTCGCGCTCATGAAGTCGATTACCATAGGTCTCGGCCTACCGGTCTTCATCAGTCTCGTCGTCGGCCACGCGCTGCTGATCCTGCCCTATTCGGTACGCGTCGTCGGCGCCAGCCTCGCCTCCTTCGACTTCTCGATCGAGGAGGCGGCACGGAGCCTTGGCTGCCCACCGCTCAAGACCTTCATGACCGTGGTGCTGCCGAACATCCGCGCCGGCGTCATCGCCGCCTTCATCCTCGCCTTCATCACCTCCATCAACGACGTGTCGGTGTCGGTCTTCCTGACCGGTCCCGGCATCTCGACCCTGCCGATCCAGATCCTTGCGCATATGGAGCAGTTCTTCGACCCGACGATCGCCTCCGTTTCCGTGCTTCTGATGCTGGTGACCGTCGGCGTCATGGCGATCGTCGAAGCGACGCTCGGCCTTACATTCCTGACCAAGTAGGTTCCCGTGACCGTATCCCTCACCATCGAAAACCTTTCCGCCCATTACGGGACCACCCAGGTTCTCAAGGACCTGTCGATTTCCGTCGCCGCCGGCGAACTCGTGTCGCTGCTCGGCTCCAGCGGCTGCGGCAAGACGACGACGCTGCGCCTCGTGGCCGGTTTCCTGCAGCCGACCAGCGGCCGGATCCGGCTCGGCGATCGCGACCTGACGACACTGCCCGCCCATGCCCGCGATATCGGCCTCGTCTTCCAGAACTATGCGCTCTTCCCGCATCTGACAGTGCTGGACAACGTGGCCTTCGGCCTCAAGCAGCGTGGCATTGCCAAGCCGGATCGGGCGAAACGGGCAATGGCGATGCTGGAACGCGTCGGCCTCGCGCCACTCGCTGACCGCCTGCCGGCAGCACTTTCCGGCGGCCAGAAGCAGCGCGTCGCGCTCGCCCGGGCTCTCGTCATCGAGCCGCCGCTCCTGATGTTCGACGAACCGCTCTCCAACCTCGACGCGAAGCTCAGGATCGACATGCGCGTCGAGATCCGCCAGCTCCAACGCGCCAACGGCACGACCTCGCTCTACGTCACCCACGACCAGGAAGAGGCGTTTTCGATCTCCGACCGCGTCGCGATCATGAATGCCGGCCGCATCCTGCAGCTCGATACGCCGGAAGTTCTCTACCAGAAGCCGGCCAGCGCCTTCGTCGCCCGCTTCGTCGGTTTCGAGAACCTGATCCGCATGAAGGTCGTCGAACGCCAGGCGGCAATCGTCACGGCTGAAGCCGCCGGCGGCACGCGGCTTCATCTTTCCCAGGATCTGTTCGGCCCGATCAAGGACGATTTCATCCTGGCCTGCCGCGCCGACGGGCTCGCGGTCCGCCGCGACGGCGAGGGCATCCCGGCTCTGCTCGGGACGCGCACCTATCTCGGCCGCGCCTATCAGTACAAATGCGAAACCGCCGCGGGCGAAATCACGGCCAACGGCCCACTTTCGGATCCGCTGGATGCCGGCGCGCGGGCTGTCCTCACCCCGCTGCCGGAACAGTGCTGCATCCTCGATCCGGAAGATTGATCCGGGAATAGATCCGTACAATTACCTGCGAGGCGGTTTACTCGGGGGAGCTTTGACGCAAGTCAAACCCCCGAAGCGGTCCGTATGTCAGTCCATCATGGTCACAATCCTTCAACCGGCAGCGTATCTGCGCTGTGAGGCCAAAGACCATGAATTACGTCTCAGAAACAATCTGGCTGGCGATCGGCACCTTCCTGGCGTTGCTCGCAGCCGCCTACACCCATGATAGCCTGTTTGCGGCGCATATGTGGGTCCTGTTCTTCGTGCTGCTCATCAGCACGGTCCTTCTGCTGCGCAAGGTTTCCTTCGCGCCGCCGAAGCTCGCGGCGAGCGCGCCTGCAAAATCCGAATATTTCGACGAGGTGGTCAAATACGGCACCATCGCCACGGTCTTCTGGGGCGTCGTCGGCTTCCTGGTCGGCGTCGTCATCGCTCTCCAGCTTGCCTTTCCCGACCTGAACATCGAACCCTGGTTCAATTTCGGCCGCATGCGCCCGTTGCACACGTCAGGCGTCGTCTTCGCCTTCGGCGGCAACGCGCTGATCGCCACGTCCTTTTATGTGGTCCAGCGCACCTGTCGGGCGCGCCTTTTCGGCGGCAATCTCGCCTGGTACGTGTTCTGGGGCTACCAGCTCTTCATCGTCATGGCTGCAACCGGCTATCTGCTGGGCATTACGCAAGGGCGCGAATACGCCGAGCCGGAATGGTATGTGGACCTTTTCCTGACGGTCGTCTGGGTCGCCTATCTCGCTGTCTTCCTCGGCACCATCCTCATCCGCAAGGAGCCGCATATCTATGTGGCGAACTGGTTCTATCTCGCCTTCATCGTGACCATCGCCATGCTGCATGTGGTCAACAACCTGGCCGTGCCGGTCTCCTTCCTCGGTGTCAAGAGCTATTCGGCCTTCTCCGGTGTGCAGGATGCGCTGACCCAGTGGTGGTACGGACATAATGCGGTCGGCTTCTTCCTGACCGCCGGCTTCCTCGGCATGATGTATTATTTCGTGCCGAAACAGGTCAACCGGCCGGTCTATTCCTACCGGCTGTCGATCATCCACTTCTGGGCGCTGATCTTCCTTTATATCTGGGCCGGCCCGCACCACCTGCACTACACGGCGCTGCCCGACTGGGCGCAGACGCTCGGCATGGTCTTCTCGATCATGCTCTGGATGCCCTCCTGGGGCGGCATGATCAACGGCCTGATGACGCTCTCGGGCGCCTGGGACAAGATCCGCACCGATCCGATCGTCCGGATGATGATCATCGCCATCGCCTTCTACGGCATGTCGACCTTCGAAGGCCCGATGATGTCGATCAAGGCCGTCAACTCGCTCAGCCACTATACGGACTGGACGATCGGCCACGTGCATTCAGGCGCGCTCGGCTGGGTCGGCATGATCAGCTTCGGCGCCGTCTACTACATGACGCCCAAGCTCTGGAACCGCGAGCGCCTCTACAGTCTCGACCTGGTCAACTGGCACTTCTGGCTCGCCACCCTCGGCATCGTCGTCTATGCCGCCGTCATGTGGG
This sequence comes from Hyphomicrobiales bacterium, assembly GCA_900471605.1. Lineage (GTDB taxonomy): Bacteria > Pseudomonadota > Alphaproteobacteria > Rhizobiales > Rhizobiaceae > Neorhizobium. Next base: position 156,111 of record UCEY01000046.1, on the reverse strand, counting down.
TCGCCGGCGTCCAGCAGGGCCTGATGTGGCGCGAATACGACAATCAGGGCTTCCTCGTCTATTCCTTCGCCGAAACGGTCGCGGCCATGTTCCCCTACTACCTGCTGCGCGCGGTGGGTGGCGCCATGTACCTCGCCGGCGGGCTCATCATGGCCTTCAACGTCACAATGACCATCCTCGGCCATCAACGGCAGGAGCGGGTTCGGGGTGGCGCTTCCCCCGCCGCTCTCCAGCCGGCCGAATAAGGAGGGATATCCATGTCCATTCTCGACAAACACCAGTTCATCGAACGAAACGCGACCCTGCTTCTGGTCGGCTCGCTGCTCGTCGTCTCGATCGGCGGCATCGTGGAAATCGCACCGCTCTTCTATCTCGAAAACACCATCGAGAAGGTGGAAGGCATGCGGCCCTATTCGCCGCTCGAGCTTGCCGGGCGCGACATCTACATCCGCGAAGGCTGCTACGTCTGCCACAGCCAGATGATCCGCCCCTTCCGCGACGAGGTGGAGCGCTACGGTCACTACAGCCTGGCGGCCGAATCCATGTACGACCACCCGTTCCAGTGGGGATCGAAGCGCACAGGCCCGGATCTCGCCCGTGTCGGCGACCGCTATTCGAACGAATGGCACGTCCAGCACCTGACCGAACCGCGCGACGTCGTGCCGGAATCGGTGATGCCGAGCTACGCCTTCCTCAAGGAGACGCCGCTCAAGGTCACCGACGTTTCCATGTCGCTGAAGGCGAACCGCGCGGTCGGCGTCCCCTATTCGGACGAAATGATCGCCAGCGCCAAGGCGGATCTTTCCGCCCAGGCGGATCCGAATGCCGACACGTCCGGCCTGCTTGCCCGCTATCCCAAGGCCAAGGTCGGCGATTTCGACGGCAATGCGCAGAGCCTGACGGAGATGGATGCGCTGGTCGCCTACCTGCAGATGCTCGGCACGCTGGTCGATTTCTCGACCTATGACGATGCCGCCGGTTACCGCTGAGGAGATAGGGTCATGGAATTCTATACGGCCATGCGCCACTTCGCCGATAGCTGGGGTCTGCTTGCCATGACCCTGTTCTTTCTCGGCGTTCTCGTCTTCACCTTGCGCCCCGGCGCGAAAGCCTCTGCAGACGAGGCCGCCCGGATCCCTCTGAAGGAGGATTGAACATGCCAGAAAAACATATGGCGGAAAAACATATCGACGATCTGAGCGGCATCGAGACCACCGGCCACGAGTGGGACGGCATCCGCGAACTCAACAATCCTTTGCCGCGCTGGTGGCTCTGGTCGTTCTACGCCTGCATCCTGTGGGCAATCGGTTATGCGATCGCTTATCCGTCCATCCCGCTTCTGACCGACGCGACGAAGGGCCTGCTCGGATATTCGAGCCGCGCCGAACTCGCGGCGGATCTCGATGGCGCTAAGGCTGCTCAAGGCGGCATCCTTGAAAAGATCTCGGCATCGTCGCTGGAAGCGATTGTCGCCGATCCGCAACTCAACCAGTTCGCCACTGCCGGCGGCGCTGCGGCCTTCCGGGTCAACTGCACCCCCTGCCATGGCACGGGTGCGACGGGCGGACGGGGTTATCCCAACCTCAACGACGACGACTGGCTGTGGGGCGGCGATATCAACGCGCTCTACCAGACGATCGCCCATGGCGTCCGCGATCCCGCCGACGGGGAGACCCGCATCTCCGAAATGCCGGCCTTCACCGAAATGCTGAAGCCGGACGAAGTGCGCCAGGTCGCCGCCTATGTGGTGAGCCTCACCGGAACCCCGCGCGATCCTTCGATGGTCGGGCCCGGAAAACAGCTCTTCGCCGACAATTGCGTCTCCTGCCATGGCGAGAAAGCCGAGGGGAACCGCGACCTCGGCGCGCCCAGCCTTGCCGACGCCATCTGGCTTAAGGTGCAGGGGGAGGCGGAGATCGCGGCCCAGATACGCTCTCCGAAGCACGGCGTCATGCCCGCCTGGGAGGGGCGTCTCGGTGACGTTGCCGTCAAGCAGCTCGCCGTCTACATCCACTCGCTTGGCGGAGGGGAGTGATCAGGCTTCCGCCGAGAGGTAGCGCAGTCCAATACCGGCCGGGGCGCGAATGCCCCGGTCATTTGTCAGGAAGACGTTGCATTGCAAGGCTTCGGCGGTTGCGACGTGGATGGCATCGATGAGCTTCATGTTGAGTTCGGAGCCGAGGAGGGCGGCGCGCTTGATAATGGACCTAGTCAGATCGACCAGGCAGATGAAGGCCTTGTCTTCAAGAATTGTCAGAAACGCGGCGGTAGTTTCCTGATCTCCGGCACGCACACCTCTCAGGCATTCTCCAAGTGTGACATCGCTAGAAAACAATGGGGTGCCGTCATCGAAATAGACTGAAAGGCATTCGCGAGCTGCCAATTTCAGATCGGCAAGGCCATCCACGTAGTAGATGAAGATATTGCTGTCGACATAGACCTTATCGGTCATAATTACGATCTTCGCGGAATTCCCGGACCTGTTGGTCGATCTCCGCCTGGGATCGGCCTGGCCCCAGCTTGGAAACCACGTCCCAGGAGCGCCTGAACGCCTCCAAACGCTGCTCTTTGGAAATCTCTTCCCCGGAGGCTTGTTCCTCAAGCTTTTCCGCCACGACTTCTGCGCGCGAATGACCAGTGCGCGCGGAAACGCGGTCGATCCAAGACAGGACTGAGTCCGTTACTTCGATTTCCAGCCTGTGCACACCCATCGTCTTCTCCTTGCCGGCATCGAAGATAATGCATTTTGCCCCTCTCCGCCAGAACGTCGCGGCGCATCGCCTTTGCTGATTGACTTCGGTCAAGGAAGATCGTGCGCCTGGATGAGAACATGGTGCCAAAGGATTGGCTCATGAATCTCTATACCGCCTCGCATCTCGAACAGAATGGATCGTCCGTCGAGCGGATCGATGTCCGGCCCGTGCATTCGCCGGGTGAACCGAACAAGCCGCTTTACGAGAAGCGCAAGAAAATCTTTCCGAAAAGGGCCGAAGGGCGTTTTCGCCGCTTCAAGTGGCTGGTGATGCTGATCACCCTCGGCATCTATTACCTGACCCCCTGGATCCGGTGGGATCGCGGTCCCTTCGCGCCCGACCAGGCGGTGCTCGTCGATCTCGCGAGCCGTCGGTTCTATTTCTTCTTCATCGAAATCTGGCCGCAGGAATTCTTCTACGTCGCCGGGCTGTTGGTCATGGCCGGTTTCGGCCTTTTCCTGGTCACCTCGGCCGTCGGCCGCGCCTGGTGCGGTTATGCCTGTCCGCAGACGGTCTGGGTCGATCTTTTCCTGGTCGTCGAGCGCTTCATCGAGGGGGACCGCAATGCCCGCATCAAGCTGGATGCTGCGCCATGGAGCTTCGACAAGCTCTGGAAGAGGGTTGCCAAACACGCCACATGGCTGGCGATCGCGGTTGCGACGGGCGGTGCCTGGATCTTCTATTTTGCCGATGCGCCCTCGCTCGCCTTCGATTTCGTCACGGGCCATGCGGCCGTGGTCGCCTATTCGACCGTCGCGTTCCTGACCGCCACGACCTACGTGCTCGGCGGGCTGCTGCGCGAACAGGTCTGCATCTACATGTGCCCCTGGCCGCGCATCCAGGCGGCCATGCTCGACGAGAGCTCGCTGGTCGTCACCTATAACGACTGGCGCGGCGAGCCGCGCAGCCGCCACGCCAAGAAGGCGGCAGCAGCCGGGCAGCCGGTGGGCGATTGCGTCGATTGCAATGCCTGCGTGGCGGTCTGTCCCATGGGCATCGACATCCGCGAGGGGCAGCAGATGGCCTGCATCACCTGCGCGCTCTGCATCGATGCCTGCGACGGAGTGATGGACAAGATCGGCAAGCCGCGCGGCCTGATCGCCTATGCGACGCTCGACGAGTACGAGACGAACATGGCGCTCGCGACAAGCGGCGGCACGACTGCGATCGACCCGGCGCAGGTGCGCAATCCTGACGGTTCCTTCGTCGACAAGGTTCGCCACTTCGACTGGAGGGTGATCTTCAGGCTGCGCACGCTGATTTATTTTGGCGTCTGGTCGGCCGTCGGCCTTGGGCTCGTGTTCGCGTTGCTGTCGCGCGACCGGCTGGAGGTCAATGTGCTCCATGATCGCAACCCGCAATTCGTGCTGGAATCGGACGGCTCCATCCGCAACGGCTACACGATCCGCCTGCTCAACATGATCCCCGAGCCGCGCACGATCCTGGTCTCCATGGCAGGCCTGCCCGAGGCGACGATGAAGATCACGGGCGTCACCGATGTTCCAGGCCGCCTCTTCGCCGTGCAGGTCGAGCCCGACAAGACGCTGGCCCTGAAGGTCTTCGTGACCCTGCCCAGGGACGCCGTTTCCGCTGAAACCGTCGATTTCCATTTCATCGCCGAGGACCGGTCGAGCCACGAAAAGGACAGCTATTCAGCGGTCTTCAACACGCCGGGAGCCAGAAAATGAGCATAACGAAAATGAATACGATCCCTGCAAAATCCTTCGTCTTCACCGGCTGGCACATGGTCGGCGTGCTGGTGCTTTTCTTCGGCACCATCATCTCGGTGAATTTCTACATGGCCTATAACGCGGTCACGAGCTGGAGCGGGCTGGTGGCGGAAAACACCTATGTCGCCAGCCAGCAGTTCAACGGCAAGGCGGCCGAGGCGCGGACGCTGACGGCGAGTGGTATCACGGGCCGCATCACCGTCAACGGGTCCGATGTCCGTTACGAGGTCTTCCACCCCAAGGAAGGGCCGGTGACGGTCGATACGCTGACGCTCAAGTTCAAGCGGCCGGTCGGCGAACACCAGGATTTCGAACTCGACCTCGTTCCGGTCGGCAAGGGCGTCTTCACGGCCACCCACGAAATCCTGCCCGGCCACTGGATCGTCGATGCGAGCGCCATCCGGAACGGCAAGCGCATCCTGCATCAGGCCGAACGGATCGCTGTTCTGAGGAGGGCGGAATGAGCTGCTGCGCGCCGGGAACGGAAGGATATCCGGACCACCCGCTTCCATCCTCGGAGGAATTGACGCTGTCCAGCCGGGCGGTTGCGCCCGGGCTGCGCCAGACCGATCTCAGCGTTCCGCAGGTCCATTGCGGCACCTGCATCGCGACGATCGAGAAGGCGCTCAATGCCTTGCCGTGCGTGGAGCGGGCGCGCGTCAATCTTTCCACCAAACGCGTTTCGATCGTCTGGCGGGAGAAGGTCGAAGACGGCGCCACCGATCCGGTCGAGCTGGTCAGGGCCATCGTCGATGCTACCGGCTACGATGCGCATCTCTTCTCGAATGCCGAGGAAGTCGGCGAAAAACTGCAGCGCGACCTGATCCGCGCCGTTGCCCTCTGCGGTTTTGCGGCAGCCAACATCATGCTGCTCTCGGTTTCGGTCTGGTCGGGCGCCGATGCCTCGACGCGTGACATGTTCCATTGGATTTCGGCGCTGATCGCGGCACCGGCGCTGATCTACGGAGGCCGTTTCTTCTATCAGTCGGCCTGGAATGCGCTTCGCCGCGGCCGCACCAACATGGACGTGCCGATCGCGCTCGCCATCACGCTCTCCTATGCGGTGTCGCTCTGGGAGACCATGCATCACGGCGAACACGCCTGGTTCGATGCGACCGTCTCGCTCCTCTTCTTCCTGCTGATCGGCCGCACGCTGGACCACATCATGCGCGACCGGGCGCGCGCCGCGATCAGCGGCCTTGCGCGACTGTCGCCCCGCGGCGCCACGATCGTCAGTGCGGACGGCTCGCGCGAATATCGTCCGGTGGACGAGATCCGCCCGGGCGACCGGGTGGCGATCGCCGCCGGAGAGCGGGTGCCGGTCGACGGCTTCGTCGAAAGTGGTGCAAGCGATATCGACGTCTCGATCGTCAACGGCGAAAGCGCTCCAAGGCCCGTCCGGGTCGGCGACATGATACAGGCCGGGACGCTCAGCCTCACCGGTTCGCTGGTGCTGAAGGCGACGGCTGCCGCCAAGGATTCTTTCCTGTCCGAAGTCATTTCGCTGATGGAAGCGGCCGAGGGCGGGCGGGCGCGTTATCGCCGGATCGCCGATCGCGCGGCGCAATATTATTCGCCTGCCGTCCATCTTCTGGCGCTCGCCGCCTTCCTCTCCTGGGGGTTCATCGGCGGTGACTGGAAACAGGCGATGCTGATCGCCATCGCCGTCCTGATCATCACCTGCCCCTGCGCGCTCGGCCTTGCAGTGCCGGTGGTGCAGGTGGTCGCGGCCGGCCGGCTGTTCAAAAACGGCATCATGGTCAAGGACGGTTCGGCCATGGAGCGGCTTGCCGAAATCGACACGGTGCTTTTCGACAAGACCGGCACCCTGACGCTCGGCCGCCCCCGGCTGCTGGATATCGAGCGGTTCGACAGGAAGCAGCTCGCTCTGGCCGCCGGGCTTGCCGTCCATTCGCGCCACCCGCTTTCGCAGACCCTGGCGTTGGCGGTATCCGGCCCCGTTGCAATCTTTGAAACGGTCACCGAAATCCCGGGCCAGGGGCTGGAAGCGGCAACGCCGGCCGGTATCTACCGGCTCGGCAACCGCCGCTTCGCCTTGTCCGTGCCGGATGACGGAAGTCCGGGCAATACCGTGACGGAAACGGTCCTTTCGCTCGACGCCCGGGAAATTGCCACCTTCCGCTTCGACGATTCGCTCCGCCCCGGTGCCCTGGCTGCCACGGCGTCGCTTGGCGCCAGCGGTTTCGAGACGGGCATCCTGTCGGGCGACCGACGCCGGGTGGTTGCCGATCTCGCCATCCGCCTCGGCCTCGAACACTGGCAGGCGGAGCTTTCGCCGAAACAGAAGGCCGAGTTCTGCACCTCGCTCGGAGCCAGCGGCCGCAAGGTGCTGATGGTCGGCGACGGCATCAACGACGCGCCCGCGCTCGCCGCAGCCCATGTCTCGATCGCGCCGGCGACGGCGGCGGATGTCGGCCGCCAGGCTGCGGATTTCGTCTTCATGCGCGACAGCCTGGAAGCCGTGCCGCTGGCGATCGATATCTCGCGCCGGGCAGGGCGGCTGATCCGCGAAAATTTCGCGCTCGCCATCGGCTACAACGTCATTGCCGTGCCGATCGCGCTTGCCGGTTATGCAACGCCGCTGATTGCCGCCGTTGCCATGTCGACCTCATCGATCATCGTCGTCGCCAATGCGCTTCGGCTCAGCCGACCGGGGAGCGTCGGTGAGGTTGACGTGACAGCGAGCAACGGCACGACCACGGCTCATCCAGGCGAGGCTCGCGTCGCATGAACATGCTCATCTACCTCATTCCGATCGCGCTTTTCCTCGGCGGTCTCGGCCTCTTCGCCTTTCTCTGGTCGCTGAAGAGCGGCCAGTACGATGACCTCGAGGGCGCCTCCTGGCGCGTGCTTCAGGACGACCCGCCGGAATGATCGGGAATTTCGGACAAACGCAGGACCAGTGCGGGCGCAACCCCAACGGACGGCTGCCTGGGGATTTCGGGGAATGTCTCTCGATGAAAAAAAGGGCTGCAGATGCAGCCCTTTTTCATCCTTTTCAGTCGAGCAGTTCGCGAAGCCGCACCGCGAGTTCCCTTGCGGTATAGGGCTTTTTGAGCCAGCTGCCGGATTGGGCGAGCTCCCGTCCTGCGATCGCCGGCTCGGCATAACCGGAGGTGAACAGCACCTTCATGCCGGGCCGCCTCGCACGCACTTCGGCCGCCAGTTCGTCGCCGGTCATCCCGCCCGGCATCACGATGTCCGTGAAAAGCAGATGGATGCCGTCGTGCTGGCCGAGCTGGTCCAGGGCTTCCTGGCCGTTCGCGGCTTCGATAACGCGATAACCCAGTTGCGTCAGCCGGGAGACGGCGATACGCCGGACCCGCGGATCGTCCTCGACGACGAGGATCTTTTCGGTGCCGCCGGGGATGGAAGCGGCCTTCGAGCCGGTCTCGGCGGCCGACGGATCCGCCGTCTCGGCCTTGTGCGCCACCGGCAGGAAGATCCTGACGCTCGTGCCCTGTCCCGGCTCGCTATAAAGCTGGATATGTCCGCCGGACTGTTTGGCGAAACCATAGACCATGCTGAGGCCGAGGCCCGTTCCGGCGCCGAGGCCCTTGGTGGTGAAGAAAGGCTCGAAGGCCTTGTCCTTGACCTCGGGAGACATGCCGACGCCCGTGTCAGTCACCGAGATCAGCACGAAATCGCCGGTGCGGACATCGGGATACATCTGCGCATAATCGACATCCAGCCGGACGCGGGAGATCTCGATCGACAGCTTGCCGCCGCGCGGCATCGCATCGCGGGCATTGAGCGTCAGGTTGAGAAGCGCGTTCTGAAGCTGCGATCCGTCGACCAGCGCTTCGTTGGAGACGCCGGTCACCGTGGTGCGAAGCTCGATCGTTTCGCCGAGCGTACGCCTGAGGAGCTCCGAAAAACCGGATACGAGATTGCCGACGTCCGCCAGCTTCGGATTGAGCGGCTGGCGGCGCCCGAAGGCGAGAAGCTGGCCGGTGAGTTTGGCGCCGTCTTCTGCCGCGCCCTGCGCTTCATGCAGCAGTTCGAGCAGGCCGGCATCCGCGAGCTTGTTCTCGATCATTTCGAGATTGCCGCTGATGATGGTCAGAAGATTGTTGAAATCGTGCGCCAGCCCGCCGGTCAGCTGGCCGATCGCTTCCATCTTCTGGGCCTGGCGCAGCTCTTCTTCGATCTTGTGACGGCTGGTCAAGTCGCGGACGAAGCCGGTGAAGATGCGTTTTCCGTTGGTGACGGCCTCGCCGACCGCAAGTTCCATCGGAAAGACGCTTTTGTCCTTGCGCTGTCCGGTCACCACGCGGCCGTAACCGATGATCCGGCGCTCGCCGGTGGTAAGATAGCGGGAGATATATCCGTCATGGGCGTCGCGGTCGGGCGACGGCATCAGCATCTTGACGTTCTGTCCGCAGACTTCCTCGGCCGAATAGCCGAACAATTGTTCGGCGGCGGCGCTGAAGGACGAAATGCAGCCGACTTCGTCGATGACGATCATCGATTCCGGAACGGTGTCCAGAATGGAGCGCAGGTGCGCTTCGCGTTCGGCAAGATCGTTCTGCACCCTTTTCATCTCGGTGATATCGTTGTTGGTTTGAATGATGATCGAAGGCCCGTCGCTCGATGGATTGACGGCCACCCAGCGGGTTGCCACGAAGACCTTGTGGCCGTGTCGGTGTCGATGGACGACCTCGCCTTGCCACGCATGATGAGCCTGGACGTGACGGCGGATCTCGTCGAGCGGTTCAGGAAACTGTGTCGCCAGAAGATCATGGACGACCTTGCCGAGAGCCTCTTCCCGACGCCAGCCGTAAAGCTCCTCGCAGCCGGTCGTCCAGCGGCTGATGATGCCGTCAACGCCGTGGACGATAAGGTTGGCATCGTCGAGAAGAAAAGTGACGGCATCGAGCTGGCTTTCCGTCGTGGCTTCGGATCCTGTATTCCCGGTCATATCCATTCCGTCTAATGGCGCCGTCGCTCACCGAGAGCGATCAGGTCGCGCCGCATGTCTCCACAGTCATCGTCGTCTCCGGCGAGTTGCGCAAGCATTCCCGGCCGTTCGATTCTTATGGAATGACGGGCGGCCGGGTCCAGAACATTCAACACGCCCTTGCCGATGAGCCTGGTGATAGTACGCGAAACGGTCTCGATCGTCAGGCCGAGATAATCGGCCATGTCCTGCCGGCTCATCGAGAGTTCGACGACCGGCTGCGCATTGCCTTCGGCCATGGCGCGTCTCAGGTATCTCAGGAGGAAAGTGCAGAGCCGCTCTTCGGCGCTCTTGCTCGACAGGAGCACCATCTGGTCCTGGGCTGCGGCCATTTCGTCGCATACCCGGGCGAAAACCTTGGGCCGCAGGCTCTCGGAATTGATGACGGCGGCCTCGAACTGCCGGCGTGCCAGCCGGCGGATCTTCGCCGTGGTGATGGCTTCCGCCGTGTAGATGTAGTTGTCGCGGAACGAGACGCCGATGACATCGCCGGCATGCAGGAACCCTGTGATTACCCGCCTTCCGTCCGAAATGATCCGGAAAACCCGCAATGTGCCATCCATGACTTCGAAAATATGTTTGGCTTCGTCGCCCTCGAAAAAGAGGGCCTGGCCAGCCGCAAGATATTCGACCGGCTGTTTTGCAAACAGCGAATGCAGGCAGTCCGGCTCGTCCAGCGGCCTTGCTGCTGCGGCGTTGAAGGTCTTCGCATAATCCGTGACAAACATGAAACTGCCCCTATCCGTTTGGTTGAGGCAGTTGACCGAATCCTGGTAACGCGCGAATGCTAGTTCTGTGAAAGACGGTTCTAATTGGTAACAATCTGTAACACGCCGGTTCCCTGTTGATGTCATCTCCTGCCAGCTCCGCCAATATCCTCGTCGTCGACGACGACCCCCGAATCCGCCAGATGCTGACGCGGTATTTCGAGGGCGAAGGATATGCCGTGAACGCGGTATCCGACGGGCAGGAAATGCGCGCGCAGCTGAAGAAGCAGGAAATCGACATCATCCTTCTCGATCTTTCGCTTCCCGGCGGCCAGGACGGCTTCGATCTCGCCCGGGAAATCCGGATGCAGTCGGACATCCCGATCATGATGCTGACCGGCCGCGACGACGTGGTCGACCGGATCCTCGGCATCGAAATCGGTGCGGACGATTACATCGCAAAGCCCTTCCACCTGCGTGAAGTGCATGCACGGCTGAAATCCATCCTGCGGCGGCGCCAGCCGGCCCAGCCGAAGCAGGAGGAAAACGAGGAGAAGATCGTCCGCTTCGAGGGATGGACGCTCAATCTTTCGAGGCGCCAGCTCTTGTCTGCCGAAGATGGCGAAGTCGAGCTGACGACAGGCGAATTCGACATGCTGGCGGCCTTCGTCCAGCATGCAGGCCGCGTGCTGACGCGCGATTTCCTGATGGACGTCACGAGGGGACGGCAGCTCGACGCGTTCGACCGCACGATCGACGCCCAGATCGTCCGGCTGCGCCGCAAGATCGAGGCGGATGTCAAACATCCGCAGCTCATCAAGGCCGTCCGCGGCGTCGGTTACATTTTTACCGGCAAGCTCGGCTGATCAGGCGACGCGCTGCCGGTCTGCAGCCGAAAGCCCGGAAAGGGCTCTTTCCCTGATATCGTCTGCGTCCGGCCCTCGCAGCGGAATCGGCCCCAGAGGCAAGCCGTGATCTACCGGCCTGCCGACCGAAACCGGCAGCAGCTCAAGTTTTTCGCACGCGCCGTCGTCGGCGAGCGTCAGCCGGATTGCGGCGCTGCGCCAGACATCGACGCCCTTTTCGTCATAGGTCGCGGGCCGTCCGGTGTGGAAGACGAAATTGCCCAATCCGGCGATGATCGCCCGTCCCCGGTGAAATGCGATCGGCTGCATGACGGGCGCGCCGGTACCGAGCACCAGGTCCGCACCCCTGTCGATCAAGCTGCGGCAGAGATCGATGAGCCAGTCGGGCGTCGTTTTCCAGTTCGCATCCCAGTGATGGCCGTGGATCGCCACCGCGACCAGATCCCCTATCGTCTTCGCGGCGTCGATGCCGTCGGCAAGCCTCTGCATGTCCTTCTCGTTGGCCGCCCAGCGGGCTGCAATCGCCTCGCCGGAAACGACGGACGTGCCGAAGACGTCGAGATCCGGACGTTCGCCGGCGTCATAACCGACAGCGGCACGCGCGGCGCCGCGCTTGTCGTCGCCGAGCGTCACGACGATCCGCTTCAGCGTCTCGAATTCGTCGGCCGGCACGCTCACGGTCCGTTTCATTCGCAGCGGTGCGATGCCGGCGCGCTCCGCCGAGGCATAGTTGATGTCCGGCTGCGGCCCGAGGTCGACGGAGAATATGGCAAGCGATTTGTGAGGTCCCGGCACGATCGCGGGTGCCGCGGCCTGCTCGATATCCGCTCCACTGCCGGCGAGCTTCAATCCCGCCGTTTCCACCGCGGCGCGCGTCGAGGCGATGCCCGGCGGACCGAGATCGAAGGCGTGGTTGTTGGCATGCGTCACCGCGTGAAGGCCGAGTTCCCGCACCGAGACGAGCGCCTCCGGCGTCGCCAGGTGCAGCGTCTTCGTCTTGGTCGGCCATGCTCCCGCCGTCTCTACCGTCGCCTCGAGATTGCCGAAGGCGACATCCGCCTCCAGGAAATCTCGCACCTCGGCCTGCCCCTCGCCGCAGAGGTCGAGGGGGCCGTGGATCAGGATCTGGCCGGTAACGGCGACGGTGAGCATGGTTCAGTTCATTTCGCGACGGGCTTCAGCGCCACCATTGCCGTTTCGCCGACGATCGGCAGGCGGATGGCAGATGGCCGCGTACCATCGCAGAAAACCGTGTTGCGGGCCACTTGGCTTGTGCGTCCACGGCCTTCCGGAGCATAGCTATTTGGATTGATGTCGTACTTCGGAAAGTTGGACGAGGAGATGTCCAGCCGGATGCGGTGGCCCTTGGCGAAGAGGTTGGCGGTCGCGAACGGCTCGATCGTGACCTTGAACACCTCGCCCTTGGCGATCGGCTCCGGCTTCTCGAACGACTTCCGGTAGCGGCAGCGGATGATCCCGTCGGTAACGTTGAGTGCATAGCCGGTGGGGTAATCCGTGCTCGGCGGGTAGACGTCGACGAGTTTTGCAGTGAAATCCGTGTCCGGCGCATCGGAGGAGGCGTAGAGCTCGACCGTGATCGGCCCGACCACAGCCACGTCCTCGCTCAGCGGTTCCGTCTCGAACGAAAGTACGTCGGCGCGTGCCGAAAGCGGCAGGCCCGGATGTTTCGAGCCGTAGAACTTCTCACCCTCGCGCTGGTCGAAACCGCCGCCTTCGAAGATCGGCTGGCCGCTGGTCAGCGAACCGCCGATGGTCGGCACCGGGTTCCTCGGGTCGAAGTCGTAGGTGAAGGGCGCGGCGTCCGCCTTCGGCTTGTCGCACGAAAGCGAGCCGTTTTCGTGGATGTAGTAGTTTCGGAATTCCGTTTCCGGCAGCGGCCAGTCCGCCGCCTCGATCCAACGCCCGCCGTGGTCCAGCCGGCCATCGGCATTGCGCGTGCCGGATCCGCCGCCCATCACGAAGGCGCGCACCGCCGGCTCCTGGGAAACCGTGTTGTCCTTGCCCTTCAGCCAGTGGTCGAACCAGTTGCGGCGAAACGCGAGCCAGCTTTCTGTGACATTGCCGCCAAGCGGCGCAGTCGGCCCGAAGGAGGTGTCGCCGGCAAGCGTCGTGTTGCGATTGCCGTGCAGCCACGGCCCCATGATCAGCTGCAGTGGCCGGCTGTCGTTGCCGGAAAGACCACGGTAGTTGTCGAGCGTCGATTTCACATAGGCGTCGTACCAGCTCGACATCAGCACGATCGGCACTTCCGGGAAGGTCTCGTAGAACCCTTCCATGTAAAGCCCGACGCGGCGCCAGCTTTCGTCGAACGTGCCGCTGCGCCACTGGTCGAGCAGGTAGCTCTCGTATTCCGGCATCCAGCGAACCGGAGAGTTGCCTTCGCTCCACGGCATGACGCCGAACCAGGCGCGGATATCCTCCGCCTCGATCGCGGCGCGCGCCAGGTCATCACCCTCGCCGATTGCCTGGTTGTAGGCCCAGGTCGCCTGCTTCAGCTCGAATGCGCCACCCTGGCGGATGCCGCATTGGTAGGCGTTTGAAAAGCCGCCCGAATCCATCACCATGCAGGCCAGCCCCGGCGGGTTGAGGCAGGCGAGTGCCGCCTGCGTATGGGCCGCATAGGAAAGGCCCATCGTCCCGAATTGGCCGTTCGACCAGTCCTGTTCCACCAGCCAGCGCGCGGCATCGTAGCCGTCCGCGGCCTCGGAAATGTACTTGCTGAACTGGCCCTCGGAATTGTGGCGGCCGCGGCAATCCTGGTAGATCACCGCATATCCCGCCCGGACGAAATAGCTCGCCACCTCGTGACGCTTCATCGGCTCCGCCATGCCGACTTCGATCTCGGAACGCGAGCGCTCCGCCTTGCCGTAGGGCGTGCGTTCCATGATCGCGGGCAGCCGCCCCTCGATCACCTTGCCGTCCTTGGCCGGGCGGTAGATGTCCGTCGCGAGCTTTACGCCGTCGCGCATCGTCACCATCACATCGCGCTCGACGATCACGTCGTCGGTTATCACCTCGAAGCGCGATGGCGTCAGGGTATCCATGTCCATATCCTCAAAAATATTGGGAGGAACCAGTTTGATGACAAACCTTCGCCCCGTACTCCGCCTCATCCTCGGGCTTGTCCCGAGGATCTAACCACGTCAGAAATCAGCCGTTTGCAGATCCTCGGGACAAGCCCAAGCCCGAGGATGACGGCAGAGAGGGCTTCGACCCGTGTGGACAGGCCGGCCCTCTCCTCGGCAGAGAGCCTATTTGGCAATGCCTGCAAGCGTTGCGCTCGTGTCTTCCGTCATGTTGGCGACATAGAAGAGGTTCGCCTTGCCGGCCCAGTGAACCTTCTGCCAGTAGAGCGGGATGACCGGCACGTCGGCGAAGACGAGCTTGGTCGCCTTCTGCAGCAGTTCCACCCGCTTCTTGGCGTCGAACTCCGAAGTCGCGGCCTGCATGGCCTGGTCGAAGGCCGGGTTCGAATATTTCGTCCGGTTGAACGAGCCGGTGCCGGCATCCTTGTTGACGGTCATCAGCAGGTTGCGAAGGCCCGTTGCCGAAGTCGGCGTCGAGTTGCCGAGCGAGAAGATGAAGGCGGAGAATTCGCCGGCACCGGCACCCTTGGTATAGACGTTATAAGGTTGGGCAACGACGCCGTTCACCTTCAGGCCGCCACGGGCGAACATCTGGCCGAGCGCCTGCGCCACTTCCGCATCGCCGGGGAAACGGTCGTTCGAAGTGTGGATGGTGATGCCAAAACCGTCCTTGTAGCCGGCTTCCGCCAGCAGCTTCTTGGCGTCCTCGGCGTTCATGGCGGGCGCCTTGATCGACGGATCGTTGCCGGCAACGCCGTTAGGCACCAGCTGGCCGGCTGCTTCCGCCGAACCGTCGAGGATGCGGTCGATGATCAGCTGGCGGTTGACCAGCTCGGAGAGCGCCGTACGGACCTTGATGTCCTTCAGCGGGTTCTTGTCGAGCGGCTTGCCCTCCTTGTCGGTGATGAAGGGGGTCTTGTCGCGGGCGCTGTCGAGCGCGAGGTAGATCATGCGCGAGGAAGCGATCGAGAAGACCTTGAGGCCGGAAATGCCCTGCAGGGTTTTGACGTCGCCCGGCGGCACGGCGTCGATCAGGTCGACGGCGCCGGAGCGAAGGGCCGCAACGCGCGATGCATCGTTGGAGATGAACTTGATCGTGACGTTGTCGAAGTCCTGCTTCTTGCCCCAGAAGGCGTCGTTGCGGGTGAGCTGCAGGTTGTCGCCCGGCGTCCAGGACTTGAACTTGTAGGCGCCGGTGCCGATCGCCGCCTTGCCGCTGTTGAAGTCCTCGATGGAGGCACCCTGGGCGACCTTCTTCTCGACGATGTAGACGAAACCGACCTGCTCGATGAAGTCGGGTGCCGGCTTCTTGGTCTTGATCTCGATCGTCAGGTTGTCGATCGCCTTCATGCTGTCGATCACAGCCACGTTGCCGGAGAAGGGCGCCGGACTATTGGGAATATCCTTGGCGCGGGTGAGCGAGAAGATTACGTCCTCGGCCGTAAGCGGGTTGCCGTCGTGGAATTTGACGCCGTCACGCAGCTTGATCTGCCATGTGACGGGATCGACATTGGTCCAGGACACGGCAAGCGCCGGCTCGATGTTGATCGCCGGATCGGTCTGCACCAGGCGGTCGAAGACCTGCATGGCGATGTTCTGGTTGTTGCCGGTGCGGGAGAACTGCGGATCGATCGCCGACGGCTCCGTGGCGCTGCCGAGGATCAGGTCGGCCGCCTGAGCCGAGCTCAGTGCGATGACCGAGGCCGCAACTCCGGCCAGGAGGAATTTCATCGGTTTCATATATCTGTTCCCTTCTTTTTAGATGGCCGGCTCGGCCGTGGCATTCGTTGTCTGGTGGACGGCAAGATCGTTCAGGTGGCAGGCGCTCACATGGCCGGCCGCGTTTTCCTTCAGGACCGGCCGTTCCACGCGGCAACGGTCGAAGGCCTTCGGACAGCGGGGATGGAAATGGCATCCCGGCGGCGGATGGAGCGGCGAGGGGATCTCGCCCTTGATCGGCGTGAACACCCGGCGGCGGTCGGCGACCGATGGCAGCTCGCGGATCAGCGCCTGCGTGTAGGGATGTTTCGGATTGTCGAAGAGCTCGTCCGGCGTTGCACTTTCCACGACGCGACCGAGATACATGACGACCACCCGGTCGCAGATATGTTTCACGACGCCGAGATCGTGGCTGATGAACAGGTAGGTCAGCCCGAATTCTTGTCTCAGATCCATGAACAGGTTGAGGATCTGCGCCTGGATCGACACGTCGAGCGCGGCGACCGATTCGTCGCAGACGAGCAGCTTCGGCTTCACCGCCAGCGCCCGGGCGATGCCGATACGCTGCCTCTGGCCGCCGGAAAACTGGTGCGGATACCGGTCGAGATAGGACGGGTCGAGGCCGACCCGCTCGGCCAACGCGGCGACATAGTCCCGCATTTCCCCACCGCTGACGATGCCGTGCACCTTCGGCGCCTCGCCGATCAGGTCGATCACCCGCTTGCGCGGATTGAGCGTCGACATCGGATCCTGGAAGATCATCTGGGCGGAAAGCCGCATGGCGCGCTTGTCCTCGCCCTGCAGGGAGGTCAGCGGCTGGCCCTTCCAGCGCACCTCGCCGCCGCTCGCGGCCATGATGCCCGCCATGACGCGCCCGAGCGTCGATTTCCCGCAGCCGGATTCGCCGACGAGACCGACCACCTCGCCCGGATAGACGGCGAGATTGACGTCGTCGACCGCATGCACGGTCTTTTCCTCGAGGCCCGCTCCGAACAGGTTGGCGATCTTTTCCGCATAGTCGAGTTTGCGGGAAAACCGCCGGCTGACATTCAGGGCCTCTACGAGCGGCATGGTTTCCGCGAGCATGTTCGTCATGCGGCGCTCCAGAGATGGGGGTGGAAACAGCGGAACTCGCGCCCGGCGGCGATCTCGAGCATCGGTTCGGTGGCGCAGATATCGGTGGCGCGGGCGCAGCGGTCGCGGAAGGCGCAGCCGGAAGGACGCGACAGCGGCGAGGGGGCGAAGCCCGGGATCGGCCGCAGCGGCTCGCCACGCGGCACGGCCGCGGGCACGGCGCTGAGCAGGCCGGACGTATAGGGATGCCGCGGTTCGGTGAGCACGCCATCGACCCGGCCCGCTTCGACGATCCGGCCCGCATACATGACCATGATCCGGTCGGCGAGCGCGGCGACAACGCCGAGATCGTGGCTGATCCAGATCAGCGCCATGCCGAACTCGCCGGCGAGCCGCTTGATCTCGAACAGGATCTGCGACTGGATCGTCACGTCGAGCGCGGTCGTCGGCTCGTCGGCGATGATCAGGTCCGGCCGGTGCAAGAGCGCGATGGCGATCGCCACGCGCTGACGCATGCCGCCGGAAAACTGATGCGGATAGGAATCCAGCCGCTCTTCCGGCGAGGGAATGCCGACAAGGCCGAGCGCATCCCGGGAACGCTGCCGTGCCTCCGCGCGCGAAACCCGGTCATGCGCCTGCACGGTCTCGATCATCTGGGTACCGACCGAAAGAACCGGATTGAGCGTCATCATCGGATCCTGGAAGATCATCGCGATGCGCTTGCCCCGGATCGTCCGCATGGCGGCCGGCGACATCTTCAACAGGTCGTCGCCGTTGAACAGGATCTGGCCGTTCACCACCCGGCCGGGCGGATCGACGAGACCGAGGATCGAGAAACCGGTGATCGATTTGCCGGAGCCGGATTCGCCGACCAGGCCGACGATCTCGCGCTGACCGACCGTGAAGCTCACGTCGTCGACGGCCTTCAAGGCGCCGCGGCGGGTCATGAAATGGGTGGAAAGGTTTTTGACTTCGAGGACGGGTGTCATAGCGCTCACCTTTCGCCCAGACGAGGATTCAGAACTTCGCGCAGCCGATCGCCGACGATGTTGATCGAGAACACCAGCACGAGCAGCAGCACGCCCGGATAGACGCTGATCCAGTATTCGCCGGACATCAGAAGCTGGTAGCCGTTGGCGATCAGCAGCCCGAGCGACGGCTCGGTGATCGGCAGGCCGATGCCGAGGAAGGACAGCGTCGCTTCGGCCGAAATCGCGTTCGCCACCTGAAGCATACCGATGACGATCAGCGGCGGCAGGCAGTTCGGCAGGATATGGCCAAGCAGGATGCGCGGCGTGCCGATCCCGAGCGTTACCGCCGCCTCGACATAATCCTTGTTCTTCTCGACCAGTGCCGCGCTCCTGACGGCGCGGGCAAACGTCGCCCATTGCACCAGGATCAGCGCGAAGATCACCTTCCACAGCCCCTGGCCGAGAAGCGCGAGCAGCATCAGCGCCACGAGAATGGTCGGAAAACCGAGCATCAGGTCGACCACGCGCATGATCAGCGTGTCAATCCGTCCGCCGAAATAGGCGGCAATCAGGCCAAGCACGGTGCCGACCAGAAGTGCGACGATGCCGGAAAACACGCCGACGCCGAGGCTGGTTCGCAACCCGTAGATCATCGCGGAAAACATGTCGCGGCCCTGTCCGTCGGTGCCGAGCCAATAGTTCAGGCCGTCCATGCTCTGCGAGCCGGGCGGCAGCTTGGAATCGAGGATGTCGAGAACCGCGAGGTCATAAGGGTTCTGCGGCGTCAGATAGGGGCCGACGATCGCGGCAAACAGCAGGATGATGCAGACGACGGCGGCGATGACGGCCTTCGGGCTGCGGCCGATGCCGGTAACCAGCCGGCCGAGCAGCATATCTTCTGCGAAAAGGGCGCGCGCGCTCATTGGGCGCCTCCCAGACGAACCCGCGGATCGACCAGCGAATAGAGCACATCGACCACGAAATTGATGAAGATGAACAGGCTGACGATGACCAGCAGGTAGGCGACCACGACCGGCCGGTCGAGCCGCATGATGCTGTCGATCAACAGCTTGCCGATGCCCGGCCAGGCGAAGATCGTCTCGGTGACGACCGCAAAGGCGAGCATGCTGCCGAGTTCCAGCCCGATCACGGTGATCAGCGGGATCAGGATGTTCTTGAACACATGCACGAAGACGATGCGGCGTTCTGAAATGCCCTTGGCGCGTGCGAATTTCACGAAATCGAGCGGCATGGTCTCGCGCACGCCGGTGCGGGTCAGGCGGATTACCAGCGACAGCTTGAACAGCGACAGGTTGATCGCCGGCAGGATGAGATGCGTCAGGCCGTCCAGCGTGAACAGGCTCGAATGGATGCCGAGGAACTCGCCCATCTGCCCGCGCCCCGTGGAGGGCAGCCAGCCGAGCCAGACGGAAAAGATCATGATCAGCATCATGCCCTGCCAGAAGCTCGGCAGCGAAAAACCGAAGATCGAGCCGGTCATGATCACTTCGTCGGTGGCGCTGTTCGGCTTCAGGCCGGAGAGAAGGCCGAGCGGAATGCCGAGAACCAGTGCAAAGACGAGACCGGTCAGCGTCAGCTCCAGCGTTGCCGGCAGGCGTTCGAAGATGAGCGCGATCGACGGGCGGTTGAAGACGAAGGAACGGCCGAGATCGCCGTGAAGCGCGTTCCAGGCGAAGGTGAAGAACTGTTCCCAGAGCGGCTTGTCTAGGCCGAGCGAGGCGACCACCTGGGCGCGTTCCGCCGGGCTCGCATCCGGGGCGATCAGCATTTCTGCCGGATCGCCGATCGCATAGATGCCGATGAAGACGATGACCGCCGTCACGATGAGGACGGCGATGCTCTGGAGGAAGCGGCGGATGACGAAAACCGTCATGACGTGCGCTCCTGCTTACCCTTTGTCCCGCAGGGACAGAGAATTCTCATGAAAGACGTTCCCTTTTTCTCTTTGTTGTGACCAACGATAGCGAGCCGGGGAGGATGCGCAATATTATGCGTGGAATGCATTGTCCTATGCGTTTTGCGCGTAGAAACCCTGTTCGATGTCTTTGCTTGTGTTCGCCGCCGCCTTCCGTAGGATCGCGGCATGAATTTCAAGCAGCTCGAAATCTTCAAGACGATCATGGACACCGGCTCGACCATGGCGGCGGCCGCCCAGCTCGGCCTGTCACAGTCGGCGATCAGCCGCCAGCTGGCCTCGCTGGAAGAGGAAATCGGCCGCGAGCTTTTCCTGCGCGACAAGGGCCGGCTCATCCCGCGGCCGGAAGCGCATCTGCTGGTCGACGAGGTGGACGACGTCGCCCAGAGCGTCGCCCGTCTGCGCATCAAGGTCGGCGACGTCCGCTCAGGAGCTTTTGGAGAGGCGCTGATCCGTGTCGCTTTCCCGCACAGCCTGGCGACCACCATGCTGCCGCCGATCCTTGCCCGCTTCAAGGCGGATCATCCGCGGGTGACGGTGGAAATCTTGAGCGGCCCCTATGATGCGATCGAGCGGATGGTGCGCGGCCGCGTCGCCGATCTCGGCTTCGTCCGCCTGCCGCCGGAGGAACATTCCTTCGAAACGCGGCCGCTTTTTACCAGCGGCACGACCTGCGTCATGCCGGCCGGCCATCCGCTGGCCGCCAAGCAGGCGATCGACGTCAACGATCTTGCCCGCAACGACCTGATCCTGCTCGGCCGGCAGCGCGTCAACCGCAACGAACTGGAACACGAACTGCGTCGCATGGTGCCGACCTATCGCTGCAGCCTGGAAGTCCATTCGGTCGAAACCGCCTGCGCCTGCGCCGCCCAGGGGCTCGGCATCGCCATCGTGCCGTCGCTGATCGCCGAGTTTTTCCGCAGCGACGCGATCGCCATGCGACCCTTTCTGCCGGACAAGGTGGCCGATTACGGCATCATCACCATGCCCGGCGCGCCGCTCTCCTGGACCGCCGAAGCCTTCATCAACATCATCAAGACGAATTCCGAGGAAACGGCGCTCTGAGCGGCCTATCGGGCGTGGTGCCGTTTTCGTCGTGAATACGCCGCCAACTCGATCGTCGGCCTCCCGAGGCAGGCGCCAAGGCGGTGCTTACTTTGCCGAAAGCATCGCCTTGGCGCTGTCGGCATCGGTGATCAGCACGTTGATCAGCCCGCTCTGCGCCACGGCCTGCAGGATTTTGTGCTTGTGCGGCCCGCCCGAGGCGACGATGCGGCAGCCGATCCGGCGGAAATCCTCCATCTGAGGCGCCAGCACCTGGCGGTTCAGCGGATGATCGATCTCCTTGCCTGACGCGTCGAGATAACGGCCCATCAGGTCGCCCACCGCACCGGCCTTCCTGAGGATCTGCTCGTTCATGCCTTCCGGCAGGCCGTAGCGCACCTGCAGCGACTGCTGCGACACGTCTCCGACGCTCAAGTAAGCGACATCCACCTCACAGATCTGCTTGAACGTCCTCTGGAACACCGCCTGCGAAATGATCGCGTCGCGGGATTCCGGACTTTCGGCATAGATCGGCGCCACGAAATAACGGCACTGGCCGTTCAGCACCTGCGCGAAGCCGCGCACGATCTCGAACGTGTTGATCTCCGAGCCCTGCGTCAGCCCGCCCATCATCGAGCGCACCTTGATCTGCGGCTCGTTGAGCGAGGGGATATGCTGGATCGTCTCGCGCAGCGTCGAGCCCCAGCCGACGCCGATCGAGGCCGGTTTCTGCGTCTGGATCAGCCTCCCGAGAAATCCGGCCGCGCCGCGCCCGAGTACCGAATGCAGCAGCGCCGCGTCGGCCGGCGTGGGGACGACCACCGCGTCCATGAGCTCGAATCGCTTGCGCAGCCTGGTTTCCAGCTCGACGCTTTCCGCCAGCACCGAATCGAAGCTGATCCGCACCACGCCCGCTTCCAGCGCTTCCGAGAGAATCTCGTTGACCCGCCGCCGGGTGATATTCATCCGCTCGGCGATCTGCTGCTGGGTGAGGCCTTCGACATGATAGAGCCATGCGGCCCGCACCATCAAATCATGCTGCTCCATAAACCTCACCATCAAAATATCAAATGTCACATCGACGTAACATATGTAACGTAACCCGTCCGTGTATGGCTAACCCAGACAGATGGAGATGGCCAGAACTGAAACGGCGCGGGTCGTGTGAAAGACCCGAATATTGAGGGATCCGAATCATGGCTTCGACATATGTGAAATCGATAACCGGCCTTTTCGCCGCCGGCGCGCTGCTGATGGGCGCGACGGGCGCTCACGCCGCCGACCGCGTCAAGATCGAATGGTGGTACGCGATTTCCGGCAAGCTCGGCGATACCGTCCAGCAGCTGATCTCCGACTTCAACAAGTCGCAGGACAAATACGAGGTCGTCGGCACGTTCAAGGGCAATTACGAAGAGACCATGGCGGCCATGGTCGCCGCCTACCGCGTCAATCAGCAGCCGGCCATCCTTCAGTCGGCCGAGCGCGGTTTCATGACCATGCTGAATTCCGGCGCGGTCATCCCGGTCGACCAGCTGATGGCGAAGCAGGGTTACAAGACCGACTGGAACGACTTCATCAAACCGGTCGCCGGGTTCTACATCGTCAACGGCAAGCCGGCCGCGCTCCCCTTCAATTCCTCGACGCCGATCCTCTGGTACAATGCCGATGCCTTCAGGGCCGCCGGTTTCGACGCGCCGTCCGACACATGGCAGGGCCTCGAAAAGCAGCTCTATGCGCTGAAGGAAAAGAAGATCACCGATTGTTCGATGGCGCTGCCGGGCGATTTCCAGTGGAGCCTGATCGAGAACTATTCGGCGATCAACAACTACCCCTTCGCCACCAAGGCCAACGGTTATGCCGGCCTCGATACCGAATTCGTCTACAACAAGACCGGTGTCGTCGGCCAGGTCGCCCGGCTGAAAAAATGGGTCGACGACGGCGTGCTGAAGATCGCCGGCCAGGGCGTCGCTCCGATCAGCCTCTTCACGTCAGGCACCTGCGCCACGATCATCAACTCCACCGCCAGCCATTCCGGCGTCGAGGCCGATGCCAAGTTCAAGTGGAGCGCTGCGGTCATGCCGCATGAGGAGGGCGCCGACGTCAGGAACGGCACGATCGGTGGCGCCTCGCTCTGGGCCGTCAAGGGCAAGTCGGAAGAGGTTCAGGCCGGTGTCGCCGCCTTCCTCAACTTCGTCGCCCAGCCGGATACCCAGGAATGGTGGAGCAAGGCGACCGGCTACGTTCCGGTCACCAACACCGCCTATCGGAAGATGAAGGCCGAGGGCTATTTCAAGGATCATCCGACCCGCGAGATCGCCATCGAGCAATTGTCGCGCGGTGAGCCCACAGACAATTCCCGCGGCTTCCGCTTCGGCAACCACAACCAGTCGACCGCCATCCTGATCGAGGAGATCCAGGCGGTCTGGACCGGCAAGAAAACGCCGCAGGAAGCGCTCGACAACTCCGTCAAGCGCGGCAACGAAATCCTGCGCCAGTACGAGAAGCTCCATGCCGGCAAGTAATGCCATCATGATCAACCGCGAGGGCGCGGCGACGCGCCCCCGTTTTCCGTTGCGGCGGAGCCTGGGCTCCCTGGTCAGGTCGTCGGAAGTGGGGCTCAAGGCCTCGCATTTCCGGCGGCCTTGGCTGGCCGCCGGTCTTGTCGCGCCGCAGCTGCTGATCCTGCTGTTCTTCTTCTTCATCCCCACCTGGAAGGCGCTGTCGCTCGCCTTCGTGCAGGTGGACCCGTTCGGCGGCACGATGATCTTCGTCGGGCTGGACAATTTCACCACCCTGTTTTCGAGCCCGGAATATCGCGACAGCGCCATCCTCACCCTGTGGTTCACGGTCGTGCAATGCCTCGCCACGCTCGCCATCGCCGGGCTGCTGGCGTTTGCCACCGACAACGTCATGCGCGGCAGGGCGATCTACAAGGGCGTCATCCTTCTGCCCTACGCGATCGCGCCGGCAATCTCGGGCGTGCTCTGGGCCTTCCTCTTCAATCCGACCGTCGGTCCGCTCGCCCAGATGCTGCATGAACTGGGCTTTGCCTGGGACCCGAACCGCCGGCCGTTCGACGCACTGCTGCTGGTTTCGGTCGCGGCGATCTGGAAACATGTCTGCTACGACTACATCTTTCTCGTCGCGGCCTTTCTGGCGGTGCCGCCTTCGGTAATGGAGGCAGCCGCGATCGACGGCGCCCGGCCGGTCCGCCGCTTCCTGACGGTGACGCTGCCCATGGCCGCGCCCACCATCTTCTTTCTGATCGTCATGAACTTCGTCTACGGCCTGTTCGAGACCTTCGGCATCATCGACACGGTCACCCGCGGCGGTCCGGCCGGCAGTACCAACACCCTGGTCTACAAGGTCTACCAGGACGGCTTCCGCCAGCTCGATCTCGGCTCGTCGGCCGCCCAGTCGGTGATCCTGATGGCGATCGCCGTGCTCTTCACCTTCCTGCAGTTCCGCGCCGTCGAGCGCAAAGTCAACTATCAGGTGTGATCATGGTGGAGCGCCACATCGGCCTTTCGATCTTCTGCCACGTCGTTCTGCTGATCGGCGCCGCCGCCGTCTGCATGCCGCTCTACTTCGCCTTCGTGGCGGGTTCGCTGACGGTCGGCGAGGTGCAGCAGGTGCCGTTCCCGCTGGTTCCCGGCAGCCACTTTGTCGAGAACACCGTGCTGGCCTGGAACGAAGGCCAATTCAGCCGGCTCTACGTCAATTCCCTCGTCGTCACGGTCGGCATCGTCACCGGCAAGCTGGCGGTCTCGCTGATAGCCGGTTTCGCGGTCACCTATTTCCGCTTTCCCTTCCGCATGACCGCCTTCTGGCTGATCTTCATCTCGCTGATGCTGCCGGTCGAGGTGCGTATCATCCCGACCTACGAAGCCGTCGCCGATGCCGGCGGGCCGCTGCGGGCGCTGTTCGATGCGATCGGCCTGACCGGCTTCATCGCCGACAGGACCGGTTACCGGCTCGACGCGGCGCTGCAATGGAACATGATCAACAGCTATGGCGGCCTCATCCTGCCGCTGATAGCCTCCGCCTCCGCGACCTTCCTGTTCCGTCAGTTCTTCCTGACCGTGCCGGACGAGCTCTGCGAGGCCGCCAAGCTCGACGGCGCCGGTCCGCTGAAATTCTTCTGGGACGTGCTCCTGCCTTTGTCGCGCGCCAATATCGCGGCGCTGTCGATCATCCTCTTCCTCTACGGCTGGAACCAGTATCTCTGGCCGCTTCTCTTCACCACCGAGAAGGCGATGGCGACGGCGATGATCGGGCTGAAGGACCTGATCCCGGTCGCCGACGCCCAGCCGGCGTGGAACATCGCCATGGCCGCTTCCTTTTTTGTGATGGCGCCGCCGGCCCTCGTCATCCTTCTGATGCAACGCTGGTTCACCAAGGGTCTGGTGGATTCCAGCAAATAGACAAGAGGTATTTCCAATGACCAGTCCCATCATCGTCGGCCATCGCGGCGCCCGCAATCTCTGGGCCGAAAACAGCCTCACCGGCTTTCGCAACCTGCTCGATCTCTCCGTCGAATCGGTCGAGTTCGACGTGCATCTGAGCGCCACCGGCGAACTCCTCGTCATTCATGACGCGACGCTGGACCGCACTACCGAGCGCTCCGGCCGGGTCAGCGAGCTTGCCGCCGGCGAATACCGTTCTGTCATCCTCAAGGGCACCGACGAACATATCCCGACCCTCGAGGACGTGCTCGAAATCTATGCGCCGACCGGCCTCGAAATGCATGTCGAGCTGAAGGCCGATGCCGACGGCAAGCCTTATGAGGGCCTGGAAGCCAAGGCCGCGGCCATGATCGATCGTTTCGGCGTCGCCGACAATTCGTTCCTGACCAGCTTCAGCAGCGACGTCCTCAAGACCATCGGTGAAGTCGCGCCGCATATCCGCCGGCTGTCGTCGCTCAACCACAGATCCGTCCAGCCGCTCGGCCTGCGCCAGTCGGTCGAAGCCATGCTGCAGGTCTCCGACGTGCTGGCGATCGAAAAGGCGCTGCTGCTGGAGGAATGGGAACTGCTCTCCGCGCTCGTCCCGGCCGAAAAGCTCGGCGTCTGGGTGCCGAACGAGCTGGAGGACCTGTCCTTCTGGCTGAAGCGGCCGGTGCGCCAGATCACCACCGACCGGCCGGACCTCGCCGTCAAGGCACGCGAAGGACTGTTCGATGCCGCTCATTGATCGACGAGGTTTTCTGGCGGGCGGACTGGCGGCGGCTGCGGTCTGGCGCCCATTGGGTTCTGCGCGTGCGGAAAACTTCAAGACCGATCCCTTCGCTCTCGGCGTCGCCTCCGGCGCGCCGAGGGCCGACAGCCTCGTGCTCTGGACGAGGCTGATCCTGGAGGACACATCCGCTGCCGCCTCCGCCGATCCCTTCGCCCCGGCGCCGAAACCCATCCTTCATCCGATCGATGTGGAATGGATGCTCGCCGAGGACGAGGCCTTTTCCAAGCCAGTCCAGTCCGGCCTTTTCCGCGCCGTGCCGGAATTCGCCCATTCGGTGCATGTCGAGGTGACGGGCCTATTACCCGGCCGCTGGTATTTCTACCGATTCCGCTCCGGCAATGCGGAAAGTCCGGTCGGCCGCTCCCGCACCGCGCCGGCGGATAACGTCGATTCGCTTCGCCTCGCCTTCGCCTCCTGCCAGCAATACGAACAGGGTTTCTATAGCGCCTATGCGGACATGGCAGGCCGCGACCTCGATCTGGTGATCCATCTCGGCGATTACATCTACGAGCGCAGTTACGGCGCGCAGCTGGTGCGCAAGCACGAGGCCGGCATACCGTCCATGCTCTACGAGTTCCGCGACCGCTATGCGCTCTACAAGTCCGACCCGCAATTGCAGGCGGCGCACGCCGCGTTTCCCTGGCTCGCGGTCTGGGACGACCACGAGGTCACCAACAACTACGCCAATGACCGGGCGCCGGATGCACCGAACCCGGCCGAATTCCTCGCCCGCCGCCGCGCCGCTTATCAGGCCTGGTTCGAGCACATGCCCGTCCGCCCAAGCCTCGCCGCCGGCTTTGATGCTTTGCGCATCTACGATCACTACCGTTTCGGCAATCTGGCCGGCGTGACGCTGCTCGACACGCGGCAATACCGCTCGCCCGAACTCGAAGGCTCTGCCGGCGACGATCGACCGGAACGGACCATGCTTGGCCCCGCGCAGGAACAATGGCTCGGCAATACGCTGGGTGCCAGCCGGGCAAAGTGGAACATCATCGCCCAGCAGACGCTGCTTGCCGAGCGCGACACCAAGGCCGGGCCGGCCACCGGCTATAACCTCGACGGCTGGGATGGTTATCGCGCCGCCCGCACCCGCCTGCTGGAAGCGGTACAGACTTCGGCGATCGAGAACCCGCTGATCATCGGCGGCGACCTGCATGCCTTCTACGCCGCCGACGTGAAGCGCGACTTCGCCGACGAGAAGGCGCAAGCCATCGCCAGCGAATTCGTCTGCGGCTCGATTACCTCCGACGCTCCGTCGGCCGCGAGCCTTGCGACGGCGCTTGCCGAAAACCCGCATCTCAAGTTTGCCTCGGACAAGCATGGTTATGCGATCATGCGCTTGAGCGATCGGTCGGCCGAGGTGGATTTCATCGGCATCGCCGACCGTAAACAGCGGAACTCCCCCGCTGCCGTTTTCCAGAGCTTTGCCGTCGCCGACGGTTTGGCCGGCGTCAATCGGCTCTGACGCATCACCCGAGTTGGATTTTCATGCAGATAGATCTCCTGATTTTCGATTGTGACGGCGTCCTGATCAACAGCGAGCCGATCGCCAGCCGCACGCTTGCCAAGGCTCTGCAGAATGCCGGCGCAACGATCACCGCCGAAGAAGTGCTGGTTCGCTTCACCGGCAACTCGGCAGGCGCCATCCGCCGCATCTGCACCGAAGAACTGGGCATCGCCGATCTGGATGCGGTCTTCGAGGCATGGCATCTCGATATCTATCCGGAATTCGCCCGCTCGCTGGAACCGATGCCCGGCATCGAAAGCCTTGTCCGGTCGCTGCCGCACCGCAAATGCGTCGCCTCCAACAGCTCGACGGACCGGCTGTCGAAAAGCCTCGGCCTGCTGCCTCTCTGGAATGTCTTCGCGCCTTCGATCTTCAGCGCCGACATGGTGGTGCGGCCGAAACCGGCCCCGGACCTCTTCCATCTCTGCGCCGAAACGCTCGCTGTCGATCCGGCCCGTTGCGTGGTGATCGACGACAGCGCCCACGGGATCACCGGGGCGCGGGCGGCGGGCATGACCGCGATCGGCTTTGTCGATCCCGCAGACCCGCGGCCCGGCCGGGTGAAAACCCTTGGTGAGGCAGGCGCCGTTTTCGTGGCCACCGGCGCCGTAGAACTTGCGGAAGCGCTTGCCCGCCTGGAAGCCCCGCTCACGGTCGAAGCCTGAACGAAACGCTCCGTCGGTTCCTCGATAAAAAATCGCCGGTGTCATCCGCCTGTAAAATTCCGGCCCTAAGAAACCCCCAGCAATGTTGCACGGCTGTGCAAAAGGGGGTTCGATGGAACGGGACGGTTTTCTGGAATTGCGCGGGGTCGCCAGCCGTTATGGCGCCACGCAGGTTCTGACCGATATCGACCTGTCGATCGCCAAGGGTGAGTTCGTGGCGCTGCTCGGTTCCTCCGGCTGCGGCAAGACCACGCTTCTGCGCCTGATTGCCGGTTTCATCGGTCCTTCTGCCGGTGAGGTGAAGGTGCGCCATCGCGACGTGACCCATCTGCCGCCGGACAAGCGCGGCATGGCGCTGGTTTTCCAATCCTACGCGCTCTGGCCGCATATGACGGTGGCGCAGAACATCGGTTACGGCCTGAAGCTGAAGGGTATTCCACGCGCAGAGATCGCGGCACGCGTCGCCGCCATGCAGTCGCTGCTCGGCCTCGACGGGCTGGAGGCGCGCAAGCCCCAGGCCCTGTCGGGCGGCCAGCGCCAGCGCGTCGCGCTCGGCCGGGCGCTCGCCATCGATCCGGAAATCCTGCTGCTCGACGAGCCGCTGTCGAACCTCGATGCCCGCATCCGCCTGACCGTGCGCCACGAGCTGCGGGCGCTGCAGAAGCGCCTCGGCATCACCGCGATCCACGTCACCCACGACCGCGAGGAGGCCATGGTCATGGCCGACCGGATCGTCATCCTCAATGCCGGCCGGATCGCCCAGCAGGGCACGCCGGAAGATGTCTATAACCGTCCCGCCTCGGCCTTTGTCGCCGCCTTCATGGGCGCCGAGAATGTGGTTTTCCTGAATGGCATGCCGCAGGGCGATCAATTCATGATCGCTGCCGGCCTCGCCAATGCCGCCGGCAATGTGCCGATTGCCGGCCGTCCGCTGGCTGCCGGCCGGGTCGAGGCCCGCTTCCGTCCCGAGGCCGCCCGCCTGTTTGCCGCCGACGAACTCGCTGTGACCGGCCCGGGCATCACCTTCCGGGGCGAGGTCGCTGCCGTCAGTTATCCCGGCGGCCATTGGCGCCACGTGGTGCGGCTCGGTGAGAACGAAATCATGGCCGATGCGGACCGGGCTTTCGCGCCGGGCGCCAGCGTCTGCGTGTTCGTGCCGGCCGAGGCGCTGTTCCTGTTCAATTCGCCGGAGGCTGCTTCGGTCTCACCCATTTCCCGGGCCGCGTCCGGGAAAGTCCACGCCTGATCTTTCGATACCTCTGCCTTTTCAACCCACGGAGAAGCACCCATGAAGAAGATGTCCTATGCAGCCTTCGCCGTCGCTTTCGCAGCCCTGCCGGTTCATGCCGAAGAGCTGACGGTTGCGACCGCCGGCGACCAGAACATGGTCGATTACATCAACCAGTATCTCGGCCCGCTTTTCGAAAAGACCTATCCGGGCAACACGGTTCGCGCCGTCGGCACCGGCCCCGGCGACGCCGGCTCGCAGAAGATCCTCGAGCGCTTCGACGCTCAGGCCGCGGCAAAGGCTGAAAAATGGGATGTCGACGTCGCCGTCGTGCATGAGAAGTTCGTCGGCCCGATGGTCACCAAGAACTACCTCGACAAGTACCGCGGCGATATCGACACCGGCAAGCTGGTCACCCGCGCCAACGCCAAGATGGCGCTCGGCTCGAATGTCGACGGCTACGTCATGCCGATGTTCAACAGCCAGACCGCGATCGCCTACAACCCGGCGCTCGTTCCGAACCCGCCGAAATCCTATGCCGAGCTCGCAGACTGGGCCAAGGCTCATCCGAAGCAGTTCGGTTACAACGGCATCAAGGGCGGCGCTTCCGGCGTCTCGTTCGTCATGGGCTGGATCTATGCCTTCGGCGGCGGCGATGCCAACACCCTGATGAACGGCCCGTTCAAGGAAGAAGAAACCAAGAAGTGGGATGCGGCTTTCAAGAGCCTCGCCGACTTCACCACCAACGCCACCCTGACGCCCGGCAATGCCGGCACGCTCGACCTCCTGTCGCGCGGCGAAATCGCCATGGGTCCGGTCTGGGTCGACATGTTCTACTCCTGGCAGGCCAGCGGCCAGCTGCCGCCGACCATGAAGCTCGTCCTGCCGGCTCCGGGCATGCCGGGCCAGCCGATGCACTACGTCATGCCGGAAAAGGCCACCCACAAGGCCCTGGCCGAGAAGTTCATCGCTCTCGCCACCAGCCCGAAGGTCCAGGCCGAAGGCATCGTCAAGCGCTTCAACTGGTATCCGGGCATCGACGCTGACAACGTCAGACGAGAACTCGACGACGCGACCTGGAACAAGCTGTTCGTCGACATCTCCCCGGCTGATCTTGCCGCCAAGGGCAAGCCCTTCCCGATCGCGCCCTACAACACCGCGATCCTCGAAGCCTACGAAAAGTCCGTGAAGTAAACACAGTATTGCCTCTTCGGAGGTTGTGATCGCATAGGAAATGCCCCTCATCCGGCTGCCGCCACCTTCTCCCCGCTCGCGGGGAGAAGGATGCAAGGCTGCAATGTCTCCGTCTCTCTCAAGCATCGGGCGAGGCAGGTCCCCTCTCCCCGTCGGAACGGGGAGAGGGTTAGGGTGAGGGGCAATTCCATCCGCATTGGCCGTCACGAAAGAGACGGCCGCTCACGACACCTCATCGAGCCTGAACCATGTCCAGACGCCTTCTCGGCCTTCTTCTCGTGCTGCCGGCACTTGCGGTGATCGCCTTCCTCTTCATCCTGCCGCTCATCATGTCGGCGGTCGGCGCCTTCCAGGTGGAGGGGGCTTTCGGCTGGGGCAATTTCACCAAGACCTTCGACCTCTATACAAAGGACATCATCTTCACCGTAGTGATCGTCAGCCTGTCGACGGTGCTGATCGGCATCGCTTCGGTTGCGATCGGCGGCTACCTGACGCTCGGCGAACATCCGGTCGCGGTGGCCATCCTGCGCTGGCTCTATCGCTGGCCGATGTTCATTCCCTTCATCGTTGTCGGCCAGATCCTGCGCACGTTCCTTGCCAAGAACGGCATGATGAACAACACTTTCATCAACCTTGGCCTGCTGACGCCGCTCGATGCGGTGAGTTTCCTCGACTGGCGCGGCATCGTCATCGCCTTCGTCTGGAAGCAGACGCCGTTCGTGGCGCTGCTGGTCGCCGGCGCCATGGCCTCGATCAACCGCGACACGATCGAGGCGGCCCGCAATCTCGGCGCCTCGCGGCTGCGGCTTCTCGTCGAGATCGTCGTGCCGCAGGTGGCGATGACGCTGACGGTCGGCCTGATCCTCTCCTTCGTCACCATGATGTCGGTTCTCTCCGTGCCGCTGATGATCAACGCCCAGTCGCCGACCATGCTGACCGCCGACATCGCCTTCCGGGTCAATTCCTACGGGGATTACGGCGTCGCCAATGCGCTCGGCCTGATCTCGCTCGTGCTCGCCTCCTCCGTCGCATGGATCTATCTCCGCGCCAGCCTCAAGGAGCGCGCATGATCGCCGCCCCCAATTCCGCCCGCTCCAACCCGCTTGCAGCCCTCTGGTGGGTGCCGCGCGGCATCGTCTTCGGGCTGATGGCCTTCTTCATCTTCGGGCCGCTCTTCAACCTCCTGCTCTGGACGGTGGCGGAGAAGTGGTATTTCCCCTACAGCCTGCCGCTGGAATACGGTTTCAGTTCCTGGGCAAAAGTGTTCGCTCCCCGCGGTGGAGCGATGCAGTCGCTCACCAATTCGCTGATCGTCGCGCTCCTGACGGTGGTCGCCTCGTTGGCCCTGGCGATCCCGGCCGGTTATGCGCTGGCGCGGTTGAAACTGCCGCTGCGCGGCCTCATCCTGCTCGCCTTCCTCATTCCGCAGGCCTTTCCGAACCTGACGGTCTACGTCAACATCGCTCGTATCTTTTACGAGATCAGGCTCAACGGCACCATTGCGGGCGTCGTGCTGGTTCACGTCTCGCACGGGCTGGTCTATGCGGTGTGGATCGCGACGGCCGCCTTTTCGGCCATCGACGCGGAGCTCGAACAGGCGGCGCGCAATCTCGGTGCCGGCGCCTTCCGGGCCTTCCTCGACGTGACGCTGCCGCTCGCAGCTCCCGGGCTGATGGCGAGCGCCATCTTCGTCTTCCTGGAATCGCTCGACGAATTCACCGGCAGCTATTTCGTCGGCGCGCCTGATGTCAACATGCTGCCGCTGCTGCTCTATACGACCGCTGCCGGCGGTAATTATCAGATCGCATCCATCACTGCCCTCTTGCTGCTCGTTCCCTCCTTGGTGTTCATGTTGATCGTGGAGCGATTCCTGAAGGCGGACGTCCTTTCGCGCGTGGGACATTGAGGAGAGCATGAAGGACGAAAAACGGATGCGCTTCGTCAGCGCCGAACAGGTCGCCCGGCTCGCCGGCGTCTCCCGCTCGGCTGTCTCCCGCACGTTCACGCCGGGCGCAAGCGTTGCGCCGGCGACGCGCGAAAAGGTGCTGCGGGCGGCGGAAGAACTCGGTTATCACGTCAACGACCTCGCCCGCGGCGTGCTCGCCAACCAGAGCCGGCTGGTCGGCATCGTTGCGACCAAGCCGGAACTCGGCTTTCGCGCCCACCTGACGGCGGCGCTTGCGAAAGCGCTCATCCAGCGCGGCAGCATCCCGATCCTCATCAATACCGGGCAGGCGGAAGAGGAATTGCTGGCCGCCCAGAAGATGCTGATCGGTCACCGCGCCGAAGCGACGATCATCCTGTCCGGTTCACCGCCGGCAAGCTTCTTCGAGCTTGCGCAGCGCAACGGCCAGCCGCTGGTGGTGATCGGCCGTTCGGAACCGGATGCCGATCACGTCCGCGCCGGCAATTCCGAGGCCTCGCGCAATGCCGCCAATGCCTTTTTCGATGCCGGCCGGCGCCGTCTGGCCGTGGTCGGTTCGCAATCGGGAACGCCGAGCATCGCCGAGCGTGAAACCGCTTTCCTGTCGGCTGCGCGGTCGCTCGGCGCCGAAGTCCGGTCTGCCGGCGGGCCGGATTCCGACTATGACAGCGGCATTGCGGCCGCGCGCGAACTGTTTGCTGGCAGCGAACACCCCGACGCCGTCTTCTGCGCCAACGACCAGATCGCCTTTGGCGTCATGGATTTCATCCGCATCGAGGCGAAGCTTAGCATTCCGCAAGACGTGGCGGTAATCGGCTTCGACGACGTGCCGGAAGCGGCCTGGCTGAGCTACGGCCTTACCACCTTCCGCCAGGACCCGATCACCATGGCGCTGCGGGCGGTCGAGCTTCTGGAGCGGCGGCTGGAAAACCCGGACGCGTCGCCGGGTTACGAACGGGTGATCCCTGAACTGGTGGTGCGGAAGAGCTTCGTCCCTGCTTGAGTTACAAGCGCCCAAGGCATACCCACCGTCACCCTCGGCCTGTGCCGAGGATCTATCCACGCCCATGAATTGAACGTTTGCGGATGCTCGGGACAGGTCCGAGCATGACGAAGGGGTTTAAAGCTTCAAAAGCTTGCGGGCGTTTTCCTTGAGGATCAGCGGCCGTACTTCGTCCTTGATTGAGATCGCCGCAAAGTCCGCCATCCAGCGGTCGGGCGTGATCGCCGGCCAGTCCGAGCCGAACAGCATTTTATGCTTCAGGATCGAGTTGGCGTACTGCACCAGGATCTGCGGGAAGTACTTTGGCGACCAGCCGGACATGTCGATATAGACGTTCGGCTTGTGGGTGGCGACCGACAGCGCCTCTTCCTGCCAGGGGAAGGAGGGATGCGCGAGGATGATCGGCATGTCGGGGAAGTCAGCCGCCACGTCGTCCAGATAGATCGGATTGGAGTATTTCAGCCGCATGTTCATGCCGCCGCGCATGCCGGCGCCGACGCCCGTCTGGCCGGTATGGAACAGCGTGATCGCGCCTTCTTCGGCAATCGCCTCGTAGAGCGGATAGGCCATCCGGTCGTTCGGATAAAAGGCCTGCATGGTCGGGTGGAATTTGAAGCCCTTGACGCCGAATTCCCGCACCAGCCGGCGCGCCTCGCGGGCGCCCATCTTGCCCTTGGCGGGGTCGATCGAGGCGAACGGGATCATGATGTCGCTGTTCTCGGCGGCGATCATCGCCACTTCTTCGTTGTTGTAGCGCCGGAAACCGGTCTCGCGCTCCGCATCGACCGGGAAGATCACGCAGCCGATCTTGCGTTCGCGGTAGTAGACGGCGGTTTCGTTGACCGTCGGCAGCATGCCCTTGTGGCCGGCCGGGTTCTTGAAATATTTGGCCATGCCGGCCTGGAATTCATCATAGCCATCGTCACGCGGGCTGCAGCAGGGCTCTTCCGCATGGGTGTGGATGTCGATGGCGATCAGCTCGTCGATGTTCAAGGTCAGCTCCTCCCGATCCTTAAATTTAGTCCAGGCCCACGAATTTCTGCAGGAGGGCCGTCAGTTGCCGGCGCTCGTCGGCGGTAAGATTGGCGCCGACCGAAGCTTCATAGGTAAAGAACCACTGGCTCGCCTGCTCGACCCTGGTGACTGCTTCCGGGGTCAGTGTGATCTCCACGGCCCGGCGGTCTCCATCCGGGATTCGTCTGGAAACGAGGTTCTGGTCCTCCAGCGCCCGGATGAGCTTGGTCATATGGGCGCGCTTGATCATCAGCCTTTGGCCGAGCACGCTCTGGCGGATGCCGGGATTGTGCAGGATGACCCAAAGCACGGAGAATTCTCCGGGCTTCAGGTTGTGCTCGCCGACCTCTTCGAAAAACCGCTCGTAGATCTTGAGCTGCGCCAGCCGCATCAGGAAGCCGAGCGCCGAATTGAGCCGGTCGAGATCGACCTCATCTGCCGTGCGGATCGGCATGTCCATCGAGCGGTCCCCTTATGCCGAACCCGGCGCCTTCAGCCTTGCGGCGCGTTTTTCGAGGAACGCGCGCAGACGCTCCTCTGCTTCCGGGCTGGTGGCGGTAAACGAGGCGATGAAGGACTCGACGAAAAGCCCGTCTTCCTTCGCCATGTCCTGAATGCGCGGCAGTGCGTTGATGACCGCGTAATTGGAGATTTCCGCATTGCTCGCGGCCGCCTCGGCAAGTTCGTGCGCCTTCTGCCGGGCCATGCCCTTTTCGACGACGTATTGCGCAAGGTTCCAGCGCTCGGCCTCTTCAGCCGAGGCGATCCGTCCGGTCAGCATCATGTCGGTCATGCGGGCGACGCCCATCAGCCGCGCGGCGCGCACCGAACCGCCGCCGCCGACGAAAATGCCGCGCTGGCCTTCCGGCAGCGCGAAGAAGGCGGATTTGTCGGCCACGCGGATATGGGTGGAAGACGCCAGTTCCAGGCCGCCGCCGACAACTGCGCCATGCAGGGCGGAGATCCACGGGATCGTGCCGTGCTCGATGCCGGCAAATACCGCGTGCCACCGGCGCGAACCGTGTACGCCCTGGATCGGCGTTTTCTTGACGTGTTCGGCAAGGTCAAGCCCCGCGCAGAAATGATCGCCATGTCCGAAGAGCACGACGGCCTTCGCCTCGCTTTCGGCACGCGCGATGTTTTCCGCGATCGTCTCGACAAAGCGGTCGCTGATCGCGTTACGCTTTTCCGGTCGGTTGAGACCTATATGGGCAATGTTGCCCTTGAGCTCATAGGTTACGAAGCTGGTTGCCGTCTGATCGGCCATTTTATGCATTCTCCTCCAGCAACGGACACTCCCATAGCCCGTCATCAGTTTTTGATCGTTTACATGGAGATTGTTTCTTTGTAAACAAATTTTGGGAGCCCGAGAGGGAGCATTGACGTCTGGGAGGAGAAGTCATGAGCGCCAAACCTGTGCGTGACGTAAAGCTGTGGTCGCCCGTGGTCGGCTGGGAAGAGCGGCCGAACGGCGAATTCGTGGTCTGGCGTGAGGATCCGCTGGGTCCCTATCCGGAAAAGCTCAACGAGCGGCTAGTCCATTGGGCGAAAACCGCGCCCGATCGTACCTGGATGGCCGATCGCGAGGGCGCTGCCGAGTGGCGCCGGGTGAGTTTTGCCGAAGCGCTCGATCAGGTGCGGCGCATCGGCCAGTTCCTGCTGGACATGAAGCTTTCGGCCGAAAACCCGCTGGTCATCCTTTCGGAAAACTCCGTCGAACATGCGCTGATGGCGCTCGGCGCCCAGCATGTGGGCATCCCCTCCGCAGCGATCGCGCCGGCCTATGCGACCATCTCCTCAGACTTTTCGAAGCTCTACGACATCGCAAAGCAGATCACCCCCGGCCTGATCTTCGCCGACGACGCCGGCGCTTTCCGCAAGGCGGTCGATACGGCGTTCGGCGCGGACATTCCCTTTGCCGGAATGCGAAACCTGCCCGAAGACCGGCCCAATACCCATCTGCTCGACGATATTCTCAAGACCGAGCCGACCGAAGCCGTGGACCGGGCCTTCGACGCGGTCGGGCCGGATACGGTGGCGAAATTCCTGTTCACCTCGGGCACGACCGGCTCGCCCAAGGCGGTCATCCAGACCCAGCGCATGCTCTGCTCCAACCAGGAAATGGTGACCGACTGCTATTCCTATTTTCGCGACGAGCCACCGGTTCTGGTCGACTGGGCGCCCTGGAACCACACCGCCAGCGGCAACAAGGTGTTCAACATCGCCATCTATAACGGCGGCACCTATTACATCGACCGCGGCAAGCCGAGCCCGGCGCTGATGGCCCAGACGATCGCCAACCTCAAGGAAATCTCTCCGACCTGGTATTTCAACGTGCCGGCCGGTTACGAGATGCTGATCCAGGCGATGCGCGAGGACGAGGGGCTTCGAAAAACCTTCTTCAAGGACCTGAAACTGCTGATGTATGCCGGCGCCGGCATGGCGCAGCATACCTGGGACGCGCTGATCGAGCTTTCCGAAATGACGATCGGCGAACAGGTGCCGCTCGGCACCGGCATCGGCTCCACGGAGACCGCGCCGTTTGCGATCTTCTGCACCGACCCGCAGGAAAAGCCCGGCAATATCGGTGTTCCCGGCCAGGGCGTCACCATGAAGCTGGTACCGATCGACGACAAGTATGAACTGCGCCTCAAGGGCCCGAACGTAACCCCGGGCTACTGGCGCAACGAGAAGCTGACCAGGGAGGCCTTCGACGAGGAAGGTTTCTACCGGATCGGCGATGCGGTGAAATTTGCCGTCCCCGGCGATCCGCGCCAGGGTTTTTATTTCGACGGACGCACGGCGGAAAACTTCAAGCTGCAGACCGGCACCTGGGTGGCCGTCGGCGTGCTGCGCGCCCAGCTCGTCAACCAGTTCGGCGGGCTGATCCGCGATGCGGTCATCACCGGCGAGAACCGGGCCGAGCTCGGAGCGCTTGCGGTTCCCTTCATGCCGGCCCTGCGCGAACTGATCGGCGGTGAAACCGATCTTTCCGACGAGGCGGTGGTTGCCCATCCGATGGTGAGGGCCGCGATTGCCGAGCGGCTGAAGGATCACCAGCGCCAGTCGAGCGGTTCGGCGACGCGGGTGATGCGCATCATGCTGATGACCCAGCCGCTGCGCTTCGAAAAGGGCGAAGTGACCGACAAGGGGTCGATCAACCAGCGCGCCGTGCTCGCGCATCGCGGCGATCTCGTCGAGGAACTGTATGCGGATGCGCCAGGCGTGATCAAGGTTAGCAAGGAGCGGGCGGCATGAGGATCGACGGAACCAGCGCTGTCGTCACCGGCGGCGGATCGGGGCTGGGCGAAGCGACGGCGCGGCTGCTCGCGAAGCTCGGCGCCGTGGTGCATGTCTTCGACCGCAACCAGGCGGCGGCTGAAAAGGTTGCTGGCGAGATCGGCGGCGTGGCGCTTTCGGGCGACGTGACCAGCGAGGATGATGCGGCAAGAGCGCTCGACGTTGCCGCCAAGGCCGGTGACGGCTTGCGCATCCTGGTCAACTGCGCCGGCATCGGCACGGCGGGGCGCATTGTCGGCAAGAACGGGCCGATGCCGCTTGCCGATTTCGAGCGGGTGATCCGCGTCAACCTGATCGGTACGTTCAACATGCTGCGGCTTGCCGCCGAGCGCATGACGGGCCTGCCCGAGCGGGACGACAAGGCACGCGGGGTGATCGTCAACACGGCGTCGGTCGCGGCATTCGAGGGACAGGTCGGCCAGGCAGCCTATGCGGCCTCCAAGGGCGGCATCGTTTCGCTGGCTTTGCCGGCGGCGCGCGAGTTTTCCCGCTTCGGCATCCGCGTCAACACGGTTGCTCCCGGCATCTTCCTGACGCCGCTGCTGTACGAGCTGCCGCAGGAAGCACAGGACAGTCTGGCTGCCGCCATTCCTTATCCTTCGCGGCTGGGCGATCCGGGTGAGTTTGCCGATGCGGTGCGGTTCGTGATCGAGAACCAATATATCAATGGCGAGGTGATCCGGCTCGACGGCGCGCTGCGCATGCAGCCGCGGTGACGATCATGTCGTTTGCGGATCAGGCAGACCGGACACTGGAACTTCTCGCCCTGACGCCGGGCTGGCATCGGCTCAAGGAACTTCGGGAGGATTGCGACGACGAGACCCTCGCGGCGATCCTCGACGAGGCCGCGAGCTTTGCCGAGGGCGTGCTCGCGCCGCTGAATGCCCTGGGCGACCGGATCGGCGCGCAGGTCGTCGGCGGTCGGGTCAAGACGCCGGACGGGTTTGCCGATGCGTTCCGGCAGTATGCGCAGGCCGGCTGGCTCGGCATGGACGTCCCCGAAAAATTTGGCGGACAGTCTGTTCCGCTCACGCTGCATGCCGCCTGCTCGCCGTTGTTCGAGCGGGGCTGCGTGGCGCTGATGATGGCGGCGGGTTCGACCCGTGCGGCAGCCCATCTTCTGGCCGAAGCGGCCGACGAGGCGACCGCAAACGAATGGGTACCGAAGCTCGCCACCGGCGAATGGGCGGCGACGATCTGCATTTCCGAACCCGAAGCGGGGTCCGATGTCGGCCGGCTGCGCACCAAAGCCGAGTTGCGCGATGGCGAATGGCTGGTCACCGGCCAGAAGATCTGGATCTCCTTCGGCGACCACGACATGGCCGATCGCATCGGCCATTGCCTGCTTGCCCGCACCAATGGTGAGCCGGGCACGCGGGGCATCAGCCTGTTCCTGGTGTCGAACCTCGTCGATGGCCGGCCGAACGGCGTATCGGTCGACCGGATCGAGGAAAAGATGGGCCTGCACGGCTCGCCGACCTGCGCCATGCGGTTCGAGAATGCCAAAGGCACCCTGCTCGGCCGCGAGGGTCGCGGACTGCCGCAGCTTTTCACCATGATCGAGCTGATGCGGCTGCTCACCGGCTGCCAGGGACTGGGCATCGCCTCCGCTGCCACCGATGTCGCAGAGGACTATGCCAGGGAACGCCGCCAGGGCGGCCGGCCGGACCAGCCGCCGGTGCCGATATCCAGCCATCCGGATGTGCAGCGCCAGCTATATGAAATGCGCAGCTCCACCGAAATCTTGCGCGCCGCCATTCTCGAACTTGCCACGACCATGGATATCGCCCGGCTGGAGCCGGAATCGGGGCTGGAGGATTTCACCGGCTGGATGCTGCCGCTGATCAAGAATTTTGGCGCGGCGGCGGGCTTCGAGACGGCGAATGCGGCGATCCAGGTGCTGGGCGGCGTCGGCTACACCCGCGACTGGCCGCTCGAACAATATCTGCGCGATGCCCGCATCATGACCATCTATGAAGGCACGACGGGCATGCAGGCTCTGGATTTCCTGACCCGTCGCCTCTGGCGCGACGAGGGCAGGGGGCTCGCGCTTTTCCTGCAGAAGGCCCGCGACGAGATCGACGCCTATTCCGCCGAGCACCCGCAGGCGTCGGATACCGTCCTCGCCATCCTCGACGGGTTCGAGCTGTTGAGCGACAGGATGAGCGCCATGCAGTCCGATCCGGATGCGGCCCTCTACCGCGCCGACAGCTACATGCGGGCCGCCTGGACGGCGGTTTCGGCCTGGATGGCGCTGCGCATGTCCGAGACGAGGGCGGTGGAAAGCCTTTCCGCGCAGTTCGCATTCCATAGCGCCCGCTGCGGCTGAGCCGACCGCTTGCGCGCCATGCGGCGGGAGTTGCGAAACCGCCGAAAATATGTGCGTGATGCCGGTCAGGATTTTTTCTCGAAACGAGAAAGACAGTGAATATACTTCTCGACATCGGCGCATTCCTGGCAACCGCCCGCGCCGGCAGTTTTTCCGCCGCCGGCCGTGACTTGGGCGTCGCGACCTCGGTCATCACCAAGCGCGTCAAGCGGCTCGAAGAGCATCTGAACACCCAGCTTTTCGTGCGTACCACCAGGCGGCTGGCACTGACGCTCGACGGCGAGCGGCTGAGGCCGCGCCTGCAGCTTCTGGTCGGCGAGATCGAGGAGACGCTGGCGACGCCCAATACCCATGAACTCGGGCTGACCGGATCGTTGCGCATCAAGGCGCCGACGACGCTCACCTCGATGTTCTTCGGGGATATCTGCGCCGCATTCCAGGCGGCCAATCCGCGGGTAAAGATGGAGGTCGTGCTGATCGACCGCTCGGTCAATCCGCTGGAAGAGGGGTTCGACGTGGCGATCGGTGCGCTGCCGCAATCCTATGCCTATGTGATCGACCACCCGCTTTGTCCCTATCCGCGCGTTCTCTGTGCCTCGTCCGGTTATCTCGCCAGCCGAAAGCGACCAAAGATGCCGACCGAACTCGTCGGCCACGCATGCATCACCTTCCATACGATCGGCACGACCTGGACCTTTCAGATGGAGACGAGCACGCTCAACGTCGAAATCACCTCGAATTTCACCGCCAATGACAGCCGCGTCCTGCTCGCCGCCGCCCGTCAGGGGCTGGGCCTGGCGATCCTGCCGAGGTTCCTCGCGCAATCGGATCTCGATAGCGGCCTGCTCCAGGAGGTCATGCCGGAATTCCCGGTCGAGCCGCTCTGGGTGAAGGCCTCCGTGCCCAGGATCAAGATGAACAAGGTCGTGGTGTCGGAGTTCGTATCCTACGTGCAGAAACGGTTCGCCGAAGGGGTGCCGGATCAGGTCATTCCGGCGTTCTGAGAACGTCCCCGAAAGCGTCGGCAGCTTCCTCGCCCGTGCCGACCGTTCTGTTTGACGCCATGCCACCGAGATTCCCGGCCGTTATCTTTCTCAAAACAAGAAAGCTGATCGCATCACTTGCCGGGTTCAAGGCGATGCGGCTTGGGTTACGATCATTGCCGAAGCGCCGGGAGGGCGCGGCATTGTTATGGGAGGCTTTGATGGCGGAAACGCTGAGCAGGGAGACGCGGATCGTCCGGCGCGAAAAGTCGGCGCCGTTCCGCAAGCTCAAGGCAGATATCTGCGTCGTCGGCGCCGGCATCGCCGGGATTTCCGCCGCGCTCGAGGCAGCCCGGCTCGGCCGCAAGGTGGTGATCGTCGATGGCCAGGCGGCGCTTGGCGGGCAGGCGGTCAACTCGATCATCGCTACCTTCTGCGGCCTGTTTTCGAACGGCACGCATGGCTACCAGTTCACCTACGGCGTCGCCGACAAGCTGCTCGCCCATCTCGAAAGCCAGGATCGGTCGATCTATTACCGCCACGGGCCGAACACGACGGTCGTTTATTACGACGAGGTCGTCCTCG
The DNA here is from genome assembly GCA_900471605.1 of Hyphomicrobiales bacterium. Lineage (GTDB taxonomy): Bacteria > Pseudomonadota > Alphaproteobacteria > Rhizobiales > Rhizobiaceae > Neorhizobium. Next base: position 114,250 of record UCEY01000046.1, on the reverse strand, counting down.
GCCGCTGGATGGAACAGAGCATTCTCGAAGCCGGTATCGAGGTCGTGCTTGGCGCGCAGATCCTCGACGTGCATGTGGAAGGCCGGCGCGTCGTCCAGACCGATTTCATGACCCGCTACGGCGGCGTCTCGATCGAGGCGACCGGATGGGTGGAGGCGAGCGGCGATGCCGCGCTCGTCTGGCAGGCCGGTTTCGCTTGCCGCCAGCCGGAAAAGGGCGGCGTCTTCGGCACCCAGATGGTGGTGCTGGAAAATATCGACGAGGCCAAGCAGCCGACCCGTTACGAAATCGGCGACCGGATGAAGGAAAAGGCCGCGAGCTACGGCCTGCTGCGCCGCGAAGGCCTAGGTTTCACCATTCCCGGCCGCGGCATCGCCGCCATGAACATGACCCATGTGGAAACGCCGCTCGATCCGGTCGAGGCGTCGAAAAAGGCGCTCGAAGGCAAGGATCAGGCGGCGCGCGCCGTGGAATTCCTGAAGACGGAATTCCCAGACTGTTTCGGCAATGCCCGTATCCGTTCCTTCGGCCTGCCGGGCATCCGCCAGACCCGCTGGATTGCCGGCAGTCATCACCTGACCGTTGACGAGATCAAGGCCGGCACCAGGTTCGAGGATGCGGTCGCGCGCACCGCCTGGCCGATCGAACTGCACGACCACGGCGACGGCCACCACTGGATCACCTTCGACGAACAGCATGCCCATTACATCCCGCTCGGCAGCCTGACGCCGGACGAATGCGACAACGTCGCCGCCGCCGGCCGCTGCGTCGATGCGGATTCCGCTGCCCTTTCGAGCATCCGGGTCATGGGTCCCTGCATCGCCATGGGCATGGCCGCCGCCAACGCGCTCGACCTCGCCGGAACCGGCAGCGTGCACCAGATCGATCTCGCGGCATTGCGCGAACGGGTTTCCGACAATGTCGAAAAGAAGCATTATCGATGGACGGACGAAGAGATGCGTGCTGCATCGTGAGGAGGACGCGATGAACCTGACAGATCACGAAAAGGCTATGTATGACGGCGAACACGGCCGCGCCAAGGCGCGCGCCATGGACCTGCTCGTCCGTTACGGCGAGGCGCTCGGCGCCGAGCGGCTGGTCGAGACCAACAATGTCGCCGGCGCCTTCAATGCCTCGACGCCCTCGGTGCAGGCGATTGCCGAAAAGGGCATGGAGCACGTCTATTCCGAGCTCAACCTCGACAGCGACGAAGTGGTCGAGGTGCCGCACATGGTGGCGCATACCTGCCAGCTGATCACCGGCATCGACAACGACAATTGGGAACTGCAGGGCGTCGACAAGGCGCTGGTCGATATGCAGCGTGCCAACGAAAAGTACCTGGGGCGGCGCGGCGTCAACATGTTCGCCACCTGCACGCCCTATCAGGTCGGCAACGTCCCGGTGAAGGGCGAGCATTGCGCTTGGATGGAATCCTCCGCCGTCATCTATTGCAACTCCGTTCTCGGTGCCCGCACCAATGTCGAGGGCAAGGAAAGCACCGGGGCGGCCGCGCTGACCGGCCGTATTCCCTATTGGGGTTTCCATATCACCGAAAACCGCCGCGGCACCCATCTGGTCGAGCTTGATATCGAGGTCGACGACATGATGGACTGGGGCCTGCTCGGTTATTACATCGGCGAAGTGATCGGCGAAGAGATCCCGGTGCTGAAGGGTATCGGCCGTCAGCCCGATCTCATCAAGCTCAAGCACTTCGGTGCCGCCGCCGCGTCGTCCGGAGGGGTCGAGATGTACCATATTCCGGGCGTCACCCCGGAAGCGGACTCGATCGAGGAAGCCTTCGGCGGCCGCAAGCTCAAGGGCACGTTCCGCTACGGCGCCAGGGAACGGCGCGAGACCTATGAGAAGCTGCAGAGCTCGACCGAAAAGAAGGTCGATTTCATCATGCTCGGCTGCCCGCACAATTCCATCGACCAGATGGCGCTGATCGCCCACATGCTGGAAAACCGGAAGATCCATTCCGATGTGCAGCTCTGGGTGCATACCCCGCGCGCGATCAAGCAGGTCGCCGAGCGCAACGGTTATATCGACGTCATCCGCGAAGCGGGCGGCGTCGTCATGAGCGACACCTGTCCCGCCATTTCCCGCCGCCTGCCGGCGGGAACCAAGGTGATCGCCACCGATTCCGCCAAGCAGGCGCATTACCTGCCGGCGATCACCGGCGTGCAGGGCTGGTTCGGCTCGGTCAGCGATTGCGTCGATGCGGCCCTGACCGGCCAGTGGAACGGGAGGGTCTGATGGATATTGCGACGGAAGCCAAACCCGAAATCATCGAACTCAAGGGCCGCAAAGTGGTGGCCGGCCGCGCCGAGGGCGAGGCGCTTGTCACGACCGAGACGATCTCCGGCTGGGGCGGCATCAACGAGCGCACCGGCACGGTCATCGAGCGGCGGCACGAGATGCGCGGCGTCTCGTTTGCCGGCAAGATCCTGGTTTTCCCCGGCGCCAAGGGCTCTTCCGGCTGGTCGGCCTATTTCCACATGACGCGATTGAATGGCGTTCAGCCGGCGGCGATGATTTTTACGCGGATGACGACCAAGATCGCGCTCGGCGCCGTGGTCACCCGCGTTCCGGCGATCACCGAGCTGGACCAGGACCCGCTTTCGGTGATCGAGACCGGCGACTGGATCGTGGTCGATGCCGATGCCGGCACGGTGACTGTCACCAAGAAATCCCTCAAGTGACGTTCTCTCTCGGACATGCCACTCGACGCCCGCGCCGATAGCCGACTATAACGTCCACCACCAAGGTAGGAGGAGTGGACATGTCGAAAGTGGCAATCGTAACCGGCGCCGGCTCGGGCGTTGGCAGGGCCGTCGCCCTCGGGCTTTTGAAAGCAGGCTATAGAACCGTGCTTGCCGGCCGGCGCGAGAGCGAATTGCGGGGTACGGCGGATCTTGCCGGCGGCGAATCGCTGGTCGCTCCGACCGACGTTACCGATCCGGCGGCCGTGGATGCTCTGTTTGCGGCGACGAAAGAGGCCTATGGCCGGCTTGACCTTCTGTTCAACAATGCCGGCCGCGGCACGCCGGCCGTTCCGATCGACGAATTGTCGCTCGAGACCTGGCGGGAGGTCATCGATCTGAACCTCAACGGCGCCTTCTATTGCGCCCGGGCCGCCTTCGGAATGATGCGGCGCCAGAACCCCGGCGGCGGACGGATCATCAACAACGGTTCGATCTCGGCGCATGTGCCGCGCCCGTACCAGGCCGCCTACACCGCCACCAAACACGCCATCACCGGCCTGACCCGCCAGATCGCGCTCGACGGGCGCGCAATGAACATCGTTTGCGGCCAGGTGGATATCGGCAATGCCGACACGCCAATGACGGTGCGGATGAAGGAAGGCGCTCTGCAGGCCGATCTGACCACCGCCGTGGAACCGGTCATGGACCCGAAACACGTCGCCGATGCGGTGCTTTACATGGATGGTCTGCCTCTGGAGGCCAATGTCCTGTTCATGACGGTGATGGCAAACGGCATGCCCTACGCAGGCCGCGGCTGAGAGCGCGGCCTGCGTTCGCCTTGATCCCGCCCGGAAACTCGGCCAGCGTCAAAATGGAATAGGAAGGAAGATCCCATGCAGCAGGCACTGGTGCTCGAGAAAAAAGGCGTCCTCTCACTGCGGGAGATCGAGCTTCCGACGGCAGTCGGTCTGGGCGACGTGAAGATCGCCATCGATACGGTCGGCGTCTGCGGCAGCGACGTGCATTATTACACGCACGGCGCGATCGGTCCCTTTGTTCTGCGCGAGCCGATGGTGCTCGGCCACGAGGCGGCCGGGATCGTCGTCGAGATAGGCAGCGAGGTGAGGAGCCTGAAGGTCGGCGACCGCGTCTGCATGGAACCGGGCGTGCCGAACCTTTCCTCGCGCGCTTCCAAGCTCGGCCTCTACAACGTCGATCCCGACGTCCGTTTCTGGGCGACGCCGCCGATCCACGGGGTGCTGACGCCGGAAGTCGTCCACCCCGCCGCGTTCACCTACAAGCTGCCCGACAACGTCTCCTTTGCCGAGGGTGCCATGGTCGAGCCGTTCGCGATCGGCATGCAGGCCGCGAGCCGCGCCCGCATCCAGCCCGGCGATGTCGGGGCGGTGATCGGCGCCGGCCCGATCGGCATCATGGTGGCGCTGGCGGCGCTTGCCGGCGGCTGCGCCCGCGTCTTCATCTCGGATCTCAGCCCCGACAAGCTGGAGATCGCCGGGCGCTATTCGGGCATCATTCCTGTCAACATCACCGAGCGGCCGTTCGCGGAAGTCATTGCGGAACAGACCGGCGGCTGGGGTGCGGATGTCGTATTCGAGGCGAGCGGCAGCCCGCGGGCTTATGCCGGCATGTTCGACCTGGTGCGGCCGGGCGGCGCCTTCGTTCTGGTCGGCCTGCCCGTCGAGCCGGTGCCGTTCGACGTGGCGAGCGCGATCTCCAAGGAGGTGCGCATCGAGACGGTGTTCCGCTACGCCAACATCTTCGACCGGGCGCTGGAGCTGATCGCTTCGGGCAAGGTCGACCTGAAGCCGCTGATCACCGGCACCTTCGATTTCAGGGATTCGATCAAGGCCTTCGAGCGCGCCGCAGCCGGACATCCTTCGGATGTCAAGCTGCAGATCGTGCTGAACGGCAAAGGCTGATCAGGCGGCGCGGATGAAGCGGCCGGAAGCCGAGGCGCGCTTGTGAAGCGGCACGCGGCGGAGCATTTCGAGCGCGAACAGGCGGGCGTTCTGCCGCGCCTTGTCGAGATTGCTGATGCGGTTTTCGTCCATCGTGTAGAGCGTGCCGCCGAGATCGAAGATGTCGCGGAAGGCGGCGCGTTCGATGATCGGCGTGTCGAGCACCTCGACCTTGCGTTCCGCCAGCAGCATCTTGACCGCGAGCAGGGCGCGGGTCGTGACCATCGAGTTGACGCGGGTCAGCACCACCGAATGCGGCACGCGCAGATTGGCCTTCTCTTCGAGATAGCGCAGCAGTTCGAGCACGTTGGCACCGCCCTGGGCGTCCATGGCGCAGCCCTGGATCGGGATCAGCACGTGGTCCGAAAGACCGATCGCCTTGGCCAGCAGCGGGCTCTGCGCGCCCGGCAGGTCGAGCACGAAATAATCGGTCTTGTGGCGGTTCTCGGAAATATGCCGGTCGATCGAGGCCTGCGTTACGTAGGAAATGACGTTGAGCTTGTCGTTGCGCGGCGAAAGCATGTGCCAGCGGGTGATCCAGTATTGCGGATCGGCGTCGAGGATGGTGACGCGGTAGCCTTGCTCAACGAGTTCGGTGGCAAGAAGGAGTACGGCGGTGGTCTTGCCTGCTCCGCCCTTGGTGTTGGCAAAGGTAATGACTGGCATCGTGGGTCCCTGTCCGGCTACGAGCGTCAAATCGCTCTTTCACCGCACCCTCATGATGCGTTGTCCCATTCTTGCCAAACATGGTTAACGAGGCGTAAAAATTTGGATGGCAGATCTTACCGCCGACGGTCGGCGGCGAGGATTTCCCGGGCGATCTGTTCGAGCGATACGACCTTTTCGACGCCGCCATGGGCGATGGCTTCCTTGGGCATGCCGAAGACCACCGATGACGCTTCATCCTGGGCCACCGTATAGGCGCCGGCCTGATGCATCTCGTTCATGCCGCGGGCGCCGTCGTCACCCATGCCGGTCATGATCACGCCCATCGCATTGGCGCCCGCCGAGCGGGCGGCCGACCGGAACAGCACGTCGACCGAGGGCCGATGGCGGCTGACGAGCGGGCCGGAGCGGATCGAGACCTCGTAACGCGCGCCACGCCGTTCGAGCAGCATGTGTTTGTCGCCGGGGGCGATCAGCACATGGCCGCGTAACACCGGGTCGCCGTCGACTGCTTCCTTGACCTCGACCTCGCAGAGGCTGTTGAGGCGCTTGGCGAAAGCGGCGGTGAACTTTTCCGGCATGTGCTGGACGATGACGATGCCGGGGGAGTTGGCCGGCAGGGCTTCGAGAAGCTCGCGCAGCGCTTCGGTGCCGCCGGTCGAGGCGCCGACGCAGACGACCATTTCGGTGGTCTTGGCCATGGCTCCGATCTTCGGAGGCGGAAGCACCGCATCGGCCGTCAGCTTGGCTGTCGTGCTGCCTTCGCCGATGCGCGACGGCCGCAGCCGGCCGACCCGTGCGCGCGCGGCTCCCTTGACCGCGGTGCGGATCCGCTCGCCGGATTCGGCGAGATGGTCGGCCGCGCCGATCTTCGGTTTCAGGATCACGTCCACGGCGCCGGCTTCGAGCGCCTGCATCAACGTTTCCGAACCGGTTTCCGTCAGCGACGAGCACATCACCACCGGGATGGGATGCTGCGACATCAGCTTGCGCAGAAAGGTGATGCCGTCCATCTGCGGCATTTCCACATCGAGCGTGATGACGTCGGGAATTTCCTCGCGCAGCTTGCGCGCCGCCATGAAGGGATCGCTGGCCGCCCCAATGACCTCGATATCCGGGTCCGCCGACAGGACGGACGTCAGGGTCTGGCGGACGCTGGCGGAGTCATCGATGATCAGAACTCGGATTTTGCCGCTCATGGTTCATATCCGTTTGAACACAGTATTTGCCACCTGCCGGATCGGCAGATCGAAGCCGGTCACGGTTTCCGAATGACCGATGAACAGATAACCTCCGGGAAGCAGAGCCTCGCAAAGACGTGAGAGCACATGCTGCTGGGTCGGTTTGTCGAAATAGATCAGCACATTGCGGCAGAAGATCATGTGCATCAGGTCGCCGATCGGATAGGCATCGTCCATCAGGTTCAGCCGCGCAAAACCGATGCGGGAGCGCAGTTTCGGCGAAATCCGCATTTCCTGCCGTCTGTTGTCGGACGGTCGCATGACGTACTTGCTCATCATCTCGGTCGGAACAGGTGCCAGGAGCTCGCTCTGGTAGATGCCGCGCTGGGCCTTCTGCAGAACGTCGGTCGACAGATCCGTGGCAAGCACGAAATAGTCCTTTTCCGGCGCCGCCGAACGCAGGAACTCCGAAAGCACCATCGCCATCGTATAGGGTTCGGCGCCCGTCGAGCAGGCGGAACTCCACGTGCGGATGCGCCGGTCGCTATAGTTTTTCAGGATGTCCGGCAATGCCGTCTGCACCATGTAGTCGAAATGCTTCGGCTCCCGGAAGAAATCCGTCTTGTTGGTGGTCACCGCATCGATGAGGAAGATCGATTCCGCCTCGATGCCGCCGTGCTTGAACAGATAGTCGCAATAACTGTCGAAGGTCGGCATCGCCGTGACGCGCAGGCGACGGCGAAGCCGGCCTTCCAGCATGGTCATCTTGCTGTGCGGCATCTTGATGCCGCTATAGTCGTAGATGTACTTGGCCAGAAGGTCGAAGTTGCGCTTGCTCAGCCTGTCATCGAGCGGCTGGCTCCTCAATGCTACACTCACGCATACCCCCGTACAACGAACCTATTCAACGAACTGACCTCTTTGGTCGCTCATGCCACCTGGGGCTGCTGCCCCATATCGGCGAGCGCCGATCCGGAATCCGAAAACAGCCGCGCAAGGTCGACGACGACGACGAAGCCGCTCTCCCGGCGCACCACGCCGGCGATATAATCGGAGCGCCAGCGCACGCCGATATCCGGCGCCGTCTCGATCTGTTCCCGGCGGAACGGCACGACCTCGAAGACCCGGTCGGCCACCAGGCCGAGCACCAGGACACGATCGGCGACCGGCACGTCGAGCACCAGGATGCGCGTATGCGGCGTCCTGACGGTTCTCGTCATGCCCAGGCGAAGACGAAGGTCGATCACCGGCACGCCTTGTCCGCGCACATCGCGCAGGCCGAGAAGGTATTCCGGGCCGTGCGGGATCTTGAACGGCTCCTCGTGGTCGAGGATCTCGCGGACCACCTCGACGGGGACCGCGAAAATCTCGTCGCCGAGGCTGAAGGTTACGAACTGGGATTCGGAGGATGTTCCTGCCATTACGCGCTCTCCCTGAAATCGTCATCGTCCGCATCCGGGCCGCCCATCGACAGGTCGAGGGCAAAGCCTTTCGCGCGGGCCTGTTGTGCCGTGACCGAATGCCCGGCCGGATAGGCCTTGGATGCCGGCTGGGGCCTGGATTTTGCCGGTGCGGGCTTGGCGGCCGGTGCCGGCTGGCTCCGCTGCTTGGATCCGGCGCGGTCGACCTTGAAGAAGGCGATCGAGGCCTGCAGTTCTTCGGCCTGGGCGGCGAGCTCCTCGGAGGTTGCCGACATCTGTTCGGAGGCGCCGGCATTCTGCTGGGTCACCTTGTCGAGCTGCTGGATCGCCTCGTTGATCTGGCTGGCACCGATATCCTGCTCGCGGCAGGCGGCGGAGATTTCCGAGACCAGCTCGGCCGTCTTGTGGATGTCCGGCACCAGCTTGTTGAGCATTTCGCCGGCTTCGGTCGCAACCTGCACCGTTTCACCCGAGAGGGCGCTGATTTCCGCAGCGGCCGCCTGGGAGCGTTCGGCCAGCTTGCGGACTTCCGAAGCGACGACCGCAAAACCCTTGCCGTGTTCGCCGGCACGGGCGGCTTCCACCGCGGCGTTCAGCGCGAGAAGGTCGGTCTGGCGGGCGATTTCCTGGACGATCGAGATCTTCTCGGCAATCGTGCGCATGGCACCGACGGCGCGGCCGACGGCCTGGCCGGATGTTTCGGCGTCGCGGGACGACTGGCGGGCGATCTTTTCGGTCTGGGCGGCGTTGTCGGCGTTCTGCTTGATGTTGGCGGCCATCTGCTCCATCGAAGCGGAGGCTTCTTCGGCCGAGGAAGCCTGTTCGGTGGCACCCTGGGAAAGCTGTTCGGAGCTTGCCGAAAGTTCCTGGCTGCCGGACGAGACGTTGTTCGATGCCGCAAGCGCATCGGCGACGACGCCGCGAAGGCGTTCCACCATGCTCTGCAGCGCAAGCCCGAGAATGTCCTTGTCGGAGAGCGGCTTCGGCGAAATCGTCAGGTCGCCGTTGGCGATCTGGTCGGCGACATGCGCGGTCGTGCGCAGGTTTGTGACCATGCTCTGCATGGCGATGCCCAGCGTATCCTTATCGGAAAGCGGCTTGGCGTCGACGGAAAGGTCGCCTTCGGAGATGCGTTCGGCGATCGCTGCCGTATTGCGCAGGTTGCCGGTCATCACGTTCACGGTATCGATCAGGTCCTTGACCTCATCATTCGTCCTGACTTCGACCTTCTGGTTGAGATCACCGATGGCCACGGCATTGGCGACGGCCGCAATCTTCTTGAGGCCGTTGTTGATGCCGAGCGTGATCCAGAAAGCCGCGCCGATGGCGAGCAGGACGGCGACAACGGAGGCCACGCTCAATACCATCATCGTCGTAGAGAATAGTTCCTGGTTCGCCTTTTCCGTATTTGCCATGCCACGGCGCTGGATATCGAGGAGAACCTTGATAGCTTCGCCCATATCGACGGTCATGGTGCGCAGATCGCCCATGGAAAGCGCCATCGCGCCTGCCTGGTCGCCGCGTGCCTGAATAGCCTGCAACTGGTCGGATTTCTGCTGGAACTGCTTGCCGATCGTCAGCAGCTTTTCCCAATAGGGCTTGCCTTCCGCAGAGGCGATCGAAAGCCCTTCCTGAACGGCCTTGAACATCAGTTCGGCGTTGTCGTCCGCTTCCTTGTGGAACTTCGCCGCATCCGCCAGGTTGGCGGAGAGAAGCGCGTTTTTCTGGGCGCGTATCGCATCGACCTCCGCCACATTGGCAGTGAGCGCAAGTTCCAGACGGCGCACGGGTCCATCGACCATCTTCGTGCTGGCCTCGTTGAGGTTGCCGAGGCTCAGGCTGCCATAGACGGCGATGCCGACCAGCAACAGGGTCAGGAGGGCGAAAGCCAATCCCAATTTCAGTTTGATTGTAAACCGCATCTTATATCTCCGAATTCGTTCAAAAAGCCGACAAAGCTGCTTACATTTCTGAGATGCGATCGAAAAAAGCCTGACAGTAAGGCCGATAACCCGGCGGCAGGAGCCTCTTCGTTGTTCGCACCAACGCAATCACGCTGGCTGTCGCGGGGCCGGCCGGCGGCCCCGCGCATTGGTCAGGAAATGCTCAGGCACTTTCCCGGAAATCGTCGTCGTCCTGATCGGGGCCGCCCATCGACAGGTCGAGGGCAAATCCCTTGGCGCGTGCCTGCTGGGATGCGACGGAATGGCCGACCGGACGAGGCGCAGGAGCCTTCTGGGGCTGTCTTGCGCCGAGCTTCGATGTTGCCGGAGCCTTGGCGCCTGGCTGAAGCCGGGCCTTGGCATTGCCGCGGTCGACCTTGAAGAAGGCGATCGAGGCCTGCAGTTCTTCGGCCTGGGCGGCGAGCTCCTCGGAGGTGGCCGACATCTGCTCGGAGGCGCCGGCATTCTGCTGGGTCACCTTGTCGAGCTGCTGGATCGCCTCGTTGATCTGAGCCGCACCGATATCCTGCTCGCGGCAGGCGGCGGAGATTTCCGAGACCAGCTCGGCTGTCTTGTGGATGTCCGGCACCAGCTTGTTGAGCATTTCGCCGGCTTCGGTCGCGACCTGCACCGTTTCACCCGAAAGCGAGCTGATTTCGGCGGCGGCAGCCTGGGAGCGCTCGGCAAGCTTGCGGACTTCCGAAGCGACGACCGCAAAACCCTTGCCGTGTTCGCCGGCGCGGGCGGCTTCCACCGCGGCGTTCAGCGCGAGAAGGTCGGTCTGGCGGGCGATTTCCTGGACGATCGAGATCTTCTCGGCGATCGTGCGCATGGCACCGACCGCACGGGAGACGGCTTCGCCACTCGCTTCCGCGTCCTTCGACGACTGGCGGGCAATCTTTTCCGTTTGAGCGGCGTTGTCGGCGTTCTGCTTGATGTTGGCGGCCATCTGCTCCATCGAAGCGGAGGCTTCTTCGGCCGAGGAAGCCTGTTCGGTGGCACCCTGGGAAAGCTGTTCCGAGCTTGCCGAAAGTTCCTGGCTGCCGGACGAGACGTTGTTCGCTGCCGCAAGTGCATCAGCAACGACACCGCGCAGGCGCTCGACCATGCTTTCGAGGGCAAGGCCCAAGGTATCCTTGTCGGACAGCGGCTTCGGCGAGACGGTAAGATCGCCGTTCGAAATCTGGTCGGCGATGTTTGCGGTGTTGCGCAGGTTGCCGGTCATCACGTTGAGGGTGTTGACCAGATCCTTGATTTCATCGTTCGTCTTGATCTCGACCTCCTGGTTGAGATCGCCGATGGCCACCGCATTGACGGCATCCATGATCTTGCGCAGGCCTTTGCCGATGCCGAGTGCAATCCACAGGGCGGCGACGATCGCAATCACCAGCGCAATAACCGTCAGGCCGATTATGAAGTTTCGGGTCGTCTGGTATTGCTCGTCCGTATCGCGGTCGGCCTGTTCCATCAGGTCCTTGTTGGCGTCCACGCGCGACTGGATCGTCTTTTCGATGTCGTCGATGACGGCGCGACCGTCGCCTTTTGCAAGGACGAGGGCCTGATCGGTCTTCCCGTTGCGTACCGCCGAGCGGATTGCATCGTCGATACGGAAGAGCCGTTCGGCCTTCGTCGCGACATCTACCCAGGCCTTGCGAGCCTCGTCCGTGACGGAAGCATCCTGGAGTTTCTTCAGCGTCTCGCTGAAAAGGCCCCGGTTGCGGTCGCTGGCCTGGATGTACTTGTCAATCTCCTCCGCCGTTTCCGACGTCGCCAGGTTCATCTGCGCGCGGGCGAGACGCAACTGCGTAGCCGAGAGGTTCTCGGCCGCTTCGAGCCGAAATGCCGGGCCGGCGATCAACGCGCTGATGGCCGAGTTGAGATTGGCGAGGCTGTAAATTCCATAGCCGGCAGTAACTGCCAGAAGGCAGATCATCAGACCGAAAGCCAGTCCGAGTTTTAGCTTAATCGTAAATCGCATAGCCCTATCCCCTCAAGGCAATAAAGTGCATCAGTCAGTGCTCCCCTGCCGGTGGGCAGGGAGCGTTTGAAAAACGAGAAGACCGATACATTCACCCTTCTGCGATGGTCCGGTTGCCCGGATATTCTCCCGCCTGCATGCGGGAGACGTTCCCGGATTCCTGTCAATCCGGGAACGCTTCAATTCCTTCAGGCGCTTTCGCGGAAGTCCGCGTCGTCTGCATCCGGCCCGCCCATCGACATGTCGAGGGCAAAACCCTTGGCGCGGGCCTGCTGGCTGAGTACCGAATGGTCGCCCTTGTGAGCCTGATGTGCCGCCGGGCGGTGCATCTGTGCTGGCCGGGCCATCGGCTTGTGGGCGACAACGGCGGCCGGAGCCCGCTTGGCCGGCTTTTTGCCGCCGGCCTGATCGACCCGGAAGAAGGCGATCGAGGCCTGCAGTTCTTCGGCCTGCGAAGCAAGTTCTTCCGATGTTGCCGACATTTCTTCCGAGGCGCCGGCATTCTGCTGGGTCACCTTGTCGAGCTGCTGGATCGCCTCGTTGATCTGGCTGGCACCGATATCCTGCTCGCGGCACGCGGCGGAGATTTCCGAGACCAGTTCGGCCGTCTTCTGGATATCCGGCACCAGCTTGTTGAGCATTTCGCCGGCTTCGGTCGCAACCTGCACCGTATCGCCCGAGAGAGCGCTGATTTCCGCAGCGGCCGCCTGGGAGCGTTCGGCGAGCTTGCGGACTTCCGAAGCGACGACCGCAAAACCCTTGCCGTGTTCGCCGGCGCGGGCGGCTTCCACCGCGGCGTTCAAGGCGAGAAGGTCGGTCTGGCGGGCGATTTCCTGGACGATCGAGATCTTCTCGGCAATCGTGCGCATCGCATGGACCGCGCGGCCGACGGCCTGGCCGGAGTTCTCCGCATCACGGGACGACTGGCGGGCGATCTTTTCCGTCTGGGCGGCGTTGTCGGCGTTCTGCTTGATGTTGGCGGCCATCTGCTCCATCGAGGCGGAAGCTTCTTCGGCGGCGGAAGCCTGTTCGGTGGCGCCCTGGGAAAGCTGTTCGGAGCTTGCCGAAAGTTCCTGGCTGCCCGAAGAGACGTTGTCGGAAGCGGCAAGAGCGTCGCCGACCACGCCGCGCAGGCGCTCGATCATGGTGTTGACGTAGCCGAGCAGTTCGCCGATCTCGTCCTTGCTGGTGATCGTGGCAAACCTGGTCAGGTCGCCGTCGGCAACGTTCTGGACCGCCGTCACCGCGTTGCGCAGGCCCCTGTTGATCGAAAGGGCGATCCAGAGAGCGGCCAGCACGGCGATCAGGAAGGCGGCGCCTGCGACCGAGATCATGATCAGACGGGTCTGGGCGTAGTCCAGATCGGATTGCTTGTCGGCATCATTGAGGCGGCCTTCCTCAAGCTTGACCACGTCGCTGAGCAACACGTCGATCTCGTTGGTGACGGTGCGCGCCTCGTTGGTTGAGATACGCAGTGCGGCGGCGGTGTCTCCACCCAGCATCAGGCTGCGGATACGGTCATCCTGCTTGCGGAATTCCGCCGTGAAGCCGGCAAGCTTGGCCCACAGGGCCTTACCCTGCTCGGTTGCGAGGGCTTCCACCGATTTGAACGTCTCGTCGAAGGTTCGGCGGGCGTCGTCGCTCTTGGCGATATATCCCTGCATCTCCCCCGGGTTTGCCGCCAAAAGCAGGTTTTTTTGCTGGCGGATCTGCTGGAGCTGCTCATTGTTGAGGTTTTGAGCCAGTTTCAGACGCAGTGCCGGCCCTCGCAACACATTTTCAAGTGTTTCGTTCAGGCTGCCGAGACTGAAAATGCCATAGGTGGCGGTCGCAAGCAGCATGATGATGATGAAACCGAATGCTGAAGCCAGCTTGAGCTTTATTGAAGCGTGCATTTTGTGAGTCCATCAAAAGGGTGATCAACCGTGGGAGGCCCCGGTCGCGGAGTGGTCATGTTGGGCAGAGAAGATCACCTGGAGATTGGGGAGGATGATGAATTCCGCCCCCCGTTTGACGAGGCAATCGATAAAATCCGGTCGCCAGCGCATGCCCACGCTCGGCGGCGGCTCGCCGGCGGCGCGGAGCAGGGTGGTAACTTCATGCACTTTATCTGTACGGATGCCTGCAAGAACCGGTTCGCCATCGATGTTGATCGAGATCACGATGATCCGGCTGTCGATTGTCGGCTTGGTCGCTTCCATGCCGAATGCAAGCCGGATATCGGCGAGCGGGATGACCTTGCCGCGGAAGTTGATGACGCTGCCGACGAAGGCTTTTGCGCCCGGCACCATGGTCTCCGGCAGGAGATCGAGGATTTCCTGGACGCTGACCGCTTCCAGCGCGAACATCTCGCCGGCGATGTCGAATGTCAGGACTTCCAGCTCCTGGCGGCCGTCCCAGAGGTTTTCGGAGATCTTTCTGACTGCTTCGTTCATCCGGCCGCGCGCAGATGCGCCTCCTGTTGTTGTCCTGCCGCCACGAGATGGCCGACGTCGAGGATCAGCGCCACGTCCCCGTCGCCGAGGATGGTCGCGCCGGAGAAGGTCGCGACGTCATGGTGCAGTTTCGACATGCCCTTGATGACGGTCTGGTGGTCGCCGATGATCTGGTCGACGACCAGGCCCACCCGTTCGGCACCGGTGGAAATGACGACGACCTTCTGGAAGGGATCCGGCTTGGTGCCCGTGCGGAACAGGTCGCGAAGCCTGAGGAACGGTACGAGACTGTCGCGCAGCGAGATGAAGCTGCGGCCGCGCGAGCGCATGTCTTCCTCGATCGAGAGCTCGAGGCATTCCTCGACCGCCGAGAGCGGGATGACGTAGCGACCGGCGCCGACCCTGACGAGCAGTCCGTCGATGATCGCCAGTGTCAGCGGGATCGCCAGCGAAATCTCGGACCCCTTGCCTGGATGGCTGGCGACGTTGATCGTGCCGCGCAGCGCGTCGATCGTCCGCTTGACCACATCCATGCCGACACCGCGGCCGGAAAGGTTGGTGACCGTCTGGGCCGTCGAGAAGCCCGGCTGGAAGATCAGCTGGTAGAGCTCCTGATCGGTGAGGTTTGCATTCGGCGCAATGAGCCCGGAGGACTCCGCCTTGGCGCGCACCCGCTCCTTGTTGATGCCGCGGCCGTCGTCCTTGATGGTAATGATGACTTCGCCGGCCTGCTGGCGGGCGGACAGGAGGATATGGCCTGCAGCCGATTTGCCGGCAGCGAGCCGTTCCTCGGGCGTCTCCAGGCCGTGGTCGCAGGAATTGCGGACCAGGTGCACCAGTGGATCGGCCAGGCGTTCGATGACGCTCTTGTCGACTTCCGTGCTTTCGCCTTCCGTCACCAGCTCGATCGTCTTGCCGGTTTCGTGAGCCAGATCGTGCACCAGCCTGCGAAAGCGGCCGAAGAGCTGGGTGACCGGCACCATGCGCAGCACCATCATCGTGTCGCGCAGCTCGCCCGACAGGCGTTCCACGTCTTCCGAGACGGCCCTGAGCTGCAGGTCGCCGCTGCCGCCGGCAAGCTGGCTGAGGCGCGACTGGGCGATGACGAGCTCGCCGACCCGGTCCATCAGCTCGTCGAGCCTTTCGGCGGGCACTCGGACGTTTTCGGAGGCCTTGTTCTGTTTTACGTCGATGAGAGCCGGGGCAGCCGGTGCGGATGCCGCCACATGCGGGGCCGCGGCCTGCGCGGTTGCAGCGGGCTGGGCCGTTGCAGTCTTGGCCGGCGTCTTTGCGGCGGCGACCGTCGCCTCGACGGTGATGACTTCGAGCTGCATCTCGTCCATGACGAAGATGAACACGTCGTCGATCGCCGAACGCGGCTGGGTTGTCAGAAGCTCGACCTCCCAGGTGACGTAAAGATCGGTCGGAGCGAGAAGGTCAAGCGACGGGATGGCGGACCGGTCCGCTACGATCGTGCACTCGCCGAGCTCGCGCAGTTCGTCGAGAAGCGGCAGCGGATTGGTGCCGTTCGCCATCGCGTTCTGCGGGAGACTGAAGCGGATCTTGAAATGGTTCTGGCCCGGTTCAGCCTTGGCGGGGTTGCCCGCACCCGGGCTGTTGGCGCCGTCGACCGCGGCGCGCAGGGTGGCGAGAAGCGCTTCGCCGGTTGCCTCGTGATCGCCATTCGGCGTATCGACCAGGGCACGCATGTGATCCTTGGCTTCCAGAACCGCGGTGACCAGTTCCTGGGTCGCCGGAACCTCGCCCTTGCGGACGCGGTCGAAGGCGGTCTCGCAATGGTGGGTGAAGGCGGCAAGGGCGTCGAAACCGAACATGGCGCCGGAGCCCTTCAATGTGTGGAGGCCGCGGAAGACCGCGTCCACCTGATCCTTGTCGCCGAGGTTTACGTTCAGGTCGAGAAGCCCTGCTTCGATCTGTTCCAGAAGCTCGGCCGCTTCTGTCCTGAAAACCGCGATAGGATCGGGAAAGCTCATCTGCCGAGCACCTTTCGGACGATCTTGACCAGGCTTTCCGGGTCGAACGGCTTGGTGAGCCAGCCGGTGGCGCCGGCGGCCTTGGCTTCCTGCTTGATATCGTTGTCGGATTCCGTCGTCAGGAAGATGACCGGAACACCCATATGGGCCGGCATCTTGCGCAGTTCACGGATCATCGTCAGGCCGTCCATGTTCGGCATGTTGAGATCGGTGACGATCAGGTCGAACTGGCTGGCACTGAGCTTGGCGATGCCGTCCATGCCATCGACGGCCTCGGTGATCTGATATCCGGCATTGCTCAGGGCGACGCGAGTGGTCAGCCGTATGCTGGCGGAATCGTCGACTGTAAGGATGCTGGCGCTCATTGAATTCCCCCTTGATGAAGCCAGAATTGCAGGTCCTCGGCGGACATTCCCTCAAGGAAGCCGCTGCGCTTCAGGACATCGAGCGTCGGGCCGCTGGCAGGACGGCTTAACGCGACGTGTTTTCCGGCTGTACCGGCATAGATGCGTGCCGCTTCCATGAGTTGGATGAAGCTGATGTCCACCTGGCAATCATCGTCGATGTCGATGGTTGCGGACGCGGTATTGGCGAGAAATTGCAGCATTTCCTGCTGGACAACGGTGATTGCGCGAACCGTCAGGTTCTGCGGCAGGCGAAAGTAATCCTCTTTAACATCGGAAGCAGGCATTCTTACCTCAATATATTTCCGAAAACGCTGAAATAGCTGCTCGAATTTGGACTTGCATCGTTAATCGCGAGTTAATCCGCGATGGCGACTTTTAGCGCAGCAATACTGATAGGTTGTATTTTACCACCTTGAACGGCGTAAAAATTAACCACAAGTCGCAAATGGGAGCGCCATGTTCTGCGGGAATTAACTCCTGTCCGCTCAGAGTAGCTCTCACGCAGGACGGAACCATGCCACGAACTTGCTGGTGTGGAGCTGTCTCAAAACAATACGGACGAGTTCATCGTCATTATCTTCGGCAGGCGGAGGTCCCGCGGGACCTGAAAGGTGAAGCGAAGTGGCTGTCAGGGCACCCATTTTTGACGTCGCGGACAATTCGACAGGCGTTCTGGTTTTTGTCGACCGGATGGAAACGGCGCGTTCGCGTATCGAGGAGCGCTTTCTGGACGGCGGCGCCGCACTCCTGTCGATCCTCGACGTGCTGAACAAGCTGATTGCCTCGCTCGACCAGCTGACCGGTTCCCTGGATGAAGGAACGGCAAACGCCACGATGGCGGAGCTGAAAAGCACGGTCGAGCGGCTGTCGCAGCTGACCAGGCTCGAATCCGGCCGTCAGGTCGGCTTCCAGGAAATTGCCTGTGCCGAGCGCAAGCTCCGGCCGCAGATCGAGGAGATGCAGGAAACCTTGCGCTATCTGCGCACCTTCGCCGTGACCGCCAAGATCACCGGTGCCGGCATTGCCGATTTCGCCGGCTTCGCGGAGGAAATTCTGGCAAGAATCCAGGAAGGTTCGCGCCAGGTCAACGATCTGGCTGGAAAGCTGAGCACGCTTGGTCACGGCCTCGGGCCGGTGATGAGCAAGGGAAAGGCGATCCTGGCAAGTTACGATCAGACGGTGCCGCAGATCGTTACCGGTCTGTCGAACGGTGCGTCAGAAATCGGCAAGCACCGCAAGCTGCTCGTGGAGCGCGCCGGACGGGTTCGCGCCGTTGCGGGCGGCATCCAGTCGAAGCTCGCCTCGACCCTGTCGGCCATGCAGGTCGGCGACATCACCCGCCAGCGCATCGAACATTGCCAGTCGAGCCTGCGCATCCTTTCGGAATATCTGGAGTCGCCCGCAGCCGCCGGGCTTACCGGCGAGCAGCGCGAAAGCCTCTCGCTGATCATCCGCAAGCTCGTGTCGTTGCAGCTCAATCAATCCATCGCCGATTTCGATCGCGATACGGCAAAGATCGTCGTCACCGTCGCAAGCTTCCGGTCCGATCTGTCGCAGATCGAGGCCCTGCGCGCGGCGATGACCGATACCGACGGCGGCGACAACGACAATGCGATCCGGCAGCTTGAAAGCGGCGTGGCCGCCGCCCGCGGCGCCGTGCGTGAAATCGAGGATGTCGCCCACCATGCCGGCGAACTGAGCCGGTCGACCAGCGATACCGTCCGGGAACTTCTCGACGGCATCGGCACGGTCAAGGTCGTGCGCACCGACATCCATTACATGGCGCTCAACACCAACCTGCGCTGCAGCAAGATCGGTGAAGAGGGCAAGGCCATCAATGTCGTGACCGCCGAACTGCGCAACTTTGCAGCCGCCCTCGATGAAACGGCCGAGAAAATCCTGGCCGAACTCCAGACGCTCGAAATCGCCGCCAACAAGCTGACCAGCGTGCATGGCGAAGAAGGCGAACAAAGTCTCGATCAGCGCCTTGAGAACGCACTCGAAAACATCCGCTCGGTCGGCGACCGGATGGATGCCCAGATGCTGGCGCTCAACGACCAGAGCAGGACGGCCGTCGGAGAGATGGATATCTCGCTTGCCAGGCTGAACTTCAACGCCGAACTTGGCGAGGTGCTGCGCTCCTGCGCCGACGAGATGGAACTGGACGGGGACGTTTTCGAAGCGCCGGGTTTGGGAGCAGCGCTTGCCGAGGTCGGCGGCCGCATCGCCCGTCTCTATACCATGGTGACCGAACGCGAGCTGCATGCCGCGGTACTTGGCACCGAACCGCCGGTGGAAGCCGCGGTGGTCGTGGCCGTCATGTCGGATGACGATATCGACGACGCCCTGTTCTGATCGGCCGGCGGCGGCTGGAGCCGGTTGGCTGCTGCATCCGGCAGCTTATCCTGTTAAGATAAAGCGAAGGCGGCGCCTTGACCTTTGGGCGCGCCTGGGTCATGTGACCGCCTTTGCTGACGCAGCGCTTGGATTCCGGGACGAACCCCGCAAGTGCTCTAGAAGAGAAACAAAATGACCAAGGCAACCTCCTCGGCGCCCTCCCAGCGCATGCTTCGCGTTGGCGAGCAGGTCCGCGCCGCCATAACCCAGGTCCTGCAGCGCGGCGAAGTGCGCGACGACCTGATCGAAAAGACCGTGATTTCCGTGTCCGAAGTGCGCATGTCGCCGGACCTGAAGATCGCCACGGCCTATGTGACGCCGCTTGGCCTGCCGGATCACGCGGCGGTCATCGAAGCGCTGAACCGCAACGCCAAATATATCCGCGGCCGGCTCGGCGGCCAGCTCCGGCAGATGAAATACATGCCGGAAGTCCGCTTCCGGGACGATACCAGCTTCGACAACTACAAAAAGATCGACCAGCTGCTGCGCTCGCCGGAGGTCCAGCGGGACCTCGACGGCGACAGTGAAGACGAAGAATAGTCAAGAGAACGCATGTCCAAACCCCGCAAACCAAAGGGCCGCCCGGTTTCCGGCTGGCTGATCCTCGACAAGCCGGTCGATTTCGGCTCGACCGAGGCCGTCTCCAAGATCAAGTGGCTGTTCAACGCCCAGAAGGCCGGTCACGCCGGCACGCTCGATCCGCTCGCCTCCGGCATGCTGCCGATCGCGCTCGGCGATGCGACGAAGACCGTGCCTTACGTCATGGACGGCCGCAAGATCTATGAATTCGCCGTCAGCTGGGGCGAGGAGCGCTCGACCGACGACCTCGAAGGCGAGGTGACGGCCTCCTCGGACACGCGTCCCGACGAACAGTCGATCCGCGATCTGCTGCCGAAATATACCGGCACGATCAGCCAGATCCCGCCGCAGTTCTCGGCCATCAAGATCGCCGGCGAACGCGCCTATGACCTCGCTCGCGACGGCGAAACGGTCGATATCCCCTCCCGTGAAGTGGAAATCTTCCGCCTGACCCTGCTTGGCGTGACCCCCGACAAGGCGCATTTCGAGGTGGAATGCGGCAAGGGCACCTATGTGCGCGCCCTTGCCCGCGATTTCGGCCGCGATCTCGGCTGCTACGGCCATATTTCCGAACTGCGCCGCACCTTCGTCGCGCCGTTTGCCGAGGAAAAGATGGTGCCGTTGGCCGATCTCGTGGCGCTCGAGGAGATCGAGGACCGCGACGAGAGGCTTGCAGCGCTCGACGAATACCTGATCGACACTGCCGAAGCGCTTTCCAGCCTTCCGCATCTGCCGATCACCGACGACCAGGCGCATCGGCTGAAAATGGGCAACCCGGTGATCCTGCGCGGTCGCGATGCGCCGCTCGCCGAGGCAGAGGCCTATGCGACGGTCCGCGGCAAGTTGATCGCCATCGGCGAGATCGGTCAGGGTGAATTCCGGCCCAAGCGGGTGTTCGGCTGAGCGAAACATCCGCTCTTCCAATCCGGGCATGAATGGTTTATAGGCAGCGCCAGCAAGAAGGCGGCCTCTGGCATTCATTTTGCTTTCACGGCCAATGCTGGACGACATCCCGGCCTTTGGCGTCCCTGTTTCCTCTCAAAAAGAAAGGATCATCCGATGTCGATCACTGCCGAGCGTAAGAGTGCGCTGATCAAGGAATATGCAACCGTCGAAGGCGACACCGGTTCTCCGGAAGTCCAGGTTGCGATCCTGACCGAGCGCATCAACAACCTGACCGAACATTTCAAGGGCCACAAGAAGGACAACCACTCCCGTCGTGGCCTGCTGACGATGGTTTCGAGCCGCCGCTCGCTTCTTGACTATCTCAAGAAGAAGGACGAAGGCCGCTACACCAAGCTGATCAACAGCCTGGGTATTCGCCGCTAACAAATCTTCCGGCGGGACTGGCAACAGTACCCGCCGGACGCCTTTTCGGGCCTGGGCCCGATGAAACGCTGGAACCGTGCTTCTCAAGACCTGCGCGGTAGAAAATCCCGGCGGACCCGGATGGGCCGGATCTGCCAAACAAACCGTTGACCTGTCATGGGGCAGGATTGCCGGATGCTTTCGGCCGAAGCCCTCGAGGCTTTAGCCACGGCTTCTCGTTCAGGATGCCGACGATACAAAGCCTCCCGTTGTCTTGCCCATGATGTGTCACATTGATTGCGGTCGACTGTGCGCTACGCCCCATATCGGCGATGCGTGTGCTCCCGCATTGAAGGACAAGACATGTTCAATACACATTCCGTCGAAATCGAATGGGCAGGCCGCCCGCTGAAGCTGGAAACGGGCAAGATCGCCCGCCAGGCTGATGGCGCCGTCCTCGCCACCTACGGGGAAACCGTCGTTCTCGCCACCGTCGTTTCGGCCAAGGCGCCGAAGCCGGGCCAGGACTTCTTCCCGCTCACCGTCAACTACCAGGAAAAGACCTATGCCGCCGGCAAGATCCCGGGCGGCTATTTCAAGCGCGAAGGCCGTCCGAGCGAAAACGAAACCCTCGTTTCCCGCCTGATCGACCGTCCGATCCGCCCGCTCTTCCCGGAAGGCTACAAGAACGACACCCAGGTCGTCGTCACCGTCATCCAGCATGACCTCGAGAACAACCCGGACATCCTGTCCATGGTCGCCACCTCGGCAGCCCTGACGCTCTCAGGCGTTCCGTTCATGGGCCCGGTCGGCGGTGCCCGCGTCGGTTACATCAACGGCGAATACGTGCTCAACCCGCATCTCGACGAGATGGACGAGTCGGTTCTTGACCTGGTCGTCGCCGGCACGCACGACGCCGTTCTGATGGTCGAATCCGAAGCCAAGGAACTCAACGAAGAAGTCATGCTCGGCGCCGTGATGTTCGGCCACCGCGGCTTCCAGCCGGTTCTCGACGCGATCATCAAGCTCGCTGAAGTTGCCGCCAAGGAACCCCGCGAATTCGAACCGGAAGACTATTCCGAACTCGAAGCCGAAATGCTGCAGCATTTCGAAGCCGAGCTTCGCGAAGGTTACAAGATCACCCAGAAGGCCGACCGCTACGCCGCCGTCGACGCCGTCAAGGCGAAGGTCAAGGCTCACTTCTTCCCGGAAGGCGTCGAGCCGAAGTACAATGCTGAAGTCATCGGCGCCGTCTTCAAGCACCTGCAGGCGAAGATCGTCCGCTGGAACATCCTCGACACCAAGAGCCGCATCGACGGCCGCGATCTGGAAACCGTTCGTCCGATCGTCTCGGAAGTCGGCCTCCTGCCGCGCACCCACGGTTCGGCCCTCTTCACCCGCGGCGAGACCCAGGCGATCGTCGTCGCCACGCTCGGCACCGGAGAAGACGAGCAGTACGTGGACAGCCTGACCGGCATGTACAAGGAACGTTTCCTGCTGCACTACAACTTCCCGCCCTACTCGGTCGGTGAAACGGGCCGCATGGGTTCCCCGGGCCGCCGCGAAATCGGCCACGGCAAGCTCGCATGGCGCGCTATCCGCCCGATGCTGCCGACCGCCGAGCAGTTCCCCTACACGCTGCGCGTCGTCTCCGAAATCACCGAGTCCAACGGCTCGTCTTCGATGGCGACCGTCTGCGGCACCTCGCTCGCTCTGATGGACGCGGGCGTTCCGCTCGCCAAGCCGGTTGCCGGCATCGCCATGGGCCTCATCCTCGAAGGTGAGCGTTTCGCGGTTCTCTCCGACATCCTCGGCGACGAAGACCACCTCGGCGACATGGACTTCAAGGTTGCGGGCACTGCCGACGGCATCACCTCGCTGCAGATGGACATCAAGATCGCCGGCATCACCGAAGAGATCATGAAGGTTGCGCTGAGCCAGGCTCAGGGCGGTCGCAAGCACATTCTCGGCGAAATGGCGAACGCCATCACCGAGAGCCGCGGCCAGCTCGGCGAATTCGCACCGCGCATCGAAGTGATGAACATCCCGGTCGACAAGATCCGCGAAGTCATCGGTTCGGGCGGCAAGGTCATCCGCGAAATCGTGGAAAAGACCGGCGCCAAGATCAACATCGAGGACGACGGCACCGTCAAGATCGCCTCCTCCTCCGGCAAGGAAATCGAAGCGGCCCGCAAGTGGATCCACTCGATCGTTGCCGAGCCGGAAGTCGGCGCGATCTACGAAGGCACGGTCGTCAAGACCGCCGACTTCGGCGCTTTCGTCAACTTCTTCGGCGCCCGCGACGGCCTCGTGCACATCTCGCAGCTTGCTTCCGAGCGCGTTGCCAAGACCCAGGACGTCGTCAAGGAAGGCGACAAGGTCTGGGTCAAGCTGATGGGCTTCGACGAGCGCGGCAAGGTCCGCCTGTCGATGAAGGTCGTCGACCAGGCCACCGGCCAGGAAATCAAGAAGGCTGAAGGCGAAGCCGCCGAATAAGGCCTTCCTCCTTTCGAGACATCGAGGCGCGGAAGTTCTTCCGCGCCTTTTGTTTATCCGCCGCCCCAAGGCGGAACCACGAGACGAACCCACGAGACGAACCATGAGCCGAGACGCCCTCAAGACCCTGTTCCATCCCTTCGACATCGAGGCTGTTCCGACGCCCGGCGAAGGCGAGCGCGTGCTTTTCCTGGGCGCCGAGGGAGGCAATGCCTTGCCCGAGGGGTTTGCAGCCGAGATCACCGCCGTACAGCCGTTCCGGCCGCTGTTCCGGACCTTGCGCGAGGGCGCCTTTCCCGAGGCCGAGGGCGACGGCTACGACTTCGGGCTCGTTCTCTGCGGCAAACATCGCGGCGAGAACGAGAACCGCGTGGCGGAGGCCCTGGAGCGCGTCAGGACGGGCGGCGTGATCCTGGTGGCCGGGGGTAAGGAAGACGGCATCCAGCCGCTCCGCAACACGCTCCTGAAGCTCGGCATCGAACTCGACTACACCCCGAAATACCACGGGGTCGCGATATGGTTCGCGCGGCCCGCCAATGCCGAGGCGGCGATCAGGGCGCTGAAGAAGTCGACCGTGGTGATCGAAGCCCGGTTCGAGGCGGCACCCGGCATGTTCTCCCACGATCGTGTCGATGCCGGCTCTGAGCTGCTGGCCGGCCGCCTCCCGAACGACTTCGACGGCAATGCTGCCGACTTCGGTGCCGGCTGGGGCTATCTGTCGGTCATGCTGGCGGAAAAATCGAAGCGCGTGAACCGCATCGATCTCTTCGAGGCCGATTACCAGGCGCTGGAATTCGCCAAGCGCAACATCGCCCGCAACTGCCCGGATCTCAACGCCCGCTTCTACTGGCAGGATCTCGGCGCAGAGCCGCCGAAGGAAAAATACGACCTGGTGATCATGAACCCGCCCTTCCATGAAGCGCAGGCGGCTGATCCGGAACTCGGCAGGACGATGATCCGCACCGCCGCCGCGGCGCTCAAGAACGGTGGCCGCCTGATGCTGGTCGCCAATCGGGGCCTGACCTATGAACCGGTGCTGGCCGAAGGTTTCCGCGAGAGCGGCGAAACTTGCCGGAATGCCCGCTTTAAGGTTCTATGGGCGAAGAAGTAGCCTCCAAGGACTGATATGCTCGAACGGGATCCGATTGTCATTGCTGACGCAGGGCCTCTGATCCGCCTCGCAGCGGCGGGGCTTTTGGATTCCATGCGGCTTACCAATCGTAAGATCGTCATCGTCGATCGTATCGAGGAAGAGGTTTGCGGCGATCTCTCCAAGCCCTTTGCGCCAGAGATCCAGGCGTGGATGACGTCCATGAACGGGGCGATCGAACACGCGGAGACCTTGGAGGGCATCGCGATCGCGACTTTGCGTGAACGCGCGACAACCTCGGAAGCCCAGGAAAAGCTCAAGCGGGCACTGAGGAACAGCGGCGAACGCGCCATCCGCGAATACGTCGAAACCATGAACCCGCAGGACACGGATGAGGCGCTCGTTCTCTATGAGGACGGCGCGGTTCCAAATCTCATGGCGGCAGCAACCGTTCCTATGACGCTGGTGACGACACGTGCCTTTGTCCGGGAAATCGAGGAACGCGGCTACAATCTCGATGCGGTCCAGGCGCTGGAAGCCGTTCCATACAATCTGAAGCCCGCCATCCGCACAGTTATCGATGCGAACAGCGGGCCGTCAGAAATCTCTTCCAAATAGGTTTATTCCGAATCCGCATTCCTGAGCCGGTCGAGGCTCGGCAGCGAGGTGATGTTGTAGCCGGCGTCCACATAGTGGATCTCGCCGGTCACGCCGCGCGAGAGGTCGGAGAGCAGGTAGAGGGCCGAACCGCCGATGTCCTCGATGGTCGCGGTGCGGCGCAGCGGCGCGTTCTTTTGGTTCCAGGAATAGATCGCCCGCGCGTCGGAAATGCCTGCACCCGCAAGCGTGCGCACCGGGCCGGCCGAGATCGCGTTGACGCGGATGTCGCGCGGGCCGTAATCGGCGGCGAGATAGCGCACCGAGCTTTCCAGGGCCGCCTTGGCAACGCCCATGACGTTGTAGTTCGGGATCACCCGCATCGAGCCGCCATAGGTCAGCGTCAGGATCGCTCCGCCATCGGTCATCAGGTCCGCAGCCCGCTTGGAGATTTCCGTAAACGAGAAGCAGGAGATCACCATCGTGCGGCTGAAATTGTCGCGCGTCGTGTCGGCGTAGAGGCCTTTCAGCTCGTTCTTGTCGGAAAAGCCGATGGCGTGCACGACGAAATCGAGCTTGCCCCAGCGCTCCTTGATTGCCGCGAAGGTCGCATCCACCGAGGCGATGTCCTCGACATCGCAGGGCACGACGAAGTCAGAATTGAGTTCGGCCGCGAGCGGCTTGACGCGCTTGCCGAGCGCCTCGCCCTGGAAGGTGAAGGCGAGTTCTCCGCCCTGCGCGGCGATGGCTTTCGAGATCCCCCAGGCGATAGAGTGATTGTTGGCGACCCCCATGATCAGGCCGCGTTTCCCCTGCATGATTCCGGTCATGGAATTATCCGTTATAGCGCTGGAAGACGAGCGTGGCGTTGGTGCCGCCGAACCCGAAGGAATTGGAAAGGACCGTGTCGATCTTGGCGTCGTCGATGCGCTTGCGCACGATCGGAACACCTTCGAATTCGGGGTCGAGGTTTTCGATATGGGCGCTTTCGCCGATGAAGCGTTCCTGCATCATCAGAAGCCCGTAGATCGATTCCTGCACGCCCGCACCGCCGAGCGAATGGCCGGTGAGCGACTTGGTCGACTGGATATGCGGGATCTTGTCCCCGAAGACGGTGCGGATCGCGCCGATCTCCTTCGAGTCCCCGACCGGCGTCGAGGTGCCGTGGGTGTTGATGTAGTCGACATCGCCCTTCACCGTGGCCAGCGCCTGGCGCATGCAGCGGATCGCGCCCTCACCCGAGGGGGCGACCATGTCGTAACCGTCCGAGGTCGCGCCGTAACCGACGATCTCGGCATAAATCTTGGCGCCGCGGGCCTTGGCATGCTCGAGTTCTTCGAGGACGAGCACGCCCGCGCCGCCGGCGATGACAAAACCGTCGCGGTCGACGTCATAGGCGCGCGAGGCCTTGTCGGGATTGTTGTTGTACTTGGTGGACATCGCGCCCATGGCGTCGAACAGGTTCGACATCGTCCAGTCGAGGTCTTCGTGGCCGCCGGCGAACATCACGTCCTGCTTGCCCCACTGGATCATCTCGGCGGCGTTGCCGATGCAATGCGCCGAGGTCGAGCAGGCGGACGAGATCGAATAGTTGACGCCGTGGATCTTGAACCAGGTGGCGAGCGTCGCCGATGCCGTGGAAGACATCGCCTTGGGCACGGCGAACGGGCCGATGCGCTTCGGGCTGTTGTTCTTGAGGGTGATCTCGGCAGCCTCGATCAGCGTGCGGGTGGATGGCCCGCCCGAGCCCATGATGATGCCGGTGCGTTCGTTCTCGCCGATATCCTTGTCTTCCAGACCGGAATCGGCGATCGCCTGTTTCATCGCGACATGGTTCCAGGCGCCGCCCTGGCTGAGGAAGCGCATGGCGCGGCGGTCGACCAGTTCGGTCGGGTCGAGTGTCGGCCGGCCCCAGACCTGGCACTTGAAGCCGTGCTCGGCGAAATCGGGAGAGAAGGAAATGCCGGACTTTGCCTGACGCAAGGATTCGGTGACTTCGGCGGCGTCGCTCCCGATCGAGGATACGATACCGAGACCCGTTACAACTACCCGTCTCATCTCATCAAAACCTTTTCTGCTCGTTCTCTTGGGCCGCGACGCGGGATCAGGCGGCCTTTTCCTTCGACAGGCCTACACGAAGGTCCGTTGCCTGGTAAATGGTTTCTCCATCCGCCTTGAGCCAGCCGTCGGCAGTGCCAAGCACCAGACGGCCGCGCATGACGCGCTTGAAGTCGATGCCGTATTCAAGCAGCTTCGTGTCCGGGCGGATCATGCCCTTGAATTTCACTTCGCCGGTCGACAAGGCCATGCCGCGTCCGGGTTCGCCGAGCCAGCCGAGGAAAAAGCCGGTCAATTGCCACATGCCGTCGAGGCCAAGGCAGCCGGGCATGATGGGATTGCCTTCGAAATGGCAGGGGAAATACCAGTCGTCGGGCCTGACGTCGTATTCGGCGCGAAGATAACCCTTATCGAAGGCTCCGCCTGTCTCCGAAATGTCGGTGATGCGATGGACCATCAGCATCGGCGGCAGCGGGAGCTGCGCATTGCCGGGTCCGAACAGCTCGCCATGGGCGCAAGAGAGAAGTTCTTCGTAAGAGAAGCTGGACTGCTTAGGTGCCATAAATTTCCGTTCCCCCCGTTGAACCTTAGACCTTTTGTTTCAGCAGCTTATTGCAAGATCGGTCGGAATTGAAGCGTAACGATGAACTTGCGCTCCGCCTGGGGATGGCAGCCGAGCCGCTGGAACATGCGTTTGTTCTGGTCCGCATATAGGAAGCGACCGGCGCAAACCAGAGGCTTGTGACGGAAATTGCGCGTTTTTGGCCCTGCGGGCCTGGGTATCCTCCGGAAACTATTGAAACTGTTCCCCGTAAAAGTTATATCCGAAAGTCAAGATACCTGATATTTGCGTGAACGCTGGGAGCTGACGGGCAACTATGGCTGAAGCCATTACGGACATCGAGACGAGACTGCGCCATTGCGGCCTGCGTCCGACGCGGCAGCGCGTTGCGCTTGCCGACCTGCTGTTCGCCAAGGGTGACCGACACCTGACCGTCGAGGAATTGCACGAGGAAGCCACGTTCGCGGGCGTCCCGGTGTCGCTTGCGACCGTTTACAACACGCTGCACCAGTTCACCGAGGCCGGTCTCATCCGGGTGCTGGCGGTCGAAAGCGCCAGGACCTATTTCGACACCAACATTTCCGACCATCACCACTTCTTCGTCGAGGGTCGTAACGAGGTGCTCGACATCCCGGTCAGCAATCTGCAGATCGACAACCTGCCGGAAGCCCCGGAAGGCATGGAAATCGCCCATGTGGATGTGATCATCCGCCTGCGCGAAAAGAAAAGCTGACGCCCCTCACTCTTTTCCCTTGTTTCCCCTCATGGCTTCGTCCTGGTCCCGGCCCGGCCGCGGCTTGTAGCGCGGCAATGTCCAGCCGTAATGGATCGCGCCGCCGCGCAGGCCGAAGGCAAGCGCCGCGCCGAGGCCCGAACTCGCGTAGAGCGGCAGGCCGAGCGCATTCGCCGCGGTAAACCCGCAGGCGCCTGCAAGCGTTGCGGTGATGTAGATTTCCGGCCTCAGCAGCACCGAGGGTTCGTTGGCGAGAAGATCGCGCAGGATGCCGCCGAAGGCTGCGGTCAGAGCCCCGGTGACGATCGCAATCGTCGGAGACCCGGTAGCGGCAAGCCCTTTTGCCGCGCCGATCACGCTATAGGCGGCGAGCCCGATCGCATCGAGCCAGATCAGCAGGCGAAAGCGCCATTCCACCCGATGCGCCGTGCAGAACACGAAGGCGCCGGAGATGACGCAGATCAGGATATAGGTCGGGTCGAGCACCCAGAAGACCGGCGTGCGGCCGAGGATGATATCCCTGAGCGTGCCGCCGCCGAGCCCGGTGACCGCCGCGAAAAACAGGAAGCCGACCAGATCGAGCTGCTTTCGCGAGGCTGCCAGCGCCCCCGTCGCGGCAAAAAGCGCGATGCCGGCATAGTCGAGTATCGTCAGCAGAGACATATGAGGCCTTGTGATCCAGCGTCGCGCAAGTGCAGGCCGTTAGCATAGCCGCCGATCGTTGCGCGCGTCATCCGTCGGCGCGAGCCGTGAACAGATGAATTTGCAGGGGGCCGCCGGTGAAAAAGCTTTTGATCATTGTCGTACAGGCGCTTGTCCTGGTCCTGGTGCCGACACTTGCTTTCGCCCAGCAGCCGCAGCGTTTCAGCGATCCGGAGATCTACGAGAAGGACTATTTCCGCAAGGAGTGCAAGATAGTCGATTTCGGGCCGGCCTTTATCAAGCGATTCGACATCAACAACGACGGCATGCTGGATCTCGTCTCCAACCAGTCCGACATGACCTGCGACGGGGTCAAGGGACCGCGCTGCACCAGCGAAGGCTGCCCCTACAACTTCTATGTCCAGATCAAGGAGGGCGGCTATGTCATGGTCGCCACCGCCCAGCTTTATGACTACGATTTCGTCCAGTATTTCGGCAACATGGTCTTCGAACTGACGATGCATCCCCGCTTCTGCGGCCGAAAAGATGCCGCGCCCTGCGAAATGCGCGTCCGGGTGCGCGGCCTTGATTTCAATATCCTGTCGAAAAAATAGACCGGACCGGGAGAGAGGGCCTATCCCGGGAAGAACGAATCGATGCGTCCCGTGAGGTAATAGGCCATCAGGCTCATCCATTCCCGGGCGGCGGTCGTCGTCAGCTGTGCGTTGAGCGCCGGCTGGGTGAAATCCGGAGACAGGCGGACAATGCCGCTGGTGCGGTAATCGACCGGCCACGGCGTGACCTTGATCCCGGCGGCCCGGAACAGCGCCACCGATCGCGGCATATGGAAGGCGGAGGTGATCAGCAGGCAGTTTCCGAGCCCCTGATTTTTCAGAAGTTCGGCCGTGTTCAGGGTATTTTCATAGGTGGTGCGAGACGTGTTCTCCTTTACTAGCCGATCAGCCGGGATGCCGAAGGCGGAGAAGAACCGTTCCGAGGCCTGAGCTTCCCCTTCATAAGCACCGCTGATCGAGCCGTCGCCGCCGGAAATTAGGATCCGCGCCTGCGGATGGTTGCGGGCGAGCCGCAGCGCCTCCACGAACCGGTCCGCCGCCTGGTTGAGCTCGATGCCGCCGCGCGCGGTCGTCACCTCGTTTTCGAGCACGCCGCCGAGCACGATCATGCAGGAAACCGATTGCGGCTCCTCTGCCGGTTTTGCAATGCGGTCTTCTAATACCTGCAGCGCCACCGTGCCTGCCGTGGTGAAAAGCGTCACGAACAGCACCAGCGCGGTGAGGAGCGCCGCGAACCCGCCGAGCTTGCGCCAGCCGAGGAAGACCAGGAGCGTAGCGAGAGCGGCGAGCAGAAAGGCGATGGAAAGAGGCTGGGCAAACACCCAGAAGAGCTTGGAAAGCAGGAACATCAATATCTTTCGGAACGATCAGGCACGGCGGCGGGCGGGAACGATCGGCTGCTGGAAGTGCAGGTGCAGCGGGCGCGGCAGAAGCGCCGTCCCCAGTGCCACCGCAAGGGCCAGAACCGAAACGATCCAGAGGGCATGGCTGCCAGCATATTTCGTCAAAAAAGCGCCCGTCACGGCACCGCATGCCATTCCGGTCCAGGGAACCGTCTGGATCAGCCAGCCGGTCGGGTTGCGGTCTCCGATCAGCCAGCGGCCGATGCCGCGGCCGAAGCGGGAAAGTGCGCCCGTCACATAGGTCAGCCCGATCGGCAACCCCTCGATATGCTCGACCGTCGCATTGATCATGCCCATCGACAACACGACCAGATAGAATTGAAGCCGTGGAAAGCCCGCATCCGGAACAGTCGATGCGGCTGCAAGCAGGATGGAGACGCCCGAGAGCACCACGAAGGTGCGGCGCGCAGAGACCGTGTGGGCAAGCACGATGCCGAGTGCGTTGCCGAGAATGAAGACCCAGAGCGCGACGAAGAGGATGATCGCGTGGCTGTAGTCGCCGTCGGCGAAGGCGATCGCCGCGCGGGTCGTATTGCCGGTCATGAAGGAGACGAAATCGCCCGAAAGAAGCAGGCCCACCGCATCGGTCATGCCCGCCACGAAGGAAATGGCGGCAACCAGTGCGAGACCGGTCACGGTCCGCCGCCTGCGGATGATGCGTCTTCGTCTTTCCCTTGTCATGGAGGCCCCTTCCTCCGCGTAACTCTGCGCGAATCGCGCGCCGAGGCGTTGATCTAGGACAATGCCGGATAAGTAGAAAAGAAATCGCAAATTGCGTGACGAAGCGCGCCTTATCGGTGCCGCAGCCACGCCTCGATGCCTCGTGCCGCGGCCCGGCCCGTCGCCAGGCAAGCGGTGAGCAGGTAACCGCCCGTCGGCGCCTCCCAGTCGAGCATTTCTCCGGCGGCAAACAGGCCGGGAAGCGGCTTCAGCATGGAGTGTTCGTCGAGTTCGCTCCACGCTATGCCTCCGGCGGACGAGATCGCTTCGGCGATCGGGCGAGGCCGGAGAACCGGAATCTGCAGTGCCTTGATCAGCTGCGCCAGTTCCCCGGGCGGCATGCGATTGGCATCCGGCACGAGTTCGCGAAGCAATGCGGCCTTCACGCCCTCCAGCCCGGCACCCTTGCGCAACCGGTTGGAGAAACTCGCCTTGGCATCCTGCCGGCCGAGGTCGCGCGCAAGGCGCTCCGTGGTGCGGCCGGGCGCGAGGTCGACGGCCAATGCCGCATGACCTTTTTCGAGAAGCCGGTCCCGAAGTGCCGCGGAATGCGCATAGACGAGGCTGCCCTCGATCCCGTGTTTCGAGATCACGAACTCGCCCTGGAATGTGCCGGCTTCGGAGGTTGTCGAAACCGATTTCAGCGGTTCGCCGGCAAATCGCTCGCGAAACGCCTCGCTCCAGGCGACGTCGAAGCCGCAATTGGCCGGCCGGAGATCGGCGACCAGGATACCCTTGTCTCTCAGCCAGGGTACCCATGCCGCATCCGAGCCAAGCCGCGGCCAGCTTGCTCCACCGAGCGCCAAGAGAGCTGCGTCTGGACGCGCGATGACCGGCCCTTCGGGTGTTTCGAACCGATAGCCGTTTTCGGCAAACCCCAGCCAGCGATGCCGTGTCTTGAGCACCACGCCCTGCGCCTCCAACCGCCGCAGCCAGGCGCGCAACAGGGGCGAGGCCTTCATGACGTTCGGAAACACCCGGCCGGAGGTCCCCACGAAGGTTTCCGTGCCGAGGCCCGCCGCCCAGGCTCGCACGTCGTCCGGGGTGAACGCGTCAAGGGCAGGGCGCAGATGCGCGCAAGCCGTTCCAAATCGCGCGGCGAAACTCGAAAAATCTTCCGAATGGGTGATATTCAGCCCGGACTTGCCGGCGAGCAGGAATTTCCGCCCGAAGGTCGGCATCGCCTCATACACCGTCACGGCATGGCCGGCAGCGGAGAGAACCTCCGCCGCCATCAGCCCTGCCGGACCGCCGCCGATGATCGCGATCTGTTTCGTCATGATCTCCGGTTAAGGCAGATCAGTCCGCTTTGCCATAGCCTCCGGCCGTCGGCGTCTGAACGGTCACCGCCTCGCCCGCCTCGATGATCGTCTGGGCGCAGCCGCCGAGCTCCTCGAACGTGCCGTCGAGGCGCCGCACCGTGGTCCGACCGAGCTCGCCGGGTTCGCCGCCGGCAAACCCGTGCGGCTTGATCGTCCGATGGGAAGAAAGGATGGCGCAGTCCATCTTTTCGAGGAAGCGGATCGTCCGTTTCGTCCCGTTGCCGGCCGAGAACCTGCCCTTGCCGCCGGAATTTTCGCGGATGTGAAAGTCTTCCAGCAGCACCGGATAGCGGGCTTCCAGGATTTCCGGGTCGGTAAGGCGGGAATTGGTCATGTGCACATGCACCGCATCCGTTCCCTCGAAACCGGTCCCGTCGTTGAACACACCGGCCGGCGAGCCGGAGCACAGCGTTTCGTAATACTGGTAGGTCTCGTTGCCGAAGGTGAGGTTGTTCATCGAGCCCTGGCTTGCGGCCATTGCGCCGAGCGCTCCGAAAAGCGCATTGGTCACGTGCTGGCTGGTCTCGACATTGCCGGCCACCACGGCCGCCGGATATTGCGGCTTCAGCATCGACCCTTCCGGCACGATGATGCGGATCGGCCGCAGGCATCCCGCGTTCATCGGAATGGAGCTTTCGACCATGACGCGGAAGACATAGAGCACCGCTGCCCGGGTCACCGGTTCCGGCGCATTGAAATTATTCTTTTTCTGCGGGCTCGTTCCGGTGAAGTCGACGGTCGCCTCGCGCTTGGCCTTGTCGACGGTGATCTTCACCTGGATCACACTGCCCTGGTCGGTCGGATAGGAGAATGCCGAATCGCCGAGCTTTTCGATGACGCGACGCACGCTCTCTTCCGCATTGTCCTGCACGTGGCCCATATAGGCCTGCACCACGTCAAGCCCGAACTGCGCGATCATCTTGCGCATTTCGTGCACGCCCTTTTCATTGGCGGCGATCTGGGCGCGCAGGTCCGCGACGTTCTGGGCGACGTTGCGGGCCGGGTAGGGGTGGTTGGAGAGGAGATCGGTGATGCCGGCCTCGTCGAACCGGCCGCGATCGACGAGCAGCACGTTGTCAAACAGCACGCCCTCCTCGTCGACGCTCGTCGCAAGCGGCGTCATCGAACCCGGCGCCGTGCCGCCGATATCGGCATGGTGCCCGCGCGATGCGACGTAGAAGAGGATATTCTTGCCTGCCGTGTCGAATACCGGAGTGACGACGGTAATATCCGGCAGATGCGTGCCGCCGTTATAGGGTGCGTTGAGCGCAAACACGTCCCCGGGGCGGATCCTGCCCTGGTTCTGGGCGATGACGCTTTCGACCGAACGGTCCATCGAACCGAGATGCACCGGCATATGCGGGGCGTTCGCCACCAGCGCGCCGTCCGCGTCGAAGACGGCGCAGGAGAAGTCCAGCCGTTCCTTGATGTTGACCGACGAGGACGTGTTCTGAAGCGTCACGCCCATCTGTTCGGCGATCGACATGAAGAGATTGTTGAACACTTCGAGCAGAACCGGGTCCGCCTGCGTGCCGATCGGCTTGGCGCGGGAAAGTTCGGCGACGCGCTTCAGCACGACATGGTTCAGCCGGGTGATCTCGAAGGCCCAGCCGTCCTCGACGACAATCGTCTGGTGCGGCTCGACGATCAGGCAGGGGCCGTTGGCGCGTGCGCCCGGCTTGATATCGGCGCGGCGATAGACCGGAGCTTCCCGCCAGGCGCCGCCGGAGAAGAATTTCGTCTGCTCGGCCGCGGCCGGTGCCCGGTCGTCCGCCGCGAATTCCGGTTCGTCGGAATCGGCGCCGCCGCCGATCGCCTCGACCTCGTAGGCCTCGAAAATGATCTCGCGGTTCTCGAAGATGAAGCCGAACTGCTTCTTGTGTGCCGTCTCGAAGGCGGCCGTCATCTCCGCCGCGCTGGCGAGCGTCACGGGCAATGTCGTATCCGTGCCCTGATAGCGCAGGTGGGCGCGGTGAAGCACCTCGGTTTCGGAGGCGGTCACGCCCTGCGAGGCCATCTCCTCCAGCACGCTGGCGGTCAGTTCGTCGCGGACGGTCCCGAGCGTCTCCAATGCGGTCGCGAGCTCGTGGGATACCGTGCGCTGGCGGGCGGCGCGGATGTCCGCCAGTCCCATGCCGTAGGCGGAAAGGATGCCGGAGAACGGATGGATCATCACGGTCGAGATGCCGAGCGCATCGGCCGTCAGGCAGGCATGCTGGCCGCCGGCGCCGCCGAAGCAGGTCAGTACATAATGAGTAACGTCATAGCCGCGCTGGACGCTGATCTTCTTGACGGCATTCGCCATGTTCTCGACGGCGATCGCCAGGAAACCGTCTGCCACTTCTTCCGGCGAGCGGCCGTCGCCGATCACCTTGGCCATCTCCTCGAAGGCGTTGCGCACGGCATCGGCATCCAGAGGCTGGTCGCGGTTTGGGCCAAAGATCGCCGGGAAGAGTTTTGGCGAGAGCTTGCCGAGCATGACGTTCGCATCGGTCACTGTCAGCGGCCCGCCGCGGCGGTACGCCTTCGGGCCGGGATTGGCGCCGGCCGAATCCGGGCCGACCCGGAAGCGACCGTTCTCGAAATGCAGGATCGAGCCGCCGCCGGCGGCCACCGTGTGGATCGACATCATCGGCGCCCGCATGCGCACGCCCGCGACTTCGGTTTCGAACGAGCGCTCCAGCTCGCCGTCATAATGCGATACGTCGGTCGAGGTGCCGCCCATGTCGAAGCCGATCATCCGCTCGAAGCCCGCAAGCCGCGAGGTTTCGACGGCGCCGACCACGCCGCCGGCAGGGCCCGACAGGATCGCATCCTTGCCCTGGAACAGCCGCGCGGCGGTGAGCCCGCCGGAGGATTGCATGAACATCAGCTGCGCGCCTTCGCCGCCCGCGGCGTCGAGGCCGGTGCCGAGCTCGCCGGCGACCTGCTCCACGTAGCGGCGCAGGATCGGCGACAGATAGGCGTCGACGACAGTCGTGTCGCCGCGGCCGACCAGCTTGATCAGCGGGGAGACCTCGTGGCTGACGGAAACCTGCGTGAAGCCGACGTCGCGAGCGATTTTCGCCACCAGCTGTTCGTGAGCCGGATAACGATAAGCATGCATGAAGACGATGGCGACGGCGCGGAAACCGGCGTCGAATTGCTCCTGCAACTGTTCGCGGATCGCCGCGGCATCCGGAGCCGCCTCGATCGTACCGTCGGCACGGACGCGCTCGTCCACCTCGACCACCTGCTTGTAGAGCAGTTCCGGCTTGACGATCTTCTTGGCGAAGATGTCGGCACGGGCCTGGTAGCCGATTGCAAGCGCGT
The DNA here is from genome assembly GCA_900471605.1 of Hyphomicrobiales bacterium. GTDB lineage: Bacteria > Pseudomonadota > Alphaproteobacteria > Rhizobiales > Rhizobiaceae > Neorhizobium. The sequence goes on along the minus strand of UCEY01000046.1, from coordinate 78,248 downwards.
CACGGAAGCCGCGGGTGGTGACGAGCAGCGTGCGCTCGCCCTTGCGCTCCAGCAGCGCATTGGTGGCAACCGTCGTCCCCATCTTCACCGCGCCGATAGCATCGGCCGGGATGGGAGCGCCGGCCGGCACGCCGAGCAGTTCGCGGATGCCCTGAACGGCGGCATCGCGGTAGGCTTCCGGATTTTCGGACAGAACCTTGTGGGCGACCAGCGTTCCGTCAGGCTTTCGGCCCACGATATCGGTGAAAGTGCCGCCGCGATCGATCCAGAAATCCCACTTTGCCTCGGTCATTGTCCGCCCTTCAAATCAAAACTGATGCCTAACGAAAACATTTCGTCGATAAAACGTCAATGTTTAGTTGACAGGAAAATGCGCATTGAAGCATCATGCTCGCTGAACGGGCAGGAAGCCGCCAAGAGCTCCACCCGTATAACCGGCAACCGAGGGGAGCCGACCATGCCGTTTTCCAGATCCTGTCACGGGAGGACCACTCATGTCCTCCGCTGATCCCCGCCACAGCATATTCCCGGATTGGCTCCGGAAGGTGCTGGATGGACTTTATCTGCTTTCCGGCTATCTCGCCGGGCTTTTTCTGATCGCCATTTTCCTGATCATGCTGGGGCTCTCGGCCGGGCGCCCGCTCGATATCGACATACCGTCGGGCGACGATTTCGCCTCCTGGTGCATGGCCGCAAGCGCCTTCCTCGGCCTTGCCCATACGTTCCGCTCAGGCGAGATGATCCGCGTCGGACTGCTGATCGAGCGTTTGAAGGGCCGTCTGCGGCAGGTCGTGGAAATTGTCGCCTTGGCGACAGGCACGGTCGCCGCGGTTTATTTTGCGTGGTTCGCCTATGACATGACGAAGACCTCCTGGCAGTTCAACGATCTTTCGCAGGGCGTCGTCGCAGTGCCCTTGTGGATCCCGCAGCTCGGCTTCTGCGGCGGCCTGATCATCCTCGCCATCGCCTTCGTCGATGAACTTCTCCATGTCCTGTTCGGCGGCTCGCCGCGCTATGAGAAACCGGAGCCGCAAACGGCCGAGGAAGTCATCGAGCGCGCCATCCAGAGTGGAGCGTGACCCATGAGCACGATCGAACTCGTTGAAATCGCCGGCGTCGTTCTTGCGGCCCTTCTCGCGCTGCTGGCCGGCGGGGTGTGGATCGGCATTTCGCTGCTGATCTGCGGCTTTATCGCCATGCTCTTCGTTCCCGGCATTCCGGTCGGCGCGGTGCTCGCCACCAATTCCTGGAGCGGCGGTGCATCCTGGTCGCTCGCGGCCCTGCCTCTGTTCGTCTGGATGGGTGAGATCCTGTTCAGGACGCGGCTTTCGGAAGAGATGTTCCGCGGCCTGTCCCCCTGGCTCGGCTGGCTGCCCGGCCGCCTCATGCATGTCAACGTGCTCGGCTGCGGCTTGTTTGGCTCGATCTCGGGCTCTTCGGCCGCCACCACCGCCATGATTGCCAAGATCGCACTGCCGGAATTGAAGAAGCGCGGTTACGACGAAATGGTCAGCCTGGGCTCTCTCGCGGGCGCCGGCACGCTTGGCATCCTCATCCCGCCGTCGATCACCATGGTCGTTTATGCCGTCGCGGCGAACGTCTCGATCATCCAGATCTTCCTCGCCGGCTTCCTGCCCAGCGTCATCGTCATGGTGCTTTATTCCGGCTACATCATCGTCTGGTCGCTTTTGAACCCGGACAAGCAGCCGCCCGCACCGCCGAAGATGAGCTTCAGGGAAAAGCTCAAGGCATCGGCCAATCTCATTCCCGTCACGCTGCTCATCGTGCTTGTCTTCGCGACCCTCATTCTCGGCTGGGCGACAGCGACGGAATGCGCGGCCTGGGGCGTGCTCGGTTCGCTTGCCATCGCCGCCTGGTCGCGGACACTGACGATGAAAGCCTTCTGGGACAGCGTCATGGGGGCGACCCGGCTCACCTGCATGATCATGCTGATCCTGACCGGCGCCGGCTTCATGTCGATCGCCATGGGCTATACCGGCATTCCGAATGCGCTCGCCGCCTGGGTCGACAGCTTCAACCTCAGCCCCTATGCGCTGATCGCGGTGCTGACGGTCATGTATATCCTGCTCGGCGCGGCACTCGACGGCCTGTCGATGATCGTGCTCACCACGGTCGTGGTCCTGCCGATGATCCAGCAGGCCGGGTTCGACCTCGTCTGGTTCGGCATCTTCCTGGTGCTGATCGTCGAGATGGCGGAAGTCTCGCCGCCGGTCGGCTTCAACCTCTTCGTGCTGCAGACGATGAGCGGCCGCGACAGTCTGACCGTCGCCCGCGCCTCGCTGCCGTTCTTCTTCCTGCTCGTGGCGACCGTCGCCATCATCACGGTCTTCCCGGAAATCGTGATGGTTTTGCCGAAAATGGCATTCCCGGGTTAATCAGAGAAAGAAAAGGGAACTGATATGAGGAAAATGCTCTCTACTCTCGTTCGCTCGGGCCTGGCCGGTGCCGCGCTTCTGGCGGCTTCCGGCGCCGCCTTCGCCCAGACTGCCTGGGTCCTGCCGTCGGCCTATCCGCCCGCGAACTACCATGTCGAAAACCTGATGCAGTTCGCCAAGGACGTCGAAACGGCGACCGGCGGCAAGCTGAAGATCACCGTTCATCCGAGCGCCTCGCTCTTTAAGGCGCCGGATATCAAACGCGCCGTCCAGACCGGACAGGCCCAGGCCGGCGAAGTGCTGATCTCGCTGCACGAGAACGAAAACCCGGTCTTCGGGATCGATGTCGTGCCCTTCCTGGCAACCAGCTTCGACGCGTCGAAGAAGCTCTACGCCGCCTCCAGGCCGGCGATCGAGAAGGCGCTCGATGCGCAGGGCCTCAAGCTCCTGTATGCGACACCGTGGCCGCCGCAGGGCATCTTCACCAAGAAGGACGTCAACAGCACCGCCGACTTGAAGGGCCTGAAATGGCGCGCCTACAACGTCGGCACGTCGCGCATCGCCGATCTCGTCGGCGCCCAGCCTGTCACGGTCCAGGCGGCGGAACTGCCGCAGGCGCTCGCAACCGGCGTCGTCGACGGCCTGATGACCTCGAGCGCCACCGGCGTCGATAGCAAGATCTGGGAATCGCTGACCCATTACTACGACACCCAGGCCTGGATCCCCAAGAACGTCATCTTCGTCAACAAGGCAGCCTTCGCAGGCCTTGATCCGGCCGTCCAGAAGGCGGTCACCGATGCAGCGGCTGCCGCAGAGACCCGTGGTTGGGCACTCGGTGCGGAAAAGACCGCCGCCTACATGGAAACCCTCAAGAAGAACGGCATGAAGGTTCTCGAACCGAACGCCGATCTCAAGAAGGGCCTGGCCGATGTCGGCGCCAAGCTGACCGAGGACTGGTCGAAGAAGGCGGGCGCTGACGGCGCCGTCATTCTGGACGCATACAAGAAGATGTGATTTGAGAGGCGCCGCGGCCGGCCGGCCGCGGCGCACGCGTTCCGGGAGGAGAAATCATGTCGTCGGAGAAGAATGAATTCGGCCCGATCGTGTCCTCTGGCCACCTGGCCACGGGTGCCCTTCCGGCCCTGTCGGAGATCGAGTTCGGTCTCATCATGCTGAACCACGCCTTCAGTCGCTGGATGGTGCGCTGCATGGCGGCTGCCGGCGTGCCGGACCTTTCGGCGATCGACATCCTGGTGCTGCACAACATCAACAGCCGCAACAAGCCGAAGACGCTGGCCGATATCGCCCTCGTCCTCAACATCGAGGACACGCATGTGGTCACCTATGCGCTGAAGAAGCTGGAACGCCTGAAGCTCATCAAGTCCGGCCGGCGGGGCAAGGAAAAGCTGGTCATGGTGACCCCGGCCGGTGCCGACGCCTGCACGAAATATGCAGCCGTGCGCGAGGCATTGCTCGTCAAATCGGTGCTGGCGACCGAAGTGTCGGGCGATACGCTGTCGGCCATGGCTTCGCGCCTGCGGGCGCTTTCCGGCCACTACGACCAAGCGGCGCGTGCGGCCGCTTCGCTCTAGACGGCCCGCGCGCCGCGCCTCGATTTCGCGGAACAGCGTCGGACGGTTTTTCAGGAGAACAGCGCGTCCATCATCGGATGGACCGGATTTTCCATTCCGTCGAGGACGTTGAAGTGATGCTTGTCCGGCTCCTCGACAGCCTCTGTCTCGGCGCCGAGCCCCTTCCAGATGCTGGCGAGCAGCGCGTTCTGGCGGATGAATTCGGCGCGTTCGCCGGCGCCCACCCAGCAGGTCACCCGCGCTCCCGGCAACGGTTCCAGCAGGGCCGGGCTTTCCGATCGTGCCTCCTCGGCGTCGATCCGCTGCTTCTCGTTCATCTTTGTCTTCATGATCGGCCGCAGGTCGTGCACGCCGGAAAGGGAGACCGTGTTGGCGATGCGGCCGTGCACCGCCTCCGGCAGCGGCGAAGTGGCGGAGATCATCCGCGTCACCAGATGCCCCCCCGCCGAATGGCCGATCAGCCGGATCGGTCCACCGACCATTTCTGCCGCGGTCTCGATAGCCCTGCCGATCTCCGCCGTTATGCCCGCAATGCGGTTCTGCGGGGCGAGTGTGTACATCGGCATGGCGACCGCGTATCCGCGCTCCACCGCGCCTCTCGCGTAGTGCGACCAGTAGCTGTTGTCGAGCCCGATCCAGAAACCGCCATGGACGAAGACCACGAGGCCGGCAGGCTCGGTTTCGGGCAGGAAAAGGTCGAAGCGGTTGCGCGGTTTTTCCCCGTAGGAAAGGCCGAGCCTGGCGCGGCCGGCCGCGGCAAGCGTCTCGCGATAAAGTCGTGCCGGCTCCACCCATGCCGCCGGCCAGCGGTCGCCCTGGGGAATATTGATGCCGTTCGCATAGGCATTGTCCCAGTCGCTAATCTTATGGCGCATTTGGCTTTTCTCTCCCTTTTCAGTGCTTTTTAGGCGCATTTTTGCACTATGCCTTTGTCAACGGCAATTCGGTAGGCGGCAAAAACGGCGCCCCGGAAAATTATTACAAACTTAAAATTTCTCTCTTGCAACCTGAATCCAGCAGTGCTTTTCTGAATGAAAGGCGAAAAGCCGCAACGATAAAAATGACTTTGGGAACATAAATATGCTGGGACCGTCAGGCCATCAGGATACGTTTGCCCGCGACAATCTTCCGCCCTTCGAACAGTGGCCGGAGATCAAGCTAGAAGGCTTCCAATATCCGGAATGGATGAATGCAGGCGTCGAGCTCACCGACCGCATGGTCGAGCGCGGTTTCGGCGACAACACAGCCCTGATCGGTAATGGCCGCCGCCGCACCTACAAGGAACTGTCCGACTGGACGAACCGCATCGCCCGTGCCCTGACCGAGGATTACGGCCTGAAGCCCGGCAACCGGGTGCTCATCCGCTCCGCCAACAATCCGGCCATGGTCGCCTGCTGGCTGGCGGCAACCAAGGCCGGCGCCGTCGTCGTCAATACCATGCCGATGCTGCGCTCCGGTGAGCTCGCCAAGATCATCGACAAGGCGGAAATCTCGATCGCGCTCTGCGATACGCGGCTGATGGACGAACTGGTCGCCTGCGCCAAGGAAAGCCGGTTCCTCAAGCAGGTGATCGGCTTCGACGGCACCGCCAATCATGACGCCGAGCTCGATCGGGCGGCGCTTAACAAGCCGGTGCGTTTCGAGGCGGTGAAGACCGGCCGCGACGACGTGGCCTTGCTCGGCTTCACCTCCGGCTCCACCGGCGTGCCGAAGGCGACCATGCATTTTCACCGCGATATCCTGATCATCGCCGATGCCTATGCGAAGGAAGTGCTCTCCGTCACGCCGGACGACGTGTTCGTCGGCTCCCCGCCGCTCGCCTTCACCTTCGGCCTCGGCGGCCTCGCGGTCTTCCCTTTGCGTTTCGGCGCCGCCGCGACCCTTCTGGAGCAGGCGACGCCCCCGAAGATGATCGAGATCATCGAGACCTACAAGGCGACGATCAGCTTCACCGCGCCGACCGCCTATCGCGCCATGCTGGCGGCGATGGATGCCGGCGCCGACCTGTCGTCGCTGCGCATCGCCGTGTCCGCCGGCGAGACCCTGCCGGGCCCTGTCTTCGACGAGTGGGTGAGGAAAACCGGCAAGCCGATCCTCGACGGCATCGGTGCCACCGAGATGCTGCATATCTTCATCTCCAACCGGCTCGGCGATTCAAAGCCGGCCAGCACCGGCAAGCCGCTCACCGGCTACGAGGCGATCGTTGTCGATGACGACATGAACGAGGTGCCGCGCGGCACGATCGGCAAGCTGGCGGTCAAGGGGCCGATCGGCTGCCGTTACCTCGCCGACGACCGCCAGAAGGACTATGTCAGGGACGGCTGGAACCTGACGGGCGACAGTTTTATCGAGGACGAGGACGGTTATTTCCACTTCGCCGCCCGCTCCGACGACATGATCGTCTCGGCCGGTTACAACATCGCCGGCCCGGAAGTCGAAGCAGCGCTTCTGAAGCATGATGCCGTGCTGGAATGCGCCGTGATCGGTGCGTCGGACGAGGCGCGGGGCACGATCGTCGAGGCGCATGTGGTTCTGGCGAAAGGCTTCGAGGCAAGCGAATTGCTCGTCAAGATCCTGCAGGATCACGTCAAGGCGGTGATCGCCCCTTACAAATATCCGCGCTCGGTCGTCTTCACCGATGCGCTGCCGAAGACCGAGTCCGGCAAGATCCAGCGCTTCCGCCTGAAGCAGAAGCCCCCGGCGTAACCATAGTGAATAACTGTTGAATTCCACCGTATATCCAGAGTGGAAGTTTCCACGCAAATGTGGAAGACAAAGAAGACCCGGCGGATGTTCAAGTCCGTCGAAGGCATCGGGAACGACACAAAAACAAACGGGAGTTCGTCACATGAAGAAAATCCTTGCCGCGGCCACCTTGGCGCTGAGCATGAGCACCACCGGCATGGCTTTCGCCGAGCCTCTGAAGATCGGCATGATCACCACGCTTTCGGGCGGCGGCGCCGGCCTCGGCATCGATACGCGCGACGGTTTCATGCTGGCGATCAAGAATGCCGGCAACAAGGACATCACGGTCGTGACCGAGGACGATGCGCAGAAGCCGGAACTGGCCGTGCAGATCGCCGACAAGATGATCCAGAGCGACAAGGTCGATATCCTGACCGGCATCGTCTGGTCGAACCTTTTGATGGCCGTCGCGCCGAGCGCCGTGGCCCAGGGCAAGTTCTACGTATCGACCAACGCGGCGCCTGCGGCGCTTGCCGGCGCCAACTGCAACAAGCTCTATTTCAACGCCGCCTACCAGAACGACAACCTTCATGAAGCCATGGGCGAATATGCCAACAAGGGCTACAAGAAGATGTTCATCCTCGCCCCGAACTATCCGGCCGGCAAGGATTCGCTGACCGGCTTCAAGCGTTATTACAAGGGCCAGCTCGCCGCCGAAGTCTACACCCAGGTCGGCCAGACCGACTATGCGGCCGAAATCGCCCAGATGCGCGCATCCGGCGCCGACGGCATATTCGTCTTCCTGCCCGGCGGCATGGGCATCGCCTTCATGAAGCAGTTCGCCCAGTCGGGCGTAAAGATCCCGGTCATGGGCCCGGGCTTCTCCTTCAGCCAGGACGTCCTGCCGGCGATCGGCGATGCGGCGATCGGCGCCAAGGCCTCCGGCCAGTGGGCCCCGGATTTCGACAATGCCGCCAGCAAGAAGTTCCTGGCGGACTTCCAGAAGGAATATAACCGCCTGCCGTCCATCTATGCCGTCCAGGCCTATGACGCAGCCCAGCTCATTGTCGCTGCAGCTTCCAAGGCCAGCGTCAAGAACGCCGATGCCTTTGGTGCCGAGCTGAAGAAGGCCGACATCCAGTCGCCGCGCGGAAAATTCAAGTTCAACACCAACCAGCATCCGATCCAGGACATCTACCTGACGGAAGTAATCAAGCAGAACGGCGTCATCACCAACAAGACGGTGGAGAAGATCTTCTCCGACCACGGTGATGCCTACGCCAAAGACTGCAAGATCTAAGGTCCGCCTGTGACTTTGGCACTTGCTCTCGAGCAGTTGCTCAACGGCCTGCAGCTCGGCGTCATGTTGTTTCTCATGGCCGCCGGGCTGACGCTGATCTTCGGCGTCATGGGCCTGATCAACCTCGCTCACGGCTCGCTTTACATGGTCGGCGCGTTCGCCTGCGCCACCGTGGCGGCCTGGACCGGCTCGTTCTGGATCGGCCTGGTCGCCAGCCTCGCCGCGGCGGCGGCGGCCGGGGCGATCGTCGAACTCGTTGTCATCCGCAGGCTCTACGACCGCGATCACCTAGACCAGGTGCTGGCCACCTTCGCGCTGATCCTGATGTTTTCCGAAGGCACGCGCTGGCTGTTCGGCTCCTTCCCGCTCTATCTCGACATTCCCCCGCTTCTGCAGGGCGCTGTCGCGCTGCCGGGCGGCACGGAATATCCGGTCTACCGCCTGGCGATCATCCTCGCCGGCGCGATCGTCGCCTTCGGGCTCTACCTGCTGATCTCAAGGACCCGTCTCGGCATGCGCATCCGCGCCGGCGAAAGCGACCGCGAGATGATCGGTGCGTTGGGCGTCGATATCCGCACGCTCTATACCGTCGTCTTCGCGCTCGGCGCGGCCCTTGCCGGTCTTGCCGGCGCCATGGTCGGCGCGCTGCAGTCTGTGCAGGTCGGCATGGGCGAGCCGGTGCTGATCCTCGCCTTCGTGGTCATCGTCATCGGCGGCATCGGCTCGATCAAGGGCGCGCTCCTCGGTGCATTGCTGGTCGGCGTCACCGATACGATGGGCCGTTTCCTGCTGCCGAAGCTGCTGGCGCTGTTCGTTGCCCCGGCACAGGCCGGCATGATCGGCGGCGCCGCTGCCTCGATGCTGATCTATATCGTCATGGCGGTCATTCTCGCGGTCAAGCCGCGCGGCCTCTTCCCCGCGGCGCATGCGTAAGGCCCAAGGTTTGACGATGATCCTGAACCGCGAAACCCTCATCAACCTTGTCCTGGCGGCGCTGCTGCTTGCCGTGCCGTTTGCGGCGGACGCGCTCGGCCAGCCGTTCTACATCACGCTCGCGACCCGCATCGCCATTCTCGCGCTGGCGGCGACCGGCCTCAATCTGGCGCTCGGCCTCGGTGGCCTCGTCTCCTTCGGCCACGCTGCCTTTTTCGGCATCGGCGGATATGTCGCCGGCATCCTCGCGGCCCACGCTTTTTCCGGCGAGCCGCTGCTGTTCGGCCTGTCCGGAACGAAACAGATGTGGGTGATCTGGATCGTCGCGGCGATCCTCTCCGGCCTTGTCGGTCTGGCGATCGGCGCGATCAGCCTTCGGACCTCCGGCGTCTATTTCATCATGATCACGCTCGCCTTCGCGCAGATGGTCTATTATTTCGCGATCTCTTGGCCCGCCTATGGCGGGGAGGACGGGTTGTCGATCCTCGTCCGCAACCAGTTTCCGGGCGTCAACACGATGCGGCCGCTGACCTTCTTCCTGATCTGCTACGTCGTCCTGCTGGCGGCGCTCGGCCTCTTCGCGCTGATCCGCGCCTCGCGTTTCGGCACGGCGCTGCAGGCCGCAAGGCAGAACGAGGTGCGGGTCGCGACCGTCGGCATCCAGCCCTATCGCATCCGGCTCACCGGCTTCGCGATCTCGGCGGCAGTCACTGGCCTTGCCGGCGCGCTGTTTGCCGATCTCAACCGCTTCGTCAGCCCGTCCATGCTGTCCTGGCACATGTCGGGCGAACTGATCGTGCTGATCATCCTTGGCGGCACCGGTCGCCTGTTCGGGCCGCTCGCCGGCGCAGCGCTCTACGTGATCTTCGAATATGCGCTCGGCGGCCTTACAGAACGCTGGCAGTTCTTCCTTGGCCTCATCCTCCTCGTCGTGGTGCTGTTTGCGCGCGGCGGTCTCCTGGGGCTTCTTGCCGGAAAGGCCAAACATGGTTGAGCCGGTTCTCCAGATCTCCAACCTCGTCAAGAATTTTGGCGCGCTGCGGGCAACGGATGGCGTCACCCTCGACCTGCGCCCCGGCGAAATCCACGCGCTGATCGGTCCGAACGGCGCCGGCAAATCGACGCTGATCCATCAGATCTGCGGCACGCTGCGGCAGGATAGCGGCACGGTGCGTTTTGCCGGCCAGGATATCGGCGCGCTCGGCGTGGCCGATCGTGCAAGGCTAGGTCTCGGCCGCACTTTCCAGGTCTCGTCGATCGCACCTGATTTTTCCGGTCTGCGCAACGTCATGCTGGCGGTGCAGGCGAAGCAGGGCTCCAGCTTTCGTTTCTTCAAGCCGGTGATGCGTGACAAAACGCTGATCGACACCGCCATGGCCATGCTCGAACGTGTCGGCCTCACGGCCCGCGCCCGCGTCCCCGCCGCCGAGCTTTCCCATGGTGAACGCCGGCAGCTGGAAATCGCCATGGCGCTGGCCCTCGGCTCGAAGGCTTTCCTGCTCGACGAGCCGATGGCGGGCATGGGGCCGGAAGGCTCGAAATCTCTGACCCGCTTCCTCGATACGCTGCGGCGGGAAGCGCCGATCCTGCTGGTCGAGCACGACATGGACGCCGTCTTCGCACTCGCCGACCGCATCTCGGTCCTCGTCTACGGCCGCGTCATCGCCACGGGAACCGTGGAGGAGATCCGCCGCGACCCGACCGTGCGCACCGCCTATCTCGGAGACCACGCCTGATGCTGCTCGACGTCACCAGGATCGAAGCCTTCTACGGCGCAAGCCAGGCGCTTTTCGGCGTCGACCTTGCAGTCGCGGAAGGCGAAGCCGTCGCCCTGATGGGCCGCAACGGCATGGGCAAGACGACCACCATCCGCGCCATCTGCAACCTCAATCCGCCACGTACCGGCGCGGTGAAGATCGGCGGCACCGATACCAAGGGCAGGCGGCCGCACCATGTCGCCAGGCTCGGCATCGGCCTAGTACCGGAAGGCCGCCGTTGTTTTCCGAATCTGACGGTGCACGAGAACCTTGTCGCCGCCGCACGGCCCGGCCAATGGACGCTGGAGCGCGTCAACGAGCTGTTCCCCCGGCTTGAGGAGCGGCATGCGCAAATGGCAAGGTCGCTGTCCGGCGGCGAGCAGCAGATGCTGGCGATCGGCCGTGCGCTGATGACCAATCCGCGCCTCTTGATTCTCGATGAGGCGACCGAAGGCCTTGCTCCGGTGATCCGCCAGGACATCTGGAAGGCGATCCGGCGGCTGAAGGCCGAAGGTTTGTCGATCCTCGTCGTGGATAAGACACTTTCGGAGCTTTTGCCGGTTGCGGACCGGTGTGTCATCCTTGAAAACGGAAGAAGCGCCTGGAGCGGCAGGTCCGCGGACCTGACGACGGAATTGCAGGATCGATATCTCGGGGTATAGGCATGGAAGCGGAAGCGGCGAGCGCCGACCTGGAACTGATCGCCCATGGCCCGCATGGGAAAAACAAGCCCGAGACGCGGCTGTGGCTGCGCATGCTCTCGACCACCAAGCTGATCACCACCGAAATCCGCCGTCGCCTGCGCACCGAATTCAGCGCGACGCTTCCCCAGTTCGATTTGATGGCGCAGCTCTATCGCGAGGCGGATGGACTGAGGCTCGGCGAGCTTTCGAAGCGCACCATGGTCACCAACGGCAATGTCACGGGTCTGGTGGAGCGGCTGGAGGCGGACGGGTTCGTGCAGCGTGTGACGCCGGATGGCGATCGCCGCGTCACCGTCGCCAAGCTGACGCCCGCCGGTACCGAGCTTTTTGTCGCCATGGCCGCCGCCCACGAGGGCTGGCTGCGCGACATCATGGCGGATGTCGACCCGGCGATGATCGCTTCCCTGTGGTCGGAGATCGGCGCCGTGAAGGCTTCCGCCAGCAACCATCTTTCCGGCAGCGCCTTCGAATAGTAAGGCTCCTCTCAGGGCACAACAGTTCGGGGTGAAGAGATGGCAGACCTGCAGGCGATCGTCGAGGAGATCCACGAAAAGCTGACGCCGCGGCTCGGCGAAGGCAAGGTGGCCGACTATATCCCGCAGCTCGCCCATGTCGACCCGAAGAAGTTCGGCATGACCATCGTCACCGTCGATGGCGAAGTGCACAAGGTCGGCGATTGCGACGAACCCTTCTCGATCCAGAGCGTCTCGAAAGTCTTCACCCTGACGTTGGCGCTCGGCAAGCACGGCGAGACCACCTGGAACCGCGTCGGCCGCGAACCTTCGGGCTCCGCCTTCAATTCGATCGTCCAGCTGGAACACGAGGAAGGCAAGCCGCGCAACCCCTTCATCAACGCCGGCGCCATCGCCGTCAGCGATCTGGTGCTGGCCGGACATACGCCGCGCGAGGCGATCGGCGAGATCGTCCGTTTCGTCCGTTACCTTGCCGATGACGATACGATCGCCATCGATCCGGAAGTGGCCAAGTCCGAGCAGGCCACCGGTTTCCGCAATTTCGCGCTCGCCAATTTCATGCGGTCGTTCAACAAGCTCGACCATCCGGTCGAACATGTGCTGGGCGTCTATTTCCATCATTGCGCGCTGGCCATGACCTGCACCCAGCTTGCCAAGTCGGCCCTCTTCCTTGCCGCGTCGGGCCGCAATCCGCTGACCGGGCACACCGTTGTGTCGAAGCAGCGGGCGCGGCGCATCAACGCGCTGATGCTCACCTGCGGCCATTACGACGGCTCGGGCGATTTCGCCTACCGCGTCGGCCTTCCCGGCAAAAGCGGTGTCGGTGGCGGCATCATGGCGGTTGCTCCGGGCAAGGCCTCCGTTGCCGTCTGGTCGCCGGGCCTCAATCACAACGGCAATTCGCTCATCGGTTCGCTGGCGCTTGAAATGCTGGCCACCAGAACCGGCTGGTCGGTGTTCGGGCAATAGGAATTCTCCCGCCTTGCCGGCCCGCCGATCTTCCAATCCAAATAAAAAAAGCCCGGCGAGGAGCCGGGCTTTCAGTGTTTCTGACAGCTTTATGGATCAGTCTTCGCTGGCTGCCATCTGCGTAAGGACGTTGCCGCGGCCGCGCAGGCGCAGGATCAGCGGCAGGACGAGGGCGACTGCCGCGAGTACCAGTAGCACCGCGGCGATCGGCGATTGGAAGAGCGTCGTGATATCGCCCTGGCTGATCGCCAGTGCGCGACGCAGGTGTTGTTCCGCCAGCGGCCCCAGGATCAGGCCGACGATGACCGGCGCGATGGGATAATCCATCACGCGCATGACATAGGCGACGAGACCGAAAACCAGCAGCATCCCGAGTTCGAAGACCGACGGATTGGCGCCGATCGTGCCGAGCGTCGCAAACACCAGGATGCCCGCATAGAGCCACGGCTTCGGAATTGTCAGCAGCTTCACCCACAGGCCGACGAGCGGCAGGTTGAGCACCAGCAGCATCAGGTTGGCGATGAGCAGCGATGCGATCAGGCCCCAGACGAGCTGCGGGTTGGTCGCAAACAGCAGCGGGCCGGGCTGCAGGCCATATTGCTGGAAGCCCGCAAGCATGATCGCCGCGGTCGCCGAGGTGGGCAGGCCGAGCGTCAGAAGTGGTACCAGCGTGCCGGCGGCCGATGCGTTGTTGGCCGCTTCCGGACCGGCGACGCCTTCGATCGCGCCATTGCCGAACTCTTCCGGATGCTTGGAGAGCTTTTTTTCGGTCGCATAGGACAGGAAAGTACCGATTTCAGCACCACCGGCCGGCATCGCACCAATGGGGAAGCCGATCACGGTGCCGCGCAGCCACGCCTTCCAGGAGCGCGCCCAGTCGTTGGCCGTCATCCAGACAGAACCCTTGATGGCTTCTATCTTGTCCGGTGCCTGCGCGCCCTGAGCCGCGATGAACAGGGTTTCGCCGATCGCGAACATGGCGACCGCCATCGTCGTGACTTCGATACCGTCGAGCAGATCCGGAACGCCGAAGGAAAGGCGGTTCTGGCCGGTCAGCTGGTCGATGCCGACGAGCGACAGCGACAGACCGATGAAAAGCGAGGTGAGGCCGCGAAGCGCGGAATTGCCGAAGGCTGACGACACGGTGATGAAGGCCAGCACCATCAGCGCGAAGTTTTCGCGCGGGCCGAACGACAGAGCAATCTTGACGACCAGCGGCGCGACGAAAGCGAGCGCCAGCGTCGCGATCAAGCCGGCAACGAACGAACCGATCGCCGCCGTCGCGAGCGCCGGGCCACCGCGACCTGCACGGGCCATCTTGTTGCCCTCGAGGGCCGTCACGATCGAGGCGCTTTCGCCCGGCGTGTTCAGAAGGATCGAGGTCGTCGAGCCGCCATACATGCCGCCGTAATAGATGCCGGCAAACATGATCAGCGAACCGGTCGCGTCGAGCTGGTAGGTAACGGGCAGGAGAAGGGCGACGGTGGTGGCCGGGCCGATGCCCGGCAGAACGCCGACCAAGGTGCCGAGCGTCACGCCGATCAGCGCATAGAGCAGGTTCATCGGCATCATTGCCGAGGCCAGACCCTGCAGAAGGAAATCGAAAGTGCTCATGATCTTACTCTTAAGGGCCCGATCAATGGATCAGTCGTTCCAGTGGACCTGCTGGCAATGAAAGCTGCAGCATGACGGCGAAGAGCCAGTAGATGGCGAAACAGATGACGATGCCGACCGGAATGCTGATCCAGATCTTGCGCGCTCCGAAGCCGGCAGCGGCAAGACCGAAGAGACAGCCCGTCGCGATCGAGAAGCCGGCGATGCGGATGAGGGCCATCTGCGCGACCAGGCCGGCAACGACCCACACGACCGGCTTGAATTCCTGCTTTTCGCGCCCCGGAAAGTCGTGGCGGAAGGCAGCAAACACGGTCCAGATTGCGAGCCCGATCAGGGCGAATGCGATCCAGTCCGGAACGGTAGCCGGGCCGACCTGGGAATAACCGCCCATTTCGCGCAACCGGGAGACGTCGAAGAAGATGACGCCCGCCATGATGATGAGAACGGCGGCGATAACAAGCGCCGCCCAGTCGGGGCGGCGCTGCTCGGTGGTCGTTTTGTTGTTGTCGAGGCTCATTTGACCAGACCGATGTCCTTCAGGATGCTTTCAGTCGCAGCAATGTCCTTGGCGAGCTGCGCTTCGAATGCCGGACCGGAAAGATAGGTGTCGATCCAGCCCTTGGTCTTCAGGTTGTCCTGCCAGGTCTTGGACTTTGCGAGCTTCTCGATGTCCGCGGCGATAGCCTTCTTCTGGTCGTCGGAGAGGCCCGGGGCAGCGGCGACCATGCGCCAGTTCTGGATCACGACATCGAGGCCGGACTCCTTCAGCGTCGGGGCGTTGATGCCTTCGATCTTCTTGTCCGAGGAGATGGCGAGGAGGCGCAGCGTGCCGGCCTTGATCTGGCCTTCGAATTCGCCATAGGACGAGATGCCGGCCGTTACCTGGCCGCCGAGGATGGCGGCGAGCGCTTCACCGCCGCCGGAAAACGCGATGTAGTTGACCTTCGTCGGGTCGACGCCGGCAGCCTTTGCGATCAGGCCGGCCGTGATGTGGTCCGTGCCGCCGGCCGAGCCGCCACCCCAGGAGACCGAACCCGGATTTGCCTTCAGCTTGGCGGTCAGGTCTGCAACCGACTTGATGTCGGAAGAGGCCGGAACGACGATCACTTCATATTCGCCGGTCAGGCGCGCGATCGGGGTGACGTCCTTGAGGGTCACCGGCGACTTGTTGGTCAGGATGGCGCCGACCATGACGTAGCCGCCAACCATCAGCTGGTTCGGATTGCCCTTCTGCTGGCTGGCGAACTGGGCGATGCCGATCGTGCCGCCGGCGCCCGGAACGTTCATCACCTGCACCTTGCTGGAGATCTTCTCCGTCTGCAGGGCCGTCTGCATGGTGCGGGCCGTCTGGTCCCAGCCGCCGCCCGGCGCTGCCGGAGCCATGATGGAATAATCGGCCGCAGCGGCCGGAAGTGCGATTGCGCCCGCGAGAAGGGAAGCAAGGAAGAAGTGTTTCAAGGGTCGATCCTCCGTTGGCGTCTTGATCCGACGCGAAATGTTTATTCTGACGAAACCAGGGAGAAGCGAAGGCCAGGCGAAGAGCGCCGGTCCGATGTCCTCCCATCGTGAATCGGGTCCCCGCCTCCACGGGGGCCGAATGCCCTAAGCCAGCACATGAAGCTGACATGTACCTGACATTTTTCCCAGTCGGACGATTTGGCAAGGGGTTTCGCGCCGCGGCTGCGGAATTTTATGGCTATTGCAGCCGGAGGACCTCGTTCCAGCGGGAAATCAGCCGGGCGCGCTTTACCTGGTCGAGGTAAACCATCAGCCCGAGGCTGACCGGCACGGGTTTCAGCTGCCCGCCGAGCATCTCCCGGAGCGTGGTGGCGGTATTGTTGCCGGCGACCTCCGGGCTGACGGCGGGGATCTGCAACTCGCGGGCCATGATCGTCTGGCCTTCCTTCGACATGAAGAATTCGAGATAGCGCTTGCCGAGATCCGGAGCGGCGGCGGCCTGCGGCACCAGGCCGATGCGCGACATGACAACCGTGTAGTCCTTCGGCAGCACTATGCCGACATCGGGATGGCGCGAGGCCCAGTCGGCCGCATAGGAGCCGAGAATATTGTAGCCGAGCAGGAACCGTCCGTCGGCGACGCGCTCCAGGATCGCCTGGCTGGTCGAGTAAAGTTTCACGCCTGCGGCCCCCATGGCCCGGATCACCGACCAGATGTCGCCGAACTGCTCCTGGTCGCGCGCCATGAACAGGAAACCGACGCCGGATCGCTCGATGTCGTAGGTGCCGATCCGGCCGTAGACCGTATCGCCCCGCTTCTGCAGGAATTCGACCAGTTCGGCCCGGGTCGATGGCGGGGCGGCGTCCTTGAAGCTCGGCTTGTGGTAGACGAACACGGCCGGTTCGAAGGTCAGCGCATAGGCGGTATTGCGCCAGTTGGCCCAGCCGGGCCACTGCCCGCTCATCGGCAGGTCGCTGCGCTGGGCATAGCCGTCATTGGCAAGTTTTACCTGCAGGTCCATGGCGGAGGAAAAGGCGAAGTCGGCGGTCTTGCTGCCGGCATCCGTTTCCCTGACGATCCGGTCGTAGATCTCGCCCGTCAGCATGTCCTCGTAGCGAACGGCGATATCCGGATTGGCCGTCTGGAAGCCGGCGATCATCGGCTTGGCAAGCGGTTCGTCCAGCGAGGAATAGACCGTCAGCATCGGCGCGTCGTCCCGCCCGGAAAGCGCCCGGAACAGGGTCGTGTCCGCCATGCCGAGGCCGGGCGAAAGGGCAAGGCAGAGGAATGGGAAAAGCAGCCTTTTCATCGCGCCACAATGCCCCACCGCGATGGCTGCGGCAAGCCGACCGGAACAGGCGTCACCTTCTCGCCACAGCGCCCGGAATGCAGATTTTACCGGCTTGTTTTCCGATGCGGTGTCATTACCTGTGGGCGGTCTTTTCACGCCGGAAGACCCGGCTTCCTGCCATCACGCAAAGGTTTCGCCATGTCGCTCACCCTCTACGATATCACGGTCCCGGTTTTTATCCGCGCTTTCGGCAATCTCACGGAAATCCTGAAGAAAGGCGAAGCCTTCGCCGACGAGAAGGGCATCGCCCACAAGGAACTGCTGGAAACCCGGCTGGTCCATGACATGTATCCGCTGACTTCCCAGATCCAGCGTGCCAGCGATACGGCGAAATTCGTGCCGGTCCGCGTTGGCCAGATCGAAAACATCCCGATGGCCGACGAAGAAGTCACCTTCGCCGACCTGCATGCCCGTATCGAAAAGACCGTGGCGTTCCTGCAGGGTGTCGATCCGGCCAGCATGGCCGACCGCGAAGACGCCGAAGTGATCATCAAGACACGCGGCGGCGAGACGAAATTCACCGGCCGCAACTACGTCCTCGGCTTCGCGCTGCCGAATTTCTACTTCCACGTCACCACGGCCTACGCGATCCTGCGTCACAAGGGCGTTCCGATCGGCAAGATGGACTACATCGGCCGTTCGCAATAACCGTCGAAGTAACCACGGCGTCACCACATCCGTGACATCCCCGCTCCCGCGTTTATAATCGTCTGCGGAAGCGGGGAGATTTCGTGCGTATTCTTCTGGTCGAGGACAATCAGGCGCTGGCCGAGGGGCTGTCGACGATCCTGCGCGGCAGCGGTTATGCGGTGGATGCGGTCGCCGACGGTGCCTCCGCCGAGGCGGTCGCCGCCGCCGAAACCTACGACCTCGTCATTCTTGACCTGAACCTGCCGGAAATGGACGGGCTCGACGTGCTGCGCGCGATGCGGGCGCGGGCAAACAAGGCAGCCGTGATGATCCTGACCGCCCGCGGCACGCCGGAGGAGCGGGTGAAGGGGCTCGATCTCGGCGCCGACGACTACATGATCAAGCCCTTCGACATTTCCGAATTCGAAGCGCGCATCCGGGTGCTGCTGCGCCGGCAGGCGGGTCTCAGAAGTTCGATCGTCCACTATGGCGGCATCACCTTCGACCTGAATTCGCGCAGCTTTTCCAGCCAGGGCGTGCCCCTCGATCTGCCCGCCCGCGAGGTCGCGCTGCTGGAACTGCTGTTCCTGCGCGCCGGCAAGGTCGTCTCCAAGGATGCGATCATGGCGTCGCTGACCGGCTTCGACGACGACCTGTCGGCCAATGCGATCGAGCAATATGTGAGCCGCCTGCGCCGGCGCCTTGCCCCGCATGGCCTGACCGTCAAGACCGCCCGCGGCATCGGTTATTACCTCGAAACCACGGCGCCGGGCGCATGACGGCGATCCAGCATGGTGCCCAGCCTGTGACGCCGCCGGCAGCCTATTCGCTCCGCCGCCGGCTGCTCGCCTGGCTTCTCGTCTCGACGGCGGTGATCGGCACGATCGCCATGATCGATACCTGGGGCGAGGCCGTCGATACGGCCAACGAGGTGTCCGATCGCGTGCTTGCCGGCTCGGCGCTCGCCATCGCCGAACGGGTAATCGTCGCCGAAGACGGTTCGCTTGAAGTGGACATCCCCTATGTCGCCCTGGAAATGCTGACCTCCGCGGCCCAGGACCGCGTCTTTTACCGCGTCGACGGGCCGCCTGGAAAATTCATCACCGGCTACCAGACGCTGCCGTCGATCCCCCGCCGCGAGGGCCAGGCCGCCGCCTTCGAGAACGCCACCTTTCGCGGCGAGCCGATCCGGGTCGCCGCACTCGCCCGCTCCGCCTCCACCGGCATCAATTCCGTTCCGTTCACCGTCACGGTCGCCGAAACCACCATCGCCCGCCAGCAGCTGACCCGGACCATCCTGATCCGCTCGGCGCTGCGCCTGCTGTTCATGATCGTCGGCGCCGCGATCATCGTCTGGGTGGCGGTCACGCTGTCGCTCCGGCCGCTCTACCGGTTCAGCGAGGCGATCGCCGAGCGCAGCCCCGACGATCTCCATCCGATCGGCGAACGGGTGCCGAACGAGGTGCAGGGCCTCGTCGATACGGTCAATTCCTTCATGGTGCGGCTCGAAAGCGCGCTGGAGGCGCTGAGGCATTTCACCGGCAATGCCAGCCATCAGTTGCGCACGCCGCTCACCATCATCCGCACCCAGCTGGCGCTCGCCGACCGCGCCACGGAACTCGCCGAGGTGAAGGAGGCCGCCAGCAAGGCGGACGAGGCGGTGGCGGATGCCGAGCGCATTCTCGCCCAGCTCCTGCTGATGGCGAAGATCGACGCCGCCACCCGCTCCGCCTCGATGCAGCGCGTCGACCTGACGGCGCTGGCACGCGGTGCGACGGCCGACAACGTCCCGCTTGCCGCCGATGCCGGGATCGATCTCGGTTTTGAAGGGGAGGGGGAGATCATGGTTTCCGCCGAACCGCTGCTGATCGGTGAACTGATGAAGAACCTGATCGGCAACACGCTGCTTTATGCCGGCCATGGTGCGGAAGTCACGGTACGCGTCAGGGCGGAAGGCGAAGCGGCGGTGCTGGAGGTCGAGGACGACGGCCCCGGCATCCCCCCGGAAAAACGGGCCTCCGTTCTCAGGCGTTTCGATCGCGGCGACCGTTCCGACAAGCTCGGCACCGGCCTCGGCCTGCCGATCGTCGAAGAGATCGCCCGCCTGCATGGAGCGGAGATGACGCTCGGGGATGGGCGCGATGGCAGGGGGCTAAAGGTCGAAATAAGGTTTCCGATAGCCGGCTAAATTTGTGCTGGAACGTGGAACGATTACCCCTCATCCCCCTGCCGGGACCTTCTCCCCGTTTTGACGGGGAGAAGGTATTTGCGGCACTGTCGGCGCTCCATCTTCCTTCTCCCCGCATGCGGGGAGAAGGTCCCGGCAGGGGGATGAGGGGCGATCTCCGGTGCAGATCCTTACTCCTGATGAACCTTCACACCGCCGATCCAGGTGCTCTTCATGCCGAGTTCGGCGGTCAGCAGCACGAAATCCGCATCGAACCCGGGTTTCAGCGCGCCCTTGCGGTCGGCGAGGTAAGCCGCTTCCGCCGGATAGGCGGATGCCATGCGCAACGCCTCCTCGATTGGCAGGCCGAGTGCCGCGTGAGCGAAGCGGACCGACGAGATCATGTCGATATCGGCGCCGGCGAGCGTGCCGTCGGCCAGTGTCAGCCGCCCGTCCCGGCGCAGGATCTCACGGCCGTTCAGCGTAAAGCTCTTCATGTCGGTGCCGATGGTCGACATCGCGTCGGTGACGATGAAGATCCTGCCCGGCCCCTTTTTCGCCCGCAGCGCCACGCCCATCGCAGCCGGATGGACATGGATGCCGTCCGCGATGATCCCGACATGGAGCGAACCGATATCGAGCGCCGCGCCGACGACGCCCGGCTCGCGATGGCCGAGCGGGCTCATCGCGTTGAAGAGATGGGTGACCGTGCGAACGCCCGCCTCCGCATAGGTCTTTGCAACCTCGTAGGTCGTGTCGGTATGGCCAAGGCTCACCATGAAGCCGGCCTGTGCCAGCCGTGCGGCCTGTTCCGCGGTGACATTTTCCGGCGCGATGGTGATCATCATCGCATCGAAGACGTCCCTGCAGGAGAGCATCAGTTCGATGTCCTTCTCCTCCATCGGCCGGATCAGTTTCGGATCGTGCGCCCCCTTGCGTGCCACCGAAAGATGCGGGCCTTCGAGATGCAGGCCGAGGAAACCCGGCACGCCCTCCGTCTTCGCCTGCTTGCCGGCCTCGACGGTCCGGGACGTGATCTCGTAGGTATCGGTGATCAGCGTCGGCAAAAGGGCTGTGGTGCCGAACTTGGCATGCGCGGCGCAGATCTGCCTGAGACCCGCCACCGTCTGCTCCTCGTTCAGCAGCACGCCGCCGCCGCCATTCACCTGCAGGTCGATGAAACCCGGCACGATCAGCCCGCCTTCGGCATCGATCCGATCGATGCCTTCCGGCAGGTCGGCCATGGGCCGGATCGCCTCGATCCTGCTGCCCGCGAAAACGAGCGCGGCGTCCTCATGCCAGGAGGTGCCGTCGAAGATGCGGGCGCCTGTAATGGCCTTGGTCATGCTCATAGCGTCTCGGTCACCTTCTTCAGTGCGACAGGCGCATCCGGATTAAAACCCTTGGCGCGGGACCAGGCTTCGACGAAACCGTAGAAGGGCAGGATCAGGGTGAGCGCATCCGTCAGCGGATGGCCGGTCGCGACGAAGGGTAGCCTGCGGCTATCCTTGACCTTGTCGGATGTCGCGAAAACGAGCGCGCCCTTGGCCGAAAGACTGTCGGCGATCTCGACGGCGGAAGCTTCGGCCGCGTCGCGGGCCGCGAAAGTAACAACCGGGAAGCGCTTTTCCACCAGTGCCACCGGCCCATGCAGCACTTCCGCCGCCGAATAGGCTTCAGCATGCATGTTGGAGGTTTCCTTGAACTTCAGCGCCGCCTCGCTGGCGATCGCCAGCGCCGGGCCGCGGCCGAGCATGTAGAGCGATTCCGCCTCGCCCAAGGGGCTGGAAAGTTCGTTGGCAAGCTCGCTCCAGTCGAGCTTGACCGCCTTGTCGAAATGGCCCGGCAGAGCGCGGATGGCGGCTTTGAGTGCCTCGTCGCCAACCCATTCCGACAGCAGCGCAAGACCCGCGACGATCGAGTTCACGAACGACTTGGTGGCAGCGACGGCGAGTTCCGGCCCGGCATTGATGTTGACCGCGTAAGCGGAGGCGCTGGCAATCGGCGAGGGCAGCGTATTGGTAAGCGCCACGGTGACCGCGCCGGCCTTTGTCGCGGCTTCGGCCATGGCGACGATATCCGGGCTCTTGCCGGATTGTGAAATGGCGATGGCCGCACCGCCGTCGAGCTTCAGGCTGGCGCCGTAGATCGAAGCGAGCGACGGTCCGAGCGAGGCGACCGGGCGGCCGGCCGTCAGTTCGACTGCGTATTTGATGAAGGTCGCCGCATGGTCGGAGGAACCGCGCGCGATGGTGATCAGGAAGGCCGGGTCCTTTTCGCGCAGCGCACGCCCGGCCGCGGCAAGCTCGCTCGCCGAGCCGTCGAGCAGTCGGGCCGTCGCTTCGGGGATCTCGTCGATCTCCTTGCGCATATTCGTCATATTGGTCAGCATAACATCGTCCTCGAAGGTCAGTTTTCGCCGAGCGAGAGCTCGGCCACGAAATCATAGGCATCGCCGCGGTAGAGCGAGCGGGTGAGCTCCACCACCCGGCCGGATGCCAGATAGGACACCCGCTCGATCGAAAGGCCGGCGGAACCGACCGGCACGGCCAGCAGCCCGGCATCCGGGTTCTTCATATTGCAGGCCGATATCCGCTGTATGGCGCGCACCGGCTTTGCATCCATTTTCCCAAGCTCCGCATAGAGCGAGTTGGTCACCGCCGAAGGATCGGGCAGAAAGTCGGCGGAAATGCTGGCCCGTTCGATCGCAAGCGGCATGTCGTTGCCGAGGCGCAGGCGGCCAAGCCGCGCCACCTTCTCGCCGGGCGCAAGACCGAGCATCATCATCTCTTCCGGCGAAGGATGGAAAAGGCCGCGCTCCAGCCATTCGGATCGCGTCACCAGTCCGCGACGCGCCATGTCCTCGGTAAACGAGGTGAGCCGGGTCAGCGGCTGCTCGACACGCGACATCGGCTTGACCACGAATGTGCCGGAACCGTGCCTGCGGGTCAGCAGCCCATCCTTGACGAGATCGTCGACCGCCTTGCGCACCGTGACGCGGCTGACATTGGCATAGTCGGCGAGATCGCGTTCGGCGGGCAGGGCGTCGCCATGCCCGAGCTTGCCGGTGCGGATCGCGTCTTCCAGGCTCTGGCGCAGTTTCCGGTAAAGCGGCCCGGTGCCGGCCGATTGCAGGCCGTCGAGCGGCAGGATGGCGGCGAGCGTCTGGTTCATGCGCGAAGCTCCGCCCGCGCCCCATAGGTCTTGACGGCAAGTGCCACCGCTCCGGTCAGCGCATCGGCAAGCGGTTTGGAAAGCCGGATACGATGCCGTTCGGCCAGGTATTCGGGATAAAGAGGGGCAAGCCCGCCGAGCAGGCAGAGCCGGCCCCTGCCCCGGGTGATCCCGTCCACGGCATCAAGCGCCTCGTCGATGCCGGTTGCGCCGGTCTTGAGGATGCGAATCGCTGCCTCGTCGCCCTGCCGCGCGAAATCGAACACTTTCGGCGTATGCCGACCGAAATCGCCGGGTTTCGCCAGCCGGGCGAAATCGACCACCTTTTCCGGATTGCCGTCGAACTCGGCGAGAATGGCTTTGGACAGGCCGGTCATCGGGTGGATGTGGTCATAGGCAAGCAGGCTTTCCTGCAGCGCGAGCTGGCCGAGCCGCGCGCCGCTGCCGAGATCGCTGACCTGGAAACCCCAGCCGGCAACCGAATGCAGCCTGCCCTGATGCCGGGCGATATAGACGGTGCCGGTGCCGACGATGCCGATCGCCCCGTCCTCGTCGCCGATCGCGCCCTGCAGCGCGATGACGCCGTCGGACACGATATCCGACTGTCTGAAAGGCAGCCGTGCCTGCACGTAACTCACCGCATCGCCGACATTGTTGCCGGCAAGGCCGAGAACGGCAGACGTGGCGGACAGGTCAGGCTCCAGCCCCGCTTCCGCAAAGGCAAGGCGGGACGCCTCGGCAATATGCTTCAGGGCTGTATCGGGGTCGGTCAGGATATTGGAGGCGCCGCTCTTGCCGCGGCCAAGGATGGTGCCATTTCCGTCAGCCAACGCCGCACGGCAACTTGTTCCACCACCGTCGATTCCGATAAAATAGGCCGCCATAGATACCTCCGCCCATATAATACCAAAAAAGTACCAATAACCAAGCATGATTTCAAAAAACTCAGGTTGCGGCTTTCAGTGAATTGAAAATGCTGCATTATTTTCATATGTTTCCGCCGAAATTACCGATCCGTTCATAAAAGTTAATTTTCCTTCTGGACAATTGGTATTTTTTTGGCATCATTTTGGTAGAGGGAGACGTCGGATGAGCAGAACTGCCACCGAAGCGAGACATGGGAAAGCGGAGGGGCTCGATACGCTCGCATCCGCCGAGATTCTTGCGCTTCTCGCATCCGGTCAGCAGGCGGCGGCAGAGGTCGTCGATCCCGCCATCCCGGCGATAGCCAGGGCGGCCGAGCTCGTCGCTGAGGCTTTGAAGTCAGGCGGCAAGGTGATCTATGCCGGTGCCGGCAGTGCCGGCCTTGTCGCGATGGCCGATGCGATGGAACTTCCCGGCACCTACGGCATCCCGCCCGAGCAGATCGCCATTCTTTTTGCCGGTGGCCTTCCGGGCATAGCCGACCTGCCGGGCGGCCCCGAGGACGATGCGGCGCTCGGCGAACGCGACGCCGATGTCGTCGACGCGGCGGATTGCGTCATCTGCGTTTCCGCGAGCGGTTCGACGCCCTATACGGTGGCGGTTGCCGAGACCGCAAAACGCCGCGGCGCAAGACTGGTGGCGATGGCCAACAATGCCGGCGCAAGGCTGTTCGAAGGCGCCGATGCGGCGATCCTGCTCGAAACGCCGCCGGAAGTCGTCGCCGGCTCCACCCGCATGGGGGCCGCGACCGCCCAGAAGATCGCCTTCAACATGCTGTCGACGCTGACTGCCGTGAAACTCGGCCACGTCCATGACGGCCATATGGTCAATCTGCGCGCCGACAACGGCAAGCTGCGCATCCGCGCCGCCCGCATGGTCGCGGACATTGCCGGAATCGGGTTCGATGAAGCCAGGGCCTGGATCGAGACCGCCGAAGGTTCGGTGAAGGTCGCCGTCCTGCTCGCAGCCGGAGCGACGGATGTCGAGGCGGCCAAGGCTCTGCTTTCCCGTTCGCAAGATGTGCTGCGCGTAGCGCTTGCCGAATTGCAGGCGTCCAAGAGTTCCATGAAGCGCGCCTGAAAGGCGCATATAAAAGGGAGAACATCATGACACGCATATTGAAAAGCATTCTTTTTGCCACGACCGTACTCGCACCGGCAGGCCTTGTCGCCACCGGGGCCTCCGCACAGACCGCCACGCTCACCATCGAGAGCTGGCGCAACGACGACCTGCCGATCTGGCAGCAGAAGATCATTCCCGCCTTCGAGGCCAAGAACCCGGGCATCAAGGTGACCTTCGCGCCGATGGCGCCGACGGAATACAATTCCGCCGTCAACGCCAAGCTCGAAGCCGGCACCGCGGGCGACCTCATCACCTGCCGTCCGTTCGATCTGTCGCTCGCCATGTTCCAGAAGGGCCAGCTCGCCCCGCTGAACGACCTGCCGGGCATTTCCAACTTCTCCGACGTCGGCAAGTCCGCCTGGACCACCGACGACGGCAAGACCACGTTCTGCGTTCCGATGGCTTCCGTCATCCACGGCTTCATCTACAACAAGAAGGCCTTCGCGGATGCGGGCGTCCAGATCCCGAAGACCGAGGACGAGTTCTTCGCGGTCCTCGAAAAATTCAAGAAGGACGGCAAGTACATCCCGCTCGCCATGGGCACCAAGGACCAGTGGGAATCGGCGACCATGGGCTATTACAATATCGGCCCGAACTACTGGAAGGGCGAGGACGGCCGCAAGGCGCTGATCGCGGGCAAGGAAAAGCTGACCGACGCCGACTGGGTCGAGCCCTACAAGACGCTCGCCAAGTGGAAGCCCTATCTCGGCGACGGTTTCGAAGCACAGACCTACCCGGACAGCCAGAACCTGTTCACGCTCGGCCGTGCCGCCATCTATCCGGCCGGTTCCTGGGAAATCGCCCCGTTCAAGGCGCAGGCCGATTTCGAAATGGGCGCCTTCCCGCCGCCGGTGAAGAAGGCAGGCGATACCTGCTACATTTCCGATCATAACGACATCGGCATCGGCCTCAACGCCAAGGGCAAGAACCTCGAAGCCGCCAAGAAATTCCTCTCCTGGGTCGCTTCGCCGGAATTCGCCGATCTCTATGCCAACGCCGCACCGGGCTTCTTCAGCCTGAATTCGACGCCGGTGAAGATGCAGGATGCGCTCGCCCAGGAATTCGTCTCCTGGCGTCAGAACTGCAAGCAGACGATCCGCCCGAGCGCTGCCATCGTCGGCCGCGGCCAGCCGAACCTCGACCTCGAAATGTGGCGCGTTTCGGCCAACGTCATCAACGGCACGCAAACCCCGGAACAGGCCGCCGCCGAGACCCAGAAGGGCCTCGACAGCTGGTACAAGCCGGCGAAGTAAGCCGTTCTAGACGGCCCCTCACCCTACCCCTCTCCCCGCTTGCGGGGAGAGGGGACTTGCCCCACCGTGCCTTTGAGAGCACGGAAACCGTGCGGCATATCCCTTCTCCCCGTGATAACGGGGAGAAGGTGCCGGCAGGCGGATGAGGGGCATCGCCACCAAGTCAGTTTAAAATCCAAACCCGGACCCGACATCCATGAGCGATACCGAAATAACCGATATCGAAACGGTTCCGGTGAAACGCCCGATCCGCTGGCATATCGCCGTTTTCCTGGCGCCGGCCTTCCTCGTCTATACGGCGGTGATGATCCTGCCGCTGATCGAGACGCTCAGGCTGTCGCTGTTCAACATCGTCGAGGGCCAGCTCGCCTTCGTCGGTTTCAACAATTTCAAGACGCTGTTCGGCGACCCGCGCCTTTCCGCCGATTTCTGGAATGCGCTGCGCAACAACGTCGTTTTCTTTATCATCCATATGCTGGTGCAGAACCCGGTCGGCATTGCGATCGCCGCGATGCTCTCGCTGCCGGGCCTGCGGTTCGCCGCCTTCTACCGCTCGGCGATCTTCGTGCCGACGCTGCTCTCCTTCGTCATCGTCGGCTTCATCTGGAAGCTCATCCTCTCGCCGATCTGGGGCATCGCCCCGAGCCTGATGGATCTGGTCGGCCTGAAATGGGCTTTCGCGCCCTGGCTCGGCAAAGCGGAGACCGCGCTGATCGCCGTATCGCTGATCTCCGTCTGGCAATATGTCGGCATCCCGATGATGCTGATCTATGCGGCGCTCCTCAACATCCCGGACGAAGTGCTGGAAGCGGCCGAATGCGACGGCATTACCGGCTGGAGCCAGTTCTGGAAGATCAAGCTGCCGCTCATCCTGCCCTCGATCGGCATCGTTTCGGTGCTCACCTTCGTCGGCAATTTCAACGCCTTCGACCTGATCTACACGGTGCAGGGGGCGCTCGCCGGCCCGAACGGCTCGACCGACATTCTCGGCACGCTGCTCTACCGCACCTTCTTCGGGTTCCAGAACCAGATGGGCGACCGGTCCATGGGCGCAACGATTGCCGCCGTGATGTTCCTGATCATCCTTGCCGGCGTCGCGCTTTATCTCTTCGTCATCCAACGGCGCATGCGCCGCTACCAGTTCTGAGAGGAGCGAAAGACATGTCGAAAGCCCGCTCCGCCCCCGTCCGTGCCGCCTTCATCCACCTGGCGCTGATCGCCTACACGCTGGTGGCGCTGTTTCCGGTGTTCCTGACGCTGGTCAACTCGTTCAAGAGCCGCAGCGCGATCTTCAGCCAGCCGATGGCCCTGCCGACCCCCTCGACCTTCAGCCTGATCGGGTACCAGACCGTACTGAGCCAGGGCAATTTCGTCGGTTATTTCCAGAACAGCCTGATCGTCACAGTCGCTTCGATCGCGCTTGTCCTGCTGTTCGGCGCCATGGCCGCCTTCGCGCTCTCCGAATACCGTTTCCGCGGCAATACGCTGATGGGCCTTTATCTCGCGCTCGGCATCATGATCCCGATCCGATTGGGCACCGTGGCGATCCTGCAGGGCATGGTGGCCGCCGGCCTCGTCAACACGCTGACGTCGCTGATCCTCGTCTACACCGCGCAAGGCCTGCCGCTGGCGATCTTCATCCTGTCGGAGTTCATGCGCACCGTCTCCGACGACCTGAAGAGCGCCGGCCGCATCGACGGGCTGTCGGAATATGCGATCTTCTTCCGCCTCGTCCTGCCGCTGGTGCGTCCCGCCATGGCGACGGTCGCGGTCTTCACCATGATCCCGATCTGGAACGACCTCTGGTTCCCGCTGATCCTCGCCCCGGGCGAGGGGACCAAGACGGTGACCTTGGGCGCCCAGATGTTCATCGGCCAGTTCGTCACCAACTGGAACGCGGTGCTCTCGGCCCTGTCGCTGGCGATCCTGCCGGTCATGGTTCTTTACGTCATCTTCTCGCGGCAACTGATCCGCGGCATCACATCCGGAGCCGTCAAGTGACCTCGTCCACCCGCCCCATCCGCGTCCTCGTCGCCGGCCTCGGCAACATGGGCAGGAGCCATGCGCTCGCCTATCACGACAACCCGGGTTTCGAGATCGTCGGCCTCGTCAACCGATCGCTGCGCGACCTGCCGGCCGGGCTCGAAGCCTACCCGCTCTTCACCGATTTCGAGCAGGCGCTGAATGAGACGAAGCCGGATCTCTGCTCGATCAACACCTATTCCGACACCCATGCGGACTATGCGGTGATGGCCTTCGAGGCCGGCTGCGACGTCTTCGTCGAAAAGCCGCTGGCGACCACCGTCGCCGATGCCGAACGCGTCGTCGCGGCCGCGAAGAAGCACGGCCGCAAGCTGGTGGTGGGTTATATCCTCCGCCACCACCCCTCCTGGATGCGGTTGATCGAGGAAGCCCGCAAGATGGGTCCGCCATATGTCTTCCGCATGAACCTCAACCAGCAGTCCTCCGGCGCCAAATGGGATGTGCACAAGGCGCTGATGCAGACGACGTCACCGATCGTCGATTGCGGCGTGCATTACGTCGATGTCTGGTGCCAGATCACCGACGCCAAGGCCGTCGAGGTGCGCGGCATGGGCCTCAGGATGACCGACGAAGTGGCGCCGGACATGTACAATTACGGCCATATGCAGGTCCTGTTCGAGGACGGCTCGGTCGGCTGGTACGAGGCCGGCTGGGGTCCGATGATGTCGGAAATGGCCTTCTTCGTGAAGGACGTGATGTCGCCCAGGGGATCGGTCTCGATCCTGGTGGACGCCAAGGCGAAATCCGACGATCTCGATACCCATACCAAGACCTCGGTCATCCGCGTCCATTCCGCCGAGACCGGCCCGGACGGCCAGTTCGTCCGGCGTGACGAGGATCTCGCCATGACCGGCGAGCCGGATCACCAGAAGCTCTGCGATCTCGAACAGGCCTATGTGCTGAAGGCGATCCGCGAGAATATCGATCTCACCCGGCACATGGACGATGCCGTCCAGTCGCTGCGCATCTGCCTCGCGGCGGACGAAAGCGTGCGCACCGGCGCGCCCGTCCGCCTCTGAAAGCCCGGTTTGTAAGGAAAACGCCCTTGGGTTCGCTTCAACTGAAATCCATCCGCAAGGCCTTCGGCAGCAACGAGGTGCTGAAAGGCATCGACCTGGAGGTCAAGGACGGCGAGTTCGTGATCTTCGTCGGCCCCTCCGGCTGCGGCAAGTCCACGCTGCTCCGGGTCATCGCCGGCCTTGAGGACGCCACGTCAGGCTCGATCCGCATCGACGGCCAGGAAATGGCGACGACCCCGCCCGCCAAGCGCGGCATCGCCATGGTCTTCCAGTCCTACGCGCTTTATCCGCACCTGACGGTCAAGGACAATATGGGTCTTGGCCTCAAGCAGGCGGGCACCGAAAAGGCGGAAATCGATACCCGTGTGACGAAGGCCTCGAGCATGCTGTCGCTCGATCCCTATCTCGCCCGCCGCCCGGCCGAGCTTTCCGGCGGCCAGCGCCAGCGCGTCGCGATCGGTCGCGCCATCGTGCGCGAGCCGAAACTCTTCCTGTTCGACGAACCGCTGTCGAACCTCGACGCGGCCCTGCGCGTCCAGACCCGCCTGGAGATCGCCGGCCTGCACCGGCGGCTGAAGGCGACGATGATCTACGTCACCCACGACCAGGTCGAGGCGATGACGCTGGCCGACAAGATCGTCGTCTTGAATGCCGGCGCGATCGAGCAGATCGGCTCGCCGATGGAACTCTACAACAAGCCGGCAAACGTCTTCGTCGCCGGTTTCATCGGCTCGCCGCAGATGAATTTCATCCCGGCCGAAAAGCTCGGCCAGTCGGGCGCAAAGACGATCGGCGTCCGCCCCGAACATATTGCCCTGTCGCGCGAAAGCGGCGACTGGAAGGGCAAGGTCATCCATGTCGAACATCTCGGCGCCGACACGATCGTCTATCTGGAAACCGAGGCGACCGGCCTTCTGACCGTCCGCCTGTTCGGCGAACACGCCTATGCGCCCGACGACGTGGTGTTCGCGACGCCGGACAGGGCGAGCCTGCATCGCTTCGACGCGAATGATCGCGCCATCGTCTGAGGGCTTTTTCATTCGCATTCCAGGGAAACCGCTGCGCTTCCCCTGGAATTGCTTTAATCGTTGCTCGCCAGCAGCTTCGCGCCGCCGGCCGCCTGCACGGCCCGGCTGCCGAAACGGATGCCTGCCTTCAGGCAGGTCTCTTCGGACGCCCCGTCCAGCCAGGCATCGATGAAGCCGGCATTGCAGGCGTCGCCGGCGCCGGTCGTATCGATCACCGGCACGGTTTCCGCCGGCGCATGCAGCATCCGGCCGTTCGATATCAGCCAGGCGCCTTCCGCGCCCCCCTTCAGCAGGACCATCGGAAAGGCGAGCGATAGTTTGCGGATCGCAACTTCCGGATCGGCCGAGCCGGTGATCGCTTCCGCCTCTTCGAGATTGGGCAGGAACAGGTCGACGCCCTCGCAGGCCCGCAGCAGATCGGGGTCGTAGATCAAGGTCGCATCCCAGCTCGGATCGAGCGACACGGTCAGCCCCTTTTCCTTGGCGCGGGAAACCAGATTCGGGATTTCGTGCAGTGTCGCATATTCGGCGATGTGCAGGTGGCGCGCTTCGTCCCAGTCGAGCGCCGCGTCGAGCGTCGCGGGCAGGGCAGGCCCAGCGCGGCGGGTGAGGAAGGCGCGGTCCTGGCCGACCACGGCTGCGACCGTCACCTGCGGCCCCGCATCTTCCGCATGTTCGATGAAACGCAGATCGACGCCGCTGTCCCTGATCTGCTCTTCGACGCCGGCCGACAACGAATCCGTGCCGAGCCGGGCGGCCAGCGCCACCTTGCGGCCCGCATGCGCAAGATGCGCGGCCGCGATGAAGCCGCCGCCACCGGCAGCGATCTCCATGCCGCCGGCATAGATCTCGCGCCCGAGCACCGGCAGGTGGTCGAGGCCCGTGAAGATCAGGTCGCAATAGATCCGTCCGATGCTGAGCACCGCGGATCTGGTCTCTGCATGCGTCATCATGAACGGCCCAGAAATCTCTCTGTGCTGGCATCGAAAAGGTAGAGGTCGCCCGGCGCGGCTTCGCAGGTGAGCGTGCTTCCGACCGCCGGCACGAATTTTTCGCGCACGGTGGCGATGATTGGGGTGTCGGCCACGTCCAGATGTACCAGCGTTTCCGGTCCCAGCGGCTCGACGGCCGAGACCGTTCCAGTCACCGTGAAACCACTGCTGCCGGTCACCGTCGCATGCGCGATCAGGTCATGCGGGCGAACGCCGATCAGGATGTCGCCAACAGGCGCCATTTCCGCGCTCGATCCCTTCCGACGGCCGCGCACGAGGTTCATCGAAGGGCTGCCGATGAAGCGGGCGGTGAACACGTCGACCGGCGCGTCGTAGAGCTCCGAAGGCGTCCCGACCTGCAGGATCACGCCGTCCTTCATCACCACGATCCGGTCCGCCATGGTCATGGCCTCGATCTGGTCATGGGTCACGTAGACGGTGGTGGTCTTCAGCCGCTGGTGCAGCCGCTTGATCTCGATGCGCATCTGGGCGCGAAGCTGGGCGTCGAGGTTGGAAAGCGGCTCGTCGAACAGGAAGGCGGAGGGGTCGCGCACCATGGCCCGGCCGATCGCGACGCGCTGGCGCTGGCCGCCGGAAAGTGCCGCGGGCCGGCGGTCGAGCAGGGCTTCGAGGCCGAGGATCTTGCCGGCCGCCTCGATCCGCTTGTCCTTCTCGGCCTTGTCGAGTTTTGACGTGTAAAGGCCGAAGCCGATATTCTGGCGGACCGTCATATGCGGATAGATCGCATAGTTCTGGAACACCATGGCGATGTTGCGCTGCTTCGGCTCGCGTTCGTTGACCACTTCCGAGCCGATCTTAAGCGTCCCGCCCGAAATTTCTTCAAGTCCCGCAATCATCCTGAGCGTCGTCGACTTGCCGCAGCCGGACGGGCCGACGAAGACGACGAATTCGCCGTCGGCGATCGACAGGTCGATGCCCTTGACGGCCTCGACCTTGCCGTAGCGCTTCACCAGTTTTTCAAGTTCGATCGTCGCCATCAGCGGGCTCCCGTCAGGGCGGTGAATTTCTGGTTCAGTTCAGCGGCCGCCTTTGCCTCATGGTCCGCAGCCTTTTTCGCTTCGGCCTCGAAGGCGGCGAGCTTGTCGCGATAGGCTGATATGGCAGCCTGCATCGGCTCGGGAGCCGGGCCACCGAACCGGGCGCGCACGGAAACGAAATGCTCGGGCGAGACGATTTGCCTGAACTTCTGGAGATCGACGGAAGGTTTGCGGCCGGCCGAATGTTCGAAGGCCTTGAGGAAGGGCTCGTAGCCGTCATTCGGCAGGTCGCCCTTAGCTGCGACGACGCTCTTGGCCGTCGCCGCGGCAATCTCATGCGCCTCGCGGAACGAAAGCCCTTCGATGCGCACCAGCGAGTCGGCGAGCTCAGTAATGGTGATGCAGGAACGGCGGATATTCTGGTCCACCCGTTCCGGATCGATGCTGATCTGGCTGATCAGGGCGGCGAGCAGGTCGAGCACGCGGGAGGCGGAGGCGAAGGCCTCGTAGCCCATGCCCTGCGTTTCGCCCTCGCTGTCGTTCATGTCGGTAAACGGCGTGTTGTGCATCACGTCGAGCACGGTGCGGGCCCGGCCCATCGTCTGGCTGGCGAGATGGCGCAGGTGCTCGATCGGCACCGGATTGCGCTTCTGCGGCATGATCGAGGAGATCTGCACCAGCGCATTCGGCACGTAGATCTGGCCGACTTCGAAGCTCGTCCAGAACTGAAAATCCTGGATCAGGCGGCCGAGATGCAGGAACATCAGCTCGATCGCCGAATAGGTCGAGGTCGTGTAGTCCACGGCCGCGATGCAGGAATAGGAATTCCTGAGCGGCGCGGAGAAGCCGAGCAGTTCGGCAACGCGGGCGCGATCGATCGGGAAACCGGACGTGGTGATCGCCGCAGCCCCCATCGGCGACAGGTCGACGATTTTCCGGGCTTCGGCGAAACGCTCGATATCGCGGACCAGCACTTCGATCGCGGCGGAGAGATAGTGCCCGAACGTGGTCGGCTGGGCCGGCTGGCCATGGGTATAGGCGACGATCAGCGTCGCCTTCTCACGCTCGGCGGTCTCGATCATCGCGGCGAGCAGCTTGCGGGCCTTGCCCATCAGCGCATCGATCTTGTCCTTGAGGCCGAGCTTGAACAGCGTGTGGTCGATGTCGTTGCGCGACCGGGCGGTATGCAGGCGCCCGGCGATATCGACGCCGATGCGGGCCTTCAGCTCCTTCTCGATCAGGAAGAAGAAATCCTCGACCTCGCCCGTATAGACGAGCGTCGTCGGATCGATTTCCTTGTCGATCGCCTCCAATGCGTCGGCGATCTTTCCCGCCAGTTGCCTGTCGAGAATGCCGGTCTCGACCAGCATCACGAGATGCGCCCGGTCGATCCGGCGAAAACCGTCCACGTGGTGGCTCTTGGCGCCGTCGAAGAGCGGGCGCAGTACTGTTTCCTTGTAGACCGGATCGGGGAACTTGCTGGTGTCGGAAAGGCGCGGGTTGATGTCCGCCATGGTTTTATCCTTTCAGGCCTGCCAGCATCACACCGCGGACGATGTAGCGCTGCAGGACGAGGAAGACGAGAAGCGTGGGAAGGGTGGCGATCGCCGCACCCGTCATGATCATTTCCCACTGGATGGACTGCTCGACCGCAAAGCTCGAAAGCCCGACCGGCAGCGTATAGAGTTCCTTGCTGGTGGTGACGATCAGCGGCCAGAAGAACGCCGTCCAGTTGCCGAGGAAGGTGAAGATGGCCAGCGCCGAAAGCGCCGGCGTCACCAGCGGCAGCGCCACTTTCCACCAGATCTGGAATTCGTTGAGCCCGTCGACGCGCGCCGCCTCGATGAAGTCGTTCGGCACTGTCTCGAAGAACTGCTTCATCAGGAAGGTGCCGAAGGCGGTCATCATGCCGGGGAACATGATGCCCCAGTAGCTGTCCAGCCAGCCGAGCTGGCTCGACATCAGATACCAAGGGATGACCAGCATCTCGGTCGGGATCATCAGCGTCGAGAGGATCGCGAGGAAGATGAAATAGCGGCCGCGGAACTCGAATTTGGCGAGCGTATAGCCGACAAGGCTGTCGAAGAAGCAGTTCGACAGGGTGACGATGACCGCGATCAGCGTCGAATTGAAGAACCAGCGCAGGAAACGACCGTCGGCCAGCACCGAGATATAGTTCGCCAGCGTCGGTGCTGCCGGAATGAGCCGCAGGTCATAGATCTGGTCTGCCGTCTTCAGCGACGTCGAGAACATGAAGGCGATCGGCGACACCATGATCAGGCCGCCGATGAACAGCACGGTCCAGGTGACGATCAGGCCGGGGCGCACCTTGCCGTGGCTGAGGGGAGTGGCTTCGCTCATTTCTTTTCCCTCAGGATCCAGAGCTGCAGCAGCGAGACGATCAGAAGGATGGTGAACAGCACCACCGTCTGCGCCGCCGCGTAACCCATCGCATAGGAGTTGAAGGCGGTCTGGTAGATCATCAGCACCAGCGGCTTGGTCGATCCGAGCGGTCCGCCGGGATCGTTGGTGGTCATGTTGTAGACCTGGTCGAAGATGCGCAGGAAGCCGATCGACGAGAACACCACGAGGAAGACGGTGGTCGGTTTCAGGAGCGGCAGGGTGATCTTGCGCAGGATCGCCCATTCGCCAAGCCCGTCGATCCGGGCCGCCTCGTAGAACGTGCTCGGAATGGCGCGCAGGCCGGCCATGAAGATGATGATCTGGAAGCCTAACCCGGCCCAGATCGCCGTCACCATGATCGAGAACAGCGCCTGGTCGGTGGAGCGGATGAACGGCTGCTGCGGAATGCCGAGCATGCCGAACACGTCGTTGATGATGCCGATCGGCGGCGGCTGGTAGAACCAGCGCCAGACCCAGGCCATGGCCGCGGCCGTGGTCAGGAACGGCAGGAAATACAGCGCCCGGATGAAACTGTGCATGAAGCGGACGCGATCGAGGAAGAAGGCGATCGTGAAGGCGGTGACGAGGCTGATCGGCGTGCCGATGATCAGGTAGGTGAAGGTGTTCTTGAACACCTTCCAGAACTGCGGGTCCTTGAACAGCTTGATGTAGTTGGCGAACCCGATCAGTTTCGCCGGCCGCAGCAGGTCCCAGTTGGTAAACGACAGATAGAAGGCCTGGAATGTCGGATA
This sequence comes from Hyphomicrobiales bacterium, assembly GCA_900471605.1. Taxonomy (GTDB): domain Bacteria; phylum Pseudomonadota; class Alphaproteobacteria; order Rhizobiales; family Rhizobiaceae; genus Neorhizobium. The sequence goes on along the minus strand of UCEY01000046.1, from coordinate 42,511 downwards.
GAAGCGGATGATCGCGTAGAAGAGGATCGGCAGGGCAAGGAAACTCCAGACCCAGACGAGGCGCCGCGTCCGCATGGAAAAGCGGTCGCCAAAGGATGTCTCTGGGGATCCGCCGGGGCGGCCGGATGCCGCCCCCTGCTGTTCAATCGCTGCCATGACCGGCTCCGGTTCTTACGGCTTGGCCGCGTCGATGATTTCCTGCTCGGCGGCAGCCGCCTGCTTGATCGAGTCCTCGACGGACTGGCCCTGCAGCAGCACGCGGTTTGCCATGTCGATGGCGTTCTGGCGCTGGGCCTGCTCATCCATGAACAGTGTGGTGTGAGCGTATTCCAGGCCCTTCAGGAACGGTGCGTAGATCGGGTCCTTGAGGTTGGTCTCGGTGAGCGCTGCGGAGCGGAGCGCCGGCAGCTCGCCGACGGTCTTCAGCCAGATGTCCATGGCGGCAGGCGAGGTGATATAGGCCAGGAACTTCTTGGAGGCTTCGAGTTCCTCGCCCTTCGCCTTGGCGCTGATGCCGTTGGCGAAATAGCTGGCATAGTTGGAGCGCACGCCCTGCGCATTGGCCGGCAGTTCGGTCACGCCCCATTCGAAGTCCTTGATGCTCTTGAAGGCGCCGAGGCGGAAGGTGCCGTCGATGGTCATGCCGGCCTTGCCGCCGCGGAAGGCAGCCTGGCCTTCGTCCATGAAGCCGGCCGCGCCGATCTTCTTCTCGAGCTGCAGGCTGGTGTAGAATTTCAGGGCCTTGATACCGGCTTCGCTGTTATAGGCGACCTTCTGGTCGTTGTCGGTATAGGGCACGCCGCCGAACTGGCGGATCAGCACCTCGCGCCACCACTGGTGGTCCTGGCCGCCCATGTCGAGCGTCGAACCTTCGACGGTGAGGTTGCCGGAAGCGTCGCGCTTGGCGATCTTCTGGGCGGCGGCGACGTATTCGTCGAGCGTCTTCGGCGGGTTGTTGGGGTCGAGGCCGGCCTCGGTGAAGAGCTTCTTGTTGTAGAACAGCGCGAGCGAGCGCACGGCGGTCGGCAGTCCGTAATACTCATCGCCACGCTTCATCGCCTTGACGATCGGGAAGAAGTCGCTTTCGATCTTGGCATGCGGGAAGGCGTCCTTCGGCAGCGGGGCGAGCAGGCCGCCGGCGACGAACTTGTCGAGCCAGCCGTAGAACAGCTGCATCACGTCGGGACCGTTGCCGGCCATGTTGGCGGCGATCACGCGCGTCTGGTAATCGGCATAGGGGAAGGTGACCTGCTTGACGGTGATGCCGGGATTGGCCTTCTGGAACTCGGTGATGAGCTGGTCCATCGCCTTCACGCGCGTGTCGAAGACATACTGCCAGTATTCGATTTCCACCGCCTGCGCGGCATTGAATGCGAACGTGCTGAAACCGGCGACGAGACCGGCGAACAAAGTTGCCTTGCGCATGTGAGCCTCCATTTGCCCCGCCGGGTACTCCGGTCTTGGGGTCTGATTGTTCCCTGCATCCGGTCGCGGCCTGCGGTCCGGTGCGTTTATTGGTTCGGGAGGCAATCCTCCCTCAGACGCGCTGCGGCACCCTTCGCCTCAGCCTTCCCTACGCTTTCCTGAGTGCTGCCGTTTGTCAATAAGATAATTTACTTGAATTATTCTATTGCGGGAAACGGTTTTCCGGCGTTATGAATTCCGCCAACCGAAGGTGGCGAAATGACCATACACACGATCGGCACACACCCGGTGGCTATCGGCAAGAACCCCGAACGGAGCCGCGAGCACAATCGCCGCGTCGTGCTGGATGTGGTGCGCCGCCATGGCTCGCTGGGCCGTGCCCATATTGCCAAGCTGACCCAGCTGACGCCCCAGGCGGTCGCCAACATCGTCGACGAGCTGGTCGGCGAGGGCCTGCTGATGGAAATGGGCCGGCTCAAATCCGGCCGCGGCCAGCCGCCGATCCAGTTTGCGGTCAACCCGGAAGGCGGCGCCACCATCGGCGTCGAAATCGCCGCCGACCACATGGTGACGGTGGCGCTCGATCTCTCCGGCGGCCTGAGGGCAAAGCGCATCACGCCGCTCAAGGACACCACTCCCGGGCATATCCTGTCGGCTTTCGCGGCGGAGCTGGCCGCTGTCACGAAACTGGCCGGCACCAGGCTGCTCGGCACCGGCGTCGTCATGCCCGGTCCGTTCGAGATCGACGGCATGACCTCGGTCGGCCCGACGACGCTGCCGGGCTGGGCCGGCCTCGACGCCGCCCAGGCGCTCGGCGAGGCCTGCGGCCATGCGGTGATCGTCGAAAACGACGCGACGGCCGCGGCCGTCGGCGAGCGGCTGTTCGGCGCGGGCCTGGCGATCTCCAATTTCTGCATGATCTATTTCGGCGTCGGTATCGGCCTCGGCATCATCCAGGACGGCGCGCCCTATCGCGGTGCCTTCGGCAATGCCGGCGAGATCGGCCATGTCACCGTCGTGCCGAAGGGCAGGCCGTGTCCGTCCTGCGGCCAGCTCGGCTGCCTGGAAGGTTATGTGTCCGCCTATGTGCTCAAGGAAAAGCTGAGCTGCGTCGGCATTTCCGACACCGAGTTTTCCGATCTGGAAAAGCTCCATGCCGACCGCCACCCGGTCGTCGATGAATGGATCGACGAGGCGGCGACCTATCTCGGCCCGATGGTCGCCATGCTTGAAAACATCCTCGATCCGCAGACCGTCATCCTCGGTGGAGCGCTGCCGGATGCGATCATCGAAGACATTGTCGCCCGCATGGGCAACCTGCCGACCTCGGTCGCCAGCCGCAGGCAGCGCGACCTGCCGCGCGTGCTGCGCGGCCAGACCGGACAATTGACCGCGGCACTCGGCGCTGCCGCCCTTCCGCTTTTCGACATGGTGACGCCCAAGCTCGAAACCTCGCTTGCAGCACTTGCCGATATTCCCGCCTGACCTATTGGAGGACCCTTCATGCTGACCGCCCGCGAACGCATCGAACGGCAGATGGCCGCCCCCTCGCTCGTCCGGCTCCATCGCAAGCTTTCGCGATTGAAGTCGACGGTCACCATGATGAATACCGGCGCCCACCCGGACGACGAGCAGAACGGCATGCTCGCCTGGTTCCGCCTTGGCCTCGGCATGCGCGTCATCATCGCCTGCTCGACGCGCGGCGAGGGCGGCCAGAATGCGCTCGGGCCCGAACGCCTCGGGCCGCTCGGCGTCATCCGCTCCCGCGAGCTGGAAGAAGCCGCCCGGGCGATCGACAGCGACGTCTCCTGGCTCGGCCACGGCCCCACCGACCCGGTCCACGATTTCGGTTTCTCCAAGGATGGCGACGCGACCTTCACCCGCTGGGGAGAGGCCCGCATCGTCGAGCGCCTGGTGCGCGCCTACCGCATGGAACGGCCGGATATCGTCATCCCGACCTTCCTCGACGTGCCCGGCCAGCATGGCCACCACCGCGCCATGACCCGCGCCGCCGAAACGGCGATAACGCTCGCGGCCGACCCCAACGCCTATACCGAACATTTCGCCGAAGGCCTGAAGCCGTGGATGGTCGCCAAATATTACCTGCCGGCCTGGTCCGGCGGCGGCGATACCTATGACGACGAGGTGCCGCCGCCGGATACGACGCTGACGGTTGTGGCCGATGGGCGAGATCCGGCCACCGGCGCGGACTACGACCGGATCGGCGAATGGTCGCGGTATTTTCATGCGTCCCAGGGCATGGGGCGCTGGCCGAAGCGGCCGGAAACCGCCTGGGAACTCCACCTGAAACTCTCCGCCGCCGGCTCGCATGGCGAACGATCCATTCTGGAGAACCTGCCGGCGTCGCTTTCGCTGCTTGCAGACATCCGCAACCTGCCCACCAATGTCGCCGAAGCCCTGCGCTCCGCCGACGCCGCCATTTCCGTGGCCCTCGCAGCCTTTCCCGATCGCGACGCGATCATCGATGCGCTCACCGAGGCCGCCGGCTGGCTGGATGCGGTCGGGACCGTGGCGCCCGAGGGCTTCAAGGAGCTGCACGGCCATCGCATCGTCCGCAAGCAGCGGGAAATCGATGCCGCGATTCTCGAGGCGGCGGCGATCTTCGAGCGCGCCTATGCCGATCCCCCCGTCATTTCCCCCGGCGGGACCGCCACCCTCACCGTGGAGTTCGGTGAAGGTGCGTCTGACCAATGGGTCGGGGTCCTCTCGGTCCTGCCGTCGGGTGTCTCGTCTTCTGCCCAGTCGCTTGCCGGCGAGGGCGTACTCTCCCTGACCGCCGCTGCGGACGCGCCGCTCTCCAGCCTCTACCTGCCCGCATGGTCGGCGCTCGGCGGCAATGGCCACGCGCATGTGGAGGTTTCGGCCGAGATCGGCGGACGGATCGCCACGGGCACCTTCGATCTCGAAGAACCTTTCGCGGTGATGCCGGCTCAGTCGCTGACCCTGCTGCCGGATGCGCTGCTCGTCCCCCTGGGCACCAAGCAGACGGAATGGCCGATCAAAGCCGATATCTCCGGCGTCAACGCGCCCGTCTCGTTCAAGACGCCCGCCGGCTGGGTGATGAAAAAGACCGATGGCGGCTGGATCGCCTCCCCGACCGACGCGGCGAGGCCCGGCCTCGTCGAGGTCGAACCGCAGGTCGACGGCCACCCGGCCTTCCAGGTTACGCCGATCGCCTACCGGCATATCGGCCGCACCAGTTTTCGTGCCCCCGCTACCCTGAAAATCCTGTCGGTCGATCTGAAACTGCCGGAAGGCGCGCGGATCGGTTATGTCGGCGGCGGTGCCGATCGCATCGGCCTGTGGCTCGCCCGCATGGGCCTCGACGTGACCGAACTCGACGCGCAATCCCTCTCCGGCGATCTGTCGCGCTTCACCACCATCGTCGTCGGCATCTTCGCCTTCGGAATCCGCAAGGACCTGGCCGCTGCGACCGAGCGCCTGCACCGTTTTGTCGAACAGGGCGGTCATCTCGTGACCCTTTATCACCGTCCGACGGATGGCTGGGACCCGAACGGGACGCCTGTCCGCCGCATCGAGATCGGCTCGCCGTCGCTGCGCTGGCGCGTCACCGATCCGAGGGCCGAAGTCACGGTGCTCGCCCCCGACCACGTCCTGCTCAAGGGGCCGAACGCCATCGGGCCGGAAGATTGGCAGGGATGGGACAAGGAGCGCGGCCTCTATTTCGTCTCCCGCTGGGATGACGCCTACGAGCCGCTTCTGGCCATGCATGACGCCGACGAGCAGCCGCTCAAGGGCGCGCTGATCTCCGCCGCCATCGGCCGCGGCCGCCATACCCATACCAGCCTCGTGCTGCATCACCAGCTCGACAAGCTCGTCCCCGGCGCCTTCCGGCTGATGGCGAACCTCGTGCAGCCGGCGTGAACACGCAGGCAGCGCCAGGGCCGGAAAACGAACGGACCTCGAATGCCCGCACCGGCATCGGCTGGCTGCTGCTCGATATGACGCTGGTCTCCGGCGGCATGACGGCGCTGGTCAAGGCGCAGGGCGCGACCTATCCCGCCTTCCAGCTCGTCTTCATCCGGGCGATGATCGGGCTATTGTTCATCCTGCCGCTGATCTGGCGGCACCGCGCCGAGATGCGCCGGGTCAAGCACCCGTGGCGCAACATCTTTCGCATTTCCTGCAATGCGGTGGCGCTGACCAGCAATTTTCTCGCCATCACCATGCTGCCGCTCGCCATGGTCAATGCGGTCGGTTTCTCCCGGCCGCTGATCACCATGGCCATGGCGGTCGCCATGCTCGGCGAGACGGTGAGCCGCATCCGCTGGCTCGGCGCCGGCTTCGCCTTTATCGGTGTATTGATCGTCATGGCGCCCGGCACGTCGAGCTTTAATGTCGAAGTGCTTGTGGTGCTGGTCTCCGTCGTCTTCGGTTCGCTGGCGATCATCCAGACCCGCGCGCTGAAGGACGAGAACACCACCGTGATGATGGTCTTCTACACCGTCGGCCTCGCGGTCATCACCGCCGTGCCCGCGGTCTTCACCTGGCAGCCCGTTTTGCCCTTCGACTGGATCCCGCTGCTCGGCATCGGCTTTCTCGCCCAGCTCGGCCAATATTGTTTCCTGCGCGCCTATCGCGTCGCCGATGCAAGCGTGCTCGCCCCCGTCGGTTACCTCTCGATCGTCTTCGTGACGGTCACCGGCTACGTCTTCTTCGACGAAGTGCCCGAGGCGAGGGTGGTCATCGGCGTGGCGATCATCCTGGCCGCGCTCCAGGGTGCCGCCTGGCTCGATCGCCGCCATGCCCGTGCCCCGGGCAGGATGGCTTGAGCAGGAGGTCCTGTGCAGGATCACCTTTGAGCGAAGGCCCTCGGGCAAAGGGATGTGATGCGATGTGAACGCCCTCGGACTACAATTGCCGAACTTTATCCAGCTCCGCACGTTATCGCGGTGACAGGAGGCGCTCATGGTCGCTCTAATGTTCGTTCTGGCAATCGTTGCGGTTCTGGCCGGCATTTTCGCCGTCGTCGTCCGCCAGATGGCCGGCGCGCGTCGCCAGCAATATCTGGACGAGCTTGCCGTCGACAACCTGGCATGCACGAGCGTGGCCGAACTGGAGCGAAAGGCCGAGCGCCAGAAGGCACTTCGCAACCGGTCGGTACGGATTTCTCGCAAACACGCTCATAACCCGAGGAAGCATCGCCCGCACGCCGGCGTGCTGGCGAGATAGGGCAACGCCAAACAGGCGTTCCGGCCGGGGCGATCAACGTTTACATGTTTCCGAGAAGGTTTGGTGGAGCTAAGCGGGATCGAACCGCTGACCTCTTGCATGCCATGCAAGCGCTCTCCCAGCTGAGCTATAGCCCCATCAGGGTGGTCCGGTATTTCCGGTCCTGGGAACTCCGAGGCGTTTGGGCCCGGCGGAGTGGCGGCTTATTACTTCCGGTTTACGGAGAGTGCAAGCCGAAATTTGTCTGCCCGGCAATTTTTATTGAATTGCCGGGCGTTAACTTGAAAACCCGATCAGACTTCGTCGTCGTCGCCGGTCACGCCGATGATGCCCGACATGTCGTCGTCATCTTCGTCTTCGTCGGCTTCCAGGAAGGTATCGTCGTCGTCATCGCCGATATCGACGTCGTCGTCGTCGCCCATGTCCGGGATGTCGTCGCCGCCGGCCGCCTCGTCGCCCTCTTCGAGCGAGACGAGTTCGACTTCTGGATTTTCGGTATCGACTTCCTGGACGTCTTCTTCCTCGGCCTGTTCCATCTTCTTGGCGACGCTGTTTTCCTCGAAGAAGGAAAGCGGCCAGGACTTGTTGGTATAGGGGGAAACGACCGGATCACGGTTCAGGTCGTAGAATTTTTTGCCGGTATCGGGGTCGGTTCGCTTGGTTCCGAGTTCCGCTTTTGCCACAGTCAGAGCCTCATGGGATGGCCGAATAGTTCGGCGCGCCGCTTGGACGCGGCTTTATAGGGTGAAAATCTAAGCCGGTCCCCATAAGGCTTGTGCTCTTTGATGTCAAAGACAAACTTTTCATAGGCCCCATAAGGGTGAATGCGGTGACCGATCACAGGCTCTATGTTAGTCATGACGGGAAAATTCCGTCCTGACGGGCCAAGTCCGCAGCCTGCCGCGGGCCAAGCGACAAGAGGTCAAGAGCATGTATCAGCCGCCGCATTTTCGCGAAGAGGATCTTGGCACGCAGCACGCGCTGATCCGTGCCCGTCCGCTCGGGCTGCTGGTTACATCGGGCACGTCCGGCCTGCTCGCCAATCCGGTGCCGTTTCATCTCGATGCCCAAGCTTCGGAAAAAGGGACGCTGCGCCTGCATCTTGCCCGCGCCAACGGCCAATGGAAGGACATTCGCGACGGTGCGCCGGTCCTCGCCGTCTTCCAGGGAGCCGATTCCTACGTCACGCCCTCCTGGTACCAGACCAAGCGCGAGACCGGGAAGGTCGTGCCCACCTGGAACTATGCGATCGTCCAGGCAAGAGGCGCGGCCCGCATCGTCGAGGATGCCGACTGGCTGCTTGCCCAGATCAATGCCATCACCAGCCAGCACGAGGGCGCGCGCGCCATGCCCTGGGCCGTCAGCGATGCGCCCGACGATTTCATCCGCGCGCAATTGAAGGGCATCGTCGGCATCGAAATCGAGATCGCCGAGATCGAGGGCAAGTGGAAGGTCAGCCAGAACCGTCCCGTCGGCGACCGTGAAGGTGTCGCGGCGGGGCTTGATGAAATGCCGGGGCAGGGCGATATGGCGGATCTCGTCCGCCACTATGGAGCCATGCGCGACGCATGAGTTTGGATTTAATGCCTGCAATGATTATCGCCATCGACGGTCCGGCCGCAGCCGGCAAGGGCACGCTGTCCCGTCAGATCGCCGAGGCCTACGGTTTCCACCATCTCGATACGGGGCTGACCTATCGTGCCGCGGCCAAGGCGCTTCTTGATGCCGGCCTGCCGCTCGATGACGAGAAGGTCGCCGAGAAGATGGCGCGCGAGGTTGAGCTCTCCGGCCTCGACCGCGATATATTGTCTGCCCATGCGATCGGCGAGGCGGCCTCGAAGATCGCCGTCATGCCTTCCGTCCGCCGGGCCCTGGTGGAGGCGCAGCGCGCCTTTTCCCGGAGGCAGCCCGGCACGGTTCTCGACGGCCGGGACATCGGCACCGTCGTCTGCCCCGATGCGCCGGTGAAGCTTTATGTCACCGCATCGGCGGATGTCAGGGCAAGGCGCCGTTACGACGAGATCGTCGGCAAGGGCGGCGAGGCGGATTACGACGGCATCTTCTCCGACGTGAAGAAGCGCGACGAGCGCGATATGGGCCGGGCCGACAGTCCCTTGAAGCCCGCCGACGATGCGCACTTGCTTGATACCTCGGAAATGAGTATAGAGGCCGCGTTTCGGGCCGCGAAGACCATCATCGATGCGGCCCTGAAAAGACAATCGAAATAGAATAGCCCGAAGTTCGGTCCCTGCGCCGGATTGCCTCCCACGGAAACCCCGATGAGAGAGGCGGACCTGATCTTTGGGCATGTGCAACACGAACCACCGGCGCTGTATGGGCCCGTATCGGGTCCCTCAGGAGATTTCATGGCAGTATCTAACCCCACGCGGGAGGACTTCGCAGCCCTCCTCGAAGAGTCCTACGCTACCAACGATCTGGCCGAAGGCTATGTCGCCAAGGGTATCGTCACGGCGATCGAAAAGGACGTCGCGGTTGTGGACGTCGGCCTCAAGGTCGAAGGCCGCATCGCGCTGAAGGAATTCGGCGTCAAGGGCAAGGACGGTTCGCTGAAGGTCGGCGACGAAGTCGAAGTTTACGTCGAGCGCATCGAAAACGCGCTGGGCGAAGCGGTTCTGTCGCGCGAGAAGGCTCGCCGCGAAGAGAGCTGGGTCAAGCTCGAGCTCAAGTTCGAAGCCGGCGAACGTGTCGAAGGCGTCATCTTCAACCAGGTCAAGGGTGGCTTCACCGTCGATCTCGACGGCGCCGTCGCCTTCCTGCCGCGTTCGCAGGTCGACATCCGCCCGATCCGCGACGTCACCCCGCTCATGCACAACCCGCAGCCCTTCGAAATCCTCAAGATGGACAAGCGCCGCGGCAACATCGTGGTTTCGCGCCGCACGGTTCTCGAAGAAAGCCGCGCCGAGCAGCGTTCTGAAATCGTTCAGAACCTCGAAGAAGGCCAGGTTGTTGACGGCGTCGTCAAGAACATCACCGATTACGGTGCGTTCGTTGACCTCGGCGGCATCGACGGCCTCCTGCACGTCACCGACATGGCATGGCGCCGCGTGAACCATCCGTCGGAAATCCTGTCCATCGGCCAGCAGGTCAAGGTACAGATCATCCGCATCAACCAGGAAACCCACCGCATCTCGCTCGGCATGAAGCAGCTCGAGTCGGATCCGTGGGATGGCATTGCCGCCAAGTATCCGGTCGGCAAGAAGATTTCCGGTACCGTCACGAACATCACCGACTACGGTGCGTTCGTCGAGCTGGAGCCGGGCATCGAAGGCCTCATCCACATTTCCGAAATGTCCTGGACCAAGAAGAACGTCCATCCCGGCAAGATCCTGTCCACGACGCAGGATGTTGACGTGGTCGTTCTCGAAGTCGATCCGTCCAAGCGCCGTATCTCGCTTGGCCTGAAGCAGACGCTCGAAAATCCGTGGCAGGCATTTGCCTACTCGCATCCGGCCGGCACCGAAGTCGAAGGCGAAGTCAAGAACAAGACCGAATTCGGCCTGTTCATCGGCCTCGAAGGCGACGTCGACGGCATGGTCCACCTCTCCGACCTCGACTGGAACCGTCCGGGCGAACAGGTCATCGAGGAGTTCAACAAGGGCGACGTCGTCAAGGCTGTCGTTCTCGATGTGGACGTCGACAAGGAGCGCATCTCGCTCGGCATCAAGCAGCTCGGCAAGGACTCGGTCGGCGAAGCCGCCGCTTCCGGCGACCTGCGCAAGAATGCCGTCGTGTCGTGCGAAGTCATCGCCGTCAACGACGGTGGCGTAGAGGTTCGTCTCGTCAACCACGAAGACATCACCTCCTTCATCCGCCGCAACGACCTGGCACGCGATCGCGACGATCAGCGTCCGGAGCGTTTCTCGGTCGGCCAGGTCTTCGATGCCCGCGTCGTCAACTTCTCCAAGAAGGACCGCAAGGTCATGCTGTCGATCAAGGCTCTCGAGATCGCGGAAGAGAAGGAAGCCGTCGCTCAGTTCGGTTCGTCCGACTCTGGCGCGTCGCTCGGCGACATCCTCGGTGCTGCCCTGAAGAACCGCGGCAACAACGAGTAATCGACGCCTCGCAGAAAATCGAAAACCGCCGGATGCAAGTCCGGCGGTTTTTTCATGCGCGGTTTTTGGAAGCGGAATTCAGGCCCAGCCCGCCATGCGCCAGTAGAGGTCGTTCGCGCGCTCCGCATTCTCGGTGGCTTCCTGGGAAACCTCGTCGCCGTCGTCCTGATCCTGGTCGTCGGCCGGGCCCTCTTCGCCGAATGCCTGTTCGCCGGCCGAATGCTGCTGTTCGCCGTCCTCATCGGTCTCCGAGATTGCCTTGGTCTTGCGCTCCTCGGGGTCCCGCTCGCGCTCTTCGGGCGGATAGGCGACATAGGGAAGGGCAACGCCGTCGCGGAACATCGGCGGCATGGCGATCGGGAGAGCGAGCTGTTCGGCAAGTTCCGTCGCACCTGCCGGATGACCGTTTGCGTTCGCAGGAGTACCGGCGGCGCGGTTCGTTGAACCGGTGCTCGCCGGTTCGTCGGTTGCTGGCAGGGCGGGTTTTGCCATGGCGGCGCCCGCTGTATCGCTCGCCTGCATGGCGGATTTTGCGATGAGCTCCCTGTCGGTCAACTGCTGCAGCGCCTGCTGTTCCGGCAGTTGTCTTGCCGCGACCGGCAGACCGTCGAGAAGATCGCTGGTCGCTTCGGCAAGCACTTCCGCCAGCCATATGGTCGTCGCGCCAGCGGGCTGCTTCTCGGCATTGAGCGCGCGTGCGCCGCCCTGCTGTTCGAGGCCGCGCTGGGAAAGCCGGGCCAGCGCCGGAGCATCATAAAAGACGGGTTGAGACGTGCGCCGGTCGCCAGCCGCCGCATTCGCGGCCTGCCGGCCTTCATCCGGACGCGTGGCGGATGGGCTTTCGGCGGTATCCTCGGTGCGCGCGCCAGCGAGCTCCGGCGTCTCGCTTTCCGTGAGCTCGGCCGCTTCCTGTGCGGATGCCGATGCGGCCGGATCGGCCTCGGCGCTCGCCTGCAATGCAGCCTCGTCGGCGAAGGCCGCCGAGGCCTCGGTTTGCGCGGAAAGCGCGGCAGTATCCCAAGGGGCGCCGGAAACGGTCGTCGAGGGCGGTGCTTCCGCCTCCTGCGCGGTGGCTTCCGCGACGATCTCCTCCGGCAGGGCTCCATCGATCGCCGCGTCCTCGCCGGGTTGCGCCGTCTGAGCCTCCGCGTCTGCCGCGGGCACGGTTACGGCCGCCTGGCCGGGCGCGGAAGGCGCGGTGTTCGCCGGTTGCGCCGGGTTCGACACCTGTTCTGCCCCGGCATTCTGTCGATAGGAGCTGACGACGGCTTTCGCGGCGAGATCGCGGTCGAGCAGTTGCGCGGTTTCCAGCTGCATGGCGACGCGCGCCGCTTCGGGACCGGCCGGATTGTTGAGGATTTCGGTGAGCAGGCGGATCGAAATGCCCTTGACCAGCTGGTTGAGCGTCCGCTCGAGGGCTGCCTTTTCGGCGGGGTTCATCGCCTTTACCGCTTCGGAAAGGCGTTGGGCATAATCCGCCAGCGTCTCGCCTTCGCGGCGCGGGACCTTGATCAGCCGGCCGATGGTTTCGGCGAAGACGGAAAACCCCTGGGCGAGCTGGAGCTGGGCCGAAAGCGAAAGAACGTCCAGCCGTCCCGCCGACATCGGCGAGGAACCGATCAAGCTGCTGTTCGCCACGGTATTGGCCACGTCGATCCGCTGACGCAGCATCGGTTGCTGCGAAGGGGCCTGATAGTCGACGAATGAACTGGTACGAACCGGGGGCAGCATCGTCCGCTCCAATGTCTGATAGAGACGACAGGACAGCTCGGCCAAACGGTTCTTGTCTTTTCGCAACGAGCGGCGTTGCGACCGGAACGCCTCATGGCGTCGCCAGTGCCGATACACAGATATGACTGTGCGGCAAAAAGGTTAACAATTCGCTAACGGTCTTCGCCTTCCGCTAAAAAGTCAGCGGAATTGATCCATGGCGAGACGGATGAGGGGGAGAGTGGGGTTATTGCAGGATCACGCAGCCAACTTCTTCTTCAACAGTTCATAAATGCCGATCTCGTCCACGCGCACGGGGATGATATCGGCAGGGGGTTCCTCGGCGTTGTCGGCGGCAAGCTCCTCGATCGCTTTCGCGGCGATTTCATTGGTCGGCGCTTCATTGTCTACAAGCATCTCGCCGGTGTCCGGGGACGCGGCGGAGCTGTCGTCGGAAACGAGGCTGTCGGTTCCGTTGCCCGTGTCGGAACTGGCCACCTGCTCGGCGGCTGCGGCAAACAGGGCAAGCAGCTCGGTGTCGTCGGCGGATGCCTTGTCGGCCGCACCAACGGCGGCAGGCTTTGCCGCCTCGTCATTCTTCTTTTCGATGACGTCCTGAACCTTCTGGACATCTTCAAGCTTCTTGCCGGCTTCGGCCGCAAGGATGTCATCCTGGCGTTCGGCGCGGGTTTCGGCGTCTTCGACGCGGGTCGGATCGTAGCCCTGCGGACCGAGCTTCAGCTCTTCCAGCGTCTTCGGATCGGCGGCATCCTCGAGCCGCTGCACCACGCGTTCGACTTCGGTGTCCAGCTTGCCGCCATTGGCCTTGCGGTTGAGGCCCTCCATCAGACGCTGGTTGTCGTCGCCATAGGGGTTCTTGATCGCCGCCAGCAGCGTATCGATCGAGATGCCCATGTCCTTGAGGCCGAGATCTTCCTCGAGCTTGGCCGAGCCGGCCTCTCCGAGGTCCTTCAGTGCGTCTTCCAGCGCCTTGCCGAGCTTGTAGGAGGAACGCGCCTCGTCGGTATCGATGCCGACCTTGGAAGCCAGCCGGTCGACGAGCTCGATCTTCAACTCGTTGGGATCGGTGCTGTTGACGCCGAAAAGGGCGGTGGTGATCTTGTCGCGGGCGCGCTTGGCGTCTTCGCTGGCGCTGATGCGGGCTTCGACGACCGGATCGCTCTTTTTGCCGGTCCGCTGCTCTTCGTCCTTCTTGCGCTGCTCCTCGATGCTGTCGAGCATCGACTGCATCATGTTGGTCGCGGCAAGCCCATAGGTCTGCTGGGTAGGAAGCAACATGGCCCGAAATCCGGTCTCGTCGAGAGTTACACCGGGGGCAAAGTTAGATTTGAAGGGTTAACGAGATATTACCGGGCAACTAGAAGTAATGCCACTCTTTATCATATTCGGGCGCAGGCCGTTCGATACATGCCGATCCGCATGTGCCGAAGACGGCCTCCGCTTAATGGCGTCAGCTATGGGCGAAGATATCGGCCTCTTCCCAGCCGAGCAGATCCAGCTTCGCCCTGGTCGGCAGGAATTCGAAACAGGCCTCTGCCAGTTCGGCGCGCTTGTCGCGCACGAGCCGGTGGTTCAACTTGTCGCGCAGCGCATGCAGGTGGAGCACGTCGGAAGCCGCATATTCGAGCTGCGCCGGCGAAAGCACGTCGGCCGCCCAGTCGGATTGCTGCTGCGCCTTGGAAACGTCGACATCGAGCATTTCCTTGAGATTGTCCTTGAGCCCGTGCCGGTCCGTATAGGTGCGGGTCAGGCGCGAGGCGATCTTGGTGCAGAAGACCGGCGTCGTGGTGACGCCGAACGTATGGAACAGAACGGCAATGTCGAAGCGGCCGTAATGGAAGATCTTCTGGCGCGTCGGGTCGGCAAGCATGGCGACGAGATTGGGCGCCTGGTTCTGCCCGGCGGCGATCCGGATCACGTCGGCGGAACCGTCACCCGGCGAAAGCTGCACGACGCAAAGCCGGTCCCGGCGCGGCACGAGGCCGAGCGTTTCCGTGTCGATGGCGATCGCTCCGGCGTAGCGCGCCGCATCCGCTGCCGGAATATCGCCTTCGTGGTATCTGATCTCTGCCATGTCCGTCTCCGTCTGCCTGTCTGCAAGGGTTGCTATAGACCACGTTTTTCACCGGGGAAACGGTGATCTTGGGAAGCTCGATCCCAGGCGCTTTGGAAGCGTGGGGATGAGCGACGGAATGATCTCTGGGCATTTGCTCAGCCGTGCGCCCAACGCATTGCTGCATTGCAACAGGGTGGGTTGGCGTGATTAAACGATTAGCCTATATCTCTGGTCATCGAGCGACGCACTCCTCCTCCCAGTGTTGCTCGATACGGATCGGCAACATCCTCCTCCTCCCAGTTGTCGATCAAGTTTAAAGCCTGGCGCACCCTCCTCCCGCGCCAGGCTTTTTCCGTTTCCGGAGCAGGATTCCCCTTCAAAACATTGTTCTTTCCGCCTCGCGACATCGTTCGCCCAGGCACCTCGATCCATGGTTGGCGTCACGCAAGTGTCATGCACCGCCAGTATACGAAACCTCGCCTTCCCTTTGAACTTTTCGTGAGGTTACTATGCGCAAGATTTTTGCCGCCCTGGTCGTTTCGACCGTGCTCGCCGGCGCCGCCCAGGCTGCCACCGTATATCCGCTGGATCGCGCCACGATTCTCTCCGGCTCGCCCTTCGACTTCAAGGTCGAATTCAACTCGGTCGTGAAGCCGGAAGACGTCAAGATCACCGTCAACGGCCAGGACTACAAGGCCGTGCTCGGCAAGGACGTTCAGTTCGTCGCGGAAGAAAAGAACAAGGACAAGGTCCTCGGTTCTGCCGTCATCCTGCGCGGCCTGACGATCGCCGCTGCCGGTGATTACAAGGTCGAAGTGTCCGCCGGTTCTGAAACCAAGACCGTCACCTGGAACGTTTACGGCACGGGCTCTGCCCCGAAGGCCAAGAACATCATCTTCCTGCTCGGCGACGGCCTCTCGGTCGCGCACCGCACGGCTGCCCGCATCATGTCCAAGGGCATGACCGAAGGCAAGGCGAACGGCCGTCTCGCCATGGATGATCTCGATCGCATGGCTTTCGTCGGCACCTCGGCAACCAACGCCGTCGACACCGACTCGGCCAACACGATGTCGGCCTACATGACCGGTCACAAGACCGCCGTGAACGCGATCGGCGTTTATGCCGACCGTACGCCTGACTCGCTGGACGACCCGAAGGTCGAAACCATTGCCGAAGCCGTTCGCCGCCAGACCGGCAAGTCGATCGGTATCGTCGTCACTGCCGAAGTCGAAGACGCCACTCCGGCTGCCGTCGTCGCCCATACCCGCAACCGTAACGACAAGGCCGATGTCGTCGGCATGCTGCTCGACGTCAAGCCGGACGTCCTGCTCGGCGGCGGTTCCGCCTACTTCCTGCCGCAGGCGACTGCCGGCTCGAAGCGCAAGGACGACAAGGATTATATCAAGCTCTTCAAGGATGCGGGCTACAGCGTCGCCACCGACAAGAACGAGCTTGCCGCCAACGTCAATGCCAACGGCCTGCTCCTCGGCCTCTTCCATCCGGGCAACATGGACGTTACGCTTGACCGCGAGTTCCTGAAGAAGGGCACCGTCGAAAAGTATCCGAACCAGCCTGGTCTGGTCGCCATGACCAAGGTTGCTCTCGATCGCCTTTCCAAGGATCAGGACGGCTTCTTCCTGATGGTCGAAGGCTCCTCGATCGACAAGATGTCCCATCCGCTCGACTGGGATCGCGCCGTCATCGAAACCATTGAATTCGACCAGGCCATCGCCGTTGCCCGCGAATTCCAGAAGACCCATCCGGATACGCTGATCGTCGTCACCGGCGACCACACCCATGGCGTTTCGATCATCGGCACGGTCGATGACGACAAGCCGGGCACCGAAATGCGCGAAAAGGTCGGCACCTATGCGGAAGCCGGCTTCCCGAACTACAAGGACGAAAACGGCGACGGTTACCCGGACAAGATCGACGTTTCCCGCCGCCTGTTCCTCGCTGCCAACAACGGCCCGGACCACTACGAAACCTTCCGCCCGAAGATGGATGGCCCGTTCGTTCCGGCAATCCAGAACGAGAAGAAGGAATATATCGCCAACGAACAGTACAAGAATGTACCCGGTGCAGTCTTCGTTCAGGGCAACATCCCCAAGAACGGCGACAGCGGTGTGCATTCGGTCGACGACGTCGTCCTGCAGTCGGCCGGCCCCGGTTCGGAAGGCTTCAAGGGCTACATGGAAGAAAGCGACATCTACAAGGTGCTCGCCGATACCTTCGCTCTGGGCAGCAAGCAGACCAACTAAGGTCTGGCCGACGGCCGTACCCGTGATAAAACAATGCTCCCGGCCGGAACTCGGCCGGGAATGCCGTTTCAGGAGGGTTTCATGACAGAACTCTTTTTACCCGCGTTCAACCGGCGTTCCGTGCTGGGCCTCCTCGCCGCCGCGCCGCTTCTGGCGTCGGCCCGCTCCGCCGCAGCCGATGATCTCGGTTTCGGGGAGCTCTACGCCAAGTACGGCGTGCTCGGGCTTGAATTCTCCGACAAGGTCAAGAAGCTCGCCGGCCGGGAGGTGGCGATCCGCGGTTTCATGGCGCCGCCGCTGAAGGCCGAGGCCGCTTTCTTCGTGTTGACCGAAGTGCCGATGGCGCTTTGCCCCTTCTGCTCCTCCGATGCCGACTGGCCCGACAATATCGTCGTCATCTATCTCCACCGCAAGCAGACCTTCACCCAGGCGAACGAAACCATCGAGGTGCGCGGCACGCTCGACGTCGGCTCCTGGAAGGACCCCGATACCGGATTTGTCAGCCTTCTGAGGATCCGCGACGCCGCATATCAGGCCGCGTGACCATGCTTTCCCTGCATTTGGACAATCTGGCCAAATCGTTCCCCGGCCTCGGCAGCCCGGTCTTGCGGGTCGATTTTCTGACGATCGGAGCCGGCGAGCGCGTTGCCGTGACCGGCGGCTCCGGCTCCGGCAAGAGCACGTTCATCAATATCGTGACCGGGCTCGAGCGCCCCACGTCCGGCAAGGTCGCCTGGAGCGACGCGGACATCACCCGGCTTTCCGAGACGGCGCGGGATCGCTGGCGGGCAGAACATGTCGGCCTCGTCATGCAGGATTTCCATCTTTTTCCCGGTCTCTCGGCGGTCGAGAACGTGCTTCTGCCGGCGCGGCTGGCGCGCGTCGCCGACGCGGCGCTGATCGCCCGTGCGCACGATCTCCTCAAGGGCGTGGGCCTTTCTCGCCCGGACCAGAGGATCGAGACCATGTCGCGCGGCGAAATGCAGCGCGTCGCGATCGCCCGCGCCGTTTTGCGCAAGCCGGGCGTGATCGTCGCCGACGAACCGACCGCGAGCCTCGATGCGGAGGCCGGCGAAACGGTCGGGCGGCTGCTTCTGGATATGGCTGGCGAAACGGGAAGCACGCTGATCGTCGTTTCCCATGATCAGCGCCTCATCGACCGGCTCGACCGCCGCATCACGCTCGGCGCCGGCAGGATCGTCGCCGACAGCCTTCGCGAAGAGGCCGCCGCATGATCCGTTTCATTCTCGCCGATCTGCGCCGTCTCTGGGCGGGCGCTGTCGTGGTCGTGCTGTTGGTGGCGCTTGCGACCGCGCTTGGCGTCACCGTCACGCTGCAAGAACGCGCCTTGCGTCTCGGCAGTGCCCGCGCCGCCGACAAGTTCGATCTGGTCATCGGCGCGGCGGGCAGCGAAACCCAACTCGTGCTCTCCTCGATCTTCCTGCAGCCGGCACCGCTGCCGCTGATGCCGGGCGAGGTGCTGGCGAAGCTTTCGAAGGATCCGCGCGTCGCCTGGGTGGCGCCGGTCGGTTTCGGCGATTCCTTCGCCGGCTACCCGCTGGTCGGCACGACCCGCGCGCTGATCGGGAGCACCGTTTCCGGTTTCGCCGAAGGTCGCCTGTTCGAGAAAGAAGGCGAAGCGGTGGTCGGCGCGGCCGTGAAGCTGCCGCTGGGGGCCGAAATCAAGCCCATGCACGGCACGGCGCAGATGGGCGGCGAGACCCATGCGGGTGTCGTGTACCAGGTGACCGGCAAGCTGCCGCCGACGGGCACGCCCTGGGACCGCGCCATTCTGGTGCCGATCCAGGCCGTCTGGCACGTCCATGGCCTCGGCCACGATCATGACCATGAGCAGGACGAGCATCACGAAGGCGAAGCTCTCCAGGTAACCCAGGCGGCGGCCGTCACTGATGAACATGGCCACTCGCCGCTGGAAGCGGCGCCAGAACATGCCGGAGATCATCGGCACGAAGGTGAAGCGCCTGCTGCTGGCGTTCGCGACACGCATGCCGACGAGGATCACGACCATCACGGCGCCATCGATGCCGATGCTGATATCGACGAGGACTTCGCCGCCGATGCGCCGGGCCTCCCCGCTGTTCTGGTGAAGCCGAAGACGATTGCCGATGCCTACAAGCTCCGTCAGGAGTATCGCAAAGGCAATACGCTTGCGGTTTTCCCGGGCGAGGTGCTGACCAGCCTCTATGCGACGCTCGGCGATGCCAAGATGGTTCTGAGCGCCGTCGCGGCCGGCTCTCAAGGGCTGGTGGCGGCCGCGCTGGTTCTCGTTACCGTTACCCATATCGGCCAGCGGCGGCGCCAGATCGGCGCGCTGCGGGCTTTTGGCGCGCCCCGGCTCTCGGTGTTTGCGATCGTCTGGCTCGAGCTTTTCCTGCTGGTCGCGCTCGGCATCGGCCTCGGTTTCATGACCGGCCTTGCCGCCGCGCAGATGATCGCCAATGCGTTTACCGTCAAGAGCGGCATCATCCTGCCGGTCGGTTTTACCGGCGAGGACCTGCGCATGGCGCTTATCCTGCTTTCCGCGTCGGCAGTCCTTTCCGCCGTGCCGGCGGTCCTCGCCTACCGCCAGTCGCCGGCCGCAGCGCTCAGGGCTTGATCCGGGCCTAGGCCAGCGCCCTGATCGCGGCGATCACGTCGTCCTCGACGTCCAGCCCCTGCTCGATCGCCGCCCGTCGCGCGTTCTGGCCGCGCCGGCCGGGCAGGCGTACGCCTTCTTCCGAGGCCATTTCCGTCGCGAGTCCGGCGATCCGCTCGGCAGCCGAGGCAGCGCTCGCGGAAGGATCGATGACAACAAGCGTCTGGCCGACCGAGGGCGGCGGGCCTTTCTCGTCCATGAACGAGCTCGCCTCATAGGAAAAACTCGAGCCGGTCAGGCCCGCCGAGAGGACTTCCACCATCAGCGCCAGCGCGGCACCCTTGGCACCGCCGGAGGGCGCCATCAGGCCCCTGTGGGCCTCGTGCGGGTCGGTCGTCGGCTTGCCATTGGCGTCGAAGGCCCAGCCTTCGGGAATGCTCTCGCCCCTCTGGCGCGCGGCCATGATCTTGCCGGCCGCGACGGTCGACAGAGCCAGATCGATCACCAGCGGATCCTCGCCGGCGACCGGCGTCGCGAAGGCGATCGGGTTGGTGCCGAACAGCCGCCTCCTGCCGCCCCAGGCCGCCATGGAGGCCGGCGCATTGGCAAACATCAGCGCCATCAGGCCCTGCTCGGCAAACCGCTCCACGGTCAGCGCCATGACGCCCGCATGGTGCGAGCGGTGGACGGCGCCGAGCGCGATACCCTGTTCCCGTGCGATTGCCGGCAGTTCGGCGACCGCGATGTCGAAGGCCGGATAGGCGTAGCCGAACGCCGCATCGACGAGAAGCACCGCCGGCCGCGGCCGGGTGGCGACGGCCTTGGCCTTGCCATCCACCTTGCCGGAGCGCGCCTGGCCGATATAGGCGGGAACCCGCCGGAGCCCATGGCCGTATTGCCCGGCAGCTTCCGCATGCACGAGCGCGCGGGCCACGGAGCGGGCGGTATCGGTCAGAACGCCATTCGCTTCGAAAACGCTCTGCACGAGCGTTTCGGCTTCTTGGAGGGGGATGTGCATGGCAAATATCCGGCAATTCAAATAGGGATATTCCGCCTATAGCCGATCCTTATTGGCAAGTCAGTGGCTGATCGAGGTAACTTTGCACGCCCGGTGGCGGTGTTGGAATCGGTGAAGCCCGCTGAACTGCCGAAACGATGTAATCATCGATCGCTGAGTCACCCGAAGACCGTGTCACCGAAGCTTTCGTTACATTGCCGCCGCCATCGAAATAGAAACGCACCATAGCACTACCGGCACCATTACCGGGGCAACGGCGCGCGTATCGCTGGATCTTTACGCCCACGCGGTTTTTCCACTGCTGCGGCGAGACCGATGAAGAGAAGAGGCTCGTGGAATTCTGGCTGGCGGCGGTGCGGTCCGATTGCTTGGCCTGGATCTTCGCCTCGGCCATATCCGGCTGGGCCTGCTGCTGCTGTTGCTGCTTCGGCTTCTGGACCTTCTTCACCGGCTCCTTTTTGGGTTCCGGCTTTTTCGGCCGTTCCGGCTGCTTTTCGGCGACCGGGGGCGGCTCAGGCCGCACTGCCGGCAGAGGCACTTCGACATTGTCCAGTGCCGCCGTCATCTGTTCGTCGACCGGCTTGATCTCCTCGATCGGTTCCGGCAGCGGCTGGGGGATGGTTTCGGTGACCTGGGGTTCCGGCAATGGTTCGGCGACCGGCGGCTGCACCGGTTCGGGCTCCACCGGTTCGGCAACCTCCTGCGGCGGCGGCTCGACGGGTTGCTCGACAGGTTCGGCAACGGGCTCCGGCATCGGCTCGGGTTCGGGCTGCGGCTTCTCCACGGGCTCCGGCTGCGGTTCCTCGACCGGCTGGGCCTGCTCGCTCATCACCTGTTCCTGCTCCTGCATATCAGGAGAGATCTGTTCTTCCTCGGTATTGGCGGATTCCGGTTCCGGCGCCAGCTCGATCATGATCGCTGCCGGCGGTGAGTTGTCGGCGAGCACCTCCGGCTGTTCGCGCATCAGATAAGCAGCCGCGCCGAAATGCACGGTCAGCATCACCAGCCCGGCAGCGCCCCACAGCGCCAGCTCGCCGACGCGTCCGCCCGGACCTGTCTGCGAGAGGACAAGGCTCATGGGTTGCCTCCGGCTGCCGGAGGGACGGGCGGCACGACCGGAGCGGCACCGGCCGGTGCTGCCGCCGGCGCGGCCGGAGCGGGCAGTGTCTCGAGGCCGACAAGCGCGATCTTGAGGTAGCCGGAATCGCGCAGGAGGTTCATGACCTCCATGAACTGGCCGTAACCGACCGCCTTGTCGGCCCGCAGGAACACGCGCGTATCCTTCTTGCCCTCCGTGACGCGGTCGAGGGTCGCGGCGAGCTGATCGCGTGCCACGGCGTCATTGCCGATATTGAGGCTCAGATCTTCCTTGACCGTCAGGTAGAGCGGCTCGTCCGGCCGTTCGGCAGGCTTGGCGGTCGAGGCGGGAAGGTCGACATTGATATCGACGGTCGCCAGCGGCGCCGCAACCATGAAGATGATCAGCAGCACCAGCATGACGTCGATGAACGGCGTCACGTTGATCTCGTGGTTTTCGGAAAGCTCGTCGCCGTGCTGTTCGCGGATGCCGCCGGCCATGGTCGATCAGCCTCCCGCCACAAGCGAGACCGGCGCCTTGCGGCTGCCCGGAGGGACCTTGCGGAAATCGAGGTCGCGGCTCACCAGCCGTTCCACGCCGGCTGCGGCATCCGCCAGCAGCTGGCGATAGCCGGTGATCGAGCGGGCAAAGACGTTGTAGATGACGACTGCCGGAATGGCCGCAACGAGGCCGATCGCGGTGGCCAGCAGCGCTTCCGCGATGCCCGGCGCGACGACGGCGAGATTGGTGGTCTGCGATTCCGAAATGCCGATAAAGGCGTTCATGATGCCCCAAACGGTGCCGAACAGGCCGACGAACGGCGCGGTGGAACCGATTGTCGCGAGCACGCCGGTGCCGCGCGACATCCGCCGGCCGGCATAAGCCTCGATGCGGGAAAGCGCCGAGCCGACCCGCTCCTTCAGCCCGTCGCCATGGGCATGGTCGAGGGCTGCTTCGGAGAGCTGCATTTCTTCGGCCGCGGACCGCAGCATCAGCGCGGCGGGGCCGCCTCGGCCACCGGCGGCGCCGACGGCTTCCGAAAGCGTGCGGGAGCTGCGGATGATTTTCAGCGTCCGTGCGGCGCGGGCGCGGGCGCCTGCGAGTTCCAGCGTCTTCGCGAGCCAGACCGTCCAGGTGATCAGCGAGGCGAAGGCAAGCCCGATCATCACACCTTTGACCACCCAGTCTGCCGCCATGAACATGCCCCAGGGGGAGAGGTTGTGCGGCAGGTCCGAACGCTGGCCCGGCTCCAGGAACTGCGTGAACATGTCGATCGGCTGGCGGGCAGCCGGTGCCTGGGCGGGTGCGGGCTGGGCGGTATTGTTGGCCGGTGTTTCGGCCGGTGCGGCCGGCTGCGGCGCGGAAGCGCTCGGTTGCGGGGCGACGGGGTTGGTCGGCTGTGCGGCGGCCGGCGCCGCGGGCGATATTGCAGTCGGAGATGCCGCCGGTTCGCTCGGTGTCGTGCGGGACGTTGTCGGCGCTGCCTGCGTAGCAGGAGCGGCGGGGTTTGCGTGCGCACCGGAAGGCGACGTCGCCTGAGGCTGTGGCGGGGCTTGCGTTGAAGCATCCGGCGCCTGCGCCATCGCCGTCGAAGCTGCCATTGCAAGCGCCGCGAGAGCGATCGGTAACCGGCTCCTGATCGGCTGGCGCATCGAAAAAGCGGGCTTCAGGGCAGCGGGCATGGCAGGCGATACTCCGGACAGTTCGGCATGGCGGATGACGCTTGAACGCCGATCGGCAATGGCGGAAACGGGACATCGGAACGCCGCCGGCATTGCCGCCGGGTTCGCGATGTTGCAGCTACCGGATAATAAACATGAGTAGAAATGGCAACTAATAAATCTTGAGGATGCCGATCAAATTCACGCAGATCGGCAATCGCGACTTGGTTCGCGCCTGGATGGCCTGGCCTTTGCCGAAAAATGAGGCGGCGGGCGCTTACCGCGCCAGCCAGCCGCCATCGACCGGCAGCACGATGCCGTGGATATAGTCGGCGGCCGGCGAGGCGAGGAATACGGCGGCGCCGCCAAGCTCCTCCGGCTGGCCCCAGTGCCCGGCCGGAATGCGCCCCAGGATTGCCGAGTTGCGGTCCGGATCGTTGCGCAGCGCCTCGGTGTTGTTGGTCGAGAAATAGCCCGGCGCGATGGCGTTGACGTTGATGCCCTTGGCTGCCCATTCGCAGGCGAGAAGCCGGGTCAGGCCGGCGAGGCCGCTCTTCGAGGCGGTATAGGAAGGAATGCGGATGCCGCCCTGGAAGGAAAGCAGCGAGGCGATGTTGACGATCTTGCCGCCCTTGCCCTCGCCGATCAGCCGGCGCGCAAACGCCTGGGAGAGGAAGAACACGGTCTTCAGGTTCACGTCCATCACCGCGTCCCAGTCGGCCTCGGTGAAGTCGATCGCGTCCGCCCGGCGGATGATCCCGGCATTGTTGACGAGGATATCGGCACGTCCGGTCCATGCGACCGTTTCGCTGATGATCCGATCGACCGGTTCGAGCGTCGAAAGATCCGCCTGGATCGACAGGCTGCGTCCGCCGGCCGCACCGACCGCGGCTTCCGTGTCGGCCATGGAGGAGCGGCCGACCAGCGCCACATCCGCGCCGGCCTGTGCCAGCGCTACCGATATCGCCTGGCCGAGGCCCGTATTGGCGCCGGTGACGATCGCGGTCTTGCCCGTCAGGTCGAATGAAACAGCCATGTTGTCCTCCTCTGAAACTCAAATGCGGATAGATGCTTACCGTTGCGAGCTCTCCGGTAGAAGCTGAAAATTTTTGCCATGGTTGGACAGGCGCCGATCAAGGGGTGGATTCAAAGATCCGCAGCACCCTTCGTGCGCCCGTCCGGACGCCTGGCGCTCCAGCGGAGGCGCCATTTGCGGCGGATCAGGCTGCGGATAAACGTGATGAAGCTGTTCGCCGCCTCGTCGTCGGGAAAGATGCGTCGCGGCAGCAGGACCGGCCCGTCGGCGTGGAGAAGCAGAAGCCAGCCGTCGAGATCGACGATTTCCTGAAGGCCCCTTACATCCAGCTCCACGGCCATGCCGTCGGCATGAGCGCGAAGCGTCGTTGTGTCGGCCGTTGCCCGCACATGATAGACGTCGCGCTCCTCGTGCCGGATCGTCGATGCCGGAAGCGCCGTATCGCGGGGTTTCGTCATCAGCAGGATCAGGAGGACGAGGCCGGCAATGGCGGCGAGCGAAGGCATGACGCCATCGGTGAGGCTCGCCCGCCACTCGTCCGAGAGCCACCTCAGGAAGTCGTCGAGATAGGTCATCGCGACGAAGACGAGGAACGGCACGAACAGCAGGGTCGGGGTAAGAAGCGCCCTGGCGAGGCGCCGCGGCCGCCGCTGTCGGCTTTCCCGGTAGCGGAGCAGGAGTTCGGTCCCCGCCGCCAGTTCTTCCCGGGAAACCGAATACTCAAAATGCCAGGAGCCGCCCGTGAAGGTCACGGACGGCTCCTGAAATCGATGTGGCTGTTCGTCGGAGATCACAGCGTGCGCGTGATATGCTCCACGCGGAAGCATTCGATCGTATCGCCGACGCGCATGTCCTCGTAGTTCTCGAACGCCATGCCGCATTCCTGACCCATCGGCACTTCGCTGACTTCGTCCTTGAAGCGCTTGAGCGTCTTGAGCTTGCCTTCGTGGACGACGACGTTGTCGCGGATAAGGCGCACGCCCGCTCCACGCTCGACCTTGCCTTCGACGACACGGCAACCTGCGACCTTGCCGACCTTGGTAATGTTGAACACTTCCAGGATCTCGGCATTGCCGATGAAGGTTTCGCGGCGTTCCGGCGAGAGCAGGCCCGACATCGCCTGCTTCACGTCATCCACCAGATCGTAGATGATGTTGTAGTAGCGGATCTCGATGCCGTTGCGCTCTGCGGCCGTGCGCGCCTGGGCGTTGGCACGGACGTTGAAGCCGATGATCGCGGCGTTGGAAGCCTCGGCCAGCGAGATATCCGATTCCGTGATGGCGCCGGCGCCCGAGTGAACGATGCGGGCACGAACTTCGTCGGTGCCGAGTTTGTCGAGCGAGGCGATGATCGCTTCGATCGAACCCTGCACGTCGCCCTTGATGACCAGCGGGAACTCCTTGAAGCCGGTATCCTGCAGCTTGCTCATCATCTGTTCGAGCGAACCGCGCTGACCGGACTGGCGGGCAGCCGCCTTGTCGCGGGCAAGACGCTGGCGATATTCGGAAATCTCGCGAGCGCGGCTTTCGTTTTCGACGACGGCGAACTTGTCGCCTGCGGCCGGCGTGCCGGAAAGACCGAGCACTTCGACCGGCATCGCCGGGCCGGCTTCCTTGACGTGGTCGCCCTTGTCGGTGACGAGCGCGCGGACGCGACCCCACTGATCGCCGGCAACGATGATCTGGCCCGGCTTCAGCGTACCCTTCTGGACCAGAACGGTCGCAACCGCACCGCGGCCGCGGTCGAGCTGGGCTTCGATGACGGTACCTTCGGCCGTACGGCTCGGGTCGGCCTTCAGGTCGAGGATTTCGGCCTGCAGCAGCACGGCTTCGAGCAGCTTGTCGAGGTTGGTCTTGTTCTTGGCCGAAACCTCGACGTCGAGCACTTCACCGCCGAGCGATTCAACGAAGACTTCGTGCTGCAGAAGCTGCTGGCGGACCTTGTCCGGCTTGGCTTCGTGCTTGTCGATCTTGTTGATCGCCACGATGATCGGAACACCGGCCGCCTTGGCGTGGTTGATGGACTCGATCGTCTGCGGCATCACGCTGTCGTCGGCCGCGACCACCAGGATCGCGATATCCGTCGCCTGCGCACCGCGGGCACGCATGGCCGTGAAGGCGGCGTGGCCCGGGGTGTCGATGAAGGTGATCTTCTGGCCGTTCTGCTCGACCTGGTAGGCGCCGATATGCTGGGTGATGCCGCCGGCTTCGCCGGAGACCACGTTGGCATGGCGGATGGCGTCGAGCAGCGAGGTCTTGCCGTGGTCGACATGGCCCATGATGGTGACAACCGGCGGGCGCGAAACCATCTCGCCTTCGTCGTCCGTCTTGTTGAAGATGCCTTCTTCGACGTCGGATTCCGAAACGCGCTTGACCGTATGGCCAAATTCGCCGGCGATGAGCTCGGCAAGGTCGGCGTCGATGACGTCGCCCGGCTTCATCATCTGGCCTTCCTTCATCAGGTACTTGATCACGTCGACGGCGCGTTCGGACATGCGCTGCGACAGTTCCTGAATGGTGATGGTTTCCGGCAGGATGACTTCGCGCATGACCTTTTCGCGCGTTTCCTGCATCTGGCTGCGGCGGAACTTCTCCTGCCGGCGGCGGGTCGCGGCCATCGAACGGCCACG
Organism: Hyphomicrobiales bacterium; assembly: GCA_900471605.1. GTDB lineage: Bacteria > Pseudomonadota > Alphaproteobacteria > Rhizobiales > Rhizobiaceae > Neorhizobium. The sequence continues at coordinate 15,733 of UCEY01000046.1, read as the reverse complement.
GGCATTGCCGTCCTCGTCCGTGCTGACCGTGGTCACCGTCAGCTTGCCGCGACGGCGTTCGTCCTCGGTCTTCGGACGGGCAGGAACCTTGGCGGGCGCCGGAGCGGCGACCCGGCCACGGCCAGGCGCCCCACGCGGCGGGCCGCGATCGTCATCTTCTTCGTCGGCGCCCTTGCGGCGGCCGGCAACCGGCAGTGCCGCAGGTGCGGCGCCGGGTGCAGCAGGCCGCGGAGCCTGCGGACGTGCATCGGCCGGACGGCCGGCGGGAGCTCCGGCGGCGCGTTCGGCCGGCTTTTCGGCAACCGCGGGGGCGGCGGCTGGCGCCTGCACCTCGGCGGGGGCCGGCTCGACCTTGGGTTCGGCGGCACGACGGGCAGCCTCGGCGGCTTCCTCGGCCTTGCGGCGTTCTTCCTCGACCTTGCGGCGTGCCTCGTCCTCGGCCCGCTGCTTGGCTTCGATGACTTCACGTGCCTGCGCTTCCATCAGCGCACGGCGACGGGCTTCCATCTCGCCTGCGGAGAGGTCGTGCAATACCGCGCCCTGACGCTGCTGCGGACGCTGCGGCTGGCTGGATTGCGGACGCTGCGGCTGGCCGGACTGCTGCGGCCGCTGCGGCTGGCCGGATTGCGGCGGGCGCTGGCCATGCTGCGGCTGTTGCGGCCGCTGGTTCGGGGCACCCGGCTGGTGGATGCGCGGCGCGGGAGCAGCCGCCTGCGGCTGCGGCGGACGCTGGGGCGCGACCGGCTGCGCAACGGCCTCTACCACCCGCGGTGCGGGCGCAGGCGCGGCTGCGGGCGTGATTGCCGGCTTTTCGTCGATCGGCCGGGTCGGCCGCCGCTTCACTGTTTCGACGACGACCGCCTTGGTGCGACCGCGACCCATGTCCTGACGGACGGTACCCTGGCTCATCCCCGATGGCTTCAGTGTAAGGGTCTTCTTTACGCCGAGTGTCTTGTCGTCTTTGTTGTCGGTCATTCCGTTCCTGTTCCTTCGGACAGGAACGGATGGAAGCCATCAGAACCTGTCGTTTAATCCGTACATCCAAAATGGCGGCCGGCATTCGCCGGTGACCGCGTCATAGTTTTCGCTGGCCAGCGCCGCCATCTGCTCCGGATTGACCGACATCTCGGTACCTTTCGAGCATGGTTGCGCGCTTCACTACACCCTCACCCGCCTGCCCTGCAAGCGCGCAAGCATGGATAAAAGCATTCTGGCCCATCACTTCGTCCAATTCCGCTCCGGTGAAGAGCGAAAAGGACGGAATGTCTTCCTCGGCATTCGAGCCGAGCTTCCAGGCCTTGCGGGCCTGGTCTATTTTCCTCACTCCATCGGCGGCCGCGTCGGTCGCATGGAACACTGCAAGCGCCGCGCCCGAGCGGACGGCGGCATCCACCTTCATGGCGCCGGTGACGAACTGGCTCGCCTTGCGCGCCATGTTCATCATGCCGACGAGATCGGCGGCGAGCAGGCGGTCCACCAGCGCGCCGAGATCCGCATCCGCCTTCGCCTCGGTCTTGAGAGCCCGGGCGAAAAGCTTCCTGGCGACCGCACGGTCGACGAGCGACCGTTCAGCCTTGATCCAGCAGCCGCGGCCCGGAAGCTGGCGCTTCAGATCGGGCACGACCTGGCCGTTCGGCCCGGCCACGAAGCGGATCAGCGTTTCCGGCGATCCGGTCTCGCGGGTGACGATGCAGGTACGGTCGTTCACGACGATCTCGTCCAGGTCATCATCGGCAGGTCCGTTTTCGGTTGCATCCGGCTCATTGGCGAGCGGGATCATTCCTGCTCAGCGGCGTCCGCCTCCTCCGCGTCCGCTTCCGGCTCGGCATCCTTGGCGAGATCTTCCTCGGTGATCCAGCCGGCAGCCAGGCGGGCCTGGACGATCATGTTTTCTGCCTCGACGCGGGAAACGTCGAATTTCGAGAACAGGCCTTCGAACTTCTTCGTGACGCCGTCCTTGCGTTCGCTCCAGCCGACGAGGTCGTCGGCGGCGCAGCCGGCAAAGTCCTCGATCGTCTTGATGCCGTCCTCGCCGAGCGCGACGAGCATCTGGCCGTTCAGGCCGTCGATCTGGCGCAACTCGTCCTCGACGCCGAGTTCCTTGCGCTTGGCGTCCATCTCGGCTTCGATCCGCTCGAGATATTCGCGGGCGCGTGTCTGGATTTCGGTCGCGGTGTCTTCGTCGAAACCGTCGATCGAGGAGATTTCGTCGAGATCGACATAGGCCAGTTCCTCGACCTGCGCGAAACCTTCCGAAGCCAGCACCTGGCCGACCATCTCGTCGACGTCGAGCGCGTCCATGAAGAGGTTGGTGCGCTCGTTGAATTCCTTCTGGCGGCGCTCCGACTCTTCGGCTTCCGTCATGATGTCGATGTCCCAGCCGGTCAGCTGCGACGCGAGGCGGACGTTCTGGCCGCGGCGGCCGATGGCGAGCGACAGCTGCTCGTCCGGAACCACCACTTCGATCCGTTCCGCATCCTCGTCGAGAACCACCTTGGCGACTTCGGCCGGCTGCAAGGCGTTGACGATGAACGACGCCGGATCCTGGGACCACGGAATGATGTCGATCTTTTCGCCCTGCAATTCGCCGACGACGGCCTGGACTCTGGAACCGCGCATACCGACGCAGGCGCCGACCGGATCGATCGAGCTATCGTTCGAAATGACGGCGATCTTGGCACGCGAACCCGGATCGCGGGCGACCGACTTGATCTGGATGATGCCGTCGTAGATTTCCGGCACTTCCATGGTGAACAGCTTCACCATGAACTGCGGATGGGTGCGCGACAGGAAGATCTGCGGGCCGCGCTGTTCGCGGCGCACGTCGTAGACATATGCGCGGACGCGATCGCCATAACGCATGTTTTCGCGCGGGATCATCTCGTCGCGGCGGATAATGCCTTCGCCACGGCCGAGATCGACGATGACGTTGCCGTATTCGACGCGCTTGACGGTACCGTTGACGATTTCGCCGACGCGGTCCTTGAACTCGTCGAACTGGCGGTCGCGCTCGGCTTCGCGCACCTTCTGGACGATGACCTGCTTGGCCGACTGGGCGGCGATACGGCCGAAATCCATCGGCGGCAGCGGGTCGGCGATGAAGTCGCCGATCTTGGCGTCGACATTGCGGTCGAGCGCCAGCGCCAGCGGGATCTGCGTGCCGTAATCCTCGGCGTGCTCGACGACCTCAAGCAGGCGCTGGAGGCGGATTTCGCCGGTCTTGGAATTGATGTCGGCGCGGATGTTGGTTTCCGAACCGTAGCGGGAGCGGGCAGCCTTCTGGATGGCGTCGGCCATCGCAGCCAGCACGATCTCGCGGTCGATGACCTTTTCGCGGGCTACAGCATCTGCGATCTGCAGAAGTTCAAGCCGGTTTGCGCTCACTGCCATTGTCGTTGGTCTCCGTCATTCGCATGCTTGCGAGGGGGTGCTTCTCGGCACCGGGTTGGTTCGGTTATTCTTCGTCGTCGTCTTCGCCGTTCTGGTTCGCGGCCTGTGCCTTGGCGAGCTTGTCGGCCCGAAGCGCGTCGCGGATCAGATCGTCGGTCAGGATGAGCTTTGCTTCGGCCAGTGCCGAAAACGGGATCGTCACCCGCGGTTCCTCGCCATAGGCGACCTGGTCCCGCTCGATCGTGAAACCGTCCGTATCGCTTTCCGTAATCTTGCCGCGGAACCGCTTGCGATTGTCGATCATGATCGACGTTTCGCATTTGACCAGATGGTTGAGCCAGCGGGTGAAATCCGACTTGCGCACCATCGGGCGGTCGATGCCCGGCGAGGACACTTCCAGATGATACTCCCGATCGATCGGATCTTCCACATCCAGAACCGGCGAAATCGCCACGGACACCGCTTCGCAGCCGTCCACATCCATGGTCCCGTCGTTGCGCTCGGCCATGATCTGCAGCGTCGCGCCGTTCTGGTTCAGCATCCGGACGCGCACCAGGCGATAATCCATGGCGGTCAGGACCGGCTCGATGATTTCGGCGACCCTCAGGTCCAGCCCGGTCTCGATGATGAGCCGCGGCTCGTATTCGGTTTGCGGCATAAGCTCTCCGGCAATCATTGCCCCATAGCTGGGCCCAATGTCTGGGTTACAGTGATCGCCTAACAAAAAAGAGCGGGTCCGGTGGGGCCCACTCTTCATCGGACGATCAAGAATATGGGCTGCATATACGCTTTCAGCCCCCCGATTGCAAGAGTCGCATATTCTGGGGGCCTGGCGGCTGGAATTTGGTTCTGCCGGGTCTATAACCGTTTGGAACGACGCACGAAAGAACGAGGACAAAGTGCCCGATCGGATATCGACCCTGGCTCCCTTCAGGCACCCGACCTTCAGAACCATCTGGATCGCCAGCCTCGCCTCCAATTTCGGCAGTCTCATCCAGGCCGTCGGCGCGGCCTGGATGATGACGTCGATCACCGATTCCGAAGACATGGTCGCACTGGTCCAGGCCTCGACGGCGCTGCCGATCATGCTCTTTTCGCTGATTGCCGGCGCGCTTGCCGACAACGTCAACCGCCGGAGCCTGATGCTGACGGCCCAGTTCTTCATGCTGATCGTCTCGATCACCCTGACGCTGTTTGCCTACCTCGACTTTCTGACGCCCTGGCTGCTTCTGACCTTCACCTTCCTGCTCGGCTGCGGCGTGGCGCTCAACAACCCGGCCTGGCAGGCTTCCGTCGGCGATATGGTGCCCCGCGAGGTGCTGCCGGCGGCAGTCACGATCAACAGCGTCGGCTTCAACATCACCCGCAGCGTCGGCCCCGCGATCGGCGGCGCGATCGTTGCGGCGGCAGGCGCCGCCGCCGCGTTCGCCGCCAATTCGGTAAGCTATTTCGCCCTGATCTACGCCTTGATCCGCTGGAAACCGGAAAGCCGCGACAGCGCGCTGCCGCGCGAGACGCTTCTGCGGGCGCTTTCGGCCGGTCTCGGTTACGTCCTCATGTCGCCGAACATCCTCAACGTCCTGTTCCGTGGCCTTGTCTTCGGCCTTTCGGCAAGCGCCGTCCTGGCGCTTCTGCCGATCGTCGCGCGCGACCTCGTCTCCGGCGGCCCGTTGACCTACGGCGTCATGCTCGGAGCCTTCGGGGTCGGAGCGATCGGCGGCGCGATGGCCAATTCGCGGCTGCGCGAAAAGCTGTCGAGCGAATCGATCGTCCGCCTGTCCTTCCTCGGTTTCTCCGCGAGCGCGGCGGTCATCGGCATGAGTTCGAGTACGGTGCTCACCGCGCTCGTCCTCCTGGTGCCCGGTGCCTGCTGGGTGCTGGCCCTGTCGCTGTTCAACACGACGGTGCAGCTTTCGACGCCGCGCTGGGTGGTCGCCCGGGCGCTTTCCTTCTACCAGACGGCGACGTTCGGCGGCATTGCCGGCGGAAGCTGGGTGTGGGGTGTCCTGTCCGATACGTTCGGCGTGTCGATCGCTCTGACGCTGTCGAGCCTTGTCATGCTGCTTGGCGCCGTGATCGGCATGCGCCTGCCGCTGCCTCAGTTCAGCGACGCCAATCTCGATCCGCTCAACCGGTTCAACGTGCCGCTATTAGGCCTCGACCTGCAGCCGCGCAGCGGACCGATCGTCAACATGGTCGATTACATCATCGCCGACGAGGACGTTCCGGAGTTCCTGTCGCTGATGTCGAACCGGCGCCGTATCCGCATCCGCGACGGCGCGCGGCAATGGGCGCTGATGCGCGATCTGGAACATCCGGAAATCTGGACCGAGACCTATCACACGGCCACCTGGGCCGATTACGTGCGCCACAACCAGCGCCGCACCCAGGCGGATGCCGAGGCCTGGGATGCGATCCGCAATCTTCATCGGGGCGAGGAGGGCCCGCGCGTCCACCGGATGATCGAGCGCCAGGCGATCCCGCCGAGCGACGACATTTTCCACAAGTCGCCCCCCGACCTGCACCATTGATTACCTGATCTTGCCTTTCAGCGACGCATCGGGAAAACAGGTCGGGGCCATGCCGTTCTTCGACTGCCAGTCGCCGAGCGAACGGCGGGTCTTGTAGCCCGGCAGTCCGTCGACATTGCCGACATCGTAGCCTTTGGCGACAAGCGCCTTCTGCATGGCGAGCACGTCCGAGCGCAGCATCTTGCCGACATCGCCCCAGGCTGCCTGGAAAGGGCCCGCACCCGAGGCGATCCGGTCGGCGAGGTTGCCGATGAACAGCGCATAGAGATCCGAGTTGTTATATTCCTTGATCACGTAGAAATTCGGCGTCACCACGAATTCCGGCCCGCTGCGCCCCGCCGGCACCAGCATCATGCCATCCGCCTTGAGGTCGGCTGCGGGAAAGGCCTTGCCGGAAATGCGGGTGATGCCGGTCGCCGCCCAGGCGGAGATCGGCTTGGCGAGATCGGGGCCCTCCTGCGCGCAGGAGACCTTTGCCGGGATCGTCACTTCGAAGCCCCAGTCGCGGCCGCGCTGCCAGCCTTCCTTCTGCAGGTAATGGGCGATCGAGGCGAGCGCGTCCGGCACCGAATTCCAGATGTCGGGACGACCGTCACCATCGAAATCGACGGCATATTTGAGGTAGCTCGACGGCATGAACTGTGGCTGGCCGAGCGCGCCGGCCCAGGACCCCTTCATCGTCGCCGGATCCACATCGCCCCGCTCGATCATCTTCAAGGCCGCGATCAGCTCCTCGCGGAACATGTCCTTGCGGGTCGACATGAAGGCCTTGGTCGCCAGAACCTGCACGGCGGAATAGGGAAGCCGCGCCTTGCCGAAGCCGGATTCCCGGCCCCAGATGGCGACGACGATCTCGCCCGGCACCCCATAGGCCGCCTCGATCTTCTTCAAGGTCGCCGAATAGGTGGAGGTCAGCCCCCGGCCGGTCTCGGCCAGCCCCTGCAACCGCTTTTCCGAAAAATAGGCACCAGGGGAGGAGAATTCCGCCTGGCTCTGGTCCTGCTGTTTCGGCGGCGTTGACCCCGGCGGCACCAGGTCCGGCAGGTCCCAGTTCAGCGTTACGCCCTGAAAGGCTGCTTTCAGCGTCTTTTCCGAAATCCCGGCCTTTTTCGCCGCCGGGCCCAGATCGCTCGCGATCCATCGCTGGAACTGCTTTTCGACATCGGGCCGGTTCTGGGCGAGCGCGGGGAGGGGGAGGAGGGCCGTGATTGCAGCGAAAACCAACGCGACCGCTCGCTTGGAGGCACCCCCCTCTGTCCTGNNTCAAGGGGGGAGATCGGATGAGGTGGGCTCCCTGCCCAAATCAAAGCAAGCGATTGGAAGCGTCGCAGAACATGTCTCTTGATGGAGGTTGGTGCAGGGCGTCCAAGGGGAAGCGAAAAGCTCGCCTCTGGCCGATCTCCCCCCTCGAGGGGGAGATGCCCGGCAGGGCAGAGGGGGGTGAGCTGGCTCAAAGCCATCCTCCTCATTCCAGCAGACAAACCGGAAGGGATAAGTTTCCACATGCTCAAGCCTCCCGGGCCTAAATCGCCGTCCGCGCCCGAAGCGCCGCCGTCAGCGTTCCTTCGTCGAGATAATCGAGTTCCCCGCCCACCGGCACCCCATGCGCCAGCCGCGTGATCTTCACGTCGATCCCCGAAAGCTGGTCGGTAATATAATGGGCCGTCGTCTGCCCCTCGACCGTCGCGTTGACGGCGATGATGATCTCGCGGATGACGCCCTCGTTGACCCGGTCGATCAGCCCGCGGATGTTGAGGTCGTCCGGGCCAACGCCGTCGAGCGGCGAAAGCGTGCCGCCGAGCACGTGATAGGCGGCGTTCATCGCGCCGGCCCGCTCCAGTGCCCAGAGGTCGGACACGTCCTCGCAGACGATCAGCATCGTCTGGTCGCGGCGGACGTCGGTGCAGACTGTACAGGGATCGGCGGTATCGACATTGCCGCAGCGCGAGCAGATCTTCACCTTGTCATAGGCCTCGCCCATGGCGCTCGAAAGCGGCCCGAGCAGCTGTTCCTTCTTCTTGATCAGGTGCAGCGCCGCCCGGCGGGCCGAGCGTGGCCCAAGCCCCGGGACTTTTGCCAGAAGCTGGATGAGTTTTTCGATTTCGGGGCCGGTGACTCGTTTTGCCATGTTCTCCCTTTAGCCCATATGCTTGAAAAACGGAATCGCGGAAGGACCGCCGATGAAACTTCTCGCCATCTGCCTCGGCCGCCCGGAAAAGCTGCCGGGCAAGAGTTTCAGGACCGGCATCTACAAGTCGCCGGTCAACGCCGCCGTCATGATCGACAGGCTCGGCCTCGTCGGCGATGCGGTCTGCAATACGAAACACCATGGCGGCGAGGACCAGGCGATCCTGCTCGAAGGGTCGCTGACGCTAGACTGGTGGGCCGGAAAGCTCGGCCGGGACCTTCCGCCCGGCACGTTCGGCGAAAACCTCGTCGTCGAAGGCCTCGACAACCGCGATGTCGCCGCCGGCGACCGTTTTTACATTGGCGAGGTCGTCCTCGAAGCAAGCTGTGCCCGCTCTCCCTGCAACACGTTCGCGGTGAAGATGGGCGACCCGACATTTGTGAAGACCTACAAGAACGGCGGCCGTCCCGGCATCTATTGCCGGGTCGTCAGGGCGGGCATGGTCTCGCCCGGCGATCCCGTCCGTCACGAACACTATGCGGGCGAGCGGGTGACGATCGCGGAAATGCTGGCCGCCGTCGGCAAAAGCCTGTCCGACGCGGAAAGAGCCCGCTTCCTTGCGGCCCCCATCGGCAGCCGCTGGCGGCCGGTATTCGAGAATTAGCGGGTCGCGATCGCCGCCGCGGCACTCGCCATCGCGCCGGCCGAGACCCGGTTGGCGATCCTGACCGCACGGCGGCTCTTCAGGAAGCCGCGCGCCTTTCCGGCAAGCAGCATCCAGGAAATATTGACGGTCATCAGCACCAGGAACTGGCAGGCGACGAGCTCCACCCAGCCGAGCGTGGTGATCGCATGGATGTCGATGATCGACGGCAGGAGCGCGATGTAGAACATCATGATCTTCGGATTGCCGAGCGCCACCGAAAGCGCCGCGAGAAACAGCTTCAGGCTGGACCGCGCTTCCGGAAGTTCGGCCTGCGAGGTATCCGGCGAAGCCGTCCACATCTTGAATGCCAGATAGAGGAGATAAAGAGCGCCGAGCCATTTGATGGCGACGAAGACCTGGTGGAAGCTGTCGGCGATAGCCGAAAGACCCGCGACCGCCACCGTCAGCCACACCGCATCCCCGACCCACATCCCGAACAGGAACGGAAACACGCCGCGCGTGCCTTTCGAGATCACCCGCGCGACAAGCGCCGCGATGCTCGGCCCGGGCGTGCCGGCCGCGATGAACAGCGCGCCGGCAAAGACGATCATGGATGTGAATGTCATCGAAACCTCCCTGCTGGTTCGTGCCCCTCATCCCCCTGCCGGGACCTTCTCCCCGCACGCGGGGAGAAGGGGATATGGCGCACCGGCCTGCCTCGATCGCCAACGCCGAGCGGGGCAAGTCCCCTCTCCCCGTCAGAACGGGGAGAGGGTTAGGGTGAGGGGCAAATCTAGCCGACTATCATCTCTGTCCCTGCATCCGGCCGGATCAGAACGGCATCTTGAAGCCGGGCGGGATCGGCAGGCCGGCGGTCAGTTCCTTGGTCTTTTCGGCGGTGATCGTCTCGGCGCGCTCCTTGGCGGCCTTGTGGGCGGCGACGATCAGGTCCTCGAGGATCTCGACATCGTCTTCCTTGAACAGCGACGGATCGATCTTCAAGGCCAGCATCTCGCCCTTGCCGTTGAGGCGCACGGTCACCAGCCCGCCGCCGGACGTGCCTTCGACTTCAAGAGTGGCGATATCCGCCTGCATCTTTTCCATCTTGGCCTGCATTTCCTTGACCTTGCCCATCATGCCCATGATGTCGCGCATCTCTCTCGTCCTCTTCTCTTATAGTTCGATGTCGTCGCCGGGCAGGATGTCGCCCTCTTCGGATTCGGCGGTCGCCGGCGCCGGCAGGTCCTCGGTCTCGTTTTCATCCTCTTCCGTGACCCGGATGCGCACGTCGGTGATCCTGGCGCCGGGGAACTGGGCGAGGATGGCCGCCACGTCCGGGTCGGCGCGGGCATCTGTCAGCCGCGCCTCGCGGGCATTGTTGTCGGCTTCCACGAGCGTCGGCTCGCCCTCTTCCTTGCTGAGGCTGACGACCCAGTGGATGCCGGTCCATTCCTTGAGCTTGACGCCGAGTTCGCCGGGCAGCGTGCCCGGTCCGCCGTCGGTCATCCGCATGTCGAGCCGGCCGGGCTCGAGCTTCACCAGCCGCACGAAATTGCGGATGAGCGCCTTCAGCTTCGCGTCGCGGTTCTGGGTGCAGAGCTCGACGATGTCCTGAAGCGACCGGACCGGCACCTTGGGCACGGGCTTTTCGGCCGGCTGCTCCTGCGTACGGCCGAGGGGCATGTCCCGCGGCATGGTGTTCGGCACGGCCTGCAGCATGGCGGTCGGCCCGCCGGCCGGAATGCGCGGGGCGGACATTTCCGTGCCGCGCGCATTGACCGGCGATTGCGGCGGTGAAACCGGCCGGCTTCCACCCCCACTGGCGCCATTGCCGTTCGGGACAGGCGCCCGCTGGCCGTCGCCATTGGAAAAATCCGCCAGACGGCGGGCGGCATCTTCCGGGGAGGGCAGATGGGCCGCATGCGTCAACCGGATCAACACCATTTCGGCAGCCCCCGCAGACCGCGAGGAGTTTTCCACTTCCGGAATGCCCTTGAGCAGCATCTGCCAGATCCGCGACAGCGTGCTGACCGCCACGCCCTCGGCAAATTCACGGCCGCGCAGGCGCTCCACCTCGCTCAGCGAAGGATCGTTGGCGGCGTCGGGGATGTATTTGAAACGGGTGGTCAGGTGGGTGAAATCGGCAAGGTCGGTCAAAACCACGACCGGATTGGCGCCCGCCTCGTATTGCGCCGCAAATTCCGAAAGCGCCGCCGTCACGTCGCCGCGAACGATATGCTCGAACAGATCGACGATACGGGCCCGGTCGGCGAGCCCCAGCATGCCGCGCACGGTTTCCGCGATCACCTGGCCGCCGCCATGGGCGATTGCCTGGTCGAGCAGCGACAGGCCATCGCGGGCCGAACCTTCCGCCGCGCGCGCGACCATCGCAAGCGCTTCCGCTTCGGCCGGAATGCCTTCCTTCTCGAGGATCGTCGTGAACAGGCCGACCAGATCGGCGGCGCTGATGCGGCGCAGGTCGAAGCGCTGGCAGCGCGACAGCACGGTGATCGGAACTTTTCGGATTTCGGTCGTCGCGAAGATGAACTTCACATGTTCCGGCGGCTCTTCGAGCGTCTTCAACAGGCCGTTGAAGGCCTGCGTCGAGAGCATGTGCACTTCGTCGATGATATAGACCTTGTAGCGCGCCGAAACCGGCCGGTAGCGCACCTGCTCGATGATCTCTCTGATATCGTCGATGCCGGTATGCGAGGCGGCATCCATCTCGATCACGTCGACATGCCGGCCTTCCATGATCGCCTGGCAATGTTCGCCGGGGATACGCAGGTCGATGGTCGGCTTGTCGATCTCGGGCGTCTTGTAGTTCAGCGCGCGGGCGAGAATGCGGGCGGTCGTCGTCTTGCCGACCCCGCGAACGCCGGTCAGCATATAGGCCTGGGCGATGCGGCCGGTCTCGAACGCGTTGGTCAGCGTTCTGACCATCGGCTCCTGGCCGACCATCAGGTCGGAGAAATCCTTGGGGCGGTATTTGCGGGCGAGCACCCGGTATCCGCTGCCGGTCGTGGCATTCGCCGCGGGAGTGCTTGGAGATGTAGGCCCGGTATCGCTCATTCAGTCCTGCCAGCCTGCGCGGGCCAATCCTGAGCACGGTCTTGACCGGGCCGGAAGCTGACCAAGATGGTAGTACAAGTAAAAGGGTGGGAGGCTGGCACGGCGACCCGTGCCTGGCTCGTTAGGGCTGCTTCCTTCCGGACCTGACCCGGTTGGCGAGTGGCTCGTCCACCACCAACCTCCCACCGTCCATATCGTCAATAACGCTTCCAAATGCAAGCCAACCCTGTAAAAAACTGCTATCGAACAGAAAAACAAGGGAGGAAAGTTTGAGCGAATTCGAACTGGACGGCAGGATAGCCCGCGATTCCGATCTTGTGAGCGTGCTCGGCCTCTGCCAACTCCGCATCCAGAACGACAGCCGCTGGCCCTGGCTGGTCATGGTGCCTGAGCGTCCCGGCATGACCGAGATTTTCGAGCTTTCGCCGGCAGAACAGGCGCTGCTCTCCACCGAGGTCAACAGGGTGGCCGGCGCCCTGAAGACCGTGACCGGCGCCACCAAGATCAATGTCGGCGCGCTCGGCAATATCGTCCGCCAGCTGCATGTCCATGTCATTGCAAGGTTCGAGGGCGACGCGAACTGGCCCGGCCCCATCTGGGGATTCGGCCAGGCGCAGCCTTACGGCGAATCGCAGAAACAAGATTTCCTCAACAAACTGGTTGAAGCCCTTTCATGACCGTGACCCTTTTCGACACCGACGCACCCCATCCCGAACCGAGCACGCTGACGGCTTTTTCCGGCAACAAGCTGGATCGCCGGGCCGAATACAGAGAGGACGACTGCGTCGAAAAGGCGCTTGCGGTGGAAGGCGCCCATATCCTCGCCTTCACCGGCAGCCGGGTCATCCTCAAGCATGACAGTCAGATCCTCGATCCGCTGTTTTCGCCCTATGAGCTTGCGGAACTGAAGCCGGATTTCGACAATGCCGTGCTGCTCGGTTATCACGAGACCGGCGAGCCGCGTATCGCGGTCCCGGTGCTGATCCCGGCCGAGGAACTGGCAGGCCACTACAAGCCGACAGAAGCCCGGGCGCTTTTCCGCGACCAGCTGATCGAAGGCGAACTGCAGGGCGAGATCGCCCAGGCGGTTGCACTGCTCAACTGGAATGCCGCCAATAGGTTCTGCGGCAAATGCGGCTCGCCGACCGACACCAGGATCGGCGGTTACAAGCGGGTCTGCACCCAGTGCCAGCACATGACCTTTCCGCGCACCGACCCGGTGGTGATCATGCTCACCATCGATACCGAGCGCGACCGCTGCCTGCTCGGCCGCAGCCACCATTTCCAGGAGGGCATGTATTCCTGCCTCGCCGGTTTCGTGGAGCCGGGCGAGACGATTGAGGATGCGGTGCGCCGCGAAACCTTCGAGGAATCCGGCATCGAGACCGGCCGGGTACGCTACCATGCCTCGCAGCCCTGGCCGATGCCGCATTCGCTGATGATCGGCTGTTACGCCGAGGCAAAATCCACCGAGATCAGGATCGACCCGCAGGAAATGGCCGATGTGCGCTGGTTCGAGCGGGCCGAAGTCGCCGCCATGCTCGATGCCGGGCCGGACGCCCCGCTTTTCGCCCCGGTCAAGGGCGCAATCGCCCACCGCCTGCTCCGCGACTGGATCGAGTGGGGTGACGAGCGGTCAAGCAAAGCTTGAGCAATCGATCCAGCGAATCGATTGCAGTGAGCAACGCCCGGAGTGCAAGCGGAGGGCCGGGCGGTCAGGCAAACGCGACGCAATGACCCGGTAATTACCCCTCAGGACAAACGCCAGGGCGCAAGCAAAGGCAGAGCCGCAATGCCTCAGGCCGCCGAATGACAAAGACAAGGGGCACAATTTCATGACCGTTGCCCGCTCCGAGCGCCTGCTGGCGCTTCTCCAGACGCTCCGGCGCTATCGTCAGCCGGTCAGCGGCGCCAAACTCGCCGCCGAGACAGGCGTCAGCCTGCGCACGCTTTACCGCGATATCGCCAGCCTGCAGGCGCAGGGTGCCTTCATCGAAGGCGAGGCGGGTCTTGGTTATGTGCTGCGACCCGGCTTCATGCTGCCGCCGATGATGTTTTCGGAAGAAGAGATCGAGGCGCTGGTGCTCGGCTCCCGCTGGGTGGCGAGGACCGCGGATTCGCGCCTTGCCGCCGGCGCCGTCGATGCGCTCGCCAAGATCGCCGCCGTCCTGCCGCCGGATCTGAAAGAGGAACTCGACAATTCGACGCTGCTCGTCGGCACGCCGCGGCGAAACGACGGAGGAGCCGATCTTGCCCTGATCCGCAGGGCGATCCGCGCCGAACACGTCCTCGAACTCGCTTACGAGGACGAAAAGGCAGCCCTGACCCATCGCAACGTCTGGCCGTTCGCACTCGGCTTCTTCGACAGCGTCAGGGTCATGATTGCCTGGTGCGAACTCAGAAAGGACTTCCGGCATTTCCGCACCGACCGTATCGCCTCCGCGGTCTGGACGGAAAAACGGTATCCGCGCCGCCGTCCCGTGCTCCTGAAGGAGTGGCGGGAAAAGGAAGGAATTCCCGCCCAGCCGTGATCGCTGCTGCCATTATCTGACAGTAGGGTGCGATAATCTCCGGTCAGTCCCAACCAAGAGCAATTCCGCGAAGGCAATTGCATCACAAGGAGAACTGACATGATCCACCCCGATTTCACCATCCTCTTCGTCGATAATCCGCTTGCCAGCGCGGATTTCTACAAGTCGCTCTTCGGCGCCGAACCAGTGGAAAGGTCCCCGACCTTTGCCCTCTTCGTGCTGAGCACCGGCATGAAGCTCGGCCTCTGGTCGCGCCACACGGCCGAGCCCGCGGTAACGGCCGGCAGCGGCGCTTCGGAGATCTGCATCAAGCATGATAACGCCGCCGGTGTGGACAAGACCTATGCCGAATGGACGAGCCGCGGCCTGCGCGTGCTGCAGACCCCGGTGGAAATGGATTTCGGCTACACGTTCGTCGTCACCGATCCGGACGGGCATAGGCTGCGGGTCTATGCGATGAGCGCGGAGTAAGCGCGTGAACCAGTAAATGCCCCTCATCCGCCTGCCGGCACCTTCTCCCCGTCGAGACGGGGAGAAGGACCAAGCCGCACTGCCTTTCCGCAATCTCGACCTTGTGCAGGGCAAGTCCCCTCTCCCCGTAAGACGGGGAGAGGGTTAGGGTGAGGGGCATTTTTGTACTTGCGAAATTCTGTCGCCGTATATTTCCTTCTCTCAGATACGGCATCTGGAGCAGCAGCGTTGAGAGGTGCAAAAGAAAAGACGACAGCCCGGGCACGAGCGCTTCGACAGTCGGAAAATGATGCCGAGGAAAAGCTCTGGAGCGAACTCAGGAATCGGCGGCTCAATGGCTTCAAGTTTGTCCGGCAACTCCCCATAGGCCTATACTTCGCGGATTTTGCCTGCCGGAAGGCGTGCCTGGTTGTCGAGTCGACGGAAGTCAGCATGCCGGTAGCGATCACGACAGGCGACGTGATGCCTTCATGTCCGCGGAAGGCTGGGGCGTCGCCCGGTTTTGGAATGTCGATGTGCTGACTGATATGGCGCCTGTTCTGGAGACGATTGTTGCGATCTTGGACGGACGGTTGACCGATACCGTCCGATCCTATGATTTCAATTTCTTGCCTGCGTGCCGGCGTTGAGCCGGCACCTCTTGCGATTTGACGGAGAGAAGGAAGCAGGTCGCACTGCCCTCTCCGATCTCGACATTGTGCATGGCAAATCCCCTCTCCCCGTAAAACGGGGATAGGGTTAGGGTGAGGGGCAAGATCCAAGCTCTGTGGATCGCAATTTCAATGTCTTGCCCAGAATTTCATCCCCGCCCCTCAACCCCGTGCCTACAATCCACCCGTCCCGCTTCGGCTACACCGGCCCGCATGACCGGCGAGGCGGGACCGGTGCCCTGGTGGTCTGCCGTCATGCAGGCGGGTCGTCAGGGGCTGCGCAGAAAATGGTCTCCCTCTCGCCTTCGGGCGGG
>UCEY01000071.1 GCA_900471605.1 Hyphomicrobiales bacterium | reverse complement strand
CAAAATCGGGGAGCACTTCAAACGCGCGGCGCGCCCATCTCCATGCCGGCGCAAAACGCCGGGTTCAGCATCCATTCTGCGACCTGAATGACTTCGCCGGGTCGGACCTCCACCCGCACGATGGCACCGCTGGCACGATCCTCGCGACCTTCGTGCCGAAAACAACCACCGTAAAGTGGATGCCAACGATAATGGATCTCTATCATCTGCCCGGCATGGGCGGAATGAACCTGCGATGGCACTCGGCAGGAAGTCCTGGCTCTTCGCGGGATCAGATCGTGGCGCTGATCGTGCCGCTTTCATGGCCACGCTGATCATGACGGCAAAGCTCAACGACATGGATCCGCAGGCGTGGCTGGCCGACGTTCTTGTCCGCATCGCAGACACGCCGATTACCAGGCTGGAACAACTGCTTCCATGGAATTGGATACCACCGACCGTCGACGCTCAAGCGGCATGATCTGCGGTCCTCACCGTAGGCTACACACATGCCCTCAAGCCTGTGCTTGAACCTTCTGCTTTGCCGGCTCTTTCCAGCCGAAATGAAGTGCGCTTCAGTGAAGTGAGGTGAATTTTTGGCAGGATATATGCAGATGTAAACATTCAAGCGTTCAGCTAAGCCTAATTATAATTCTACCCAAGTATGCCGATAAGCTCACTCTCCCTCAAGATATCGGTTCAGCTTGAACCGATCGCCGTTGAAGGTAACCGCGACCCATATCGAAAATGTATCTGCTGTCGGACAGGCTCATGTAGGTCGCTATAACCCTCTTTTTATCTTCTGCACAAAGATCGCGAATATAGGTGGCGATGGTTGGAATGTCGTTTTCCTGCGGATATAGTTGGAATTCGACCGTCGGCGGCAGTCTTTCCGATAGAGACGCGATAATGTTAAAAACTCTCTGGAGGTCGGCGCGGCTGAGGTTTGCGTCGAGAATTGCTGCAATACCGACTGGCTGCACTCCATGAACCGCCATCTGTTGGACCTGATCTTCCGTAAACCCGTTCTCAATCAAGCGCCGCTGCAGCGCGGCGTCAATGGTGGAGGGCATGTTGAACGGAAATGTGAAGAAGTTCGATATGGCAAGCTGCTGTTTGGAGATTTCGAGGTGCAGTGAACACTGCTATTTATGTGCTGAGCCTTAGCCCCTAGTCCGCTTCACAGCCCTGAGGCCACGTCATCTAATTAAACCGACATCATCAACTGGCTTAACATGTGCGCGCATTTGTTTGCCAAGCCACAGTCGCCCTGTTTGGATTGTGCGTGACGTCCAATAGTGCTCTGCCGAGATGCAAGCGTGATTAGCGATGATGCCTTGGCCAATTCGCTGGCAGGCGCGTGACCGATGCGCGTGTTACGTGGTGTGGGATGACTGGTCCATCTGCGCGAGGTCGGCGAAGTGAGGACGTCAGATAGAAAATGGCAATCTCGTGAGCCAACCGACGTGCCTCTGGTAGCCGCTCTCTTTCGGAAACTCTGTACCCGGCCGGAAGTGGCGCAAGCCGGGCGGCAAGCATGAGCATCCAAACGATCTGCTTCATTTGGTGCGTTCTGACAACACGTTATAATCACCTGCGCTGCCACAATGAACATTTGCCAGACATCCTTCTTTCTTCAATATCTGCAATCATGTCTCGATATCTCGGAGATGAATGGAATGATCCTGCCTATGTTCTCTTAAAAAATCGCCGAGGGGTTCAGCAGGAACAGGCTAAGCACGCCGAGCATTCTAGCAATCCGTTCCGTAATAAAGGCCTTAAGACCAAACCCGCTGCAGCTTTCGACGACGACGCATGGCAGAACCAGACCCACTGCCTGCGCTGCCAGAACCCGCTCCACCGGGGAAAATGCCCCGCAAGCTTCTACGTGGAGAACAGACAGCCCCTATCGACCACCGGCGGTCATCCGGATATCGAAGTATACTCGGGTTTCAACTCGGACGGAGAGGCCACTGTAACCATTAGGTTGGAACCGTCCGAGCAGCAACTCGGTTACAATCATAGAGGTGCAAAACGCCGAACACGCTCAACAAAGGTGGAGAACAAGGATGGGAAACCACGTGATCAAAGCGAACTGTATTTTGGGATCGAAGCTTTTGGCAGGATGAACTTTGGCCAATGCGAGGGGCAGGATGAAGGGGATAGGGCCTGGCTGGGCGACGAGGAGGATTGGGATTTGGCGCGCAAATTAATCTAGTCAAAAATTGTTAGGCATAGGCTCTCCGGCTCGGTTGTCTTCAGGCTGATGATTAAGTTGAATTTCAATGAATTGTAACCTTAGTCCAAGTTATAGCGTAAGAACCGCTCAAATAAAAAGCGTGCAGGCATGAAAGAGTGAAAAACAAGGGTGGCTTTTTCATTAATTAAATGATCCGCTGCTAACCCTAACCATAACCCTAACCCAGGCGGATAATACCTTAAATCACAAGCAAGCATCAAGTGGTGGGTGGTTTTATAAGGTAGTGGCTTCTCATTATTCTAATGATCTGCTTCTTTCTAAGGGAATTAGGCGCGCGCTCGTGTTTAAAGAGAGAACCTGCTGGACCTGTTGCTGATGTCCGAGCCGCAAAAAAATCGATGCCCCTTGCCTTCCTGACGCAGTCCTGCTGCCTGATCACCCATAGCCAACAACCGCGGTGTTCCTTGCGGGATCAGCCAGCAAAAATAGAAATTTACATGCTCCTTGTGCTCAGCTGCTATCCGACCGCCTCTCTAGAGCATGCCTTCCCGTGCAAGCCATTCGATTTCTGCAAGAGGACTGTCGCTAATAGTCCCATCTGCACCGTTGCGAACTGCGCTTCCAGGTAGGCTTGCTTCCTGGAACCAATGGTGTTGATGGTTATCGTTTGGTTCCTGTTTGATAAGCGCCGGATGGTGGAACTGAGACAAGTATGCGGCGCCGGTTGCTGGATCAATGAACGTTGGTTGAGCTGATGGCATGATTGTGAACAGGGAAGGAAATTCTTTGCGATTATGTTCCAACGTAAGTTTATTTGCTAGATCTCTAGCGTACATGGTGACGATTTTCGGCTCGGAGCTGGCGCCTAGTACTGGGTGGTAGACCAGCTGCTCCGCGACAAGGTATTTCCAGGCGCCCACGACGGGAGTATCGAAACCTATAGGTTTGAAAACTTTGCCGCCTTCTTTGTTCTTAATCTCGAAGAACGAATTTTGCCACCGCAGATTGTGCTCTAGCATCGCTTGAACATCTGTTGTCGTAGAGGAGAGGCCTTCAGGGTTCTCATAGTCGGGGTGATGTAGTGCGCCTGGGTTGTGACTTAAAATCACGGCGAGCTCCATACTCTCCCAATCTGGATGCGGGGGACGCTTTGACGCGTTGACCAGCTTTCGGAGCCGATGGGCGTCACCGCAAAAGTTCAGGATTTGGTCAACGAGACGACGACGAATGTCTGGACGCTGCCAGCTGATTTCTGCGATCGCTGCAGCAGGGTCGCAGTCTCGGGTGTCACAAATCGTCTGCAGATTTGGAAAGCATTCGACAAATTCCAAAATGTATTCTTCTAGGGAAAGTAGATACTCCCCTGTAGGTTCATATTCGTCGGTATAGACACCGTCCTTGATTTCGCGCCGCACGAGTTCTCGGTCAGTCTCCGACAGCGAGCTGACA
This sequence comes from Hyphomicrobiales bacterium, assembly GCA_900471605.1. GTDB lineage: Bacteria > Pseudomonadota > Alphaproteobacteria > Rhizobiales > Rhizobiaceae > Neorhizobium. Next base: position 2,340 of record UCEY01000071.1, on the reverse strand, counting down.
TCGGTTTCGGCGATGAGGCCTTTAAAGCGAGTAATCTCGTATAGATCCTTGGGATGGCAAAGCCAAACCTTACCGGTCTTATCGACGGCAAGGTCAGCCTCAATACGGTGTATGCCTGCATCAAGCAATTGCTGGATCGCGCCCCTTGAAAGCTCGACGGAAAGTTGACCATTAGGAAGACGGACCCGAAGGCCACGGTGACCGAACACCAGTTTTTGCCCCGGCTCCCACCTCGTGATGTCTCCGTTCTTCGCAACTGCGTTCGGTAGGGTACCACCGCTGGCAAGCTTAATATTACGCCAGTCGTTGATACCTTTCAGATTGAGGTGGGGGATGGCCCCATTAACAAGCTTAGATGGAACTGGGGGCATCTTGTCGACAGAACTCGGATAGAAGTTAAGAACGATGTTGTGAAGAAGACAGTAGGTTCAAGGGATGGTCAGCATCCATGTAGGAACGCATCCAAGGTACTTATACTTATTGATGCCTAAGAAAGGAGGGGCCAAAACAGGAAAAAAATTCGATGGATTTCGTACCGGCCCCGTAGATGCACTAGGTTCCAGAAGGTACACCAAGAACCTATCTTGGACGCGTCACTCAGCAGACCGATAATTTCACAAAACGCGTGGCATCTCCCGTACTGGCACGCCTATTGGGTGCTTGCACGAAGTCGGCGATGTGAGCTGACGTTGAACTCTTGGCGGCGCAGGACGTCCAGTCGTCTTTTGCCGAGACGCAGACGTGGTGAGCAATAATGTCTTGGCCTCCTAGCCGGCAGGCGCGTAACCGATCCGGTGTTACGTGGCGTGGGATCATTGGTCCATCTGCCTGAGCTCGGCGAAGTGAGGACGTCGGATAGAATATGGCTATTTCGCGATACAACCGACATGCCTCTAGTAGCCGTTCTCGTTCGGGAACTCTATACCCGGCAGGAAGTGGCGCAAGCCGGGCGGCAGGCATAAGCATCCAAACCACCTGACTCTTTTTCCGGTCTTGAAGCCGGTCCTAAAGACTTGTGGGGCCACGACGAACATTTGACCACTTCGCGGCGCCGGGCCTTTGCTCGTGTTCGTTAACAAAATCGGGCTATAATCACCGGTGTTGGAGGATGACCACACCACTGGTTCAGACTATAGGCTGCCGAACAACGTGAGCTAACGAACTAGCTCATCTTCATATGCAAACGGTGGCAGCTGATCAAATGAACGGGCTTGACCCCGCTCGAGAGGGCTTTGCGCCGACTTATCCACCTGTGACTTGGCGGTGATCAGGCGAGCGCGCTTCGAGCGAACAGGCTATTGGCTAGTCTCCGGGGGTCTCAAGTCCAAGAGAAATCATTGGGTCTGCGGCATTGGTCACCGCTGCAGAGATGCTCCCAATATACTTCTGTTGAAATTTATAAAGGCGGCGCGCAAACCCCTTCAACGTCATTCGCAATGATGTCTTCTACGCAGGAAAAGCTACCACCTTTCCCCTCCTGGACTGATCTTGTATCGAAAGGCAGTCCAGATGTACTAGCCGACGCAGAACTTGTATGCAAAAAGTCCAATTTTAAATTCTTCGCTAATAGGAAAGGTGTATATAATTGTTTTCGCAGATAGGGTCTATAAGGATGAAGAGAGGAACAAACTCGTCTCGTTAATGACGCGAATGGCAGAGGAGGACGTAAAGTTTATACAAGTTATAAACGGGAGCCACCGCCGTATGAATGAAGCTTATTTCTCGTCGCCCTGCGAGGATAAGATTATATTCGATGACAGTGTTTTTGATCCAAAGACCAACGCCATCTATTTCTTTGATTGGGACGCAACCTTCGATCAAAGATTAGATAAGCTTTTGAGAGTTGAGGCGGGCAATTCGGGCAAACTTCCGTCGCCACAAGCGTTCATCTACGTGCTCGACTTCTCATCAACCCTTCACTCCCGCTCCAACTATATCTTCACGCACGACCTTGGAACATTCTACTGGCAGCTGAAAGGTATCGACCGTATTAGGAAGGATTTGAAACAACAGAAAGACTTCGATAGGTCTGTGCTCGATGACGATTGTGTGGCGGAGGATAGCACAGGGGACACTGGCACGGGTGAGGGGGATTCCGATAACGTTTAGATCGATGTAGCCGTCTTAGCGTCTATGCCGCTGCAAATTCCACTTTCCACATCTTCTGAATTGTCTGAACTGTACGATGCTCTCAGTAGTATCCAAAAGAATGAATCATGAGCTGTTTCGATCAGAGACTGAAACTGGCCCGCGAATCGTTCTAATTTCTTCAATCCCGAATTCTATGTTCCATATGCATCAAGCGCCTTGACGTGACAATGTAGGGTTAGGGTTAGGGTT
>UCEY01000007.1 GCA_900471605.1 Hyphomicrobiales bacterium | reverse complement strand
GCTGCGAGGGGTGGGGCGCCTGGGGCACCCCTCGCCCTGGTCCGGCCGCTTCGATAGCGGCCCGGGGCAGGAAATCGGCATCGGTATCGGCCTGACGTCGGCTCCGCCCGGCCTCGGCGTCAATCGAGGACTTTTCGAAATCTTGTCGTGAAAATCAGAAAAGCCTGAGCTGGCCGGTCTTTTCGACATCAAAGGACGGTTCATTTGGCTCCGGCGTGCACGCCCTGACGGGCTGCCCAACATCTATGTCATCCGCTTCAGGCGTCGGAGTCAGCGCGGCTCCCTTCCCTTCTCGCTCGGTTCTCCGAAGCTTCGCATTCCAGCCCTCGATGACATGGGCCAGCGTGTGCCATTCCTCATGAAACCGCATGGCGAGGCTGTCGCCTACCAGAACGGTTGCGGGAATATGCAGAAGCGAGAACTGGATATAGGCCATGTGGACGGCGCGCCGGTCGATATCGACGGCGGTGACATGCATGCTTTGCTGGTAGTTGAAGCCCGCATCTCTGATAGCCTCGGCCAGAGCGACGATCATGGCGCCGCTTCCGACGGCGGGTTCCTGTGCAGTGAGGAACCCGCGTTCTTCTATGATTTTTCCGATGTCCTCCCTGTTGCTGGCAAGCATCTTCGCCATCATCCGGCAAATGGGATAGGGTGTGAAGAATTGTCCACGCGCCTTGTTGTGCAATTCGAGCGCATGGAACGTCGCCCCCAGGATATCCTGCGGCCCGTCCTCCATCGCCATCGTGACTTCCCCCATGACCCGAGCGAACGTTTCCATTGTGGCGTGGTCATATTTGCGGATGATTTCGAGATATCGGGCTTCTCGCATCTCGAAATGCACGAGATCGACGGCGTTGCTCATGGCGATGGCCGCGCATTCGCACCAATCGGAAAAGACCGAATAGCGGTCGTGCTTGTAACGGCAGGTCTCGAAAAGCTTGACGATAGTTTTGAGGCGGGAATTGTTCATGGAATGGCTCGAAGCTCGATCGATCCGCAAAGCCGGCTCCAACCTTCCGAAGGCAGGCGTCTCCTGCCATCCGGGTCGCGGGAACATGGGCGGAAGGGTGTTTGGGGAAAGGAGGGCCGAGCCCTCTGCCCTGCCCCGTCAGGAATGGATGGAAAGGTCCATGAGCCCCGCCGTGGATCGACGCCGCGGCGGGCGCTCAGCGTGCTATCAGTCGTGCTCTGCCAAATCTGCGAGAGGAGTTTCGGGCAGATCGAAAGCCTTGAGGGCGGCGCTCAGGGCGTCCTGCACATCGCTCCACTTCACGGCTTCATGACCGGCAAGGTAGGCGCTGATGAGCTTGCAGCAGAGTTCGGCGGCGAGGGTGGGATCGGAGGTTTGATCGCACATCGGATTTCTCTCTCGAAAGGGAGGAACCAGCCGCGCGGGAGAAGCGCGACCGGCCGGCGTCTGCGGACTATTCCGCTGCCATCGGGAAAGATTGTGCCTCGGCCTCGGCTTCCGCGTTCGGCTCGGCTGCGATCCGGACAGGCGCCGGGAGCCAGCCCGATCCCTTGATCCTCCGTTCCGCGATCAGGACGGCCCCGGCCTTCTTGGATGCAGCCGAAACCGCAAGGGCGGCATCCGGTCCCTGTGCTTCAAGAACCGCCTGTTCAATCCCCCGGCGATTGATGTGGCTGAAATAGCTGTCTGCGGTCGTTTCAAACCAGTCCGTCATGTCGACCTTGAGAGCGCGGCCAAGCTGGTTCGCCTGCTCGATACCGTTCCGGCGGTCGCTGTATTTGACCTCTACCGCGTTGACGGCATGCGCAGCGGCATAAGCCAGCAGCGACAGAAGCTCCTCGCGGCTCTGCGCAAGGCACCAGTCGAACAGGTCTGCAGGATTGCCGGGAATTTTGTGCCCGTAGTTTTCCTGCAGGCTCTCGAAGGCAACCGAGGCTGCACAATCTTGCGGCTGCTTGATCCATTTATCCAGCCGCTCATGGGTCAGAGACACCTGCAGGGCGCTTTTCTCGTCCACATATCCGCCGTAGCTGATGCGCAACAGCATGGCGTGAACCACGGCGGCCAAGGCGACATCGGGATTGTGCGCCAGTTCCACACGCAAGGCGGCGGTTTTCTTGGCGGTCAGAACCTCGATCAGGGCCTGGGGATGGGTAAACTTCGGGCCGCTTTTGCCGGCCTCGATGTTTCCCCCGCCGACGGCGACGGCCTCGTCGCCTCTCGTTCCGTTGTTGTTGTCGTCTGCCGTTTCCTCGGCTTCGTCTTCTTCCCTGACGATGCCGATCGCGGCTTCCGCTTTGCCGGAGTGGTTGATGAACACGATCACGCCGCTGCGCGCCATGTCGTCCGGGTGATAGGCTTCCGTCTTCTTGGAGATTTCGTCCAAGCGCTTGTCTATTTCCTCGACACGCTGGCCCGCAGCCTCGTAGGCAAGATCGTTGTCGATCAGTTCGGCCAGATCGTCGCGTTCCCTTACGAGCGCATTATAATCGGCCTGGTCCTCGGCGGAGAGCTCGACCTGTTGCGGGTAGATGCGCGGAATGTTGAAAATCCAGCCCGGACGCGCCAATGCGATTTCCACCCATTTCCAGCCCTGCTCGCGATAGGGCGCGGCGACCTCGTCCAGCTGTTGCGAAACAAGCCGGTCGAGCAATGCGACATCGAGCACGTAACCGCCGCCCTGTTCATCGAAGAGATCACGGCGCACCGCACCGCCTGCCTGTTCATAGCCGTCCAGCCCGCCGATCAGCTTTACGCGCCGGTCGGTGCTGGCGACCTCGCCGGTCACAAGATTGGACTTGATCCGATGGGCGTGGCGGTCCCAACCGGGCAGATTGTCCCAGACCTGTTCCTGCCGCTCATGGTCATCGCAAACGGTGAAGGCGGAAAGCTGCTCGAAGGTCATCGCCCCGTCGCGGTGAAGCTCAAGCAGCTTGGGCGACACCTTCGCCAGCGCCAGACGGCGGCGCACGATGATTTCGGTGACGCTGAAATGGGCCGCGATATCCGTGATGGATTTGCCCCCATCCGCCATGACCGAGAAAGCCTCGTACTGGTCGACCGGGTGCATGTCCTCGCGAAAGATATTTTCCGACAGGCTGGTTTCCGTCGCGTTGGCACCATCGCGCACCTTGCATTCAACCGGATGGTTCTTGGCGATCTTGCCTTGCTCCACCAGCAGCAGCAGCGCCTTTCGCCGGCGTTCGCCAGCGGTCACGTAATAGCGGCCCCGCTTCTCGCCCGCGCGCACGACGAGGTTTTGCAGGACGCCTTCCGCGTCGATATTGGCGGCGAGGTCGGCAATTTTCGCAGGATCGTATGTCTTGCGGACGTTCCTGGGGTCGGCGTCCAGCTTGTTCAATTCGACGATGACAGTGGTGGTCATGGCTTCAATCTCCTGATTTCCCGTTGGATCGGGTCTTAAGAACCCGCTGTGGGCGAAGCCTTCTTCCTTTGATCCGAAGGACGTGCCCGCACGTCCTCGGGACGAAGGGAGAGGGCGTAAGCCCGCTCCCGGTAGGGCGAAGATCCGGTCATGGGTCGGACGGGGGAAAAATCGGAAGGTTCGGCGCGCAGCGGTGAAAGCCTATTTTTTCGACGGCCGACAGCGCCTCAGGCGCGCTTGCCGATTGGCCTGATCTGCGCCCTATCGTAAGAGCGGCAATATCACGGGGGAGAAGCGCATCGGCCTCGTAGCGGATGCTCCGTGCAGAAGCGGGCGCCCAAGCGCCCTCCCCATCTCGTCCAAGCCTGCCTTGGCGAGCCGCGCAATGTGATCGTAACCCGCATGGGCCGAAACCCGTTTCGGGGTTCGGTGGAGCTGTGCCTGGTTGGAGCGAAGCGGCGAGAAGGCGCCACGCAATTGAGCACGCTCCCTGAGGATGCGCTCGACAAAGAGTTCGCCCGCAATCTCTCCAGACTGCAATGCCAAGCAAATCGGTATAAGCCTTGCCTTGAACAAATCAGGAGAAAACATGGAAACGGTGGAAATCAGTAGCGCAGCGACTTTGCGCTTTGGGCAATCGAGCGGGCGCGGGAAATCGTAACGTCCGAGGGGGCTGCCTTCGCGATGGCTGCTCGCGATATGGACGAGGAAGCGCTTGGAAAAACGGCAGCCACGCTGGGCAAAGCCATCAGCGATGCGATGCTGGAAGTGTTTGACGGCTTGATAGCTGAGTAAGTGGCGGCGTGATGACACCGGAAGACGAACGAGCGCTGACCAATATTTTGATATGAATTTTGGTCCGTAGCGCCCGTAATGTTGCCAGCGCCCAAAGACGTATGGCGGGAAGAGACCTGCGCGCTGATCTTCGTCTTCTCGTCTTCGGGACGGCCTTCCTCCCGCACGTCCAGAAACCAATCAGGGCCGAGCATGGCGCTCAAACGAGGAAGCTTTTTGGAGGCTGAGCTGCTAAAGAGTCGCATATGACAACACCCACGCCCACACCGAACGACGGCTATGCCTCTCTGCTTGCTGAGCTGAAGGAAAGAATTCGAGCTGCTCGCGTCAGGGCCGCCGTTGCGGTCAATCGCGAGCTTATCCTTCTCTACTGGAATATCGGCCGCGATATTCTTGCGCGCCAGACGCAAGAGGGATGGGGTGCTCGGGTGATCGATCGTCTCGCGACGGACCTTCGGCGCGACTTTCCGGAGATGACGGGCCTTTCTCCTCGAAACCTCAAATACATGCGTGCCTTTGCGGATGCCTTTCCCGACGAGGAATTCGTGCAACAGGTTGTTGCACAATTGCCCTGGGGCCATAATCTCCGGCTCGTCGAGTCGCTGAAGAGTCCCGAGGAGCGGCTATGGTACGCCCGCCAGGCAATCGAAAATGGATGGAGCCGCAACGTTCTTGTGCATCAGATCGAGAACGGGCTTTACCGGCGACAAGGAAAAGCTCTGACCAACTTCGCGCGGACGCTGCCAGCGCCACAATCCGATCTGGCTCAACAGCTCATCAAAGATCCCTACAGTTTCGATTTTCTCGCGCTCGGCCCGGCAATATCCGAGCGCGAGCTGGAACAAAATCTGCTCGAGCATCTACTATCGCTGATCCTTGAGCTCGGCAAAGGATTCGCCTTCGTCGGCAGCCAGCATCATCTCGAGGTGGGTGGGCAGGACTACTACCTCGATCTCCTATTTTATCACCTTCGGCTGCGTTGCTTCGTCGTCGTCGAGCTCAAGATCGAGGAATTCAAGCCGGAATTTGCCGGCAAAATGAACTTTTATCTTTCGGCGGTCGATGACCAGCTCCGGCACGAGACGGACGCGCCAAGCATCGGCATTATCCTGTGCAAAGGCAAGAACGAGGTGATTGTCGAATACGCTCTTCGCGATTCGACGAAGCCGATGGGCGTTGCGGAGTACAGGCTGTCGGCCGCTCTTCCCGAGCCGTTGCAAGGCGAGCTTCCGACCGAAGCCGAATTTGCAAGCGAGTTCCCATTGATGTCGCTCGTCAAACTGCGCATCGATGTCGAGAGAGAAATACGCTTGCTCTTGAATGACCAAATCGAAGGCGAGCGTCCGCTGGCACTTGGATCGATGCTGGCAGAGCTACAGCAACTCGGCCTCGCCCCGCAAATCACCGAGCAATTTCGAAGCGCCCTTCATGCAATGAACCGGGCAGCGCATGGATTTGACCTGGATCCGACTGCCGCCTCCAAGGCAAACGAGATCGCAACTGCCTTTCTTGCTGAGCTCAGAGCGATCCGAAACGGCCGAGTGCAGTGATGCCCGGGAAATTCGAGAAATATCTCATACCCTCCGGCGAAGCAGGCGCCCGACTGGAAATTGTTGCCGCCAAGCCTCGCCACGAAGGACCCTACCCGAAAGCGGGTAGCCAGCGTCGGCTCTCTAAGGTGTTTGCTGACTGGATCACATCGCCATCATCGCTGTGTTAACCGTTGGCGCGACGGGAGAGCAAATGGCCGTCCGTGTGTTGCAGGCAGCACGCGATCACACGTCGCCGATTGAGTCACACTCAGCCCATGCGCTCCGAGGAGTAGGAACCCGGGCTCGGCGGGAAGACCACGGTGCGGTTGCCGTTGATGAAGGTGCGGTGGTGGATGTGGGCGTGGATAGCGCGCGCCAGCACCTGGCTTTCGACGTCGCGGCCGAGCGAAACATAGTCGTCCGCCGACTGGGCGTGGGTGATGCGCACCGTATCCTGCTCGATGATCGGGCCTTCGTCGAGATCGGCGGTCACGTAATGGGCCGTCGCGCCGATCAGCTTGACGCCGCGCGTATAGGCCCGCTTGTAGGGATTGGCGCCCTTGAAGCTCGGCAGGAAGGAGTGGTGGATGTTGATGATCTTGCCGGACATCTTCCTGCAGAGACCGTCGGAGAGAACCTGCATGTAGCGGGCAAGCACGATGAGCTCGGTGCCGCTCTGCTCGACGAGGTCGAGGAGCTGGGCTTCGGCCTGCGGCTTGTTCTCCTTCGTCACCTTGATGTGGTGGAAGGGAATGTCGTTGTTGACGACCAGCTTCTGGTAGTCGAAATGGTTGGAGACGACGCCGACGATATCGATCGGCAGGGCGCCGATCTTCCAGCGGTAGAGCAGGTCGTTCAGGCAGTGGCCGAAACGGGAAACCATCAGGAGAACCTTCATCCGCTCGGCGGTATCGAAGATCTCCCATTCCATCCCGAATCGGTCGGCGATCGGCTTGAAGCCTTCGACGAGGGCCGGGCGCTCGACGCCTTCCTCGGAAAGGAAGCTGACGCGCATGAAGAACTTGCCGGTGTCGAGGTCGTCGAACTGGGACGAGTCGATGACGTTGCAGCCCTTTTCCGCAAGGTACCCCGAAAGCGCGGCGACGATGCCGCGGGCTGTAAGGCAGGAGACGGTCAGGACGAAGGTTTTCATGGCGTTTCTCAGATTCCTTTGAGTGAGTCATCACGAAGGTGACGGCGCAGGTCAGAGGAAACCTGCGCCGTCATCGCGCCCGGGAGGTAGATTCAGGCGCGGGATTTCTTGCGTTGGCGATGTACGTCCACCACAACGGCGGCGACGATGATCGCTCCTTTGACGATCTCCTGATAATAGGCGCCCACCTTGAGGAAGGTGAATCCGGAGGTGACGACACCGAGGATGATGGTACCAATCACGGTGCCGGTAATGCGTCCGATGCCACCGGAAAGCGAGGCGCCGCCGATGACCGCCGCTGCAATCGCATCAAGTTCGAAGGAGACGCCCATGTTGGGCTGCCCCGACTGGGCGCGTGCCGCCAGCATCACGCCGGCCAGGCCGGAGAGCAGCCCTGCCACCGCATAGACCTTGATCAGGTGTTTGCCGATATCGATGCCCGAAACGCGCGCAGCCTGCGGATTGGCGCCGATGGCATAGGTAAACTTGCCGTAGCGCGTATAGGATAGGGCGATATGACAGATGACGGCAACGATGAAGAACACGATGACCGTTCTGGGAACCGGAAAGCCCGCGACGTTGAAACTCTGCCCGAGCCAAGTGAAGCGTTCATTCAGCAAGGCCACCGGCTGCCCTTCCGTGTACCACTTTGCCAAGCCGCGGGCCGACACCATCATGCCCAACGTTGCGATGAAGGGGGGAATGCCGGTCCGGGCAATGATCTGTCCGTTGATCCAGCCGAGCAACAGACCGAGTAGCAATCCCATGAGAATGGGCCAGAACGGACTGGAATCGATGAACCAGCCGAAGCCGAACTGGGCATAGCCGGGTTGGAGGAAGACCGCACGCGCATTGAGGGACGTCTGGGCGAAGCTCGCCACCACCATGGCGATGAAGCCGACCATCGAGCCGGAGGAAAGATCGACCCCGCCGGTGATGATGGCCTGCGTGACGCCGACCGCAATGATGCCGGTGACGGCGACCTGCAAAACGATGATGGAAAGGCGCTGCTTGTTGGCGAGGAAACTCTCCCCGACCATGTACCAGCCGATGATCTCGAAAACCAGGGCGATGCCGATCAGCACCATCAGGATTGAAAATTCCGGCGGCAGCCTGCGAACCTTCTTCAGGCCCGCCCTCGATGTGCTGCCAAGGTCATTCGTGACTTCTGACATTTCTTCCTCCCGCCGTCGTCAGCGTGACGCCAACTCCATGATTTTTACCTGATCCGCCTCGGCCCGGTCCAGAATCCCGGTGACCCTGCCGCCGTGCAGAACCACGATCCGGTCGCTCATCCCGAGTACTTCCGGCATCTCGGAGGAGATCATGATGATGGCGACGCCCTGGCCGGCCAGTTGCGAGATCAACCGATGAATCTCGGCCTTCGCTCCGACGTCAATGCCGCGTGTGGGCTCGTCCAGGATCAGGATTTTGGGATTGGTCAGCAGCCAGCGGCAGATCAGAACCTTCTGCTGGTTGCCGCCGGACAGGTTGATGATCGGCTCGTGCATGTCGGGCGTGCGAACCCGCAGCCGGTTGGCCATGTCGCCTGCCGCCCTGCGCAATTCCTCCTGCTGCACGAAACCCATTTTGACATACCGCTGCTGAAGCACGGCCATCTGGGCGTTTTCCTGGATGTCCAGCAGCAGGAAGCAGCCGGTATCCTTGCGGTCCTCGGTCAGCAACGCCATCCCGTGCCGCATGGCGACCGCCGGGGACGATACGGAAAGCTCCAGCCCGAAGAGCTCGATCGTCCCGGAAGACGCGGGCGTCACGCCGAATATGGTCTCTGCCACGTTCGAGCGGCCGGATCCGACCAGACCGGCAAAACCCAGGATTTCGCCCGAACGCAGATCGAAGCTCACATCGCGAAAAACCCCATTCAGCGTCAGTCCCTTCACCGAAAGCACCACATCGCCGATGACGGCGGGTTCCTTCGGGAACATCTGCGTGATTTCCCGCCCCACCATCATTCGGATGATGTCGTCGCGCGTGACCTCCGACGAGGCGCATGTCGCGATATATTTCCCGTCCCGGAAAACGGAGAATTCGTCGGCGATCTCGAAGAGCTCGTTCATCTTGTGCGTGATGTAGATGATTCCCTTCCCCTCGGCCCGCAGGGAGCGGATGATGCGGAAGAGATGATGCACCTCCGTCTCCGTCAGGGCGGAGGTGGGCTCATCCATGATCAGCACGTCCGAATTGAAGGACACGGCCTTCGCGATCTCGACCATCTGACGGCTGGCGACGCTTAGCGTGCTGATCTTCACCTCGGGGTCGATGCCGATCTCCAGCCTCTCGAACAGCGCCTCCGTGCGTTGGTTCATCTCCGCATGGTCGATCAGGCCGAAGCGGCCTTTGGGCTCCCGCCCGATCCAGATGTTCTCCGAAACGGTCATAGGTGCCATCAGGTTCAGCTCCTGGTGGATCATGGCAATGCCGTTTTGCAGGGCGTCGAGCGGGTTCTTGAGCCTGATATGCTGTCCGCGAAGCTTGAAAGTGCCGCTGTCCGGCGTGTAGATGCCAGCCAGGATCTTCATCAGCGTAGATTTGCCGGCGCCGTTTTCACCCATAAGGGCGTGCACGGTGCCCCGCTTCAGCTTCAGCTGGACGTTGTCCAGTGCGACGACGCCCGGGAACTCCTTGCGGACATCTTCCACCTCCAGCAGATAGGTGCTGTTGGGAATGGCCCCGCTCTCGCGGACCGCCTGCATGGTATGTGGGCTGACTACGCTATGCGCAGACATGGTATCCTCCTCCCCAGGAGTGGCCCGCCGTCGGCCTTGCGGTAGCGAGCCAAATGCCGAGCTCAGTTCTTGGCGATGAACTTGTCCATGTTGGCAGGCGTTACGAGCTGGAAAGGAATCCAGACCTTGGGCTCGATCTTTTCGCCCTTGGCGAGCTTGATGGCGGCCGTTACGGCACCGGAGCCCTGACCGAATGCATCTTGGAACACCGTCACATCCAGGTCGCCGGCCTTCATGTAGGCCAATGCTTCCTGCGTGGCGTCGATGCCGGCCACGACCACGTCCTTCATGCTCCAGCCGGCGGACTTCATGGCATTGATCGCGCCGATCGCCATGTTGTCATTGTTGGCGATCACGCCCGCGGGCTTTCGGCCGGCCGCGATCCAGTTCGTCATCAGGTCCTGCGCCTTGACCGGATCCCAGACGGCGGTCTGCTCGTCGAGGATCTTGATGCCCTTGCAGTCCGGCGTCGCAATCACGTCGTGGATGTCCTTGGTCCGCTGGACCGCGGCCTGGTTGGCGAGGTCGCCGACCATGACGAGGATATCACCCTTGCCGCCCAGGATTCGACATACTTCCTTGGTTTGCAGCGTGCCGGATTGTACTTCGTCCGAGGCGACGAAGGCGCCTTTGGGGCCGAGCTTGTCCACATCGGCCGGCATGCGGTTGACGTATACGATCGGGATGCCGGCGTCGCTCGCGAGCTTCGTCATCGGTGCCGTCGCGGACGTGTCCACGGCGTTGACGATGATGGCGTCCACTTTTGCTGCGATGAAGTTCTGGATCTGCGAAAGCTGCTTCTGAACGTCGTCGTCCGCGATTTCGATCTGGACTGGCTGCTTGGCCTCCGACGCGGACTTCTCGATGCCTTTGCGTAACACGGTCAGGAACGTGTCCGAATTGGCCATGGACACGCCGATATTGCCCGCATACGCGCTCGACGCCATCAGAAGGCCGAACACGGCGCCCGCCAAGAGTTTCTTCATCTCTTCCTCCTCTCGAATGGTGCCCGGCGAACACCTGGAAAAAGCCGGTCGCCTCCTCCCCGAAGGCAATGTCATGAGCTGATCCGGCCACCCGACCGGATCAGCCAAACGGTCAGACCCTGGCCCTGATCAGCTCGACGCTGCCGCGAATCATCGCATGCGGATCGACCGACGCGTGGACGGATGCCGCGAAAGGCTCGAATGAGAACGGGCCGCGATAGCCGCCTGCGATGAGCTCACGGATCTGCCCGATATTGTTCAGGCGGTCGCGCTCGGTTACCATGACGCGATGCGGATCCCGCATGTCGTCGGCACCGACATCCTGATCATCGACCCCCGAGATGTGGACCAGGCCCGTAAGCTCTGGAAAAATCTCGGCTTCTCCCGCCAGAACATGATGGAAAGTATCGTGGACCAGCTTGAAGCGCCCGCGGCCGTCGATGGCGGCGATCGCTTCCGCGGCTTCCTTTTTCGAACGAAGCGAGCAGATCTGGAAACCGAGCGGTTCCACCAGCCCGACAAGGCTGTTCGCTTCGAGGATGGGCCTGAGCGCCTTGAGCGCAACGCGCAGATTACTCTGGCGCTCCCCTTCCAGCTTGCCACTTCCGTCGTTGACCGGAACGAGAACCAGGGCCTTGGCGCCGCAGGCCGCGGCATAGTTTGCCAGCTCGCTCGCTTCCTCTGCCCGCTCGGACGTCCAATCGTTGAATCGCTGCAGCGCATTGATCGAGATGAGGCTGGCACCGTTCTGGCGAGCCAGATCGCGGATGACCTCGGGCCCGGTTCCATCCAGGATCGCGTTGCTCTCAAGATCGTTGCGGATTTCGAATTCAGTGATCCCGAGGGCTTTACCCAGACCGAAAAAGGCACCGGCGGACAGCCGGGGCGCAACCATGTGGTTGAGGGCAAAGCGAGGTTCCGACATGAATTTCTCCCGGTTTATGCTTACCCGGCGAGTTCTCCTCCGTCGCTCGGGCTGCCTGAAGTCATCAGTTTTCCCGGCGCCCGTCAAAGCTTAAATGAGAGCTTTCTGTTTCATTCATGCAAGAATTTGAGGATCATTGTGATAGATTTCTATCTGGCCGCCGCTAGATGTTCTCCGGCACGTGCATTTCAAGGGGCAAAAAGGTCTGTCCGGGGGCCGTGGCGGGCCCTTCGTTGATGGCGGAGACCATGAGCTGGACGAGCTCACGGCAGAGATTGGCAAGCGGCGTGGCGATGGCAAGCGTCACGATGTCATCGGCCAGTGCGGCGCGCGAAATCGGCGTCAGTTCATTGACGACGATGACGGGGTTGCCGTCGCGCTTTTCTTCCCGGATGGCTGAGATGGCTCCCTCCATCCCGCCGCCAGCGACGTAGAAGCCGACGAGATCCGGATGGCGATGCAGCAGATCCAGCGTCGCTTCATGCGTGATTTCAACGGTTTCCAAATTGACCAGCGTATCCAGCACCTCGAATTGCGGCGCGTGTTCCCTGAAATAAGAGCGAAAGCCGATTTCGCGAAGTTCGTGGCCGTGGAACCGGTGGCTCCCGACAAAAACTGCTACCTTGCCGGGCTTCTTTGCTGCTTTCGAGATCATCCAGGCGGCGGTCCGGCCGGCTTTCCGGTTATTGAGGCCGACATAGCCTTCTCTCACGCCGGAAGCGAAGTCCGACAGCAGCGAGAACACGGGAATGTTGTTGGCTTTCATCTCCTCGACGGCCACGGTTAGGGCGGGATAGTCGGGTGACGTCATGGCGACCGCCTGATTTCTAGCGCCGACTTCCTTGAGCTTCTCGACCAGTTCGGTTGGTGTTGGGTGCGTGCAAAACTCAACCTGTGCGATGCCGCGTATGCCAGGATGATTCTGGACAGCCAGTTCTATCTCCCGCTTGAACGCCTGATAAAAGTGATGGTTTGGCTTTTGCAGAATGAAGCCGAGCCGGTAGGAGGGCAGCCCTTCGAACACACGCTGCCGCAGAAGCCCGACTGCATGGAACCCGATAACGTTCGCCGCATCATAAACGCGTCTGGCCGTATCCTCGCGCACCTTGTGCCGGCCGTTCAGAACACGGTCCACGGTTGCGACGCTGACGCCGGCTGCCTTGGCCAGGTCGGCAATTGTCGGTCTTGAACTCATGCTTCCCCTCCGCTGATACGTTTCTATCATCCTTCAGGCAACGAATGATATGATTTGATAGAATATATCACGCATCCATTGTGATCTGTCAAAACAACGATAATCCTCAAGCCACGTTTCGTGCGGCGCCTCGATGGCGGGAGCCGGACGGGCCCAAGGAGGAGATTGATGACGAGGTCAGCGACAAAGCGAGATTACAGCCTGCTTGGGCGCGACGCCCGGGCGGCCGTGGCCAATGGGCTCGCCGCCGCCGAATGGTATCATACCGATGTGCCGCGCAAGCAGATGAAGGAGCTGATGAAGCGCGAGGATGGCCCTGCGATCCGCGACACCGCCATCTGGCTTGGCTCCATGGTGATCTTCGGCGGCCTCGGCATCTATTTCTGGGGCAGTTGGTGGGCCCTGCCGTTTTTCCTCGCATATGGCGTGCTCTACGGTTCCGCATCGGACAGCCGCTGGCATGAATGCGGGCATGGGACGGCTTTCAAGACGATGCGGATGAACAACGCCGTCTACCAGATCGCCAGCTTCATGATCATGCGCAACCCGGTGACATGGCGCTGGAGCCATACCCGGCATCACACGGACACGGTCATCGTCGGCCGCGATCCGGAGATCGCCGTGATGCGGCCGCCGGATCTTCTGCGCCTCGTTCTCAATTTCTTCGGCCTGCTGGATGGCTGGTACGCTATGGTTGACATGACTCGCAACGCGCTCGGCGTCATCAGCGCCAAAGAGAAAACCTTTATCCCGGAAAGCGAGCAGCCGAAGGCAATCCGGGTGGCGCGCATTTGGGTGGCGATCTATGGCGCCACCATCGCGGCGGCCGTCGTCATGCATTCCATTCTGCCGCTGATGTTGATCGGTCTGCCGAGGCTCTACGGCGCCTGGCACCATGTCATGACCGGCCTGCTTCAGCATGGCGGGCTGGCGGACAACGTCATCGACCATCGGCTGAACAGCCGCACCGTCTATATGAACCCCATCAGCCGCTTCATCTATTGGAACATGAATTACCACGTGGAGCATCACATGTTCCCCATGGTGCCCTATCATGCGCTGCCGAAACTGCATGCGATGATCAAGGACGATCTGCCCGCGGCGAACCGCTCCATCCTCGAGGGCTATCGCGAGATGATCCCGGCCTTCCTGCGCCAGCTTCGCAACGAGGATTATTTCCTCCGGCGTTCTCTGCCGCCGACAGCAAGGCCCTATCGCGAAGATCTGCATTTGGATGCGATCGCCCCCGCCGCCGAGTGACGGGGAATTTCCAAGGATGATGAAGGAGGAAACCATGAGCAACTGGGTCGATGTCTGCGCCAGCAACGAGATCGACGAGGAGGATGTCATCCGCTTCGATCACGAAGGCCGCACCTTCGCCGTCTATCGCAGCCCCGACGACAGCTATCATGCCACGGATGGCCTCTGCACCCATGAAAAGGTCCACTTGGCCGATGGTCTCGTCATGGACGACATCATTGAATGTCCGAAGCACAACGGCCGCTTCAACTACAAGACGGGCGAGGCCAAGGGCGCCCCGGTTTGCGTCAACCTCGGGACCTATCCGGTCAAGGTGGATGGCGGCCGCGTTCTGATCCAGGTCGGCTGAGATGGATGACCGCGGCATCGTGATCGTGGGAGCCGGCGAAGCCGGAGTCCGGGCAGCCTTTGCACTGCGCGAAAAGGGCTATGAGGGCTCTGTAACACTGATCGGCGACGAGCCCCATTTGCCCTATGAACGTCCGCCTCTGTCGAAGCCAGTATCCGAGGCCGAGGCAGTTCGGGCGATCGTCGCCGGCGAGCGCTTCGCCGAAACCGGCATCGCCTTCAAGCGGGGGCAGCGCGTGGCGGCGCTGCGGCCGTCAGAGCACCAGTTGGTGCTGGAAGATGGCGAGGCTCTCGGCTACCGCCGCTTGTTGCTTGCCACCGGCGCCACGCCGAGGCAACTGCCGATCATGTCCGCATGCGGTGTGTTGGCGAGCGACCGAATCCACGTGCTGCGTACCGTAGAGCATGCCGCCGCCATCCGCCGGTACATGGGCGAAGGCAAGCGTATCGGCATTATCGGCGGTGGTTTCATCGGTCTGGAACTTGCAGCGATGGGCCGCATGCTGGGAGCTGCCGTGACGCTGATCGAGGTGCAGCCGCGAGTTCTGATGCGGGGTGTACCCGAGAAGCTGGCCCTCGCCCTTCAGGTCCGGCATGCGGCGGAAGGCGTCGAGCTTATCTGCGGCGTGGCGATCAACGCAATTTCGGCTGACAGCGATTCTGTCGTGGTCACGCTTGGGGACGCCAGACGCATCGAAGCTGACATTCTCGTTGTCGGCATTGGAGCCCAGCCCAATACAGCGCTCGCAGCGGAAGCCGGCCTGGCGATCGAGAACGGTATTGCTGTCGATGCCCAATTGCGGACCAGCGATCCCGACATTTTCGCCGCCGGCGATTGCTGCTCCTTCCCGGTCGCCATCTACGGAGCCCGGCGGGTCCGGCTCGAATCCTGGCGCAATGCACAGGAGCAGGGCTCGCTTGCCGCCGCCAACATGCGCGGTGCGGGCGAGATGTTCGTGGGGATCCCTTGGTTCTGGTCGGATCAATACGACCTGACCCTCCAGGTGGCAGGACTTGCCGACGGCGCCGTTCGCGAGGTCGCTCGCAGCCTTTCTCCGGGCGCCGAAATCCTCTTCCACCTCGATGGCGAGGGCCGGCTTATTGCGGCGAGCGGCCTGGGTCCGGGCGGAGCCGTCGCGCGTGACATCCGCCTTGCTGAAATGCTGATCGCCAAGGCTGCGAAACCTGATCCGGGGGCGCTCGCTGATCCGGCCGTCAAACTGAAATCCCTGTTATGAGCGCTTTGCTCCGAAGGATGATCCGATGAAATCCAACCGTCCCACCGTGGCCGACATTCTGGCGCTCAAGGGCGTGCGGCAACTCACCATGCTGCGCGTCGAAACGGTCGAAGAAGCCGAAGCCGCAGACAAGGCCGGCATCGACATGGTCTCCGTGCCGCCGGCGCTTCTTACGCCTTCCTTTCGCGAAGCGGCACCGAACGTCTTTGCCGTGCCTGGCCTGGAATATGGTGATTTCGTCACCGCCGATGAATATCTGCGCGCTGCCTTCAAGGCCATGCGGGCGGGCGGCGATGCCGTCTACTGCGCGGCCAGCCTCGGCATCATTCGCAGGCTGCGCGACGAGGGCATTCCTGTCTGCAGTCATGTGGGGCTCATTCCGTCCAAAGCGACCTGGACCGGTGGTTTCAAGGCGGTCGGCAAGACGGCCGATAGCGCCATGATGATCTGGAAGTCCGTCAGGGCGTTGGAGGAGGCGGGAGCGTTCGCTGCCGAAATCGAAGTGGTGCCTTCCGATGTTGCGTCCCTCATCAGCGCTAAGACCTCGCTCTTCATGATCTCTATGGGCGCAGGGACGGGTTGCGACGCCCAGTATCTATTCGCTGATGACGTGCTTGGCCAGAACCGCGGACACGTGCCTCGCCATGCCAAAACTTATCGCAATTTCGCAGCGGAGTTCGATCGTCTGCAACAGGAGCGTATCGCCGCATTTCGGGAATTCCGCCAGGACGTGGAAAGCGGCACCTATCCGGCAGTTCGGCACAACGTCAGTACTACGACCGAGGAACTCGCGCGATTTCGCGAAATGATCGACGGCCTATAGAGCCCCGCAAACAAGCCAGCTCCTCTGAAGTCGCCTCGGGAGAAGAGCAGCACTACGCGGCTTACGGTGACAAGTCTACAGAGGAGGCTTATTGAGGCGTGGCGCTCGCATTTTCCGGCTACACTCCCGTAGGACCACCCATCAGTGCGCTTCGTCAATATCGGATCGCGTAGGAAAAGCCGGGAGCCAAAGTCAGCTCTCTAAGGTATTCGCTAACTAGATCACTCCCAGCCATCAATGAGTTGACGCGCTTGGGCACAGAATCTACGGGTCTCGAGAAGGCCGTGTTGTTGGGCACTAGTTCAATTTTCCGATGAGCGCCTTGAAAGGATTCAAACTTAGATTCGTACTTGCAACTCCGTGCACGCGTGTGCATCAATCGGGCAACGCGAATGTCAGGTGGATTACCTGCGCCTGTGTAACAGCCCCCTAAATGACCGGACAGGGTCTCCCACTTAACAAGTGTCAGGAGTAATGTCGTCATTATGACCAGTCACAACTCGAAGATAGAAGTGCTTTCAGGACCTGAGCGCCGCCGTCGGTGGACGACAGCAGAGAAGGTTTCCATTGTTCAGGAGACCTATGAAGCCGATGCGACGGTGACCATTGTCGCCCGGCGTCACGGCATCCAGCCGAACCAGTTGTTCACATGGCGTAAGCTTGCTGCCCAAGGTGCATTGGTTGCCACGGCTGCGGAAGAGGACGTGGTTCCTGCTTCGGAATACCGGGCATTGCAGAACCAGGTCAGGGAATTGCAGCGCCTGCTAGGCAAGAAGACCATGGAAGGCGAAATCCTCAAGGACGCGCTTGAGATTGCAACACGGTCAAAAAAACACTTATTGCGCTCGTTGTCGTTGCCGAAAGACGTTTTGCGATGACGGCGGTGTGGGAAGCTCTCGACGTTGTCCGATCCAATATTGCCGTCCGGCGCAAGATGCGTCCCGTCAGCAGGCGAGGCCGACCGGCACTCGACGATCGTGATCTTGTTGCCGAAATCAAGGTGACCATCGCCGCGATGCCGACCTATGGCTATCGCCGGGTTCATGCGGTTCTGCGCCGCAATGGTCGTGCTCAGAGCCGTTCCTGGCCGAACGTCAAGCGTGTCTACCGGGGGGTGAAGCTGCATGGCCTGCTTCTGCAGCGTCATATCGGCGACATCGACAGCCGTCATCACGCTGGCAAGGTGTCCGTCGAGAGATCAAACCTTCGGTGGTGCTCGGACGGTTTCGAGATCGGCTGCGACAACAAGGAGAAGGTCCGGGTGGCCTTCGCGCTGGATTGCTGCGACCGGGAGGCCATTGCCCATGTCGCGACCACCGAAGGGATCAAAAGCAAGGACGTGCAGGACCTTGTCATTAGGGCTGTCGAAAGCCGCTTCGGGCGCATCAACACCCTTCCAGAGCCAATCGAATGGTTGACCGACAACGGCTCATGTTTTGTCGCCAAGGATACCAAAACCCTGTTGCGTGATATCGGTATGGAGCCGCGTTCGACACCTGTTCGAAGCCCGCGATCGAGCGGCATGGCTGAGGCTTTCGTCAAAACCTTCAAGCGGGACTACGTCTCGGTCAATCCCGTTCCCGATGCGCAGACCGTCCTAGACCAGCTGCCAATCTGGTTCGAGCACTACAATCGCTTTCACCCGCACAAAGCTCTCGGCTACCGCTCGCCAAAAGAATTCCTGGCCGACAAGACACGCCAGCCCTCATTCATTGGATCAATTTGATGACGGTAACTGTGATATTGGGTCCGGAGTACGACCAACACCTACGGGTGACGGTGATGGAAGTTATGCGAGAGCTTGATGCGTCAATCGAAAGTCGGAATTGGTCCGTCGCCGGATCGCAGGAAATCGAGACAGTTCAGGCGCAATTGTATGGAAACGCAATAACCATTGAGGCAGAAACCTATATTGGACTTTCTATAACTGGCGAAGAGAACATGATCAATGAAATCTCAAAGCGAGTGAAGCAGGCCACTCAATCTATCCCAACCTGACCTCGTCCGGTATTTTGGGGGCAACTACAGCCTGCTGATCGACCAGCTCGATCGCCTCCGTCTTGCCGTCGGTCAACTTGATAAGGCGCAGCTGTTGATTGCCACTGAGAACTGACGGCGTTTCCACCGAGAATTCTCAGTGGTAATCAACAGTCTCTCACCTAATTCAGGCCGATGTCCCGCTTATGCGTCTTCGACGAGATATACTCTTCTTTTCCTAATAACCGGCAATAATGCGGATCCGAGCGCAATTCCGGTTATACCCAAGGTGACGAGCGTTAGTGGCTCGCCGATAAATGTTCCGATGGAGCCTTCGCTGAGGATGAGGCCTCGGCGAAGGTTGTCCTCAAGCATCCCGCCGAGTACAAGCCCTAATAATAAGGGCGCGGCCTCAAATCTGAGTTTCGAGAGCAGATATCCGACAATGCCAAATACAGCGACCTGCAACACGTCTGAGGGCCGGGCATTGACCGAGTACATTCCGACACAGCAGAACAGCACGATCATCGGAAACAGTAGGTGATATGGTACTTTGAGGAACTTCACCCAAATGCTTATCAGCGGCAGATTGATGATCACCAGCATTAGATTGCCAACCCACATTGAAGTTATAACGCCCCAGAAGAGATCGGGATGTTTAGCGATGACCTGCGGACCGGGTATCACACCGTGCAATGTCATGGCGCCCCCAACCAGCGCCATAGTTGCCGTAGAGGGCAGTCCAAGTGTTAGCAAAGGGACAAATGTCGTTTGAGCGGCGGCGTTGTTCGCAGATTCTGGGCCGGCGACGCCTTGGATCGCCCCCTTTCCAAATCGTTCGGGATGGCGCGAGACCCGTTTCTCCAGCGCGTAGGACGCAAAGGTTGAGAGCGTAGCCCCGTTTCCTGGGATGATACCGATCAACGCTCCGAGTAATGATCCGCGGGCAATGGCGCCAGAAGCCTCTGCTATGTCCTTACGGTTCGGGAGGAGGCTTCCGATGAAGTTGCTGACAACGGGCCGCTGCTCGCGCGCCTCGAGATTGCGAAGAATTTCAGCGATGCCGAACAGCCCCATAGAGACGATTGCGATGTCAAATCCGTTGTAAAGAATATCGGTGCCGAAGGTCAGCCGCGGTTCGCCAGTAACTTGGTCCGCCCCAACTAAAGCCATCATCACCCCAGTGATCAGCATGCCGATTGCCTTGAGTAGCGAGCCGCCGGCAAGAACGATGGCGAGGCTCAAGCCTAGCAGCATTAGCGCAAAGTAGTTGCCCGCTGTCAGGCTTAGTGCCAAGTCCGAAAGTGGAAGTGCGGTGGCCGCGATTACAAGCGTTGCGAAAGTCCCTGCAACAAACGACCCGATGGCCGCGATACCAAGCGCTTTCCCAGCTCTTCCTTGTCTCGCCATCGCGTGCCCATCAAGTGCGGTGACGATCGAAGAGGACTCGCCGGGCATATTCACGAGGATCGCTGTTGTAGAACCACCATATTGCGAGCCGTAATATATGCCTGCGAGCATAATCAGCGCGCCAACAGGCTCGGTATTGTAGGTAATCGGCATCAGAATCGCGATTGTGGCGAGCGGCCCGATGCCCGGAAGCACGCCAATCAGTGTGCCGACAAAGCATCCGATAAAGCACAGCAACACATTTTCAAACGAAAGGATTACAGAAAAACCCATATACAGATTATGGAACAGGTCAGCCACGTTTTCGCTCCGCCGACATGTAGAGGATAAGGTAGAGCCCGAGCGCAATCATCGCGTAGACGACGTAACCTGCACGAAGCGCGAAATACTCGCCCAAGGAGGTGTTCAGCACGTCGGCGATGGCTTTTGGATAGACCGGGATGTTCACAGCGAGAACGTCCACGAATATCAAAAGCAGCGCGGAAGTGAGACCAAAGGCCAGTACCACCAGGCTCCTCACGCGCAGCCTATCCGCAGCGCAGCCGGCGATGAAAACAGTCAAGGGACCGACGACCAATAGGCCGAGTTGGGGCGTGGATAACAGACCGAAATTGCCACCTCGGATGAAAAGGCCGAACACTCCGATAGAAAGGATGATCAACGCGGTTGGCCGAATGGTGAGTTCTAGACGTTCACTGCTTCCCGGAGGCTGAAACAGACCTTGCAGAACGACGCCGAGCCCGACAATGGCAAGAGCGATAGACAGTATCGTCGGAAGCGTGCCGGACCGTATATCGGTGATCGTGCCGAACTCGAGTTCAATCGCGCCGAACCAAACTAGTAGCGCGATTGTCATCAGAAGTAATCCCCCGATCACATCGACCCGCGCAAAACGAGGTACGGGACGAGGACGTTGCTCGCCCGCTGGTTCAATTATCAACGTTCCCTCCATGAGACGCGTTAGCACATTGGCTCGTCATGACGAGGTCGTAACGAGCACTTATCTCTAGTCTCTGCTCTCTGATCACTTCAGGCTTTCGGTGTCTTCTATGAGTGTCTTCCAGCCTTTGACCTGCCGCTCCATGAAGGACTGTGTCTCGGTGGCGTCGTAGTCGAGTTGCTGAATCGCCAGCTCGGCGTATCGATCCTTGACATTCTTAGTATTTAACGCCTGTCGGGTTTTGTAATTAAGTGTCTCAATGATCGCTTTGGGCGTATCCTTCGGCACGAAAAGCGCAGTCCAAGAATCGATGAAATAGTTTTTTACACCGGCTTCCGTTATGGATTGCACATCCGGAAGGGCGGGAGATTTGTCGGGACCCGTCATTGCGATGGGCGTTACGCTGCCTGCCTTGATGAACGGCATCGCCGTGCCGATATCAAGAATGGTCGCCGAGACCCGTCCGGCGATGATGTCGTTTATGGCATCGGGGCCACCTTTATAGGGAACTGGCGTCATCTTCAGACCTGCACGCAGCTCCAGACCCTTGCGCGCGAAGTCCCCGACGCTGGTCCAGCTTGCATACGTCACTTTTCCAGGATTGGCTTGAGCGTGTTTCAGCAGCTCCGGAAACGTCTTTATGTTGAGGTTGTTGGCAACAACCATCACGTAGGGCGTGTAACCGAGGATCGCGACCGCCTTTAGGTCCTCCAGAGCATTGTAGTTTGCGGCCTTATTGATGATTGGATTGATGGCAATCGTGGAGGCTACCCCCATAACGACCGAGTAGCCGTCCGGATCGGCGGCAATCCCTTGCTTAGTTCCAGGAACGCCGGCTGCCGCCGCAACATTTTCGATGACGATGCGCTGTCCAAGAATCGACGCCATTGCGTCGCTCCATATACGTGTTTGCGTATCTGCTCCGCCTCCGGCTGCAAACGGCACAATAGCGTTGATTGGTTTGTGAGGATAATCTTGGGCTGTGGCATTGCCCAATCCTATGGCAAAAGCTGCAGCCAGCGCGATAGCCGCCGTGGCCATCCAGCCCGAGCCCTTCCTGATTCCGTTCATATGCAATCCCTCCCAAAAATTGCCTTCCCACAAGCAGTAAGCTTGTCTGTACTCTGGATATCTCCCATCGGCACAGCAGACGCTAAGTTAAAACAAGTGCGAAATCGGCCCATTTCCCTTCCAGACAGTTTCGAACAGTGAAATCGATCCCGACGCCTGGGTAAATGACTCGACGCGCAAGCCGTTCAAATCAAAGGTCTGAACGGCATATCTCGTACCGTGACTTACCAGTTTACGGCGACGTACTTGGTTTCACAAAACTCTAGAATGCCGTGATGGGAGCCTTCGCGCCCGAGCCCGCTCTGCTTAACGCCACCAAACGGAGCCGCCGGATCTGATGCGAGACCGCGATTGAGACCGATCATGCCGCTTTCCAGACGCTCAGAGACACGGAGCCCGCGGGACAAGTCCTTCGTGTAGACATAGGCGATCAGACCGTATTCGGTATCATTGGCAGCCTGGATTACTTCGTCTTCCGTTTCGAAGGTCGAGAGGGCAGCGATCGGTCCGAAGATCTCCTCGCCAGCGATTGCCGCATCCTTCGCGACGTTGCTGATCACCGTGGGCGGAAAATAAAAACCGTCCTGCTGCAAAGGCCGGCCGCCGGCTAACACAGTCGCGCCGCGGTTAACCGCATCATCGACCAGTCCGGCGATACGATCGACGGCGCTCTGGTTGATCAACGGGCCGCATTGTGTCGCCTTGTCGTAGCCCGGACCCACCTTCATCGCGCCCATCCGTTCTGCGAGCTTTGCCGAAAAGGCTGCGACAATGCCAGTTTGCACATAAAAGCGGTTGGCGGCGGTGCAAGCTTCGCCACCGTTGCGCATCTTGGCGACCATCGCGCCTTCGATCGCCGCATCCAGATCGGCGTCGTCGAACACGATGAAGGGAGCATTGCCGCCGAGTTCCATTGAGCAGGAAATGATCGTATCGGCCGCCTCGTGCAACAGCTTGCGGCCAACCTCGGTCGACCCTGTAAACGACAGTTTCCGTACCCGCGAATCATGCAGCATCGCACTGACCGCAGCACCCGAGCGGCCAGTAGTGATGACGTTGACCACACCATCCGGAACGCCCGCCTCGGCATATAGTGCAGCGAGCGCATAAGCGGTCAGCGGCGTCTCGATGGCGGGTTTCAGCACGCAGGTGCAGCCGGCAGCAAGCGCTGGACCGATCTTCCGGGTCGCCATCGCCGCCGGAAAATTCCAGGGGGTCACCAGAACCGCGACGCCGATCGGCTGATGCTGGACTACGATCCGGTTCGCACCGGACGGCGCCGTATAGATCTCTCCGTTCAGGCGCACGGCTTCTTCGGAGAACCATCGGAAGAATTCGGCTGCATAGGCAACCTCGCCCTGCGAGTCGCTGAGAGCCTTGCCGTTTTCCAGGCTGATCAGCTCAGCGAGCATATCCTTGCGCTCGATCATCAACTCGAAGCAGCGACGGAGGATTTCGGACCGCCGGCGCGGCGGCGTCACGGCCCAGGCCGGGAGTGCCTTATGGGCAGCATTCACCGCCTCCATTGCATCATCGATGCTTGCATCCGCTACGGCCGCGATTGGTGTGCCGGTCGAAGGATCGAGCACTTCGATGCGCTTGCCGGTCGAGCCGTTAACCCATCTACCGCCGATGAAGAGATCGGTCGGGACCGAATTGATGTCGAAGCTGAGGGCGGAGGTGATCTTGTGCATGATGGTCATTTAGCTGGCCTTCGTTCATCAGCGTGTGGTTGCGGTGGCGCGCAGGCTCGCCCGATCGCCCGAGAAGGCGGCCTCTACGAGGATTGCCATGGTGTCGAGTTCGATCGGCCTCGGGTTGTTCTTGATGAGGCGCGCGCTGCCCATTGCCTGTTCGCAGACCAGGGGCAGTTGCGAGGAAACGACCCCCAGATCGGCAACGGTCTTGGGAATGCCGACCGAGGCAAAGAGCGCATCGACCGCGTCGATCGTGACGCTTGCCCGCTCGAAGGTCGTCATGCCCATGAGATCAAGGCCCATCGCCTGGCCGATTTCAACGAGCTCCGGTTCGCAATGGGCGCGGTTGAATTCCATGACATACGGCATCATCACAGCCACCCCGGCGCCGTGCGGCGTATGGGTCATCGCGCCGACCGGATATTGGACCGCATGGGCGGCGGCAGTTCCGGCCGTTCCGAATGCAAGGCCAGCGGCGGTAGCGCCAAGCATCAGCCGTTCGCGAGCCTCGATATCGCTACCGTTGTCACAAGCGCGTTTCAGGCTGGAGACGATGTGGGAGATCGCCAGCAGAGCGTAATTGTCGCTCAGCGCGTTCTTGCCCAGGAAGACATGTTCGTGGACGATCGTCCCCGTCGGCTCGCGTCGAAGCGTCGTGAAGGCTTCGATCGCATGGGTCAGCGCATCGGCGCCGGAGACGGCGGTCAGGCCGGGCGGGCAGGACCACGTGAGTTCCGGATCGCAGATCGCCGTATGGCTGATGATGTGGGGGCTTGCGATGCCCACCTTCACAGCCCGGTCTGGATCTGTGACGACGGCGACGGGGGTTACTTCCGAACCAGTGCCGGAGGTGGTCGGCATCAGGATGAGCGGCAGGACCGGCGC
Organism: Hyphomicrobiales bacterium; assembly: GCA_900471605.1. Lineage (GTDB taxonomy): Bacteria > Pseudomonadota > Alphaproteobacteria > Rhizobiales > Rhizobiaceae > Neorhizobium. Next base: position 13,855 of record UCEY01000007.1, on the reverse strand, counting down.
AGGGATTTTGAACTCGCCGTAATAGTCTGACGCCTTACCGCCGTGGGCGAGAAGGAGCGCGGTTACTTTTGCAGCATCCAGGCAACTCCCCCCACCGATGCCGATCACAAGATCGGCGCCAACCGCCCTCCCTGCTTCCACGGCTCGTGCGATGCATTCCACCGGGAGTTCAGCGATTGTGCCGTCGAAGACCTTTGTGTCGAGCCCGGCCTGCTTCAGAGAGTCTACGAGACGGATGAATTCTTGATCGACGCCGAGGCGCTCATCGGTGACAACAAGGGCTCGGTGGCCGAGGGCTGTGGCGTAACCGGCAAGCGCATGACGCTGACCTGCTCCGAAGACTAGATGGCGCGGCGTGCGCAAAGTTCCGAACAATGACACCTTTGATTCCTCAATTTTAGCCACCGGGCCGCTGTTGGACTATTTCCAACCCGTTTCGGAGCTTCTACACGCTGACTACAATCGCCTGGATTGCTGCTGTCTTGTCGGCGATTAAGCTCTAACGCTGCGCGCCCATCACATCCAGGACGGCACCGGTAACCAGCGAGGCCTTATTCGAAAGCAGCCAAACAATCGCCTCTGCTACTTCCTCCGGAAGACCGGCACGCCCCAATGGATTGCTGGCAGCAAACTCCTTCACTCGGTCGGCTTGCCCCGCTTTTGCGTGAATGGGAGTATCGATCATGCCCGGTCTGAGGGCATTAATTCTGATCCCGTCGCGTGCGACTTCCACTGCAAGTCCCTTGGTCATCGTATCGACGGCAGCCTTGGAACCTGCATAGTGGATGAACCGTCCTGGCGAACCTGTTAGAGCGCCAATGGATGAGATATTCACTATGCTTCCGCCCTTGCCGCCATGTTTGGTCGACATGCGCTTGACGGCTTCCCGACATGCGATGAGCACTCCGACCGTGTTGACCGCAAAGATGTCCATCGCTTCCTGGAAATCGTAATTGTCCGCCGAGCGGTGCTGTGGTCCGTTTACACCCGCATTGTTGACGAGGCCCGTTACCGGCCCGAATGCCTTGTCGGTCTCCTCGAACAACCGCATGATGTCCGCTTCTGAGCCCATATTGGCGGCGACCGCGATTGCATTGCCTCCGAGATCCTTGACTTCGGCGACGACATCCTCCGCAAGTTTTCTTGACGTGTTATAGTTTACAACCACGTTCGTGCCCGCCGCCCCTAGAAGGCGCGCTGTGGATGCTCCGATGCCGCTACTTGCGCCCGTTACGATTACAACTTCAGTCATAGGACCTCTTGTTTGATTGATGGGGTTAGGCAGCATAATGATATACCTACCGCTTATTTGTGATCGTGATCGTAGTCGTTGCCGGAAAATCCCCAATTCGTCGCGTCGCGGATTTCAGCCTTCGAAATTACGCGACTGCTCGAGATACAATTCCGAGAGGCCGCGACGCGGTCCGTTTTCACCCAATTGTAGTGGTACAGACTTCGCGGATGCAGAGATAAATTTGTTTCGGCACCCGAAATTCCCTCGGTTGGCTCACGAAACCGCCGACGATTTGGCCTCCGATCTTGATGCGCAGAACCAAGAGCGCGATTCCAGAGGCTGTCAAAATGCAGAAACAACGCAAGGTCATCATTACCTGTGCCGTCACCGGCTCAATTCATACACCATCAATGTCGCCGCATTTGCCGATCACTCCACAGGAGATCGCGGACGCCGCCATCGCAGCTGCCGACGCTGGAGCGGCAATCATCCATCTTCACGCCAGGAATCCTGTGAATGGCGAACCGGATCAGTCGGCTGAGCTGTTCTCCCAGATCCTACCGGTCATCAAGCAAAGGTCGGGTGCAGCGCTCAACATTACCACTGGCGGCTCCTCCACGATGACGATAGAGCAACGCCTGCTACCGGTTGCGACCTTCAAGCCGGAAGTCGCCTCTTTGAATATGGGCTCAATGAATTTTGGGCTTTATCCGATGCTGACACGCTTCAACGCGTTAAAGCATGACTGGGAAAGACCTTATCTGGAAGGATCACGCGACCGCGTTTTCAAGAACACCTTCGCGGATATCGAAAGAATACTCACGACATGCGCCGAGAATGGCACGCGTTTCGAGATTGAGTGCTACGATATCGGCCATCTCTATACCTGTGCGCATTTTGTTGACCGTGGGTTGGTGAAGCCGCCGTTTTTCATCCAAAGCGTTTTTGGTCTGCTCGGTGGAATCGGAGCGCATTCCGAGGACGTTATGCATATGAAGCGGACTGCCGACAGACTGTTCGGCGACAGCTATCACTGGTCTGTTCTCGGTGCCGGCCGCCATCAGATGTCTGTCGCCCTCCAGTCCGTTATCCTGGGAGGCAACCTCAGGGTCGGCTTGGAGGACTCGCTTTGGATCGGGCCGGGCCGGTTGGCGAAGTCGAATGCCGAGCAAGTCCGCCTTGCCCGGCAAATGGTAGAGTCGATCGGTCTTGAGGTGGCGACACCGGAAGAGGCGCGCGCGATGCTCGCTTTGAAGGGCGCAGACCGCGTCAACTTCTGAAGTTACCGGCTTCCGCCGGCTAGTTTGCCTTCTGCCAACTGAGCAGCGTGCCGCCTGTCTTGGTGCGCTGCTCGCTGTCGATTACGGGCAGCGGATAATCGACCTCGTTCAGAACGAAACCCGGCTTCGAGGCAAAATCCATCCTGGGAGGGCAGAAAATGTCATAAAGCGAACTTTCCGGTCCGTCTTCCCCAATGTCACGGCTGGTATGGATAGCCCATGCCGGGATGATGATGATTGATGGCGTCTCTATCTCCGAATGATCATCGGGTATCCAATCTTTAAGGTCTGCACCCCAGTTGTAGCGGATGTGGTGGACCCAGCGGCCATCAAAGCACAGGGAGGCCTGCTCAAAATCATCGTGCCAATGCGGGCTGAGCGAATTCGTTTCCCGTCGAGTGAAAAAGCTGCCGAACAGGTTGACCATCATGTTTGTCGATCGGAAGCATCGCGGCTGGATCCGGTCGCCGTTCGGATTGAGATGTTGTGCGAGAGGATAATGCCGGAGCCTGTAACCATCGTTGGGTTCTGGCCAGAGATCGACTGGTGCCAGTTCCGGCGCTCCATCCGCGTACACATCGGCATTTGCTGCCAGCGCGATGATGTCCGTCGCAGCCTTGGAGAAAATCCGGACGATCTTACCCGGACTGCGGGCAGTGATCCGGCTGCTGCCCGGTGGCACGATTGTCAGGGAATCCGGTTCGGCATCGATAGCTTCGCAGTCGGTCGCGATGGTGATCGATGCCGACTGAGGCGGAAGGATGACCATGTATTCTTCGGGGTTGTCGCCTCGCGACAGCACCGCCCCCTCCTCGACCTCCGAAACGCAGATGGCGAAATTTCCGCCACGAACAATCCAGGTTTTGGCTCGCCCATCTTCGCTGACCACCTGGGGTGCCTCATTCGGGAACACAAACTTCGAGGCGGCTCTTCGTGAAATACCGGTCATTTCGGTTTCCTCCATGTCGCTGGCAAACAATGGTTTCTGATAATCGTTTCCGCTGTCGATCATGATGGCACGCCAATTCGGGAGACATCCGCTTCCCGCTGGATTTCTGCCACCGAAATTGATCCCGCCGGGACTCTTCTCAATTCGCCCCGGATGGGACAGAGTTGCGTGATTGTAGGGAGCATCGCCTCAATGCCGCTTTTGAGGCGCGACAGGAGCAACTGCGGGGAGGAAAACATATGGATGTCATTGCCGCCTATGCGGAGATAGATGAGCTTGCCGACGTCATTTCGGATGTTTCGTCGACCGGCGCGCATTGCCGGACAAATTCAAGGCGCGGGCACACCAATCCGCTCGATCGATCTTATCCCCCCGTCAACGCAGTGTGCCGCGCCCTGCATGTTCTTAAGGTCGTGAACTCAAAGTCGATCGCCACCGTTAACTCCATACATAGCGAGACGGGGATACCGCGGCCAACCATTGTCCGGCTTCTCGAAACCTTGATGCATGAAGGTTACGTCGTCCGCGACAATATGTGCGGCGGATATCGCGTGACCCAGAACGTCGCCGACCTTTCGGCCGGTTATAGCGGCATATCACGCGTCATCGAGATCGCCCGGCCTCTGTCCATAGGACTGACAAGGCAGATCAAATGGCCTATCGGGCTTGGGATGATCGATGGCGATGCGATCGAAATTCTCTACTGGACTGGGACGATCAGCCCCGTCGTACACACCAACACAGTACTCGGAATGCGGCCGGATCTGTTCAAATCCGCGATGGGTCGTGCCTATATGGCATTTTGCGGTGACGATGAGCGTGAGAGCCAAATCGAGCTGATGCGCAGCCGTCTGGGCAGTATATTCGGCGTAACGGAGGAGGCGGTGTTCCGTAAGCATCTCGAGCGGGCCCGAGCGTTTGGATATGCGGTTCGGGATCCGCGTACGGAACCTGCGCGCATGACGACGTTCGGCGTTCCTATTCTGGAAGACGGTCGCATTGCGGCAGTGATGTCGGTCAGTTTCTTCACCGCTTCTGTCCCCAAGCGGGACGTGAAGCGATCCATCTTGGATCCGCTGATGGAAGCGCGGCTCAATATCGAGCACGCGCTTGCATTTATCAGCCGCCGTCCGCATTTGGATCCATCCACGCGTCGGGATTACGCCGTCAATCTCTAAACGTCACTTATCGTCGAGAACGGGATTGGTCGCCGGTGTCCCCCCTTCGAACCAAATGTCGAACTTTCGATATGTGACTTTCCAACCCTCTTCCGTCTTGACCAGCCTATCTGTCATGTAGGCGATCTGAATGGGCGGATGGGTCGGCAGAACAGGCTTCCCATCCGCTGCATAAAGCATGAGGATCCAGTGGCATTTGGCCTTCTCCGGACCTCCGTCGAAGGAGGCCTGGAAATTCTGTACAGAGTGCACGACGGTGCGGGCGCCGCGCGTCTTTCGCCAAGCGTAAAAAGCCCGGATTTTCTCACGGCCGACATATGATGCGGCCGGCCCTTCAAATAGGCCATCCGGGGTGTAATAGTCGGGAGCATTTTCTCCCCAGTTGGCATCCACATCGTGCCAGTAATCAACCAGCAAGCAGTGGAGCTGCTGGGTAAGATTAATTCGGTCGGTATCGATGTGCATCGACTATCCCTTCAAGAAAGTATTGAGTGAATCAAGCGCGGCACACGCGCCTTTGATCAAGAAGCCCTGATCTGAGCCGATCATGACTGCGGTCACGCCGAGTCATGGAGACCGCGTCGGCGCTATCCAGGGCGATTGTGATGACGGGTATATCCCGTCGCTTGGCCGCTTGGGCAATGGTCTCAGCCGCTTCTGTTGTGGCGGGATCGTCGATTGCCTTCTGGCCCAGCGCGGCCGTAAGATTTCCTCGCCCGATGAATATTCCGTCCAACCCGCGGACCGAAAGGATGTCATCGATAACCTCGATTGCTTCCACGTCTTCAATCATGCCGAGACAAACGACCTCGTTGTCCTGCTTGCTGATATGAGCTTCAAAGCCCACCAACCCGTAGTCACCCGCCCTTGTCGTGTTAGCAAAACCGCGGGTTCCACCCTTGTAGCGGCAGGCGGCAACGATCCCTGAAGCGTCTTCAGCTGTGCGGATATGAGGCACAAGAATGCCATTTGCTCCAAGGTCTAACGCTGTTAGAATTTTTGACGGACTGGCCTCGGATATGCGGACAATAAAGGCCACATCCGCCGCGCGCGCCGAAATCAGAATTTGGTCGAGGGCCGCGACATCAATACCCGCGTGCTCCATGTCCAAAACAACGAAATCGAACCCTAGAAGACCAAGGATTCCCGTTGCGTGCCCGGTGGGCGTTTTGATGAACGTGCCAGTAAGGGGTTCCTTGGCTCTCAAGCGTGAGGCGAATTGGCGATATGACTGGCGGGCTGTGATCATAGGTTCGTCTCCTGATCCGTTCGCTATCAGGGACAAGGGCGGGCCGATTGCGACGTTCTGAAAGGTTTCGACCTGTGAAAATAGTTGGCTCGCTGTAGCCAAGCGCACAAGGTGCGACACATCAATCAAGTGTCAGGAGAAATTTATGCCTCGACGCTCGTCGCCAATCTTCACTGAGCGCTTATAGAAGCCCATAGCCGACAATCTGGGTGATGTCTGCCCTGGGGATTGGAGTCAGGAGCGGTTGGCAGAACGCAGCTTTGGCGAGGGCTTTTATCGATAGAAGAGGGTAGCTATCATCGAAAGGCCCACCTGCCGAACTGGAACCACATGTACAATTGGCATCGTCCGCATGGCGGCTTAAAATCAAAAACACCCATCAGTCGCCTCAGTCTGAACAGCGACAACGTGTTGAGGCTCCACATCTAGAGCATCCTGGCACGAATGGACGTCTTAGGTATGTCGCCCTGTCGGGATCCGACTCGCAGCCGTTGAGTCGAAATGCCTGTTCCAAGACGCATTAGTTGTTAGGTGCCAAAGCCCGGAGTTAGAGCCACTCGCATCATTGCCTTTACCCGTATGCGCAATGCGGCCGCGGGCGGCAAAGCCAGCTATATGTGTCCATACTCAAGAATCTGACGGGCAGAGTTCTCTGCGAGCCACAACTGACAACGTTTCACCACGTCATGATGCTTGAACGGAGCGTCAAACGTGGGTCCAATCTTAAGATGAGACGACAATGACAGATCGAATATATGGAGAGTTGTTCGCACTATGCGATGCGTCGATATTCGCCACGGTTACCGGCGACGGCCCGCCGTTGCTGCTCCTGCACGGCTTTCCCGAAACACACCTCATGTGGCGAGACATTGCTCCGCTGATGGCGTCCAAGTTCACCGTCGTCTGCGCCGATCTGAGGGGCTATGGTGCCAGCAGTTGTCCTTCAGCTGTTGCTGACCCTTTCGCCTACTCAAAGCGTGCGATGGCGAAAGACATGATCGAGTTGATGGCAAAGATCGGATTTGCCGGTTTCAAGGTCTGTGGCCACGACCGGGGTGGCCGTGTGGCTTATCGAATGGCACTGGACTACCCGGGCCAAATCGAGAAGTTGGCCGTTCTCGACATCGTTCCCACCTACGACGCTTGGGACCGTGCGGACGACCGTTTCGCGCTAGCATTCTGGCCCTGGAGCCTGCTCGCGCAATCGGCGCCGTTCCCGGAACAGCTCATCAGCGTAGCGCCCGAAGCAGTTATCGACAACGCACTAGAGGGTTGGGGATCCACTGTGACGGCCTTCCCGCCTCAAATCAAACGTGCTTATGTTCACGCGCTGAGCGATCCGGACCATATTCACGCGATCTGCGAGGAATATCGAGCAGCTGCGACTATCGATCGAGAGCACGATGCAGAAGATCGAACCGCAAGTCGTGGAGTTCACTGCCCGGTGCTGGCACTCTGGAGCGTGAACGGTCCTCTTGAGAAATGGTACGCCTCAGATGGGGGGCCATTGGCGCTCTGGCGCCAATGGAGTGATAGGGTAGAAGGCCACGCTATGCCTGGCGGGCATTTTTTTCCGGAGGAATATCCAGAGGATACTGCGGAGGCTTTGGCCAGATTTTTCGAGGGCTTTGGTGCGGTCGCTTAGGCCTTGTGACAGGGCGCAGGCGTTGGTCACGGAACCTGAAGCCGATTGTATGTGCTGTCCGGGCAACTGGATGAAGGCTTCGTGAGGGGTTCAGATCCAAATAAGTGCGAACCGCTCTAAAGAATTTCGAATACATCATACTCGACGCCACCAGGACGCCGCCCGCCTTTCGCGACCGCCACGATCTGGTTGAGCCAGGCGTGGTGTGGGGCGGCGGTTTCGAAATAGGGCGTTGTCCGGAGATAGTATTCGGCATCATCAACCGCTTCGCTGCGAGCGAGACGCTCGTCGACAGCCTGGGAGGACCGCCTGACGCCGCGATAGGTCATCAAGATCAGGCCGCCGTCATCGGCGATCAGCAAGAGCCTTACATCTTGCTGAAAAGTGCCGTCTGCGCGGGCCAACAGGAGATCAGAGCCGATCAGCGGAGACACCTCTCCTTTCAGCCTCTTGCCTTGGAAATATCCGCCCGAAACGGGAAATATGCGGCGGCTTCCGGCCGGTGTCATACCAAGTTCCAGCGCCGGATGAAGAGTGAGAAACAATGTGAACAAGCGTCGAGATTGCAGGGACATGTGGGATCGCCTATGTTGGATCTAAACCCTACTTGAAGGCGCTGTGTCTACAAAACGCGCTTTGCTTGTGACCACCACAAGAAAAACTAATCAAAAGAGACAAGATCATGCGGCTGCCGTTGGAGTCCCTGCGCATATTGGAAACGTGTGTTTCCACCGGCAGCTTTGCCCGCGCGGCCGAACGGTTATGCCTGACACCCGCTGCCGTCAGCCTCCGTATCCGAACATTGGAGGCCGAACTTGGCCAGCCGCTCTTCCAACGAGCGGGACGACGCGTTGTCCCGATGCCAGGGGCCGCTCTGCTGGCTGGCCGAATTCGCGCGGCGTTGCACGATATCGCCGGCGCGATCGACGAGTTTCAGGCAACCACCCCACCACTCCGATTGACCGCACCTCCGACATTCGCGTCACGCTGGCTCGCGCCACGCCTGGCACGCTATTCCTCTGCGGGAACATCCCCCATCGAGGTCGATGTCTCAGCCGATGTCCGCGATCCCAGTGCGTTCGACGTTGCGATAAGGACGGGTCGTGGCGGATGGCAAGGGCTTGATGAATATCGGCTTGCCCCCGTTGAGGTGACGCCAATGCTGGCGCCTTCTCTCTTGGGAACGCGGAACTTGATCATGCCGGATGCGCTTGCAGATTTCGAGCTTTTGCCGCATCCGGATTGGCATGCTTGGTTCGGGGGCGCCCGGTGCGAGGTATCGCAAGCTCTGCGATTTGTAGCGATCGATTACCCAACGCATGAGTTGGACGCCAATGCGGCACTGGCCGGCGTCGGGGTGGCGCTGCTGTCGCCGGTGTTGTTTCGGCCGCTTCTGGAAAAGGGATTGCTGATCGCGCCGTTTTCCTACGTGCTGAGCGGGCCCGCCTGGCATTTTGCGCTTATGCGCACGGACGACCCCCGCCTCGCGCCCAGACTGCTCTGCGAATGGCTCCGCGAACAGGCTCACGAGCCCGCCTGATGCCGATCATTTCTTTCGTTTCGCGCCCGCAGCCCAAGTTTTAGCGCCGCCCGGTCGGCCCCGCAACCCATCGCTTCGAGCCACTTCTGCCGATCACCACGAGTGGGGTGTCAGGAGAGCGACAGATCGGCGCCCCTGATCCGATCGGTCGGCAGCGTAGGAAGAAAGACAGATACGACCCTGGCCACCACATGCTCCGATAATAAATTCTCCACCCTCGCCAGCTCTCACCCGCATGAGCTCCGCCAGCCACCGCGCGCGACCGACGCCGGGAACGGGCAGCGGCTCCGACGGCAGCACCGAGATCCGTCAGCGGGTTGCCGCAGCCGTCGGCATCCCGAAATCGGAGGCTTCTGTCTGGCGCCTCCAACGGCGGATGAGGAAGCCCTTGCCCAGAGGGCTGTAAGCGACGAGGCCGATGCCGAGTTCTCGCAGGCCTCAAGAGTACCGTTCGTCTCCGGTCCGCGGCTCCACAACGAATACTCGTTCTGAAGGGCGGTGACCGGCTGGACGGCATGAGCCCTGCGGACTGTGCGAGCGCTCGGCTCCGACAGACCGACGTGCTTCACCTTGCCTTCAGCGATTAGGTCCTTGACGGTGCCGGCGTCGTCCTCGATTGGCACGTTTGGGTCGACGCGATGCTGGTAGAGGAGATCGATCGTCTCGATCCCGAGGCGCTTCAGCGAACCCTCGGCTGCTTCGCGGATCCGCTCCGGCCGACTGTCGACGCCTGCCGCCTTGCCGCCTTCCAACTTGAAGCCGAACTTTGTTGCGATGACCACCTCGTCCCGGACGGGGCATTTTTCAGGCGGACGCCTACGGCGGCTACAATCCGCTGTTCAAGGTTGATCGTGATCCCGATCCCCTGACGAAGGCACTGTGCTGGGCGCACTCGCGTCGCAAATTCTTTGTGCTCGCGGACATTGCTGCAAACACCAAGCGTGGAAAGAACGCTGCGCCGATCTCGCCTATGGCGCTCGAAGCCGTCAAACGCATCGATGCCCTGTTCGATATCGAGCGGGAGATCAACGGGCTTGCCGCCGATCAACGCCTGGAGCGTCGCCGCAGAGACAGTCTGCCGCTCGTTGACGATCTGCAGGCTTGGCTTCAAACCGAACGGTCGAAGCTGTCACGCAGTTCTCCGGTCGCAGAGGCGATCGACTACATGCCCAAGCGTTGGGATGGATTCACGTCATTCTTGAAGGATGGCCGGATTTGCCTGACGAACAATGCAGCCGAGCGGGCGCTCAGAGGCTTCGCACTCGGCAGAAAATCATGGCTCTTCGCCGGGTCGGATCGCAGCGCTGACCGCGCCGCCTTCATGGCCACGCTGATCATGACGGCAAAGCTCAACGACATCGATCCGCAGGCATGGCTTGCCGACGTACTTGCCCGTATCGCAGACACGCCGATTACCAGGCTGGAGCAACTGCTTCCATGGAATTGGAAATCGCTGGCTGCAGACGCTCAAGCGGCGTGACTGACAGCGGTTGCGTGTCGGCTCCCGCTCCATTGCGAGCAAGCGCCGTTACCTACTTCCTTGATCCGTTCTTGCAGTGAACGCACCAAATTCCCTTGCTTGGGGATTGTAGGGCGGGTTTGCCGCGTGGGCAGGCAGTGGTAATGGAGCCAGTCCTGTAGGTCATTGCGCACCCCTTACCGCGACAAGAAAATTATTCGCCTGCCTAAAGCATACAGTATTGTGCCTGCCTTCTCCATGGGTCACGGAGAACTGGGGGGCCAGGAAGCAGCCTTCGCCGGATGTTTACCTTACGCTTGGATCAACGTTTGAAGATCAAATTGGCGTCGATGAGTCCGCGTAGACGTAAGGGGCAAAACGATGTTGACAGAGAGCTGAAGTGACCACCTACGGTGCCGTCCTAGGGCTAAGATTGCAAGGAATCACATACGGCTTTCCGGGGCCGAAAACTACTTTGGTGCCAAAATTCGATAAGCCTGTCTGAGGCATCAGGCCCACCGCGGCGACTCTTCCTACAGAAGAAAAAATGGCGCCAAAAAAGCGGCGTAGCCCTTAAATTCCTAAAGTCTCCACGATCCAACACCAATGCCGGGTCCAGTAGTTCATCAAATCCATCCTCGCGACTCAATTGCAAGGCTGCAGAATGAACGAGTTCGGTGGCTATGCACATCCGATCGCGGCGGCTTCCGTCTAGCGATGCCTATGCGGAAAGAAGTAGGCTCGCGCCGGTCCGCCTGGCGCAAGCCCTCGCGATGCGGCAAAGAAAAACCCGCCGAAGCGGGCCCTTCTAAGGCATGCGCTTTTTTCGTCAGCTCAGAACTTCACACCAAGGCCCACCTTGACAGCATGCTGATTGAAATCCGTATCGATGGTGCCGGCGCCAAAATCAAAGGTCTCGCTGCCGAAGTCGGTGTAGCGATATTCAACGCGGGCGAAGATGTTGTCCGTAAAGGCGTAGTCGAGGCCAGCGCCAACGGTGTAGCCGCTAAAAGTCTCGCTGCGTTCGCCGAAGCCAGGTACGGATGCTTCACCGCGCGTACCAGCCCAGCCGCCAGTTGCGTAGACCAGAGCGCGGTCGAAAGCGTAACCGAGACGGACACGTGCGGATCCTTGCCATTCGGTTTTAACTTCAGCCCCAGCGGTAATTTCGTCCTCGTTCCAGTTGTAATCGAGATCCCCTTCGACGCCGATCACAAGGTTGTTGCTGAACTGGTAGTTATAGCCCACGAACCCACCGAAGAGGCCGCCGTCGAGATCACTGCTAAAGGTCACGGGTGCGCCGCTGATCGTCGAGTCTGCATCACCCCAACCGTAACCACCGTGAATACCGACGTAGGGGCCACTCCAGGAGAAGACGACGGGGGCTTCCTGCGCAACAGGCGCAGTCGGAACCTGATCAACTGCATCGGCGGCCTTGGCAACACCGGCAAGGGCAAACACTGCAGCTGCGGTATAGAGAAGCTTTTTCATCATAAATCCTCGTTGCGACCGAAAATTGACTTTCATCAAATATAGCTAGTCTCGCTAAAAAGGCTGTAGCGCCAAGGCCACACCCACCACGTGCATTACGTTCGGCTTAGAAGTGATCTCCGAATTCAGGTGGGACCGTCTCATCACTGCAAATGCCGGACCAAAAGCGTCGGGCTTTTTTCATTCAGCTGGCTTGACTCTGAACATTCGTGAGAACAAAATAGGAACATATTCCGGCTTCGGAAATTTGTCCTACCTTTCAGGAGTACTGCCCATGACAGCTCAAGCTCGCCATGATGAATCCCCGTTGCCAGTGGACGACCCGGCTCAAGGCATTCTCGATGCGCACGGCGGTGACGCGTTGGCGGCACTTCGCCACGTCATTGCCGATGCAGAATTCCTGCACGACCAACTCGCCATAGCCTCCACCATTCTAAGCCACGGAATTGGACGAGGCTGGCAACCACGCTTCCAACGCGGGACGTGACATGAAGCACCGCCGTAGCATCGACCTCGCGCCGTTCCAGCCGGTTAGCTTCGAGAAATTCGACGGCCATCAGACGCTGACCTTGAAAAGTTTACAGGAGTGGGAGGTCGTGGGTGCCAAATGTGGGAAGTGTAGCAAGATCACATGGCTGGACGGGGCAGCTATCATCCAGCACCACGGCAACCAGTATCTGTCCAACCTTGGTAGCAGGCTGCGCTGTGAGTGCGGCAACAAGGACGGCAACAAGGTTCTGGTGGGAAAGCTGGGAAGAGACTAATCGAACAACCAGGCGCTTTGGTATTGCTCTATCGCCGTTTTTGGGGGATTCGATGGACGTCAAATATCAGGTATTCGTCAGCTCGACCTTTGTTACCTTAAGGCTGAGCGGCGCTCAGGCATTGAAACCATCCTCAATCTCAAGCCTATACCTATCGGCAAGCGTTCCAAGGCAGCGATGATGAGCAGGATAAAGCTTGGTAAGGCTGTCAGCGTGGAAGGTGGGTGGGATGAAGGTATTCTTTGATGTCGATGGGGTACTTATAGATGGATGGCATGCGGATGAGTCTCGCCGAAAACCATGGGATGCAACCATAGAGGCGGACCTAGGGGTTGATCGTTGCGTTTTTCAATCTCTCTTTTTCGGTTCGGTTGATACGCGATCGTCCTCAAGAATGGCCAATTGCGTTAGAGGCCGGAGGGATCTCAAGTCATCGCTGGCTGAAGTTCTTCCTCAAACTGGCTATCAGGGCAGCGTTGATGACTTCGTGGACTACTGGTTCGAAAAGGATTCCAATGTACAGAGGGAGGTCTTTGCTCTGGCGGGAATCTTGAAGACGCGGAACGTGCGAATCTTTGTTGCAACCGGACAGGAGCATCATAGGGCAAATTTCCTCTGGAACGACCTGAGGTTCTGCGATTACTTCGAGAAAATGTTCTACAGCGCGGAGATGGGGCTCTTAAAAACTGAAAACGGCTTCTTCGAAGCAATCAACAAGGCTTTGAACATAGATCCAGATGAGCGCCCGATATTTTTCGATGATCAGCCTGAAGTCGTCGAGGTGGCAAAAAGTGCCGGCTGGGATGCTGTAGCCTTCAACTCGGTCGACGACATCCGGCGGCATCCACGGCTAAAGGATCTACTAGGCGAGGCATGACTTCTCCTTCGCGCTGACCGTGTGGGTAAGCGGTGGGTAATGTGTGGATGCCACCCGCCATGGCGGATCGAATGTTCACTGAGTTCTCGTATTAGTCAGGCTTAGCAGGGAAGGCATTAGCGATATTGAAAAGTCGTTGGTGAAAGATTCAGGAACCTTTTCAACATCTCAGTGAACCGCCCCGGGTTT
>UCEY01000051.1 GCA_900471605.1 Hyphomicrobiales bacterium | reverse complement strand
CCACAAGGGGGAGGGGCTTAACCTGCCGCACAGCTGGTGTTCGATATGGCGGACAGGGTGCAGCGGGTTTTCTCCCCCCTTGTGGGGGAGATGGCCGGCAGGCCAGAAGGGGTCTTTCTTACTTACTTGCCCCGTCCAGGAGCCTCGCCCCATGACGATGATCTTCGGCATTCCACTCCAGGCCTTTCTCGGGCAGCTGCTGATCGGCCTGATCAACGGGTCCTTCTACGCGCTTTTGAGCCTCGGGCTTGCGGTCATCTTCGGCCTGCTGCGCGTCATCAACTTCGCCCACGGCGCGCAATACATGCTCGGCGCCTTCGCGGCGATGCTGATGTTGCAGTATTTCGGCATCAATTACTGGTTCGCGCTGATCCTCGGGCCAATCGTCGTCGGCCTGTTCGGGGCCGTCATCGAACGGACGATGCTGTCGCGGCTCTACAATCTCGATCCGCTCTACGGCCTGCTCTTCACCTTCGGCCTGGCGCTGACCATCGAAGGCACGTTCCGCTATCTCTACGGTGCGGCCGGCCAGCCCTATTCGGTGCCGACGCAGCTTGCCGGCGGCACCAATCTCGGCTTCATGTTCCTGCCGATCTATCGCGGCTGGGTGGTGGTCGTTTCGCTGGTTGCCTGCATCGGCACATGGCTGCTGATCGAAAAGACCAAGCTCGGTGCCTATCTGCGGGCCGCGACCGAGAACCCGGTTCTGGTTCAGGCCTTCGGCGTCAACGTGCCGGTGCTTCTGACGCTGACCTATGGGCTCGGGGCAGCGCTCGCCGCCTTTGCCGGCGTGCTTGCCGCGCCGATCTACCAGGTTTCGCCGCTGATGGGGTCGAACATCATCATCGTCGTCTTCGCGGTGGTCGTGGTCGGCGGCATGGGCTCGATTATGGGGGCGATCCTCACCGGCTACATGCTCGGTATTGCAGAAGGTCTCACCAAGGTGTTCTATCCGGAAGCATCCAATATCGTGATCTTCGTGATCATGGCGATCGTGCTTCTGCTTCGGCCTGCCGGCCTCTTCGGACGGGATGCGTGAGATGAGCGAGATGACACAAACCGCTGCCAAGCCGCGTATCGAACGGTCGGCCACCGCCTCCAGGACCTATGCGATCTTCCTGATCATCGGTCTCGTGGCGCTGATCATAGCTCCGATGTTCTTCTACCCGATCTTCCTGATGAAGCTGCTCTGCTTCGCGCTGTTCGCCTGCGCCTTCAACCTGCTGCTCGGGTATACCGGGCTACTCTCCTTCGGTCATGCCACCTTCTTCGGGGGGGCGGCCTATTTCACCGCGCATGTCGTGAAGGAATGGGGCTTTCCGCCGGAGCTCGGCATCCTGACCGGCGTCGTCGGCGCGGCGTTTCTCGGACTGGTCATGGGCTTCTTCGCGATCCGCCGGCAGGGCATCTATTTCGCGATGATCACGCTCGCCCTGTCGCAGATGTTCTTCTTCTTCTGCCTGCAGGCGAAGTTCACCCAAGGGGAGGACGGCATCCAGTCGGTGCCGCGCGGGCATCTGTTCGGCTTCATCGACCTGAACAGCTCGACCAACATGTATTATTTCGTGCTGGGCGTGTTCCTGATCGGCATGGTGATTATCTGGCGGTTCATCAATTCGCCCTTCGGGATGATCTTGAAGTCGATCCGCGAGAACGAGCCGCGCGCCATCTCGCTTGGTTATTCCGTTGCCCGCTACAAGCTCGGCGCCTTCGTGATGTCTGCGGCACTGGCAGGCCTTGCCGGCGGGCTGAAGGCGCTGGTCTTCCAGTTCGCGACGCTCACGGATGTCGCCTGGCAGATGTCGGGCGAAGTGATCCTGATGACGCTGCTCGGCGGCATCGGCACGCTGATCGGGCCGATCTTCGGGGCGGGCCTGGTGGTCACGCTGCAGAACTATCTGGCGACCTCGGATTTCCCGGTGACGATCATCACCGGCGTGGTCTTCATGGTCTGTGTCCTCGTCTTCCGGCGGGGCATTATCGGAGAATTCTACGCCTCCCGCCTCGGCCGGAAGCTCGGCTTCGAGCATAGACGATAAGATCCGGCACGACGCGCGGGCGGCGCGTCACATGGACATGGACGGGGGAGGCGGCTTGCGGACATGGCCCGCGGGGTGCCTTTCCATGGAGACTGAGCATGGAAAACTACGACTATATCGTCATCGGCGCGGGCAGTGCCGGCTGTGTCCTGGCCAATCGGCTATCGAAGGATCCGGGCAACCGGGTACTGATCCTCGAAGCGGGCGGCAACGACAATTATCACTGGGTGCATATTCCGGTCGGCTACCTCTACTGCATCAACAACCCGCGTACCGACTGGTGTTTCACGACCGAGAAGGAGGAGGGGCTGAACGGCCGTTCGCTCTCCTATCCGCGCGGAAAGATCCTCGGCGGCTGCTCGTCGATCAACGGCATGATCTACATGCGCGGCCAGGCCTACGATTACGACATGTGGCGGCAGATGGGCTGCACCGGCTGGGGCTGGGACGACGTGCTGCCGATCTTCAAGAAAAGCCAGGATTTCTACAAGGGCGCCGACGACATGCACGGCGCCGGCGGCGAATGGCGTATCGAAAAGCAGCGCCTGCGCTGGGCGGTGCTCGACAGTTTCCAGAAGGCGGCGCAAGAGGCCGGCATCCCGATCGTCGACGATTTCAATCGCGGCAGCAACGAGGGTTCGAGCTATTTCGACGTCAACCAGCGCTCCGGCATCCGCTGGAACACGTCGAAGGCGTTTTTGCGTCCTGCAATGAAGCGGCCGAACCTGACCGTGCTCACCAAGGCGCATGTGCGCCGGCTGATCATCGAGAACGGCGAGGTGAAGGGGGTCGAGTTCCAGCATGACGGCGTGGCGAAGAAGGCCTATGCGAAACGCGAAACCGTGCTCAGCGCCGGTGCCATCGGCACGCCGCATATCCTCGAACTCTCCGGCATCGGCCGCGGCGACGTGCTCGCCAATGCCGGCGTCGAGGTGGTCAAGGAGGTGAAGGCGGTCGGCGAAAACCTGCAGGACCATCTGCAGCTTCGCCTCGTCTACAAGGTAACCGGGGTTCCGACGCTCAACGAAAAGGCGTCGAGCCTGATCGGCAAGGCCTCGATCGGGCTCGAATATGCGCTGAAGCGGTCCGGGCCGATGTCGATGGCGCCGAGCCAGCTCGGTATCTTCACCAGGTCGGGGCCGGACAAGGAGACGCCGGATCTCGAATACCACGTCCAGCCCGTGTCGCTCGACAAATTCGGCGAGCCGGTCCATTCCTTCCCGGCGATGACGGCGAGCGTCTGCAACCTGCGTCCCGAAAGCCGCGGCTCGGTGCATCTGAAAAGCCCGGATTTCGCGGCAGCGCCCGGTATTCATCCGAATTACCTGTCGACCGCCGCCGACCGGGACATCGCCGTCAGGTCGATCCGGCTCACCCGCGAGATTGTCAGGAAACCGGCGTTCGCGCGCTATCACCCGGAGGAATACAGGCCCGGTCCCTCCTACGAGACCGACGCGGATCTCGAAAGAGCGGCGGGCGATATCGGCACGACGATCTTCCATCCGGTCGGCACCGCCCGCATGGGCTCCGACCCGGACAGCGTCGTCGATCCGCGCCTGAAAATGCGCGCAGTCGGAAGGCTGCGTATCGCCGATGCCTCGATCATGCCTAATATAACCTCCGGCAACACCAATTCGCCGACCATCATGATCGCCGAGAAAGCGGCCGAGATGATTTTGGCGGATAACAGGTAACGAAACGGTCGCAGAAAGTGCCCCTCACCCTAACCCTCTCCCCGCAAGCGGGGAGAGGGGACGTGCCATACGCCACGCCGCAGTTTGAGGCAGCGGTGCGGCATATGTCCTTCTCCCCGCGTGCGGGGAGAAGGTGGCGGCAGCCGGATGAGGGGCAGACGTGGCGGCAAAACGTTTATTGTAAAAGGAAACAACATGGCGGACGGAACGATCCAGACCGACGAAGTCCTCATCGATTACATCGGCTCGGCGGCCGTCATCCGGCTCAACCGGCCGAAGGCGCTGAACAGCCTGAGCCTTGCCATGGTGAGGGCGATGAAGGCGGCGCTGGAGCGGTTCGCCGGCGGCCCGGAGATTTCCTGCGTCATCCTGACGGGCGAAGGAGAACGCGGTCTCTGCGCCGGTGGCGATATCCGCGTCATCTACGAGAGCGGCAAATCGGACGATCCCGAGGTCACGCGGTTCTGGCGGGAGGAGTTTCCCGTCAACTACATGATCTCCCGCTACGAAAAACCCTATGTGGCGCTGATGGACGGCATCGTCATGGGCGGCGGCGTCGGGATCGCCTCGCATGGCGCGCATCGGGTCGTCACGGAGCGCACCCGGCTCGCCATGCCGGAAACCGGCATCGGTTACGTGCCGGATGTCGGCGCCACCTGGCTGCTGCCCCGCGCGCCGGGCGAAACCGGCACCTGGACGGGGTTGACCGGCGAGGTGATCGGCGCGGCGGATGCCATCTATGCCGGTCTCGCCGATGTCACCGTGCCCTCGGAACGGCTCGGCGCGCTGGTCGAGGCGCTGGGGGAGCTGAAGGGCGGCGCGTCCGACGAGCAGGTGAGGGCGGTGATCGACCGCTTCGCCGTCGTGCCCGGCCAAAGCCGGCTCGAAACTCATCGCGAACTGATCGACCGGAATTTCTGCTTCGATACGATCGAGGAGATTGTGGAAGCGCTGAATAGGGAGGATGATGCATTCTCCATCGCAGCGCGCGAGACCATCGCCAAGCGCTCGCCGACCAGCCTCAAGCTGGCGCTGCGGCTTCTTCGTCGCGGCCGCGAAAGCTCGAGCCTGGTCGAATGCCTGGAGCGGGAATTCACCGCCGGCGCGGAAATCCTGCGCAACCACGATTTCTACGAGGGCGTGCGCGCCGCGATCATCGACAAGGACCGCAATCCGAAATGGTCTCCGGCAACGCTGGAGGAAGTCGCGGACGCCGATCTCGACCGCTATTTCGCCGCGCGCCATCCGGTGCTGTTTCCGGATCACAGGCTTTAGGACAGATAAGACGGGAGGAAGACAATGACCAGGATCGCTTTCGTGGGGCTCGGCAATATGGGCGGGCCGATGGCCGCCAATCTGGTAAAGGCCGGTCACGACGTGCGCGGCTTCGATCTCTCGGAAGCCTCGGTGAAGGCGGCCATCGAGACGGGCGTCAAGGGGACCGTGGCGCTGGCCGAAGCCGTTTCGGATGCCGACTGCGTCATCACCATGCTCCCCAAGGGCCAGCATGTGATCGCGGTCTGGACCGACCTCGCCACCCTCATTCCGGAAGGTACCCTGGTCATCGACTGCTCCACCGTCGACGTGGAAAGCGCCCGCAAGGCGCATGAACTGGCGGATGTGATGAACTGCATCTCGCTTGATGCGCCCGTTTCCGGCGGTACCGGCGGGGCCGCGGCCGGCACGCTCACCTTCATGGTCGGCGGTTCGGAAGAGGCGTTTGCGCTCGGGCTGCCGATCCTTCAAGCGATGGGCAAGAAGATCGTCCATTGCGGCGGCCCCGGTGCCGGCCAGGCGGCAAAGATCTGCAACAACATGATATTGGGCATTTCGATGATCGGCGTCTGCGAGGCGTTCGGCCTGGCGGAAAAGCTCGGCCTTTCGCACCAGGCGCTGTTCGATGTCGCCTCCACCTCGTCCGGGCAGTGCTGGTCCCTGACCACCTATTGCCCGGTTCCGGGCCCGGTGCCGACTTCGCCGGCCAACCACGATTACAGGCCGGGCTTTGCCGCGGCGCTGATGCTGAAGGATCTGCTGCTGTCGCAGGAGGCTGCAAGCCAGTCCGGCGCCGCGACGCCGCTCGGTGCCCACGCGGCGGAGCTTTACGCCGCCTTCGAGAAGGCAGGCCATGGCGGCGAGGATTTTTCCGCGATCATCCACATGCTGCGCGAGAAGGCGCGCTCCTGAACCGTTGCCGCCGGCAACGCGTCCGGCCACGCCGGCGACACCGGCATGGTTGGGAATGGGGCAGGCAGTGGGTGATGTGGGTATAGGTAGATCTGGTCCGCCTGCCCCGGCCGCTTCGATGATCTTTCCGAGGATTTCCAGGCCCTCGTCCATTCACCTTGACGACCATCATCGGAACCGAGCCGAAAACCCGTGAGGAAGGCCGGTTCGCGAACCCGGTTCCCATCCGATGACATGTGGATTGTCGCGCCGGTCCCGAAGGCGGGGACGAAGTCGAGCCGCTGGAGCGGCCAAGCCGTTGATCGCAGGCGGAGATATTTTTCCGGGAGGGTGAATTCATCCCCGCGAACGAACGATTGGCCCGCGAACGAGCGATTGGCTTCAATCTTTTGGGTCGTTTGTCTGTGATCGACGAAGGGAGTAAAATCGCCGCTCCTGACCGATCGGGTCAGGGTTTGCGATGGAGGCAGACATGGGACGCCAATACATCGATTGCCGCGAATTTCCGAGCGAGATGAAATGCACCGTTGCCATCTCGGCGGACAATACCGATGAACTCGTCAATGCAGCCGTGCAGCATGCGATGACCGTGCACGGTCATCAGGACACGCCGGAATTCCGCTCCGAGATCAGAAAAGCCATCCACGAGATGGAAGCTCCGCGCAGCGTCGCCTGACCGGGGCGTGCCGGAGTTCCGGTCATGCCGGGACGCCGCCTCTCTTCACGGGGCGGCGTTTCTCGATCGGTCCCTCGGGCGCGGACAAGGCTTGCGAGCGCCCCGAGGGAAAAGCTCCGCCGAATGTGGCTGAAAATGGACAAAATTTCTAAGGTGCCCGCCATGCGGGGTGCCCGGTTCCTCGCGATCCAATGCGTCTCCCGGTAGTTTGCAATCACAATCCAACACCGGAGACTTGCATGAACCGCCTCCCGATCCTTGGGCTTGCCCTTAGCGCGTCCTTGGCTGCGCTTTTCGTTACCCCGGCGCTGGCCCAGTCGCCGACGAAACTGCTCAACGCGTCCTACGACGTGTCGCGCGAACTGTTCGTCGCCGAGAACGAGGCCTTCATCAAGAGCCATCCGGGCGTCACCATCGACCAGTCGCATGCCGGCACGTCCAAGCAGGCCCGCTCGATCCTCGAAGGCCTGGAAGCGGACGTGGTGACCTTCAACCAGTCGACGGATATCGATTTCCTCGCAAAGAACGGCTTCGTTTCGAAGGACTGGACCAAGGCTTATCCCAACAACGCCTCGCCCTTCTACTCCTTCCCGTCCTTCCTGGTGCGCGCCGGCAATCCGAAGAACATCAAGGACTGGGGTGATCTCGCCCGCGCCGACGTGCATGCCGTCTTCCCGAACCCGAAGACCTCGGGCAATGCGCGCTACACCTATCTGGCGGCCTATGCCTGGGCAAAGGAAACCTACAAGGGGGACGCCGAGAAGATCGACGCCTACATCACCAAGATCTTCGACAACGTCCCGGTCTTCGATACCGGCGGCCGCGCCTCCACCACCACTTTCGTCGAGCGCGAAACCGGCGACGTGCTGATCACCTTCGAGGCCGAGACCCGCGGCATCGCCAAGCAGTATGGCGCGTCCAAGGTCGAAAGCGTCATCCCGTCGGTCAGCCTGCTCGCCGAATTCCCGGTCGCGGTGGTCGACAAGGTCGCCAAGAAGCATGGCACCGAAGCGCTTTCCAAGGCCTATCTCGATTTCCTCTATACCGAGGAAGGCCAGCGGATCGCCGCCCAGTTCGGCCATCGCGTCAACAACGAGAAGGTCGCCGGCGAGTTCAAGGATCAGTTCCCGGCGATCCGCCTCGTCAAGGTCGACGACGTCTTCGGCGGCTGGGACCAGATCCAGAAGGAGCACTTCGCTTCCGGCGGTACTCTCGACAAGCTCTACGGCAGCCGTTAAGCGCTCACTGGAGTTTCAATTCATCCTTGCCCGGCGGACGAAGGTTCGCCGGGCTTTGCCGTGCAAAGAGGAAAAGACCGCTTGAGACGCAATGTCCTGCCCGGATTACGCCTGTCGCTGGGTGTGACGCTGCTTTATGTCGGGCTGATCGTCGTCCTGCCGCTGGTGGCGCTCGTCTTCAAGGCGGCGAGCCTCGGTCCGGAGGACTACTGGCGGATCGTTTCCTCCACCCGGGCGCTCGCCAGCTACCGCGTCACCGTTCTCAGCGCGCTGGGCGCCACGATCTTCAACCTGTTCTTCGGCTTAGCGCTTGCCTGGGTGCTGACGCGCTACCGCTTTCCGGGCTGGCGTATCGTCGATGCCATGGTCGACCTGCCGTTCGCTTTGCCGACGGCGGTTGCCGGCATTTCGCTGACGGCGCTGTTTGCCGCCAACGGCTGGTTCGGCTCCATCCTCGCCGATCTCGGCGTCAAGGTCGCCTATACGCCGCTCGGCATCATGATCGCCATGTGCTTCACCTCGCTGCCCTTCATCGTGCGGACCGTGCAGCCGGTGCTGGAGGATCTCGATCCGGCGCTGGAAGAGGCGGCGCAGTCGCTCGGCGGCTCGGACTGGACGATTTTCCGCAAGGTCATCCTGCCGCTCCTGACCCCGGCGCTGCTGGCCGGCGTGTCGCTTTCCTTCGCCCGCTCGCTCGGTGAGTTCGGCGCGATCATCTTCATCGCCGGCAACCAGCCGATGTCGACGGAGATCACCGCGTTGCTCGTCTTCATCCGGCTGGAGGAATACGACTATCAGGCGGCTGCGGCGATCGCCTCGGTGCTGCTGCTCACCGCCTTCGTCATGCTCGCGCTCACCAACTGGATGCAGTCGCGGGCGCTTCGCTACACGGTGAGGAACTGACCATGAGCGCCACACCCAAACGCCGCAAACCGCCGCGCGTCGGCGACGGGACGCTCTTCCGTCGCCTGCTGATCGGCATCGTGCTGATCGTCGGCGCGTTCCTGATCCTTGCGCCGCTTCTGATCATCGGCGTGGAAGCCTTTTCCAAAGGCTGGCAGGTCTATCGGGACACCATCGCGCATCCCGATACGCTGCATGCGATCGGGCTTACCGTTTTGACGGCGCTGGTCGCGGTGCCCGTCAACACCGCTTTCGGGGTGGCGGCCGCGTGGTCGATCACCAAGTTCGATTTCCGGGGCAAGCGTTTCCTGCTGGTCGTGATCGAGATCCCGTTCTCGGTGTCGCCGATCGTCGCCGGCGTCGCCTATCTGTTCGTCTACGGCCTGCAGGGCATTTTTGGCCCGACGCTCGATGATTACGGCGTCAAGATCCTGTTCGCGATACCCGGCATCATCCTCGCCTCGATGTTCGTGACCGCCCCCTTCGTCGCCCGCGAGCTGATCCCGCTGATGCAGGCGCAGGGCCGCGATCTCGAAGAGGCGGCGACCTCGCTTGGCGCTTCCGGCTGGCGCACCTTCTTCTCGGTGACGCTGCCGAACATCAAATGGGCGCTGCTTTACGGCGTCGTGCTGTGCAACGCCCGCGTCATGGGCGAGTTCGGCGCGGTCTCGGTCGTTTCGGGCAATATCCGCGGCCAGACCAATACGCTGCCGCTGCATATCGAACTGCTCTACCACGACTATCAGGCGGCCGGCGCCTTTGCCGCCTCCTCCATCCTGGCGCTCATCGCCGTCTTCACCATCATCGCCAAGGTGGCGCTGGAGCGCCAGGGGGCCGGCCGGGTCCGTCGCCCCGCCACCCGGCCCGCGCTCGTTGCCAATCCCGCGGAGAAAACCTCATGAAAATCCGCCTCGACCACGTCGTCAAAACCTTCGAGACTTTTCGCGCCGTGCGGGACGTCTCACTGGAGATCGAAAGCGGCGAGCTCGTCGCGCTGCTCGGCCCTTCCGGTTCGGGCAAGACGACCATCCTGCGCATGGTCGCGGGCCTCGAATATGCCGATGGCGGCCACATCTATTTCGGCG
This sequence comes from Hyphomicrobiales bacterium, assembly GCA_900471605.1. Classification (GTDB taxonomy): domain Bacteria; phylum Pseudomonadota; class Alphaproteobacteria; order Rhizobiales; family Rhizobiaceae; genus Neorhizobium. Next base: position 30,117 of record UCEY01000051.1, on the reverse strand, counting down.
ACCAGGACGCGACTGACATTCCCGTGCGCGACCGCGGCGTCGGCTTCGTTTTCCAGCACTATGCGCTCTTCCCGCATATGACGGTTGCCGAGAACATCGCCTTCGGCATGAAGGTTTCCCGGGTAAAGCGCGAGAAGGCAGCGATCGAAGCCCGCGTCGCCGAGTTGCTACGGCTCGTGCGCCTCGAAGGTCTCGGCGACCGATTCCCGGCGCAGATCTCCGGTGGCCAGCGGCAGCGGGTGGCGCTCGCCCGGGCGCTGTCGGTCGATCCCAAGGTTCTGCTGCTCGACGAGCCGTTCGGCGCGCTCGACGCCAATGTGCGCCACGACCTGCGCCGCTGGCTGCGTGAGATCCACCGCGAGCTCGGCATCACCACGATCTTCGTGACCCACGACCAGGAAGAGGCGCTGGATCTCGCCGACCGCGTCGTCATCCTGAAGGACGGCCACATCATCCAGCAGGGCACGGCGGAGGAAGTCTGCCGCAACCCGCAATCGGCGTTCGTGATGAAATTCCTCGGCGACGCCAATGTGCTTGCCGCCGAAGTGCGCGACGGCCGGGCCTATGCCAGCGGCGCGGCGATCGATGTCTCCGGCATGGCGGACGGCAAGGCCGAGCTTTACGCGCGTCCGGCCGATCTCGACTGGTCCGCCCAGGGACCGGGCATTCCGGCCAGCATCACCCGCGTCCTCGACCGCCCGGACGGACGGCGGGTCCTGGCGACCGCCGAGACGGGTGAGCAGCTGGAATTCGACGTCGAGCCGGAACGCGCGCTGCAGGCCGGCGACGGTGGGTTCGTGACATTGCGGCGCGCGAAGGTGTTTGCGCTGGGGTGAGCGGGTTTCGGGGGCGGGAGATGCCCCTCATCCGCCTGCCGGCCCCTTCTCCCCGCCTGCGGGGAGAAGGACACGTGCCGCGCCGTCTCCGTTCCCTCCTCGCCCCGCGAGCGGGAGAGGGTGCGCCGAGCAAGGCGGGGTGAGGGGCCGCTCGGTCGATTCGGTTGAAGATTCTACGCCAGAAGCTCGAACGCGCCCTCGGCCAGCACCTCGCCATTGACGATCAGCTCGACCGCATGCCGTCCGGCATAATGAACACGGGTGGTGAAGTCGCGAATGGCGCGGCTGATCGCGAGTTCCAAGGTCCGGCCCGGATCAAGGGTGACCTCCTTCCACTTGAAGACCTTCTTCGAGGTTCCGCCCGCCTTCTTCACGTAGTGGACCGCATAGTCGATGACGAGCTTCTGCGGCGCCGACGCGGTCGAGACGAGCCTTGCCGATATCTTCACCGCGCCCCCGAGTTTCAGGGATGACGGCGTCACGGAAAAACTCTCTACTGTCACCTCCGCCTTGTGACCGGCACCGAAGAAATGAAGCGCCCGGGCATCGCCCTTCTTGATCAGCGTGCGCAGCGCCTGTTTCATGATCCAGGCCGTACACGGGTCGTCCTTCGGCCAGTCGGCGATCCGGTGGAAGACCCAGGCCGGGTGATCCTTGGTGATGTCGTTCAGATGATTGGCGACGGACTTGCGGACATAAAGGCTCGGATCGCTCCGCAGGTTTTCGAGGATCGGGGCGACGGGCGACGGGTCGGCAATCAGCTCTTTCAACTGGAAGGACCAGGGCAGGCGTGGCCGGCAGCCTTCGCTCGACAACCGGCGCACATGCTCGTTGTCGTCCCGCGACCAGCGTTCCATCACTTTCAGCGTCCGGGCGAGGTCCTTCGCCAGGAAATGCCGGGCGGCGAATTCGGACGAGCCGAAGCGGGTGAAGAAGGCGAGCGCATCCATCGACAGGTCGAAATGGTCCTGGCCGTAGAGCGCCACATATTCCGGCAGGACCATCGAGGCGAAGCCGTGGTTGACGCGCGGCGCGAGCGCCCGGAGGATTTCGAGATTGGTCGCAAAACCGCCGGGCAGAATGTCGTGGTAGACGACCGCGATCTGCCGCAGCCGCTGCATGATGCTGAGATCGTCGAGGCCGATGGAGGCGAGCGTCAGGAAACGTGCGCCGTCGAAACCCGGATGCACGGCGACCGTCTCGCGGGCGAAATGCTCCAGGCGCTCACGGTTGAAGATTTCCTTCAGGAGCGGTGCTGCTTCGGTCTCTGTCTCGGCCATGGCGCTTCATCCGGTGTTCACTGTTTGTTTTCGTATTCGACTCGGACGAAAGCGGCAAGCGCAAAAGAAAACGCCGGCCGATGCGTCAGCACCGACCGGCGTTGAGAACTTAGGTCGAAAAACCGTCGGATCAGCTCATCTGGCTGACGAAACGGGTTTCGAGATAGGCTTCGGTGGCTTCCGAACCGCCTTCCGTGCCGTAGCCCGAGTCCTTGATGCCGCCGAACGGCACTTCCGGAAGCGCAAGGCCGTTGTGGTTGATGGTCAGCATGCCGGCTTCCACCTGGCGGCTCAGCGCATGGGCGGTCCTGACCGAACCGGTAAAGGCATAGGAGGCGAGGCCGAAGGGCAGGCGGTTGGCTTCCGCGATCGCATCGTCGTAATGCGAGAAGCGGTTGATGATCGCCACCGGACCGAAGGGTTCGTCGTTCATGATATTGGCCGAGGTCGGGACTTCGGCGAGAACGGTCGGCTCGAAGAAGTGGCCCTTGTTGCCGATGCGGTGGCCACCGGTCTTCAGTTCGCCGCCATGGCTGATGGCGTCCTGGATCAGCGCTTCCATGGCCGGGATGCGGCGCTCGTTGGCGAGCGGGCCCATGCCGACGCCCTCTTCCAGGCCGTTGCCGACCTTGATCGCCTGCGCCGCCTTGACGAAGCCGGCGGTGAACTTGTCGGCGATGCCGTCCTGCACGAGGAAGCGGGTCGGCGCGACGCAGACCTGGCCGGCATTGCGGAACTTCGACATGGCGGTCACTTCGATCGCCTTTTCGAGATCGGCATCGTCGAAGATCATCACCGGCGCATGGCCGCCGAGTTCCATCGTGGCGCGCTTCATGTGCTTGCCGGCCAGCGCCGCCAGATGCTTGCCGACCGGGGTCGAGCCGGTGAACGAGATCTTGCGGATGACCGGATGCGCGATCAGGTATTCGGAAATCTCGGCCGGAATGCCGTAGACGAGGTTGACGACACCCGCGGGCACGCCGGCATCGACGAAGGCGCGGATCAGTTCGGCAGGCGATGCCGGGGTTTCCTCAGGCGCCTTGACGATGATCGAGCAACCGGTGGCAACGGCTGCGGAGAGCTTGCGGACCACCTGGTTGAGCGGGAAATTCCAGGGCGTGAAGGCTGCGACCGGGCCGACCGGCACCTTGATCGCAAGCTGCGAGACGCCCGTGAAACGGGCCGGGATGACCTGACCGTAGGTGCGGCGGGCTTCTTCGGCGAACCAGTCGATGGTGTCGGCGGCGCCCATCACCTCCATTTTCGACTGGGCGAGCGGCTTGCCCTGTTCGCGGGTCATGTAATAGGCGACCTGGTCGACGCGCTGGCGCAGCAGGTCGGCAGCCTTGCGCATCACCTTGGAACGGTCGAAAGGCGAGGTGTCGCGCCAGATCCTGAAGCCCTTGTCCGCTGCTTCCAACGCCAGGTCCAGATCCGCCTTGCGGGCATGGGCTATTCTGCCGATCACTTCTTCGGTCGCGGGATCGGAAACCTCGAGGGTTTCGCCGCCGATGGCATCGCGCCATTCGCCGTTGATGAAAAGCTTGACGTTCGGATAGCTGTGCATGGTGTCCACTTTCGGTTTGAAACATTGCGGGCGGGACGGGCTGAAGACGTGGGAGGCCTTCCGGAGCCGCCGGCGGATGCGCGGGGGGAATCCGGTGCCTGAGTTAAGATATCTGCGCCCGGTAATCAACGGTGTGCGCGGCTTTAAAGCGAATTTTTTGCGTTAAAGCCGCGGCTGGATGAGGGGCAGAATTCGCCGATGGCGAACGGATGTCGGAGGCGATGGAGGATTTTCAGTTTTTTTCGAATGGATGTCGGATCGCCGAAAGTACCTGCGTCTTTAAGGCATGGTCGTGACCAACGGCCGCGTAGCCAGATTTCAAAAGGGAGAAATGAAATGGCAAAGAACACGATCTGCCTGTGGTTCGACAAGGACGCAGAAGAGGCTGCCCGCTTTTACGCCAAGACCTTTCCGGATAGCGCGGTCGGCGCGATCACCCACGCGCCCGGCGATTATCCGGACGGCAAGCAGGGAGACGTGCTTGTGGTGGAATTCACCGTTGCAGGCGTCGCCTGCATTGGCCTGAACGGCGGCCCCATCTTCAAGCACAACGAAGCCTTTTCCTTCCAGATTTCGACCGAGAACCAGGAGGAAACCGACCGCTACTGGAACGCCATCGTCGGTAATGGCGGTCAGGAAAGCGAATGCGGCTGGTGCAAGGACAAGTGGGGCATTTCCTGGCAGATCACGCCACGCGTCCTCCTGGAGGCCATGGCAGCCGGTGGCGCCGAGGCAAAGCGCGCATTCGACGCGATGATGAAAATGCAGAAAATCGACGTTGCGGCGATCGAGGCTGCCCGGCGGGGTTAAGGAGGCATCCCCCAACGAGGGTACATTGCCGGCTGGCCATGTCAGCCGGTGGAAGGCGGCCTGGATCGATCAGGCCAAGAGATCAAGAAGCCGCGCTTCGACGTGCTGAAAGAAGCCGTCGATGCTTTGAAACGGAAGGAGAAAATCGATGGGTACGAATGTGAGTGACGGCCATACCGCGGTCGAGCGGAGGTCCGAGCGCGAACTCGTGGTGACGCGCAGTTTCAACGGCCCGGTCCGCCTCGTATTCGACGCGTGGACCAAGCCCGAATTGTTCAAGCAGTGGTGGGCGCCGAAATCCAGCGGCGTCCCGCTTCTTTCCTGCGAGATGGATGTCCGCACCGGAGGCGGCTACAGCGTCACGTTCGGACATGATGCCGATAGCTCGATGACCTTCTTCGGCAAATATCTCGAAGTGTCGCCGCCCTCGCGCCTCGTCTGGACCAATGACGAAAGCGAAAACGGCTCCGTGACCACGGTCACCTTCGAGGCGGCGGAAGGCGGCAAGACGCTGCTGGTCCTGAGCGAACTCTATCCTTCCAGGGAAGCGTGCGACGAATCCTGTGCGGGCATGGAAGGGGCGATGCCCGAACAGTTCAGGCAGCTGGATGAACTTCTCGCCACCCTTCGCGCGAGCGCCTAAACAGACGATCGCTGCTTGGCCGAAAATGCGGGCATAAGAAGGCCCGGCGCGCTGGAAAGCGGCCGGGCCGGTTTACTGAAGCGGTATAGTTTCCACTCAAAGAACGCGTGAATGCCGATCTGCGCCTGACGGCCACCAACGCGCTTCATCCCCGCGCGTCCTTGGGTAGAAGTGGCGCAATCCGAGCCCGTTGAGCATCCCAAAACCAAAAGAGATCATCTCTGTTGTTGCCTCCAAAACAGAGACGCTGAATCAGCATTAGACCGATTTGAGAAGCCAGTTATTGGGTCCGGCCCTAAGGATGTTCCGACAAATCGGGGGCGAGAACGTTGCGATCCAAATCATACTTCTCCACCACTGTTTGATTGCCCAAAGGGTAAAGCGAGTTTTCGGGAAACCGGCGGATCGCTTTTAAGTAAGTGAGATTGTCCTTGGAGATCCATACCTCTATTGATGCAGAAAATGCACTTCGCTGCCACTCTCCTTGGAAACGCATAGCGGCAATTCCATCGACCGTCTCATTACCCGTGTGCACGCAACTTCGAATGACGGGTCTTTTCCTACCTGCTTCCCACCTCACCGTAAGAAGCAGGGGCCGAGTTTTCTTTACCCAGGGTCCATTGTTTCTGCGTGTATAGTAGCTGCGATCGACAAATCGAGTTTCCATATCAAAAACATCGTTTCCGTCAGCTTCAATATGGAAAAAGTTCACTCTATAGCGCCCGCTGTTTACGGTTCGCATATAGGCGCGATTGAGGAGGGCACAGCTGGGATCCTCACCAACATCGCGCGATTCTGATCCATGTGACCTGGGATCCTCTAATTCAGTGCAAAGTGAGGCCGAATTGGCATATGGACCGCAGTACACGTAGCCTGGCTCGTCTTCATATGACAAGACTTTGGTAATTAAGCCCGATTTCAGCGCTTCGGCCATCTGGATACGGTACATACCCTTTGGAGTCGCAAGGGCCATCATGGCAAACACTTCGCTGCTAACTCCCATCTCATCAAAGTACTTTGAAAGCTTTCTGCTAATCGCCTCGCTAGCCTTAGTTGATTCTGTCGTGATTTGATGAACGCCGACAGCGGCAGTCACGGTGGCACCGCGGACTTCGCCTCCAGCGAGGGCAAACGGGCACGCCGAAAAACAGTATGCGCCTCCAGCGCGAACTTCCCCTGCCGACCAGCCGTTTTCAACAATCTGTTCTTGGCAGCGCGGGTCTAGCATCGGGCAATCTTTTAGCTGTGTCCTTCCGACGGTAGTTTCCAAGCCTGCAGTTCGTATCATACGTCCAATCGCCAGAGCAGCATCGACATCGCCACCGTAAGATTGGAACACGACCGGAAGTTTTCGGCTGCCCAGCTTTTTCAGAAAAGCCCTGAAAAGCTCCGGTGTGCCGGTTGTTATATCTCCTTCTGCTGATATCCATTGGGTGCAGGTTTCTTGGCAATTGCCACTTTGTACCAAGGCAAAATCCATCGGCCTTATTGCGGGCTGATGGCCGCTTGTCTCGGCTTGTGTGCTATTACTCGTGAGTAGAATTAGGCTGGCAACGAAAAGGAAAAAGAAATTTACAATGCGGTAGCGGCTTTTCATTGCCAACCTCGAAAAACTAAAGTGGTAAATTGCATAGCATCTACAATGCAACCTCTGCGCCTGCAAGGGAACGTATTGCCCTCCTGAGTTCGCTGATACTGGCGCTGTCTTCGGCGGCAGGCATAGATGGCTCCTGACGCACAACTGTCGCCACTTCGGACAGCATGCGCAAAAAGGCCCGGCGCGCTTTCGCGGGCCGGGCTGTAGGGTCAGTCGAGAATTGACCTTATCAAAAGAACGCCTGAATGCCCGTCTGGGCGCGGCCCAAAATCAAGGCGTGGACGTCGTGCGTGCCCTCGTAGGTGTTGACCGTTTCGAGGTTCTGCGAATGGCGCATGACGTGGTATTCGATCTGGATGCCGTTGCCGCCATGCATGTCGCGGGCCTGGCGGGCAATGTCGAGCGCCTTGCCGCAATTGTTGCGCTTGACGATCGAGATCATTTCAGGCGCCATCTTGTGCTGGTCCATCAGCTGGCCGACGCGCAGCGAAGCCTGCAGGCCAAGCGTGATTTCGGTCTGCATGTCGGCAAGCTTCTTCTGGTAGAGCTGCATGCCGGCGAGCGGCTTGCCGAACTGCTTTCTGTCGAGGCCGTACTGGCGGGCGCGGAACCAGCAGTCTTCGGCAGCGCCCATGACACCCCAGGAAATGCCGTAGCGGGCGCGGTTGAGGCAGCCGAAGGGACCCTTGAGGCCCGAAACGTTCGGCAGGATCGCATCCTCGCCGACTTCGACGCTGTCGAGCACGATCTCGCCGGTGATCGAGGCGCGCAGCGAAAGCTTGCCGCCGATCTTCGGGGCCGACAGGCCCTTCATGCCCTTTTCGAGCACGAAGCCGCGGATCTCGTTGTTATGGGCTTCCGACTTCGCCCAGACGACGAAGACGTCGGCGATCGGCGCGTTGGAAATCCACATTTTTGAACCGCGCAGGCGATAACCGCCCTCGATTTTTTCGGCGCGGGTCTTCATGCCGCCCGGGTCAGAGCCGGCATCCGGCTCGGTCAGGCCGAAACAGCCGATCAGTTCGCCGGAGACGAGGCCGGGGAGGTATTTCTTCTTCTGTTCGTCGGAGCCATAGGCATAGATCGGGTAGATGACCAGCGAAGACTGCACGCTCATCATCGAGCGGTAGCCGCTATCGATGCGTTCGATCTCGCGGGCGACGAGGCCGTAGGCGACGTAGGAGGCGTTGGCGGCGCCGTATTCCTCCGGCAGGGTCACGCCGAGCAGGCCGGTCTGGCCCATCAGCCTGAACAGGCCCTTGTCGGTGGTTTCATCGAGATAGGCTTCCTGGACGCGCGGCAGGAGCTCGGACTTGGCGAAGGCGGCCGCCGCATCGCGGATCATCCGCTCCTCTTCGGTCAGCTGGTCTTCGAGAAGAAAGGGGTCGTTCCAGGAAAAAGCCACGGGTCTCGCCTCCGGTTTCGATTTTGGCAATTTGAAGTTTGAAGAATTATCGCCAGCCGGTGCCGGAGAGCAAGCACCGTTTACTCATCCTGCCATGATCTATAGTAATAGGGCATGGTCAGCCTCTCGCGAAAACTGCTTCCCTCCACCTCGGCGCTCGCCGCCTTCGATTCCGTTGCGCGGCTCTGCAGCTTTTCGGGGGCTGCGGAAGAGCTGTCGCTGACGCAAGGTGCGATCAGCCGGCAGGTTTCGGGGCTGGAAGAGCAGCTTGGCATCCAGCTGTTCGACCGCACCAGCCGCGGCGTGGCGCTGACGGCCGCTGGCGCTGATTATGCCAAGGCGGTCGCCAACGCGCTGTCGCAGATCCGCTCGGCCTCGCTGGCCGTCATGACCAAACGGCATAGCGACCAGTTGAACCTCGCCATCCTGCCGACGTTCGGGACCCGCTGGCTGATGCCGCGCATCCCGCAATTCGTCGCCCGGCACCCGGAGATCACGCTCAATTTCGCCACCCGGATCGGCATTTTCGATTTCGACCGCGACGGCATCGACATGGCGATCCATATTGGGCCCATGGGTGAAAAGGGGCCGGACTGGCCAGGGGCGGAATGCACCTTCCTGATGGAGGAAATGGTGGCGCCGGTCTCATCGCCGGCGTTCCTTGCCGCGCATCCGATCAAAAAGGGCGAGGACCTCATGCGCCTGCCGCTGCTGCACATGGCCTCGCGGTCGGGCGCCTGGAACCACTGGTTCGAAAGCCTCGGCGTTACCGGCACGCCGGCGCAGGGCATGCGGTTCGAGCAGTTCGGCAATGTCGCGCAGGCCTGTATCGCCGGGCTCGGCGTCGCGCTGATGCCGCTCTTCCTGATCGACTCGGAGCTGGCGAGCGGCCAGCTCGTCGAGGCCTTTCCGCATCAGGTAACGAGCCCCAGCGCCTATTATGCCGTCGCGCCTGTGAGCAAGCGGGATTTCCGGCCGGTCGCGGCATTCCGGGCATGGCTGCTGGAGGAGGTAGGAAGGTACAAGGACGAGGTGGACGTCGTCGGGTGGTAGGCGCTGAGGTGGTCTTAACCCTCCCACAAGGGCAGAGGCTTAACCGGTTGAACCAAAAGGCCTGAGCGAGGCAAAGCGGTAGGGCATGTCGATCTCCCCCCTTGAGGGGGAGATGCCCGGCAGGGCAGAGGGGGGTATCGCGGCATACTCCCTCTTCTATTGAGTTCGCGGCTGCACCCCCCTCTGTCACTTTCGTGACATCTCCCCCTCAAGGGGGGAGATTAGAGGGAGTCCGTTGCGCCCTCGCGGCTAAAGCGCCGGCCTCCTACCCAGCCAGTCCGTCGCCTCCTCATAAGCCAGCGCGATCTCCAGCACCGCCTTGTCGGCGCGCGGGCGGCCGATGATCTGGATGCCGGCGGGCAGGCCGTTGTCGCCGAAGCCGGCGGGCATGGCGGCGACCGGCAGGCCGGCCATCGAGGCGGGGATCACCACTTCCATCCAGCGGTGATAGGTGTCCATGGTCCGCCCCGCGATCTCCTTCGGCCAGTGGGTTTCCGCATCGAAGGGGAAGACCTGGGCGGCGGGCAGGATCAGGTAGTCGTAACTGTCGAACACTGTCAGCAGATACTGATACCAGGCGCTGCGGCGCTTGGAGGCGAAATGGACTTCGCGGGCGCTCATGTCGAGCCCGCGTTCGATTTCCCAGATGATCTCCGGCTTCATCCTGGCGCGCTTGGCGGGATCGTCGTAATTGTCGCGCATGCCGCTGGCGGTCAGCCAGCTGCGTAGCGTCGTCCAGGAGCGCCAGACGTCCGCCATGTCGAAATCCGGCACGAGATTTTCGACGGTGCAGCCGATCTTTTCGAAAACCGGCAGCGTCGCCCGGCAGAGGTCGAGCACGCCGGGTTCGAAGGGCAGGTAACCGCATAGATCGCCGAGCCAGGCGATGCGGGCGCCGGAAAAGTCGCGGCCTTCCCGCGGCGTCAGGTCCTCGGTCGGCAGGGACAGCGGATCGCGCGGATCGTAACCGGCCTGGGTCGAAAGCAGGGCGGCGACATCGCGCACGGTGCGGCCCATCGGCCCGAGCACGGAAAGCTGGCCGAGGAAGTTTTCGGGCCTCAGGGAGGAGGGGACGCGGCCGAAGCTTGGGCGGAAACCGACGACATTGTTGAAGGCGGCCGGGTTGCGCAGCGAGCCCATCTGGTCGCCGCCATCGGCGACCGGCAGGAGATGCGCCGAAAGGGCCGCCGCCGCGCCGCCGCTCGATCCGCCAACGGTTTTGGTCAGGTCGTAAGGATTTCTCGTGACACCGTGCACCGGGTTGTAGCTCTGCGAGCCAAGCCCCTGTTCCGGCGTGTTGGTCTTGCCGATGATGATCGCGCCGGACGCGCGGATGCGCTCGACCATTACCTCGTCCTTGTCGGGCACGAAGTCGGCAAAGATCGGCGAACCATAGGTGCAGCGGATGCCCTTCACCTCGCAGAGATCCTTGATGGCGATCGGCATTCCATGCATCCAGCCGCGCGATTTTCCGGAAACAAGCTCGGCATCGCATTCGGCCGTCTCGACCAGAAGCGCGTCCCGGCCGCGCAGGCTGACGATCGCGTTGATCGCCGGATTGAGCCTGTCGATCCGGTCGAGATAGGCGGTCATTACCCTTACGCAGGAGGTCCGACCGTCGTGGATCGCTTCCGAAAGGGCTGTCGCCGAAAGTCCGGTGATCTCGTCGTCCCGCATCGCTCTTCCCTCATGAATACCTTGAGGATTTCCACTGGTCGAAGCCAAAGAGTCAAGGCAGGATGTGGGGATATTGGTCGGCCGGTAGTTACAAACGACTCGACAAAGCCTTTTCATCAAAGTATGCGTGCTTAAACGTTTAATCAGAGACTGTCATGGCTTCACCCCGTCCCGGCTCCAACATGAGCGCAATCGCCGCCGCGCTTGGCGTGTCGGCTGCGACCGTGTCGAACGCGCTTTCGGGCAAGGGGCGGGTCTCTCCGGAGCTCATCGAGAAGGTGCGCGCCAAGGCAATCGAACTCGGTTACGTGCCGAGCCTCACCGCGCGGGCGCTGCGCACCGGCCGTACCGGCGTGCTCGGCCTCGTGCTCCCCGACATTGCCAATCCGCTCTTTCCGCAGATCGCCCAGGCGATCGAGAACGCCGCCTCGAATGCCGGCTACGGCGTTTTGATCGCCGACTCCCGCGGCGACATCGCCACCCAGACGGAAGCGATCGGCCGGCTTCTGGAACGCGGCGTCGACGGCATGGTCATCGTTCCCCGGCGCGGCACGCGGATTGCCGATATCGGCTGCCCGGTCGCCGTCATCGACACGCCCTCCACCCCCGGCAACACGGTTTCTGCCGACCACTGGGAAGGCGGTGCGCAGATGGGCCGGCATCTTGCCGAGCTGGGCCACGCCAAGGTCCTGCTGATCGGCACCAGCATATCTTCGAACGTGCAGAACGACCGGATCGGCGGGCTGAAGGCGGGTCTCGGCCCGGACGCCGAATGCGAGACGATGTGGATCGAGAAGGTCGAAGCGGTTTCGGGCGAAGGCTGCCCGCTCGGTCTCGCGGACAAGGCGGCGGCGGGGTTCACGGCTTTTGCGGCGGTCTCCGACCTTTCGGCGCTTCGGGCGCTGACCGAGCTGCAGCGCGCCGGCATCGGCGTGCCGGAAATGGTCAGCGTCACCGGTTTCGACGACCTCATCTGGTCGCCGGTGGTGACCCCGGCACTCACCACCGTGCGGATGGACATGGCTGCCATCGCCGATCTCGCGATCGCGGCGCTCATGCGGGCCATCGAATCCGAGGGCGAGCCGGAGGGCGATGAGAACGAGGTTGTTGCCGGCAGGGTGACCTCCGAGACCGACCGGGTCCCGATGCAGCTCGTCGTGCGCCAGTCGACGGGCACTGCCAATTTACATGCCAGTTCAGACGCCAGAACCCCAAACAAGCCGACAGCAGGAGAACTCAAATCATGAACAAGGTCATTCTCGCATCCGGCGCCGCCCTGATGCTTACCATCGGCGCCGCACAAACCCCGGCGCTCGCCCAGCAGAAGACGCTGACGATTTCCGTCTATGCGCTCGCCCAGGACGAATACAAGCAGATCGTCTACGAACCCTTCGAGAAGATCTGCGGCTGCAAGCTGGTCGTCGAGACCGGCAACAGCGTCGAACGCATTGCCAAGATGGAAGCCAACAAGGCCAACCCGGTGGTCGACATGGCCGTCGTGTCGATGGCGGATGCGCTCGCCGCCTCCCGCGCCGGCCTGATCGACAAGATCGACACGTCGAAGCTTTCCAATTTCGGCAAGCTCTATGATGTGGCCAAGGACCCGAACAAGGACGGCATGAGCGTCGGTTACACGTTCTACGCCACCTCGATCGCCTATCGTTCCGACAAGATGAAGATCGAAAGCTGGGCGGATCTCCTGAAGCCGGAATATGCAAGCCATGTCGCATGGCCTAATGTCACCACCAACCAGGGCCCGCCGGCGCTCTACATGCTGGGCCAGGCTCTCGGCAAGGACACGCCGGACCTCAAGGCTCCGATCGAAGCCGTCGGCGCCAAGAAGGGCGAGCTCGTCACCTTCTATGAAAAATCCTCGCAGCTCGTGCAGCTGATGCAGCAGGAGGAAATCTGGGCAGCGCCGATCGGCCGCTTCACCTGGGCTCCGTTCACCAAGCTCGGCTTCCCGATCGCCTGGGCCATGCCGAAGGAAGGCCAGACGGGCGGCATGAACGTCATGATCCTCACCAAGGGCGCCAAGAACCAGGAGCTCGCTCTGCAGTTCATGGATTACTGGTTGTCCACCGAGGTTCAGACCAAGCTCGCCGAAAAGCTGATCGACAGCCCGGCCAACAAGGACGTCAAGCTTTCCGACGCGATCGCCAACAACCTCACCTATGGCGAGGAAACGGCAAAGAGCCTGAAGCTGATCCCGTCCGCCGTCGCCCTCGACAACCGTGCCGGCTGGCTCAAGACCTGGAACGAGAAGGTCGGGCAGTAAGCCTTTCCATCTGCGGCGTGCCCCTCATCCGGCTGCCGCCACCTTCTCCCCGCTCGCGGGGAGAAGGGATATGCCGCCCCGTTTCGGCCCGCCCTTTCTTCGTCTGAGGAAGGGTGGGCCTGAGCGCCCGCCGCTCGTGTCCTTCTCCCCGTTTTGACGGGGAGAAGGTGCCCGGCAGGGCGGATGAGGGGCATCTCGCCAAGATCAAAGCCGTCCGGACCGGACGGCGCAGGAGAAAGACGACCAATGTTCCAGAACAGGACTGAAGCGCTGGCGCTTGCGCTGCCGGCCGCGATCTTCGCGGCGGCGGTGTTTCTCGTGCCCGTGGTGATCCTGCTGTCGGATGGATTTCGCGCGCCCGCCGGCGGCTGGACGATTTCCGCCTATACGGATTTCTTCTCCAATCCGCTGAACCAGGCCGTCTTCCTGCGCACGCTGAGGCTCGGCGCTCTCGTCACCATCGCCTCGGCGGTGATCGGTTATGCGGCGGCGTTCGCGATCGTCAGCCTGGAACCCGGCGCCAAGGGCAAGGTCACCGGCCTCGTCGTGCTGCCGCTGATGATCTCGCCGGTCGCCCGCACCTATGCCTGGATCGTCATCCTCGGCCGGACCGGCATCGTCAACCAGGCTTTCCAGGCGCTCGGCATCACCGAAGCGCCGCTGCGCATCCTGTTTTCGGAGACGGCGATCTTCATCGGCCTGTTGCAGCTCTTCCTGCCGCTGATGATCATCTCGCTGATCTCGGCGCTCGAGAACATGCCGAAGGACGCGATACCGGCGGCCCGGGTGCTCGGCGCCAACTGGTTCCAGGTGTTCTGGAAGGTGGTGCTGCCGCTGACCAAGGAAGGCCTCGTGATCGGCGGGACGCTGGTCTTCACCGGCTCGCTGACCGCCTATATCACGCCCGCGATCCTCGGCGGCTCCAAGGTGCTGATGCTGGAAACGCTGCTCTACCAGCAGGTTTCGGTCTCCAACAATTTCGTCGCGGCCAGCGTCATCGCCTTCATCCTGATCGTCATGAGCTTTGCCGCCAACATTCTCCTGAAGCGCGTCGCCACGGCGCGCAACAAGCAGAGGAGCCCGCAATGACGGCGCGCAGCCTCTTCATCCCGGTCACCCTCTTCCTGGTGATCGCCTTCCTGATCGGGCCGTTCCTGATCATCGTCGCCGCCTCGTTTTCGGCCGGCGAGACGCTCGCCTTCCCGCCGCAGGGCTTTTCGCTGCGCTGGATCGCCAAGGTATTCACGGTGGAAAGTTTCCGCGCCTCGTTCGGCATGTCGCTGTTCCTGGCGATCGGCGGCACGGCGGCGGCGCTGGTTCTGGGCATCCCGGCCTCCTATGCGCTGTCGCGCTACAAGCTGCCGGGTGCGGAAATCGTCCGCACCGTCGTTTCCGCGCCAATCATCGTGCCGGGCATCATCGTCGGCCTGGCGCTGCTGCGGTATATCGTCGTGCCCTTCCAGGTCGGCATCACGCCGGCGCTGTTCCTCGCCCATACGGCGCTGGTGCTGCCCTATGCGGTGCGCGTCGTCTCGGCCAGCCTCGACAACCTGCGCTCCGATATCGAGGAAGCGGCGGTCCTGCTCGGCTCGTCGCGGCTGGGCGCCTTCTTCCGGGTGGTGATGCCGAATATCCGCGGCGGCATCATGTCGGCCTTCATCCTCGGCTTCGTCACCAGTTTCAACCAGGTGCCGGTCTCGCTGTTCCTGTCGGGGCCGGGCGTGCGCACCCTGCCGGTCGACATGATCGCCTATATGGAAATCGTCTTCGATCCCTCCGTCGCGGCGCTTTCGTCGCTGCTCGCCTTCCTTTCCATCGGCATCGTTTTCCTTGCCGAACGTTTCCTGGGGTTCTCCCGCTATGTCTGACGCGTCCTATCTCTCTCTCGAAAAGCTGACGCTCGCCTATGGCGATTCCGTCGCCGTCGCGAACCTCGATCTCACCATCAAGAAGGGCGAGCTGATCGCGCTGCTCGGCCCCTCCGGCTGCGGCAAGACGACAACGATGCGGGCGATCGCCGGCCTGCTGGCGGTGAAAAGCGGCCACGTCCGCCTCGACGGCGCCGATATCACCCGCGTGCCCGCCAACAAGCGCGCCGTCGGCCTGATGTTCCAGTCCTATGCGCTCTTCCCGCATCTGTCCGTCTACGAAAACGTCGCCTTCGGGCTGAAGCTCAAGGGCATGCGCGGGCCGGAGCTCGACGCCAAGGTCCAGTCCGGTCTGAAATCCGTCGGTCTTTCGAATTTCGCCAATCGCCGGCCGGCGGAGCTTTCCGGCGGCCAGCAGCAGCGCGTCGCTCTTGCCCGTTCGATGGTGATGGAGCCGAAGGTTCTGCTGCTCGACGAGCCGCTCTCCAACCTCGACGCCCGGCTGCGTCTTGAGATGCGCACCGAGCTGCAGCGCGTCCAGAAGGCGACCGGCGTGACGATGATCTTCGTCACCCACGACCAGGCTGAAGCTTTGGCGCTCGCCGACCGCATTGTGGTCATGAAGAGCGGTAAGATAGAGCAGATCGGTTCGCCGGAAGACATCTACAACCGCCCGACTTCGTCCTTCGTTGCGGACTTTGTCGGGTTCGAAAACATTTTCCCGCTCGAAAACGGAAAGATGAAGACCGGTGCAGGTCTCGTCGATCTCTCGGGTTCTCTTTCCAGCGAGGCCCCTTCAGCGGCGGGCCTTGCCTGGCGGCCGCGTATGGTGACCCTGGGGACAGGTCCTTTCCAGGGCACCGTGCGCGGTACATCCTTTGCCGGCGACAGCAGGGAGTATTTGCTGGATAGCCCGCTCGGCCCGATCAAGGCCGAGGTGGAGGCGAGCCAGCCGGCGCACGCGCTGGGCGCCGGGCTGTCCTTCGATCTGCCGGCCGAAAAGGCCGCGCCGCTGTCGCGGTTCGTGTAAGGAGCGGCTGACATGGGCATCTGGATCGACACCGACATGGGCTTCGACGACGTCGCCGCGATCATGGTCGCGGCGCATGCCGGGCTCGGCATTGACGGCGTTTCGCTGGTCTTCGGCAATGCGCCGCTGGAACATGTCCGGCGCAACGCGGCCGGCGCCGCATCGGCCTTCGTCTGGCCGTTTCCGGTGCATGCCGGTCGCGCCGCACCGGTGCTGGCGAGGCTGGAGACCGCAACCGGCATTCTCGGCGAGAGCGGCATCCCGACTGCGGGCCAGGCCCTGCCGGAAGCCCCCGACACGTTCCATACCGACGCATTCGAAGCGCTCTGCGCCTGGCTCGAAAAGGGCAGGGAGGATGGCGAAGAGGAGGGCGAGCGCCGCATCATGGCGCTTGGACCGCTCACCAATATCGCGGCGGTGGCGCTGGCCCGGCCGGATCTCGCGGCAAGGATCACCGACCTCACCTGGATGGGCGGCGGCGTCACCACCGGCAACCACACGGCATCCGCCGAATTCAACGCCTTTGCCGATCCGGAAGCGCTGGCGATCGTGCTCGCCCACAAGATCCCGTTGCGGATGGTCGATCTCGATCTCTGTCGCAAGGTGCTCTGCGGACCGCAAGACGTTGCGCCGATCCGGGCTGCCGGCGGGCGCAATGCGGAACTGGTCGCCGATCTGCTCGCCGGTTTCGTGGCGATCGCCACCAGCCGCGGCCGTCCGGCCATGGCGCTCTACGATGCGGTGGCGGCCGTCGCCTTCGCCTTTCCCGAACACGTCACATGGCGCGAGGCACGGCTCGACATCGAACTTTCCGGCACGCTGACGCGGGGCCGCACTGTCATCGAGACACGCGCCGGCCGGGGTGAATTCAATGCGGCCTACGGCGTCGAGATTGACGTCGCGAAGGCGAAGGCGATCATTCTCGAGACATTGCATGCGGAGGCGAGCTGGTGAAGAACATCATCTCAAGCGTACAGGAATTCACCGAACCGAGCTTGCGCGACCGCGCCGTCACCGCTGCGCGCGGCGATGCGCCGTTCGACATCCTGATATCGGGCGGCACGCTGGTCGATATGGTGACCGGCGAGCTGCGCCCCGCCGATATCGGCCTTGTCGGGCCGGTGATCGCCAGCGTCCACGAGGCAGGCACGCGCTCGGACGCCGTGGAGATCGTCGATGCGACGGGCACGTTCATCTCGCCCGGCCTGATCGACACGCATATGCATATCGAAAGTTCGATGGTGACGCCGGCGACCTATGCCGGCGCCGTGCTGCCGCGCGGAGTGACGACCATCGTCTGGGACCCGCATGAATTCGGCAACGTGCATGGCACGGAAGGTGTCGCCTGGGCGCTGGAGGCGGTGAAGCCGCTGCCGTTGCGCGCCGTCGTTCTGGCGCCGTCCTGCGTGCCGTCCGCGCCCGGCCTCGAAATGGCCGGGGCCGATTTCGACGCGGCGACGATCGAGGAAATGCTGTTCTGGCCGAAGATCGGCGGGCTTGCGGAAGTGATGAACATGCGCGGCGTCATCGACCGCGATCCGCGCATGAGCGCCATCGTGCAGGCGGCGCTGGTGTCGGAAAAGCTCGTCTGCGGCCATGCCCGCAGCCTGGCCGGCCCGGATCTGGCGGCCTTCATGGCGTCCGGCATCACCTCCGACCACGAGCTGGTCTCCGGCGCCGACCTGATGGCGAAGCTGCGCGCCGGCCTGACCATCGAGATGCGCGGTTCCCACGATCACCTTCTGCCGGAATTCGTCGAGGCGCTCAATACGCTCGGCCACCTGCCGCAGACGGTGACGCTCTGCACCGACGACGTGTTTCCTGACGATCTGGTTCAGGGCGGTGGCCTCGACGACGTGGTGCGCCGGCTGGTGCGCTACGGGATGAAACCGGAATGGGCGCTGCAGGCGGCAACGCTCAATGCCTCGGTTCGCATCGGCCGTCCCGACCTCGGCCTGATCGCCGCCGGCCGCCGGGCCGATATCGTCCTGTTCGACGACCTCAAGGATTTTCGCGCCCGGCACGTCTTCGCCAGCGGCACGCGGATCGCGCGGGACGGGGTCATGACGGTCGGGCTTCATGCGACCGATCCCTCTCTCCTGCAGGGCTCGGTGAAGCTCCAGCCGCTCCGGGCGGAGGATTTCAAGCTGCCTGCCGAGGGCCGCAAAGTCAGGCTTGCGACGATCGATCGTCCGCGCTTCACGAACTGGGGGCAGACGGATGCGGATGTCGTCGATGGTTACGTGGTACCCCCGGAGGGCGCGACGCTGATCGCCGTGACCCACCGCCACGGCCGTGCCGACAGCCGCACCCGTCTTGGGTTCCTGACCGGCTGGGGCGTCTGGAAGGGCGCATTCGCCACCACGCTCGCCCATGACAGCCATAACCTCACCGTCTTCGGATCCGATCCGGCCGACATGGCCGCGGCCGCCAACGCGGTGATCGAAGCCGGCGGCGGAATGGCGGTCGCAACCGGCGGCAAGGTGGAAGTGCTCCTGCCGCTGCCGCTCTCCGGCCTCGTCTCCGAAGCGCCGATGGCGGAGGTTGCCGAAGGTTTTCGAAACATCCGCGCCGCCATGGACCGTCTCGTCGACTGGCAGCCGCCCTATCTCGTGTTCAAGGCCTGTTTCGGCGCGACGCTTGCCTGCAATCCCGGCCCGCACCAGACCGACCGCGGCATTGCCGATGTCGCCACCGGCACGCTATTGGAATCGCCGATCCTCGAAATTCTCGAATAGGAAAAGCGAATGCAGCCGCATGATTTCTGGCAGGACGTCCATCCGGCGGGTTCGTTCGACCGGGCAGGGCCGTTTTCCGGCTTTTTCCCCGCGACACTGGACGACGGCAGCCAGATCCGGCTGCCGATCCGGCCGCTTGCCGACGGAGAGCATGCGCTCGCCTCGCTGATCATCAACCAGGCGAGTTTCGACGTTCAGGATGCGCTTGCCGCAGACCTCGCCCCGAAGCTCGCGGCCTTTCGCCCGGAAGTGATCGTCGGTCTGCCGACGCTCGGCCTGACGCTTGCCGCCGCCGTCGCCCGGGCCCTGGGTTATGCGCGCTATGTACCGCTCGGGACCTCGCGAAAATTCTGGTACGACGAGAGCCTCTCCGTGCCGCTCTCCTCGATTACGACACCGGAACAGCAGAAGCGCCTCTATGTCGATCCGCGCATGCTGCCGCTGATAAAGGGCAAGCGCGTCGCGCTGGTTGACGACGTGATCTCCAGCGGTACCTCGATCGTCTCAGGCCTGACCCTGATGGCTTCGCTCGGCATCGAACCGGTCGTCATCGGCGCGGCGATGCTGCAATCGGAGCGCTGGCACGACAGGCTCGATACCTTCGGACCTGAGTGGCGCCCACGTGTCGCCGGTGTTTTCAGAACCCCGATGCTGAAAAAGGCGGGTGAGGGGAGCTGGATCAGCTAACGATCACCCTACCTGCCAACCCACCAAAAGGTTTCTGAAGTAGAAATCCGCGTTATTTCAGAAACTGGCGCCCAATCTGAAACTGCCGATTGCCGCTTTGGCGAATCTGAAATATGGTTTCTCTTATTTCAGAAAATTGGAGCCTTTCTGACATATGGACCTCTTGGCCTACAAGGCAGGGCAATATGAAAAGCGGCTTGAATATCGCAGCTTCCTGCCTGCACCGATCAATCATCAATGGATCATCTCCGACCCTGAAGTCATCGAGCTACTTGGTCGCGCCGACCGTGCACTTGGGGAATTGAATGCTTTTGCCCAATTGGTGCCAGACATCGACTTTTTCATCGGCATGTATGTGGCGAAAGAAGCGACCCAATCGAGCCGTATCGAGGGAACGCAGACCAATATCGACGATGCTTTCAAAGAGATAGAGGACCTGTCTCCTGAGGAACGCGACGATTGGACCGAAGTGCAGAATTACATCGCAGCGATTAACTACGCGATCACCAGTCTGGAGCGCCTGCCTTTTTCCAACCGGCTATTGAAGGAAACGCATGCCATTCTCATGCGGGGTGTGCGCGGTGAAACCAAGCAACCTGGTGAGTTTCGCAGCAGCCAGAACTGGATCGGCGTCAGCTTAAAAAATGCCGCTTTCGTGCCGCCGCATCATGAACATGTGCCCGAACTCATGAGTGACATGGAGCGTTTCCTGCATGACGATTCTCTGCTGGTGCCGCCTCTCATCCGTATCGCAATCGCTCATTATCAGTTCGAGACCATACATCCCTTTCTCGATGGCAATGGCCGTTTAGGACGGTTGATGATTTCGCTCTATCTTGCGTCTACGGGCCTGCTGGGGAAGCCGGCACTCTACCTTTCTGACTACTTTGAGCGAAACAAGACCGCTTATGTCGACAGTTTGATGGCTGTTCGAGACGGCAATCATATGCGCGACTGGTTGATCTTTTTTCTCTTCGGCGTCGAAGAGACGGCGCGTGCATCAGCCAACGTGTTCCGCAAAATTCTTACTTTGAAAGAGCGGATACAGCGCGAAGCGCTGCCGCGTTTCAGCCATCGGCGGCAACAGAACGCCCAACAACTCATCCGCTATCTTTATCGGCGGCCTCTTGTCGATGTTAAGGCGGTCACGACATTGCTCAATACGACCACCAACACTGCGACCTCGCTGATCACAGATTTTGTGAATCTCGGCGTTTTGGTTGAAGTAACTGGTCAAAGACGCAACCGGCTTTTCATGTTCGAAAACTATCTTGGGCTCTTCAGAAAGACCTAAGGCGAGCGGCAAACACCAGTCACCGCGTCGATCCATATAGGACTCGCTTAACGAGCCGCGATAAGCCGGGATGCGATATGGTTCATCGCATGATGTCGCAGTATCGTTTCCGGCTTGCGAAAGAGAAGGGGCTGGCTAGGATCGGCGCATTGCTCACCTTGGAACTTTCACAAGAAAATCGGGAATAGACTTCATGGAACTGGTGTTCGACGGCCATAACGACGTGCTCCTGCGGCTCTGGCGGAACATGAAGGCCGGCGGCGATCCGATTGCCGAATTTGTCAACGGCACCCCGAGCGGCCATATCGACGGGCCGCGGGCCAAGGCCGGCGGTCTGGCCGGCGGTCTCTGCGCCATCTATATCCCGTCGGGCGAGCTGGTGCTGAAGGAGCCGGATCAGAACGGCCATTACGTCACGCCGCTCTCCACCCCGCTCGATTATCTTCCCTCGCTGACGATCGCGCTCGAAAAGGCATCGATCGCGCTGCGCCTCGACCGTGCCGGCGCCTGGCGGCTGTGCCGTTCGACCGCCGAGATCCGCAAGGCTATGGAAGAGGGCATTTTCGCAGCCGTCATGCATATGGAAGGCTGCGAGGCGATCGATCCGGACCTCGACAATCTCGAAGTCTTCCATGCTGCCGGCCTGCGGTCGCTTGGCCCCGTCTGGAGCCGCCACAATATCTTCGGCCACGGTGTGCCGTTTGCCTTTCCGATGTCGCCCGACACCGGCCCCGGCCTCACCGACCACGGCTTCGAACTGGTCAGGGCCTGCAATACGCTCGGCATCCTGATCGATCTCGCCCACATTACCGAGAAGGGGTTCTGGGATGTCGCCAGGACCTCCGACCAGCCGCTGATCGCCAGCCATTCGAACGCGCATGCGCTGACGCCGGTCGCCCGCAACCTCACCGACCGCCAACTCGATGCGGTCAAGGAAAGCGGCGGTCTCGTCGGCCTCAACTATGCCGTGACGATGCTGCGCCCCGACGGTCGCGACAATGTCGCGACGCCGATCTCCGACATGGTGCGCCATGTCGACCATATGGTGAAGCGCATGGGCATCGATCACGTGGCGCTCGGATCGGACTTCGACGGCGCGTCGATTCCGCAGGAAATACATGATGCTGCGGGCAATCAAAATCTGGTTGCGGCGCTCAAGGGAGCGGGCTACGCTGACGCAGAGCTAAAAAAGCTGTGCCGGGAAAACTGGCTGAGAGTTTTGGGGAAGGCCTGGCACGAATAGGGCCGTTTTCCCCAGAGGTCCAACAAATAAAACCAGGGGAATATAGAACCATGATCCATTCGCTCAACAAGAGCCTTCGAGTACTGTCCACCAGCGCGGCACTCGGGCTGCTGCTGTCTGCGGCACCCCAGGCCTTTGCCGCGACGCCGGCCGACACGCTCGTGGAAGGCTTTGCGATCGACGACATCATCACGATCGATCCGGGCGAAGCGTTCGAATTGTCCACCGCCGAGATCACGGCCAATTGCTACAGCAAGCTCGTCATGCTGGATCCGGCCGATACATCCAAGGTGATCGGCGACCTGGCCGAGAGCTGGACGACGTCCGCCGACGGCCTCACCTACACGTTCAAGCTGAAATCCGGCCTGAAATTCGCATCGGGCAATCCGATCACTGCCGCCGATGTTGCCTATTCCTTCGAACGCGCGGTCAAGCTCGACAAGTCGCCGGCCTTCCTGCTCACCCAGTTCGGCCTGACGGGCGACAATGTCGCAGACAAGGCCAAGGCCGCCGACGACGCGACCTTCGTGTTCACTGTCGACAAGCCCTATGCTCCGACCTTCGTGCTGAACGTGCTGACCGCCACGGTCGCTTCCGTCGTCGACAAGAAGGTCGTGATGGAACATGCAAAGAAGGTGACGCCGAATGCCGACTACAAATACGACACGGACTTCGGCAATGAATGGATGAAGACCGGCTATGCCGGCTCCGGCCCGTACAAAACGATGGCCTGGCGCGCAAACGAAGCCGTCATCATGGAAGCCAACCCCAACTATTACGGCGAAAAGCCGAAGCTGAAGCGGGTCATTTACCGTCACATGAAGGAAAGCTCGGGCCAGCGCCTGGCCCTTGAAAACGGCGATATCGACGTTGCCCGCAACCTGGAGCCGGGCGATCTCGATGCGGTTCAGAAGAAGAACGGCATCCAGCTCACGTCCGCGCCCAAGGGCACGGTCTATTACTTCAGCCTTAACCAGAAGAACAAGAACCTGGCCAAGCCGGAAGTGGCCGAAGCCTTTAAGTATCTCGTCGATTACGAGGCGATCGGCGCGACGCTGATCAAGGGCATCGGCGAGATCCACCAGACTTTCCTTCCCAAGGGTCAGCTCGGCGCGCTCAACGACAATCCCTACAAGCTGGACGTGGCGAAGGCCAAGGAGCTGCTGGCAAAGGCAGGTCTTAAGGACGGTTTCACGGTGACCATGGACGTGCGGAATAATCAGCCGGTGACCGGCATTGCCGAAAGCGTGCAGCAGACGCTGGCGCAAGCCGGCATCAAGCTTGAGATCATCCCAGGCGACGGCAAGCAGACGCTGACCAAGTTCCGTGCCCGCACCCATGACATCTACATCGGCCAGTGGGGCTCGGATTATTTCGATCCGAACTCCAACGCCGAGACCTTCACGATCAACCCCAACAATTCGGACGAAGGCAAGACCAAGACGCTCGCCTGGCGCAATGCCTGGGACGTTCCAAAGGATCTCTCGGACGCGGCCAAGGGTGCGCTGCTCGAAAAGGATGCGGGCAAGCGCGCCGCCATCTATGAAGACCTGCAGCGGAAGGTTCTGGCGCAAAGCCCGTTCGTGCTCATCTTCCAGCAGACTGAAGTTGCCGGCTATTCGGCCAAGCTCAAGAACTTCAAGCTTGGCCCGAGCTTCGATACGAACTTCGTCTATACAGTGTCGAAGGAATAGCCTGAAAGGCCGCTTCCTTGACCTTGATCGATACGACAGCCGCGACACGGCGCAGACGGCGCCGTGCATCATCTACAACAATGGTATTGCTGCGGTTCATCGTGACCGCGGCCACCACATTTCTCGGCCTCCTGGCCGTCACCTTCTTTATCGGCCGCGTCGTGCCGATCGATCCGGCACTCGCCATCGTGGGCGACCGGGCGCCGGCGCATGTGGTGGAGAGGGTGCGGGAAGAGCTCGGCCTCAACCTGCCGCTCTACCAGCAGTTCTGGGTCTATCTCAAACAGGCCGTGACGGGTGATTTCGGCACGTCCGTGCTGACGACCAATCCTGTCATGACCGATATCGCCCGGGTGTTCCCGGCAACGATCGAGCTTGCCACGATCGGCACGATCATCGGGGCGCTCATCGGCGTGCCGCTCGGGGTGCTGGCGGCGGTCAAGCGGGGAAGCATCGCCGACCAGATCGTTCGCGTGATCGGCCTGATCGGCTATTCCGTGCCGATCTTCTGGCTGGGCCTGCTGTCGCTGGTGCTCTTTTATGCGCGCCTCAACTGGGTTGCCTATCCGGGCCGCATCGACATCGTCTACGAATACACGTTCACGCCGATAACCGGCTTCTACCTTCTGGATGCCATCTGGCAGGGTCAATGGGACGTAGCCTGGGATCTGTTCCGTCACATCATCCTGCCGGGCTCGCTGCTCGGTTATTTCTCGCTCGCCTATATCAGCCGCATGACCCGTTCCTTCATGCTGAACGAACTGGCGCAGGAATATGTGGTGGCGGCGCGGGCAAAGGGATTATCGGAGACGCGGATCATCTGGTTCCACGCATTGCGCAATGCTGCGGTGCCGCTGGTGACGGTCATCGCGCTGTCCTATGCGGGTCTGCTCGAGGGCTCGGTGCTGACGGAAACGATCTTTTCCTGGCCGGGGCTCGGCCTCTACATCACCAACTCGCTGCAGAATGCCGACATGAATGCGGTGCTCGGCGGTACGATTGCCATCGGCGTCGTTTTCGTCAGCATCAATCTCTTCTCCGATCTTCTGTATCGGACGCTTGACCCCAGGACGCGAAACCGATGAGCCGGCCCTCAATCACCCTGGGCGAGACCCCGAAGCCCTATAGCCGCGAATGGCTGCTTTCCGACCGGCCGGCCTCCCGCCACCAGGCGCGCTTAGGCCGCGCCTATGTGATCTGGCGGCGGTTCGCCGAAAACCGGCTGGCGCTCGTCGGGCTCGCCATCCTCGTCCTCCTGCTGTTCGTCGCGGCCTTCGCCGACCTGCTGGCACCCTACAACCCCGTGCAGGGGGATTTGCGCAATGCCCGGCTTTTGCCGCCCGGCACCGCCGGTTACCTGCTCGGCACCGACGACCAGGGCCGCGACATTCTCTCGCGCCTGATCCATGGCTCGCGGCTGACGCTGCTGGTCGTCGTGCTGGTGGCGATCATCGCCGCGCCGATCGGCCTGATCGTCGGCACGGTCTCCGGTTATGCAGGCGGCTGGGTCGATGCGGTGCTGATGCGGATCACCGACATTTTCCTCGCCTTCCCGAAGCTCGTGCTGGCTCTGGCGCTGGTGGCGGCGCTCGGCCCCGGCATCGAGAACGCCATTCTGGCGATCGCCGTCACCTCCTGGCCGCCCTATGCGCGTATCGCCCGCGCCGAGACGCTGACCTTCCGCAATTCGGAATTCATCGCGGCGGTGAAGCTGATGGGCGCCTCGCCGTTCCGCATCGTGCTGCGCCACGTCATGCCGCTCTGCGTTTCGTCGCTGATCGTGCGTGTCACGCTCGACATGGCGGGCATCATCCTGACGGCGGCCGGCCTCGGTTTCCTCGGCCTCGGTGCCCAGCCGCCGCTTCCCGAATGGGGCGCGATGATCGCATCCGGCCGCCGCTTCATTCTCGACCAGTGGTGGGTCGCCGCCATGCCGGGTGTCGCGATCCTGATCGTCAGCCTCGGCTTCAACCTACTCGGCGATGGCCTGCGCGATGCGCTCGATCCCAAGGAGGCCGGCCAATGACAATGTCTGGGAAACCGCTCCTTACCGTCGAGGATCTGCGCGTCACCTTTCCGACCCGCACCGGCGACGTACAGGCGGTGCGCGGTGTTTCCTTCGCGCTCGGCCGCGAAAGGCTTGGCATCGTCGGCGAGTCCGGCTCCGGCAAGTCGCAGACCGGCCGTGCGATCATGGGCCTGACGCCCGGCCATGCGAAGATCAGCGCGCGAAAGCTCGCTTTCGGCGACCGCGATCTCCTGAGGATGCGGGCGAGCGAGCGGCGCCATCTGCGCGGCAAGAAGGTCGCGATGATCCTGCAGGATCCGAAATATTCGCTGAACCCGGTGATGACCATCGGCCGGCAGATCGTCGAGACGCTGAAGACGCATGAGCGGATTTCGACCTCCGCGGCCAAGGCCCGGGCGCTCGCCATGCTGGAGGCGGTGCAGATCAACGACCCGGAACGGGTCTTCTCGCTCTATCCGCACGAGGTGTCCGGCGGCATGGGCCAGCGGGCGATGATCGCGATGATGCTGGTCTGCGGCCCGGAACTTCTGATCGCCGACGAGCCGACCTCGGCGCTCGACGTCACCGTGCAGCTCGAAGTGCTGGATATCCTCGACAGGCTGGTGGCCGACCGCGGCATGGGGCTGATCTTCATCTCCCATGATCTCCGCCTCGTCTCCTCCTTCTGCGACCGCGTCATCGTCATGTATGCCGGCCGGATCGTCGAGGAACTGCCGGCTGCCAATCTGGCCGACGCGCAGCATCCTTACACGCGCGGGCTGCTCAACTGCCTGCCGACCATCGGTTCCGACCGGCACCCGCTGCCCGTCCTCGACCGCAAGCCGGAGTGGGCGCTATGACATCGGCTCTTTCCATTCGCGACATGGTCGTCATCTATGATGAATTCACCGCGCTCGACCATGTCAGCTTCGATATCGGCGCCGGCGAATCCTTCGGCATCGTCGGCGAATCCGGTTCCGGCAAATCCACGCTGCTGCGGGCGGTCTCCGGCCTTGCCTCGTTCGATCAGGGCACGCTTACGGTGAACGGCCACTCCTATTCCGGTCGCAAGCGGGACAAGGAATTCTACCGCACCGTCCAGATGGTGTTCCAGGATCCCTATGGTTCGCTGCATCCGCGCCAGACGGTGGACCGTCTGCTGCTAGAGCCGCTGCTCATCCACGGGTTCACCGATATCGAGACACGCATCAACCGTGCGCTGGACGAGGTGGGTCTCGGTTCGGGCTTCCGGTTCCGTTATTCGCACCAGCTTTCCGGTGGCCAGCGGCAGCGCATCGCGATCGCGCGGGCGCTGATCCTCGAGCCGAAAATCCTGCTGCTCGACGAACCGACCTCGGCGCTCGATGCCTCGATCCAGGCCGAGATTTTGAACCTGCTCGAGCAGGCGCGCCGCGACCGCAACCTCACTTTCGTGATGGTCAGCCACGATCTCGGCGTCATCAGCCATATGTGCGAACGGCTGGCGGTGATGAAAAACGGCAAGGTGGTCGAGACCGTGCCGCGGAAAGCGCTGGAAAACCGCGAGTTTTCCGCCGACTATACCCGCCAACTGCTCGTCGCCAGCGAAGGTTTCCGCCGCGGCTGACGGGCGCCCTGATTTTATGTATGTCACTATCCCGAAACCGGTCGCCGTGTTCTGGTGACATATTTTAGCCGGCAGGATCGCATGCAGCTTCGGGCGCTTATGTATTTCGACGAACTGGTCCGTACCAATTCCATGCGGGCGGCGGCCGAAAACCTCAACGTGGCGGCGACCGCCGTGTCCCGGCAGATCGAGAACCTCGAGCATTATTTCGGAACGCCGCTTGTCGAGCGCAGCAATCGCGGCATCAAGCTGACGGCGGCGGGCGAGCTTCTGGCGGCGCGGGCAGGGAAGACGCTGCGAGAACTCGAACATGTCCACCAGCTGATCGACGACCTGCAGGGCCTGCAGCGCGGCAAGGTGGTGATCTATGCGAACGGCGCTACCGTCGCCAACCTGATCGCCCCGGTGCTGGCGGAATTCAGCCTGCGTTATCCCAAGCTTCGGTTCGAGGTGGCGATCACCAGCGCGCGCGAAGCGGTCGAGGCGCTGGCCGCCGCCGAGGCCGATCTGGTGGTGACGCTGTTTGCGCCAAAAATCTCCGGCGTAAAGGTGCGGCTGCGCTCCGAGATCACCTATGACGTCATCATGGCCGCGGACCATCCGTCTGCCGGCGCCAGGGAACTGACGCTGCGCGACCTCGTCCACATGCCGCTCGCGCTCCCCGACAAGAATTTTGGCGCCCGGCAGGCCTTCGAGGAGCTGTTCGCCAAGGATGGGCTGGAGCTTGATCCCGTCTTCGTCACCGGCTCGCTGGAAATGCTGAAGGAACTGGTCTTGCGCCGGGCGGCGGTCACGCTGCTGCCGGCACTTGCCGTGCAGCGGGAAATCGACGCGGGGCAGCTTGCCGCCGTGCCGATCGCGGCCGGCAAGGGAGTGCGCACCCCGATCGATCTCTGCGTCGCACCCGACCGCCAGCTTTCGTTTGCCGCAGGCAAGCTCGTCGACTTCATCGAGCGCTTCATGCGCGGCGCCGATACCCGAAAATCCGCGCCCAGGAAAGCGTCAGCTTAAATGTGTTTGTGTAGCGTTTTCGGCTACACAGAGCACACAAAATTCTGCATTGTGTGTGCACCTGCGAAATGACACACTTTTGGCAATCGACGATCCCGCAGGTGCCGATCAGGCGGGTCTCGTTCCAAAAAAGGGGATGACGGATGGGCAGAATGACGCTCTTGGGCTCTGCTACCATATGGAAGAATGCGGCCTTTGGCCTGGCTATGAGCACGGGTCTGCTTCTGGGCCAGACGGGTGCCGAGGCCGCGGCGAAGACCGGGATCACGATCGGCATGGCGATCGAGCCGGCCGGACTCGACCCGACGATCGCAGCACCGGTGGCGATCGGCCAGGTGACCTGGCAGAACATTTTCGAAGGCCTGACGACGATCGACAAGGCCGGCAAGATCCAGCCGCAGCTTGCCGAAAGCTGGCAGATCTCGCCGGATGGCCTGACCTACACGTTCAAGCTTCGCCAGGGCGTCAAGTTCCACAATGGCGTCGCGTTCGACAGCTCGGTCGCCAAGTTTTCGATCGACCGCGCCCGCGGCGCCGACAGCGTCAATCCGCAGAAGCGCTATTTCGCCTCGATCGATACGATCGAAACGCCGGATGCCGCGACGCTGGTCCTGAAGCTCAAGCAGCCGGCCGGCAGCCTGCTCTACTGGCTCGGCTGGCCGTCCTCGACGATCGTCGAGCCGAAATCCGCCGCCGACAACAAGACGACCCCGGTCGGTACCGGCCCGTTCAAGTTCGTCAGCTGGTCGAAAGGCTCCAAGGTCGATCTTGCCAAAAATGCCGACTACTGGAACAAGGCCGTATCGCTGAAGCTCGACACGGCGGCCTTCCGTTTCATCAGCGATCCGCAGGCCCAGGCAGCAGCCCTGAAGGCCGGCGATGTCGATGCCTTCCCGGAATTCGGTGCGCCGGAACTGATCAAGTCCTTCGAGGGCGACAAGCGGCTGGCGACCGTCATCGGCAATACCGAGCTCAAGGTCGTTGCCGGCATGAACAACACCCGCAAGCCGTTCAGCGACAAGCGCGTCCGCCAGGCGCTGATGATGGCCGTCGACCGCGCCACCGTCGTCGAGGGCGCATGGTCGGGCTTCGGCACGCCGATCGGCAGCCACTACACGCCGAACGACCGCGGCTACAAGGACCTGACCGGCGTCTATCCCTATGACGCCGCCAAGGCGAAGGCGCTGCTCGCCGAAGCGGGCTTCCCGAACGGCTTCACCTTCACCATCAAGGCGCCGCAGATGGCCTATGCGCAGCGTACCTCGCAGGTGCTGCAGGCGATGTTTGCGGAAATCGGCGTGACGATGAACATCGAGACCACCGAGTTTCCGGCGAAATGGGTGGCGGACGTGCTGAAGGCGGCCGATTACGACATGACCATCGTCGCCCATGCGGAACCGATGGACATCGACATCTATTCCCGCGATCCCTACTATTTCAACTACAAGAACCCGGCCTTCAACGAGGTGCTGAAAAAGGTCGAGATGACCTCGAGCGCCGCCGAGCAGGAAAAGCTCTATGGCGAGGCGCAAACCATCCTCGCCAACGACGTGCCGTCGCTCTTCCTGTTCGTGATGCCGAAGCTCGGCGTGTGGGACGGCAAGGTGAAGGGATTGTGGGAAAACGAGCCGATCCCGTCGAACGTGCTCACGGATGTGCATTGGGAAGAGTGAAGTTCCAATTATGAATCGGAGTGGGGCGCGTGCGGCAGCTTTCCCTTCTTTTGAGGAAGAGGGCATTCGCATATCAGAGATGAGACGGCGCGGCACCCTTAACCCTCCCCCTTGTGGGG
>UCEY01000021.1:310346-310645 GCA_900471605.1 Hyphomicrobiales bacterium | reverse complement strand
GATGGTTTGTCGCCATGGCGCACGGCCATGGACGCGATATGGATGCGATGCGGGCCGCCGCCGCCGGTCCTCATCAGGGCCGGCCGGTCCCGACGGTCATGACGTTTCCCCTGCCCGCCTGGAAGCGCCGCGGGCCCGGACGGCTCCTAGAGGGAGGTGGTGATGCCGCCGTCGACATAGAGCGTGTGGCCGTTGACGAAGGAGGAGGCCCTGCCGGCGAGAAACACCGCCGCCCCCACCAGTTCCTCGACATTGCCCCAGCGCGCCGCCGGCGTCCGTTTCTCCAGCCAGGACGAGAA
>UCEY01000021.1:0-310339 GCA_900471605.1 Hyphomicrobiales bacterium | reverse complement strand
CGCGTTGACCTGCAGGCCGTGTTTTGCCCAGTCCGTGCACATGCCGCGCGTCAGGTTCTTCACCGCGCCCTTGGTGGCCGTGTAGGGGGCGATGCCGGGGCGGGCCAGCTCGCTCTGCACCGAGGCGATGTTGATGATCTTGCCCTGCCCGCGGCCGATCATGTGACGCGCCACCGCCTGGCCGACGTAAAAGACGCTGGAGACGTTAGTCTTCATCAGCTGCTCCCAGCGGTCCACCGGAAACTCCTCCAGCGGGCTGCGGAACTGCATGCCGGCATTGTTGACCAGGATGTCGATCGGCCCGATCCCGGCCTCGATCGCGTCCACGCCCCGCCTGACCGCCTCGGGATCGGTCACGTCGAAATCCGACACCGAAACGACGGCCCCCGCCTCCTGCAACTGCCGCGAGGCGGCCTCAAGCTTGCCGGTGTCGCGGCCATTCAGGACGATCGCTGCGCCGTGATCAGCCAGCCCCTTGGCCAAAGCAAACCCAATCCCCTGCGACGAACCCGTCACCAAAGCACGCCGACCCGAAAGATCAAACAATCCGTAAGTCATCGAAATTCCTAACGTGCCAGCGTCTGTTTGACGCCTGCGATGCCGCGGCGCAGGAATGGATCGGTGTGGATGTAGAAGAACTGGACGCCCTTCTCCAGCCAGTACGGCAGCTCTTCGGCCGTGACCAGGGTTCCCGGAATTTTGCCCGCGGCTCTAATCTTGTCGACGGCGATACCGACCTTTTCGATGACGGCAGCGGGACGCGGCTCGCCGAATGGCGGCGCGGGTGGGTAGCCCATGTTCTGCGACAGGTCGCCTGGTCCGATAAAGAACACATCGACACCTTCGACCGTGAGCATTTCATCGAGATTGTCGATCGCGTCGATAGTCTCGATCATCGCCACGACGAGGCGCTTTTCGTAATCGGAAGGGAGCGCGTAGCGGACAGCATCCACGATAGCCCGTGCCTGCTCCGCGGTATCGACCATCGGCACCATCATGCCGTCGGCACCCGCATTAAGGTAACGGATGATCAGCGGCCGGTCGTGCGAATGTGGTCGGATGATCGCGGCTCCGCCGGCCGACCTGGCGATCTGCCCCGTGCTGCGCACGTCCTCGAAGCTCCAGGTTCCGTGCTCGCAGTCGACGAAGACGGAATCGGCTCCAAGCTCGATCAGGCGGCCAGCCAAACCGGACGATGCATGATGGGTGTTGTACATGGTGATCGCTTCACCGGCCAAAAGCCGGGAGCGTAACTTCGCTCCGTTCATCATTCCCTCCCGGTTTATTTCTTCGGCATATCCGGCGTATCGGCGGGTGCGCCGACCCAACGCGCAATTTCGATATCGGCGGACGTGTCCCGCATGAACGTCGGACAGATATGGAGTTCGGGAATAACCGCGCTATGGTTCAAGCTGGCGCACAGGGCAATCGCCCGCGCGACATCGTGCGGATCCATCATGACGGCCCGTTCCGACTCCAGGGGCGGTCTCGCGCGGTTGTCCATGATCGGCGTGTTCGTCTCGCCCGGCAGGATCGTGGTCGCCCGGATGCCCTGGTTGCGATAGGTGTTGTGGACGAAGGTCATGAAGTTCTTCACGCCGGCCTTCGCAGCACCATAAGCGGCGCCACCGAGAAGATTCGGATTGACCACGGCCAGAGAGGACACCGTGATGATCGTGCCTCCACCCCTGGCAATCATGTCAGGCAGAACGGCTTGAGTAAGATTGAATACTGCCGTCAGATTGACATTGAGGGTGGAATTCCATTCCTCCTCGCTAAGGAACCGCGCGTTCAGCACCTTGCTTGCGCTTCCGGCATTGTTCACCAGGATATCGATGGCGCCGATGCCGTCCCTGACCCATCTCACCGTTTCGACGATGGCTTCCCGAGACTCGATGTCGAGCGCCCTGGTGAACGCTTTGCCCTTCGCCTTCTCGACCAGCGAGGCGACTTCGCGGAGCGGCTCGAGACGGCGTCCGGTCAAAACGACCGTTGCCCCGTCCTTCGCCAGCAGCAGAGCGGTTTCTCGACCGATCCCGGATCCCGCCCCGGTGATGAAAGCGATCTTTCCGTCCAGAAGTCCCATTTTTCTCCCCTATTCAGCGGCAACGGCTATCCGGCCAGAATAGCCGTAAATTTCCTTCGCCGCCTTCGGCGTAATCAGGCTCTCCTGAAGATCCTGTTCGATGAGTTCACGAGAGCGCTCGGCCGCCCGTCCCCAACCGCCGCCGCCGGGGGTCTCGACCTCGAGCCGCTCGCCGGTCTTCAGAGTGACCTTGCCTTTCGGGAAATGCGGCTTTCCTTGCTTGCTGACCTTGCCGGCGGTACCGTTCTGGCCCTCGACAACGCCGAAGCAGGGGTGACGAACGCGTTCCGACGCAAGATAGATGCTCATCGGGTTCTTGCCGAGATTAAGCAGCACCACGCGTTGGCCAAGACCGCCGCGATGTTTTCCGGCTCCGCCGGAATCCGCGATCAGCTCCTTCCGCTCCGTCAATACTGGAACCGCAACCTCGAACATCTCGATCGCAGTCACCTTGCAGTTCGACGGAAAGCTCAGGGTGTCGAGACCGTCGAACTCGGCGCGAGCGCCCTGCCCGCCGTGAAAATTCTGAACGGAACCATATTGCGTACCGTCGTTGCGCTGGCCGACGCAGTTCGCCGCCCAGATCGGAGCGCCGCCGCTGTCGCCCATCACTTTCCTCGGGACGACACCTTCCAGCGCCTTGAAGATCAGCGACGGAATGACATGTCCGATCAGATTGCGGGAATTGCCCGCAGTCCATTGCTGCGGATTGAGGATGGAACCCAGCGGAGCTTCATCGGTGATCGGGACGATGCAACCCTCGTTGTTGGGCGTCTCCGGGTCGAGCAGGCACTTCAGCGCATAAACCGAATGCGCGTAGCGGTAGTTCGTGCGGCAGTTGATCGAATGCAGCACCTGGTCCGAGGTGCCGGTATAGTCGACATGGATCGAGTCATCCCTGACGATGACGGAGGCCTTCAGCGTAACGTCGACGTCATAGCCGTCGAGCAGGACTTCGGCGCTGTAGCTCCCGTTCGGCCACTCCTTGATCGCCTTGCGCGTCTGGGCTTCGGAGCGGGAATGGATCGCCGCGGCCAAGCCTTCGACATCGTCGAGACCGTATTCGTCGAGGAATTTTCCAAGTTCGCGACCCATCACGTTGTTGGCCGCGATCATTGATTCAAGGTCGCCGCGGACTTCGGTGGGCAGGCGGACGGAAGCTTCGATGATATCGAACACGTCCTCGTTCGGAACGCCCGCCTTGAGCAGCTTCACGATCGGAAAGCGGATGCCCTCGGCGAAGATGTCGCTCGCTTCCGAGTGCAGCGGCGCGCCGCCGATGTCGGGAAGGTGGGCGATGGATCCGGCATAGGCGACGACTTTGCCGTTCTTGAAGATCGGCGTGATCATCGTCACGTCCGGCAGGTGGCCGGTCCCGATTTCAGGATCGTTGGTGGCGAGGACGTCACCCTCCACGAGCTTTTCGGCGGGGAATTTCGGCAGAAAGTAGTTCTGTGCGGCGGCCGGCAGCGAGGTGATGAAGACCGGGATGGACCAGGTGCATTGGGCGAGCGCCCTGCCCTGAGCGTCCAGGAGGACGGTGACGTAGTCATGGTTCTCCCTGACGATCGGAGAGAAGGCCGTCTTGCCGAGTACGTTGTCAGCCTGGTCTGCAATGAAGATGAGGCGGTTCCACATGACCTGCAAATTGATCGGGTCATTGAAATCGGTGGCGGGTTTCGACATCTCAAGTATCCCGTTAGTGAATGTTGATCACGAGGTTGCCGTGGGCATCCACGTGGAAGACACCGCTCGGACCGACGACAGCAGTCGACTCCCGCTGCTCGACGATGGCCGGGCCCCTCACCTCCTGCCCGACGGGCAGCTTGTAGTGATCGTAGACAGCAGTATCGGCGTAGCTGCCGATCTCCTGGAAGAAAACCTGTCGGCTGCCCTTCTTTGCATCGGCGACAACCGTCTCGTGAGGGCGGGTGACCTGATCCTTCTCGCCACTGGCACGCAGGCGCCAGGTGATGACTTCGAGAGGTGCGGCTACCGTCCGGCCGAAGAGTTCGCGGTACAGCTTGAAGAACGCGTCGCGCAATTCGTTGAGGAACGCGTCCTTCGGCAGGCTTCGATCCGGAAGGACGACCGTGATCTCATGGCCTTGGCCGACATGGCGCATGTCGACGGTATAACGGTTGATGATCGTTTCCCTTGGCACGCCCGCCGCCGACACGACCTCGCCACCCTGGGATGCCAGGTCATCGAGCAGGCGGTTCATCGCTTCGACATTCCAGGAGTCGAGCGGCATCGGATGGCTTGCCGAAAGGTCCACCGCGACCGGCGCGATGAGAAGCCCGATCGCCGAGCTGACCCCGGCGCCTGTCGGGCAGATGATCCGCGAGATGCCGAGCTTGCGCGCGATCCCGTAGGCATGGACAGGTCCTGCACCACCGAAGGCGACCATGGGCAGCGACCGTGGGTCAACACCGAGATCGGTCGCATGCATCGCGGCCGCCTTGCTCATGGATTCGTTGACCAGGTCGTGGATGCCCCAGGCGCAGCGCTCGACGGAGACCTCAAGCGAGTCCGCCAGTTTGGACATCGCTTCGCGCGCCGCGTCCTTGGAAACCTTGAACGAGCCGCCGACGAAGGACTCCGTCCCCATATAGCCGAGCAGAATATCCGCATCGGTTACGGTCGGCTGGGTGCCGCCCCGCTGATAGGCCGCAGGGCCCGGCATCGCTCCTGCCGAGTGTGGACCGACGTCGAGGAGGCCCAGCGGGTTCCTGGCGGCAATCGAGCCGCCGCCGGCACCGATTTCGATCATCTGGATCGACTGGATCTTGAGCGGGAATCCGGAGCCTTTGCGGAAGCGCTGATAATGCGCCACTTCGAGATCGGTGCCGACGTTCGGCTCACCGTTCGGGATCAGGCAGAGCTTCGCCGTCGTCCCGCCCATGTCGAACGAAAGAACGCTTTTTTCGCCCGCCGTACGCCCGAACTCGGCAGCAGCGACAGCACCTGCGGCCGGACCGGATTCGATGAGCCGGACCGGAAGCTCCGCCGCACGGCGGCTCGGCACCAGACCGCCGGAGGACGTCATCCAGAGAACCTGGCGATCGATACCCTTGGCGGCGAACTCCCGCTGGAGATGGGCGACATGCCCTGCCATCTGCGGGCGGGTATAGGCGTTGACCACCGTCGTGGAGGCACGGTCGAACTCGCGCATCTCCGGGCAGACTTCGGACGAGAGCGAAACGAAGATATCCGGGTCTTCTTCACGAAGAAGCGCGGCGACCCGCTGCTCGTGCTGCGGATACTTGTAGGCATGCAGAAGGCAGACGGCGACCGATCGGATGCCCTTTTCCCTGAGACGGCCGGCAATCTCGCGGACGCTCTCCTCCTTGAGCCCGGTCATGATCGTGCCGTCGGCGGCGATCCGTTCCGTGGCACCGTGGCTGTTCGCCCGGGAGACCAGGGGGTCTGGATATTTGATGTTCAGGTCGTAGAGGTCGTAGCGACCTTCGTTACGGATCCTGAGCATATCCTGAAAGCCGTCGGTGGTGATGAAGCCCGTCTCAACGCCCTTCCGCTCCAGAACCGCATTGGTGACCACCGTGGTCGCGCCGAGAACCTGCAGGTTGTCGATCGAGATCACGTCCGCGAACTGCTCCAGAAGTTCGGAAACGCCTTGGACAACCGCCTCCGCCGGGTTCTTCGGGGTGCTCAGAACCTTGTGGAGGTGCAGGTCGCCCCTGTCGTCGAGCAGCGCGAAGTCGGTGAACGTACCGCCAGTGTCGAAAGCCAGCTTTGCCATGTTTCCCTCGATGCGACCTGTATGGCGGACGCCGCCATGAACGGGGCCGATTTGGTTCGACCCCTTATCTGTCATGAGGTTAGGCGACGGTGGTTCGTGTTGGCCAACACAACTACGGTCTGCCGCCATAGAGTTTGCTTATGGCGATTTCCAAACAGGGATCGCAATATCCTTGGGGTCACGGCAATGGATCCGAGGTGCCAACGAGGCGAATGCGGCAGAGCAACCGCTTTACATTGTGGGAAGGCCCGTTTCAGATGGGCCGAATGCCTGCGTGATGACTGCTCAGAAGCTTGCTGACGATGTCCAGCAGCACTGACCGCGCAGCAAGCGCTGGCTCCGAGAGCGGCAGGTGATCGGAAACACACAGCGACACCGTGGCATCGATCACCGGGGTCGTCAGCCGGCGGATCTGAGTTCCGGCAAAGGTGGGGGTGTCCGTAACCACCGATGCAGGAAGAATCGTCGACCCGAGCCCCTCAAGAACTGCGGCACCCAGGGCTGGCACGGACTCGATCTCGGAGACCACATCGGGTTCCGATCTTGCCCGGCTCATCGCCTCGTCGATAAGCCGTCTGAGGAAATGCCCCTTGCTGGGAAGGAGAAGGGGAACGCCGTCGAGAGCCGACAGCGGCAAAGCGGCATGTGGCTCCCCCGAAAGCTCCATATCGGCCGGTGACACCAGGAACATCTCCTCGCGGAAAAGCGGCTGCAGGGTCACCCCCTTGATCGGGTTCGACGTGTAGATCAACGCCATATCCATTTTGCCGGTCATGATCAGCTCACTCAGGATATGGCCAAAGCTGTCATTGATGTGGACGATGATGTGAGGATATTTCGCTTTCATCTCCTTGAGCAGAGGCAAGGAAAGCGAACTTGAGGACGAGTAGGTTGCGAGCCCGATGGAAACGCGCCCGGCCACGGATTTCGCAGACTGGTCGATCTCGACCTGCGCCTGATCGATTTGTTTCAGCATGATCTGCGCGTGGCGGTACAGGATCAGGCCGGCCTCGGTCGGCGCGATGCCGACATTGCTGCGGATCAGAAGCTGGTGCTTGAAATGGGCTTCGAGGGAGGCGATCTGCTGCGAGAGCGCAGGCTGGGCAACACGGAGAATACTTGCTGCACGGGAGACGCTTCCGGTGTCGATGACCTTGACGAAGCTTTTAAGTTTCTTGAAATCGACGCTCATGGTTCCGATGCCTTTGCCCGGAACCTTAAGGCCAGCAAGAAGGGCTTTGCAAGCCCTTCACCGGACGTGCAGTCCGTCAAGCCAGTGCCTTGACGGCCTTTTCGATCCTGTCGCACGCTTCCTTGATGACCTCCATGGAGGTTGCGAAGGAAAGGCGGAAGTAAGGCGACAATCCGTATGCCGCGCCCTGAA
Source organism: Hyphomicrobiales bacterium (assembly GCA_900471605.1). Classification (GTDB taxonomy): domain Bacteria; phylum Pseudomonadota; class Alphaproteobacteria; order Rhizobiales; family Rhizobiaceae; genus Neorhizobium. Next base: position 303,106 of record UCEY01000021.1, on the reverse strand, counting down.
GCGCGGCCACGCCGACGCCGTCGAGAAGATAGAGAACGAAATCGAGGTCGTTTTCGATGAACTTGCCGTCGGGTGTCTTCTTGCCAATGACGCCGCTGCAGTTCGGATAAAGGTAGAAGGCTCCGTCGGGAACGACGCAGGAAAGGCCAGGGATCGAATTGAGCCTCTCGCAGGCATAGTCGCGACGATCCTTATAGACCTTAACGCTCTTGCCGATGAAGCTCTGATCATTCGAAAGCGCGTAGGCGGCGGCCGCCTGACTGATCGACGATGGACAAGAAGACATCTGAGACTGCAGCTTGTTGATCGCGGCCACGAGCGCACCGGGGCCCGCGGCATAGCCGATCCGCCATCCTGTCATCGCGTAGGATTTTGATACGCCGTTGGTCAGAAGGACCCTGTCCTTCAATTCCGGGACCGCAGCAACGAGCGTCGTCATCGGCTCATCCTTGAACCAGACCTGGTCATAGATGTCATCGGAGAGCACGAACACCTGCGGATGCCGCAGGAGGACCTTGCCGAGCGCCTCGAGCTCGCTCTTCGAGTAGGCGGCCCCTGTAGGGTTCGAAGGTGCGTTGAGGATCAGCCACAGCGTCTTCGGAGTGATTGCCTTTTCAAGAGCCTCCGGCGTGAGCTTGAAGCCAGTCTCCTGGGGGCATTGCACGATGACAGGCTTGCCGTCGTTGGCGATGACCATGTCCGGATAGGAGACCCAGTATGGTGCCGGGATGATGACTTCCGCATCATTCTCGACGCTTGCCATCAGTGCCAGGAAGAGAATTTGCTTCGCGCCGCCGCCGACGCAGATCTCGTTGTCGGAATAGGTCAGGCCAAGGCGACGTTGGAAGTCGCCAATGATTGCCTTGCGGAGCGCAGGCGTACCGTTGACCGCGGTGTATTTCGTTTCGCCTCGATCGATCGCCGCGTGGGCGGCTGCCTTGACGTTTTCAGGAGTGTCGAAATCGGGCTCGCCGACCGTCAGGTCGACGATATCGCGACCTGCTGCCTTGAGTTCCCTTGCGCGGGCGGAGGCGGCCGTGCTCGGCGACACCTTGATTCTCGACACGCGCGATGCAGGCACGAAAGTGCTCATTGGAGCTTCCTCGGTTTGAATTGTACAGGCAGCCGTCAGTGGACGGCTTCGGTTTCGCCGCGCATCTTCCCGGTCAGGAAAAGCTCGCCAAGTTCGTCATGGGTGATATCCTTCGGCAGGCCGTCCCAGATGACCTTTCCGAGCCTCAGGATGACCGCGCGTTGCGCGACCTCCATCGCCTTCTTGGTATTCTGCTCGACCAGAAGGATCGTCATCCCGTCGGCGTGAAGTCGAAGAAGCTCGTCGAATACGATCCCGATCGCCGCGGGCGAAAGCCCGACGGAAGGTTCGTCGACCAATAGAACCTTCGGACGCTGCAGCACGGCCATGGCGACTTCCAGCAGCTGCTGCTCTCCTCCGGACATGTTGCCCGCAAGCGTCGCGCGACGTTTCTTCAGGATGGGGAAGAGGTCATAGACGTAGTCGCGATCGGCTTTCACCCTGGCATCGCGTATCGAGTAGGCAGCCATCTGAAGGTTCTCGTCGACCGTCATGACGGGGAAGTTGCAGCGGCCCTGTGGAACGAACGAGATTCCCTCGCCCAAAATGGATTTCGACTTGTAGCCGGCAATGTTCTTGCCACACCAGTCGATGTTTCCACCCTTGATCGTGGTCATCCCGTAAAGCGTCTTCAGCAGCGTGGATTTTCCGGCGCCGTTCGGGCCCAACAGGGCCACGAACTGACCCTTGGGCACGTCGAGATCCACGCCGTTCAAGATGTCCAGACTGTCGTAGCCTGCGCGCAGATCGCGAATGAAAAGATTCGTCTCAGCCCCCAAGATAGGCCTCCCTCACACGCTGGTCTTGAACGATGTCATGCGGCAGGCCCTCGACGAGCTTGGCTCCCTGATCGAGGACGATGACCCGCTGGCAGATGCTCGTCACCACATCGATATTGTGTTCGATCACCAGGAAGCTGACCCCGAGCGACCTGTTTGCATAAAGGATGGTGTCCACGACGCGCTCGATGATCTTCGGGTTGATGCCTGCCATCGGCTCATCCAGCAGGATCAGCTTCGGTTCGGGCATCAGCATGGACGCGAACTGGATCAGCTTCTGCTGCCCCCCGGACAGGTTGCCCGCCGGCTGGTGGCGAACATCCCAGAGGCCCGCCATCTTGATCAGTTCTCGTGCCCTCTCCCGAAGGCCGTCGATGCGGCTTCGCGAACGCTTGCCGAGGCCGAACGTCGCGGCGATCGAAGGGAAGGTGAACATCTGACCCGCGATGATCAGATTTTCCTCGACATCCAGCGCCTTGAACGTCACGGTCTTCTGAAACGACCGCAACATGCGGCCCTCGCGTGCAATGCGGTTGAGCGACCAACCGGTTATGTCCTGGCCGTCGAGTATCACCGTGCCGGCGTCAGGGCGGGCAAGACCGGTGCTGCAGTCGAAGAAAGTGGACTTGCCTGATCCGTTCGGACCGATCAGTCCCGCGATCTCCCCTCGATCGATATGAATACTGACATCGGCCACGGCCTTCACCGCGCCATAGGACTTGGTGAGGTTCTTGATCTCCAGGAGGGGCAGAGGAACAGTCATTTGACACCTCCGATCACATTCCAGAACCGATTGATCAGCGGCGCGAAGCCTTTCTTGAACCAGAAGACCAGGACCAACAGGCAGAAACCGTAGGCAATCATGCGCAATTCAGGGGTGATGCGCAGTGCTTCCGTCAATCCGACGAAGAGCAGGCTGCCAAAGACCGTACCCGATATCATTCCAGCGCCCCCGCCCAGCACGATGATGAGCATCGTCGTGGAATAGTACATCTGGAAGGTCAGAGGGCTGACGACCGTCAGATAGTAGGCATAGAGGCAGCCGCCGATGCCGGCAAATACCGCACTGAGCATGAAGACGATCAGCTTGTAGTGCCAGGTGGGCACGCCGAGGGATTCGGCCAGGGTCTCGTTTTCCCGGATGGCCACCATGTTCCGTCCCGCCGGCGATCTGACGATCGCCCATGCGGCGAAGGTCGCGAGGGCCCCGATCGCCAGGGCGAGATAGTAGAAGTTCGTGGTGCCCGAGACAGAGAAGGATAGTGGCCCGAGCTCGAAATACGGCTTTGGAATACCGGAGAGGCCCATGTCCCCGCGCGTCAGAGAGACCCAGTTCTTGGAGATGGCCTGGCCGATGATGACGAAGCCCAGCGTACACATCACGAACGAGGTCGAGCGCAGACGCAGCGCCGGAATGCCGAGCGGGAGCGCGATAGCGCCGGATACCACGCCGGCGGCGATCAGATTGACGTAGAACGGGGTTCCATAGGTTACGGCAAGCAGGCCCGCCGTGTAGGCGCCGATGCCGAAAAATGCCGCCTGCGCGAGCGACAGAAGGCCCGTGTATCCCACGAGAAGATTGAGACCATGTGCGGGAAGCATGAAGATCAGGGCAATGATCAGGGAGTGGGTAACGTAGCGGCTTCCGATATAGGGCGCGGCAAGCGCTATGACGACCAGGACTGCGGCGAGCGGGATCCGAAGATCGCGTCTGCGGGCCTGTTGGACTGTTTCCGTGAGAGACATGTCGAGTCCTCAGAAGTTCGAGAGAGTTCGGCGGGAGCTGCTCTTAGAAGCGCGCCTGCGTCGAAAAGAGGCCGTACGGACGCCACATCAGCACCAGGATGAGCGTTGCGAACCCGACGGTATCGCGGAATTGCAAGCCGACATATGTAGCAACGAGGCTCTCGGCGATGCCGAGGATCATTGCTGCAAAGAAGGTCCCGCGCACGTTGCCAAGTCCGCCCATGATGATGATCGGCAGGGTCTTGAAGGTAATCAGCTCACCCATGCCGCCATAGACGCTGACATTGACGGGTGCCGTGAGAACGCCCGAGAGGGCGGCCAACGCCGCACCGAGAATGAACGTACGGAGCACGACCTGCGGAACATCGATGCCGACCACTTCGCAGCATTCGACGTTCTGCGAAACCGCGCGCATCGCCATCCCGAGGCGGCTGTAGGTGACCATCAGCTCCAGCCCGACGAAGACAACCAGGCAGACGACGAGAATAAGGATACGTTGCTGGGCAAGGCTGAAGCCGAGGATCGAGATCGGCTCGATATAGCCTCCGGAGAAGAACTTGTAGCCTCCCCCGAAGACGAAGATGACCGCGTTCTGCAGGATAAGCGCAATGCCGAGGGTTGCGAGCACGCCCGATTCCGCTGGCGCTCCGACCATCCGCCGCATCACAAGCTGCCCGACCACGTAGGCAACTACGATCGTCGCAAGGATGCCCACGACGATCGACGCCTCGTAGGACAATCCAAGATAATCAACTGCAAACCAGGCCCCGAACGTCCCGAGCATGTAATATTCGCCGTGAGCGAAATTGATGGCTCTCAGAACGCCGAAGATCATGGTCATGCCGACGGCGACGATCGCGTAAACGGAACCGGTCACGATCCCATTGACGACCTGCTCAAGAACGGTCGAGAGCATGGCTGTACTCCTCCCGGGTTAGTTACTTGGCAGGATACTGAATGTCTGCCGTATATGCACCCTTGATGCTCGGCACGCCCTTTTCGATCTGCAGCAGGATCATCGGCAGACGAGCCTGATTGTGATCATCGAAGGTGACTTCGCCAACGGGGCTCTTGTACTTGATCTTCGAGAGAGCGTCCCGGACCTTGGTCTTGTCGGCGCTTCCAGCCTGCTTGATTGCCGCTGCGAGGAGATTGACGGTATCCCAGTGAACGTAGGCGTGGTTGTTCGGAGCCTCCTTGTACGACGTCGTGAACTTTTCAACGAACGCCTTGCTGGCCGGAGAGTCGAATTGCGGAAGCCATGCGGCGGCCTCGACGGCGCCTTCCAGCGCGCTCGGGGCGGCCTTGATCGTCTTTTCCGTATTGAATTCGCCATTGCCGATCAGCGTAACCTTGCCGGCCATACCAAGCTCGATCATCTGGCGAGCAAGGATCGGGGTGGTGTCGGCAAGGCCGTAATAGATGATCGCCTGGGCGCCGTTGTCCCGGATCTTGGCAAGAACGCTGCGGAAGTCGACTTCGCCTTCCTTGTAGTAGTCTTCACTGAGGATCTGGCCCTTGAAGTCGGGCAGGTACTTCTTCGTGAACGTGATCGCCGAACGGCCGTAGTCGCTATCGACCGAAAGCACTGCGAATTTCGTGAATCCACGCTGCTCGGCAGCATATTTGGCGACGATCAGCGCGCGGTTCTCGTCGGTCGGGTAGTTGCGGTAGGTCCACTTGAAGCCGCCGACGCCTGCTTGATAGGTGATCTTCGGGTTGGAAGAAGCGGCGTTGAGGAGAAGCACCTGGGCATCCTCGGCCACGGGCTGCATTGCCAGCGTGACCGAACTCGAGACATCGCCGATGACAAAGTCGACGCCGTCCTGGTCGATCAGGCGGCGGGTCGCCGAAACGCCCTCCACAGGCGTGCCCTGGCTATCGGCATTGAAGAGTTCGATCTTCATGCCGTTGACGCCACCGGCGGCGTTGATGTCTTTGACGGCCAGTTCGGCACCATGCATGGAGAACGCACCGTAGCGGGCGTTCGGACCGCTCATCGGAGCTACAATTCCAAGCTTTATCGTGTCGGCAGCCTGCGCCATGGTCGCAAAAGGAGCCGCTCCCGCGACGGACAGGACGGCGCCGGTGATGCAGAGCATTCTGCGAGAGAAAATATGTGTCATGTTCCCACTCCGTGTTCGGATTTCATCGCTCGGCTTATGCCGGTCGCGTATTGCCGCTTCAGCGGTTCTTTTCCGGGGAGCCTCATGCTGCCCGATGCGTCACACTAGGTTCAGGTGACGGCGTTTGGCCAACACAACTCCTTTCTGGCGCTATAGCGTTTCCTTATGGCGGAAAGGATGGGAAAATGGAGAATTTGGCACAGGGAATCCTGGTGTCGCTGCCTTCCCTGCGGTAGCGGCGGTGCCGATCAAACGGGACGCCAGCCGAAGTCCAGAGCTGAGAGCGGTCATGGCCGAGACTCTTTCCAAAGTCAGCCGCCTCGTCAATGACGCGATGACTGCGCGCTACGCTATTGGCCGCCGTCGTAGGCACAGCCTTTTCTGACCGTGAGAATTTGGTCCGTGAACGGCCACCGAGCTTCACATCGCTTTGTTCCACCCACGCTTTCAAACCCATTCACGTTACCCTCGTCGCTGACCTGCGTTTAGAGGCCCGAACAGCGGCGCGACTTCAGCTGCATGGCGTCAATTTGACTATTGTGCACGACAAGAATAACTTATGTGTACATCAGGTATACAAAATTCTTGACTTCAGCCTCTGCAGGATGCAGGTTCCTTTTGCGACCTCGAAAAAACAGGAGGCTTTGGTGACGAGCGGCAAAAACGGGCTCTACGAGGATCTGAAGCGTCAGATTCTGACAATGGAACTCGATCCGGATCAGGATTTGGATGAAGTCAGCCTGAGCGAGCGATACGGTCTCTCACGCACTCCCGTTCGGGAAATCTTCCGCCGCCTCGAGGGGGAAGGCTATGTCGACATCCGCGCCAACCGCGGTGCGCGCGTCATTCCGATGAACCACCAGACCCTGCGGAACTTCTTCCTTGTCGCTCCGATGATCTACGCGGCGATTGGCCGGCTTGCCGTACAGAACTTCAAGCCCAAACAGCTCGTCGACCTCAAGGACACCCAGGAGCGTTTTCGAAGCGCCAGCGCCAAAGGGAACGCGTTTTCGATGGTTCTCGAAAACAACCGTTTCCACGAAATCATGGGCGAGATGTCGGGAAATGCGTACCTGCAGCCAAGCCTCGGTCGTCTCCTGATCGACCATGCTCGCATCGGCCACACCTTCTTCCGCCCGCGTAACGACGACATGCGCAAACGCCTGCAGCTTGCCGTCGACCATCATGACGGCTTCATCGCCGCGATCGGCTCCCATGACGAGGATACGGTGGTCGACCTGGTGTTCGAGCATTGGGAACTGTCGCGCGAGAACATGGAAATGTTCATCGCGCCCCAGGGAATGAAGGCGGACGCGCTCGTTGAAGTGCCCGTCGCATCGGTGGAGAAATCGTCTTGAAGTTCGAGGGCATCTACACTCCGGCAATCACGCCGCTCACTCCCGATGGAGAGATCGACAGGCAGGCGTTCGCCGCCGTACTTGAATCGCTGATCGAAGCCGGGGTGCACGGCATCATCGTCGGCGGCTCGACGGGCGAATATTACGCCCAAAGCTCCGAAGAGCGCTTTGATCTGGCGGGGTATGCCAAGGATGTGATCGGGAACAGGCTTCCGCTTATCGTGGGCACAGGCGCGACCCGAACCGAAGACTCGGTCGAATATGCAAGGTCGGCCAGGGAGATCGGTGCGGATGCCATCCTGGTGTCGTCGCCGCCTTATGCCTTGCCGACCGAGCGCGAAAACGCCGTTCATGCCCTCACCATCGATCGCGCCGCCAACCTGCCGATCATGCTCTACAACTATCCGGCCCGCATGGGCGTGGTGATGGGAGAGGAGTATTTCTCCCGGGTCGGAAAATCGAAGAACGTCGTGGCGATCAAGGAAAGCTCCGGCGATATGGCCAACCTCCACCTTCTGGCCCGGAAATTCCCCCATATCGCGCTTTCCTGCGGCTGGGACGATCAGGCCCTCGAATTCTTTGCCTGGGGCGCGAAAAGCTGGGTCTGCGCCGGTTCGAACTTCCTGCCGCGCGAGCACGTCGCGCTCTACGAAGCCTGCGTGATCGAGAAGAACTTCGACAAAGGCCGCGCGATCATGACCGCGATGCTGCCGCTGATGGACTTTCTGGAGACTGGCAAATTCGTCCAGTCCATCAAGCACGGCTGCGAGATCATCGGACTGAAAACAGGTTCGGTTCGCGCGCCGCTGCGCCCTCTCAATTCCGATGAGAAGAGAAGCCTCCAGACTGTCGTTGCCACCCTGAAGCGTACGGTCGCCCAGATTACGGCGGGAGCCAATCATGCATGAACCTTTGACCGCGGCCGAATACAAGGCGATCGCTGCAGATCTTCAATTGCCCACCAACGCCTTCATCGATGGTGCCTTCCGTCCGGCCAGCTCCGGCAAGACGTTCAGCACGACCAATCCTGCGACGGGAGACGCGCTCGCCGAAATCGCGGCATGTGACGCAAGCGATGTCGATTACGCAGTTTCCAAGGCACGGCAGGCTTTCGAAGACGGCCGCTGGCGTCTTCAATCACCCGGCGACCGGAAGGCCACGCTCCTCAGGTTCGCGAAGCTCCTCGGAGAGAACCGCCACGAACTCGCCGTCATGGAAAGCCTCGACAGCGGCAAGCCGATCCGCGAGTGCCAGACCGTCGATGTTCCGGACACGATCCACACGATCCGCTGGCATGCGGAACTGATCGACAAGCTCTATGACAATACCGCTCCGGTCGGCCCGAACGCACTGACCATGGTCGTGCGCGAGCCGGTTGGCGTGGTCGGCTGCGTCCTGCCGTGGAATTTCCCGCTCCTGATGCTGGCCTGGAAGATCGGCCCCGCTTTGGCCGCGGGCTGCTCCGTCATCGTCAAGCCCGCCCAGGAAACGACGCTGACGACGTTGCGTGTCGCTGAACTCGCCTTCGAAGCGGGCATTCCCGCCGGTGTCTTCAACGTCGTGACGGGCGGCGGCAAGGATGTCGGTGAGCCGATTGGCCTGCACATGGATGTCGACATGGTGGCGTTCACCGGATCGACGCCGACCGGCCGCCGATTCCTGCGTTATGCGGCTGATTCCAACCTCAAGCGTGTCGTTCTGGAATGCGGCGGTAAGAACCCTGCCGTGGTGCTCGAAGATGCCGAGGATCTGGACCTCGTCGCCGAACAGGTGGTCAACGGAGCGTTCTGGAACATGGGCGAGAATTGCTCGGCCACGTCGCGGCTGATCGTCCAGTCGAGCATCAAGGATGAGCTGCTCCGGCGGATCGGCGCCTATATGCGCGAGTGGAAGACGGGTGACCCGCTCGATCCGGAAAACCGCATCGGCGCTCTCGTCAGCAGGAACCATTTCGAAAAGGTGAAATCGTTCCTCGACGACGTCAAAACCGAGAAGCTCTCGATTGCCCATGGCGGCGAAACGCAGGACGGGATCTTCATCGAACCGACGGTGGTCGATGGCGTCAGGCCGACAAGCCGCCTTTTCAAGGAGGAGATCTTCGGGCCGATCCTTTCGGTGACGACCTTCGAAAATCTGGCTGAGGCCATCGCGCTTGCCAACGACACCAACTATGGCCTGACGGCCTCGGTTTATACGGGAAGTCTCCGGAAGGCGATCAAGCTGTCGCGGGAAATCCGGGCGGGCGTCGTCACCGTCAACTGCTTCGGCGAGGGCGACGCGACAACTCCCTTCGGCGGCTACAAGGAGTCCGGTTTCGGCGGGCGCGACAAGTCGATCTTCGCGCATGACAACTACTGCGAACTCAAGACGATCTGGATCGACGTGTCGGAACGCTCGATCGACGAGACGGTCCGATGATCACAAGATCCGTCAAACGCCTGCCGGTTGAGAATGGCGTCTCGGGGTGGGAGGCGATCGGTCAGCGATCCTTCCCGGCCGTGAGCCTCGACGGTAACGTGACGGCGGACTGGTTGATCATCGGCGCGGGGTTTGCGGGCCTCTCCGCAGCCCGCCGCCTGCTGGAGCTTCGGCCTCAGGACAAGATCGTCATCCTCGAAGCGAGCGAAGTGGGGAAAGGAACGTCGGGCCGCAATTCCGGCTTCATGATCGACGTCCCGCACAATCTGTCCTCCAGCGAGTATTCGAGCGGCGGTGCCGACTCCACTCGGCTGGAAATGGCACAAAACCGCTCGGCAATCGCCTTCGCGACGCGGGCTGCGCAAGAGTATGGAATGTCGCGCGAGACATTCGACCCCTCGGGCAAGATCAATGCCGCCGCGACCGCGCGTGGCCTTGGGCTGAACCGGAGTTTCGGAGAATCTCTGAAGAACGCCGGCGAGAAACACGTTTTTCTCGATGCCGCCGAGATGCGCGACATCACCGGCTCCAACTACTATCTGGGCGGGCTTTTCACACCGGGAGCCGTGCTGATACAGCCCGCCGATTACATCCGCGAGTTCGCCGCCGGGCTTTCTTCCAAAGTCGCTCTTTTCGAACGGTCACCCGTCGTCTCCCTCGAACGCAGGAGCGGAGCGTGGACCGCCGTTTCCGCGCGGGGAAAGGTTACCGCTCCCAAGGTGATCCTGGGGGTGAACGGCCACATCGACGACTTCGGCTATTACGGCGGCCGGCTGATGCACATATTTGCCTACGCCTCCATGACCGCCCCCTTCCCTGCGGAAGATTTCGGACGCGAGGCGTCGGGCCGGGACAGATGGGCACTGCTTCCCGCCGACGCAATGGGAGCGACGGTCCGCAAGATCACGACTGGCGGGCAATCACGCATCGCAATCCGGACGAAATATACCTACGAAACCGCCGTCGAGATAACGGAACGTCGCATGGCCAGGATGGTCCGGGAGCACCGAGCTTCCCTCGATGCGCGATTTCCCGGCCTGAAAGGCATTCCCTTCGAGCATAGTTGGGCGGGACGGATCTGTCTGACGCTGAACCATGTGCCCGCCTCGGGCGAACTCGAGGAAGGTCTCTATTCGGCCTGCGTCGAAAACGGATTGGGCACCGTAAAAAGCACGCTCGCCGGCATGATGGCCGCCGAACTGGCAACAGGGATCACGTCCCGACATCTCGAACAATACATGGATCACCCCGAGCCATCCCGGCTTCCCCCGGAACCGCTGGCATGGCTCGGCATCAACTCGGTGATCCGATTGCAGGAATTGCGTGCTGGTCGCGAGGGATGATCCGTCGCCGCGCAATCTGAGGGCTGAGCCAACCGCCGGTCTTCAACACAGATGGGAACGAAAAAAGAGGAGAATACCAATGAAGGCATGGTGGAAAGCGCTCTGCGCGGCCGCAATGGTCGGTATGACCATGGTGTCCGCTCACGCGGAGGAGAAGACGATTACGGTGGGTACGATGTCGTGGGAGGATCTGACGCCCATCACCGGAATTACCAAGAAGGTTCTGGAGGACTCCGGCTACACGGTCAAAGTGGTGCCGTTTTCGGAATGGGGCATTGCCTACGCCGCGCTGAGCAAGGGCGACATCCAAATCCTTGCTTCCCAGACGGATTATGTCGCCCAGGATTACTGGGACAAGAACAAGAACCGTCTCGAGAAGGTTTCACCGGTTTCGCACGGCCTGTTTCAGGCGATCGCCGTGCCGAAATACGTGACGATCGATTCCATCGACCAGCTCAACGACAATGCCGACAAGTTCGGCGGCAAGATCGTCGGCATCGAGCCGGGATCGGGCCTGATGCGGGATACCAGCAAGGCCGTCAAAGACTATGGCCTCAAGCTCCAGCTCGTCGAAGGCAGCACCGCAGCCATGACCGCCGCCCTGAAATCGGCGACCGATCGCAAGGAATGGATTGCCGTCACGGTCTGGGAACCGTCGTGGATGATGCAGAAGTACGACGTGAAGTTCCTCAAGGATCCGAAGGGCGTCTTCCCGCCGCCGCAAAGCTATTACTGGATCGGCCAGAAGGGCTTCTCTGAGAAATATCCCCGCGCGCGTGAAGTCATCGCAAGCGTTTACGTGCCGCTTGCCGACATCACCTCCATCAACAGCGCCGTCAATGACGGCAAGACAATGGACGAAGCCGTTGCGGCATGGATCCAGGCTCATGCAGACCTCATCAAGCGCTGGGAAAACATCAAGAAGCAATAACTTTCGAAACGCGGGCCGCCGAGCTGGCGGTCCGCGAAACCACACGCAGACCAGCAAAAGCTGGCGTTGGGGAACGCGATGAACACCGTCAAAGAAGCAAATGACGTACTGCTGGATTGCCAGAACGTCTGGAAGATATTCGGCGCACGATCTTCAGCGGCCGTGAAGGCCGTGTCCGAACGCGGATTGTCGAAGAAGCAGGTGCTCCAGGATTTCGATTGTGTCGTCGGCGTCTCTGACGCCAGCCTTCAGGTTCGTCGCGGCGAAATCTTCTGCATCATGGGCCTTTCGGGCAGCGGAAAGTCGACGCTCGTGCGCCTTCTCAACCGCCTGATCGAGCCGAGCCTCGGCAAAATCGTCGTGAAAGGCAGGGAGATCGCCAAGCTCAATCCGGCTGAGCTGCGCGACATGCGGGCGCGCAATATCGGCATGGTCTTCCAGAGTGTCGCCCTTCTTCCCTATCGGACGGTGCTCGAAAACGCCGCGTTCGGTCTTGAGGTCCGCGGCGTTCCAAAGGACGAGCGCAACGAAACCGCCCGCGCGGCCTTGGCGAAGGTCGGTCTTTCCGACTGGATATCGCGATATCCCTCGGAGCTGTCAGGCGGAATGCAGCAGCGTGTCGGGCTCGCCAGGGCCCTGGCAGCCGATCCCGAAATCATCCTGATGGACGAGCCGTTCAGCGCGCTCGATCCTCTGATCAGGCGCCAGCTGCAGGACGAATTCCGGCAGTTGACCAAATCTCTGGGCAAGTCTGCGGTGTTCATCACCCATGACCTTGAGGAAGCCATCCGGATCGGCGACCGGATTGCAATCATGAAGGACGGCATCATCGTCCAGGTCGGCACGGCCGAAGAGATCGTCACCAAACCGGCCGGCGACTATGTCGCCGAATTCGTGGCCGGCATTTCCCGAATTCACCTGGTCAAGGCGCATTCGGTGATGCGTCCCGTCGGCGACTTCAAGACCTCACAACCCCACTGCGACGTAGACGCGCTTCTCAAGGCCTCGCCTGAGGCGGACATCGGCGAACTCATCGACATCACCATGCGCTCCGAGCGGGATGCGGTGGCTGTCGTCGAAAACGGCTCAATTGTTGGCGTTGTCACGACCCGCGGCCTGCTCCGCGGTGTCGCCGGGATGCCTGCTGGAGCGCCCGGCGCGGCGTAGGAGGAGTGGGCATGGACACCTCAGTCATTACCGATCTTTTCGACACCTCGACGGACAATGCGCTTGGCTGGATCGGCGACAACGGAGAATGGCTGTTCGAGTTCATCAGGTTTGTCCTGCAGGGCACCTATGACGGCATCCTCTGGTTCCTGGAACTCGCTCCCTTCTATGTCATCGCGATCATTGCCGGACTGCTCGCCTGGCGACTTCTCAATCCGGTGGCTGGTTTGCTTGCAGGCATTGCGCTGGCGTTCTGCGCTTTCATGGGCCTGTGGGCGGAGACCATGAGCACTCTTGCCCTCGTGGCAACTGCCACGATACTCGCACTCGCGGTCGGAATTCCCATCGGCATAGTCGCCGGCTTCGTAAAAACCTTTGACCGCGCTCTGGAACCGGCGCTCGATCTGATCCAGACCCTGCCGCCCTATATATACCTTCTGCCGGCCATCGCCCTTCTTGGATATGGCCCGGCGACTGCGCTGGTCGCCACATTCATCGTTGCGATGCCGCCCTCGATCCGCCTCACCTCGCTCGGCATCCGGATGACGCCGCGCGAGTTCATCGAACTCGGACAGGCAAGCGGCCTCTCCCCGTGGCAGATGTTCACTAAAATAAGGCTTCCTTTCGCCATGCCCAGCATCATGGCGGGCATTAATCAAAGCCTGATGATGGCTTTCGGCATGGTGGTGATTGCCGGGATCGTCGGCTCGGGCGGTCTCGGCGAGACCATCTACGGGGCGGTCCGGACACTCGACATTGCCACATCGATCAACGCCGCCATCGCCATCGTCATCCTGACCATGGTGTTGGACAGGCTCACTCAAAGCGCGGCGCACCGTGCGAAGGCGGGTGTAAGATGAATCCGGACGTCCTGCGTTTTTCTCCAGGCGCTTACCTCGCTCCTGCGGTCGATTGGCTGAACGCGAATTTCCATCCGTTCTTCGCCGCCCTCACGAAGCTGATCGAAACCGTGCTTGGAGGAATTGAAGCCGCTCTTCTTTATCCGCCCGCTTATGCCGTGATAATCGCAGCTGTTCTTCTCGCGGGGTTCCTGATCGGTTTCCGCGCGGCCACCGTGACAGCCATTGCATTGGCTTTCTGTTTTCTGTCGGGTCTCTGGACCGCCTCGATGCAGACGCTGGCCCTGGTCACCGTGGCGGTGATGATCTCGGTGCTGGTGGCGTTTCCGCTCGGAATTCTGGCCTCGCGATACGAGAAGTTCGCGGCCGCCAGCCGACCTGTGCTGGACATCATGCAGACCGTCCCCCCATGGGTTTATCTCATCCCTGCCGTCATGCTTTTCAGCCTCGGCCGGGTCCCCGCGATCATCGCGACGATCGTCTACGGAATCCCGCCGATGCTGCGTCTGACGACGCTCGCCTTCAACCAGGTGCCGAAGGACCTTCTCGAACTCGGCCAGGCGAGCGGTGCTTCACCCCGATCGATCCTGCTCAAGATCGAAATTCCGTCGGCCACTCCGACACTTCTGGTTGGCCTCAATCAGTGCATCCTGCTGTCATTGGCAATGGTCGTGCTGGCCGGGCTCGTCGGGGCCGGGGGGCTTGGCGCCGAAGTGACACGCGGCCTGACCCGCATGGAAATGGGGCTCGGTCTTAGAGCCGGACTTGCCATCGTTGCGATCGCGATCCTGCTGGACCGGCTGTCCAAGGGGGCTTTGCAGGGACGCCGGATCGGACGATCGGCGACGGCAGCCTAGTCGGAGATTTTTCAATGCGCCGCAGTTTCTTTTGTATCGACGCGCATACCTGCGGCAACCCGGTGAGGCTGGTGGCTGCCGGCGGGCCGCTGCTTCCACATCTGCCGATCGCGGAGCGCCGCGACGTCTTCATTCGTGAGCACGACTGGATCCGCCAGGCATTGATGTTCGAACCGCGTGGCCACGACATCATGTCGGGAGCCCTCATCTATCCCGCCCATCGTGACGATTGCGATTTTGCGGTGATTTTTATCGAGGTCAGCGGATGTCTGCCGATGTGCGGCGCCGGCACGATCGGGCTGGTCACGGCCGCCATCGAAGAGGGACTTGTTACGCCGCGTGTTCCGGGACAGCTCTCGATAGAGACGCCTGCGGGAAAAGTCGACATCAAGTACGACAAGCAGGGCGAGTTCGTGGAATCCGTGCGCATGTTCAACGTCGCAAGCTACCTCCACGAGGCGGACGTGGAGGTTCACGTACCGGGTCTTGGCGGGCTTGTCGTCGATATCTCCTATGGCGGAAACTATTATGCAGTGGTCGAGCCGCAGCGGAATTGGAAAGGGCTCGACGGCATGTCAGCAAGCGATATCGTTGAGCTGAGCCGCCGGCTTCGCGACGCCCTTGCGCCGATCTGCGATCCCGTCCATCCCGAAGACGAGAGAATAAACGGCGTCCATCACGCCCTGTGGTGCGACAAGCCGACGAACGGCGGTGCCGATGGACGCGGGGCGGTGTTTTACGGAGAGAAGGCCATCGACCGATCGCCGGGCGGCACCGGAACTTCCGCGCGGATGGCGCAGCTCCATGGCAAGGGGCGCCTCAAAGTCGGAGAAGCCTATCGCCAGGAGAGCCTGATCGGCACGATTTTCGAAGGGCGGGTGGAAGCCGAGGCGACGATCGGACGTTTTCGGGGTATAAGACCGAGCATAAGCGGCTGGGCGCGGATCATCGGTCACAATACGATATTCGTCGATGATCGAGATCCGTTGGCGCAGGGTTTCCAGATCAGGTAAGGAAAATCAGAGAAGGCGGGCATCGGCCGGACAGCAATAGTCGAAAATGTCCGGACACGCAGCGCCCCGCAACAGGGTCCGGATGGATTCTACGCGGTAACGGCGGACTTACAGACGGCCTTCGACAAGGCGGGCATCGCAGCCGAAGTTGAATTTTGATGGAGACGAGGATGAAGGCGGAGAGCGAAACTGTAGCCCCCAAACAGTTGAAGATCGGCTTCGTACTCGCCCGCTCCTTCACGCTGTCGGCATTTGCCTTGTTCGTCGACACGTTGCGGCTCGCCAGCGACGAATCCGACAGGTCCGGCCGTGTCTTCGCCGACTGGCAGGTATTGGGAAGCACGCGCCACCTGATCACGTCCAGTTGCGGCGTTCAGGTGGCCCCGACATCGGATTTCATCGATCCCGGTGAGTTCGATTATATCGTCGTTGTAGGGGGACTGCTGAACACTGGGCAACCCATCGACGACGCAACGATCGGCTACCTTAAGAAATCCGCGGGCAAGAAGGTTCCGTTGATCGGGGTCTGCACCGGGACGTTCATTCTCGCCGAAGCCGGCCTGATGAAAAACCATCGGACTTGCGTCAGCTGGCTTCATTACCCGGCTTTCCGCGAGCGTTTCCCGGACCACGAGGTAAGGGCCGACCGGATATTCAACCTGGATCGCAGCAGGGGTTCCTGCGCCGGCGGCAGCAGTGCGGCCGACATGGCCGCGTCGATCGTCCGGCGCCATATCAGCAAGGAGGCCGAAAGAAACGCGCTCGATGTGCTGCAGATCGACAAGGCGAGGACCGCGTTGGATATCCAGCCGCGCAGACCTCTGTCCATCGAATGTGACGATCCTCGCCTCAGGGCGGTGCTCATCACGATGGAGAACCATATAGACAGCATGATCCCCATCCATGACCTGGCGGCCTCGGTCGGCCTGTCACGCAGGCAGCTGGAGCGCCTCTTTGCCAAAAATGGGATGAGCTCTCCAGGCCACGTATACACGCGCCTGCGCCTGGAACGTGCCAAGCGGCTGTTGATCCAGACAAAGGCTCCGCTGATCGAGATCGCCATGGAAATAGGCTTCGAAAACGCCTCGCATTTCGGGAAACTGTTTCGAAAGACATACGGCCAGACGCCGGCTCAATTGAGGGCTGCCGTCCGCGCCTGATCGACGAGCAGTCGGAGATGGATTGCGCCGGACAAAGCAATGACCGTCACAATAACGTAACCTTTAACTTGCGGTCTTTCAGAATAACGCGTTTATTGTGCTGCTGTGGAGTGTCCGCAAATGAAAAATAGAAAGCAGCATTTTTACCTGTTCGGAAAACGAATCGCGTGTGGCATCTATGACCCAGCGACGCGAGCCCTTAGGCTTATCTATCGAAGCGGACGCGAACGCGTTTACCGGAACATCTCTCCTCTCCAGATCTTGGCACTTCTGTCCCGCTCTAAAGTAGAGAACTTTTTTGCAGCCTGGGTGCCCGTGTTCTCGCCACTAAGCCTGCTCTGTTAGAGTTGCGGCAAAAGAAGCAGCGCGCATTGAATGCCTGGGGAGCAGACCCGTCACATCCGCCCTAACTGCTCCTGGAGATCGACACGGGCCCGCTTGTGGTCATGACGTCAAGCGCCCCGCTTGCGTCACCTCTCGATCCGGATGGTCGTACCGTTCGAGACGGCCATCGCGTGGATAATCTTCTCGATCTCGAGACCAGCCTCGAAATCCGGCCCGACATTCGGCTCGCCTGCAATCGCGGCCAGCAGATCACGCGCCTCGATGACCTTCTGTTCGTTGAATCCGAAATTATGGCCAGGTGCGGGGCAGAAAGCTGAAAAGTCCGGCTGGCCGGGTCCGGTAAGATGTCGCACGAAACCGTCCTCACCGGTTCGATGCACCCACAACTCGTTCATGTTCTCCTGGTCGAAAACGATCGTACCGTCGGAGCCGTGCACTTCCCATTGCAGACGGCATTTGCGCCCGCGCGCCACGCGCGATGTGGCGAACGAACCCTGCGCGCCGGAGGTAAATCGCAGAAGCGCAAGCGCGCTGTCCTCGTTTTCCACCCGCTTGGGCCCATCGGGCGAAGGGCGCGTTGGAATGGCGATCTGCGTCTGGGCGACGATCTCTGCGACCGGCCCCATCAGCGCCGTCATATGGCTCACGAGATGGCAACCGAGGTCGCCCAGCGCACCGAGGCCCCCGCCCTCGTGCGTCATCCGCCATGACCAGGGCAGGAGCGGATCGGCGGAATAGTCCTCGTCGTAGACCCCGCGAAAGGCCAGGGGCGTGCCGATCGTTCCGTCGCGGACCATGCCGGAAGCGGCGCGGAAAGCGGGGTTCCTCAGATAGTTGTAACCGAGCATGGTGACCTGCCCTGGATGGGCGGCAGCAATCTTGGCCATAGCCTCGGCGTCGGAGAGCGTCAGCGCCATCGGTTTTTCCAGCCAGACGTGCTTACCGGCGGTCAACGCCGCCTCGGCCATAGGCCGATGCATGCCGTTGGGCGCGGTGATCGACACAATGTCGACGTTCGGATCGGAGACGGCCTCCTCCCACCGGGCCGTCGCCCGGGCGAAACCGAACTGCCGCGCGAACTGCGCGGCGCTCTCCTCCGTGACGTCTGAAAGGATCTCGAGCCTGGGATGCGCGCCGCCGAAGACTGCGCTGACATTGCGCCAGGCCATGGCGTGGCACTTGCCCATGAAACCCGTACCGATCAGGGCTATTCCAAGTTCTCTCTGCGGCATTGAAAACGACATTTCCCTCTCCCCTTTAAAGCGCGTCAAGGCGGCGCATCGGTCGCCTCGATCCTAGGATCGCTCCCGTTAAGATAGCCTTCGATCCTGGCCAGTTGCGGCCTGCCGGCCAGCAGGTCCGGCGAACCGAAGCGCCTGACCCCGACGCAATGACGTCGGTTCAGGGTCCCTGCCCTGCCCGCGTCCCCGCAACTCGTCTGGCGATTCCGAAGGTCATCCCGAAGCGTTCGCGGTTATTTATACGGAAGTTGCCCGCGCCATCAACATTGCCAAGGGTGCCGCCGCGGCGGCGCATTGCCGAGCAGTTGTAGCGCGCGTGCCGGCGACATTTTCGCTGCAAAGTGCGGCAGATGCGTCGTCGTGAGATGTTGCCATAGCCATATCATCCTTGAAGCAACATGGCACGGACGGGGTGAAAGTCGGCGCTTCCAGCAAGGCCGGCTCTTCCTGAGCAGCTGGACTGTGGGGAGCGGAGCGACACTCTACCTCAGGGCAAAGTAGATGAGCATAATTCCGAGAATGATCGATCCGCCGACGAGGGCGGGCGCATAGATGAAATCCATGATCGGGCCTCCGGTGTTGTCGCCCTACCTAGGGCAGCTTGCCCAGACGTCCACCATTCGGTCCTTGCCTGACTGCGACGGGCATGCCGCCCCGACAGGCGTGGACGGAAAGAGCTGTTTTTATGCTGAGTATGCAGGAAAACGAGGGCAAGAAAGCTCACGTTTCATGCCTGATGGAGAAACCCCCGGAGCGGGCCGGCGCCGTCCTTAAATTAAGATTGGAATAAACCGAAAACGAAGTTGTCCCGCACAGACAAAGCTGTGGGAAGCGAGACAATTTCGGAAAAAATCAAGCATAATCAATGCTTGAAAATGGAATGGTGCCCAGAAGAGGACTCGAACCTCCACACCCTTTCGGGTACCAGCACCTGAAGCTGGCGCGTCTACCAATTCCGCCATCTGGGCGACGGAGAGCCATGTACGGGTGTGACCTTCCCCTGTCAACAGGCTTTTTGAAGTTTCCGTGTCAGTCGCCAAAAAACCTTCACGGATCCGTCATGCGCAGTCTCAGTTCTCGCCAGTTTCGGACGCCTTGCGATCCACATGGCCAAGGTCGCGATCCGGATCGATCACGTCGCGCACCCGTTGTTTCAGCTCCTTCGGGCCGGGAAAACCGCCATCCCGCTTGCGCTCCCAGATGAGCGTTCCGTTCACCTGGATCTCGAAATTGCCGCCGGTGCCAGGAATCAGCGCCACCTCGCCCAGCGCGTCGCTAAAAGTCTGCAGCAGCTCCTGCGCCATCCATCCGGCGCGCAGCAGCCAGTTGCACTGGATGCAGTAAAGAATCGTAATGCGCGGTTTTTCCATCATGTTTTGCCTTCGGCTCGGGTCAATTCCGTCTCACAATAATGTCAACCGGAACGGTCAAGTTTTTGAACGCGCGCATCTCGACAGACATGGCGTGAACGTCAATTTGGAGCTGCAGCGACGATGGTCGCATCGTTTTCATCGAAAAGAGGTTCCATGGCTCTTCAATCCACCACCCGCTCCCGCCTGATCATTCCGGCGCTCGCCCCTGTCTACACCTCCACCCACGAGATCGTCGAGACGATCCTGCGGGTCGCGGCCGGCGTATTGCTGGTCACGCACGGTTTCGGCAAGATCACCAATCCCTTCGGTGCGGTGGGCATGGTCGAAAGCCTCGGTTTCTATCCGGGTGTCTTCTGGTCGCCTCTGCTCTCGGCCACGGAATTCTTCGGCGGCATTCTCGTCGCCATCGGCCTCTTCACCCGCCCCGCCTCGTTCGCGGCAATGATCGTTCTGCTGGTCACCGTCTATTTCCACGGCATCGCCCAAAACCAGGGTCTCGCCGGCGCCGAGAAATCCATTCTCTGGGCGGCGATCTTCCTGTTCTTTGCGGTACGCGGTGGCAACAGCCACTCGGTCGACGCCCGCCTCGGCCGCACGTTCTAAGTTTCGAGAAGGCTGGGCCGCTCCCGGGTTCAGCCTTTTCCCTCAAGCGCCAGCCGCACAACGGTGCCAAGATCGGCCTCGCCGTAACCAAGTGCCGCGGCGTTCCTGAAGCTCGCACGCGCCGCCTCGATCGCCGGCGTGGCAACGCCGAGATGCCCCGCGAGTTCGAGGACCACGCCCATGTCCTTCAACACGCCGGAGACCGGAAACCCGACCGCCTCCGTCTCGCCAAGAACGACCGGAAGCCGCGACCGCATGGCCGGGCTCGCAGCCGGACTGCCCGACAGGATCTCGATCATCTTGTCGCGACCGAGCCCGGCCTTGCCGCCAAGTTCGATGGCCTCCTTCATGATCTGCCAGAGACCCATCAGCATCATATTGTTGACGAGCTTTGCGGATGCGCCGTCGCCCAGCTTGCCGACGTGATGGATGCGGTTGGAAAGAACCTCTGCGACCGGCAGGAAGCGCCGAAAATCCTTCTCCGCGCCGCCGATATAAAGACCGACCGTGCCGGACAGCAGCATTTCCGGTCCACCGGAAACCGGCGCATCGAGCAGGGCGGCATCCGCTTCGGCCATCGCGCTTTCGTGGGCGCGCAGCGTCTCGGGGCTGACCGTACTGGTATCGACGATGAGCTTGCCGGCCGGATCGGCGGCGGCGAGTTCATGGAGCGTCGCGCGCACGGCTTCGTCATCGAGCAGCGCCAGAATGACGATATCCGAGGCTTCGAGAAGTGCCGCCAGATCGAGCGAGGCGGCGATCCCGAGGGCCGCAGCCTTGTCCGCGGAAAGGCCACTGCGGGTCCATCCCGTGACGGCAAGGCCTTGGGCTGCGAGGCGTCCCGCCATGGCGCTGCCCATCCGGCCGAGGCCGACGACACCAATCCGCTCTTTCGTCATGCGTTGATCCTGCTCATATCGTTACTGCCGGAGTTAAAGCAGAACACGTCGATCTCGTCTTCTTCATTTTGCATTGCGGGAGCATTGAGCAATATTTCATATTCGACGTCAGTAACCGTGAGGGAGCCCGGGCGGGAGATGAGCGAGATATTCGAGGGCGGCTGCTTCTGCGGCAAGGTCCGCTATCGCATGCATGGACGGCCGATGTTCATCCATTGCTGCCATTGCACCGATTGCCAGCAGCAGACAGGCGGCGCATTCGCCATCAATGCCCTGATCGAAACCGACCGGGTGGAAATCGTCGAGGGAGAGCCGGTCGCGGTGGTCATGAACACCGACAGCGGCCTGCCTCACGACATCTACCGATGCCCAGAGTGCCAGACGGCACTGTGGAGCGATTACGGCCGGCGCGGATGGATGCTGTTCGTTCGGGTCCAGACGCTGGAAAGGCGTGCGGAATTTTCCCCGGACGTGCATATCTTCACCCGCTCGAAAGTCGCCTGGGTGGGGCTGCCCGAAGGGGCCAATGTCTTCGAGAACTATTACAGTTCCAAGGCGATGTGGCCGGCGGAAAGTGTTGCCCGGCGCGAAACGGCGCGGATCAAGGCCGGGGCCAAACGTTGAAATGCCAACGAGTAATTTAAGAGGAGGAAAGATGGCAAGCGAGCGTGAAAAGATGGCGGCCGGCGAATGGTATTGCTGCCTTGATCCGGAACTCGATGCGCTCCGCGACAAGGCTCGGATTGCCGTCCATTCCCACAACACCATGCCGCCCACCGAGCGCGGCGCGATGTCGCCCTATCTGCACACGCTGTTCGGCGCCGCATCCGAAGCCTTTCTGGAGGCCCCCTTCCATTGCGCCTACGGCTTCAATGTCTTTCTTGGGCAAGGCGTCTACCTGAATGCCGGCTGCACCATACTCGATACCGCGCCGGTCAGGATCGGCGCCCGCTCGATGCTGGGGCCGGGCGTGCAGCTCTATTGCGCGGATCACCACCGCGACCCTGTGCTGCGCGCCGAAGGCCTGGAAATTGCCCGCCCGATCAGCATCGGCGCCGATGTCTGGGTGGGTGGCGGGGCAATCGTCCTCGGCGGCGTCACGATCGGCGACGGGGCGATCATCGGGGCTGGCTCGGTGGTGACGCGAGACGTGCCGCCGGGCGCCACGGTTGTCGGAAATCCGGCGCGGTTGATCACGCCGCGCGACTGATTTCAGAACATCACGCCGCGTAAAGATTGGATTCAGCATTTTTTGGTAATTTTCCGTTAGCAATTCCGCTCAGGGGTTCTCGACGGCAAGGGGCAGCCGTCTTTGTTGTTTTGCGTACGGGTTCTCAAATGCGTTTTTCGGCTGTACCAGCACTCCTCGTCACCTGCTTCGCCTTGGCGGGCTGCGCCTCGACATCCGGCCCGGAAGAACTGGCAGCCGGCGTCGCAACGCAGGAAAAGACGGGCTCCGTCGACCTGCCCGCCGCCCCCGTCCCGTCGGTCGGCATCGGCAAGACCTCGCGGATCAGCCAACAGGAGACATCCCTGCCGCCCTCGCACCAGCGGCAGGCACCGCCACAGCAGGATATCGCCTGGACCGGTCCCATGCCGGAGCCGCAAGCCTTCGTGCGGGAAACGACCGTCGGCATGCCGCTTCCCGCCGAACGGCCGGTCGCCATGCTGATGCCCGACAGGCCTGAACTGGGGCCGGCGCCCCGCAGAGGGCGCATGCAGATCTACAGCCGCCAGTTCCGGGACGCCAAGCCGATCAATTTCGGCAGGGTCTCGCCGAGAAGCTATGCGGTGCACGGCGTCGACGTGTCGCGCTGGCAGGGCGATATCGACTGGGCGAAGCTCCGGACGCAGGGCGCCAATTTCGCCTATATCAAGGCGACTGATGGCGGCGACCATCTCGACCCGATGTTCAAGACCAATTGGCGCCGGGCCAAGGAGGCCGGCATCAAGCGCGGCGCCTACCACTTCTTCTACTGGTGCCGCACCGCCGGCGAACAGGCTGACTGGTTCATCCGCAACGTGCCGCGCGATCCGGACGCGCTGCCGCCGGTCATCGACGTCGAATGGAACGGCGAATCGAACTGCAAGGCGAAACTCTCCCGCGCCCGCGTGCTGGAAAAGATGCAGGTCTTCATGGACAAGCTGGAGCGCTTTTACGGCCAGCGACCCATCATTTACACGGCGCCGGATTTCTACGAGGACAACCTCTCGGGCGAGCTCCTCAATTATCCCTTCTGGCTGCGCGCCGTCGCCCAGCATCCTTCCAAGGTCTACCCGGGCCGCAAATGGCTGTTCTGGCAATATTCCGGCTCCGGCCTGTCGCACGGCGTCGAAGGCAAGATCGACCTCAACGTGTTCCACGGTTCGGAAGAGCAGTGGCACAACTGGATCGGGCCGCGCACGACCCTGGCGCAGAATTGAGCGAGCGGAGAGCCGCTCCGCGTCTGCAACGTTCATTTCCGGCGACAAAGCTCGATTGACGGCTGTCGAGCCTTTCAAGGCAAACGGCCGAGCGCCCTTTCGAGGCTCTGAAAGATCCGCGGGTCCTGCGACTGTGCGACGTTGAAACGCAGGAAGCCCCCGGCCTCTTCGGACTGGCTGAAGACGTTGCCGGGGGCGAGCACGATATTGTCGGCAAGGCAGGCGCGTGCCACATCCGCCGCCTCTATCCCGTCCGGCAGGCGGCACCACAGAAACATGCCGGCCCGCGGCTGCAGCCAGGGCGTGATACCGAGCGATGCAAGCCGCATGGTGGTCGCCTCCATCGTCCGGGAGAGGCGGACGCGCAGTTCTTCCAGGTGTTTGCGGTAGCTGCCGTCGGTCAAAAGCGTGAGGACAAGTTCGGACGACAGCCGCCCGGTTCCGAAATTGGTGGCGATCTGCAGGTCGACCAGACCTTCGATCCATTCCGGTTTGGCGGCGATGAAACCGCAGCGCACCGAGGCCGACAGCGTCTTCGAAAAACTGCCGATATGCACCACGCGGTCCAGCCCGTCGAACGCAGCAAGCCGTGGCGCCGGCTCGTGTTCCAGATCGGCGAAGATATCGTCCTCGATGATCGTCAGGCCGGCGCGGTCGGCAAGTTTCAGAAGCCGGTGCGCCACGACGGGGGAGAGCGTCGCCCCGGTCGGATTGTGGATCCCCGAATTGGTGATGTAGAGCCGCGGCCTGTGCTCCTCCAGCGCCCGGCCGAAAGCCTCGATATCCGGCCCGACCTGGGTCATGGGCACGCCGATGATTTTTGCCCGATGGGCGCGCAGCAGGGCGTGAAAATTGAAATAACAGGGATCGTCGACCAGAACCGCATCTCCAGGCTCGATCAGGAAACGGCAGAGAAGGTCGATCGCCTGGGTGCCGGAATCGGAAAGGATGATCTGGTCCGGCCCCGCCGATATGCCGTGCTCGCCCATGCGGCGGGAGAGCAGTTGCCGCAATTGCGGCGAACCGAGCGGCGTGCCGTAGTCCGAAAGGTTCCGGCCCTCGCCGCGCGACAGGCTGCGCAAGGCGCGCCGGATCGCCGTCTCCGGCATCCAGGAGGACGGCAGCCAGCCACAGCCCGGCTTCAGGATATCGCCATCCTGCAGTGCCTGGCGCGATACCCAGAACGGATCGACTGCCCGGTCCAGCTTCGGGCCGATCTCGGAAAGCGATAGCGGCGCCAGCGGGCTCGACACGTAGAAACCGGACCCTGGCCGCGAGCGTATCAACCCCTCGGCCGCCAGCCGCTCATACGCCTCCACCACCGTCGAAGCCGAGACATGCATCGCCTTGGCGAAGGCTCGTACCGAAGGCAGCCGGGCGCCGGGCACCAGCCCGCGCCCCGCGATGCGGCTGCGAATTTCGGCCATGACCATCCCGATGCGCTGGCCGCCGCCCTTCTGATCCGCTTTTGCATCCACCGTACCGCTCCTTGGACCATAACAGTTTCTTGAAATCGTATTCCATTGTCTCTGGCGCTGCCATGGTTTTCGGCCGATAGGAGAAAAATGCCCAAGCAATGCGCGCGGACCATCGTCCAAGGGGAATGCCCGGACATGCAGGAGGTTTTCGATGAACAATACGGCAAGCGGCTGGATCAACGGTTTCGTTGGCATTTTGATCTTCAGCGGATCGCTTCCCGCCACCCGCATTGCCGTCGCGGATTTCGATCCGTTGTTCCTGACCGTGGCACGCGCCACGATCGCCGGCCTGTTGGCGCTTTGCCTGCTGCTGGCGTTTCGTGAAAAGCGTCCAGCCCGGTCCGACCTTCTGCCGCTTGCGGTCGTCTCGCTCGGCGTCGTCATCGGCTTTCCGCTGCTGACGGCCCTTGCGCTGAAGCACATCACTTCTGCGCACTCGGTCGTATTTGTCGGCCTCCTGCCGCTTGCGACGGCGATCTTTGGAGTAATCCGGGGCGGAGAGCGCCCGCGACCCGTCTTCTGGTTTTTCTCCTGCGTCGGCAGTGCGATCGTTGCCGGCTTCGCGCTGTTTCAGGAAGAGGCCGCTTCCTCGGTCGGCGATCTGCTGATGCTGGGGGCGATCGTCGCCTGCGGGCTCGGCTATGCCGAAGGCGCGCGCCTGTCGCGCAGGCTTGGCGGCTGGCAGGTCATCTCCTGGGCGCTGGTGCTCTCCCTGCCCGTCATGCTCACCCTGTCGATCGCCGTCCGTCCGTCCTTGCTTCCTGATCTCGGCAGCACGTCCTGGTTCGGCCTCGCCTATGTCTCGCTGTTCAGCATGCTGATCGGCTTCGTCTTCTGGTATCGCGGGCTGGCGCTCGGCGGCATTGCCGGTGTGGGCCAGTTGCAGCTTCTCCAACCCTTTTTCAGCCTCACGCTGGCCGCCTTACTCCTGGGAGAAAAGGTCAGCCTCGGCATGTTCGCAGCGACGCTTGCGGTGGTTGCCTGCGTCGCGGGCGCCAAAAGATTTGCGCGTTAATTCGGCACAGATCGGCTCCGCCGTTCACGAAATCGGGAACCAAACGCGCATCGAGGCATTGTCCGCCTGCAGAAGGAGGAAGCAATCATGACTTTTGATCCCAATGACAGAAAGTTCGAGACCCGTGATCCGGACCTCCGGGCAACGGAAGTCCGCAGCAGTAGCAGCTCTTCGTGGGTGCCGTGGGTAGCCGTGATCGCCGTCATTCTGGTCGGCGCATTCGTATGGTCGCAGATGGGCGGTTCCTCGACGGACCCGCAGACCACGTCTTCGACCAATCCGCCGGTAACCGACAATTCGAAGTCGTCTCCGGCTCCGATGACCCCGGCAGCACCGCCGGCCAACAACGCCACCCCGGCAGCTCCGCCGGCTGGCGGCGCAACCGGCGGCACCGGCACGCAGCCGTAAGCCCTGCGCTCGAGATAGAGACAAAAAGCCGCCCGCCTTTTCGTGCAGGCGGCTTTTTCATTGAAAAATCACCTGGGGCTACTTTGCCCAGCGGGTTCGATTATTTGCCCGGATCAACCGGCCGAGCCGGCACGGTCTCGTCCGGCGCTGCCTGCGGCCAACGCTGCAGTGCTTGCCGTCCGATATCGGTCAGCCCATAGACACCCTTGTCGATACGCTCGAACCAGCCGTAATAGTTTGCCCGCAATATCGCGCCGGCGGTGGCTGCCGCCTCTTTCAGATCGCGCGGACGAAGCGGCCCGCCCGCAAGCGCCGAAGCGCAGGCGAGCGCCTGCTGCCGGTAGGCGGTCATGACGGGGATCTTGGTGCTGCCGCCGACGGCCGGATCGCCGCGCCGCTTGCGATGTTCCTTGACAAGCCGGGTCCGCCGTTTCGGATTGGTGCGGGGCATCGGCGAGACGGAACTGACCAGAACGCTCACCTCGCCCTGATCCGAAACGCCAAGCATGCCGATCCCGAGGCGGCGGCAGAGATCGCGATATCGCCTGTCCGCCTCGCGCCCTCTCCCCCTTGCCGAAACCCGGGCGGCGATCCAGACCTCGTCCGAAACCCCTGCCCTGTCGACCGCCTGCAGGATCAGTTCGAGATTAAAGGTCAGCTTGAGTTCGCAGATGACGACGACCGGCGGATCCGCTTCGCTCAGCCCCACCAGATCGCAACCGCCGACCTCCCCCTTCACCTCGTATCCGAAGCTTTCGAGAAAGGTTTTGACGGAAAGATAAAGCGAAGTTTCCATGCGGTCCGGCGGCCGTGAATCAGTCGGCAGAGATTATCACATCATCCCCACCTGCGCCGCGTGCAGTCGGGTATAGGCGCCGCGCCTGGCGATCAGGTCCTGGTGCGTGCCCTGTTCGAGGATGCCGTGGCCGTCGATGACGACGATGCGATCGGCGCCCTTTATTGTGGCGAGGCGGTGCGCGATGATCAGGGTGGTGCGGCCCTGCGAGAGTTCGGCGAGCGAGCGCTGAATGGCGCGCTCCGTCTCCGTATCGAGCGCCGAGGTCGCCTCGTCCAGGATCAGGATCGGCGGGTTCTTGAGGAACATGCGGGCGATCGCGACGCGCTGCTTCTGGCCACCCGACAGCTTGACGCCGCGCTCGCCGATCACCGTATCAAGACCTTCCGGCAGGCCGGTGAGCATTTCTTCCAGCCGGGCACGGCGTGCCGCCTCTAGAATATCGGCTTCGCTCGCACCGAGGCGACCGTAGGCGATGTTTTCGCGGATCGTGCCGCCGAACAGGAAGACGTCCTGCTGGACGATGCCGATCTGCTGGCGCAGCGATACCTTGGTCATCCTGCGGATATCGATGCCGTCGATCGTGATGTTCCCGCCACCGATCTCGTAGAACCGCGGTAGGAGCGAACAGATCGTCGTCTTGCCGGCACCCGAGGGGCCGACGAAAGCGATCGTTTCGCCGGCACGGATCGAGAGGTTGACGTTTTGGAGCACGGGCTTGTCCGGGCTGTAACCGAAGGAGACGTTCTCATAGGCGATCTCGCCCTTGAGGTGATCGACGTCGACCGCGTCAGGCGCATCGGCGATATCCGGCTCCGTGTCGATCAGTTCGGTGAAGCGGCGGAAACCGGCAATGCCCTTCGGATAGGTCTCGATCACCGAGTTGATCTTCTCCACGGGGCGGAAGAACACGCCGACCAGAAGCAGGAAGCCGATGAACCCGCCGGCGGTCAGGTCGCCCGAAAGCACGAAATAGGCGCCGGCGATCATCACCACCATCTGGGTCAGCCGCATGCTCATGTAGCTGAGCGAACTGCTCGCCGCCATCAGCTTGTAGGCCTCGAGCTTGACGCGCCGGTAGTTCTGGTTGTCCTGTTCGAAAAGCTTGCGTTCGTGGCTTTCGTTGGCGAAGGCCTGCACGACGCGGATGCCGCCGACATTCTCCTCGATGCGGGCGTTGAAATCCCCCACGCGCTGGAACAGCCGACGGAAATTATGGGTCATGCGGCCGCCGAAATGGCTGGTGACCCAGGCCGTCAGTGGAACGACGACGGCGGTGATCAGCGCCAGCTGCCAGTTGACCGAGAACATCAGGGCAAGCGCACCGATGAAAGTCATGATGGCGATGAACAGGTCTTCCGGCCCGTGATGGGCGACCTCGCCGATCTCTTCCAGGTCCTTGGTGAGCCGTCCGACGATATGACCGGTCTTCTGGTTGTCGAAATAGCTGAACGAAAGTTTCTGCAGGTGATTGAAGGCGGCGCGGCGCATATCCGTCTCGATATTGATGCCGAGCATGTGGCCCCAATAGGTGACGATCGCCATCAGGCCGGTATTGATCGCATAGATGACCAGAAGTGCTGCCGAGGCGAGCAGGATCAGTAGCCATTCCTGGCTGAGCAGCAGTCGGTCGACGAACAGCTTCACCGCCATCGGAAAGCCGAGTTCGAGCACGCCGGAAACAATCGCGCAGCCGAAATCGAGGATGAACAGGCCGCGATAGGGACGATAATAGGCGAAGAAACGGCGAAGCATCGGACACTCTGTGAAAATCAATAGATGAGCAACAGCGGCAAGTTTTAGAACCGCTTAACCGGGTTCTCCGGCGAGGTAAACCATGGTTCTCGTGTCGCCGGCATAATGGATGTGACGACAAATATCAGGCGCGGCGGCTGCGCAACAGGGTGCGGGCGGAAGTATGCGGTTCGGCCAGCTGATCGGCCTCCAGGGAGGCAAACAGCCAGTCGATGAACACCCGCACGATCGGCGCCGAACGCATGGCCGCACGGCAGGCGACGTAAAAGGCGTCATTGGCCGGTACGCTGAGGTCGAACGGTACGACCAGTTCGCCGCGCGCGATCAATTTGCTGGCTGTGATCGTGTCGCCGAGCGCTATCCCCTGCCCGTGCAGCGCCGCCTCCGTCGAAAACCGGGCGTCGCCCATGAAATATTGCTGCCGGCGCGGCAGGTCGACGGCGTCCGCTGCGGAAAGCCAGGTGTTCCATTCCCGCCCGTCCGCATCGCCATGCAGGAGGATATGATCTTCCAGATCACGCACTGAGCGCAGCGGCCGGCTGTTGAGCAGCGTGGGGCTGGCGACGGGGAAAAGCTGCAGGTTGCTCCAGAGCCGCGTCCAGGCATCCGGCCAATTGCCGTCGCCATAAAGGACGGCGACATCGACATCCGAGGAATGCAGCACGGCGGGATCGTTGGAAGCGGAAAGCTTCAGCCGCACGCCCGGAAACTGCTCGGTGAAGGAATTGAGGCGCGGCACGATCCAAAAGGAGAGAAGCGCCGGCACGCAGGTGATCGACAGCTCGCCGGATGTCGCCGGGCGTTTCATCTGGGCGGTCGCGGCGGCAATCTCGCCGAAGGCCTGGCTGACTGCGGGCAGGAGGAGCGCACCCTCCGAGGTGAGCTTCAGTCGTTTGGCGCCCCGCTCGAACAGGGAGACCTTCAGCGACCCCTCGAGCGCCTTGATCTGGTGGCTGACCGCGCCGTGGGTGACATTGAGCTCGCGTGCAGCAGCCGAAACCGAGCCACGACGGGCCGTCGCCTCGAAGGCGCGCAACGGGTTGAGGGGTGGCAGGCGGTTGCTCATCTTGATCCCCAGATCAATCGTTGGATTGATCTTAAGTGTGAATTTTTCTCACAACGACAGCTAGAACAATCTCAATTGCTTTTCCACCCGCACCTGACGGATAATGATGAAAACAAGGGCGGGAAGCCCGGCGGAACAAAAATTAGGCTGCACGCAAGCAATTCTGCAGACAGGTGAGGCGATCATGACATTCGACGCGAAGAAGCTCGGCGAACTGCGCGCAAAATATCTCGACAGCCCCGGCGGCGAGATCTTCGATCCGAAATTTAAAAAGGTCGGCGAGAAGATCTTCGACAAATCCGGCACCCGCGTTGCACCCTACGCCGGAATTCCGACGCTCCTTGATGCGCCCTACAGGCCGCTCCCCGCGGAAAACCCGGATTTCGGCGACCTGCAAGTGGCGATGATCGGCATGCCGATGGATCTCGGCGTTACCAACCGGCCGGGCTCGCGCTTCGGGCCGCGGGCATTGCGCGCCATCGAGCGCGTCGGCCCCTATAACCATGTGATGGAATGCGCGCCAACCCATGAACTGCGGGTAGCCGATATCGGCGACGTGGCCTTCCGCAGCCGCTACCGGCTGGAAATGAGCCATGACGACATCGAAAAGCGCGTGGGCCAGATCGTCGATGCAGGCGTGCTGCCGCTGTCGGTCGGCGGCGACCACTCGATCACCCATCCGATCCTGAAGGCGGTCGGCAAGAAGCGGCCGGTGGGCATGATCCATATCGACGCCCATTGCGACACGAGCGGCTTTTTCGACGAGACCAAGTTCCACCATGGCGGGCCGTTCCGCAACGCGGTGCTGGACGGTGTGCTCGACCCGACCCGGACGATCCAGATCGGCATCCGTGGCGCGGCCGAATATCTCTGGGAGTTCTCCTACGAATCCGGCATGACCGTCATCCACGCGGAGGAAGTGACCGGCATGGGCATTCCGGCTATCATCGAGAAGGCGAAGAAGATCGTCGGCGATGGCCCCACCTATGTCTCCTTCGACATCGACAGCCTTGATCCGAGTTTTGCACCCGGTACCGGCACGCCGGAGATCGGCGGTCTCACCACCCGCGAAGTGCTCGAACTGATCCGCGGCCTCAAGGGCATCAACATCGTCGGCGGCGACGTGGTCGAGGTCGCGCCGCAATATGACGCGACCAACAACACCGCCCATGCGGGCGCCCAGATATTGTTCGAAATTTTGAGCCTGATGGTCTTCAGCCCTTCCGTGAAGGGCCGCGACTGACATAAACTGCAGACAACAAGGGAACGCGCCAGCCGGCGAAGAACCGGTAGGCCTAAAAAACAAAGGAGAAAATCATGCGTGACATTCTGAACGCCAAACTCGGCCGGCGGAGCGTGCTCGGTGCCGGCCTGGCAGGCGCTTCCATGCTGGCCATGCCCTCGGTGCTGCGTGCCCAGGACAAGTCGCTCAAGGTCGGCGTCTATGGCGGCTTCTTCAAGGATTCGTTCGACAAGAACATCTTCCCGGACTTCACCAAGGCGACCGGCATCGCCATCGAATCCGTCGCCGAGCCGACCGGCGAAGCCTGGCTGGTACAACTCGAACAGGCCGCCAAGGCAGGTGCCGCCCCAGCCGACATCTCGATGATGTCGCAGGTCGCGATGCTGAAGGGCCAGTCGACCAATCTCTGGGCGCCGCTCGATCTCGGCAAGATCCCGAACTCGAAGAACCTCATCGAGCGTTTCGTCAACAAGTATCCAGACGGCAAGGTCGCCGGCATCGGCGCCGTCTCCTGGTACATCACGCTGGTGACCAATACGCAGGTCTACAAGGAAGCCCCGACCTCCTGGGCCGCCCTGTGGGACAAGGCGAATGCCGACAAGCTCGGTCTGCTCGCGCTCGTTTCCAACTCCTTCCTGCTGGAAGTGACCGCCAAGACCTTTATGGGCGGCACCAAGGCGCTCGACACCGAGGAAGGCATCGTCAAGGCGCTCGAAAAGCTCTCGGAAGTGAAGCCGAACGTCCGTCTTTGGTATCGTGACGAGGCCCAGTTCGAACAGGCGCTGAAGTCGGGCGAAATCCCGATGGGCCAGTATTACCACGACGTCACCGGCCTTGCCGCCTCGCAGGGCAGCCCGGTGCGCTCGACCTTCCCGAAAGAAGGCGGCATCCAGGATAGCGGCTGCTGGGCGCTGTCGCGCGCTTCGAAGAAGACAGAGGAAGCGCATACCTTCATCAACTACATGTGCCAGCCGGCGATCCAGGCGACCCTGTCGCGCAAGGTCGGCACCTCGCCGACCGTCAAGCGTGACCTGCTCGACCTCACGGCGGAAGAATTCGCTTCGGTCTCCTCGGACATCGATCCGATCATCCCCCGCTACGATCTCTACCAGACCAAGTCCGACTTCCTGAACCAGAAGTGGACGGAGATGATCGCGGGTTGATCATAGATTGGCGTTCAAAGGCCGCCCCTCACCCTAACCCTCNNCCCTCTCCCCGCTCGCGGGGAGAGGGGACGTGCCCAACGCCAAGTTTGCGATAACCAAGACGGTGCGGCATATTCCTTCTCCCCGCGAGCGGGGAGAAGGTGGCGGCAGCCGGATGAGGGGCACTAGCCCCGCCAAGAAGCGTGGAGACCGAATGTCCGGATTGAACCTCAGCCACGTGACGAAGCAGTTCGGCACCTTCACCGCCGTCAACGACGTGAGCCTGTCGGTGCCCGACGGCACGTTCGTCTGCCTGCTCGGGCCCTCCGGCTGCGGCAAGACCACGCTGATGCGGATGATTGCCGGCCTCGACCTGCCGACCGGCGGTTCGATCGAGCTCGCCGGCGCCGATATCACCAAGGTGCCGACCCACAAGCGCGACCTTGGCATGGTCTTCCAGTCGCTGGCGCTTTTCCCGCATCTGACGGTCGGCGAGAACATCGCCTATTCGCTGCGGATCCGCGGTGTCGCGAAAGACGTGCAGAAGAAGCGTATCGACGAACTGCTGGCGATGATCCATCTGCCGGGCTTTGCCGACCGCTCCGTGGCAAAACTCTCCGGCGGCCAGCGGCAGCGCGTGGCGATCGCCCGCGCGCTTGCGATCTCGCCAAAGCTTTTCCTGCTCGACGAGCCGCTCTCGGCGCTCGACGCGAAACTGCGCGAAGCAATGCAGGTGGAATTGCGGCAACTGCAGCAGCGGCTCGGCATCACCACCATCGTCGTCACCCATGATCAGCGGGAGGCGATGACCATGGCCGATACGGTCGTCGTCATGAACGGCGGCGAGATCCGCCAAGCGGCCCCGCCGGTCGATATCTACCGCCGCCCGGCCGACAGTTTCGTGGCCGATTTCATCGGCCAGACCAACCTCCTGCCGGTCGTGCCCGACGGCGCCGGCCGCGCCAGCGTGCTCGGCGAAGTGGTCGAGGGCATCGCGCTCCCTACGGGCGCGGCAAAAGGCACGCTGTCGGTGCGGCCGGAAGATGTGCAGCTGACCGCCCCCGGCCATGGTGCGATTTCCGGCACCGTCACCTTCGTCCGCGATCTGGGCGGCGCCATTGAAACCTTCGTGGAGGCGGGCGGCACTCAGGTGATCGCAGTGTGCTCGCCGCGCAACCGGCCGGATGTCTCGGTCGGCCAGAGTGTCGGTATCCGGCTCGATCCGGCCACCAGCGTGGTGCTCGCGAGATGAGACGCGAACCGCCGCAGCGTCTTGCCCATTACGGTCCGCTTTTCTTCCCCGCGGGCATGCTGACCGTGTTCTTCGTGGTGCCCTTCGCCACGATGATCGCCGTATCCTTCTTCCAGCGGCAGCAAGGCGGCTTTTATACGCCCGCCTTCGTATTCGACAATTACGCCCGTTTCCTCAGCCTGTTCTTCGGCAAGGTTCTGGGCTTCTCGCTGTTCCTCGCCGTCGCGGTCGCCGTCGCCTGCGTGGTGATCGGCATTCCCTTCACCTACCTGCTCTCCCGCTCGGCGCGAAAGATCCAGATCGTCTGGCTGGTGGCATTGCTCTCCATCCTGTCGCTGTCGGAAGTGATGATCGGCTTTGCCTGGTCGACGCTGTTTTCCCGCACCGCCGGCATCACCAACCTGTTCGTCTGGCTGGGGCTGATGGCACAAGCCCAGGCGCTGACCCCGAGTTTCGGCGCGGTCATGACCGCCATGACCTACCAGGCCTTCCCCTACACGGTGCTCGTCCTCTATCCGGCGCTGGTGCGCCTCGACCCGACGCTGACCGAAGCGGCGCGCACGCTCGGCGCTTCGCCGGTCAAGGCCTTCTTAACCGTCGTGGTGCCGGCCCTGCGCAACACCATCCTGGCGACGCTGATCATGGTGTTCATCTTCGCGCTTGGCTCCTACCTGCTGCCGCAGCTTCTCGGCAGGCCGCAGCACTGGACACTCTCGGTGCTGATCACCGACCAGGCGATCTACCAGTCGAACATGCCGTTCGCAGCCGCCATGGCTGTTTTTCTTGTTCTCGTGTCGCTGGCGCTGGTGGGCCTGGCGCTTTATGCCGGACAGCAGAGGCAGGCAAAATGACCGCACTCCGTCGCCTGTTCTTCGTCGTCGTCGGCCTGTTCCTGGCTTTGCCGCTGATCGTCGTCGCCGGCGTCTCGATCAATGCGCGCCAGACGCTCGCCTTCCCGCCGCAGGGTTTCTCGCTCTCTTGGTACGGCCAGATTTTCACCAATGCCGAATGGCGCAATGCGCTGATCGCCTCGCTGACGCTTGCCGCCTCCTCGGCCTTGCTGGCCCTGCTGATCGCCCTGCCGCTCGCCTGGTTTTTGTGGCGGCGCATCGCGCCCTGGGCGAACATTTTTCAGCTTCTCGGCGTTGCGCCCTTCACCTTGCCGCCGGTGATCACGGCACTCGGGCTTCTCACCTTCTGGGCGACGACCGGCTTCTACGGCCAGGCCTGGACGGCGGTGATCAGCCACGGCATCTTCTTCGTCACCCTGCCGCTGGTGACCCTGTCGCTCGGCTTTTCGGCGATCGACCGCTCGCTGGTGGAAGCGGCCGCCACCATGGGAGCAGACGACCGGGTGGTGTTCCGCACCGTCGTGCTGCCGCTGATCCTGCCCTATCTCGTCTCCGGTTACGCCTTCGCCTTCGTTCTGTCGCTGAACGAGTATATCGTTGCCTACATGACCGTCGGCTTCACCGTGGAAACCCTGCCGATCAAGATCTTCAACGCGCTGCGCTACGGCTACACGCCGACCATGGCCGCGGTGACGGTGCTGTTCCTGGTGATCGCGGCGGTCGTCTTCGGTCTGGTGGCGCGCTTCGGCGACCTGCCGAAACTGCTCGGGGCCATGTCGGACGAGCGTTAAGGGAATTAGCCCATGAAGATCGCCGGTTTTCAGATGCAGCCTGTCGTCGGTGACATCGAGGCCAATCTTGCCAAGATCGAAGCGGCGGCCGAACAGGCCGTTGCCAAGGGCGCCGCTCTGCTGATCGCCCCGGAACTGGCGCTGACCGGTTATGGCGCGGCGGAAAAGTTTCCCGATCTCGCCACGCCCGCACACGGCCCGGTAACTGACCGGTTGTCGGAGATCGCCGCGAAACATGGCCTGGCGATCGTCGCAGGCTTCGCCGAACAGACCTTCGAAAACACCTTCAACAGTGCCTTCTTCACCGACGGCAGGGGCCAGACGGCGGTTTACCGCAAATGCAATCTCTACGGTCCCTACGAGCGCAAATGGTTCACTCAGGAAGACCGCCGCCAGGTCTTCGTGACGCACGAGGGCATCAGGCTGGGTTTCCTGATCTGCTACGATGTCGAGTTTCCGGAAAACGTCCGGCAGCTGGCGAAGGGCGGCGCCGATCTCGTCGTCGTGCCGACGGCGCTGCCGACCGGCTGGTCCGGGGCCTTCATCGCCGAGCACATGATCCAGGTCCGCGCCTTCGAGAACCAGGTTTTTGTCGCCTATATCAATCACAGCGGCGCCGACGGCCTGTTTTCCTATGCCGGCCTGTCCAGGATTGCGGCGCCGGACGGCAAGCTGATTGCGGAAGCGCCCGCCGAGGGCGAGACCCTGATCATCGCCGAGGTTGATCCCGCCGCCTACCTCCAGTCGCGGGCGGAAAACACCTATCTCTCCGATCTTGTCTGATTTTCAGGCCGTAAAGCCTCCCTCTCCGTACGACCTTAGCAAACCGCCATTTCTTTGATAATGTTGTACGGCATTCGGCGTTGTAGCGGTCCGGGGGAGGCATGACACGTATATTCCGGGCGCCGGCCTTTTACATCCAAGGCCCGGGAGCCCTCAGCCAGCTTGGAGAAAAGTCAGCGACCCTCGGCCGGTCGGTCGTGGCGATCTGCGATTCGGCCGTGCTTCCCCTTGTCGAAAGGGATCTGTTCGAAACGCTGAGCCGGCAGGACATTTCACCGACCGTCATCCCCTTCGATGCGGACGTCACCCACAAGGAGATGGACCGATTGGCCGAACTGGCGCGCGCCAAGGGCGGTGAAGTGGTGGTCGGCATCGGCGGCGGCCGCACTCTGGATGTCGCCAAGGGTGTCTCGCGCCGCACCGGCCTGCCCTTCATCAGCGTGCCGACGGTCGCCTCCACGGATGCGCCGTCGACCCGCGGCATCGTCATCTACGACGACCAGCACATGATGATCGCTGTCGAGCAGATGGACGAGAACCCCGCCTTCGTGATCGTCGATACGGCGATCATCGCAAAGGCCCCTGCCCGGCTGCTGCTCGGCGGCATCGGCGATGCGCTGACAGCGAAATTCGAGACGGAAGGCGCCTGGAAGGGCACGGGCCTTTCCAAGCAGGGCACGCGGCCACTGAAGACAGGCGTGATGCTCGGCGATATCTGCTACCGCATGTTGCTCGAACACGCGCCGGGCGCCATGCGGGTGGCCGGTACCGGAGAGGTGACGCCGGATCTCGAAGCCGTCGTCGAAGCGATCCTCTGGCTCAGCGCCGTCGCCTTCGAAAATACCGGTCTCTCCGTCGCCCATGCCGTTGCGACCGAACTCGGCGCGATCGAGCCGGTTCGGAAACACTCCCTGCATGGCGAACATGCCGCCTATGGCACGCTGGTGCAGGCCGTCGCCGAGGGCCGCCCGGAAGACGAGCTCGAGACGCTGTTTGCCTTCTATGACGAGATCGGCATGCCGCGCCGGCTTTCTGCGCTCGGTCTGCCGGAAGTCGGCGAGGCGGCGATCGACAGTCTTGCCGCCCGATGCGCAAAAAGCCCCTTGCTGATCAACCAGGAGCGGATGCTCGATGCGAACGACCTCGCCGCCGCCTTCCGGGCTGTGGAAAACTACGCTTAAAGTAGGCTCGACCCGCTGCAAATATAAATATAATTGTCTGGGAACACAGGGGATTTAGGATGCCGTCAGATAAGGCCAAGGCGCCGGAGGAGTGGACCCAGCGCCGCATTCAGTCGATCGAGGTCGGCTTTCAGGTCATCCGCGCGATGGAAGCGGCCAACGGACCGCTGCCGCTACGCGATATCGCCGCCGCAGCCGGCATGCCGCCCAGCAAGGCGCATCTCTATCTCGTCAGTTTCGTCAAGGAAGGCGTGGCCTTCCAGGATCCGGTCACAGGCCATTACGGGCTTGGCCGTTTCGCGATCCAGCTCGGCCTGTCGGCTATCCGCCAGCTCGATGTGGTCGAATTCGCGCGTGAGGAACTCGCAGCACTGCAGCGCACCGCCGGTTTCGCCACCTATCTTTCCCTCTGGGGCGATCGCGGCCCGGGCATCGTCTCCAAGGTGGATGGCGAGCGGCAGGGGTCGCTTGCCGTGCGCCTCGGCTACGTGCTCCCGCTTCTGACCTCGGCGACCGGTCAGGTCTTCCTCAGTTATCTCGACGAGAGCGAGACCATGGCGGTGCGCCAGGACGAGATCGCCGCAGCCAAGCGGGATGCGGCGGACGACAAGGCCTCGCTTGCGCCGCGCATCACAACCGCCAAGGACATCCAGAACATCATCGAGACCGTGCGCAAGCAGGGGCATGCGATGACCGTCAACAGCATCAACTCAAGTTTCGCGGCCATCGCGGCACCCGTCTTCGACTATAGCGGCCGGATCGTCGCGACCATGACCGTACTCGGCTCGGACAAACAGCTCGCCGGCCCCCGCAAGAAGCCAACCATCGAAGCCCTGCTGGCCGCCGCCCACCGGCTTTCCGAACGGCTGGGCGCGCCGGGCCGGGGTACGAAGAGAGAGGACGACGTTACACCGCCGGCGACGCCTAAGCCGACGCGGGCGAAAAGTAGCGCGGGGCGGTGATCAATTAAGGCGGGAACCTTCATTCTCTGCAAGAAAACCCTCCCGCATGCTGGCCCTCGCTCCACAAGGGAGGAGATTTAAGATCACCTGTCCCTCTTCGTCCCTTGAAGACCCCAGGGTGGCTGCGTTGCTGACCTCCGAGAGGGAAAACCAGTTTCCTTCGGTGCCTGCCAAACAATTGACGCCCTCAAAATAATTAGTATACCTTACGATCCATGGCTGGAGGAGCCAAGGAGGAAGATTTCATGCACGAGATCGATGCAGCCACCGTTGCGAAACGGGAGGAGTTTTACGCCCGGATCAGGCCTCACAACATGGCGCCCCTCTGGGAAGTGATGAAGGGCATGCTGCCTCCGGAGCCAACCTCCAAGGCACAGGCGCATCGCTGGCGTTACGACGATATCCGCCCGCTGATCCTCGAATCCGGCAGCCTGCTCACTGCGGAAGAGGCCGAGCGCCGGGTGCTGATCCTCGAAAACCCTGCTTTCCCGGCCCAGTCGCGCGCCACCTCGACGCTCTATGCCGGAATCCAGATCATCATGCCGGGCGAAGTGGCGCCCGCCCACCGTCATACGCCTTCTGCTCTGCGCTTCATGCTGGAAGGCTCAGGCGCCTATACGACTGTCGGAGGCGAGCGCACCCGCATGGCGTTCGGCGATTTCGTCATCACTCCCGTCTGGGCCTGGCATGACCACGGCAATGACGGCACAGACCCGGCCGCCTGGCTGGACGGTCTCGACGTGCCGATGATCGCTTTCTTCGAAGCCGTGTTCCGCGAGGATTCCAACGACACCGAACAGGAACTCCTTCGGCCGGAGGGTGACTCGCTTGCCCGTTTCGGCTCCGGCATGCTGCCGATCGGCGGCACCAGCCCCTATGGCCGGACGACGCCGATCTTCAACTATCCCTATGAACGCAGCCGCGAGGCGCTTTATCGAGCCTCGCGCGGCGAAGCGGTCGATACCCATATCGGTACCACGCTTCGTTATGCCAATCCGGTCGACGGCGGCTGGACGATGCCGACCATGTCCGCCTGGCTCAGCCATTTCCCGAAGGGCATGGAGACGGCGAAGATCCGTTCGACGGACCATATCGTCATGTGCATCGCCGAAGGCACGGGTTCGATCACCATAGGCGCGAAAACCTTCGACTTCGGACCGAAGGACGTGATCGTCGTGCCCGGCTGGTCGTGGCGCTCGTTCAAGGCGAACGAGGATGTCGTCGTATTCTGCTTCTCCGACCGCGTGGCCCAGGAGAAGCTTGGTTATTTCCGCGAAGACCGCACCCGCGTCTGAGCGAACACCAGGATCAGGGAGAGAGATCATGCGTTTTTGCCGCTATGACGATAATCGTCTCGGCGTGGTCGTCGGCGATCAGGTGAAGGACGTCACCAGCGTCCTCGACCGCCTGCCGAACTACCGTTACCCCTTCCCGCATGGCGACCAGTTCATGGCGCATTTCGCCGAGTTGCTGCCGGTGATGGAAGAGATGGCCAAGACCGCGCCGTCGAAGCCGCTGGCCGATGTCGCGCTTCTGAGCCCGATCGCCAATCCCGGCAAGATCGTCGGCGCGCCGGTCAACTACCGGCTCCATCTCGACGAAGTGCTGGACAGCGACCAGCTGCATCACGGCATGAAGATCAAGCCGATCGCCGAGGCCGGCGTGTTCCTGAAGGCGGTGAGTTCGCTGATCGGCCCCTCGGAAGGCGTCGTCGTCGACTGGGCCGACCGCCGCACCGACCACGAGATCGAACTTGCCGTCATCATCGGTAAAAAGGCGTTTCGCGTCTCGGAGGCGGATGCGCTGGATTACGTCGCCGGTTATGCGATCTGTTACGACATCACCATCCGCGGCCCGGAAGAGCGCAGCTACCGCAAGTCGCTCGATACGTTCAGCGTGCTCGGCCCCTATGTGGTGACCGCGGACGAGATCCCGAATCCGAACAATCTCGATTTCGAACTGACGATCGGCGGCGAGAGCCGCCAGAAGTCGAACACCAACATGCTGATCTTCAACGTCCAGAAGCTGATCGAATTTGCCAGCAAGGCGTATACGCTCTACCCGGGCGACATCATCATGACCGGCACGCCGGAAGGCGTCGCCCCGATCGCCCCCGGCGATGTGATGCACGGCACGTTCGAAGGCATCGGCTCGATGGACGTGAAGGTCTATGGCAACTGGGGCAGGAAATGAGTTCGGAACCGAATACGCCTGAGGGGGAGGATGGCCGTGCCGTCCTTCTCGACGGTGTTGTCGGCATCCGCATCCGCCGCCTGCAGTCGCTGTTCGGCAGCCATTGGCAGAACTGGTTCAGGGTCCGCTCGCTTGCTGTCACGCCTGTACAGGGTGGTGTGCTGCTGCTGATCCGCCGTTACCCCGGCATCAGCCAGATCGCGCTCGCCCGGCGGCTG
Organism: Hyphomicrobiales bacterium; assembly: GCA_900471605.1. Taxonomy (GTDB): domain Bacteria; phylum Pseudomonadota; class Alphaproteobacteria; order Rhizobiales; family Rhizobiaceae; genus Neorhizobium. Next base: position 262,233 of record UCEY01000021.1, on the reverse strand, counting down.
CGCATCGAACCGCCGACGCTGGTCCAGACGCTCACCCCTCTCATCGCCCAGAAACTCGTCGAACGCGACCGCGCTGCCGATGACGGCCGCGTCTACGAACTGCGGCTTACCAGGGCCGGGCTCGATGCCGCAGCCCTGGTGGAGAGTTCGACGCCGCAGCACGAGGCGGATCTGCTGCGGTTTCTCTCCGTGGAGGAACGGCAGGTTTTTTTGGCGCTGCTTGACAAGGCGATCGCCGGAGCAGAGGCCGCGATCGAGGAGCAGGAGAAGGCGGAGTAGCGGGAGCTTGATACAGATACCCACTGCTGCCGTAATTCTCCCTTCCTTCATGGAGAGCCATTCCAACTCTCCCCGGTTACCCTACCTCTCCGTCGTCATCCTCGGGCTCGACCCGAGGATGACGAGGCTGGCTGTGCGGATGATGGATCCTCGGGTCGAGCCCGAGGATGACGGCAGCGGTTGGGGTAAGCCGTTGCATCAACTCAGGCCAGCTGCCATTTCCATCAATCTCTGTGGCCTCTGTTGCCATCCTTTAGCGCAACCTCCCATTTCCCCGATTGCCACATAACAGGCGACCTGATACGTCTTTCCATGCATCTGGGAGGAGCGGCATCATGCGGTCATGGAAGGTATTCGAGGCGTCGGAAGTGTTGCGGGAGGTCGAGGAGGCGAACCCGCAGCCAACGGGGCGCGAAGTCGTGGTTTCGGTGTCCCATTGCGGGCTCTGCCATTCGGACCTGACCCTGTGGAAGGGCGTTTTCGACATGGGCGACAAAAAGGTGTCGATCGACAGTATCGGCATGAAACACCCGCTCACCCTCGGCCATGAAATCCTCGGCACCGTTACCGCCATCGGCCCGGACGTCACCGGAGTCGAGATCGGTGATGTCAGGCTCGTCTATCCCTGGCTCGGTTGCGGCGAATGCGAAGCCTGCCGCGCGGGCCAGGAAAATCTCTGCATGCAGGGCCGGCCGCTCGGCATGCGAAGGCCCGGCGGTTTCGGCAGCCATGTCGTGGTGCCGGACAGCCGCTATCTCATCGACATCGGCGATCTCCACCCGGCGCTTGCCGCGACCTATGCCTGCTCGGGCCTCACCGCCTATTCGGCGATCAGGAAAGCCATGCCGGTTCGCCCCGACGAGGCGATCGTCGTGGTCGGCGCCGGCGGGTTGGGCCTCAGCGGCATCGTCATCCTCAAGGCGCTCGGGCACCAAAACATCGTCGTCGCCGACGTCTCGGAAGAGAAGCTGAAGATCGCCACGGATGCCGGCGCCCACAAAACCGTGCTTGCGACCGGCGAGGACGTTACGAAAAACCTCGTCGATGCGGTGGGCCGGCCGGTGCGCACCATCATCGATTTCGTCAACAACAGCCAGACAGCGGCCTTTTCCTTCCCGGCGCTGGCGCGGGGCGGCCGCATCATCATGGTCGGCATGTTCGGCGGCCAGCTGACGGTCCCGACCATGCGCATGGCGCAGGGGGGCCTGAGCCTGATCGGCAGCATTACCGGCACGCTGCAGGAACTGCGCGATCTGGTGGAACTCGCAAAAAGCGGAAAACTCGACGCCATCCCCTACGAGGCCGTGCCGAAATCATCGATCAATGACGCGATGAGCCGGCTGTCCAAGGGGGCCGTCAAGGGACGTATCGTTCTCAAGGAGGAGCCTGCGTGACAGAGCCACGGGCCGAAATGATCGAAACCCCGATGATCGAGGTCTGGCGCGGCAGCGTGCGCCAGTGGGAAGTGGACGAGAACGCCCACTGGAACACCCAGTATTATGTGGCCCGTGCCAACGAGGGCCTGGCGGTTCTCTTCGGCTTCAACGGCCTGCCCGGCCTGTTCTCGCCAACGTCGGCGACGACGATCGCCTATAACGAGCACCACATCCGTTTCCACCGCGAAGCTCATGCGGGCACTTCGCTGCACATGACCGCCGGCTTCCTCGATGTCGGCGAAACGACTGCGTTTGCGGTGCTGATGCTGTACAACAGCCATTCCGGCCAGCTGGCCGCCACCTTCCGGGTGCTGCTGACCCATGTGGAGACGGCCGACCTCAAGACACCCTGTCCCTGGCCGGCAGCTTTCCGCGAAAAGGTTTCCGCCGCGCTGGTCGCGGCGCCCAGAGAGGCCCTCGCCCGCGGCGCCAGCGACGAACCGGTGACGATCAGCGCCTCCCGCGACCGGGCGGTTGCGCTCGGCCTGAAGCGCACCGCGATGAGCCTGATCGAACGGGAGGCCTGCGACGCCTTCAACCGGCTCGGCCCGCAGAAATTCATCGGCGCCGTCGGCGGCGGGGTAAAGCAGCTCACCGGGCCGATCCGCGAACTCGTCAGCAAACATGCGGAAACACCGCCCGGCAAGGTCGGCGGCGCGGTGCTGGAATTCCGCATCCTCTATGGCGAAACCCCGCGCGTCGGCGACTGTTTCGAGATCTGGGGTGGGCTGCAGAAGACCGACCAGCGGGTCATGTCGCTGATCTTCTGGATGGTCGATCCGTTCAGCGGCCGGGTGTTCGGCACGATGCAGTCGGTCGCCGTCGTGTTCGATCTCGACGCACGGGCGATCGTGAAGATTTCACCGGCCGCCACGGAGGCGCTGGCTCCGTTGGTAACCGATGGGTTGGCGCTCTGACGTAGCGACCTGGCGCAGCGACCTGGCGCGATCCGATAGTCGATTGGCATCTCTCGCCAGTGCGCATGGCGCAGTCTGTTCATACTTTGTGTTCGTCAACACGAAGGAGAGAACCCATGACCAAGACCATCCTCATCACCGGCACATCCAGCGGCCTCGGACGCGCCACCGCCAAGCTCTTCCATGGGAAGGGCTGGAATGTCATCGCGACGATGCGGGCGCCCGAGCGGGAGACCGAACTCACACAGCTCGATAACGTGCTGGTCACCCGTCTGGACGTTCAGGACGTATCCTCGATCCGCTCGGCAATCGATGCGGGGATCGCCAGGTTCGGGCGCATCGACGCCCTGGTGAACAACGCGGGTTATGGCGCCTATGGTCCGCTCGAGGCGACGCCTCTGGAAAAGATCCGTCGTCAGTTCGATGTCAACGTCCTCGGCCTGCTGGCGACGACACAGGCCTTGCTGCCTCACTTCCGCGCCAACCGCAGCGGGATCATCGTCAACATCTCGTCGATCGGCGGCCGCATGGCCTTCCCGCTGGGCACGCTCTATCACGGCACGAAATTCGCCGTGGAAGGCCTGTCGGAGTCGATGCAATACGAACTCGCGCCGCTGGGCATCACGGTCAAGGTCGTCGAACCGGGCGGCATCAGGACCGACTTCGGCGGCCGTTCGTTCGACATGAGCAACGATGAAAGCCTTGTCGAATACCAGCCGCTCGTACAGTCGCTGTTCAACTTCTTCGGCCCGATGATGGAGAATGCTTCCGAGCCGGAGCTTGTGGCCGAGGTGATCTACGGAGCGGCCACCGACGGAACCGACCAGCTTCGCTACGCGGCAGGCGCGGACGCCGTCCAGATTCTCGGAAGCCGGGCTGCATCCGACGACGCGACCTTTTTCGGCGGTATGAAAGCGCAGTTCGGGCTTTGACCATCTCCTATCGCCCCGTGCCATTCCGTGCGCGGGGCGATAGACAATTGGCGCGACTGGATTCTAAGGTTTCTTATGCAGACACTCACCTACGCCCTCGATACGACCTGGCGCACATTGCTCGCGGACCTCGGCGTCTTGCCGGCGAATGTGCTGCGCCGTGCCGACCTGCCGGACGATTTGCTGCACCAGCCTTCGGTGCGGCTTGAGCCGGCGGCCTATTATCGTCTCTGGGACAGTGCCGAGCAGGAAAAGGGCGACCCGCTTTTTCCCATTCGGGTCTGCGAAGCCGTCCGCGCCGAATCCTTCTCGCCGCCCCTGTTCGCGGCCCTCTGCAGCCCCAATCTGCTCGTGGCCGCCCTGCGCGTCGCCAAATACAAGAAGCTGATCGGCCCGATGCAGATGGACGTGCGCCACGAGCGAGACGCGCTGACCATCGAATTCGTCTGGCTCGACGGGCCGCTCCGCCCTCCGGTGTCGCTGGTGACAATGGAACTGCTCTTTTGCGTCACTCTTGCCCGAACCGGCACGCGCGCGTCGATCTCTCCGGTCGAGGTCACGACGACGGAACTGCCGCCGCAGCTCGGGCCCTATGAAGAATTCCTGGGCTCTCGTCTCCGCCGCGGCCCCCGTCATATGGTCCGGTTTACAAAATCCGATGCGGTTCGCCCGTTCCTGACGTCGAACGAGCCTCTCTGGGCGGCGTTCGAGCCGGACCTGCGCCAGCGACTGGCGGATCTCGACGCATCGGTGAGCGTCGCCAGACGGGTCCGGGCGGCGCTTCACGAAGCCATCCCCAGCGGCCTGACGACCATGGAGGCCGTCGCCAGCAAACTGGCGGTGAGCAAGCGCACGCTCCAGCGCCGGATCGAAGCCGAGGGGACGAGCTTCCAGCAGATCCTGAAGGAGACGCGGGAAGCACTGGCACGCCACTATCTGGAAAAGACGGCCCTGCCGGCCTCGGAGATTTCATTCCTCCTGGGCTTCGACGAGCCGAATTCCTTCTATCGGGCTTTCAGGAGCTGGACGGGGAAAACGCCCGACAGTATCCGGCAGCATGCCTGATTTCTTGTTGCCCACGGCGCGGCGGGCAACGATTCCGCCCCAGATCCGTCTCACCGGAATTTCTCTGCCGTCGCCACGCAGTTGATCAGCGCCGCCAGCTCCTTGCGCGATGCGAAGGAGGTTTCGGGGCTCATCGACAGGAAGGCCTTGATGCCGCGTACGGTGGCGACCGAGTTCTTTTCGAGCTGGCCGACAACACGCTCCACTTCCGCATCGATACCGGCGTCTGCAACCGTAATGCCGACGATGCCGAGCATTTTTGCTTCGATCGCGGGGATCACGTCGCGGGTGAAGACCATGCGGGCGAGCGTGGCGCGGGAAACCCGGTCGGCGAGCGCGTTCAAGACGAGGGTCGGCGCAATGTCATGGTTCATCTCCGGCACCTGGAAGGTGGCACTTTCGGCGGCGATCGCCACGTCCGCGAGCGCCGCGATGGCGCAACCCACGCCGGCGGCCTTGCCGCGGATGGCTGAGATGAACGGCACCGGGATTTCGCGCAGCACCTCATAGAAATCCAGCACCGGATCGGAGATCGCGTTGCGCAGGTCGAGCGCGGTGACGCGAGAACCGGCGGCCGGCATCGCGGCGCTGCGGCCGGTGCAGAAATCGGCACCATTGGACTTTATCAGCACGACGCGCGTTTCCGGCGACAAAGATTTCAGCGCGGCGGTGATCGCCTGCGCCATTTCGGGCGTCAGCGCATTGCCCTTGTCGGGGCGGTTGAGAGTGATCTCGAGGACGTTCCCCCGCGTATTGATCAGGACTTCGGACAAGGCTTGTTCCTCACTTTTGTTGCTTGGCTTTTGCCGCCTGGATCGCTTCCCAGATGCGGGACGGCGTTGCTGGCATTTCGATATGGGTGACGCCGAGATCGGCGAGCGCATCGGTGATGGAGTTGATCGTCACGCCGAGCGACGGTGTCGTACCACCCTCGCCGCCCGGACGGAAACCGAGCGGATGGCTTTTGGCCGGCACCTCGCTGATATGGGTGTCGAAGCTCGGGAAATCGGAAGCACGCGCCACCTGGTAGTCCATGAAAGTGGCCGACAGGTTCTGGCCGGTCTCCCGGTCGTAATGCGACCATTCGAACAGCGCCTGGCCGGCGCCCTGGACGATGCCGCCATGCGTCTGGCCGTCGACAATCATCGGGTTCAGCGCCTTGCCGACGTCGTCGACGGTCGAATAACGCGGGATGTGGAAAAAGCCGGTTTCCGGATCGATCTCGATCTCGCAGACCGCGGCGCCATAGGGATAGGCGAGCCCGTGGGTTGTCTCGTCGGAAATCGCTGCGAGCACGCCCTGCAGCTCGTCCGGCAGGCCGAGGTCGTTTTCGGCGGCCTGAGCCGCCTCGAACAGGCTGACGACGCCGTTCGATCCGCGGGCCCGAAAATGGCCTTCGGTGAAGTCGATCTGTTCCGGCGCAACATTCAGCATGAAGGCCGCAATCTTCCGGCCGCGCTCGATGATCTCGGCAGTCGCCTTGTGCATGACGATCGAGGAAAAGCGCAGCGAGCGGCCGGAATGCGAACCGCCGCCGGCCGAGACGAAATCCGTATCGCTGGCGCGGATCTGCACGACCTCGTGGGAAATGCCCAGGAAGGAGCCGACGAGCTGGGCAAATGCCGTTTCGTGCCCTTGCCCCGTATTCTGGGTGCCGATCACGACATCGACGATTCCGGCGGTCGGATCGATGGTGATCTCGGCGCGCTCGCGGGGCACGCCGCTGGTACCCTCGATATAGTTGGACAGGCCGATACCGCGATACATGCCGCGTTTGCGGGCCTCGGCGCGGCGCGCCTCGAAGCCCTTCCAGTCGGCCATGTCGAGCACCTTGTCCATGGCCGCGATATATTCGCCGTTGTCGTAGGTGACGCCCATCGGGTTCGAATAGGGCGAAGCCTCGTCGGGGATCATGTTGATGCGGCGCAGCTCCACCCTGTCGAAACCGAACTTGCGGGCGGCGAGATCGATCATCCGCTCGATAACATACATGGCTTCCGGCCGGCCGGCGCTGCGATAGGGGATGGTCGGCACCGTGTTCGACATGGCGGCACGGAATTCCACATGCGCGACCGGGACCCGGTAGAGGCTGGTCATCAGCTGGATGCCCTTGTTGAGGGCCGTGTAGGACACCGTGTGGGCGCCGATATTGCTGGTATTGACCGAGTGGAAGGCAAGGAACCTGCCGTCTGCGTCGAGCGCAAGCCTGGCCTGAACATACAGGTCGCGCCCCTGGAAGTCGGAAAGGAACGCTTCGATGCGCTCCGCCTGGTGCTTTACGGGTCGGCCGGTCAGCTTGGCGGCATAGGGGAGCAGCACGAATTCCGGATAGGTGGCGTTGCGGGTGCCGAAATTGCCGCCGACGTCACGAGGCGCCACGACACGCACATAGGCCATGTCGACGCCAAGAGACGCCGCGATCTGCTCGCGCATCATCACGACGCCATGGCCGCCGGAGGCATGAATGGTGAACTTGCCGGTCTCGGCGTCATATTCTGCCGCGGAGGAGCGCGGTTCCATATGGACGCCGGTCACGCGCTGCGTCCAGCTGGTGAATTCGAGGACATGGGCGGCCTTGGCGAAGGCTGCCGCGGTGCCGTCCCTGTCGCCGACCTCGCCGTCCATCGCCTTGTTGCCGGGCACGTGATCCCAGAGTTGCGGCGCGCCCTCTTCGAGAGCGTCGATGCCGCGCACGACGGAGGGCAGTTCCTCCCAGTCGATCTCGATCGCTTCCGCCGCATCCTTGGCGAGATTGGTACTTTCGGCAACGACCATAGCAACCGCCTCGCCGACGAAACGGGCCCGGTCGGTCGGCAATGCCTGATGGTGGGTGCGGGCCCGCTCGGAACCGTCCCGGTTCTTGATGCGGATGTCGGAGCCGAATTGCGAACTGCCGATCGCATGCGGGATGGGCGCGATGCCGGCCGCAACGAGATCCTCGCCGGTCAGGACGGCGAGCACGCCCGGCATGTCGCGGGCGGCCGACGTGTCGATGCTGCGGATGACGGCATGGGCATGCGGCGAACGGACGAAGGCGGCATAGGCCGTATTCTCGAACTTGAGGTCGTCGGCATACTGGCCCTTTCCGGTGATCAACCGGTTGTCTTCCTTGCGCCTGACGTCTTCGCCGATCATGCCATTCCTCCCTTGCGCGCCCTCGATGATACTCGTGAAGGGCGGCATTCCGCCCGGAGCTCTTGGGCCCTCCCGAAGCGAAACGCAAGTCAATTCATAATAGACACATACAATCCGTCAATGTTGAAAATTATGACTCGCGGAAATTGATCTTTGGCGGCCTCCCTTTTCGACGACCGATAAACCCTGCCGCCCTCGCGAGAAAAAGTGCAACGTCCCAAAAAAAAGGCCCAGACCGAGGTCCGGGCCAGGTTTCCCTGGGAAGGGATTGGCGTCAGGCAGCCTCAGGCCCCTGGTTGAGTACGTAGCCCGGGCCGCGCTTCAAAAAGTCGGTCCAGAGGCGGAGCGTGCGTTCCGGCTGGTCGACCTCGATCGAATGGGCGGCGTCGAAGATGAAGGCGCGCTGCGAGGTCGGGATGTTGCGCTTCAAGTGCGCGCCTGCCTCCGCCGGCACGACCTTGTCTTCGGTACCGAGCAGGATCAGCGTGACCGCCTCGATCGACGGCAGGCGCGCACTGAGCGCCTCGTCAACCCGAACATTATTGGCGAGGTGCTCATAGGTCTTTCCGTTGGCGGCCATGACATCAGGCGACTTCGGCACCGATTTGATCTTGTGCGGATGGGCGTAGAGGGCCTTGAAGCGCGCGTCTGGATCGGCAGGCAGACCACCCTTGCCATCGAAACGGAAACCGGCCGGCACGCCGAGGATCAGGTGGTCGACCATTTTCGGGTGTTCGGCGGCGAGCCACAAAGCCGACCAGCTGCCGAAGGAAGAGCCGATCACGTCGAAACGCGGGCCAACCAGCTTTTGCGCGAACTCGGCGACCATGGCCACCCAATCCTGCACCGTCTTCAGACTATCGTTGCCCTCGGTCCCGTCGAAGCCCGGGCAGATCGGAGCATAGACCGTGTGGCTGGCCGTCAGCGCCTTCAGCGGCTCGGTCAGCATCACCCCGCCGGCGGCATGCAGATAGACGACGGGCGTACCCGTGCCGCCGACATGGTAGGAGAGCCTGCCCCGCGAAAGCTCGATCGTCTTCAATTCAAAGCTCATGGATCAAACTCCTCTTACAGGCCGGCGACTTCGGGGGCGACGCGGTCGCGGAACAATTCCATGCCGCGACGGACGACGCTGCCGGGCATGTTGCCAACCTTGATGGTCAGGTTCAGCAGGCCGCAATCGAGTTCCTGGCGCAGGCGCTTGATCTGCCTGATCACCGATTGCGGGCTGCCGCAGATGATCGAACCGGCCTCGATCTGCTCTTCCACCGTGCGGCCGCGCAGCGTGGCGAGGCGCTTCTGGAAGTTCTCGCCGGCATCGGCCTCGGTGTAATAACGGCTCTGCCCCAGAACGAGCTGCTGGGCGGAGCGCTGCGGGCGCATCAGCGTCTGGTGGAAATAGGTCTGGGCGGCGGCCATGTGGTGTTTGGCCTCCTCGTCCGTATCGGCGATGCAGATCTGCTGGCCGACCAGGATGTCGTCCGGTGTCGGCTCCCAGCCGTAGGAACGGGCGGTTTTCTTGAAATAGTCGACGGCGCCGGCGGCGATCTTCAGGTCCTGGATCAGCGTGATACCCATGATGGCACGCATCTTGGCGACGAACTCCGCCGATTCCGCGTTGCTGGCGGACATCAGGATGCGCGGATGCGGCTTCTGGATCGGCTTCGGCCAGATGGAGACGGCCGGGAACTGGTAATGCTCGCCTTCCCAACCGAAGGGTTCGTCCTCGGTCCAGGCCTTGATGATCAGCTCGGTCGCCTCGCGCAGGCGGCTGCGGGATTCGCTCGGCGGGATGTTGTAGGCGATATATTCGTGCGGGATGCCGCGCAGGAAACCGGCGATCAGTCGGCCGCCCGACATGACGTCGATCATCGCATATTCTTCGGCGACGCGGATCGGGTTGAGCAGCGGCAGAAGGTTGCCGACGATGGCGATCTTGGCCTTGCTGGTCTGGCGGGCAAGCGCCCCGGCGATCAGGTTCGGGTTCGACATCAGGCCGTAGGGGCTATAGTGGTGCTCGTTGCAGCCCACCCAGTCGAAACCGTAGTTTTCCGCATCGACCATTTCGTCGATATATTCGTTGTACAGCGCCTGGATCCGGGTGCTGTCGATCCCGTGCGTGCTGACAGGCCATTCATGCGGCAGCTTGTCGTAATCGGGATAGGGCATCAGGTGAAAGAAGTTGAACTTCATGGAAAGCTCCGCTGGGACCGTCGCCGGATGAGGGAAAGACGGATCCGACGATGACGGTTGAAAACTGGATCAGTTGCTGGCGACGAGACGCGGCGCGCCGTCTTCGATGCGGCTTGCCATCGCCATTTCCGCGAATCTGACCACCTGCGAGGCCACGATTTCGAGCGGCTGTGCAACCTCGCGGCGCGCCGGCTTGCCATCGGCGAAAGGCTTTTCATTGGACTTGATGGTCGCCGCATAAGGGGTCGGCCAGCCCCGCAACGCGTGCACGACCGAGCGCAGGCCGATCAGCGTCGCCCCGAGCGCCTGATCGCCGGCGGCGCAGACGATGCAGCCGACGGCGCGGCCGTCGAAATAGGAACGGGCGTCCTCGCGCATGTCTTCCGTGTAGTCGATTGCATTCTTGATCATGCCGGACATGCCGCCGTGATAGCTCGGCGTCGCGATCACGATGCCGTCGGCACGGCGAAGCGACTGAAGGAGACGCAGTGCGGCCGGCGTGCGGTGGGCCACACCCGGGTCAAAGAGCGGCAGCTCAAGCGCCGGACCGCAGATGAGGTCGGTCTCCGCGCCGGCTTTTTCGGCCGCGGCGAGGCAATGGCGCAGGGCGAGTTCGGAGCTCGAGCCGGGGCGCTGGGTGCCGCCGATGCCGACGATATAGGGCTTGTGGCTGTGCGTCATGAGGTCTCCTCCCTCGGCCGAGGCCGATTGCCTATCAGGCATCCCGAAGAAAGATTTGTATACCTTTTGAACAGAAGTCAAGAAATATTCGTTATGATCAAACTCATTTCGTCAGACTGGTATACACTTTTGGGAGCTCTCCCTCTATGGACGATTGTCATATTTTCCCGCATCATCATGAAAGGTAAGGAGAAGGTGGCGATTTGACCAACGAGACAACCAAGGACGGGGCCACGCAGAGCGCCGTAGAAACCGCCTATCACCGCATCCGGCATCTGATCCTCACCGGTGAGCTGCGCTCCGGCGCCAAGCTTCTGGAGAATCAGCTCGCCACGGCGATTGGTGTGTCCCGCACCCCGATCCGCGAGGCTTTGAACCGGCTGAACGCCGAGGGCCTCGTGGTGCTCGAACGTTATCGGCGGGGCATAGTCGCGGACTTTTCGCTGGACGACGCGGTGGAAATCTTTCGGCTGCGCGCCATTCTCGAAGGCCATGCGACCAGCCGCGCCGCTACCCGCATTTCGGAAGCCGACCTGCAACGCTTGCAGGAGCTGGAGCGGGTGATGGAGACCCAGTTCGAAGAACTGGGCTGGAACGAACATCTGGAAGGTTTCGACAAGCTCAACGCCGAATTTCACGCGGTGATCGCCGCCGCCGCCGAAAGCCCGCGACTCGAAAAGATCCTTGCCTCGTCGCTGGAACTGCCGGCCTCGATCTTCAACCGTTATTCCGAACCGGTCGAGGTGCGCACGCGACGCACCCACGCCCAGCACCGGGAAATCCTCGCGGCGCTGAAGGCCCGCAATCCGGAATGGGCTCAGGCCGCCATGAACGCCCACCTCTTCTCACTGTTGCCGACCGCTTCGGGTTCGCTGGAGCATGAAGACAGCCGATAGGCCGTTTACCGGCTGGTCGCCATCCAGATGACATGGCGGCCGCCGCGCTTGCCGTTGGCCCGCACATAGATCTCTTCGGCGGCAAAGCCCACATCCCGCAATCTGCGCGTAAAGGCAGCGTCGGGTGCCGAAGACCAGACGGCCAATACGCCGCTCGCGCGCAGCGCAGCCTTGGCGGCGCGAAGCCCGGCATGGTCATAGAGGCTGTCGTTGGAAGCGCGGGTCAGCCCGTCGGGGCCGTTGTCGACATCAAGCAGGATAGCGTCGTAGGCGGCCTTCCGCGATCGGATCAATGCGCCGACATCTCCGACATGGATTTCGACGCGCGCATCGTCAAGCGTCCCCTTATGAAGGTCTGCCATCGGTCCCCGCGCCCAATCGACCACGGCCGGCACGAGTTCCGCGACGGTCACCCCGGTATCGTCCGGCAGGGCCTGTAAGGCTGCCCGCAACGTGAAACCCATACCGAGTCCGCCGATCAGCATGCGGGCGTTCCCGCGCCCGGCGATCCGCTCGCAAGAAAGCGTCGCAAGCGCCTCTTCCGAACCGCTCAGCCGGCTGTTCATCAGTTCCGTCGAGCCCAGCATGATCGAAAATTCGGCCCCGCGCTGCTTCAGGCGCAACTCGCCGCCCTCGCCGGGAATGGTTGCGCGGTCAAGCTGTATCCAGGGAAGCATCGGCATGTCTCATTGTCTTGTGTCGATGCCTCCTAACACAGACCGCGGAGGAAAAACACAAGCTCGGCCGTCGTCATGGCCGAATGCGTGACGCGACGGGACCGGTGGGTCTCCGGTCGCCTGCTGTGGAGGAAATGTCAGTGCCTCGATGAGCACAGACGCGAACTCTTCAAGTTCGCCATCGGTGAATTCCGAACAATCCTCTTCATTTCGAAGATCATCCGAATGCGCGTCGTCGTTTTCTGGAATCATGTCTCGCCCCAACCCGTGGCGAACATGCACGGAATGAAGCAAAGCGCATCATGTTTTTTATTGCTGGGCTGAAAAATAAGAAGGCCCGCGCCTTATCCCCCTGCGCGGGCCTATCCTAAGACGTAACCTCTTCTACGCTCGACTTAGGATGACTTCATTGTACTCCTCAATGCGCAGTCCTCAATTCGTCCAAAAGGCCTAGCACAAGGGGTATAGCCCCGCAGGGGAGCGGCCGGCTTTTTTTGGGGCGCCGGCCGCTAAGACCGCGGCGACTGGGGGGTGCAATGGTGCGGTCCTGAGCAACAATGACGGCATTCGCGATCGCACATCAAGCTGAACCTTGGGTGGTCTGGCTACGCCCAAAGGCTTGAGAGGCTTAGGGAGATCATCAAACCGCCATACCCGCTCAAGCCGCCTTGCCGGCTGCTACGCTGCGAAGATAGGGCATCACCTCTTTGGAATAGATCTCCATGTTCTTGCGGGTCAGCTCCGCCGGCAGGGTGCCGAACTGCAGGAGCGTGAGCAGATGACCGAAGCCGATCTGGCTTTGGTACTCCTCCAGTTTTTCGCGCACCGTCGCCGGGCTGCCGCAGATGAACTTGCCTTCCTCGATGACACTGTCGATCGTCTGCTTCATCGCATGGCCTGCCTTGGCCGACATCGCCCCCACCATCGACTTGACCGAGGTGTAGCCGGGCGGCAGCAGCATTTCCATCGGCATGCGGAGGAACTTCTGCAGGAAGGCTTCGATATGCTCCTTGGCTTCGCGGCGGGCGATCTCGTCGGTCTCGGCCACATAGAGCGGGAGCGACCAGCCGAGCTGCTCGGGGGTCGCCTCGTAGCCGTAACCGGCGGCAACATCCTTATACATTTTCATGTAGCGGGCGACGATCGAAACCGAGGCGAAGGTCTGCAGATAGGTATATTTGCGGTCGGGATGGGCGGCCCATTCGATCGTCTCGCTGGAACCCTGGCTCGGGATCCAGATCGGGGGATGCGGATTGTCCTGGTAGACCCGCGGCCAGACGTTCACGTAGTCGAAATTGTAATGCTTGCCTTCGAACACGCTCGGACCGGGTTGCGTCCAGGCCTGCAGGATCAGGTCGTGGGCTTCCTGGAACCGCTCATGGCTGAAGGCCGGATTGACGCCCCAGGAATGGTACTCGGCGCCGATGCCGCGCACCATGCCGGCGATCAGGCGGCCGCCGGTGATGTTGTCGACCATCGCGAATTCTTCCGCGACGGTGAGCGGGTTGTTCAAGAGCGGCAGGGCGCGGCCGAGAATGGCGATCTTGACGTTCTTGGTACGGCGGGCGAGCGCGCCGGCCATCACGCCGGGGATAGGCATCAGCCCGTAGGCGTTCGAATGGTGCTCGTTGACGCAGATCCCGTCGAAACCCAGTTGGTCCGCATATTCGAGTTCGTCCAGGTAACGGTTGTAGAGCTGATGGCCTTTCCTGGGGTCGTAATAGGTGTTCGGCAGCGTTACCCAGGCGGAATTGTGCTTCTCGTCATAGGAGAGATCGAGATCCGCATAGGGCATGAGGTGCATGAAGTAGAATTTCATCGCGTAACCTCCCCGATGAAGCCGTTGACCAGTTCGACGAAACGGTCCGCCTTTTCGATCTGCGGCGCATGCCCGCAATTCTCGATGATCTCCAGCCGCGAGTTCGCAATAAGGTCGCGCCACGCCGGAGCGTAACCGACCGGCATCGCCTTGTCGTCGTCGCCCCAGACGATCAGCGTCGGCACCGGAATGCGATGCAGCCACTTGTGCAGATCCGGATTGAGGAACCGCGGTTCCCAGGCAAGCTTTGCGAAGGTCAGCTTGTTTCTCAGAAGGATTTCCATCGCTTCCTTGGAGGGCGGCGGAGCCGCCAGCATCGCTTCGGCAAAGGCTTGATCGTGGAAGAGGTTGCGCGCGGTCTCCTCCGGGCTCCACATGAAGACATCGCCCTTGCGAACGCCCTTCACGCGGATGCCGGCCGGCGCCACGACGGTAAGGGAGGCGAGTTTCGTCGCATTGCGAATGGCGATCTCGGCCGCCAGCCAGCCGCCGATCGACGTGCCGACGAGGTTCACCCCGTCCAGGCCGAGATGATCGAGGAAATCCAGATAGAAAAAGGCGAGATCCGAGATGTTATCGAGCCATTCGGGATTGTCGGATACGCCAAATCCCGGGTGTTCCGGCACAATCACCGCATGGGTCTCGGAAAGTTTTTCCATGAATGGCAGCCAGTGCGAAGCTCCGCTCGCACCGTGCAGGAAAAGAAGCGGCGAGCCCTTTCCTTTCCGCATGATCCGGATCTTCGTTCCGCTGATGGTTTCAAAGCTTTCGGCAAAGCTCATCGGTTTTTCCGCCCTCCCAAGCGCTGCTTACCGCAGATGGCGAGCACTCCCCGGCACCCGCCCCAAAGACCTGAATGAGGGGCAATCTGTATAACCTTGGCAGGCGGGTCAATATGACTCTGTCAAATTTTGATTGATAATAGCAAATTTCTAACTTGCATCTTCGGAAATTGCATACAAAGTAGGCTCCGCTTGGGCGGGGAGGATCATGCTCGTCCGGGTCGCAGGGAGGCGGAAATGCGAGCCGAAAAACTGTTCGATCTCAAGGGCCAGGTGGCAATCGTCACCGGAGCGGCAAGCGGCCTCGGTCTGGCTATCGCCAAGACGCTGGGGGCCAATGGCGCCCATGTCGCACTGCTGGATCTCAACGCGGAAACGCTCGCCGCCGCCTATCAATGGCTGAATGGCCAGGGTTTTCCCGCCGAGAGCCACCAGGTGGATGTCTCCGACAGCGCGAGCTTGCGCAACACGATCGATGGCATCGCCGAAAAACATGGCCATCTCGACATCCTCGTGGCCAACGCCGGCATCAGCGGCGGGCCGAATTCCCGCACCGAAGCCGGCGCCATCGAGAATGTCAGCGAAGAGTTGTGGAACAAGGTGGTCGACGTCAACCTCACCGCCACCTTCGTCGCCATCCAGTCGGCCGCCAGGCATATGAAGAAGCAGAAAAGCGGCCGCATCGTCGCGATCGCCTCGATTGCCGGTCTGCGCGGCGATCCGATGACCGGTTACGCCTATGCATCCAGCAAGGGCGCCGTCGTCAATCTGGTCAGGCAAGCCTCCTGGGAGCTGGCACCGTATAACGTGCTGGTCAACGGCATCGCCCCCGGCCCCTTCCGCACCAATATCGCCGGCGGCCGCATCCGCGAACCGGAGATAGAAAAGGCGTTTGCCGACACCGTGCCGCTCGGCCGTATCGCCGAGACCGACGAGATCATGGGACTTGCACTTCTTCTGTCTTCGAAGGCTTCGAGTTTCATGACCGGCGCGGTGATCCCGATCGATGGCGGGACGGTTGCGATCTGAGCTGGCGTGAAATGTCGGAATTGACAATATCAGGGTCCCTGCTTTATCCCCTTTGATGAGGAATGGGGGACCCGGGTTTGAGAAAAGCCCGCAGCTGATGGATGCCGGTTGCATTCGGCTGACAATCTCGGAGGAAAGACATGAACATTGCGACCAATCCAGCCGCCTCGGCCGATGCCTACGTTTCCGCGCGGCTGCTGATCGACGGTGTCTGGCTGGAGAATGGCGACCGCAAGACCCAAGCCATCATCAATCCGGCCACCGAGAAGGCGATCGGCATCGTGCCGCATGCGACGGCGCAGGATCTCGACCGGGCGCTGGAAGCCGCCAAGCGCGCCTTTCCGTTGTGGCGTGCCACGAGCCCTCGCGAGCGTGGCCGCATCCTGAAGCGCGCCGCCCAGCTGATGCACGACCGGCAGGAGGAAATCGCCACCCTCGCGACGCTCGAAATGGGCAAGCCGATCGCCGAGGCGCGGCTGGAGACCCATTTCGCCACGGAGGAAATGGAGTGGTTCGCCGAGGAAGGCCGCCGCACCTACGGCCGCGTCATTCCTGGACGCATCGGCGAAACCCGCTTCCAGGTGGTCAAGGAACCGGTCGGCCCGACCGCCGGCTTTTCGGCCTGGAATTTCCCCATCGGCAATGCCGCCCGCAAGATGGGCTCGGCGCTCGCCGCCGGCTGCACGATGATCTACAAGCCCGGCGAAGAGGCCCCGGCATCGGCTGCAGCCGTCGCCCAGTGCCTTCTCGATGCGGGTGTTCCCGCGGGCGTCATCGCGGTCGTCTACGGGGTACCCGATTTTATCTCGCGCCACCTGCTCGCCTCGCCGGTCATCCGCAAGATCTCCTTCACCGGCTCGGTCGCGGTCGGCCAGCACCTAATCCGCTTGGCCTCCGAGGGCCTGAAGCGCACCACGATGGAACTCGGCGGCCATGCGCCGGTGCTCGTCTTCGACGATGCCGACCAGGCGGCTGCGCTCGATATGTCGGTGCAGCGCAAATACCGCAATGGCGGCCAGGTCTGCGTCTCGCCGACACGTTTCTACGTGCAGGACAAGTCCTACGAGGCCTTCTGCGCCGGCTTTGCCGAGCGTGCCTCGAAGATCAAGGTCGGCGACGGGCTCGATCCGGCAAGCGGCATGGGTCCGCTGGTCCACGGCCGCCGCCGCGACGCGATCGAGGCGCTGGTACAGGACGCCACATCCAAGGGCGCGAAGCTTCTGGCTGGCGGCCACCGCATCAACAACGAGGGTTTCTACTTCGCCCCGACCGTTCTCGCCGATGTGCCGAGCGATGCGCGGATCATGACCGAGGAGCCGTTCGGCCCGGTCGCCGTGCTCAACCGTTTCTCGGATTTCGACGACGCGGTCACCAAGGCGAACGAACTGCCCTACGGCCTTGCCGCCTATGCGTTTTCCAATTCGCACAAGACGATCGCAAAGCTATCCGACGCGCTGGAAGCGGGAATGGTCGGCATCAATTCCTTCAACATCTCCATGCCGGAAACGCCGTTCGGCGGGGTGAAGGCAAGCGGCCACGGTTCCGAAGTCGGGATCGAAGGCGTCGAGGCCTACATGGTCACCAAAACGGTCAGCGTAAGCTGATCCGCCCAGTCAGCATCACCTGAGGACGAGTTCCCAGCGGGTTTTCAAGAATTTCCACGAGGATACAGCATGAAATACGAAAAACCGATCGGAACATTCGCCGCCGAGGCTGTGCTGACCCACATGAAGGCCGCCGGTATCGATGTCCTCTTCGCCAACGGCGGCACCGACTTCCCGTCGATCATCGAGGCATTCGCCCGCCAGTCCGAAACCGGCCTGAAAATGCCGGAAGCGCTCGTCATCCCGCACGAGGGCGTCGCGGTGGGCATGGCGCACGGCTATTACCTGATGACGGCGAAGCCTGCCGGCGTCATCGTCCACGTCAATGTCGGCCTTGCGAATTCGGTGATGGGCCTGATCAACGCCCGTTCCGAAAACGTACCTGTCATGATGTTCTCCGGCCGTACGCCGATCACCGAACATGGCCGTTTCGGCTCGCGCTCCTCGCCGATCCATTGGGGCCAGGAAATGTTCGACCAGGGCGGCATGATCCGTGAAGTGGTCAAGTGGGACTACGAACTGCGCTATCCGGAACAGGCCGGCATCGTCATCGACCGCGCCATGAGCATCGCCATGAGCGAGCCGCGCGGACCGGTCTATCTCAGCCTGCCGCGCGAGGCGTTGGCGGAAGGCGCCGAGATCGAGGCAGGCCAGCGTTCGACGGTCACTCCGACCACCTACGGCCCGGCCGATCCGGCACTGGTCGCCGAGGCGGCCGACCTGCTCGCCAAGGCGAAGAACCCGTTGATCATCAGCCAGAGCCCGGAACTCGGGACCGATTTCGAACCGCTCGCCGGCTTCGTCGAAAAATTTGCGCTGCCGACGGTGGAAATGTGGGCGACGCGCCTGGCACTGCCGAGCGACCACCCGATGATGATCGGCCGCGACTCGACGCAGGTCCTCAAGGATGCCGACGTCGTCGTCGTCATCAATGCCGCCGTTCCGTGGATCTCCGACCATACGGAGCTTGCGGCCGGCGCCAAGGTCATCGCCATCGGCCCGGACCCGCAGCATAGCCGCGTGCCGATCCGCAGCTTCCCGATCGACGTCGCGCTCGCGGGCGGCATCAACAAGACGATCGCGGCTCTTGCCGCCGCGCTTGCCGAACGCGTGCCCGCAACCGAAACCTTCTCCGAACGCCGCGAAAAATGCGCCAAGGTGAAGGCAGCCCAGGCCGAAGCCGCCGCCAGGCGCGCCGCCGTGGGCAACGGCTCGCCGATGACGCCGGCCTATGTCAGTCGCTGCATTTCCGACATCATGGACGAAAAGACGACGCTGGTGAACGAACTCGGCATCGACCCGTCGGTGATGGAGTTCAAGCATCCGAAATCCTTCTTCTCGACGCCGCTGTCCGGCGGTCTCGGCTTCGGCCTGACCGCTGCGCTCGGCGCCCAGCTCGGCGACCGCAGCCGCCAGGTGATCGCCACCGTCGGCGACGGTTCCTACATGTTCGCCAACCCGGTCGCCTGCCACCAGACGGCGACCGCGCTGAAGCTGCCGCTGCTCACTGTCGTCTTCAACAACGGCATCTGGAACGCCGTGCGCCGCTCGACGCTCTACATGTATCCGGACGGCTGCGCCGCGACCGCCAACACCATGCCGATCACCGCGCTCGACCCGGCTCCGGACTATGCCGCCGTCGCCCGCGCTCATGGCGCCCATGCCGAACGCGTCGAGACGGGTGCCGACCTGCCGGCGGCGCTGCAACGGGCGCTTGCCGCGACCAGGAGCGGCCGGCAGGCCATGCTCGAAGTCATGGTTTCCTACTAAAGGGCGTCGGTCATGGGGGGAGCCGGGAGCGACGCAAGGACGATAGAAACGCTGGCAGAGCTCCGCCGGCGCTACCCTATGGTCGGTGACCTGGAGAAACGGGCGAAGTGGCGGATTCCGCGCTTTGCCTACGAGTTCCTGCAGGGTGGCGCCGGCGATGAAACCGGCCTCAATCGCAACCGGACGGCGCTGCAGGCTGTCGAAGTCGTGCCGCGTTACGGGCTCGATGTGTCCAAGGTCGATACATCTGTCGAGCTGTTCGGCCATCATTACGCCGCCCCGATCGGCATCTCGCCGATCGGTTTCGACGGCATGATGTGGCCGGGTGCGACCGAGCGCTTCGCCAAGGCCGCCCAGGCCCACAACATCCCCTACATGGTCGGCACGCTCGCCTGCGCGATGATCGAACAGGTGGTGGAATGGGCGCCTGACGTCACCTGGTTCCAGCTCTACCCGATGGCGCCGAACAACCATCAATACAGTCTCGAAATGGCCGAGCGCGCCCGCGTGGCCGGCGCCAAGGTTCTGGTCGCGACATTGGACGTGCCGGTGCGCGCCAAGCGGCCGCGCGATCTTCGCAACGGCCTCACCATGCCGTTCAAGCTCACGCCGAAGGCGATGATGGCGGCGGCGATCGCCCCCTTCTGGCTGGACGCACTAAGACGCAAGGGCATGCCGACCTTCGCCAACATGGCGGGGTTTGCCGGCGCGCCGGACCGTGTCACCACCTCCACCTTCGTGCAGAAACATATCGGCGGCGGCTTCCCCTGGGAGCAGATCGCCCGCCTGCGCGACAAATGGCCGGGACCGATGCTGGTCAAGGGCGTCATGCATCCGGCCGACGCCGAAAAGGCGCTCGAGCTCGGCCTGAACGGGGTGGTCGTCTCCAACCATGGCGGCCGCCAGTTCGATGCGGCGCCGGCGACGATCGACGTCCTGCCGGAAATCGCCCGCGCGGTCGGCACGCGCGGCACGGTGCTGTTCGACAGCGGCGTGGTATCCGGCGTCGACATGGTGCGCGCGGTTGCCTGCGGCGCCCATTCGTCCTTTGCCGGCCGCGCCTTCATGCTCGGCCTTGCCGCGCTCGGTGACCATGGCGCCACCCATATGGCGCAGGCCTTCATCGAGGAGTACCGCATCACCCTCGGCCAGAGCGGGCTCTTGAACACCGAACAGGCCCGCCGCGCGACCGTGCGCCATGCCGGCGCCTGGACGGCCAAGGATTTCCAACCTCACCCCTAATCGATCATGTCTCCTGGGAGGAGAAACCCATGAAAGTTGCCGACGCCATCGTGGAAATCCTGAAGCGCGAGGGGATCGAGATCATCTGCGGCTATCCCGTGAACCACGTGCTCGAACACGCGGCGATGGGCGATATCCGCCCGATCATCGTGCGCCAGGAACGCCACGGCCTGCATATGGCCGACGCCATGTCGCGGTTGAGCTCGGGCAAGACGATCGGCGTCTTCGCCATGCAGCTCGGACCGGGCACGGAAAACGCCTATGGCGGCATTGCCCAGGCCTATTCGGAATCCGTGCCGCTGCTGGTGCTGCCGATGGGATACGAGCGCCGCGTCGCGCATATCGACCCAAACTACAACGCGACCCGCTCGATGCGCGACATCACCAAGTCCGCCGAGCCGATCACCTCGGCGGCGGAAATCCCGAACATCTTCCGCCGCGCCTTTTCGAAGCTGCGCAACGGCCGCGGCGGCCCGGTTCTGGTCGAGATCCCGAACGACATGTGGCAGGACGAAGTGCCGGAACCGCTGGACTATCGTCCGGTTCTCTCCACCCGCTACGGGCCGGATCCGGCCGCCGTCCGTGACGCCGTCGACCTGCTGCTCGCCGCCAGGCGCCCGATCCTCTATGCCGGCCAGGGCATCCATTATGCGCAGGCCTGGCCGCAGCTGAAACAGCTCGCGGAACTCCTGGCGATCCCGGTCTCGACCAGCCTCGAAGGCAAGAGCGCCTTTCCGGAAACCCATCCGTTGTCGGTCGGTGCCGGCGGTGCGGCGATCTCGAAGACGCTGCGTCACTTCCTCGACACGTCAGACCTGATCTTCGGCATCGGCTGCTCGTTCACCGAGACCGCCTTCGGCGTGCAGATGCCGCTCGACAAGACCGTCATCCACGCGACGCTCGATCCCGATCACGTCAACAAGGATATCGAGGCGAAGGTAGCGCTCATCGGCGATGCGGCCCTGACGCTCGACGCCGTTCTCGCCGAACTTGAAGCCCGCAAGGTTTCCCCGCGCGACCACACCGAAGTCGCCGCCGAGATCGCCAAGGTGCAGGAAGAGTGGCTGGCGGAATGGATGCCGAAGCTCACGGCGCCGGAAGCGCCGCTGTCGCCCTACCGCGTTCTCTGGGACCTGCAGCACACGGTCGATATCGAAAACACCATCATCACCCATGACGCCGGCAGCCCGCGCGACCAGCTCTCGCCGTTCTGGAAGTCGGTGAAGCCGCTCACCTATATCGGCTGGGGCAAGTCGACCCAGCTCGGTTACGGCCTCGGCCTCGCCATGGGCGCCAAGCTGATGCATCCGGACAAGCTCTGCATCAATGTCTGGGGCGATGCGGCGATCGGTTTTACCGGCATGGATTTCGAAACCGCGGTGCGCGAGCGCATCCCGATCCTGTCGATCCTGCTCAACAATTTCTCGATGGCGATGGAGCTGCCGATCATGAAGGTCTCGACGGAAAAGTACCGCTCGACCGACATTTCCGGCGACTACGCCGCCTTCGCCCGCGCGCTCGGCGGTTATGGAGAACGCATCACCGACCCCGCCGAGATCATCCCGGCGATCAAGCGCGGCATCGAGCAGACGCAAAAGGGTGTGCCGGTCCTTCTTGAATTCATCACGCGGCAGGAAATCGCCCGGTCGCGTTACCACCGCATGCTGACGGGTGAGAAGAAATGACCTCCCTGCAATCCACCATCGACGCGCTGAAGCTGCATTTCGGCGACCGGCTTTCGACCACCGACGCGGTGCGCGAGCACCACGGCCACGACATGTCCCGCCAGCCGACGCGGCTGCCGGATGCCGTTGTCTATGCGGAGAACGAGGACGAGGTGGCGCGCGTCGTTTCGGCCTGTTTCGAAGCTGGCATCCCGGTGACGCCGTTCGCCGCCGGCTCGTCGATGGAAGGACACACGATCCCGCTCAAGGGCGGCATTTCTCTTGACCTCACCCGCATGAACCAGATCGTTCAGGTCAATCACGAGGATTTCGACGTGCAGGTGCAGGCGGGAGTGACCCGCAAGCAGCTCAACGCCCATATCCGCGATACCGGCCTTTTCTTCCCGATCGATCCCGGGGCTGACGCCTCTCTCGGCGGGATGGCCTCGACCCGCGCGTCTGGCACCACCGCGGTGCGTTACGGCACGATGCGGGAAAACGTGCTGGCGCTGCGCGTCGTCACCCCGCAAGGCAAAATTATCACCACCGGCCGCCGTACCAAAAAGTCCTCGACCGGCTACGACCTCACCAAGCTGTTCGTCGGCGCCGAGGGCACGCTCGGCGTGATTACCGAGGTCACCGTCAAGCTGCACCCAATCCCGGAAACCATCGCATCTGCCGTCTGTGCCTTCGAGACGATGCGCGGCGCGGTGGAGGCGGTCGTCGCCACCATCCAGAGCGGCATCCCGGTCGCCCGTATCGAATTCCTCGACGAGGTCGCCGTCGAAGCCGCCAACCGGCATGCGGGCCTCACCCTCAAGCTCGCACCGACCCTGTTCCTCGAATTCCACGGCAGCCCGCGCTGGGTGGAGGAGCAGTCGAACACGGTGCGCGAGATCGCTGACGAGTTTGGCGGGTCCGATTTCCAATGGTCGACCCGCACCGAAGACCGCGAACGGTTGTGGAAGGCCCGCCACGAGACGATCTATGCCAACCAGACGCTGCGCCCCGGCTGCAAGGCGTTTACGACGGATGTCTGCGTGCCGATCTCGCGCCTGGCGGACGCAGTGCTCGCCGCTCGGGAGGACATCGACAATTCCTTCGTGATGGGCAAGATCATCGGCCATGTGGGAGACGGCAATTTCCATGTCGGCTACCTGATCAAGCCGGAAATTCCGGAGGAACTTGCAGAAGCCGAGCGGCTTGCCGAGCGCCTCTACCAGCGCGCCATCGACATGGGCGGCACGTTCAGCGGCGAACACGGCATCGGTATTTCGAAGCTGAAATACCTTCGCCGCGAACATGGCGACGCTGTCGACATGATGAACGCCATCAAGGCGGCGCTGGATCCGAAGGGTATCATGAACCCCGGCAAGCTCGGTCAGGTGGAGTAGAGACTGGCCCCCGGTGTCAGGCCAGTCAGCGGGTGAGATCGATGCGGCTGGTCACCACGGATTTGCCGCTCGAAAGATCCTTGTCGACCGTCTGCAGCCTGAGGCGGTCGTTGCCGATCTTCTCGATCGTCATGTTGGCGACGCGATCTCCGTTGATCACTCTCGCCCAGCGGACGCCGAGATTGATCGCGTTGCCGCGCCGGCTTCCGGAAAGGACGGATGGCTGGCCCGACGGGCCGATATAGGTGCCGCTGTACCCGCGACCCGAAGCTTCGAGATCGGCCGTTATGCTGCGCCGGATGACCAGCAGGCCGCGGCAGGTCCCCTGCATGGACAGGGAGGCCGGTCCGGCCGTCGAGGCGAAGTCACAGGTGACATTGATGGGGTTGGCCCCGATACGGGTCAGGACCATGCCCTTGCCCCTCCAGTTGCCGGCGAGCGTTTTCAGGAAATCTCCTTCGGCGGCCGACGCAGGGCCGGGCAGGAAGACGAGAGCGATGAATGCGAGCAAGGCGGGACGTGAGCGCATGGCGATGATCCATCTGGATGTTGGCTTCGAACGCCGGTTGCGCCAATTCTGTTCCACCCAGCCTGTCGAGCGGTCCGCGCCAGAGCCTGCCTGATCTCTTCCTTTCGTCCTCCCCTGCCCTAGTTGCCTTTTCCGGGCGAGGAGAAGGAGGAGAGAACATGATCATCCGTTCCGGAAGCTGCCTCTGCGGCAAGGTGCAGTATTCGGTAAAGGATGCGCCGGTCAGGATCGGGCTCTGCCATTGTGCCGATTGCCGCAAGGAAAGCGGCTCCAGCTTCGTCACCTTCGGCATCTGGCCCCGGCATGCGTTCGAAAGCACGGGCGAGGTCAAATATTTCCAGGGTCGCGGCTTCTGCCCCGAATGCGGTTCCCGCATCTTCAACGAAAGCGAAGGAGACGAGATCGAGATCCGGATCGGCTCCCTCGACATGGCGCCGAGCGACCTCGAACCGATCTACGAACTCTGGGTGAAACGGCGGGAGAACTGGCTGAACCCGCTTCCCGTGCCGCAGTTCGAGGAGGACCGAAATTGACGCATTGCCGTCGCGTGCCGACCCTATAGAGTGCCGCCGAACTGACGGGAGACATAACGATGTCGGAACTCATCGAAAAGGCGATCGCTATCGCGACGGAGGCCCATCGGGGCCAGTCGTCGAAAACCGGCGGGCCGTTCCTCGACCACGTCCGGCGCGTGGCTGACAACGTCGCCGGCGAGGACGAAAAACAGGTTGCCTGGCTGCATGACGTGGTCGAGAAAGGCCCCGGCTGGACTTTCGACCGGCTGCGCGGGGAAGGTTTTTCCGAAGCGGTGGTCGATGCCGTCGACGCGATGAGCAAACGCGACGGCGAGGAGTATTTCGCCTTCGTCCGCCGCTCGATCGAAAACCCGCTCGCCCGGCCGGTGAAGCGCGCCGACCTCACCGACAATCTTGCCCAGATGCGCCAGATGGGCGGTGACGGCTCGAAATTCGCCGAAGGCCTGCGCATCCTCAATGAGCAATATCCGGCCTGAGAGATCCGAGCCCGCCTGATCGGGCGGAACCTTGGGCCGTGCCTTGCCGTTCGCTGTCGCGTGGCAGATGCCGCGATCCGGCGACAGGATGGGCTCATGGAATTCAAATCTCAGGTAGCTTTGGTAACCGGGGCAGGCTCGGGCATCGGCAAGGCCGTGGCACTGAAGCTCGCAGGCAAAGGCGCCAAGGTGGGCGTGCTGGGTCGCACGAAGAGCGAAATAGACGCTACGGTTCGGGAAATAGCGGTCGCGGGCGGAGAAGCCTTGCCCCTCGAGGCCGACGTTTCGCATGAAAGCCAGATGCGTGCGGCGATCGATAGGCTCGCGGAAAAATTCGGGCGGCTCGATATCGTCGTCGCCAATGCCGGGATCAACGGCGTCTGGGCGCCGATCGACGACCTGAAACCGGAAGAATTCGACAAGACGATCGCCGTCAATCTGCGCGGCACCTATCTGACGCTTCACCTCACCGTGCCGCATCTGAAGGTGCAGGGCGCTGGCTCGATCGTCGTCGTCTCCTCGATCAACGGCAACCGCACCTTCACGACACCCGGCGCCACCGCCTATACCGCCACCAAGGCCGCGCAGGTGGCGATGGTCCAGCAGCTGGCGCTGGAGCTCGGCAAGCACCACATCCGCGTCAACGCCGTCTGTCCCGGCGAGATCGAGACCAATATCGGCGAAAACACCAATCTCCGCCATGAGGAGGAAACTGCGATCCCCGTGGAATGGCCGGAAGGCCAGGTGCCGATCAGCGACGGCAGGCCAGGCAAAAGCGAGGACGTGGCCGAAGTGATCGCCTTCCTCGCCTCCGAGCGGTCTCGCCATGTCACCGGCACGCCGATCTATGTAGACGGCGGCCAGGGGTTGCTGAGGTAGGAGCTTTTCCTCCTGTCGCGCCATCGGGTTGTGCCCCGAATGGGAAAAACGTCCGATTGAAAGGTCGGGACATAGGACTACAGTCCCAACAGCTTGCGGGAACCCAGATCCTCGATCTGCGTTCATGCCTCGCAAAACATTGAGGAATCACCCCATGAAGAACCTGCTTATCGCATCGGCTCTGGCCATTTCGTCCATTCTGACCGTCGCCGGCCCGTCCAACGCCGCCAGCGTCACCGTCACCACCCATGAGAGGATCGCTCCGCGTCATACCGTGCGCGAAGTGTACCGCCCGTATCGTCCTCGCCACGACTGCATGGTCAAGAAGGTGAAGACCCGTTACCACGGCCGGGTCGTCGTCAAGACCACCCGCGTCTGCCGCTGAACGGCAGATTGCCTGCGAGAGGACGGCGGCGATCGCGCCGCCGCACTTTTCGAGAGCAGCGAAGCAAGGCTGCGTGCGCCGGAACCCGTCGGCTCTCCCGTTCAACGATGCGATCCCTTTTCCGGTTTCCTGAGCTCTAGCCGGATCGTGACCGGCACCGGAGGCTTTGAATTGCCTTTTCCGCGCTGACAGGATTGAGTATGCCATCGTGGATCTTGCGCAAGCGTGCGGATCCCCGTCGCCGTTCGAAGTGAAACTCGGCAAGTCCCCGTCTTCAATGGAGGTCACGCCATGCCACATCCATCCGCGGAAAAAGCACCGGTCATCATTGTCGATCTGCAAACCAACATGTTCGACGGCCGTGTCGAGCCGCCCCTCCATGAGGCAGGTCTGCTCGCTGATCGGGCCCGGAAAGTGATCGATTGGGCGCGGCGCGACGGCCGCAAGATCGCCTTCGTGCGCCACGACGGGCCGAAGGGAGATCCCTTGGCCCCCGGGGAGCCGGGCTGGCCCGTCTGGCCTGCGCTCGGCCAGCGGGGCGACGAGCCCACCTTCTCGAAGACCGTCCGGGATTCCTTCAGCAATCCGGAACTCGGTGCATGGGTCGAGAGCCAAGGCGCACCGGCAGTGGTAATCCTCGGCGCCCAGACCGATTTCTGCATTGCCGGCACGGTCCAGGGCGCGATCTCCGCCGGGCTGAAGGTGACGGTTGTTTCCGACGCGCACAGCACGCTCGATCAGCCCGGTGAGCCGGCCGACGCGATCATCCAGCGTTACAATGCGCAGTTCGCTGAAGCCGGCGTAGAGCTTGTAACGACCGCAAATCTCACGGCTTCGCAAGCCGCCTGAGACAGGCTATGCGAAACCGAGGTCCAGCCGACGGGTGATACCGATCGCGTCCAAGAACACCTCGTCATGGCTGACTACGAGAAGCGCGCCGTCATAGGCGCGCAATCCGGCCTCGACCGCGGCTACGGAATCAATATCAAGATGGTTGGTCGGCTCGTCGAGGATGAGCAGCGGCGGTGGTTCGGGTCCGCCGAGCACGCAGGCAAGTCCTGCCCTGAGCATCTGCCCGCCCGACAGGGTGCCAACCACCTGAAGGGCGGCATCGGCACGGAACATGAAGCGGGCAAGCGCCGCACGGCAGGCATTTTCGTCTGCTTGCGGATTGAGGCGCCGGAAATTGTCGTGGATGGAAAGCGCAGCGTCGAGCAGGCTCACCCGCTGGTCGAGCATGGCTGATTTGACCGGCACCCGCACCGTACCCGAAAGCGGCAACAAGCTGCCTGAGACCAGCGACAGGAGCGTCGTCTTTCCCGAACCGTTCGGACCGGTGACGGCTATCCGTTCCGGCCCGGTGATCTCGAAGGAGATATCGCGCAGGATCGGCGATCCGGCCTGGTAGCCGGCTGTAACATCATCGATCCTGACCACGATCCGGCTCGCCGGCAGGCCGGTCGGCGGCAGCGCCACCGATAACGGCTGCAGGATCTCGATCCTTTCACGCGCCAGGGAAAGGTCCTCGCCAGCCTGGGTCCCCAGCCGCTCAGCCAACCGGGCGTTGTTCCCGCTCGTATTTTCCGCCCGCCGCTTCATGCCGCCGGCGACGATGCGCGGCATGTCGCCTTTCGCCGCCTTCTTCCTGCCGACCCTGTCCTTGCGTGCCTTGCGCTCGGTCATTTCCTGCGCGGTGCGGTTGACCTCCGCCATCCGTTTTTCAGCGTCGGCCAGATCACGTTCGACGGCGGCCAGTTCAAGCGCCTTGCGCTCCCGGTAGCCGCTCCAGTTGCCGCCATAACGGGTCGCACCGAGCGAGGTCAGCTCGACGATTGCATCGACGGTTTCCAGCAGCTCCCGATCGTGGCTGACGATGATCGCCCCGCCCCGCCAGCCGGCCACAAGATCGATCACCGCTCGTCTTCCGTCGCGATCGAGATTGTTGGTGGGTTCGTCTAGGATCAGGAAATCCGCCTCGGCGAAGATCAGCGCCGCCAGCCCCGCACGGGTGCGCTGGCCGCCTGACAGCGTTTCGAGCGGCGTTCTCGCGTCCAGATCGAGCCCGACCCGCGCAAGCGCTTCGGCCATCCGCGCCTCCAGCGTCCAGTCGATGCCAGCCAGTTCGTCGCCGGACGCCTCGCCCGCTTCCGCGCGGGCTAGAACCGCCAAGGCATCGCGCGCACCAAAAAGGTCGGCGATCGTCGCATGCGGTGTCACCTGCACATCCTGACGCAGCACTTCGAGGCTGCCGGAGACCGAGATAGAGCCGGATGACGGCAAAAAATCGCCAGCGATCAGCCTCAGCAGCGTCGTCTTGCCGACGCCGTTGCGACCGACAAGGCCTGTGCGTTCAGGCCCGAAGCCAAGGTTGAGATTGGAAAAAAGCGGCCGGCCGTCAGGCGTGGACCAGGAGAGATTTGCAAGCGTAATGGAAGGCATGGAGGGATTCCCGAATGGCAAGGCAAAGCGGCGTTGCGTTTCGGCTGGAATCCATGGTCCACCATCCTGTTGGTGCTGCAGACGGTGGTTGTCTATGCGGAAAATGCGGCGCGTTCAAGACTGACAAGGAGAACCCCCGCGGGGTAGTGCGAGGGTTCTATGTCTGTTGACGGGAGGCAACAGGAGATGCCTCGAAAGCTTTAAAGCATATCCTGCTGGGTATTGTCCTTGGCCGTTCCTAACCATTTTTGGGTGCATTTCGGAGTCGCTAAAACAGCAGGCGATGGACCGGAGCGCTCTTGCGTCGCCCCAGTGAATGAGAGGATGTTTAGGCGGCTCGACCCCGGGTCCGTTCAGCGAAGGCGGTTCAGATCCACCGCGCGATTGTTGATGATCGCTTCCATCGAAAAGAAGCCCGTCACCGTTGCGAGATCGAAATTGGTGATGAGCTTCTGGTAGAAGGCGTCATAGCCGGACATGCCTCTGGTGACCACCTTTATCAGATAGTCCCAATCCCCGCCGATACGATAGAAATCAATGACTTCGGGAAGGCGCTCGACGTGATCGCGGAAGCTGTCGATCCATTCCTTCGAATGATGACGGGTGCGGATCATGACAAAGACGGTGAGGTCCAATCCGAGCGCGCTGAGATCTATGTCGCTATGGGATCCACGGATCATCCCGATCGCATAAAGGCGCTGAAGCCGCCGCCAGCAGGCATTTTGAGAAAGCCCGACCCTTTCCGCGAGATCGCGTTGCGACAGGGTTGAATCGTTCTGTAGCGCCGTCAGGATTTTTAGATCAAAGGCGTCGATCTTGCTGGTTGATCCGATCATTTGACCCATTCTGCAGGAATTTCGGCATAAAATAGGTGAATTTTCCGACCTTGGAGGAGAATATAATCGCTGTCAACATTCACGCCGGAGAGGACGCCAGAGATGACCGTGCAAGCCATTCGTCACGACCTGAATCAGGCCCTCACGCCGCTCGCCCGATTTCGTCTCGCCCTGAACCGTGGCGATCTGATCGCCAATCTCCGGGATGACCTCGTTGGCGCGACGGCGCAGATCGAAGGCCCCTACGGGCTCAGGAACCTCGTTTACGCAGATTATGTCGCCTCCGGCAGGGCACTTCGCACCATTGAGAACTTCGTTCTGGATGAAGTCCTGCCTTACTACGCCAACAGCCACACGGAAGCGTCCCATTGCGGTGGCTTCATGACCCGGATGCGGCGGGAGGCGCGTGCGCTGGTTGCCGAGTTTTGCGGTGCGACCGAAGACCACGCGGTCATCTTCACCGGGTCGGGTGCGACGTCCGGGTTGAACCGTCTTGTCAAGCTGTTCGGCGTCACGGAAGCGGTTGTGGCAGGGAAAGCCGTCCGCATCATCATCGGTCCTTACGAACATCATTCCAACATCCTGCCTTGGCGCGAAAGCGGAGCAGAGATCATAGAGTTGGCCGAGAGCCCGTCGGGCGGGCCGGACCTGCTCCATCTCCAGAAGGCACTCGAGGATGCGGCGCCGGACCTGACGATATGCACATTCTCGGCGGCATCGAACATCACGGGAATTACCTGCGACGTCGCCGCCATCACCAGGATGGTCAAGGCCGCGGGGGCGCGAATGATCTGGGACTATGCCGGCGCCGGGCCCTATGTGCCGATCTCGATGTCGCCCGGCCCTGCCGCGGCAATCGACGCCATCGTCGTCTCGCCGCACAAGTTCATCGGCGGTCCCGGCGCGTCCGGCATCCTGATCGTGCGGCGCGAAGGCCTGGCGACAAGCAAACCGTCCTGGCCGGGCGGCGGGACGGTGAAGTTCGTCTCGCCTCAGACGCATGATTACAGCACCAGCCTCGAAGCACGCGAAGAGGCCGGCACGCCCAACGTGGTCGGCGACATCCGCGCCGCTCTCGCCTTTATCGTAAAGCACGCCATCGGCCTGAAGGAGATGGAAAGGCGCAACCGCGAGCTCACCCTGCAAGCTTTTTCCGCGTGGACGCAGGTGCCTCAACTGGAACTGCTTGGATTGACCGGTCCCGACCGCCTGCCGATCTTTTCGTTCCGCATCAGGAACGGCAAGGGCGGCTATGTGCATCAGCAACTCGTCACCCGCATGCTGAGCGACAGGTTCGGCATCCAAGCGCGGGGCGGCTGCGCTTGTGCGGGACCCTATGTCCATCGGCTGTTGTCGATCGATGCACAGCAATCCGAAGACATGCGGCAGGCTATTCTCGCAGGCGACGAAATCAGGAAGCCCGGCTTTACCCGGTTGAACTTCAGCGTCCTGCTTTCGGATGAAAAAGTGCAGTTCATCATCGATTCCGTCGCGCAACTGGCTGCCGAGGCCCCGAGCTCCGAAGCCGACTATGACTTCGACCCCGCCCGGGCGATCTTCTTTCCGCGCGCGACGGCCAGGGAGGGCTTGGCATATGCGCAAACCTGATGTGGCGGCCTTCTACGATGCGCGCACGGGAAGTGTCCAATATGTCGTTTCGGATCCGGCGACGCGACAATGTGCAATTATCGACCCGGTCCTCGATTTCGACGAGAAATCCGGTTCTATCGCCACAACCAATGCCGATATCATCCTCGAGCACGTCGCTACCCGGGGCCTGACGGTCGAATGGATACTGGATACCCATCCCCATGCGGATCACTTCTCCGCAGCACGCTACCTGAGGGCGAAAACGGGCGCTCCGACCGCCATCGGCGAGCATGTGGTCGCCGTGCAGCGGATCTGGAAACAGATCTACAACTGGCCGGATTTCCCCTGCGACGGGTCGCAATGGGACCGGCTCTTTCGCGACGGCGAAGCGTTTAACATCGGCCAGCTGGAAGCACGTGTCCTGCACTCGCCCGGGCATACGTTGGCGTCGATCAGCTATATCGTCGGCGACGCCGCCTTCATTCACGACACTCTGTTCATGCCCGACAGTGGCTCCGCCCGCGCCGATTTTCCAGGTGGCAGCGCCTCCGCTCTCTGGACCTCGATCGAGGCGATCCTCCGCCTTCCGGACGAGACACGCCTGTTCACCGGCCACGACTACCGGCCGGGTGGCCGCCAGCCTTTGTGGGAAAGCTCGGTCGCAGAACAGAAAGCCGGGAACCCGCATGTCGCCGGGAAATCGCGCGCGGATTTCGTCGCATTGCGGGAGGCGCGCGACAAAAGCCTGCCGATGCCCAAGCTGATCCTGCATGCGCTACAGGTGAACATTCGCGGCGGCGAGCTGCCGGTTGCCGAAGACAATGGCTGCCGCTATCTCAAGATCCCGCTCGACGCCCTCCCGGGGGCAAAATGGGACTAAGGACCGTTTAGGCGGGCAGTACCGGCTACATTTCCGGCAAAAATCCAGGTTCAATCAGGCTGGATTTTTGCCGAATTCACATACTCGCCGTTCAGCAGAACTATTTTCCGCCGGCATCTCCCGGCTGCTGACTGCCGGTCTTTCGGATGTACTCCAGCAGATCCGCCTGATCGGCAACGATGGCGGCGGCTTCGTTCCTCAAGACATCCTTTGCATTCTTGCGGGCATTTTCAATCGCAATATCGGCAGTCAGGCTGCGCTCGTTTCCTTGCAGCCCGTCGTCTTCGCCGCGAACCAATCCGTCGTCGGCTTCGGCGCGCGCCTTGAGGCGGTTGGTAAGAGCCGTCATTTCATTGCGGCGTTCGGTCTCATTGAGGGAGACGACACGTTTTTCGCGCTGCGCCTTCAGTTCGGCAGCGTCCTCTTCAAAACGCTGGAAATCCCGATCGTTCTGCACCCGAGCATCATGGCGGCGCTGCAATTGCGGCAGCAATGCACTCCTGTCGTTTGCAGCTCGATACTGCGCGGGCTTGATCTGGGCCCAAGGCAGGGCGTTGTCATAACTCGCCTCGCCAAGGGTCTTGGGATCCGAGAGACCCGGCAAGCTGATATCGGGCATCACGCCGCGCAGCTGCGTCGTTCCGCCATCGACGCGGAAGAACTGGGCGATCGTCAATTTCAGCTGGCCGAATTTCGGTTTGCCGTTATGCGCGATCTGATCGAGATCGACCACCGTCTGCACGGTGCCTTTGCCGAAGCTGGGCTCGCCGATAATGACCCCGCGACCGTAATCCTGTATCGCTGCGGCAAAAATTTCCGAGGCCGACGCGGAACCGCGATTGATCAATACTCCAAGCGGGCCTGTCCAGGCAGGCGTGGGCAGATCATCGCTTTCGACCTTGATCTTGCCTTCGGCGTCGCGTTGCTGAACCACGGGGCCCTTCCCGACGAACAGGCCCGTCAAGTCGATCGCCTCGGCCAGCGAACCGCCGCCGTTGCCGCGCAGGTCGATCAAAACGCCATCGACGTTTTCCTGCTTCAGTTCGCCAACCAGCTTGGCAACATCGCGGCTGGCGCTTCTATAGTCCTTCTCGCCTTTTCGCCGTGCATCGAAGTCCTCGTAGAACGCAGGCAGCGTGATCACGCCGATCCTGCGTGCAATGTCCCGTTCCTTCAGGGTGAGGACGGTCTTCTTCGCCGCCTGTTTTTCAAGGCTGATCTTGTCTCGCACCAGGCTGATGACGCGGTGGCTTCCACTCTCTCCGGTGTCTGCCGGCAGGATGTCCAGGCGCACAACCGAGTCTTTCTCACCGCGTATCATTTGCACGACTTCATCAAGGCGGCTGCCCACCACTTCCTTTACGGCGCCATCATCGCCCTGGCCGACACCGATGATGCGATCCCCGACCGCCAGCTTTCCGGATAATTGAGCCGGTCCGCCCGGCACGAGCTCGCGGATCGTCGTATATCCGTCGCGTTCCTGCAGCACCGCGCCGATACCAACCAGCGAAAGCTTCATCGAGATATCGAAGTCCGCCGAAGCGGCGGCACCAAAATAGTCGGTATGCGGATCAACGGACGTGGTATAGGCGTCCATGAACGACTGGAACACGTCGTCGCTTTTGTATTTGTAGACGCGCTCCAGGATATTTTTATAGCGCTTGTCGAGCGTATCGCGAATTGCGGCGTCGGTCTGGCCTGCCAGCTTCAACCGCAGCCAGTCGCTTTTGACGCGTTTGCGCCACAGGTCGTTGCTTTGCTGGTCCGATTGCGGCCAGGGCTCCTTGTCGCGCAACATGGAATAGTCTTCCCGCACGCTGAAATCGAAGCCCTGCTTGAGCAGGTTGCGGGCATAGGCCATGCGGTCGACGACCCGCTGGGAATAGACGTTGAAGATCGAAAAGGGGATCTTCAGGTCTTCGCGCAGGATGGCATCGTCGATCTCGGTGTTGTCGGCTGCGAACTTGTCGATGTCGGCCTGCAGGAAAAAGCTGCGATCCGGATCGAGAGACTTGATGAACCGATCCATGATTTTGGCCGACAGCGCATCGTTGAGCGGAACCGGCTTGTAGGCATATCGCGTCAGGAACTGCGCGCTCAGCTTGGCAGCTTGCGCCTGCTGAGGCAGCGGCGACAGAACCGGCATCGGTCCCAGTTCCAGGGAATATGCCGTTAGTGGAACTGCGAGGAACAGGCCAAGGAAAACATATCGTATGCGCATTCAGCTTTGATCCCAATTGCAATGCCTAGTCTCTACTATGCGATGGTGGTGGAACAATGATACGGGGTGCTGCGCAAAATTTCGTGTCCATGATCAAAAACGCGAGAATCTCTGAAGAGCCTCCTGGAGCGCGCAGCACCGCGGCCGTTATGAACGGCGGGATATGCGAAATCCGGCCACCATCCTCGATAAGATTGTGACAGAAAACCGGCAGCTCCGAAGAGCGCCGAGTTGACTGAGGACTAGCGCAACCTGCCCGCGCCTCTCAAGCCTGTCCCGCCGGCTTGGCATCCCGGTCGAAAGAGGCGCGTTCTATCCCGTGGCGTTGGAGCTTGTCGTAAAACGTCTTTCGCGGAATTCCGAGCGCTTCGATCGTTCGGCGGACATCACCTCCATTGCTGGCCAGCGTCTCCCGGAGGATTTCCGCTTCGTGCTGGTTGAGACGCTGGGGCAGCGTAAGGGTGGCCGCCGCCTCCGGGACTTTTGCCCCGTCCTCATCGCCTGCAAGGCCGAGGACAAAACGCTCGGCAAAATGCGAGAGCTCGCGAACATTGCCCGGCCAATGATGGGTCTCGAGGTGGTGGCGGGTGAAAGACGTGAGAGCAGGCGCTTGACGGTTGAACCGCCTCGCGGCCCGTTCGCAAAAGAAACTGAAGAGGAGGAAGATATCGTCGCGCCGCTCGCGCAGCGGCGGAATCGAGAGGGTGACGACATTCAGCCGATAGTAGAGGTCCTCGCGGAAGGCGCCGCGTTGAGCGGGATCGCCGAGATCGACCTTGGCCGCCGCCACGACCCTCAGATCGATCGGCCGTGTCTCATTGGTGCCGAGAGGGGCAACTTCGCGCGCTTCCAGAACGCGCAGCATATGGACCTGCGTGGCCGGCGGCATGCTTTCGATCTCGTCGAGGAAGAGGGTGCCGCCACTGGAATACTCGATCCTGCCGACACGCTTCTTTTGCGCGCCGGTAAAAGCGCCCGGCTCGTGGCCGAACAATTCGCTTTCGATGATGGTTTCGGGAAGCGCGCCGCAATTGAGGGCGACGAAACTGCCCTTCGACCGTCGGCTCCATCGGTGGATCAGGTTGGCGACCACCTCCTTGCCGCTGCCTGTCTCTCCGGTCACCAGAACATCCACGTCGGTATCGGCAATCTGGCGAAGCGTTCGCCGCAACCGTTCCATGGCCGCGGTCTGGCCGATCAACGGCAGGTCGTCGCGCGCCTGTTCGGCCACATCCCGGAGTGATCTGTTCTCCAATATGAGCTGCCGTTTTTCTGCAGCGCGGCGGACGGCCTGCACCAGACGGTCGGCCGCAAAAGGTTTGGTGATGAAATCGTAGGCCCCGTCCTGGATCGCCTTGACGGCCATCGGAATATCGCCGTGGCCGGTCATCAGGATAAGCGGAAGGTCCGGATCGAGCTTGCGGACACGGCCGAAAAGCTGCAGTCCGTCGATTTCGGGCATGCGGATGTCCGAGACCACGACCCCGGGGAAACTGCTGTCGATCTGGACAAGCGCGTCCGACGCCCGGGAAAATCGAGAGACGGCAAAGCCTGCAAGCTCGATCGTCTGGGCGGTGGCCTTGAGCAGGTCGGCGTCGTCGTCGACGAGGATGACGGGGATCGGATTGTTCATGGTGTCGCCTTGCGCAGATAGACGATGAAAGTCGTGCCGGTCTCGTCGCTTTCGACTTCTATGCGACCGCCATAATCGGTGACGATATCCTTCGAAATGACCAGGCCGAGGCCGAGACCCTTTTCCTTGGACGTGTTGAAGGGCGAAAAGAGCGCGCTTCTGATCGATGGATCAATGCCCGGACCGTTGTCGGAGACGCGGATCGAGATCTCATCCGGCAGCGTCTCCACGGAGACGTTCACGATTGCGCCCCGCCTACCCTCAAGCGCCTCCAGCGCATTCTGAAACAGGTTGATCAGCACCTGTTCCAGCCGGACGCGATTGCCGGTGACGGCAAGGCCGGGCGGCGGTAACTCGATCGCGAGTATGTCAAGGCGGCCGGCGAAGCGGCTCCTCAAAAGGACGACGGCCCCTTCGATGGCGCCGCGGACATCGACGGCCTCGGGCGGTGCTCGTCCCTTTCGCCCGAAGGCCTTGAGTTCCTCGGTGATCATGCCGATCCGCTCGGTCAAGGCGGCGATCTCGCCGAGATTTTCCTCCGCCGATTCTTTCCGGTCCCTTTGCAGGAAGACACGTGCATTGTCGGCATAGGCGCGGATCGTCGCGACCGGCTGGTTGATTTCATGGGCGACGCCGGCCGCGACCTGGCCAAGGATCGCCAGGCGGTTTGCCTGCACCAGCTCCTGCTGCACCACCTGCAGTTTCGACTCCGTACTGCGGTGGTCGGCAATCTCTTCCTGCAGCAGGTCCCGTGCGCGGCTCAAGTCCAGGGTTCGTTCCGCGACACGGCGCTCCAGCTCTTCGCGCACGGTTTTCTCTGCGGCGATGCGCAGTGCGATCATCTGCCGCCGCCTCAAAAGGAATGCGATCAACGCCAGGATTGGAACGAGTACGGCAAGCGCGAGCAGCCTCGCTTCGCGTACCGCAGCTGCAACGGACGGTTCGGTCGGCACAAGATATTCGAGTCGCCAGGATGTCGAAGGCACCGGCGTCAGAACACGGAGATACTCATCCTCGCTTGTTCCCGGCAAAACCGCCGAGACGATCGAGGCGTCTTCGGACAGGGGTTCCTTCGTCAAGATCGGCAGCGGCGTCAAAGGTGCGTCGCCGAACTGCAGGCTCTGGCGGATGGCGCCAAGCCGCTCCGAGGCAAGCCGCGCAGTCGTCATGAAGCGCCAGGACGGGATGCTGGCAATCAGAACCACGCCATTGGCATCCGTAACGTAGACCGGGCGGTTGGCCTCGCGCCAATCGCTTTCGAGCTGGTCGAACTCCATCTTCACAACGACGACGCCGAGCGCGTCGCCCTGGCTGTCGGCGCGGCGCGAGATGTAGAGGCCCGGGCGCTTGCTGACGCTCCCCAGGGCGAAATGCTCTGCGGTTCCAGCCTCCATCGCCCGTTGAAAATATTCCCGGAACGAATAATCGTTGCCCACAAAGCTCAAGGGTTCGCGCCAGTTGCTGGATGCGACGGCAATGCCATTCCTGCCGGTGACGTAGAGAACGGAAGCATGGGTGCCGGCCACAAGTCCCTCCAGCTTCTGGTCGAGCGCACCGACGGCGTCCGCATTTCTCGACGCCAGCGCGCCGATGACCTGTTGATCCTCGGCAAGCAGCAGGGGAAGCGCGCGGGGTCGTTCCAGCACCGCGCGCAACAGCGCAACCTTGAGATTGGCATCGGCCCGGCCCTGAGTCACGAGCGCGTCGAGTGCCGAACTGCGGCCGTAGACGCCGGCTGCATAAAGAGCGGAGGTCAGTATCACGGCCGCTGCAAAGGCAAAGGCTGGCCAGGCTGTCCGCGCAAACGCGGGAACCCTGGTCGATTTCTCTGCACGTCGCTCCTCAATCATCGCGGAAGTGTGCATAAATCCGCATGAAATGCAAAGGCCAGGGCGGAAATCCGCACGAAGCGCCCCGCCAGCCGCGTGCTCGCCGCCAAACATAGCTTTTCAAAATCAATTACTTGGATGCCGATCTCCTTCTTGGCACGCATGTTGCTCCAGCAAAGCCAGCAGCACACCTGCAGCAACGGCAACGCCGCCCCGGGAGGCCTATTCGGTTGGGGCGCTATGGAGGATATGATGAACGCGACGATTTCCGACGTGCAGACGCACGGCAAGCTTCCCTTCTACCGCCATCTTTATTTTCAGGTTCTCGTGGCGATTGCCGCGGGCATCCTGCTCGGGCATTTCTACCCGGATATCGGCGCATCGCTGAAGCCGCTCGGCGATGCCTTCATCAAGCTGGTGAAGATGATTATCGCGCCGGTGATCTTCCTGACGGTCGCGACCGGTATCGCCGGCATGGCCGATCTTCACAAGGTCGGGCGCGTCGCAGGCAAGGCGATGATCTACTTCCTGGTTTTCTCGACCCTCGCCCTCGCCGTCGGCCTCCTGGTCTCGAACGTCGTTCAGCCGGGCGCCGGCATGCACATCGATCCGGCCACGCTGGATGCCAAGGCGGTCGCGACCTATACGGCGAAGGCCCATGACGCCACCATCACCGGCTTTCTGATGAATATCATCCCGGATACGATCGTTGGCGCCTTCGCGCAGGGCGATATCCTGCAGGTGCTGTTCTTCTCGGTCCTCTTCGGCATTGCGCTCGGCATGGTCGGCGAACGCGGCCGTCCGGTTATCGATTTCCTGCAGGCCTTGACCGCGCCGATCTTCCGTCTGGTGACCATCCTGATGAAGGCCGCCCCGATCGGTGCTTTCGGCGCCATGGCCTTTACCATCGGCAAATACGGCATCGGTTCGATCGCCAACCTCGCGATGCTGATCGGTACGTTCTATCTCACCTCGCTCCTCTTCGTGCTGATCGTCCTCGGCGCCGTCGCACGTTACAATGGCTTTTCCATCCTCTCGCTCATTCGCTACATCAAGGAAGAGCTGCTTCTTGTGCTCGGCACGTCCTCGTCGGAAGCGGCACTGCCGGGCCTGATGGCAAAGATGGAGCGCGCAGGCTGCAAGCGGTCGGTGGTAGGCCTTGTCATTCCGACGGGCTATTCCTTCAACCTCGACGGCACCAACATCTACATGACGCTTGCCGCACTGTTCATCGCCCAGGCGACCGATACGCCGATCACGCTTGGCGACCAGATCCTGCTGCTGCTTGTCGCGATGCTGAGCTCGAAGGGAGCTGCAGGTATTACCGGAGCCGGCTTCATCACCCTGGCGGCCACGCTTTCGGTCGTCCCCTCCGTGCCGGTCGCCGGCATGGCGTTGATCCTCGGCATCGACCGTTTCATGTCGGAATGCCGCGCGCTCACCAACCTGGTCGGCAATGCGGTCGCGACCGTCGTCGTCGCCCGCTGGGAAAACGAGCTGGACCCGGCGCAGTTTGCAGCCGCCATGGCCGGGAGCGTCGATTCCGAAAACGCGGCGCTGATGCCTTCGGTACAGCCCGCGGAATAATCGCCCGTTTCCATCACAATTCGGAAAGGCCGCCGCCTGCTCGGCGGCCTTTCGCAGTTTTTCGCGGGCGTGTCCTTGGGGTCGGTTCCGGCCCGTGCGAGGTGAAGCTCCAGGGATCGGAGCGCTAGGCTCGCTCCTCCCAGAGCTTGGCGAGCTCGATCACCGTTTTCACCGCCAGTTCCATGTCCTGGCTGCTGACGAATTCGAGCGGCGAGTGGAAGGCATGACCGCCCGCGAAGAGGTTGGCGCAGGGCAGGCCCATGAAGGAAAGACGCGAACCATCCGTGCCGCCGCGGATGCTGCCGCGCACCGGGGTCATGCCCGCCCGGCCGATCGCCTCGACAGCGTAATCGACGATGCCGGGATGCTGGTCGAGCACCACCTTCATGTTGTGGTACTGTTCCTTGACGGTGAAAGTGTAGGAGGAGCCGGGATATCCGGCGATAACCTCCTGCGTGATCTTTTCCAGAAGGGCTTCCTTGGTTTTCAGGCCGCTTTCCGTAAAATCGCGGATGATGAACGAGAGGTTCGCCTTCTCCATCACCCCGGACATGCCGGTCGGGTGGATGAAGCCGTCGCGGCCCTTGGTGGTCTCGGGGGTCATATCCTTCGGCAGCCTGGCGATGATGCCACCGGCGATCTTGATGGCGTTTTCCATCTTGCCGAAGGCAAAACCCGGATGCATGGCGACGCCCTTGATGGCGATCTCCACCGCGTCGGCCGAGAACGTCTCGTCCTCGATCGTTCCGGCGGTTTCGCCGTCCAGCGTATAACCGAAATCGGCGCCGAGCTTCTTCAGGTCGACCTTGTCGACGCCACGGCCGATCTCCTCGTCGGTGGTGAAGAGGATACGGATCGCACCATGCTTGACGTCCGGATTATTGATGAAGAATTCGGCCGCCGTCATGATCTCGGCAATGCCCGCCTTGTCGTCGGCGCCCAAAAGCGTGGTACCGTCTGAGGTGACGATATCGTTGCCGATCTGGTCCTTGAGCACCGGATGTTCCGAGACGCGGATCACCTGGCTCCGGTCGCCGAGGAGCTGGATATCGCCGCCCTGGTAATTCCTGACGATCTGCGGCCTGACGTTGGTGCCCGTGAAGTCGGGAGCTGTGTCCATATGAGCGCAGAGACAGATCACCGGCACGTTGTTCTTCGAGGTCGTGGCCGGGATCGTCCCGTAGATATAGCCGTGCTCGTCGAGATGCGCGTCGGAAATGCCGATCGCCAGCATTTCCTCGACCAGCAGCCGGCCGAGATCCTTCTGTTTCATCGTCGAGGGCTGGGTCGGAGACTTGGCGTCGGACTGGGTGTCGATGACGACATAACGGAGGAAACGATCGGTAACGCTATCGGCCATGGGGGATCCACAAATCTTAAACGGAATGATGGAGTTGTAGCGGGCGGATGGGAGCGCGTGAAGGTGGGAAATAAAAGGGCTGCGGCTTGGGGCTCGCCCCTCATCCGGCTGCCGCCACCTTCTCCCCGCGCGCGGGGAGAAGGACGCAAGCTGCAGCGGCCTGCCCCAATCGCCGACGAAGAGCGGGGCAAGTCTCCTCGCCCCGTTTACGGGGAGAGGGTTAGGGTGAGGGGCATACTTCGGAAAGCTAAACCCCCTACCTCTGCGCCCCGATATCCGATGCCCCGACGGATGGCGCGGCGTTGCCCCAGCTGTTGCGGACATAGGTGAGCACCGCCGCTACCTGCTCGTCCGAGAGCTTCCAGCCGAGCGAGGGCATGGCGGGCGTCGTCTTCGCCTGCGGCGTATGCACCGCCTGACTGCCCTGCAGGACCAGACGTGCCAACGTCTCGGCGCTCGGCTGCTGCACGATCGTGCTGCCGGCGAGCGCGGGGAAAAGCTGGTTCGCGCCCTTGCCGTCGCCGCCATGGCAGGCGGAACAGGTGTCGTGGTAGATCGCCGCCCCGACCTTCATACGCGCATCGCTCGCAGGGATCGGCTGCGGTTTTTGCGCCGGGCCACCCTGCGTGCTCTTGAGATAGGTGGCGATCGCGTGCACGTCCTCGTCGGTCATCAGGGAGGTCGAGGCCTGGATCGCTTCCGCCATCGGGCCGGATGCGATCGTATGCCCGTTTGTGCCGGTCTTCAGATACTGGACGATCTGCTCCTCGCTCCAACTGCCAACGCCGATGTAGGAATTGCCGGTGATGTTGGGTGCATACCATCCCTGCAGCGAGGTGCCTTCGAGAGCCTCGCTGGTCTTGTCCGCGCCGAGCACCGTCTTCGGCGAATGGCAGGTGCCGCAATGGCCCGGCCCCTGGACGATATAGGCGCCGCGGTTCCATTCCGGCGATTTCGACGGATCGGGCCGGAATTCGCCGGGCGTGAAATTCAGCATGTTCCAGCCCATCATCGACAGCCGGATGTTGAACGGGAACGGCAGCTGGTTGGATTCGACCGGGTTGAACACCGGATCGACGGTCCTGAGATAGGACCACAGGTTGCCGATGTCCCTGTCGGTCATCTTCGTATAGGCCGGATAGGGCATGGCGGGGTAGAGCCGCTTGCCGTCATGGCCGATACCGTTCTTCAGCGCATTGCGGAAATCCGCCTCCGTCCAGTTGCCGATCCCGGATGCCTTGTCGGGCGTGATGTTCGGCGGAATGATCTGGCCGAAGGGCGTTTCGAGCGGCAGCCCGCCGGAAAGCGGTTTTGCCCCCGGCGCGGTGTGACAGGCGGCGCAATCGCCAAGGATCGCCTGGTAGCGGCCGCGGATGATCTCGTCCGCCTGGTCGGGGGCCTGAGCGAATGCGAGGCCGGCCGAGAGCGCGGTTACGGCAAGGGTGGGGGAAAAGAGGATCTTGCTCATGCCGACACCAGAGGCTGGCCCGGGTTGCGGAGATATTGCTGACGGATGGCATCCGCCGCGTGATAGGCGAGCGCCCCCACTGTGCCGGTCGGGTTCTTTCCGGCATTGTGGGCGAAGGCGGAAGCGCCGACCACGAAGACATTGGCGACATCCCAGC
The DNA here is from genome assembly GCA_900471605.1 of Hyphomicrobiales bacterium. Classification (GTDB taxonomy): domain Bacteria; phylum Pseudomonadota; class Alphaproteobacteria; order Rhizobiales; family Rhizobiaceae; genus Neorhizobium. Next base: position 219,913 of record UCEY01000021.1, on the reverse strand, counting down.
TCTGCAGGTATTTGTTGACGGCGCTGGTCTTCGGATCGGTGCCCATGATCGCCCCACCGGTATTGTGAGTGCTCTGGTAGGGCACCGAATCCCAGCCTTTCTTACGGCGGGTATTGGTGTATTGCCGGCCGCCGAAGGCCTTGGCGATGTCCTCCATCCGGTCCGAGACCCAGTTCGACATGCGGATGTCGTTGTCCGGGAAATCGAAGGTGAAGCGCAGAAGCGGCCGCCCGAACCGGTCCGTATAGGTCGGATCGAGGTCGAGATAATTGCCGCGGGTCGGGTAGCTCGAGCCTTGCGAGGAGAAGCCGAGCGTCGACTTATAGGCCTTGACCGTCGCCTTCTTCCAGTCGCTGCCCCAGCGCGGCGTGCCGGGCGGGGTCGGACGAGTCTGGATCGGCCTTCCGTTGGAGGGGATGCAATTGATGCCGGCGCCGCCGACGAAATCGAGCGGCCCGTGGTCGAAGGCATCGCCGTTGTAATCATCCACGGTCTGGCCGAGCGCGCCGGCCGCCACGAACGGATTGAAATTCTTGTCGTCGAAGAACACCTGCGCGCCGGCATTGGTCTGGTAACAGTAGTTACGCCCGACCGTGCCCTCACCGGTATTCGGATCGTAGATCTGGCCGATCCCCGACAGCATCATCAGCCGGACATTGTGGAGCCCGTAGGCGCAGAGCAGCACGATATCGGCCGGCTGGAAGAATTCCTCGCCCGACGTATTCACATAGGTGACGCCGCGGGCATGTTTCTTCGACGCGTCGAGATCCACATGCAGGACTTCGGACTCGGTGCGGACCTCGAAATTCTTCTTCTTCATCAGCACCGGCAGGATGGTCGTCTGGGCCGAGGATTTCGAATAGTTGGCGCAGCCGAACCGTTCGCAGAAACCGCACATCGTACACTCGCCCATCGCGATACCGAGCGGGTTGATATAATCCTTGGAAAGGTTGGCCGCAGGCGTCGGAAACGGGTGCAGGTTCAGAGACTTTGTCACCTCCGCAAACAGCGTCGGCGCATAGGTCATCTGCAAGGGCGGCAGCGGATAGTCGCGCGAGCGCGGATCCTCGAACGGATTGCCGCCCTCCTGGATCTGGCCGTTGATATTGCCCGCCTTGCCGGAAATGCCGGCGAGATATTCGAACCGGTCGAAGGATTTTTCCATCTCGGCGCCGGTCACGCCCCAGTTCTGCAGTTGCAGGTCCTGGATGCGCGCTGCGCCGTAGCGGTCTCTCAGGTGGTCGGCGATCTGGAAGTCGCTGTCCCAGAACCGCCAGGTATGGCCGTTCCAGTGAACACCGGCACCGCCCACCCCGTTGCCGGGCAGGAAGGAGCCATAGTCGCGCATCGGCAGCGCCGTCTGCGACGTGTTGTTGCGCATCGTCATCGCTTCGACTGTCGGCTGCAGGAAGAGATCGCGGCGGATGCCGTAACGAAGCTCGTCCTGGACGTAACCGATGTTGAAATCGGTTGCCGTATCGCGCCAGGGGCCGCGTTCGATCGCGACGACATCGAGACCGTCCTCGGTCAGTTCATGGGCGAGAATCGCGCCCGTCCAGCCAAGGCCGACGATCACGACGTCCTTGCGGGGTAGAATAGTGGTCATGTCTGTCAGTCCCTACCTGGTCATCCATTCCATCGAGCCCGCGATCGAAACCGGAGGCAGGGGATAGGGTTGGTTGTGTTTGGAAACGTGGTCGCGGTAGTCGTATCGCGCGCCGGGAAAGCCCAGCATCTTCCACGAGGCCATGTCCTTGTTGCCGCCATAGATCGGGTCGGCGAAAAAGCCTTCCATCACGTTGGCGAGCATCAGGTTGAAGAAGGACTTGGCATCCACCTTGTTCGGCAGGGTGATCTTGCCGGCTTCGAGATCCTTGAGGACTGCGTCCTGGTCGGCGGGCGCAAGCTCGGCGAAGCGCTTGCCGCCCTTGGCGTCGCGGGTAAAGGCGTTCAGAGCGGCAATGCCGGATCGGTAACGCTGGGCCGGTGTGTCAGGCGCCTGATACCCTTGCGTCGCCAGGCCCGGCATGAAAGGGCCTTTGGTATAGAGCCGGCTCGACGTACCGTAGGACCCAACGAGCTGCCGGTCGAGATAAAGCACGCACCCCGCATCCTTACCGCCGAGCGAAAGCTCGTCCGCCGGCACCAGCCGGTCGGCGACCGCCTCCATGGTCTGCGCCTCCTCCAGCGTGAAGAACAGCCAGCCACCGGGCTTGACCTGCACCGGCGGATCGGCGGAACGCGCCTCCCAGGGCAGGCTGCCGGAAATGCTGCGTGCCATCACGGGCGCGGCACTGCCGGCGAGAATGGTAAAAGCGACGGATGAAAGGAATTGGCGCCGCGTCGGGCGCTTAAGACAGTGGGTTTCCATAGGAAGACCTCCCCGGAGAGAAAAGGTCGGTGACGCGCCGGAACGACGTGCGCCGATGAGATCGAACCGAACGGTTCAACGATTCACCTAGAGCAGGCCTGACGGGCGGCAACCCTTCTGGAACATTAAATCGACACGGGCTGCGATCGTCAGGAATCGCCGCCACCAAGCGAGCCGCGATGCCCGAGGCGGGCAGAGATGGCGCGTGCCGCGCCCAGCAGCGGTTCGGCAAACCCGTTGAGGTTCTTCAGCGACAGGCGCTGCACGGGACCGGCGACCGCGACCGCGCCGACCACCTCCGACTGGGCGTCGCGGATGGGTGCCGCAATGGCGCGCATGCCGAGTTCGTTCTCCTCGTCTTCCACCGCGTAACCGAGGCGGCGGATGTTGCCGAGCAGTTTCTGCAGCTTGTCGGGATCGGTTACAGTCTTCGGGGTTCGCGGCGACAAGGTTCCCCCGATGAGCGAGGCAATGCGGCTTTCCGGCTGGAAGGCGAGCATGGCCCTGCCCGCAGCCGTCGAGTGATAAGGCGCTCGCATGCCGATCTCGGCGCTGATGCGCACGGCCTGCCTGGAAGGCTGGACGCGGATATACATGATCTCCGGCCCGGCAGGAACGGCGAGCAGCACCGTCTCGTCGGTCTCGTTGCGCAGGTCGATGAGCAGCGTGCGCGCTTCGGTGGAAAGGTCCATGCGGTTGCGCACCAGCGAGCCGAGGCCGAAAAGCCCGAGCCCGAGGCGGTAGCGGCCGGTATCGCGGTTCTGCTCGAGGAAATCCTCCGCCATCAGTGTTGCCACCAACCGGTGGACGGTGCTCTTGGCAATGCCGAGACGGCGGGCAAGCTCGGTGATGCCGATCTCCGCATCGTCGCCCTCGAAGGCCTTGAGAATGCGGATCGCCATGGAAACCGACGAAAGCCGGCCCTTCTGGTCCTCGTCCTGCAGGCCCGCCATTCCCATTTCCCCCAAAGCCGACATTCCATTGGCCCTCCCGTGGCAGCTGTCGATACGGCGATCGCAACAGCGTCGTTGACAGCCCGAGGTTCACGGGAATATTCTATTAATGGACCATCGTTCCATATAGAAGAACACATGTCAGCCACTTGGGCAAGTGGAAACATGGTCGGTGAATGCGCGGCCTGCACCCGGAAAACCGGCTGACGAACCAAGACTTGAACTGAAAGACCACCCGATTGGACACCCGCAAGACCGTGCCGCTGATCGTCGCGTCGGCCCTCATCATGCAGCAGATCGATTCGACGGCGATCGCCACGGCCCTGCCGACGATTGCCGATGCACTCGGCGAGCCGGCGCTCGCGCTGCATTCGACGATCACCGTCTACGTATTGTCGCTCGGTGTGTTCCTCCCTCTGAGTGGCTGGCTCGCCGACCGGTTCGGCGCCCGGCGGGTATTCTGTTCGGCAATCGCGCTGTTCACCTTCGCTTCGCTGCTGTGCGCCGCCTCGACCACACTCACAATGCTGATCGCGGCGCGTACCCTCCAGGGCTTCGGGGGCGCGCTGATGTTGCCGACGGCGCGGCTGATCCTTGTGCGATCCGTGCCGCGCGAGGAACTGGTCTCCGCCATGGTGCTGATGAGCATGCCGGCCGTCGTCGGCCCGGCGATCGGGCCGCTGCTTGGCGGTTTCATCACGGGCATCAGTTCGTGGCACTGGATCTTCTGGATCAATCTGCCGGTCGGCATCGTCGCGATCATCCTGACGCTCGCACTGATCCGCAAGATCCCGCCGGCCGAGCGCACCTCCTTCGATTTTCCGGGCTTCATCCTCACCGGCTTCGGCATCGGCGCCGTCATCTTCGGCTTGGATTCCTTTGCTCGCGGCGCGAATTTCAGTGCCTTGGTCCTGGCACTGGTCGGTTTTGCGCTGCTCGGGCTTTATATTCGCCATGCGCGCAGGACGCCCAATGCCATCCTCGACCTGAAGCTCTTCCGCTATCCGACGTTCCGTACGAGCGTCACGGGCGGTTCGCTGTTCAGGATCAGCATGGGCGCCCTGCCCTTCATGCTGCCGCTGCTGATGCAGGAAATCTTCCACTACACGCCGCTGCAATCCGGCGCGATCACCTTCGTCTCGACGATCGGCGCATTCGGCATGCGAACCATGACGAGACGCATCCTGCGTCGTTTCGGTTTCCGCAACGTGCTTCTGTGGAATGCGCTGATCGCCAGCGCCTCCATGGCGCTGCTCGCCACCTTCACGCCTGGCACGGCGCCTGCCGTCATGGTCGTGATCATCCTGCTCGGCGGGTTCTTCAGGGCCTTGCAGTTCACCTCGCTCAACACGCTGACATTTGCGGAAACCGGGGATTCGGAGATGAGCCATGCGACCTCGCTCTCCCAGATGGCGCAACGCATCGCCCAGAGCACCGGCGTCGCGATGTCGGCCATGCTCCTGAACTACTTTTCCGGTGGCGCGGAGACGCTCACCAACTTCGCTTTCGCAATGTCCTTCACCATCATCGCGATCATCTCGGCCTCGTCCTGCATCTCGTTCTTTCGCCTGTCCGCGACAGCCGGCGACGTGCTCTCCGGCCGGAACAGGAAAATGAAGGAAGAGCCGATGGCGGAACCGGCGGACGCCGCGCAATAGGGAGACGGCGGCGCCAGCCAGGCGTGAGGAATTTTAAAGCTCGCCGACATTGGCCGGCGAGCCCTCCGTGGCTGCAACCCCGTGTGTGATCGGTCGCAGCCAACGTGAGCGGTCGCGCGCGTGTGCAGCCTCGGCCAGGCCGTCCGCAACTTACGGCTACGGGCCTGCGGAGCACGGACACGCCGGCAGTTATTCTCTTCGGTCTTTCAGTCCCAAGAAGACTATTGGACCTGCGAAGCGACGTGTCGTGTCGTTGGAGCTTTGGTAGGCTTTGCATCGACCGGGACGATATCGACTACCTCGGACAGCAGGAACTGCTTCGGAGAACCGCAGATGGTTGCGTAGACGATCCGGTCTAGTATTTTCAGGCTTTCGGACACGAATGTCCTTTGGTCGCCATTATCGAGTACCGATACAACGTACATGTTGATCCCATAGAGGTTAGCCGCGCAGGTCATTCGCGCATCACTATTTCTTAGCCAGCCATGGTTAATGCGCGGTTAATTCCGCCTCGGCGGCCCGTAGCAAACTGCTCCGGCGCAGCGGTACCGAACTCTCATCGATACCTCTCTGCCACCTCTGCCTTCATCCCTGGCCCCCTCCGAAATCCGCGTTAAGTGCGCCACTGCCCCTTGAAACAAATTAGTTAGCATGCTAATTAGTGCGCAGAAAACTTAGCACACTAACTTTAAGCTCACGATGAAACCTGATCCCATCGCATCCGACTTCCTCGAAGCGCTGACCAAGGTCAGCCGCAAGATCCGCACGGCTTTCAATCAGCAGGTGACGGCGCACGGGCTGACCTATCCGCGCGCCCGCGCCCTGTTCCGCCTCGCCAAGAAGCAGAACATGACCCAGAGCGAGCTTGCCTGCGAACTGGAACTCGAACAGGCCACCATGGTGCGCCTCCTCGACCGGATGGAGGAGAACGGCTTGATCGAACGACGGCCGGATCCGAACGACCGCCGCGTCAAGCTTCTGTTCCTGACCGCCCATGGCGAGGAACAGGCGAGCCTCGTCCGCTCCATCGGCGACCGTATGCGAGAGCAGATCTTCCAGGATATCGACCCCGGTCAGATGCAGGTCGCCATGGCGCTGTTCGAGCGGATCACGGCCAATATCGGCGAGCTGGAGGACATCGATGTCCCCGCGTGAGGCAATGGCAAGGCAGGAAGACGCAACGATCATACGGCCGGATTTCCGCAAGAACGCGGAGCCGGCCAAAACCGTTGCCGCTACCGAGCCGGTCCCGGAGCCCGATGCCGCCTCTCAGCCTGCGCCGGCTGCGCCGCCTGTCTTCGCACCCAAATCGCCGACGATGGTCGCCGCCTACATGCTCGCCGGCGCGTTGATCGCGCTGACGCAGGGGCTCGGCATGAGCTTCATCTCCACCAACCTGCAGCAGATCGCCGGCCCGATGGATCTCACCCAGACGGAAGCCACCTGGCTGATGGCGGCGTATTTCTTCCCGAATGCCAGCCTGACGCTGCTGCTCTTCAAGGTGCGCGCCCAATACGGGCTCCGAAATTTCGCCGAGGTGGCGATCGTCGTCTATGTGCTGGTGTGCCTCGGGCATTTCTGGGTCGACAGCTACGAGAGCGCGCTGGCGCTACGCTTCTTCGCGGGCGTCGCCGCAGCGCCGATGACCTCGCTCGGCTTCCTCTACATGCTCGAGCCGGTCTCCCCGGCCAAAAAGATGAGTATCGGTCTCTGCGCCGCGCTGACGGCTCTTGCCCTTCCCTCGCCGGTAACCGGTCTCATTTCTCCCTATCTGCTGGATATCGGCGGTTATCATGCGCTTTATCTGGTCGAGATGGGGCTCGCCATGGTTTCGCTCGGCCTCGTCTACGTCCTGCCGCTCACCTCGCCGCCGCGTGCGAAAGTGATCAGCGGCCTCGATGTTGTCAGCTACGTCTTCCTCGCCGTCGCGCTCGGCTGCTTCGCCGTGGTGCTGACAGTCGGCCGGCTCTACTGGTGGACAGCGGTCGACTGGCTCGCCTGGATGATCATCGCAGGCATTGCCGCCTCGGCGATCTTCGCGGCGATCGAGCTCAACCGCAAGAACCATCTGGTCGACATCCGCTGGCTGACCTCCCGAGAGATCCTGCATTTCACTGGTGCGCTGATGGTGTCCCGCCTCGTGCTGTCCGAACAGACCAGCGGTGCGGTCAATTTCCTGCGCAATGCCGGCATGCTGAACGAGCAGATGGCCGGCCTCTACTGGATCATTCTCGCCGGTGCCGTCCTCTCCGGCATCATCTGCGCCATGATCATGAAGCCCGGACGGGAATCTGCGATCCACGCCGTCTCGCTGCTGCTGGTCGCGGTCGGCAGCTATATGGATAGTCAGTCGACCATCCTCACCCGGCCGGAGCAGATGTATCTCAGCCAGTTCCTGGTGAGCTTCGCGAGCGGCCTTTTCCTGCCGCCGGCGCTGACGATCGGCATGGGTGCCGCGATGAAGCGCGGCCCGAGCTACATCCTTTCCTTCATCGTCGTCTTTCTCGCCACCCAGAAGATCGGCGGTTATCTCGGCAGCGCGCTCTACGGCACCTTCGTGCAATGGCGCGAGCAATTCCATTCCTTCCGGCTGGTCTCCGAGCTCGCCTCCACCGATCCGCTGGTCGCCAACCGCCTGAAACAGCTCGGCGGCGCCTATGGCAAGGTGCTGACCGATCCGAACCAGCAGGTGGTGCAGGGCGCGGCCCTGTTCAGCAGGCAGGTGCAGCAGCAGGCCTATGCGCTCGCCTACAACGACTCCTTCCTACTGACCGCCTATCTGTCGCTCATAGCGCTTGCCTGCCTTCTCCTCCATGTGGCGTGGCGCAACCGCCATCGGCTTCTGCCTGCGCGGAACCCGATGCCCGCCGCCGCCTGAAGCCCCAAGCAGAACCCAAGAACAAGAAACGAAACTGCCATGTCCAAGATCTTCCGCTTCATCGCCACCTATGTGGCGCTTGCCATCGGTGCCGCCGGCATCGTCGTCGTGCTTTACGCCTGGAACCTGCCGCCCTTCCACGGTTCGGTCGAGACGACCAACGACGCTTACATACGCGGCCAGGTGACCATTCTCAGCCCGCAGCTCGCCGGTTACCTCACGGAAGTGCCGGTCCAGGACTATCAAAGGGTCAGCCGAGGCGACGTGATCGCCCGGATCGACGACCGCATCTATGCGCAGAAGCTTGAACAGGCAAAGGCGGCGCTGGCGACGGCGGAGGCTTCCCTTTCCAATTCCGAACAGAGCCGCAAGTCGGCCGAGGCCAAGATCCAGTCCGCCGGGGCAGCCGTCGAAAGCGCCAATGCCGCCTTCGATGCCGCCCGGACCGCTTACGACCGCACCCAGAGCCTGCTCGAGAAGAACATCGCCACCCAGAGCGAGGCCGAAAAGAACCGCGCCGCCTTCAATCAGGCCCAGGCCGCCGTGCATCAGGCGGAAGCCGCCAAGCTGGTCGCGGAACAGGACCTCAACACGATCGTGGTCAGCCGCAAATCGCTGGAGGCCAGCGTCGAGAGCGCCAAGGCCGCGGTGAAGCTCGCCGAGATCGATCTTGCCAATACCCGCATCACCGCTCCGCAGGACGGCACGCTCGGCGAGGTCGCCGGCCGCGTCGGCCAATATGTCTCGATCGGCACCCAGATCGGCTCGATCGTGCCGGACAGGGTCTGGGTGGTCGCCAATTTCAAGGAAACCCAGCTCGGCGGGATGACCGCCGGCCAGACGGTGACCTTCACCGTTGATGCCCTGGGACATGCAGAATTCACCGGCCGGATCGAGCGTTTCGCGCCGGCCACGGGTTCGGAATTCTCGGTCATCAAGGCCGACAACGCGACCGGCAACTTCACCAAGGTCGCCCAGCGCATCCCGGTCCGGATCGCCATCGAGCCGCAACAGAAGCTCACCGACAAGCTCGTCCCTGGCATGTCGGTGGTCGCAAGCGTAGACCTCGCGCAAGGCGGGGCGGCTCTAGCCGAGGCCAAGCTCGACTGATCGCTACCGCGATCAAGAGCTCGACCGTAGACGATCCGACAAGGAACGCCCCGCGCCTGTTCAGCTTTTTGGCGCGGGGCGTTTTCGTGTTTCAGCCGCTGCCGGGTATTCGCGACCGGCGCATGAAACGGGTGGGCATCATCCGCTTTTCAGCCTTTGGTGCTCCAAGTACTGATGGATACTGGAGCCCTCCCGCATGCCGCATCTCTCCCTGCCCCCGCAAGTCGTAAAGCGCCATTCCCATTTGACGCGGCGCACCAATTGGCTAACATTGCCGGAAACTCCAGGTATCTCCATGAGCGTCCGCCCTCCCCAGTCGTTCCATCAGCCCGGCTTCACCAACACCGGCTTCAACGTGCTCGAATACGAGCTGATGTCCGAGCGCGCGGCAGCGCTTGGGCGGCAGGGGGTGAAGGTGGAGGAAGCTCTCGCCGCGTTGAGTGCCTGGAACGCGGAACGCGACAGCGAGGCCAGGCGGGAGAGCCTTTGCGACGATGCGGCGGATGCCGTCTGGGCACTGTTCATCCAGCGCGAAATCTGCGGTCTTCGAAACAATCGCGAAATCATCAAGCGTTATGCGATCCCGAGCGAGGTCCTTTCGAGGGTCGGGGCGGTTCGCAAGTAAGCCGGCCGTAGAGTGAAAATTTGAAATTGCCGCGGACCTTTTTTCGGATCTGCGGGCGGAAGATGGATTTGAGCAATGTCGAGACCCGTGATCGGCGTCATCGGAAATACCTATAATGTCGAAAACCGCTTTTCCGCCCAGCTCGTCGGCGAGCAGAACCTCAGGGCCATCGCGGAAGTCACCGGCGCCCTGCCGCTGATGTTTGCCGGCAATCCCGACATCACCGACATTTCGGCGTTGCTCGAAACCGTCGACGGCATCCTTTTGACCGGAGCCCGGGCCAATGTGCATCCGAGCCATTTCAACACCGAGCCGCATGCCCGCCACGAACCCTACGATCAGAACCGGGATGCGGTGGCCCTGCCGCTGATCAATGCCTGTGTTGCCGCCGGCATACCGGTTTTCGGCATCTGCCGCGGTTTTCAGGAAATGAATGTCGCGGCCGGCGGATCGCTGCATCCGGAGATCCGCGAACTGCCCGGACGCATGAACCATCGCATGCCACGCCTGGAAAACGGCGAGATCCACCCGGACATGACCGTCGTCTTCGCCGATCGGCATGACGTCCGGCTTACTCCGGACGGTGTGTTTGCGCGCCTTCTCGGTCGGGAAACGATCCGCGTCAATTCGCTCCACGGCCAGGGGATAGACGAACTGGGCAACCGCATCGTCGTCGAAGGCGTGGCGGAAGACGGCACGATCGAGGCGATCCGGTTCAAGGAGGCGGAAGGGTTCGCGCTCGGCGTACAATGGCATGCCGAATACGATCCGCAGATCAACCCCATCAACCGCGCCCTGTTCGAAGCTTTCGGCAAGGCCGTCAGGGCACGCAAGAACGGTGGCTGAGGCCTGTTGCGGCGGGGCGTATGACCGCCCTGAAACCGGTGACGGCGGGTTCAACTTGCCGACACGAAGTGGGCGCATATACTGCCCATCGTTCTCGGGAGTCGGCAATGCGGGCGCACGTAAGATATCTGGCAATCCTTTTGACAAGTCTTAGCGTCCTTGGCGCAGAGATGGTCTGGGCGCAGGATTTTGCAGGTCCGCTCAGCCCCGGCGCATTTGAAGCCACGATGAACATGGGGCCGATCGCCGAGACGCTGCGCCGGCAGATGCGGCAAAGGGGCAATCGGGACCCGGCATCCGGCGCACCCGAAACCGCCCGCCCTCTGCGGCCGGAAAGTTTTCGCTATTCCCCTTCAAAATCCCGCCGTGCAGCCAATCTTGCCAGTTTCGTCGCCAAGAGCCGGGCAATCGATCCCAAGGGAGCCGACGATCTCGCCAGGCTCGTCGCCTCCCAGGACATCATCGAGGCAATGCGCGCGCCGCTCGCCAAATACGGGATGCGGATCGACGATATCGCCGACGCCTATACGGTCTGGTGGATCGGCGCCTGGCAGGCCACGCGCGGTTCGACCGACGATCCAAGTCAGGCCGCAACGGCTGCCGTTCGCCAGCAGGTGATGCGCACGATGGCTTCCGTCCCCGAATTCGCCGCCGCCAATGACAGCTTCAAGCAATCCATGTCGGAAGCGCTGTTCCTGCAGGCGATGCTGCTCGGCGTCGGGCTCGAACAAGCCAAGGGCAATCCAGCCCAGACAAAGGCGATCGGCCGTGCCGCGGCTGAGGGAGCCCGCAGCATGGGGCTCGATCTTGCCGCAATGGTCCTGACCGAGGAAGGATTCAAGCCGGCAAACTGAGCAGGCTCCGTCCTGACCAGTAACGCGGCCCCTGTCGTCAAGGAATTGCGCTGGCCATTGGCATCGCCGCCCCTCCGGGTGGCGTAGCCCGTTCTGCGGTCTTGGCAACCGGGAAAACCAGGAATAGCCTCGATGGCGGAAGCTTGGGAGGGCGTCATGACATCCAGTTTCAATGTCCGCAGCGCTGGCGGTTACGAACAGCTCATGGGTCGCTGGAGCCAGAGACTGGCGCCGTTATTCATCGATTTCGCCGGCCTTGCCGAAGGTGAAAAGGTTCTCGACGTCGGCTGCGGTACCGGCAGCCTGACATTCGCGCTTCCGAAAGCGGCGACCCTCTCCGAAATCGCGGCGATCGATTATTCGCCCGTTTTCGTCGAGGAGGCGATCCGCCGCAATACCGATCCGAAGATCAGGATCAGCCAGGCGGATGCCTGCGCGCTGCCGTTCACCGACGGATATTTCGACCGGGCGATGGCGCTTCTCGTGCTGCATTTCATTCCCGAGGCGGACAAGGCCATCGCCGAGATGCGGCGGGTCGTACGCCCCGGCGGCGTCGTCGCTGCCACCGTCTGGGACCATCTCGGCGGCATGCCGGCGATGCGGATGATGTGGGACACCTTGTCGATGCTGGACGACAATGCCCGCCAGATGCGAAGCCATCACTTCTTCCAGCCGATGATGCAACCGGGCGAGATGAAGCAGAGCTTCATCCGCCGGGGCCTTCTCGACGTGACGGAGGCGTCGCTGACGATCCGCATGGATTTCCAGTCCTTCGACGACTATTGGGGGCCGATCGCCGCTGGCGAAGGCCCGCTTGGAAAATATGTGGCGTCGCTGGACCCGGCGCTTCGGACAAAAGCGGATGCGGCTGTCAGGGCGGCCTACGAGGCCGGAAGACCGGACGGGCCGCGGTCGTTCGTCTCTGTCGCCTGGGCCTGCCGGGGCGCGGTTCCCTCCGCCTGATCTTCCTGGTACCGCAAACACAATGCCCTCCCGGCATTTCACCGGGAGGGCATTTTCCATCTCATCCCATGCGGCGGATCAATGCGTCGAATTCGCGTGCCCGCCCTTCTTCTTCGCATCATGGGTGTGGTGGCTGTCGCGTTCACCGCCGCCGCCGGAGACGCGGCTGGCGGAGCGCCGATCGTCGTCGGCCGGCGGTTTCTTCACCTCCAGCGGCACGCCCTTTTTTGCATTCGGGGCATTTTCATGGGACGCGCCCGGACCGCCCTGACGGATGCTCGCCGGTGTCTTCTGCGATGTCGACATGATGAGGCTCCCTATCGGTCCTGCTGATGACCCTGATGAGTGGTGTTGACCTTGGTATTACCTTGCTGGCCCTGCTTGCCGGGATCGTTGGCCGGCTGCAGCTTGCCGCGCTCGATGTCGGACGAATGCGCCTGCTCGCCGGACCCCTTGTGGCTCAGGTTTTCGGAGGGCGTCGGGGGAAGTCTGGTGCTCATGGAGGGCCTCCTTTTCTTCAGGTTTCCCACTGGTGTAACCAACGGGGAGTCCCGATGTTCCATCGGACGGTTCCGGGCAGGAACTCGCGCGCCGCTGTCGCGTTCGAGCGGAAGACCGACAGAACAGGGAGGGCTTGATGAACAACTTCCAGGACCAGCTTGCAGCGGTGATGCAGCAGGCGACGCTGCCGATGGAACGTAAATGGTGGCATAACGCCACCGTCTACCAAGTCTACCCGCGAAGTTTCTGCGACCTGAACGGCGACGGCATCGGCGATATTCCCGGCATCACGTCCAAGCTCGACTACCTCAAGTCGCTCGGCATCGACGTGATCTGGCTGTCTCCGATCTACAAGTCGCCGATGGACGACAACGGTTACGACATTTCCGACTACCAGGATATCGCACCGGAATTCGGCACGCTTGCCGATTTCGACAAGCTGGTGGCCGAGGCAGGCAAACGGGGCATCGGTATCATGCTCGATCTCGTCGTCAACCACACGTCGGACGAACATCCGTGGTTCCTCGACAGCCGCAAGGGGCCGGATAATCCGTTCCGCGACTTCTATATCTGGCGCAAACCGGCCGCGGACGGCGGTCCGCCGAACGGCCTCAAATCCTCCTTCGGCGGACTGGCCTGGACGCTCGATCCCGAAAGCGGCGAATATTATCTCCACCTGTTTTCGAGACGACAGCCGGATCTCAACTGGGAAAACCCGAAAGTCCGCGCCGAGATCTACAGGATGATGAACTGGTGGCTGGAGCGCGGCATCGCCGGCTTCCGCATGGATGTCATCGATTATATCGGCAAGCAGGTCGATCAGGAGATCATCCATGACGGCCCGCATCTGCACGACTATCTGCAGGAGATGAACCGCGAAACGTTCGGCAACCGGGATATCATGACCGTCGGCGAGACCTGGAGCGCGACACCCGGCTCCGCTCTTCTTTATTCCGGCCGCAACCGCCACGAGCTCTCGATGGTCTTCCAGTTCGAGCACGTCACCCAGCAATGGGACGAGGTCTACGGCAAGTGGCGATCGAAACCGTTCGATCTTGTGAAGATGAAGTCCGTGCTCGGCAAATGGCAATATGCGCTGTCCGACGACGGCTGGAATTCGCTGTTCTGGGGCAACCACGATCTGCCGCGCGCCGTGTCCAAATATGGCGACGCGACGGGCTATCCGGTGGAATCGGCCAAGATGCTGGCGACCGTACTGCACCTGATGAAGGGAACGCCCTTCATCTACCAGGGCGAAGAGATCGGCATGACCAACGTGCCCTTCACCGCGATCGAGCAATATCGCGACATCGAGACGCTCAACATGCACCGGCTGCATATCGAGGCCGGCCTGTCGCCCGAGGAATTCATCAAAGGTGCCAACGAAAACGGCCGCGACAATGCCCGCACCCCGATGCAATGGAGCGCCGCGCCTTACGGCGGCTTTTCAACGGGCGTGCCGTGGATCGAGGTGAACCCCAATTATCCGACGATCAATGCGGAATTGGAAATGACCGACGAAAAGTCGATCTGGAACCATTACCGCAAGCTGATCGCGCTCCGGAAATCCCATGAAGTGATCGTCTATGGCACCTATCAAAGCTGGCTCGACAGCCACCCGGACGTGTTCGTCTATTCGCGAACGCTTGACAAGGAACGGTTGGTGGTGGTGGCCAATTTCACGGCCCGGACGGTGACGGCGGAGCTGCCGGGCGAATTGCGGACACCGGGTGAAGGATTGATTTCCAATTATGAACCGGTGAATTCGCTCGGCGAGGCGGTCGATCTCAAGCCCTATGAGGCCTTTGCGGTTTTGACAAAACTATTTTGAAGCAGCGCGAAAAACCTCGTCCGTCTGCTGCACCTCTCCCGTCCAGACGGGTAAAGGTGCCGGCAGGCGGATAAGGCTGGCAGCTACCGCATCAATCCGCCCTCACCCGCAACAACCGCAGCGCGTTGATCGTCACCAGCACCGTTGCCCCGGTATCCGCAAGGATTGCCGGCCACAATCCTGTGACGCCGATAATGGTCGTTACCAGGAAGACCGCCTTGAGGCCGAGCGCGATCGAAATGTTCTGGTAGATGTTGCGCATCGTCCGCTTCGACAGTTCGATCATCGCGGCGATGTCACCGACCCGGCCATGCAGCGCCGCGGCGTCGGCTGTCTCCAGCGCCACGTCGGTTCCACCACCGATCGCGATGCCGACATCGGCGGCGGCCAGCGCCGGCGCGTCGTTGATGCCGTCGCCGACCTTGCCGACCACGAAGCCTTCGCGCTTCAGCTCGCCGACGATGCGGCTCTTGTCTTCCGGCATCAGTTCGGCGCGCACCTCGATGCCGAGATCCGTGCCGATCGCGGTGGCGGTGCGGGCATTGTCGCCGGTCAGCATGACGGTCTTGATGCCGGCATCGGTCAGCGCCTTGAGGCCTGCCCTGGCGTCGGGGCGCGGTTCGTCGCGCATGGCGATGGCGCCGGCGAGAACGCCGCCGACGATCAGCACCGAGACGGTCTTGCCCTCATCGTTCAGCGCGGTGACCCGCCGGAAATGTGCCATCGGCAGCGACACCCGCTCGGCCGCAGCCTTGGGCGAGCCAAGGAAAACCTCCTGGCTTTCGACGATAGCCGTGACACCCCTGCCGCCGAGTGCCCTGGCATCCGTTGCAGCGGGGATCTCGACCTCGTCATCGGCGGCCTTGGCGAGGATCGCAACAGCCAGCGGATGGCTGGAGCCGGTTTCGAGCGCGGCGGAAAGGCGCAGCACGTCTTCCGCATTGCGGCCGAAGGCAATGACATCGGTCACCTGCGGTTTGCCGGCAGTCAGCGTGCCGGTCTTGTCGAGCGCGACGGCGGTGATTTTTCCAAGCGTTTCCAAAACCGCGCCGCCTTTCATCAAGAGGCCGCGGCGGGCGCCCGACGACAGCGATGCGGCAATTGCGGCCGGCGTCGAGATGACCAGCGCGCAGGGGCAGCCGATCAAGAGGATCGCCAGGCCCTTGTAGACCCACTCGTTCCAGGACGCGCCGGCAACAAGCGGCGGCAGGATCGCCACCAGAGCCGCAACGGCGACGACGCCCGGCGTGTAGTAGCGGGAGAAACGGTCGATGAAGCGTTCGGTCGGGGCCTTGCTTTCCTGTGCCTCCTCGACGAGCCGCACGACGCGGGCGATAGTATTGTCCGCGGCGGCGGCCGTGACGCGAACCCGCAGGGCACCATCGCCGTTGATCGTGCCTGCGAATACCGTGTCGCCCATGCTCTTGGACACGGGCGTGCTTTCGCCCGTGACCGGTGCTTCGTCGACCGCGCTTTCCCCTGCGACGATCACGCCGTCCGCCGAAATGCGGTCGCCGGGACGAACCAGGATGATCGCACCGACGGCAAGGCTTTCTGCCGGAACCTCGCGGGTCTGGCCGTTCTCTTCGACAATCGCATTTTTCGGCACCAGCGCCGTCAGGCTCTGGATGCTCTGGCGCGCCTTGCCGGCCGCGACCCCTTCCAGCAATTCCCCGATCAGAAAGAGGAAGACGACCGCGGCTGCTTCTTCGGACGCGTCGATGACGACCGCACCGACGGCTGCAATCGTCATCAGCATCTCGATCGAAAACGGCGTGCCAGCGAGGGCCGCCATGATGGCGCGACGCGCGATCGGGACGAGGCCGATCAGCATTGCGGCTGTGAAGATATAGGTGTCATAGGCGGGAAGGAGGTGACCGAGCCCATAGGCGGCCGCCAAAGCAATGCCGACCAGGATGGTCAGGCGTCCCTTGGCCGATTTCCACCAAGGCCCGTCCATCGGTCCATGATCGTGACCGTGAAGACCTTCGATCTTTGCCGAATCGTGGCCGCCGTGGTGATGCGCGCCGTCATGGTGGGAGTGGTCGTGGCCGCCGCCATGTCCATGATGGTGGTCGTGATCGTGGGCCTTGCCGATTTCGCCCTCCAAGGGGGGGATCGAAGGAAGGTCGCCGCTCCGCCTGGCGGCCGCTCCAGCCTTCTGCCCCATTGCCCTCAGCGTATATCCGAGCCCGGTCACCCGTTTCTCGACTGCGCCGAGATCGCCGGTTCCGTCATGCGTCACCGTCATCGTGCCGGCCGCGACCGAAACGGACACGTCCTCGACGCCCGGCATACGGCGCACCGCCGTGTCGATCTTCGTCGCGCAGCTGGCGCAATCCATGCCGCCAACCTTGTATCGTGCCTGTGTCGTTGCGTTCATCGTCTCATTCCTGGTGGATCGAGCCACCTCTCTACAACCTCTAGCGACTAGAGCTGCAAGGCCCCAATCGGAAAAAATCACTGGCAAAGCGCATTATCTTTGCTGTAAACCATGATGGAGACAGGGGCGTCCGGCAAAGCCGGGCTGAGAAGCACCCTTAGAACCTGAACCAGATCATGCTGGCGGAGGGAGTCGTCCGGGCGCTCGTTATTGCGCCTCGCGCCTGCCCCGCCGAAAGAGGCAGACATGCAGACGACGACGCCCCTCGGGACGCCCCTTGAAGAAACCCCCGGCCAGTTGCTGGCTGCGATGCGCGCCAAAAATCCGCTCGTGCAGAACATCACCAATTTCGTGGCGATGAACATTGCGGCCAATGTGATGCTCGCCGCCGGCGCCTCTCCCGCAATGGTGCATACGAAGGAGGAGGCCGGCGAGTTCGCTCGCATTGCGTCAGCTCTCACCGTCAATATCGGCACTTTGTCGCCCGATTTCCTGGCCGGCATGAAGGCGGCAGCGGAAGCCGCCTCCGAGACCGGCAAGCCCTGGGTGCTCGATCCCGTCGCCCACTACGCCACCGCCTATCGCCGCGCCGCACTCGGCGAACTCATGGAGCTGAAGCCGACGGTCATTCGCGGCAACGCCTCGGAAATCATCGCGCTGGCGGGCAGCCGTTCGAGCGGTCACGGCGTCGACAGCGGCGACAGCGTCATGGCGGCGGAAGGCTCGGCGATCGAGCTTGCGCGGCAGAATGCCTGCGTGATCGCGGTCACCGGCGAGGTGGATTTCGTCACCGACGGCCGCCGTTCGGTCCGGGTTCTCGGCGGCTCGGCCCTGATGCCACGCGTCACCGCGCTCGGCTGCTCGCTCACCTGCCTCACCGGCGCCTTTGCCGCGACCGTCCCGGACAAGCCGTTCGAGGCGACGGTCGCCGCACTCGCCATGTTCGCCGTCGCCGGCGAGGGAGCAGCTCTCACGGCCTCCGGCCCGGGCTTTTTCTCCCCGATTTTCCTTGATCGCCTCGCGGCCCTGACCGGCGAGTCGCTCGATGCACAGGCGAGGATCGTCGCGGCATGACCAGGATCTTCGACCTTTCCGTCTATCTCGTCCTCGACCCGGATCTCTGCCGCGAGATCGGCATGGTTGAGACGACAAGGCTTGCAGTGGCCGGCGGCGCAACCATCGTCCAACTGCGCGACAAGCAGGCGGATACCGCAAGAATGATCGAAACCGGCCGGGCGCTGAAAGCCGTTCTGGCGGGCACCGGCGTGCCTCTCATCATCAACGACGACGTGGAGGCGGCCATCGCGATCGGCGCCGAAGGACTGCATGTCGGCCAGAGCGACATGGCCGCTGCGATCGCGCGGCAGCGCGTCGGCCATGGCATGATCCTTGGTCTCTCGGTCGAGACGGAGGAACTGGCGCGGCGGGTGGACCCGTCGGTCGTCGATTATGTCGGTATCGGCCCGGTATTTGCGACCGGCACCAAGCCGGATCACAAGCAGCCCATCGGCTTCAAAGGCCTTGCCCGCATCGTTGCCATGGCGCCGGTTCCGGCGGTCGCGATCGGTGGCGTCAAGGCGCAACACGCCGGCCTCGCGCTCGCCGCCGGCGCCAAGGGCATCGCGGTCATATCCGCCATCTGCGGCCAGCCCGATCCGCAGGCGGCAGCCCGCGGGATTGCGGCAGAAATCGAAAGGGCTCGTGCATGACCATCAAGAACGTCCTGTCGATCGCCGGATCGGATCCGTCGGGCGGTGCCGGCATTCAGGCGGACCTGAAAACATTCGCCGCGCGCGGCACATACGGCATGGCGGCGCTGACCGCGCTGACGGCCCAGAATACCCAAGGGGTCAGCGGTGTGCTTGCGGTGCCGGCAGCCTTCGTCGCAAACCAGATCCGCGCCATCTTTCTCGACGTGCGCGTCGATGCCGTGAAGATCGGCATGATCGCCAATGCCGAGATCGCCGAGATCGTCGCAGACGTGCTGCGCCCCTATAGCGATAATGTGCCGATCGTTCTCGATCCGGTGATGATCGCCAAGGGCGGCTCGCCCCTGCTCGCGCTCGATGCGGTGGATGCCGTCACCTACCAGCTGATGCCGCTTTCGGCCGTCGTCACCCCCAACCTGCCGGAAGCGGCCGCTCTTCTCGGAGAAACGATTGCCGTGACCCGCGAACAGATGGCGGATCAGGCCGGGCGGCTGCTCAAGATCGGTCCCAAGGCCGTGCTGGTGAAGGGCGGCCATCTGGAAGGCGAGGATAGTCCGGACGTGCTGGCGGATGCGACCGGCATCCACTGGTTCGAGGGCAAGCGCACCGCAACCCGCAACACCCACGGCACCGGCTGCACGCTGTCGAGCGCGATCGCTGCCGAACTCGCCAAGGGCGCGCCCGCAGCACAGGCGGTCGCGACCGCAAAAACCTATCTCGCGGGAGCCATCGCCGCCGCCGATACCCTCACCGTCGGCACCGGCCACGGGCCGGTATCGCATTTTTATGAGTGGTGGTGAGGTGAGGCGGCGGGCTATTCAGCCATCGACTTCCGATTTTTTTCTGATTAGCCCTTCTGTGCCGTGATCTTCTCGAAGGCGATGGCAATTTCCCGGCTGCCATAGGGCTTTTTGAGAAGCACCGCTCCCTCTATCGCCGCCTCGTCGGGAATTCGATCATTGCCGGTCGCGAAGACGATCCCGACATCGGGTGACAGCTCGCGCGCCCGTTGTGCGAATTCTCCGCCGGAAAGGCCCGGCAGACCCAGATCGGTTACCACAACGTCGAAGCCGCGCTCTTCGATCATCGTGATCGCCTCCTCGGCCGTCGCGGCCTCGGAAACCTCGTGCCCCAGCTCGGTCAGGAGATCGGCCGTGCTCATGCGGATCAGGAAATCGTCCTCGACCAGCAACACGGAATATCGCGGCATGACCGGCCGTTGACCGATCGGAGGAACGGGTGGCTTGGCGGCAAGCGACGCCCTTACCCGGTTGCGATGCTGCTGGCCGTTCAGCACGTGGCGGATCTTTCGCGCCAGCGCTTCGCGGGTATAAGGTTTCGACAGCAGTTCGACGCCGGGATCGAGCCGTCCGCCGTGCACGATCGAGTTTTCCGTGTAGCCTGAGGTGAACAGCACGGCGACATCCGGCATCCGCTCGCGGGCATGGCGGGCAAGCTCGGTGCTCTTCAGCGGTCCGGGCATCACCACGTCGGTGAAGAGAAGATCGACCGGCACGCCACTTTCGATGACGCTCAGCGCGCCCGCGGCATCCTTCGCCTTCAGCACGGCATAACCCAGGTCCCCGAGCAGCTCGACGACGGTGGCGCGAACCTGCTCGTCGTCTTCGGCCACGAGAATGGTTTCCGTACCGCCGGTCACGGGGCCGAAATCGGCATCGGTCACCAGATCCTCGCTGCGCTGGACGCGCGGGAAATAGATCTTGACGGTCGTGCCCTGGCCGAGTTCGCTATAGATCTTGACGTGCCCGCCGGATTGTTTGACGAAACCGTAGACCATCGACAGGCCGAGGCCAGTGCCCTTGCCGACAGGCTTGGTCGAGAAGAACGGTTCGAACACCTGTTCCATGACGTCCGGGCTCATGCCGGTGCCCGTGTCGGTTACCGCCAGCATCACATATTGGCCGGCCGGCACGTCCGTATGCTGGCGCACGTAATTGTCGTCCAGGAAGGCATTGCCGGCTTCGATCGTCAGCTTGCCGCCGCCTTCCATTGCGTCTCTGGCATTGATCGCCAGGTTGAGCAGCGCGTTCTCGATCTGCGTCGGATCGACCAGCACGTTCCAGAGGCCACCGGAGCGGATCGTCTCGACCTCGATATCCTCCCCGAGCGTGCGTCGCAGCAACTCCTCCATGCCGGTCAGGAACCGGCCGATATTGACGAC
This sequence comes from Hyphomicrobiales bacterium, assembly GCA_900471605.1. Classification (GTDB taxonomy): domain Bacteria; phylum Pseudomonadota; class Alphaproteobacteria; order Rhizobiales; family Rhizobiaceae; genus Neorhizobium. Next base: position 199,049 of record UCEY01000021.1, on the reverse strand, counting down.
CTTGGGTTCCAGCGGCTGGCGGCGGCCGAAGGCGAGAAGCTGGCTCGCCAGTTTGGAACCGCGCTGTACGCCGGCAAGCGCATTCTCCACCCGACGGGCAGCGCGCTGGTTGCTGGCGACATCCTTGGCGAGAAGCTGGAGATTGCCGGATATCACCTGCAGGAGGTTGTTGAAGTCGTGCGCGACGCCGCCTGTCAGCTGGCCGAGCGCTTCCATCTTCTGGCTCTGGCGCAGCGCCTCTTCCGCCTTCAGGCGCTCGGAGATTTCGGACACGATCCTCTGTTCGAGACCGGCATTCAGCGCCTGGAGCGCTTCCTCGGCGCGCTGGCGTTCCGCAAGGTCCCGCTCCGCGACACGGAAGAGGCGCGCATTGTCGATGGCGATCGCCACCTGTCCTGCCGCCCCCACCACCAGGCGCTCATGCTCCTCGCGGAACTGAGCGGGCTCCGCATGGCCGAAGAACAGGCCGCCGATCACCTCGCCGGAGCGCGAAATCACCGGAACCGTGAGATAGCTGCGAACCGGCAGATGGCCCTTTGGCATGCCGAAATATGGATCATTCCGGCCATAGCGCTCGTCCTTCAGGATATCGTCGGAGCGAATGACGCCCTCGCCGCCGAAGGTCGGGGCAAAAACCGCCGTGTTGCGCGGCATCGGAAAATTCTCGAACGCCGAGCGAGGAACGCCGGACAGGGCATAGAGCATGTAGCTCTCGCCGCGGTCGTTGACGACGTTGTAGAAGAAGGCTCCGAACTGCGCTCCCGTCAGCTCCACACCGGCGTCGGTCGTCATCTGCACGACCGTTTCGAGATCGAGCTCCGCTGAGAGCTCGGCGCCGAGCCGGTTCAGCACCTCGAGATGGCGTGTCTCCTTGAGCAGCGCGATCTCCGCCTTCTTCTGGTCGGTGACGTCGCTGCCCTGGATGAAGATGCCGGTCGGCTCGCCGGCGTCATCGACGATCGGCTGGTAGACGAAATCGACGAAACGCTCTTCCGGCGGCAGGCCGGGCCGGCGCGCCAGCACCACGCTCACCCCTTGGCCGAGATGCGGACGGCCGCTTCTGCGGACTTCGTCGAGCAGCTCGGAAAAACCCTGTTCCATCACCTCCGGCAGCGCTTCGCGAATGGGTCGCCCGAGCAGGTCGCGGCCGCCGACGAGACGCATATAGGCGCCGTTGGCCATCTCGAAAACATGGTTCGGTCCGGTCACCATGGCCATGAAGCCCGGCGCCTGCTCGAACATCAGCCGCAGGCGCTCCCGCTCGCCCTGGAGCCGCCGCTCGGCACGCACCTTGGCCGTGTTCTCCACGACGATCGCCACCACGCCGAAAGGCTTGCCGATCTCGTCATAGACCGGGGAATAATAGAGATTCATGAAAGCCGAGGCAGGGACCCCGGAGCGATCGAGGACCATTTCCTGATCGGAATAGGCAAGCGTGCCGCCGGCGAAACAGACCTTCATGACATTGTCGTTGAAGTCGGCGACTTCAGGCCAGCCCTCGCGCACCTTGGAGCCGAGGATGCCGGGATGACGCCGTCCGGCAAAATCGGAATAGGCGTCGTTGTATATCATCACGCCATCTTCATTCCACAGCGTGACGATCGGAACCGGCGACTGAAGGATGAGGGAAATCGTCGTCCTGAGGCTTTGCGGCCAGGTGCCGATCGGGCCGAGCGAGGTGCTTGCCCAATCGAAATCCCCAATAAGACGGGCCATTTCGCCGTTATGTGAAAGAAAGGCTGTCGCGACAGTCGAAGGGTTCATCATCAGGCTTTCGGCGGCGATAGGCACTCTGCTGCCGTCTTACATCACAACGATCACCTCGGACAGCTTTTTGACAATCGTCAATTAGGGCATTGCCACAAAAAAGCCATGGGTGAGGCAGGCGAATTTTGACGAAATCCGCAGGGCTTCAGCCGATATCCGTCCTTGCAAAATCGTCGCCCTTGTAGAGAAGCGAAAGGCCTCGGTTTTTGGCGCAGGCATAGGAGAGACAATCGGCCAGGTTAAGCTGTGCCGGGTGTCCCCTGCCCTTCCCGTAATCGCGGAAAGCCCGGATCGCCAGTTCGCCATCGGATTCATCGATGGGAATTACCTTGATTTTCGCCTCTTTGAAGAAAGCGGATAGACCTTGCTCAATGGTAATGGGATCCTCATCGAGCTTCGTCGACAGCCTCATGGCGGTCTCAAGCACGACCAAAGCGCTGGTGCAGAGGTTTTCTGCCGCTTCGATCCTGCTTATCCACTGTTCCGCATCCTCTTCCTTGGAAAAGATCGCGATGATGACGGACGTGTCGACGAACACTAATGGCCCCACATTTCGTCAATTTCCTCCTTGGTCATGTCCCGTCCCTTTCCACCCTTGATGGCGTGAAGGCGATCAACGATTTTCATCACACGCTCCTGAAGGGGCGCTTCCGTCTCTTCCTCGTTTGAAAGCCGCGCTTCGAGAGCTTCGATCACCGCTTCGGTCATACTGACCTTGCGTTTCTTGGCGAGCCGCTCGGCGAGTGCACGAGCGCGTGGATCGCGTATCTGCAGGTTCATGGCATCTCTCCAGCCTTTGTCATGACAGATACCACATCCGTCATGACAAAGCGAGCAGAACCCGATCAGTTGCAGCGCCCGGCCTGGGTCAGTGCTGCGCTCACGCCGGAGAGCGAGAATGTGTAGCTTGTCTGCGTGCCGCGCTGCGAGACCGCTTCCAGGGTCATGCTGCTTCCCGATTTCATTGCCGCGACCAGAGCCGCATCACTACTCTCTTGTTTGGTCCAGCCTGAATTGCCTTTCGGCTCCAGGGCGAAGGTCTGGCCGTCGACGGTCACGGTCATCTGCGATCCGCCCTTCAGGTCGTAACCCATGATCGCCTGCGGATAGAAACCGGATCCGGCAGGCTTCGGCGCGACGAGAAAAAAGTTGTCGCCGTGGTCGACATTGGCGGGCTGCACCTGCGTGGGCGTCGTCAGCACGTAGCAGGTCGTGCCGCCGTCGCCTTTATAGGAATAAAGGCCCCAGGCGTCGAACTTCTTCACCATTCTCGGGCTCGGCTGGGCAAGCGCAGGGGATGCGATAGTGGAAAGAGCGAGCGTGGCGAGGGCGAAAAACTTGATGGACAATCTTGTCTCCATGGTCGGAAATGGCGAGGGAGCCGCGGCGGCGTGGCCGCCCGCAGAAGATAGTCCATTCAGAAAGCAATCGGTTATCACAAGGTTAATCGCATCGTCCGAACGCCCCGAAACGAGGCACCGTGGAGACGCCGAGGAGGATGGATCGTGATCCGCGCTGCTGCTTTCATCCCCCATCGTTCAGGGAAAGTCGCCAAAAGTTAACGCCCGAGGTCACGGCCCGGTCACAATCATGTCAGGCGACCATAAATGCTGTGCATATTGCAGTGGGGCGAAAGGTGGCCATCGGGCCACCTTTCGGATCGGGATATTATTCCGGCTTCGTCGCGCAGATCGCGAAACGTTCCTGCACCATGCGTTCAAGGCCGCGCAGGAAAGGCATCTTGCGGGCCTGGGCCCAATGGATGTCGGAGAGCTTGCGGTCGACGACGATGTTGACGAAACCCGCCTTGGTCAGCAGATCGACCACTGCTTCGGCCGGCATCGCATCCGAAAAATAGACGCGCGAGCGGATGGCCTGGTGGCGAGCCGCCATTGCCGGGCTCATGTGGCTTTTCGCCGGCTTGCCGGTCACCTTGGACCAAAGCTTTTGCAGACCCTTGACCCAGGTCTCCTTGCCCATGTTGCCGTCGAGGATCAGCACCTTGCCGCCCGGCTTCAGGACCGAGAACCATTCCGTGAAAGCGGCCTGCGGATCGACCAGCGTCCAGACCAGATGCCGGTTGGTGATGACGTCGTAGCTGTTCTTCGGCTCCATCGTGTTTTCGGCATCGCCTGAGACGAAACGGATATCGGTGCCCCGCTTCTTGGCCTTGGCGCGCGCCTGGGACAGCATCGCGTCCGACCAGTCGAGGCCGGTGACCTTGAAGCCGACATCGTTCATCAGATGCGAGATGACGGCGGTACCACAGGCAAGATCCAGGGCGGCGCGGCCGGTGCCGTCGCCCAGATGCTTGCGGATCAGCCGCTGCCAGCCCTTGCGTTCTTCTTCCGAGAAGATTTCATGGCCGACACTCTCGTCGAACGTCGCCGCCCTCTCGGACCAGAAGTCTCGAATTTCATCACGGATGGAATAGTTGGAGTTCATCGAATTCATGACAGGCGCCCCGATAGTCAGACTACTTTGGAAAAGCTCTAAAACATAAAACTTGATTCCAAAAGTCGTATTTCATATGCATGCGGACATTATCAGACATCGGGGGAGTTTCCAGATGAATTTCGCGAAAATGCTTGCAACATCAACGGTTGTGCTTGCAAGCCTTCTACCCTTTTCGGCACTTGCACAGTCCTTCACCGTCAAGGACGTGGCCGGCCGCGAGGTGAAGTTCGACAAGCCGGTCGAGCGCGTCATTCTGGGCGAGGGCCGGATGCTCTATTCGGTCGCCCCGATCGAGAAGGAAGACCCGTTTGCCAAGATCGTCGGCTGGCGCAACGACCTTCTGACCACCGACAAGGACGGCTACGATACCTATCTGGCCAAGTTTCCGAAGGGCAAGGACCTTCCCTTCCTCGGTAACCTGACCGACGGCACGCTGCAGACCGAGACGGTCGTCAAGCTGAACCCCGACGTCATGCTGCTGCCGATCGGCAACAAGAAGGCCGCCGACGAGGTGAAGCTCGAGGACATGCTGGGCAAGATCGGCGTGAAGATCGTCTATATCGATTTCCGCGAGCAGATCCTCGCCAATACCGAGCCGAGCCTCAAGGTTCTCGGCAAGCTTTTCGGCCACGAGGACCGCGCTGAAGCCGTCGCTGCCTATTGGAAGCAGCAGATGGCGCGCGTCACCGACAAGCTGAAGGCCGCCAACCCCAAGAAACCCAATGTCTTCATGTATCGCGCGGCCGGCCTCGTCGAGTGCTGCGGCACGTTCGGCCCGGACAATTTCGGCCTTATGGTGGACTGGGCCGGCGGCCGCAACCTCGGTTCGGACTTCCTGCCGGGTTACACCGGCTCGATCAATGCCGAGCAGGTGGTCGCATCCAATCCCGACGTGATCGTCGTCACCGGATCGAACTGGAGCCAGACCAAGGACGCCAAGGACTTCGTGAATGTCGGCCCGACAGCCGCCGCCACCGCCGATAGCAGCCGGAAGGCATTGAACGCCCTGATGCAGAACGCCGCCTTTACCGGTTCCAAGGCGGTCGCGGGCGGTAATGTCCACGCCATCTGGCACCAGTTCTATACCAGCCCCTACCAGTTCGTCGCCGTGCAGCAGATGGCAAAGTGGTTCCACCCGGACCTGTTCGCCGATCTCGATCCGGACGCGACCTTCAAGGAATTCCACGAGAAGTTCCTGCCGGTTCCGTACCAGCCGGGTTACTGGATCGACGCCAAGGCGGCAAAGTAAACCGATATGGCCGAGATCGCCGCATTGCCGATCGAAGCCGAAGCCGGGCGGGAGCGCTATCGCGCCCTCGCCCGTCGCAAGCTTGTGATCCTCGCCGCCATGACGGCCGCCCTTTGTGTGTCCTTTGCCGTCGATCTCGCCTGGGGGCCTGCCCGCTACAGCCTTGGCGAGGTGATCGCGGCGCTGATCGACCCCTCCTCCGTCTCGGCCCAGGTACGGGCCGTCGTCTGGGATATCCGCATGCCGGTCGCCGTCATGGCGATCGTCGTCGGCGCCGCGCTGTCAGTCGCCGGGGCGCAGATGCAGACGATCCTTGCCAATCCGCTCGCAAGTCCGTTCACGCTCGGCATCTCGGCCGCCGCCAGTTTCGGGGCGGCGCTGGCGATCGTCACCAGCGTCTCCATCCTGCCGGTTGCGGCCACGTTGCTGGTGCCGGTCAACGCTTTCGTCATGGCGCTGATCGCCACGCTGTTCATCCATTTCATTTCGCAGATGCGCGGCGTTTCGGTGCAGACGGTCGTCCTGCTCGGCATCGCCCTGGTCTTCACCTTCAACGCGCTACTCGCCTTCTTGCAATATCTTGCGTCCGAGCAGGCGCTGTCGGCCGTCGTCTTCTGGACCATGGGCAGCCTTACCAAGGCGACCTGGCCGAAGATCGGCATCACGCTTGCCGTGCTGTTGATCGCGCTGCCGCTGTTTGCCCGCCATGCCTGGGCGCTGACCGCCATCCGGCTCGGCGAGGACAAGGCCGCGAGCTTCGGCGTCAACGTCCGCCGCATCCGGCTGGAAACCATGCTGATCATCTCGCTGCTTGCCGCAGTGCCTGTCAGCTTCGTCGGCACCATCGGTTTCGTCGGCCTGGTCGGCCCGCATATCGCCCGCATGATCCTCGGCGAGGACCAGCGCTTCTTCCTGCCGGGTTCCATCCTGTCCGGTGCGCTGCTTCTGTCGCTCACCTCGATCGTGTCGAAGTCGATCATTCCGGGCGTGGTCTTCCCGATCGGCATCATCACGGCGCTGGTCGGCGTTCCGTTCTTCTTCTCGCTCATCCTCTCGAACCGGAGCCGGTCATGGTAGCGATGCAATTGCAATCGGTTGGCGCCTATCACGGCCGCAAGCTGTTCGTCGAAAACGTGACCACCCCGGTCATGCAGGCGGGAGAACTGATTGCGGTGATCGGCCCTAACGCGGCAGGCAAGTCGACGCTGTTCAAGCGCATTACCGGCCTTCTCAAAGGCCCCGGCGATATCGTCATCGATGGCGCCAAAACGAAAAACGCCATCACCTACATGCCGCAGGACACGTCCGCCAATGCGGTGCTGACCGTCTACGAATCCATCCTGCTCGCCCGCAAGCAGGGCCAGTCCTGGACGGTGAGCGACCACGACCTTTCCTTCATCGACGAGATCATGAGGGCGCTCAACATCACGTCCATCGCGTTCCGCGATCTCGGCGCTCTCTCCGGCGGTCAGCGCCAGCTCGTGTCGATCGCCCAGGCGCTGGTGCGCGAGCCGGAAATCATGCTGATGGACGAGCCGACCAGTGCGCTCGACCTTCACCGCCAGGTGGAAGTGCTCGACTTCATGCAGCGACGGGCGCGCTCGAAAGGCATGATCGTGATGATCGCCATCCACGACCTCAACCAGGCGCTCCGTTTTGCCGACAAGGTGCTGGTGATCGCCAACGGCCGGATGCGCGCCTGCGGTTACCCGCGCGACGTCGTCACGGTCGACATGCTGCGCGACGTCTACAAGGTTCATGCCCGTATCGAGAAATGCACGATGGACCACGACCACGTAATCGTCGACGGCACGGCGCACTGAACGGATCGCTGAATCTCTAGCTCCGGGCGATTTAGGTCGCGGAGCTGGCCAAAACTGCATTGACCCGACGGTGTCGGGGGCTTGCGAGCCTTGCCCGCCGCGGAAAGGAAGACGTATCCGCCTTCCCCCACGCTCTTTCAATCAGTGCCGTGCACCCTTTTCCACGGTCAGATGCTGGCCGAGGATATCGTCGTTGGCGAGCAGGTCGGCGCTGGTGCCCTGGTAGACGATCGCGCCGCGATCGAGGATTACGGCGTCGTCGGAGAGTGGCAGGACCTTGCGGGCCTTCTGCTCGATGATGATGGCCGACATGCCCTCGCCCTGGGTGATCCGCTGGATCGCCGCAAGCAGCTCGTCGACGATGATGGGCGCAAGGCCCTCGGTCGGCTCGTCGAGCAGCAGAAGCTTCGGATTGACCATCAGCGCCCGGCCGACCGCCAGCATCTGCTGTTCGCCGCCGGAAAGCTGGTTGCCGAGGTTCTTGCGGCGCTCTTTCAGGCGCGGGAACATCGAATAGACCCGCTCCAGCGTCCACACGCCGGGGCGCGCGATCGCGGTCATGTTCTCCTCGACGGTCAGCGACTTGAAGATATTGCGCTCCTGCGGCACCCAGCCTATACCGGCGGCGGCGCGGCGGTCGGCGCGCAGTTTCGTCACGTCGCGTCCGATCAGGTGGACCGTGCCGGAGTGGTGCGTGGTGACGCCGGCAAGCGTGTTGACGAAGGTCGTCTTGCCCGTGCCGTTACGGCCGAGCAGCGCCAGCGTGCGGCCTTCCTCGATCTTCAGGCTGATACCGGCGAGAACGCTTGCCTCGCCATAACCCGCGACCAGCTTTTCAGTGACCAGAACCGGGGTGCTCATGCATTTTCTCCGAGATAGACGGCCTTGACGCGCGGATCGGTGGAGATTTCCGCAACCGTTCCTTCGACGAAGACGGCGCCCGCCACCAGGACCGAGATCCGGTTGGCGAACGAGAAGACCAGATCCATGTCGTGCTCGATCAGGAGCACGGTGACGTCAGCCGGAAGGTCGGAGACGATCTGCAGCACTTCGTGCCGCTCGTCTTCCGGCACTCCAGCGGCCGGTTCGTCGAGCAGGAGCACGCGCGGCTTGGAGGCGAAAGCGAGCGCGATTTCCAGCAGGCGCTGCTTGCCATAGGGCAGGATCACGGTGCGCTCGCCCATCACGGAGGCAAGCCCGAAGCGCGCCAGCAGTGCCGCCGCCTCGTCCACCACCTTGCCGTAACCGGCGATCGACCGCCACAGATTGTGGCCGACGCCCTCGCGCTCGGCGATCGCCAGCGCCACGGTTTCGAGCGGCGTGAACTCGTTGAACAGCTGGTTGATCTGGAAGGTTCGGGTCAGCCCGCGCTTGACGCGCCGGAACGAGGCCATCGAGGTGATGTCTTCGCCCTCGAGGAAAACCTGTCCTTCGGACGGCGGCAGGACGCCGGTCAGAAGGTTGATCAGCGTCGTCTTGCCGGCGCCGTTCGGGCCGATCAGGGCGTGGCGGGCGCCGCGCTCCACCTTCAGGCTGACATCATTGGTGGCGAGGAAGGCACCGAAGCGGCGCACGAGATGGCGGGTTTCGAGAACGATGTCGCTCATCAGCGGTCCTCCTTCTTCGAGAAGCGCTCGGGCAGATATTCCACCCAGCGCGACAGCCGCTCACGGCCGATCATCACGAGAATGACGAGCAGCAGGCCGATATAGAACATCCAGTATTGCGGCGTGATCACCGACAGCCAGTCCTTGACCAGCGTGAACAGGATCGCGCCGAAGATACCGCCATAAAGATAGCCGGTACCGCCGATGACCAGCACGAGCAGCACATCGGCCGAACGGTGGAAGGCGAGCACGTCGGGTGAAACGAAGCTCGTCGTCTGGGTAAGCAGCGCGCCCGCCATGCCGGCAAAGATAGCCGCAACCGTATAGGCGGTGACGATGCGCTTGCGCGCCGGTACGGCGACCATGGCCGAGCGCATCGGATTGCCCTTGATCGCCTTCAGCGACAGGCCAAAGGGCGAAAAGGCGATGCGCCGCATGATCATCGTGCCGATGAAGAGCACTCCGACGCAATAGAGATAACCGGTCTTGCCGAACAGATCGAACTCGAACATGCCGAGGATCGGGCCGGGCGAAAAGCCGCTGAGCCCGTCCGCGCCGCCGGTCAGCCAGGCCATCTGGTTGGCGATTTCCGCCATCATCAGGCCAATGCCGAGCGTGGTCATCAGGCGGGTAAGGTCCGAACCGCGCAGGATAAGGAAGCTGGTGAGCAGCCCGAGAAGACCGGACACGATGCCGGCGACGATCAGGCCCGTCACCGGTTCGGCGATGAAATGCAGCGCCAGCAGACCCGCCACGTAGGCGCCGAGACCGAAAAAGGCGGTATGGCCGAGCGAAACGATGCCGGCGAAACCGAGCACCAGGTCGAGCGACACGGCAAACAGCGCCAGGATGGCGATCTCCGTGAGGATCAGCATCTTCGAGGGCAGAACGAAATAGGCTGCGATCGCGGCGATCCAGACGATGATCTCGTAGAAGCGGATGCGGCTCCGGCGCTTCATCAGCTTGGCAGCGCGGGTTTCGGCTGCAGCGGTGGAGGAGTTTGCGGACACGGTGGTTTCCTGCGGAAGAACGCTCATCGGCCGCCCCTCGAGAACAGGCCGTTCGGCCGCACGATCAGCATGACGATCATCAGCGCGTAGATGACGAAGGGACCGATCGCCGGCACGTAATATTTGCCGGCCACGTCGGCAATGCCGAGCAGCAGGGCGGCGAGGAACGGGCCGGAGACGGTGGACGTGCCGCCGACCGAGACGACGATGAGGAAATAGATCATGAATTTCAGCGGGAAGTTCGGGTCAAGCCCGAGGATTTCCGCACCCATCGCCCCGCCGAGGCCGGCAAGGCCCGAACCGAAGGCAAAGGTCAAAGCAAAGACGAGCGGCACATTGATGCCGAGGCCCATGGCGACGCGCCGGTCGTCGACCGCGGCGCGCAGCCGGCTGCCGAAGCGGGTCTTCGACAGGATGAGCTGCAAAGCAACGGCAAGCACGGCGCAGATGATGATGGTGAAGAGCCGGTAGCGGCCGATGCCGACGCCGAATACGTCCATGCGGCCGGAAAGCTCCGGCGGCAGGTTGATCAGCTGCTGCTGGCCGCCCATGAAATAATCGGTCGCGGCGATCGCCATGAAGACGATGCCGATCGAAAAGAGAACCTGGTCCAAGTGGCTTGCCTGGTAGAGCCATTGATAGAGCGTCCGCTCCAGCAGAAGGCCGATCAGCGCCGAAACCAGGAAGGCTGCCGGAAGACACCAGTAGAAAGAGATGCCGTAGCGGTTCATCATCACCACGGTCACGTAGCCGCCGGCCATGGCGAAGGCGCCATGCGCCAGGTTGATGAAGTTCATCAGACCGAGCGTCACCGTCAGCCCGCAGGCCAGAATGAAAAGCAGCATGCCATAGGCTATGCCGTCGAACAGGATGGTCAGCATATAAAATCTTCTCTGCGGTGGCCCTGCTGCGAGCGATAACGTTGCCCGGCATTGTCGCCGGGAAAACGAAGGGGCTCAAGTGCCTTGAGCCCTTTCGTCAGGACGGACGAAAGTAAAGTCTCGGCCCCATCCGCCTTGCTGGATCTTCCCTTTGCATTCGGGGAAAAGATGCGCCGAGCGAGCGGAGCGAGGGGTTTTCCTCCCCCTTACTTGGCTTCTGCCTTTTCCGGATCCTTGAGAGCCTTGAACGTCTGGAACTCGACGTTCTGCAGCTCGCCGTTCACATCCTTGACCTCGCGCATATAGATGTTCTGGATGATGTCGCGGGTATCCGGATCGATCGAGACGGGGCCGCGCGGGCTCGTCCAGGAGAGACCCTTGACGGCTGCCATGAAGGCCGGGCCGGTAACGTCGCCCTTGGTCTTTTCGAGTGCCGCGTAGATCAGCGCCATGCCATCGTAACCGCCAACGGACATGAAGTTCGGGCGCATGTCGGCATTGGCCTTCTTGAAGGCCGCGACATAGGCCTTGTTTTCCGGGCTGTCATGCGCGGTCGCATAGAAATGGCCGGTAATGGTGCCGATTGCCGGCTTGCCCATCGAATTGAGGATGTCGTCGTCGGTAACGTCGCCGGTCGCGATCAGCTTGATGCCGGCGTCTGCAAGGCCGCGGTCGGCGAACTGCTTCATGAACAGCGAACCGGCGCCCGACGGCAGGAACACGAAGACCGCATCCGGCTTGGCGTCACGGACGCGCTGCAGGAAGGGGGCGAAGTCGGGATTGGCGAGCGGCACGCGCACGGCTTCGACGATCTCGCCGCCCTTGGCCTTGAATTCCTTGGTGAACCACTTCTCCGCGTCGATGCCCGGACCGTAGTCGGAAACCAGCGTCACGACCTTCTTGATCTTGTTTTCGGCAGCCCAGGTGCCGACCGGAAGCGAATATTGCGGCAGGGTGCCCGAAGTGCGGGTGATGAATTCCGATGCCTTGGTGATGGAGGCCGTGCCGGCGGCCATGACCACGGACGGGATCTTCGCCTGGGTCGCGACCGGGGCGACCGCCATAGCAAGCGGCGTCAGGCCGAAACCGGCCAGAACCTTGGCGCCGTCGTTGACGACCAGTTCCTGTGCGATACGGCGGGTCTGATCGGCGGTGCCGGCGTCGTCGCGGATGATCAGTTCGATCTTCTTGCCGGCCACAGTGTCGCCCTTCATCGCCATGAAGGTCTTGGCGCCTGCCGAAACCTGGCGACCGGTCGATGCGAAGGGGCCGGTCATCGGCAGGATGAGACCGATCTTGACGGTTTCCTGGGCTGCGGCCGGCATGGCTGCGAGGCAGCCGAGCGCGACGCCTGCCGCTACCATGAGCGTTCTTCTGTTGAGCATGTTTCCCTCCTCCTCTGAGCGGAATCTTCTTTTTAAAGGTCTTGCCGGACCGGGTCCGGACGTCAGCCCAAGCCAGTATAACCGGTAGCCTATATCGTGGACCCCGGATATGTCAGTCAACGGGCCGGGATGCTTTGGCGTCCCACTATTTTCAACTTTTCGTTAACCTCCACGGGCGGGCATGGCGATGTCCGCGCGACGCTCCAATCTCTCCACCAGCATCGCGCATTTGCACATTAACCCGGCCGCGTCTCCCGGCTTAATCAGTTCGTCTGCCGGGCTTATAAGTTCTGGTTATAGCGGCCGACCCGCCGGTCGCTCGGACCAGGTGGGCAGAAGTTCGAGGAATGCCTGCTGGGCTGCCGTCGGCAACCAGTCCTTTCGCGTCGTCACGCCGATCGGCCGCGACGTATGGCTGAGATCGAAAGGCAGCGCCCGCATCAGCCCGCGGGCGATCTCCGCTTCGGCCTGGAGGCGGGAGGTGCATCCGAGATGATCGCTGGAATCCAGCAGCTCGCGCATCAGGATCAGCGAGCCGCTTTCGACGATGCTTTTCGGCGGGCCGCCCGGCGAACCGGCAAAGACGCTGTCGAAATACCGGCGCATCGGCGTGCCGCTCTGATTGACGACCCAGGGGAAGGCGGCGAGATCCTCGACCGTCACCTCCGCCTTGCCGGCCAGCGGATGCGCCTGCCCGGAAACCATGACCACCGTGTCGTGGAACAGCACCTTCTGCTCCACGTCGCCGATCGGGGCCGGCACCCGCAGAGCGCCGAGCATGAAATCCACTTCGCCGCGGCGAAGCGCACCCAGCAAATCCGGATAGGGCCCTTCCTGGATCTGGATGGGCAGGTTCGGGCGGATCCTGCGAAAATCGGCGATGGCCTTGGGCAGGACAAAGGACTTGGCAAGCGGTGTCGCGCCGATGACGATCTGGCCGATCTCGGCCGCCGTCAGCTCGGCAAGGTCCGCATCCGCCTGTTCGAGCTCGATGAAGGCGAGCCTTGCCGCCTGGGCCAGCGCATGAGCCGCACGCGTCGCGATGATTCCGTAGGAAGTACGTTCGAACAGAGGCCGGGCCGCCTCCTCTTCCAACTGGCTGACGGCGCGATAGACCGCCGGCTGACTCAAGCCGAGACGGCTCGCCGCGAGCGTAAAATTTTCGGTTTCCCGGACCGCGATCAGCGATTTCAGCTGCGCGGTCGTCGCCGTCACCCGCAATCTCGGCGACAGTTCCGACAACGCGGGATCGAGATAACCGAAAGCGCGCTTGATGCGCAACGCCAGGATCTCGCCGGCGCCATTGGCAAAAATCCGCTGCGGCGTGCGGGAAAACAAGGGCAGGCCGGCGGTCTTTTCGATCTTCGACAGCGCCTGGGTAACGGCTGGCTGGGAGACGAAGCAGAGTTCCGCCGCCCTGGTCACCGAGCCGGTATCGACGACCGCAAGGAACGCCCTCAGGTGCCGGAGGCTGTGATGCAGGATCGTGGATGCCGAGGCGGGCTGCAAGGAACTCATGATGCGCTCTTCTAGCACATCTGCTTGACGCCGGAAGCGCAAGCACGCCCGCCGGCGGCGCCTCCTCGGGCGCTGCGGTTACCTGGTCCCGTTGGACACAGCTTCCTTCACCGCCAGGTCGGCCATGGCCAGAGCGGCCTGGCGAGTCCTCGCCGCGGCAACAAAACGGCCATTGTGGCAGAAGCTTGCGCCTTCCACACCGCAAACGGCCTCAAGATCACGATCCGTCAGGCCGGCCCAGGCCGCAGGCAGATCGGCGCGCACCTCGAAACCTTCATCCGCGCGGCGGATCGTGGTGAGGCACCAATCCTTTTCACGTGGGTGAACGACGAACAGAAGATGATCGGCACCCGCCTTGACGATGGCGGGACGGAACGGCATGCCCATCGGAAGCTCCAGAACACGCCCCTCGCCCGTATCGACGATCGCCTGGTGCACCAGACCTTCGGCCCGCAATTTTGCGGCGCTCTGGCCGATCCGGGCCTCGACGAAGCTTCGGGCAATTGCCAGCGCTGCGTGGAAGCCGCGGTTTTCCGCATCCGGATCGGTCTCGTCGAACACGGGTTTGAGGGTTTCGAGCAGGGCCGGCAAGGTGAGGCCGGCGAGCGGCCCCGCGATCGAGGGGCTGAGCGCGCCATTGTCCATCAGATCGACCGGCAACACGAAGCTCGAATCGAAAGAGGCGTGCAATGCTTCGATATGTCCCGGCGGAAGGCCAAGCGCCGCCAGATAATCGCGGCCATAATGCTTCCACACCAGCCCGAACGAGCTGAAGGGCTGGCCATCCTCGCGCAGCGGCGCGCCACGCTGGTGGTGATCGAAGATCTGCGCAGCAGCATCATAGGCGCCGCCGACGTCGTAGATGATGCGGTCGGCACCCGGCGTGATCCATTCGGGCGCCCGGCTGCGAACCAGGCGAGCCTTTGGGAAAAGCCGGGTCAGGATGACGCTCGACAGCGATTCGTCGGCATGGAAGCCACCGGAATGGGTGACGAGGAAGTCTGGGATCATGCCGGTATGCGCCTTGTGGTTTGTTGAAGTCCGTTCGCGGTCAGCACCTGATAGCCATTGCCGGACGCCAGCTCAACCCGTTATCCGTTCATTTGAGGTCCATCCGGCTGCGGTATACTCCTTTCAGGAGATGGCAAGAATCTTCAATTCCTGCTCGCCCGCGCTGACCACGTCGCCGACGGCCTTGCCCATCAACAGCCTTGCGACCGGCGAAACGAAGGAAATCGATCCCGCCTTGGGATCCGCCTCGTCCTCTCCGACGATCCGATAGGTCTGAATCCGCCCATCATCGCGGCTGAAGGTGACCGTGGCGCCGAAGGAGACGATGTCCGACGAAGTCGGCCCCGCGACGAGCTGGGCCGTGTGGAGCCGAGCCGCGAAATAGCGCGCATCCCGCAAGGGGCCTGCCTGCTGGCGCCGTCTTTCGTTGACGTCCTCGATCGCGCCGGCGGTCTCGTAGGCCTCGCGCGCCTGCCGGAGCTGCAATTCGAGAGCCTTCAACCCCGCTTCCGTCACCAGGTTCGGGTGAGGAGAAACCGGACGGTCGGGCAGCAAGGTTTCCGAAGCGGTTTCGGAACTCTCTTCCTTGGTGAAGGCAACGCTCAATCTCAAACTCCGTCTTTCTCGCAGCCGAGGCAGCACCCTCGCCTGCATGTCGGAACCATGCATACGATGACAATGGACGAACGCCAAACTCGATCCATGTTCTGCCGAGCCGCATTCGAGGATTATCTTGAGTATCATGTCTGTAGCGCGCTTGGCCGATCGTCTTCAAGGCAGGCAATCTTCGGAGAACACCAATGACCATTACGATTACCGCCTTTGAACGGTCGCCAGACGGCGGCAAGGGTCTGGCCCGGGACATGCGCGTGCGCTGGGCGCTCGAAGAAGTGGGAGAGCCTTACGACGTACGTCTTCTGTCGTTCCAGGCGATGAAGGAACCCGCCCATCTCGCGCTTCAGCCTTTCGGGCAGATCCCGACCTATGAGGAAGGCGATCTCGTGTTGTTCGAGTCGGGCGCAATCGTGTTCCATATCGCGGAGCGCCGTGCCGGCCTGCTGCCGGACGACCCGAATGCCCGGGCGCGGGCGATCGCATGGATGTTTGCCGCGCTCAACACCGTCGAGCCGCCGATCTTCGACCGCACTCTCGTCAGGATCCTCGAGCGCGACGAGCCGTGGTACGAAAAACGCCTCTCAGCCCTCGAAGTCAGCATCCGCAGACGGCTGGCCGACCTTTCCCGCCACCTCGGGGACGCCGACTGGCTGGATGGTGCGTTCAGCGCCGGCGACCTCCTGATGGTGACGGTGCTGCTCCGATTGAAGGCATCATCGGGCATCCTGGACGAATACCCGAACCTTTCTGCCTATGTCGCCCGCGGCGAAGCGCGGCCCGCCTACAAGCGTGCCTTCGACGCTCAGCTGGCGGTCTTCAAAGCCGCATCGGCCGGCTGATGATCGGCCAGGCCGAAAATGATCCCACCAAACGAAAATGGCGGGCCGCAGCCCGCCATTCCGGTCTCGGCAGGACCACCTCGCCTTACTTGGCGTTCGGGTCCTTGATTTTCGGGAAGGTCGCGAATTCGACGTTATAGAGTTCGCCGTTCACTTCCTTGACTTCGCGCATGTAGATGTCCTGGATGATATCGCGAGTGGCGGGATCGATGGTGATCGGGCCGCGCGGGCTTGTCCATGTCGCACCCTTCATGGCTTCGATCAGCTTGGTTCCGTCGGTATCGCCATTGGTCTTCTTCAGCGCCATGTAGGCCAGCGTCATGGCATCATAACCGCCGACCGACATGAAGTTCGGGCGCATGTTGTTGGACGCCTTCTTCACCTGGGCGACGAAGGCCTTGTTTTCCGGGCTGTCGTGCAAGGTCGAGTAGAAATGGCCGGTGATGACACCCTTGGCGGCCGGGCCCATGCCGTTCAAGAGGTCGTCGTCGGTGACGTCGCCGGTGGCAATCAGCTTGATGCCGGCGTCGGCCAGACCGCGGTCGACATACTGCTTCATGAACTGCGCGCCGATGCCGGCCGGCACGAAGGCAAAGACTGCATCCGGCTTGGCGTCACGGACGCGCTGCAGGAAGGGGGCGAAATCCGGGTTCGCAAGCGGAACGCGGATGGCCTCGACGATCGTGCCGCCATCCTTCTTGAACTGGTTGGTAAAGCCCTGCTCGATATCGATGCCCGGACCGTAATCCGAGACCAGGGTCACAACCTTCTTCAGGTTGTTCTGGACCGCCCAGGTGGCCACCGGAACGGCGGACTGCGGGCCGCCCATCGAGGTGCGGACGTAATACTGCGACTGCGGCATGATCGCCGAGGTCGTCGCCGAGGTGATGATCGCCGGGATCTTCGCCTGGTTGAGAACTGGCGCCACCGACATGGCGAGAGGCGTCAGGCCGAAGCCCATCAATATCTTTGCGCCATCATTGACGACGAGCTCCTGGGCGATGCGGCGGGTCTGATCGGCGACGCCGCCGTCATCGCGCAGCACGACTTCGATCTTCTTGCCGGCGACGGTATCGCCGTTGAGCGCCATATAGGCTTTGACGCCCGCCTCGACCTGCCGGCCGGTGGACGCGAACGGGCCGGTCATCGGCAGGATGAGGCCGACCTTGACCGTTTCCTGCGCGAATGCCGGAACGGCAGCGAGGCCGCCCATGGCAAGGCCGGCCGCAGCCATCAATGTTCTTCTCGTAATCATTCTCTTCCTCCTCTAAGACGAACTTGTTCCCAAAACTTGCGCGTGACGGACCGCGTCCTCCTTGCGGCCTTCGGCCTGTCACAGCCTGCGGATATATCGGGGACATCACAACCAACAGTCAACGGGTTGTGGTAGTGCCGGATCCCATTCCGCCCGTTTTCGTTACCCCGGCAGATCCCGCAAAATCTCCCCGACGTATCAATCCGACCGCAGCCTGCCCCCATAAATCGGTGTATACAATTCTCGTTTCCGGCGAGTCTCCCTCAAGGCCAGCCGCGAAAAGCGGGCGGCTCCGAGCTGAAAACTGTCAGGCTGCGAAATCCCCAATCCCACGCAAGAATAGCGTTCATCCTCAAGGAAATCGCCAGCCTGTCCAATGTCCTCCGCGCTCTTATATCAGCAATAAATGTGTATACATGGCCTGTCAATATTAGCCTTCCCCTCCTGCGGGTAAGCCTTGAGCATTAACCGCGGTCTGTTTCGTGCTTTGGAGGGCGGGCATTTATGCTCGTCGTGACCGAGCCGATCATGCCGGAACAATCAGGTAAATCGGGACTCGAAGCGCATCTTGCGGATGCCTTCCCAGGTGCCAAGAGCCAGCGAGGAGCCGATTTCACGGCTCGACGTCGACGCAACAAGGACTTTGAACTTACGATCACGGAGATCGAGGGCATCCGTCGCCGGCCACCGGCCAAATTCCTGAGCGACGGCTTGAAAGCTGCTGGGAGCGCCACAACAGGTGAGCGGGCGCCTGGCAAGAGAGCGGCACGGCCGCAGTCAAGCCAGGCGGATAAGAGCCATAACGGGCGTTTAGCCGGATGAGTTCGCGGCGTGCGGTTGTGAACAAAGCAAGGCAGATTGAAGCCAGCCTTGCTTGTGGCAGTGCGGCTACTTGAGCGCCTCCAGAAGCGCGGTGATATAACCGTAGCAGAAAGCAAAGGCTACGCCGGTGGGATCGCGGCCGCTGATCGTGGGAACGTGATCCGGCATGATCATATAGCGGTAGCCCACCTCCTTATAAGTCTTGAGCGAGCGGACCATGTCCATATCGCCCTCGTCCGGAAAGGTTTCCATGAAGGAGAGCTTGCCGCCGGCGATATTGCGGAAATGGACATTGAAGATTTTATCGCGCGTCCCGAACCAACGGATGATATCGTCGATTTCTTCCCTCGGGTTCTCCAGCATTTCGCCGATGGAACCCTGGCAGAAATTGAGGCCGTGATAGGGGTTCTCCCGCATCAACACGAATTTCTTCAGACCTTCGACCGTACCGAGCACGCGGGTAACGCCCTTGTAGCCCGGCGGCGTGTAAGGATCGTGCGGATGGCAGGCAAGCCGTACCTTGTTGCTTTCCGCGACCGGCACCACGCGCTCCAGAAAATAGTCGATCCGCTCCCAGTTCTCATCCTCGGACAGCACGCCCGCCAGTCCGGGTGCCGCCTGCTGATCGGTCTTGTCCCACCGGAAGGCCTCGTTGAGGGATCCGCCGCGCCCGCGTTCCATCTCCGTGCGGGGGATGCCGATCAGGTTCAGATTGTACTTGACCGCCGGAATGCCGGCCTTCGCCGTTTCCTCGATCAACCGGCACACGGCGTCGATCTGGCGGTCGCGGTCAGGCCCCTTGAGCAGGATATCCGGATAGGATGCCTTCTCGATGGGCTTGGACGGAAGCGGAAGCTGAATCATGTCGAGGATGAGGCCGAAGCTCTCGATCTTGTCGCGATGACGTTCGAGATCTTCCAGGCGCCAGCTCGAAGGCGAGCCGGGCGGGTCCGCGCAGATGTGCTTCAATCCCAACTGGGAAAAAACGCGATAGTCGTCATCATCTCTTGCGCCAACTTGTGTGCCTACGTACATTCCAGCATCCTCCCAGAGCATCTCACTCATCATACGACCTAGTATGATTATCGTCGGATGTCGAGCGCCTTGATGCGATCCGGAAAGAGGAGCTGGCCTCCAGATCGCGCCTGAATAGGCACGCCTCGTGACTATCACCTTTAGGTTTTACGTAAAGAACGATTGCTGATGCGTATGAGCATTGCCATTCGGTGTGACGGCCTTTTGTTAGATCGATCTTCCCCAATGTCTGCCGCCGAATGCGGATCCCGGCTCTCGAGACAAGCTTGCCATCCTCGGGAAAGTCCGATAGGTCATATTACAACCAGTTAGTTTCCCTGGTCAGCTCTGGGAGGAGATAATATGAAACACCTTTGCACTCGATTGCTCGTTGGTGCGGCTTTTGCCGTCTTGTCGTTCGGCGCCCCGGCGGCTCTTGCCGAGACCCCCGCCAATCAGCTCGTCATCGCGACCTCGCTTGCCCAGGTTCTTTCGCTCGATCCGCATCAGGCGACGGAAGCCAAGGCCAACGAGATCATGGCCAACCTCTATGATCGCCTGGTCTCCACCGATGGATCGGGCAAGATCTCTCCGCAGCTCGCTGAAAAGTGGGAGATCGATGACAAGGGAATCACTTTCCATCTCCGTAAGGCTGAATTCGCCTCCGGCAACCCGGTTACCTCTGCAGACGTCGTCTATTCCATCACCCGCCTGCTGAAGCTCGACCAGGCTGCCGCCGCCAACCTCAAGCGCGTCGGCTACAATGGCGGCAACGTCGAAAAGCTGGTCACGGCGCCGGACGAGAAGACGGTGCGCATCGACCTTTCCGGCGAGGTTACGTCCGAGCTTCTGCTGTATCGCCTGGCGATGGTCATCGCCAGCGTCGTCGACAGCAAGGAGCTGAAGAGCCATGTCGTCAACGACGACTGGGGCAATGCGTGGCTGCGCACCAATTCGGCAGGCTCTGGCCCGTTCACGCTGAACAAGTGGACGCCGAACGAGATCGTCATCCTCGACGCAAGCAAGAATTATGTCGCCGGACAACCGAAAATGCGCCGGGTCGTCGTTCGCCATGTCCCTGAAAGCCAGGTCGAGCGGCTGATGCTTGAGCGCGGCGATATCGATATCGCAAGCGCCTTGACCGCGACAGACCTCGCAACCTTCACCGGCAAGCAGGGTTATGAAATCCAGCGCGTGCCGACAGGCGGCTTCTATGTCCTGTCGATGAACGCCAGCAAGGAGCCGCTCTCCAATCCGAAGGTCCGCGAAGCGATTGCCTACGGCATCGACTACAAGGGCATGGAAAAGACGATCATGGGGCCGTACGGCCGTGCGCGTACGGTTCCGGTCCCGGAAAACTTCGAATTTGCCATTCCGAGCCCGGACTGGAAGCTGGACGTCATGAAGGCAAAGGCGCTGTTGGCGGAGGCCGGATACAAGGACGGCTTCACGGTGAACCTTAAGACGATCGCCCAGACCCCGCGTATCGATCTTGCGACCGCGATCCAGGCGTCGCTTGGCCAGATCGGCATCAAGGTCAACATCATGCAGGGGAACGGCGCGGACATCATTGCCGCGCACCGCGCCCGCGATTTCGATCTGCTCATCCCGCAGACCGGCGCCTATATGCCGAACGTCCTCGGCGCCATGGAGCAATTCTCGAGCAACCCCGACAACTCCTTGAAGGCCAATAACGCCGGCAACTTCGTATGGCGCTCCGGTTGGGACATTCCCGAACTGACCGCTGTCACGGCCAAGGCTGCGCTGGAGCCGGACGCGAAGAAACGCGGCGCGCTTTATGTCCAGATGCAGGAAATGTTCGTGGCGCAGAAGCCCGCTGTTCTGCCGCTCTTCGAACGTTACGAGCCGATTGTCCTGAGCAGCCGTGTGAAGGGCTATGTCGGGCATCCGAGCCAGACGACACGTCTCGAAGGCGTCAGCAAGACCGATAAGTAACGTCAAGTCAGGCGGCCGCTCATGAAGGAACTTTCGTTAGGCGAACTGGGACGACGGCTCATCCACCTCGTCGTCAGCCTGTTCATCCTGTTGTGCGTCACCTTCGTGATTGGCCGCGTGATGCCGACCGATCCGGTCGGAGCGATCGTCGGCGAACTCGCCGATCCGAAAGCCTACGAGGCCATGCGAGTGAGACTTGGCCTCGATCTTCCGCTCTACCAGCAGTTCTTCATCTATGTCTGGGGATTGCTGCATGGCGACATGGGAACCGCCATCCTGACCGGCAATGCGGTCACCAAGGACCTGTCCCAAGCTTTCCCGGCAACGCTGGAACTCGCGACGCTCGCGGTGGTCATCTCCACTCTCGTGGGCGTTCCGCTCGGCTTGGCCGCCGGCCTTTTCCGGGATAGCGCGATCGACAAGTTTGCGCGCGTCTTCGCGCTGGTCGGGCATTCGATCCCGGTGTTCTGGTTCGGCATCGTCGGGCTGGTGATCTTCTACGCGGGCCTCAATCTGGTCGGCGGCCCCGGCCGGGTCGATGTCTTCTATGAAGGCATGATCGAGCCGACCACGGGACTGATGCTGGTCGACAGCCTGCTGGAAGGCGAGACGGAGATCTTCTGGAACGCCTTGTCGCACATCATCCTTCCAGCCTGCATCCTCGCCTATATGGCCATGGCCTATATTACGCGCATGACCCGGGCATTCACACTGGAGCAGTTGAACCAGGATTACGTCATCGCCGCCCGCGCCAAGGGCGTCGGGCCGATCCGCACGGTTATCAGCCATGTCCTGCCCAATATCGCCGTCCAATTGATCACCGTTCTCGCGATTTCCTACGGCAACCTCCTGGAAGGTGCCGTCGTCACCGAAATCGTTTTTTCGTGGCCTGGCATCGGTCAGTACATGACCAACGCGCTCCTGATCGGCGATATGAACGCGATTCTTGCCGCGACCATCGTCGTTGGCTTCATCTTCATGTTCCTGAATTTCATTGCAGACATCGCCTACGCGCTTCTTGATCCGCGTACCCGGGAGGCCGCACGATGAGCAATATTGCCCATAACGACGCCATCATTCGGCCACCGGCGATCGGCACCAGAATACTGAACTCGACCTCCCGCGTTCTGCGCAAGCTTGCCGACGAACCGCTTGGCATGGCGGGCTTCATGATCCTTGCCATCCTGGTTCTGGTCGCCATCTTCGCGCCGCTGATCGCACCTTACGATCCCGCCGCCCAGACGTTGAGCGACGCGCTTCAGCCTCCGACGCTCGCGCATCTGGCCGGCACGGACGAATTTGGACGTGATATCTTCAGCCGCCTCGTTTATGGCACGCGCATCACAATCCAGACCGTCATGTCCGTTTCGGTGATCGTCGGCCCGATCGGCCTCGTCATCGGCGTCGTTGCCGGCTTCTTCGGCGGCCGGACGGATGCCATCCTGATGCGCGCGACCGATATCGTCCTGTCGTTTCCGTCCCTGATCCTGGCGCTTGCCTTCGCCGCCGCCCTTGGCGCCGGTCTGGGGACCGCGATCGTTGCCATCTCCCTGACCGCCTGGCCGCCGATCGCCCGCCTCGCCCGTGCGGAAGCTCTTGTCGTGCGCAATGCGGATTTCGTCGCGGCCGCCCGGCTTTACGGCGCCTCGCCGCTGCGGATCCTTTTTCTCTATATCGCTCCGATGTGTATCCCCTCGGTGATCGTGCGGCTGACGCTCAACATGGCGGGGATCATCCTGACGGCGGCGTCCCTGGGGTTCCTCGGTCTCGGCGCACAGCCGCCGCTGCCGGAATGGGGTGCGATGATTTCCAGCGGGCGGAAATTCATGCTGGACTATTGGTGGGTTGCCGTCATGCCCGGCGTGGCCATCCTGCTGACCAGCCTTGCCTTCAACATCGCCGGAGACACGCTTCGCGATCTATTGGACCCACGCCATGCCAGATCCTGATGAAACTCCCGTCCTTTCCGTTCGCGATCTGAATGTCCGTTTTGGCCGAAACTCCATTCCGGCTGTCTCCAATGTCAGCTTCGACGTTGGGCGGGAGCGTATCGGCATCGTTGGCGAATCCGGTTCGGGAAAATCCACCACCGGCCGGGCGATCATGCGGCTTTTGCCGCAACGCGCCGGCGTGACGGCCGAACGCATGGACTTTCTCGGCAGCCCGCTGCTGGAAAAGACGGAGCGGCAGATGGGAGACTTGCGCGGCAAGGACATCGCCCTGATCATGCAGGATCCGCGCTATTCGCTGAACCCGGTCCTCACCATCGGCAAACAGGTGGCCGAAGCCGCGAAGCTGCATCTGGGCGTCCACGGCAAGGAAGCCCTGGCTCGTGCCCGCGACATGCTGGTGCGGGTTCGGATCAACGATCCGGACCGCGTCCTGTCGCTTTATCCGCACCAGATTTCCGGTGGCATGGGCCAGCGCGTGATGATTGCGATGATGCTGCTCGCCCGGCCAAAACTGGTCATCGCCGACGAACCGACCTCGGCGCTCGACGTCAGCGTCCGCAGGGACGTTCTTGTTCTGCTCGACGAACTGGTGCGGGAAAACAATTCCGGCCTGGTCCTGATCAGCCACGACATCCGCATGGTCGCCGCCTTCTGCGAGCGCATCATGGTGATGTATTCGGGCCGCGTCGTCGAAACGCTGACGAAGCTGGAGGATGCCACGCATCCCTACACGCGCGGCCTGATCGCCGCGATGCCTGATCCGAAGAACCCGGTCCGGCGGCTGAAAGTTCTCGACCGCAAGTCGATCGAAGCGGAGATCAACTCATGATCAAGGTCGAGAATCTAGACGTCGTCTATGGCTCCAAGGGCAAAACGAACCATGTGGTGCGCGGCGTCAGCTTTTCCGTCGATCGCGGGGAAACGCTCGGTATCGTGGGTGAATCGGGCTGCGGCAAGTCGACGGTTCTGCGCTCGCTTGCCGGCCTCGAAGGCGGCTGGACCGGCTCGATCATGTTCGAGGGCAAGCCCGTCGGCAAGTCCCGCACGCGTGACGAACTGAAGCTTGCCCAGATGGTATTCCAGGATCCCTACGGATCGCTTCATCCGAGGCATCGTATCGGCACGGCGCTGGCCGAGCCGATACGGTCCATGGGCGCGGGCGACGGCTGGTCCAGGGTGGCCGACGCTCTGACGCAGGTCGGCCTTCCCGCCCATTTTGCCAGCCGCTTCCCGCATGAACTTTCGGGCGGACAGCGCCAGCGTGTGGCCATCGCACGGGCGCTGATCCTGTCGCCTCCGATCTTGCTCCTCGACGAACCGACCTCGGCGCTCGACGTCTCGATCCAGGCGGAGGTGCTTAATCTGCTGGCAGACCAGCGGGAAGAACGCAATCTGACCTTGATCCTTGTCAGCCACGATCTCTCGGTCATCTCCCATATGTGCGACCGGGTCCTCGTCATGCAGAACGGCGTATTCGTCGATGAACTCAGCAAGCAGGATCTGCAGGCAGGCGTGACCCACGCCAGCTATTCTCGCGAATTGTTCGAGGCGAGCTTTTTCTAGCACTTTCAATGACGAGCCGAAGATTGCTCGCCGTATTGATCAAGATCCGCCAATCCTTCGATGGTGGAGCGGAATGGCAAACCACGAGATCGGATGCGAGACGGCCATGGCCCTCCAGTCCGCCCGCGATCCTGCCTCCGATGGTTTTGCGCGCGCGCAGTCATCGCAGAAGTTGCTGCCTCTGATACTCCCTGGGGCTGCAACCCAGTTCTCGTTTGAACACTGCATGCATGTACTGATTGCTGGTGAAGCCGCTTAACTCGGCGATCTTCTCAAGCGATCGCTCCCCGTCCTCCAGCATTTCGCGTGCAAGCTGAAGCCGGAACGCCAACATGTCGTCGTGGACGGTGCAGCCAAATGCGCGGCGGAAATGAGTTTCGAGGGTCGTTCTCGAAACGCCCACGTATTCAGCAACTTGAGCGACTTTGATCCCTTGGCCCGCGAACTGCCGGATATAGTGCCTCGCGCGCATGACATAGGGATCGTAGATCGGTTGGTATCGGGAGGATATCTGCGGATTGAGCCCGGCGGGCGGAACGATAATGCGCGGCTCATCCAGCGTCGCGCCCTTCAAACGACGATGGAGCATCGACGCGGCGATCTGGCCCATCTTGCGGGTCCCCTGCCGCACGGAGCTGATCGGAATGCGCGTGAGCATGCGCAGAAGAGGGTCGTCGTCGATCCCGACGATCGAGACCTCTTCCGGCACTGCGATGTCCGCAAGAATGCAGGCTTGCAAGATGTGGCGCGCGCGTGAATCGGTGACCGCGATAATGCCGATCGGCTTGGGAAGGTCCCTCAGCCAAACAATGACGTCCGACAGGATCTCATCCCAGTCAGGACCGAACGTGCCTTTGCCGCGGAAGATCTCAGGCTTCGTCAAGTCGCGCGCGCACAGCTTGAGATAAACCTTCTCACGCTCGACGGCCCAACGGTATCGATGGGCTTCCGGAGACCCGTAGAAGGCAAAGCGGGGAAGCCCCATGTCGACCAGATGGGTATAGGCTTCGGTCACGAGCTTCTCGTTGTCCGTCGCCACATAGGGCACGGTGCGAGGATAATCCGATTCACGCTGGTATGAACCGCCAACGCCGATAACCGGGATGCTCAGATCCGACAATGCTGCCTCGAAATCCGGATCGTCGAAATCCGCTATGATGCCGTGGCCGGACCATTCGGAAATCCCGTCGACGCTATCGCGAAAGTCTTCTTGCAGGAGCAGGTCCCACACCGACCGCGTGGATCGAACGTAGTCGCAGACGCCGGCAATGATCTCTCTGCCGTAGTCGCCGCGAGCCTTTAGAAACAGGGCAACCTGATAGCTGCTGGGCTTGACGACCAAAACTTTCCTCCTCCGGAACCGGACTTTGGTTCGATGCGATAACTGCATTCTTATCAATATCGGCGTTTTGCAAGTGGAATGCTGATTTTTTGCAAAACTGTTAAAAATTATAACGCGGGTTGAGAAATCGCTTCCTCTAAAGTGCCCCCAAGCCCGCAGGAACCGGGTCGGAGGAGCTGGCGTAGCCGCCAGACCAATTGGAGGAAAAGACGATGAGATCGCTTTTGCTTGGAGCCGCCACGGCTCTGGGAATGATTTTTGCTGGCTCGGCATGGGCCGAGACGGTTCGCATTCTGACGATCGAGACCAACACGCCGGGAGCGCGCGACTACTACACGAATGCCATCAAGGCCTTCGAAGCCGCGAACCCGGACGTCAAGATCCAGTTCGACTACATGGACGACACGTCGTTCAAGTCCAAGCTCCCGACATTGCTGCAGTCTTCTTCCCGGCCGGATGCATTCTTCACCTGGACGGGCGGCGTGTTTCACGAACAGGCGGAAGCCGGCGTCCTGAAGGACATTTCTGCCCAGATGGACGAGAACGCCCGCGCCCAATACGCCCCCGCCGGCATCACCGCGCATACATACAAGGGCAAGCTCTACGGCGTTCCGCTTTATGCTGCCGGCGTCGCTCTGTTCTACAACAAGGCCCTGCTGGCCAAAGCCAATGTCGATCCGAAGTCCATCAAGACCTGGGACGACTTCCTCGGGGCCGTCAAGAAGGTGAAGGCTGCGGGCATCACGCCCGTCGTGCTCGGCGGCAAGGACAAATGGCCGATCGCCTTCTACTACGGCTATCTCGCGACCCGCTTTGCCGGGACCGCGGGCATTGCAGCCGCCGATCGCGGGGAAAATGGCGGTTTCGGCAACCCGGACTTCGTCAAGGCCGGCGGCGCCTTCAAGCAGCTCGTCGACCTCGAGCCTTTCCAGCCCGGGTTCATGGACACGACGCAAAACAAGGCGGCGGGGCTTTTCGGCGACGCCAAGGGCGCGTTCTACCTGATGGGCAATTTCTTCATCGGCGTTCAGGCCAAGAATTCCACGTCCGGCAAAGGCCTCGGCGATGATCTCGATTTCATTCCTTTTCCCGCGGTCGCTGGTGGAAAGGGTGATGCCAACGATACGTTCGGCGGGGTCAACGGCTGGCTGATCACCAAGGATGCCGCGCCATCGACGGTCAAGTTCCTCCGGTTCCTGACCAGCAAGGAAAACCAGCTCGAAGGCGGCAAGCTGGGCATCTGGCTTCCCATTGCGAAAGACGCTCAGGCCAATATCCAGGACCCTCGCCTGCGGGGTATCGGTGAATTGCTGGCCAAGGCACCGCATCACCAGCTCTATCTCGATCAGGCGCTCGGTGCCAGCGTCGGCGCCGCCCTGAACGATGCCGCCGCAGAGATTGCGACCGGCGACATTACGCCCGAAGAAGCCGCGCAGAAGGTCGAAGAAGCGCGCGAGATGCGCTGACCTTCTTTTCTATTCGGACGGGCGCCCGCCGCCCGTCCGCCGGTTGAACCAGCAAGGTTACCTATGGACACCCTCACGAGAAAACGCCCGCGGCATAGCCCGATGGCGCGCTTGTCGCGCATGCAACAGGACGGGAAGCTGACCACCATCCTGTTTTTCCTGCCGCCAGCTTTGGTCCTTTTCACGATTTTCGTAATCTGGCCCATCATCAACGCAGCGCATCTGAGCTTCTTCAAGTGGAGCGGCTATGGCGAAGTCACGAATTTCGTCGGCATGCAGAACTACCAGCGCCTCGTCGGCCATTCCGTCTTCCATCAGTCGATGTGGAATTCGCTGAAGCTGGTCTTGGCGTCGATCTTGATCCAGATACCGCTGGCTTTGGCCATGGCGCTGCTCATCTACAGGAAGACGACGGTCAATACGGCGTTCCGGTTGATCTTTTTCGCACCTTACATTCTCGCCGAAATCGCCACCGGCTTGATCTGGAGCTTCATCTTTGATGGCGACTACGGTGTATCCGGCCAGATCGCGACGGCGCTCGGCATCGAGCCGATCTACATCCTTGCAGACCGGCAATACGCATTCATGGCCATCATCACGGTGATCGTGTGGAAGTATTTCGGCTACCACATGATGATTTTCATCGCCGCACTGCAGGCGGTTCCTTCCGATCTCATCGAAGCTGCCGATATCGACGGGGCCGGCCCATGGCAGAAGGTCTTCTACGTCAAGCTGCCGCTGATCGCTCACGCGATCAAGCTATCGGCCTTCTTCGCGATAATAGGCGCTCTGCAGGTGTTCGACATCATCATCCCGCTGACCAACGGCGGCCCGTCCAACTCCACCCACTCCATCGTCAGCTATCTCTACACCTATGGCCTGGCGCAATTGAACGTGGGCTACGGCAGCGCAGTCGGCGTCGTGCTGTTCATCCTGTGCCTCGTCTCCGCTTTTGGCTACCGGCGCCTGGCGCTTACCAAGGGAGACGTGTTGTGACCCGTTCCGGCTTTTTCCCGGCCTTGCTGCGCGCAGCCGTGCTTTCCATTGTCGCCGGCATTGTCATATTGCCTCTGCTTTCCACCTTCCTGGGCGGTTTCAAGACCATGGGCGAATTGCGATCCTCGCCCTTCGGCATCCCCGCAATATGGGACCTGAGCACCTATTCGGACATCCTGTTCAGCCCGCTGTTCTGGACCTACATGCGCAACTCGCTGGTGGTCTCGCTTTCAGCCGTCGTTCTCACGCTTCTATCGGCTTCGATGGCAGCCTACGTGTTTGCCCAGATCCGGTTCTTCGGCTCCAGATACATACAATCCTACTTGCTTCTGGGGCTGATGTTCCCTTTTGCGACAGCCATCGTGCCTCTCTTCATCCAGATCCGCGATCTCAATCTGCTCGACAATCCGCTCGGGATCATCCTGCCGCAGACGGCCTTCTCGATGGCTTTCGCCGTCGTTCTCCTCCGCAGCTTCTTCCAGCAATTGCCGAAGGAGTTGTTCGAGGCGGCTTATGTCGATGGTTGCGGCTATATTGGTTTCTTCTTCCGGTTCACCCTACCGCTTTCGACGCCGATCCTCGCCACGGTCGGCACCTTCGTTTTCGTGCAGAGCTGGAACAACTACCTGTTGCCGCTGGTCGTCTTGAACGATCGCAGCCTCTACACCTGGCCGCTCGGCATCATGCAGTTCCGTGGCGAGTTCCTGATCGAGTGGAACAAGATCCTCGCGTTCGTGTCGCTGACCATCCTGCCGGCGCTCATCTTTTTCACTTTTACCCAGAAATACATCGTTGCCGGCCTGACCCGCGGCTCCGTGAAAGGTTAGTTATGAATAGCGTCATGATCCAGAATCCGATCCTCCCCGGATTCAATCCCGACCCTTCCATATGTCGTGTCGGCGAAGACTATTACATCGCCGTGTCGACCTTCGAGTGGTATCCGGGGGTGCAGATCCATCACTCGCGCGACCTCGTGAACTGGCGCCTCGCAGGCCGTCCCCTCAACCGCGCCTCGCAGCTGGACATGCGCGGCGATCCGGACAGCTGCGGCATCTGGGCTCCCTGCCTCACCTATGCGGACGGCCTGTTCTGGCTGATCTACACGGACGTGAAGCGAAAGAGCGGAGCATTCAAGGACTGCCACAACTATCTCGTCACCTCCCCGACCATCGAGGGCCCGTGGTCCGATCCGGTCTATCTCAACTCCTCGGGTTTCGACCCCTCCCTCTTTCATGACGACGACGGTCGCAAGTGGCACGTCAACCTGGTCTGGGATCATCGCGGACGCCCGTCTCGTTTCGGCGGCATCCTCCTCCAGGAATACGACGCGGCCGAGAAGAAGCTTGTCGGCCCGATCACCAACATCTTCCGCGGCTCGCCGCTCGGCCTTTCGGAAGGGCCGCATCTCTACAAACGAAACGGCTGGTATTATCTCGTGGTCGCTGAAGGCGGCACGGGTTATTCCCACGCCGTGACCATGGCCCGATCGCGCCATATCGCCGGCCCTTACGAATTGCACCCGGACACCCATGTCGTCACGTCGCGTTTCCATCCGGATGCCACGCTGCAGCGCGGTGGCCATGGCGATTTCGTCGAGACGCCTGACGGCGATACCTACATGGTGCATCTCTGCAGCCGACCGCTGCCCGGCCTCTATCGATCCGTGCTCGGCCGCGAGACGGCGATCCAGAAGTGCGTGTGGGGCGAGGACGGCTGGCTGAGGCTGGAGGGGGACAGGTACGTCCCGCAGGAACAGGTGCCGGCGCCGGCCCTTCCTCCGCACCCCTTCCCCGCGGAACCGGAGCGTTATGAATTCGCTCCGGACACCGGCCTGCCCTCGGCGTTTCAGTGGCTGAGAACGCCTTATCCGGAACGACTGTTTTCGCTGTCGGACCGCCCCGGTCACCTTCGCCTGTTCGGCCGCGAATCCGTCGGGTCCTGGTTCGAACAGTCCCTCGTCGCCCGTCGCCAGACGCATTTCGATTACGATGCCGAAACGGAGGTCGATTGCGATCCGACCTCCTATCTGCAGATGGCGGGGCTGATCGCCTACTATAACCGCTTCGCCTACCATTATCTCTGCGTCAGTCATGACGAAAAAGCCGGACGGTCGCTGCAAATCTTCTACTGCAACGGCCAGTGGCCGAACGGGATGACCATGCTTGGGCTTGCCGAGCCGATCCCCGTTCCGGACGGTCCGGTCCGCATGCGCGTCGAAGTACGGGGAGCGGCTTTGCGCTTCTTCTACTGGAAGGACGGCGCATGGACGCGTATCGGGCCGGTGCTCGACAACTCCGTGCTGTCCGACGAAAGCGGCGAAGGCGAACAGAGCAAGATCACCGGGTCCTTCGTCGGCATCGGCAACTTTACCGGCGCTTTCGTCGGCATGGCGGCGCACGATCTCGGCGGCCTCGCGATGCCGGCGGACTTTTCGCACTTCATCTACAAGAACCTTCCTCAGGACTGACCCATGGCCGCGCTCGAATACCGCAACATCAGAAAGACATTCGGAGCCATCGATGTCATTCCAGACGTCTCCCTGCATATCCCGGACGGATCTTTCACCGTCTTCGTCGGGCCATCCGGCTGCGGAAAATCGACGCTCCTTCGGCTGACGGCGGGGCTGGAGGAAACGACCGACGGCCATCTCTTCATCGACGGCCGCGACGTGACCGACGATCGGCCGACGGAGCGCGGCATCGCCATGGTCTTCCAGTCCTACGCGCTTTATCCGCACATGGACGTGGAAGGGAATATCGGCTTCGCGCTGAAGATGGCAAAGGTGCCGAATTCCGAGATCAAGCGCAAAGTCGCGGCCGCCGCCGATGTGCTGCAACTGACCCCTCTGTTGAAGCGCAAACCGGCGGAGCTTTCCGGCGGCCAGCGCCAGCGCGTCGCCATCGGCCGGGCGATCGTGCGCGAACCGAAGGTTTTCCTGTTCGATGAGCCGCTTTCGAACCTCGACGCCGCCCTGCGCACCCAGATGCGCGTCGAGCTCGCCCAGCTTCACCAGCGTCTGGGCGCGACAATGATCTATGTGACGCACGACCAGGTGGAAGCCATGACGCTTGCCGACCAGATCGTCGTGCTCAACAAGGGCCGCATCGAACAGGTCGGCGCACCGATCGACCTCTACAATCGCCCGCAGACCCTGTTCGTCGCCGGTTTCATCGGCTCGCCGAAAATGAACTTGTTTACCGGCGAAGTGGCGGAGGCCGCGGGAGCACATACGCTCGGCGTCAGGCCCGAGCATATAACCGTGAGCAGGGAGAGCGGCGCGTTGCAGGGCCAGGTCCAGTTCACCGAGCGTCTTGGAAGCGACACGTTTCTACATGTCCTGGTGGAGTGCCTCGGAACCGTGATCGCGCGAACCATAGGAGACGCGAGCTTGTCTGCGGGGGAGCGGGTCTGGTTGTCCTATGAACCTGCCTTGACCCACCTTTTCGACGGCAGCGGCAATCGCATCTCGGTCTAGGTTCGATAGATCCTCCGGCCCGCTCGGCGACGTGCCGAGCGGGCCGTAGGATCAACTCAGTCGCCTTGGATATGTTCGGGAATATCGCCAATTTCGGCCATCTTGGCGTCGAGTTTGGCGCGCATTTCGCGGAAAACGGCTGCGTAGGCCGCGTCATCCGCGACATTCCTCAGCTCATGCGGATCCTCCGCGCAGTCGAATAGCTCCCATTCCGGCGGCGCACCGTTGGGTCGCGCTCCCGGCTGCCCGAGATCGTCATTGTACCAGTAGATGAGCTTGTAGCGTGCATCCCGCACCCCGTAATGCGCCCAGGCGCCGTGGATTGCGTCGTTGTGCATCCAATAGCGGTGGTACACCAATTGCTCCCAGTCGGCCGGCGTCCGTTTCTCCAGAACGGGCCGCATTGACCGCCCCTGCATGAAGGAAGGCGTCTGCACTCCTGCATAATCCAGGAAGGTCGGGGCAAAATCGACATTGCAGGCCAGATCGCTGCTGGTCGTACCCGCCGGGATCGCCGCGGGGTAACGCGCCAGGAACGGCATCTGCAGGCTCTCCTCGTACATGAACCGCTTGTCGAACCAGCCATGCTCGCCGAGGAAAAAGCCTTGGTCCGACGTATAGATAACCAGGGTGTTTTCGGTCAGGCCTTTTTCGTCGAGGTAGTCGAGCAGTCGACCGACATTATCGTCGATCGACTGGACCGTGCGGAGATAGCGTTTCATATAACGCTGGTATTTGAACTCGGCGAAAACCTGCGGGTCGGTGAAGGTGTAGTTCCGGCCGGTTGAGGCGCACACCACCGTGATGTTCTCGCCGTCCCTGAGTTCCGGTACGCGGCGATAAGGGATCTGATCCAGCATCAGCTCTCCGGCGATGGTGGCCGGCCCTTCCGGCTGCACCAGCCCGAGGTCTTCCCAGTTGAGATCGGAACGGACCCGCATGCGGGCGGCCGCCGCGGCCGCCGCGCGATTGGAATAATCGTCGTTGAACGTCGATGGCAGCGGAAGATCTTCGTCGGCCCACAGGTGATCGTGTTTTGGATGAGGAATGAAGTTACGGTGCGGCGCCTTGTGATGGCACATCAGAAAGAAGGGACGGCCGTCGCCTTGCTCGATGAAATCGATGGATTTGTCGGTGATGATGTCGGTGACATAGCCCGCAATCCGGCGCCGGCCGTCGCGGTCGATGAACGCCGGGTCCCAATAGTCGCCCTGCCCCGGAACGACAGCCCAGTCATCGAAGCCTCTTGGTTCGTGGAGAGGCCCTTCACCCAGATGCCATTTGCCGAAGATGCCGGTGCGGTAGCCTGCCGCCTTCAGGAGCTTGGCGACGTTCGGAATACGGTTGTTCATATGCGTCACGAGCGTGGTGACGCCGTTGACGTGGTTATGCGTGCCGGTCAGGATCGCGGCCCTCGAAGGGGTACAGATCGAATTCGTCACGTAGGTCGCATCATGCCTCATCCCCTCCGCCGCCAGGCGGTCGAGATTGGGGGTGTGGTTGAGACCTGCGCCATAGGCGGAGATTGCCCGCGCGGCATGGTCATCCGCCATGATGAAAATGATGTTGGGTCGCAAATATCCCTCCCTCGCATGCAGGCGGCAGAGACAGGCAGGCGACCACAGCCCCCGAACTCTCAGCGCCTCGGCAAGGATACAGCGTCCGACCATGCGGAAATAATGCAATTTCAAAAGGGAGCGATGCTTAAAACTGATCGCTATCCGTCGCGCTTTTCGGCTTTCGGCTGGTTCTCGATCTGGAAGCGTTCCTTGCAAAGGGCAACCAACTCGCGCACCGGTCCCCAGTCTTCGAGCTCCTGGCGATAGATAACCCCGGTCCGCGTATGCCTGTAATTGAGATTGACCGGCACCGGCACGACCCGCGGGCAGGAGGTCGCCAGGACGGCCGCGTCGGGCAACAGGCAGAGGCAATCGCTGCGCTGAAGGATGGACAGTGTCGAATTCAGGCTCTCGCAACTCAACCGGATATCCGGCTCCCGTCCCAGCCGTTCGAAAAGCCCGTGCTGAGTGGTTGCCTGATAGATCGGAAGCTCCGAATAGACGAGCCAGGGATAATCGAGCAGACGCTCCGTCGGAACTGCGCCGGCCGCGTCGAGCGCGGCGAAGATCGGATGGTCCTCGCGCGCCATGACGTTGTTGATCACATTGGTCAGAGGAAGTGCGACAAGGCGGAAGTCTTGCGGATCATCGATCGTCATTCCGGTGAACAGCATGTCGAGGCGCCCCTCAAGGAGATCTGTCAGCGAGGCTGCGTAACGGCTGTTTCTGAGTTCGAACACGATTTTGGGGAACCGCCGCTGCATGCTGACAAACAGCTCCGGCAGGATCGCCGGACGCCACATCGGTCCGGCTCCGATCCGCAGATAGGCCTTGCCGATTGCCCTGTCGGACATGAGTTCCTGTTCGGCGACCTCCCAGTGACGCATCATCCGCAGCGATTCCGACAGCACCCTTTCGCCAAAAAGCGTCGGCCGGACGCCGCGTGCGTGCCGCTCGAGGAGCGGCCGCCCGAAATGCGTCTCGAGCTGGGCCAGAGACCGAGACAGGGCGGGCTGCGTGACGTTCAGCCGTTCGGCCGCGCGGCGGAGGCTGCCCTCCTCCACGATCGCCTGAAGACGGAAAAGATGGGTAATCTGATCCAGCATGGCAGTGATAAACTCGATTTATCGGTCGCGCTGTTAATTGCATTTTTCGCGTATTGCCTCAACTGGTATGACTCCGGGCTGCCGTCTGGCAGGGGTCTTATTCGCTATATGCAGCCTGTTTTGCCGGGGAGTAAGGCAAGTCAGGCTCTCGGGAGGAGAGCATGCGAAACCGAATCATTTTGTCCGCCTTATCGGCGGCTTTCCTGGCTATGTCGCCGGCCGCCAGAGCAGAGGTCGGAAACAATGCCCAGACACTGGCAATCGCCGCCATTCTGGATAACGACACATTCGATCGCGCCGGGCTTTCCATCGGTCATCGCGCCCAATACTGGATGCCGGTCTTCGACACGCTGCTCTACACGGCACCGGACGGCAAGACGATGCCGAACCTTGCCAAGGAGTGGAGCTTCAACGGGGACGGGACGGAGCTGACGCTCAAGCTGCGAGAGGGCGTTAAGTTCACCGACGGCACGCCTTTCAACGCGGAAGCGGTAAAGGCCAATCTGGAATATCTGCGCGACGGCGTCGGACAGAACACGTGGATGGCCGGGGCCGTCAAAAATGTCGAGATCGTAGGCCCGGCCGAGTTGAAGCTGCACCTGAAGGAGCCCGATCCCGGCATGCTCTTCAACCTGGCGACCGTCGGCGGCGCGATGGCAAGCCCGGCCACGCTCGGCAAGCCGGATTCCAAGACGCTTCCGATCGGCTCCGGTCCCTATATCTACGACACGGAGCGCTCGGTGACCGGGCGGCAATACGTCTACAAGCGCAATCCGGACTATTGGAACGCCGCCGCGTTTCCGTTCGACACCATGACGATCACGCCGATCAACGATCTCAGCGCGCGCATGAATGCCCTGAAGTCCGGCCAGGTGGATGCCGCCGCGGGCGAAGGGCAGGTCGTGACCGAGGCCGAGGCCAGCAAACTGACCGTTTCCAGGTTGCCGGTAGACTGGCTGGGCCTGTTTCTCTCCGACCGCGACGGGAAAATGGTAAAAGCGCTTTCCGACGTCCGCGTCCGACGCGCGCTCAATATGGCGTTCGATGAAAAAGCCATCCTGAAGTTCGTGGCGCGAGGTTATGGCGAGGTCACGGATCAACCTTTCGTCCCACCAAGCGAAGCCTTCGATCCATCGCTTGACGGCACCTACCAATACGACCCAAAGGCTGCCCGCGCATTGCTCGCCGAAGCAGGTTATCCGAACGGCTTCAGCGTCACGATGCCGGATATCGGTACCCTCGCCTCCTACACGCCGATCATAACGCAGCAGCTCAAGGACGTCGGCGTCACCGTCAACTGGGTGAAAGTCCCGCCGAATGTCACGATCGCCGAATTGCTGTCGGGCAAATACCCGATGTTCCTCTTCCGCCTGGGCAGCCAGTCGCCCTGGGCCGACTTCAACAAGTTCGCCTTCGCCAACTCCCCCTGGAATACCTCCAAGGCAAAGGACGAGAAGCTGGAGGCGCTGCTGAAGACCGCCCAGTATGCGCCTCCCGGCAAGGATCAGAACGCCGCAATGCAGGCGGCCAATCGATACATGGTCGAAAATGCCTTCTTTGCGCCGTGGTTCCGCATCGACGGCATCTACATTTCCAACGCCGAGGTGAAGGTCCAGATGCAGGCGCAGAATATCGTGCCATGGCCGCGCGACTTTGCACCCGCCAAGTGAGTTCGGATCCCGATGATACGGTATCTTCTGAAACGGATCGCTTCGGGCCTCGCGTTGCTCTGCCTGGTTTCGACCCTGACCTTCATGATGGTCTTCGGCGCCACGGAGAATGTTGCGCGCAACATCCTGGGTGAGAATGCGACTGCCGACCAGGTGAAGGCGTTGAACAGCCGGCTGGGGCTCGACCGACCGCTGCCTGTCCAATTCGGCGACTGGGTGAGCCACGCCGTGCGCGGGGATCTCGGCCCATCATGGACGATGAGCGAGAGCGTGACCTCGGCCCTCGCGAGCCGGTTGCCCGTCACATTGTCGATGGTGACGATCGCCGTGGCGATGATGGCTTTCGTTTCGGCGATGCTTGGCATCGCCGCGGCGGTCCGCGGCGGCTGGGCCGACCGCGCGATCCAGATCGTCAGCGTCGCCGGTTTCGCCATGCCGAATTTCTGGCTTGGCCTGCTGCTCGTCCTCACCTTCTCGGTCGAGCTCGGCTGGCTGCCGGCGACGGGTTATGTTTCGTTCAGCGCCTCGCCATCAGCCTGGGCCGCGTCCCTGGTGCTTCCCGTTGCAGCACTTGTGCTTTCGGGCATCGCCTCCGCCTCCCAGCAGGTCCGCGGCGCCGTCATCGATGCGCTCCGACAGGATTATGTGCGCACCCTGCGCGCCCGTGGCGTCAAACCCCGTTCGGTTCTCTATCGCCATGCGCTGCGCAATGCCATGCCGGCGGCTCTGACAGTGCTTTCGGTACAGTTCATCGCCCTTCTCGGCGGCGCTGCTGTCATCGAGCGGGTCTTCGCGATCCCGGGCATGGGATCGCTGACGGTGTCGGCCGCCCTGATCGGCGACGTTCCCGTGCTGATGGGAGTGGTTGTGACGCTCATCATCGTGGTCGTGATCGTGAACATACTGATCGATTTCCTCAACGCCTGGGCCAATCCGAAAGTGAGGATGTCATGAGCGATATCAACACGGCCCAGGGTCCGATCCAGGCCGCGCCGCAGCGTCGCCATTTCGTCCGCTCGGTGCTCACCAACCCGACCGGCCTCGTCGCTTCGCTGGTGCTTCTGATCGTCATCGCCTCGGCGATCTTCGCTCCCCTTCTGGCGCCCAACGACCCGTCCGCCGTCCAGATATTCAAGGTCAACGCTCCGGCCGGCGAAGGCTATCTTTTCGGCGGCGACGGCTCGGGCCGCGACATCTGGAGCCGGCTGGTCTACGGAGGCCGCAACACGTTCCTCGGTGCCCTGATCACGGTCGTCATCGCCGCGTCCATCGGAGTGACGGCCGGGCTGTTTGCCGGCTTCTACGGCAGGAAGCTCGACCTGGTCGCGCGCTGGATCTCCGACGGCATCATGGCGCTGCCGGCGCTGATCGTGCTGCTCGCCTTCTATCAGGCACTGGGTGCCTCTATCTATCTATCGATGGCCGTTTTCGGGGTGATGTTGTCGCCGGGCTTTTTCCGGCTCACCCGCAATCTCGTCAACGGCGTCAAACACGAGCTCTATATAGACGCCGCACGGGTCTCGGGCCTCAGTGATCTCAGGATCATCACGAAGCACATCCTGCTCTCGGTAAGGGCTCCTGTGGTCATTCAGACGTCCATCGTCGCCGGCATCGCCATCGTCGTCCAGTCGGGCCTCGAGTTTCTCGGGCTTGGCGATCCCAGCACGCCCACCTGGGGCGGAATGCTGCAGGATGCCTTCTCCAACATCTATGTCTCACCCCGGGCGATCCTCTGGCCGGGACTGGCGATCACGGCGACGGTGGCTTCGCTGGTGCTGCTTGCCAACGCCATCCGCGACCGCATGCAGCAGAGCGGCATTCAGGTGAGAGCGCCGAAGATCGCGCCCCTGGCGGCGAGCGGCCCGCAGCCTTTCCCCGGATCCGACGCGCTCCTCGACGTGCGGGATCTCGTCGTCGCCTATCCTGCCAATGATGGCTGGCGCGAAGTCGTCAAGGGCGTCAGCCTCAGTCTCAAGCGTGGCGAGGTGCTTGGGCTTGTCGGCGAAAGCGGCTCGGGCAAAAGCCAGACGGCCTTTGCCATTCTCGGGCTTTTGTCCCCCGGCGGCCGCGTACTTTCCGGGGCCATCCGGTTCGACGGCGTCGATCTTGCGAGATCTTCCGAAAATGACATCCAGGCCCTTCGCGGCAAACGCATCGCCTATGTGCCGCAGGAGCCCATGGCCAATCTCGATCCGGCGTTCCGGATCGGCTTCCAACTCGTAGAGCCTATGATGACGGTGCTGGGGATTTCGCGGGCGGAGGCGACAAGGCGGGCCCTGAAACTGCTCGCCCGGGTGAAGCTGCCGGAT
The DNA here is from genome assembly GCA_900471605.1 of Hyphomicrobiales bacterium. Taxonomy (GTDB): domain Bacteria; phylum Pseudomonadota; class Alphaproteobacteria; order Rhizobiales; family Rhizobiaceae; genus Neorhizobium. Next base: position 160,402 of record UCEY01000021.1, on the reverse strand, counting down.
CCGGAACGGGTTTTTCGCGCCTATCCGCACGAGATTTCGGGCGGCATGGCCCAGCGCGTCCTCATCGCCGGTGCGGTCGCCTGCAGTCCCGACCTGCTAATCGCCGACGAACCGACGACGGCGCTCGACGTAACCGTGCAGGCGGAAGTGCTCGATCTTCTCCGCGATCTGCAGAAGGAGTTCAATATGGCGGTCATCCTGGTAACCCACAATTTCGGCGTCGTGGCGGATAGCTGCGATCGGGTTGCCGTCATGAAGGACGGCAGGATCGTCGAGACCAATACCGCGACGGATCTGTTCGGCGCTCCTCAACACGACTACACCCGAATGCTTCTCGACTCGGTCCTCGAAGACGGCCAGACCCGCACGTATCGGCCACCGGTTGTGCGAGGGCTGCAGGCATGAACGACCTGAATCTCGTCGATTGCCGCGACGTCAACGTTCATTTCGGCGCCCATCACGTCCTGAAAAACGTCAATCTCACCATCCGCCCCGGAGAAACGGTCGGCCTGGTGGGCGAAAGCGGATCGGGCAAGACGACACTCGGGCGCGCCATTCTCGGCATCGGCCCGGTCAGTTCCGGCGAGATCCTGTTCGACGGGGAGAATATCGCCGGAATGTCGCCCCGCGCCCGCAAAGGCCAGGCGGCGATCCAGGCTGTCTTCCAGGACCCCTACAGCTCGCTCAACCCGTCGATGACGATCGAAGACATCCTGACCGAGCCGATCGTCGCGCGTCGGCTGGCCTCGCGGGCGGATGCATCCCGGCAGATCCGCAAGCTGCTCGAACAGGTCGCGCTTCCGAGCGACGCGGCGGAACGGTTTCCGCGCGAGTTTTCCGGCGGCCAGCGCCAGCGGATTGCCATTGCCCGCGCGCTGGCGCTGTCTCCGCGTCTCATCGTCTGCGACGAGCCGGTCTCAGCGCTCGATCTTTCCACCCAGGCCCGGGTCATGGACCTGTTCATCGAGATCCAGGAACGGACGGACGTCGCCTATCTTTTCGTTTCCCACGATCTGGCTGCGGTGCGTCACATCTCGCATCGCGTAGCGGTGATGCGTTTCGGCGAGATCGTCGAATTCGGCGAATGCGATCAGGTGACCGCCCGCCCCGAACACGACTACACGAAACGCCTGCTCCTTGCCGCCCCGGTTGCCGATCCCGCAAGGCAGGCCGAACGGCGCGCCGCGTTTCGGGCACTTGAGGGAACGACGTGAACCATGCGCGCCATCGTCCTGATGTTCGACAGCCTCAATCGCCGCCTTCTTCCACCCTATGGCGACCGGAGCGCCCATGCGCCGAATTTCGCCCGGCTGGCGCAGAAAACCGTCACCTTCGACCGCTGTTATGCCGGCTCCATGCCATGTATGCCGGCGCGGCGCGAGATGCACACCGGCCGCTACAATTTTCTTCATCGGTCGTGGTCGCCGATTGAGCCGTTTGACGACAGCGTGCCGGAACTGCTGAGGAACGCCGGCATCTACACGCATCTGGTCACGGATCACCAGCACTACTGGGAGGATGGCGGGGCCACCTATCACACGCGCTTTTCCTCGCACGAATTTTTCCGCGGCCAGGAAGGCGATCTCTGGAAAGGCGTGGTCGAAGGTGTCGACCGCAGGCGCCTCAACGACTTCGCCTATCAGATGAGGCGTCAGGACCCGGTCAATCGGACCTTTCTGGCAGACGAGCGTGACCATCCGCAGACACGCACCTTCGATGCCGGGCTGGAATTCATTGAGAGCAATGCCGGCCAGGACGAGTGGATGCTGCAGATCGAAACCTTCGATCCGCACGAGCCCTTTTTCAGCTATGCCGAATACCATGCGCTCTACCCCGATAGCGGCGAGAATTTCGACTGGCCGCCTTATGACCGGGTGACCGAGGCGGAAGAACGCGTCCTCCAGGCGCGGCACCGCTATCTGGCGCTGCTTTCGATGTGCGACCGCAATCTCGGCCGGCTGCTCGACATGATGGACGAAAAGAACATGTGGGACGATACGATGCTGATCGTCTGCACGGACCATGGTTATATGCTCGGCGAGAAGGGCTGGTGGGGAAAATCCGTCATGCCGTGGTACGACGAGACCATCCACACCCCGTTCTTCGTGTGGGATCCCCGCGTCAGGGCCGCCGGCGAACGGCGTTCGGCGCTTGTTCAGACCATCGACATCGCGCCGACCCTGCTCGATCTCTTCGGCCTCCCGCCGACGCCGGACATGCAGGGAAAACCGCTTCTCGAAACGGTCAGAAGCGATGTTCCTGTGCGGACGGCCGGATTGTTCGGAAGTTTCGGCGGGCATGTCTGCGTCACCGACGGGCGATATGTCTACATGCGGTGTTGCGCCGACGAGAACAATGGGCCGCTCTACGAATATACGCTGATGCCGACCCATATGCGCGCGCGCTTCTCCCCGGAGGAATTGTCGAAGACGGAGCTCGTGCCGCCGTTTTCATTTACCAGGGGGGTTCCGGTCCTGCGCATGCCGGGCTGGACGATCCGCGGACCCTGGGCTTTCGGAACCCTGCTCTACGACCTCGAAACGGATCCCGAGCAGAAAACGCCGCTCCGAGACGACGCGGTCGAGCGACGGATGGCCACGCTTCTCGTGGAGCTGATGCGTGCGTCAGACGCGCCTCCGGATCAGTTCGAGCGGCTGGGCCTTCCGGAAACGGGATCGATACGGGACAAGCACCTGCTTATCGAAAGACAATGGGCGCAGGTCGTTTCCGGTCAACGCATCGTGGCGCAGGCCAGCGATTTCGCAAAGGGCGCGCGGGTGGCGAATGTCCCAATCGCGGAGCTCATGGCAGACGACACGGCGCGCGCGATCCTCACGTCGGCGATCCCCAGTCTTGGAGAAAAGCCGTTGCCCCCTCCCCTGGCTGCCAAGACGCTGGTGCAGGCAGCGAGCGTCTGGCCGGAACTCGACCAGCAAAAACTCGAGGCGCTCGAGCGCGCGCTCACCGAACTGGCCTGACCCGAGAGATCGATGCTATCGACACCGGATGAGCCTGCCGTTCGGGACGGTCGTCCCCAATCCGCCGGCGCCGGCAGCCAGCGACGACGTCGAATTGACCGAAGCGATCTCCGACCTGACGGCGCGCGAAGCCCGTTTCGTCAGGATCAACTGGTCATTCACGCCGGTGCTGGATATCCCGGAGCACCGGACGCGCGGTTCTGACAAATCCAGCGTGGGATGACAACAAGGCCGCTTCGGCAAATTACGGCGGTAATTCGCCTGGTGTCGCCGCGCGATCAAAGGCCGTGATTGTCTCGGGACATGGCGTCATAGGCAACCCGGAAGCCTGTATTGCTCGAGGCGCTGTCTGGGGAAAGCCCCATCCGGGCGGCGATCCGGTACCGGTAGCAATAGCTTTTGTGGCAGAGAAACGACCCCCCTTTCAGCACCTTGTCCGAAAAGCGCTTCGCGTTCTCGTTGCGGACCTTGGCCTGCTTCGAAAGTGAGCGCACCTTGAACGGATCGGCGGTCCATTCCCACACATTGCCGGCGAGATTGTAGAAACCGGCCTCGTTCGGGGCGAAACTGCGCACCGGTGCGGTGCCGAAATATCCGTCCTGCAAGGTATTGGTGTCGGGAAAGCGGCCCTGCCAGATATTGCAGAAGATCGCGTCGTCGGTCGGCTCGTCTTCGCCCCAGGGATATCGCCGCCGGCGATTGCCTCCCCGCGCCGCATGCTCCCACTCGGCCTCCGTCGGAAGGCGGCCGCCGACCCACTGCGCGAATGCGACGGCGTCGTTCCAGGATATCTGGGTGACGGGGTGGTCGAGCCGATCGTCGATTGAACTGCCGGGGCCTTCCGGCTGCCGCCAGGTGGCGTCGTCGATGCGTGTCCACCACGGGGTTTCGATGACACTGCGTTTTGCAAGGCGTGGGTCGGCGACGAGCGGTGCAAATACGGCGGACGAGCCGAACCGCTCCGATTCCGTCACGTGGCCTGTCGCTTCCACAAATTCGGCGAACCGGCGGACGGTAACCGTTTCGGTCTCGAGATAAAAATCCTGCAGCGAGACCTTTCGCGCCGGCCCCTCGCCATCGGCGGAGATCACCGGATCATCCGTGCCGACGAATGTCTCGCCGCCCTTGACGGCAACCATTTCCCCCCGGGCGCCGCTGGAGATCGTGCCTGCCGGCCCAACAGGCAAGCCCTGCCCCATTTCGCGTCTCGATCCTGAACAGCACCCACTCATTGCGTCTTCCCGACATCCTTGATCTGGCTGATTTTAGGCCATCACACGATCGGTTCGCAAGAAATAGTGCCCAGACTTGGAGGATGTTTTCTTAGCGGACCAGCTCCAGCAGTCTTCGAACGCGACCGCGATCTGGTGTTCAACCTGCAGATTCCGGCGATGTGGAACCAAAGTTTGGAGCAGGATTTATATGCGAACGAAATGTGAGCTTCGTAGGGAGTGACATGCGTATCATCGACGATTGGCTGGACGACTGGATGTCGGAGCGAAAGAACATCATGGCCGACGACATAGCGTCGCTGGGTGCACGACTGCGGGAATCGGCAATTTCGGAAGGGTACAGTCTGGGCAAGCTTCGCGATGCCAGTGACGGAGACGTAGACCGGTTTGTGAGGCGCGTCGTGGTTTCGCGCATGATTTCCGAGTCTTCCATTGCCCCTCTGCAGCCTCCGCCTCAGGCATTCTACATAGGCCCGTCCCATCCTGAGCACCACGCCATCCCTTGATAGGGGGAAGGTGAACGATGTGCAGGCCGGTGCCGGGGAGACGGATCAAGGCGGCATGGGCTTCGCCGAGCGTCCCGACGATGCTCATTAACCCTTAATTAAGCATCTACTTGCGGAACCGAGGCGATATGCCATGCTGCCGACAGATGGGAGATCAGTCCATGAGTCCATACGATCCCACACTAGACGACGCCTATGATCCGCCGGCCATCAACCGCTTCAAGATCGAAGCCGCCATGCTGGAGATGATCGAACATCTCCAACAGGAAGGATTAAGTCAGGCGGAAATAGCCCTGACGCTCGCGGATGCCGCGGAAGATTACGTGATCCGCCTGGCAAATCTGTCCGGAACGGAAAATTCTGAAGACAAGAGCACCTCGCCGCTTCGGCATTGAGTTCCGCCGGTCCCATTTTCGGCCCCGAACGATGTGATCCGCCCCGTTGGGCCAATGCCTGCCAAGGCTCCAGGCAAATTCTCCCCTCGCCCCTCTTCATCATCCGGAACCTTTTGCCCCTGTTCGCGATTGAAGGAAGACCAATCCGCCGAGTGCGGAAAGGCGATACGCCGGGAGGATAACTTGAACGCGAGCATTTCGGCTGCGCTACGCGCCGTGCCATCTGAAGCTAAGGAAGGCTTTCTCGACTTGCGGGCCAACTGGCCTTTGCTGTCACTGGGCATGATGGCTGCCGCAGGCGGAATTGCGTTCCTGAACTACGAGCTTAGCGGCTTCCTCTGGTCGTTGGCGCTCACTTTGGGGATCGTCCTGTTCTGCGCCCTGACGTTGATTGGCGCCATTGTGAGCGGGCTGTTCTTCACGGGCCTGACATGGAGGACTTCGGAGGCGCGTCACCCGCGGCGGCGGATTCGCCGGCTGGCTGACGATGACATACCGAAGCGGTTCTGGTTCTTTGGACTTCTGATCACGCTGGCCTGGATGATTCCGCTATATGCGGTGGTCATAGGCGTGGTTGCGGCTTTGTCCTGACAGAGGCCGTTCCGTTAAACGCTTCAGGTCTCCCATGCTCCCTGACGAGTGGGCTTGATCCAATCCCGGTCGCCGGAACGCGGTATCTCGAACGACTACGGCGCGCGGTTGGAACAAACGTCACTCGGCCGTTGTTCGTTGTCATCCGAAATCGGAGGCTACGACATGAAACTTCTTCTCATCACGGCGGCCGTCATCTCGCTGTCGGCGAACCTGGCGCCCGCACAGGAAAATCCCGGCGGGCCGCCAAACCCACCCCCGAAGGCCGAGCAGGACCGCCCACCAACTGCCCCCGCGCCTGGCCCTCGTGAACGCAGCGCGGACAGGGACGGCGACGAATGGCAGATGCGTTCCATGGCGGACCGGCCGCCGCGGGAGCGGGGAGCGCGTTTCCGCATCGAGAACGGCCGAACCACGATCGACCTACGCTGTGCTGACGGTGAGCCGACGAAGGATTGCGCCGACCTTCTTATACAGGTGCTGGACCGGCTGGAGCGACGCACGTCTTCGGAAGATTCCGGCTCGCGCGACGATTACGGCCGGGATCGCTCGCGGGATCGCTGAAGCCGGCTCGTCAATGGGAAGAGTTGGTGCCTTCTGACGAACCGCAAAAAGGGTCAGGCATTCAAACAGGAACGCGCCTTTAGCTGAAGGCCAGATGAATACAGACTTCAGGGGCGGTTCACTGAAACTGCTGCAATCTTCAGCGTGTGCACTCTGGAGGAAACCGATGCGCAGAATAACAATCTTGGCGGCCAGTTTGGTCGCAGCTTGCCTCTTCGGAGGCGCCGCAAATGCCATGCCTATTGGAGACATTGCCGTCCCGGCGAAGCCATCCGCGGAAAATGTCGATTGGGCCTGCGGCCGGGGTTATCACTTGAATCAGTGGGGTAACTGCCGTCCCAACCGCTGGGCGCCCCCCCCGCCGCGCTACGGCTATAGGTGGGATCGTCGCGACCGGTGGGACGACCGAGGACCACCTCGCCGGGAATGGCGAGATCATCGCGACTGGCGCGACCGCCGAGACTGGCGCTGACGATATGGAAAGCCCTTCTGCCTGCAGAGGGGCTTTTCCTTTGGTGCAATCCAGAACGCTGCGCCATCGGCTCGATCGTCATGAGCCAGGCGCTGCCGGACGGCCGCCCCTCGGGAAAACTCGATAAAAGTCCCTCATCCTCCGTTGTTTGACCGGGGTGCCCGCCCGAGCCGAACTTTAGCCATCCCTCACGAACATTTACGAGCCGAGCGCGTTATGTAGTTCGGAGGAGATAGTCATGAAGAACAATACCACTCGGCAAGTCAGAGTTCCCGGGCCTCGCGATCACGACGTCGCCGAACACTGTCAGAAGAACGGGATGAGGCCGGAAGACGAGAAGAAGATGCTAAGACTGCTGGGAAAACACGCGCCTGTGCACGAGATCCACTCGAACTCCCCGCCCCGACCGCCGCGTTTCCGTTAAGCGGCGACACGATTGCGAAGGTGAGCCCCGTCCATTGTCCACTTGCCGACGCGACCTGGCTACAACCCCATTCCCGCCGATCGCGTCCGGTGCACCCCTTTCGGAACAAAGGCGAAGTTTTCAGCGATACCCAAAAGGTCTGCGGCCAGATGCAGGGTCGAAAGCCACATCTCGGTCCCCTGCAGGCTTCCTGACTGACCATCGGCGAAAGCGAAGCCTCTTTTGGCCTGCCAGCGATCCTGCAAATGCAGAATGATGTCTTCAGCCACGGTTTTCGCATGGCTGCGCATGAAATCCGTCTGCTTGAGGCAGAGCCAAAGCGGATGGACCGTATCGAGAAGATTGCAGGCCGTGTAGGTCGAGCCGGAAAAACCGCGGTTGTTTCGATAGTGTGAAATGACGGAGTTGATGGCCGCCTCAGGAAAAGGGACAGGGATGCCGAACTGGGCATGCGCTCCCCGCGTGAGGCGATAGAAGCCGTTGACCGGCTGCAGGAGCCCCTGTTCCGTGGTCGGTTTTCCCCACAAGCCGGTCGAACGATCGGCACGGGTGGTCAGCCAGCCAAAAAGGATTTCTTTCCCCCTGCCGCTCTGGAAATAGCGGGCGTTGAAATACAGCGCAGTGGCAATCGCATCCACCCTATCGCCGCACCACCATGCGCGGGTGTTCCAAGGCAAGTCCTCGAGCCAGTCGCAGAGCGCAACGGCATCCATCTCGACGCCGCGGATGGGTTGGGACGGATGCCCGCCGAGTATCTCCAGCGCATATCCGACAGCGAGCACGTTGTAGAGAGCCGGGGAATCATCGCGGATATTCTTCGCCGGGTCAGGTGGGCGAAACGGATCGGGGAAGAAGCCGGTCGCAGGATCCTGCAGCGCCTGCAGACGATCGATGATGACTTTCGCCTCGGTCCCCGACGGCTGATGCCCAAAACCGGCGGCGATCTCGATGGCATCGCATTCATGCCTGACGCTCATATGCGCCCGCCCGTCAGCGTCCGCCGATATATAGCCGTCCGCTGTCCTATGCCGTTCCAGTACCTCCGGCCACTCGGCTTCCGCCATCCTGCTGATCCGAAGCAACGCGTGTTCCACGTCAGCCCGGCGTGACTTTCCGGCACCTGCCGCTTCCCCGCGGCGGCGCACGACCTTGGCCGGCACGCCGGCCGCAATCGCAAGGTCGGGAATGTCCTTGGTGACAACGGCCCCTGCGGCGATAACCGCGCCCCTGCCGATCGTCACACCATCGAGAATGACTGCATTGGCACCGATCCACACATCATCACAGATCGTGATGCCAAGCGTCTCGTGGGGTTGATCGTTGATGGGGGTATCGGGATCGTCGAAGCCGTGGTTGAAACCCACGATCGAGACGAGCGATGCGATGCGCACACCGTTTCCACATCGGACCTTGCCGGAAATGCATGCATAGGGGTTGACCGAACAATTGGCACCGATCTCCACATCGCCACGGACGAGAGCATGCCCGGCAATCCAGGAACGGTCGCCGACGATCAGGGATGAGGTGAAAACGCGGGCATCCTGCGCGATGTAAGCGGTGGCTGCGATCTGTGCCCCGGCCGACCGAGAAAGCCTTTCCTTGAGCTTCTTCTGGAGGTCGCTTCCAATATCTTCAGGCCCGCGTTCCCAGGTCAGAAATTGGAGCCTCGCTTCCCGATCCGCCTCGGCTTCGGGAATTTCTGGATTTATCTGCATTTCCTCCCTCATCACCTGTCCCGCCGTCCGCCCGCGAGGTTGCAATGCACGGGAGACGGTCACCAACGATATCAGCCCGGAAACTCCCATACTTCCGCATGCCGGAAACGAAAGGACGATGTCATCATACCAATTTCCATCATTGTCCAACTTGACGAAATACCGCAGACAAGTTTGAGCGTCCAGTTTTAGTTTCAAGCTCGTTTCCGCTGGCAAGACCTTTTCCGGAAGCGAGTGGATTTCACTTGCTCATTGAACGCAGCCGAAATTTGTCATACACGTGTGATGAATACGGCGAGACTGCAGTGGAGATTGAACGTGACGACCCAGACCAAGGATCGGAACAAAGGACCGGGATCGCTGGTGTCACGGGTAGGCGAAAGCCTTCGGGCGGCAATCGCGAGCGGTCAATATTCACCCGGCGACAAACTCCCCAGCGAGGTCGAGCTGACGGAAGCGCATGGCGTAAGCCGTACCGTGGTTCGGGAAGCGGTCGCCGCGCTGCGTTCGGATGGGCTTGTCGAAGTGAGACAAGGTGCGGGGATCTATGTCCTTAGCCAGGACAATCCGGCTCCATCGAGCCGGAAAATCGACCGGGCGCGCGTCTCATCCGACCTGGAGGTGCTCGAAGTGCGCGCCCCGCTGGAGATCGAGGCTGCCGGTCTGGCCGCGACGCGTCGCTCTCCGGCACAAGAGGAAGCGATCTTCGAGTGTCATCGGCATATTCTGCGCTGTATCGAACAGAATGAATCCATTCGCGAAGCGGATCTCGCGCTGCACTTCGCGATCGCCGATGCCACCAACAACCCGCTGTTCCGGCAACATCTGGAATTTCACGGCACCGCGGTCATTCCGCAATCGAGAGCGACTCCGGCCGAGCGGTCCGGAGAGCAGACCGCCTATCGCCGCATGATCCACACGGAGCACGAAGCAATCGTCATGGCGATCTCCGATCGCAACGAAGAGGCGGCACGCAATGCCATGCGCGACCACCTGAGAGGCAGCCAGATACGCTACCGGGATGTGCTCAGGGATTTCAAGGCGTTCTCAAGCTAGACTGTAGCGACCGGCAGTGTCGGCGGTCGGGGTTTAGGCTCTATTCCGCTTCACGTCCCCAGACCTCGATCTGGGTCAGCGCCGGAAACGGCGAAGGGTCGTCGGCCTTGATCAGGCTGTGCAATTTGATCCATTCGACGGTTTGCTCACTGAGCGGGAAGGATTGCGCCGCACCCGATTTGATCAGAGAAAAACACGCGCTCTCGCCGTTGGAAAAGGTAACGCTCGCCCCTTCCCACCACGCATCATGCGGAAAGTCCGCTCGCAGATAGAAGACGATTTCATCGATTTTCACCGGCCGGCCGAAATCGAGGGTCAGCGTCGCCTCCGGATCGCGATTGATCCCCCAGCTCGTATAGGGCCAGAAGCCATGATCGTCATTGGCCTTTTCGCCGTCGATGGCGTTACGCGCGGCAAACACTGCCTCGCCGCGCGTCTCCACATTCGCCGACGCATGCGGAAAGACTGAGGAATTGGCGTGGTCATCCCATGGATTGAGAGCCAGATTCCGCCGCGGGGCGATTTCCTCCGGCCGCGCCTTGCGCACGCAGAGCCGGTGAATCCTGCCTTCGAAAGCCCGCGGCGAATAAGGGACGCGCTTGGAACCGAAGGGTACCCCAAGCGCGTAGGTGTGGCCTCTCATATAGACGATGGCAGGGCTCATCGCATCATCAAGGGCAAGCATAAGATAACCTGGTTCAGACGCTTCCACGACAACCTGATCGCCTTCGTTATAGATGTCGCGATAAACGAGATATGTCTCGTCCGCACCCGTCGCCCTGGCGCGAACCTCGCCCGTGACATCTACGACTTTCAGTGTCAGTTCCATTCTCGTCCTCCTCAGACGATCCGTAGTTTCAGGCATGCCCCGGCAAAGGGGATACGCAATCGATAAATTCTTGGGGGCCAAGAGAGGCGCAGGCGGGGATCGTCGATGTCGATCGCTTCGACTTCGATTTCGCCGGCTCCTTCGAAATCGATACGGCCGAGGCCATCGAAACAAAGGCCGTCATCGATGATCGGCTCGACGCAGGTCATCAGCGAAAGCGTGGCCGGCAGGTCGCCGTCATGGATGTCCTCGACCTCGACCCGGCTCCCGCGCTGAAGCGTGACGGTCCGCCGATAGGACCGCACACGTGCCTCTGCCGGATAGGCGGACGCAATATCCAGGCACATTTGCGCCTGGTTTTCGGTGAACTCGGCATGGACGGCGCGCGCGGCGAAATCCGCGCCGTCAGCCTGACCGACCTCGCCGAAAGTCGGGAGATTGTGGAAGCACGACTGCATGGTCCAGATATCGTATCGCTGCGGCGAAAAGGTCTTGGCCGTATAGGTTTCGACCCCGACATCGATCAGGAAAGGCTTGCCGTCCTTGTAAAGCGTCAGGCTGCCGACATCGTTGTGGTTATGGCTTTCCCCGTTGTTGCCGCCCTTGACGGCCAGCGCGAAGCGATCGTCGCGGGCCACGAACAGGCCAGTCCCGGGATAGAAGGCGTCGCCTGCGGGCCTGAATTCCTGAAGGATCTCAGGTGTTACCAGCAGTTCCTGAACGCGATACCAGAGGTTCCACTCCTCCGGCAGATGTTTGTGCTCGGACGACAGGCGGTCGCGGGCGGCGAATGCCGCCAGGACGTCCGACCCGACGGCCTTGCCGAAGAGATATTCGCGTACGGTGCAGGGTTCCACAATGGCGGCGGAATCGGAAAAATTGAAATACCGTCGGCCGGCCACATGCATGTTGACGATATAGTCCGCCATGTTGCGGATTTTCGGAGCTTTCCAGAGCGGCGCCATGGAAGCCGGGGCAACCTTATCAAGAATGGCCATCGCTCCGGCCATGCAGAGGGCTGCATGGCGATAGTAGACCACCCCCTCTTCGCATGCCCCATCCTCCGCGTAGTCCTTGATGAAGGCATCCAGACCGGAAAGGGCCTTTTCGACGACCCGCCGCCGCAGGCCCTGATCCGTCTTCAGGCTGAAGGTCGACAATAGGACATTCTGCGTTATCCACGCCGTCCAGTTGTTCATCCGTTCGGCACCGTTGCCCATCCACCAGAAACGCCGACCCAGGTAGGGCGACAGGATGCGGTCCCGGATTTCCGATTCGATGCGCACGACAACCCGGGGGCTGACCTCATCGAGTCGGTCTCGCATGAGCGCAGCCACGGTCGCCAGCAGGGCACCGGTCTCGGCCGCAAACAGATCGATGACCGGTTGCTCCGTATCGGGCAATGCAAATCGCTGCCCGCCCCGTTCGTAAGCGTTATGCGCCGGAAGCTGCCAGCCGCTTTCCTCACAGATCAGAAAGACGCCATCGATAATCGCGTCGATGAAACGTCCGCTGTCCTCAAGGAGTTCGGCGAGAACCAGATCGTTCAGCATCCGCCGTCGCGAAAAATACAGTGATTCAAAGCGTGAGCGATCGCCGTTCAGCGAATATTCCCGATAATCCGATGCCCTGATAACCGACCAGGGCCGGGTGAGCGCCCTTTCCGCATCGAGCATGACCGCGGAACGCATATCGTCCGATACGGCGCGCCACGCGGCGCGGTCCTCAACTGGTGCGCCGGGCATGAAGTCTGCCAGAATCGGCGGCAACGATCCGGCGATCTCGCTGAACATCAACCTTCCTCCATGCGTCGGTCAACGACCTGCAATGTCACCTATCATACGTATTTTGAGATGACCATAAAATTCATATGATTTATCCAGAAATTTGTTTGACCAATGTCGGCGATGTGCTATGCCCTCAGCAGGGAGGCGGAACGCCCGCAGCGTCACGGCTGCCTATAGGCCACAACTGAAGCCCCTTGGGCATCGATTGGAGCGTCTTGCGTCGAGGAGGGAAAGTGTCCATGTCGAATTCCACCATCGCCGCCAGCGATGCGCCGGCCATACCCCGGCGATCGGCAAAGGTCCTGTCGCGTCGCCGGCGCAAGATACAAAGCGCCTTGGTCGCCTATTCCTTCATCGCGCCGAACTTCCTTGGCTTTGCCGTCTTCACGCTCGGGCCGATCCTGTTCGCTTTCGTCCTGGCGTTCATGCATTGGGACGGTTCCAATGCGATCACCTTTGCCGGCCTCGACAATTTCTGGCGGCTGTTCGAAGACAAGGTCTTCATTGCCGCGTTCTGGAACACGATCATCTATACGGCCGTATCGGTTCCCGCGACGCTTGCCTGCGCGCTCGGCCTGGCGATCCTGCTGAACCAGAAGATTTTCGGGCGCGACTTCTTCCGCACGGCGATGTTCTTCCCCTATGTCGCTTCGCTGGTGGCCGTCGCCGTGGTCTGGAACATGATCTTCAACCCCGAAATGGGGCCGGTGAACATGATCCTCTATACGCTTGGACTGGACCCCAAGGACATGCCGGGATGGGCCGCCGACCGGCATTGGGCGATGGTGACGGTCATCCTTTTCGGCGTCTGGAAGAGCATGGGTTACTACATGGTCATCTATCTCGCCGGGCTGCAGGGGATCAATTCCGAGCTTTACGAGGCGGCCGATCTCGACGGCGCGAATTCGTGGCAGAAGTTTCTCTATGTGACCGTGCCCCAGCTCGCCCCCACGACCTTCTTCGTTACGGTGATGCTGACGATCCAGTCGTTCAAGGTCTTCGATCAGATCTACATGATCACACAGGGTGGTCCCGGCACCTCAACCCTCGTTCTCGTCTATCACATCTACAACGAAGCCTTCATTTCCTGGGACCTCGGCTATTCCAGCATGATCGCGCTCGTTCTCTTCTTCCTCGTGCTGGCGGTCACGGTCGTCCAGTTCCGCCGACAGAAGGAGGATTGATCCGTGAGGATTGCCGGACGCAAGATCACCGCCAACAGGGTCGCAATCTACGCGACGGTCATCGTCATCACCGCCGTGATGCTGATGCCTTTCGCCTGGATGCTTTCAGCCTCGCTGAAGCTCAGCCGCGACGTCTTCGTATTCCCGATTGAGTGGATTCCGTCGCAACCGCAATGGCAGAACTACGTGGATATCTGGACGAAGATCCCGCTCGGCCTGTTCATCTACAATACCTCGAAGCTGACCATCATCGTCACACTGCTGCAGTTGCTGACGTCGAGTTTTGCGGCCTATGCCTTTGCCAAGCTCGAGTTTCCCTACAAGAACACGCTCTTCTTAGGCTATATCGCGACCATCGCCATGCCCTGGCAGGTCTACATGGTGCCGCAGTTCCTGCTGATGCGGGAATTCGGCCTGAACAACACCCATCTGGCGCTGATCTGCCTGCAGGCATTCACTGCCTTCGGCGTCTTCCTGATGCGGCAGTTCTACATGTCGATACCGACGGAGCTTTGCGAAGCGGCCCGCATCGACGGCATGAACGAATATCAGATCTGGGCCCGCATCATGCTGCCCCTGTCGAAGCCCGCGCTGTCGACCCTGACCATCTTCACCTTCGTCACCACCTGGAATGATTTCCTGGGGCCGATGATCTATCTCACCAAGACGGAACTGAAGACGATCCAGATCGGCCTGCGGATGTTCATCTCGCAATATTCCGCGGAATACGGGCTGATCATGGCGGCATCTGTCGTCGCACTCATCCCCGTCCTGATCGTTTTCCTGTCGCTGCAGCGCTTCTTCGTCGAGGGCGTCGCTTCTTCAGGCATCAAGGGTTAAAATCATGAATGCCATTGCGCCGATCGCTCCCTCGCCGATCACGGATGCCGAAATCAAGGCGGCGCTCGATCTCGCCGTCGCGCAGATCCGGCGTAATCTGCCCGCCTTCACCTACACGTCCCAGAACCATTCCAGCGTTGCCAATTTTTATCCCGCCGTCGAGAACACCCAGTGGACCGCCGGGTTCTGGCCGGGGGAAATCTGGCTGGCGTTCGAGCATACGGGCGACAAGGTTTTCCAGCATGCGGCACAAATCCAGGTGCAGGCCTTCCTGCACCGGATCGAGAACCGCATCGAGACCGATCACCACGATATGGGGTTCCTCTATTCGCCCTCCTGCATCGCCGCCTGGAAACTGGTCGGCGACAAGGACGGACGAAGGGCCGCCATTCTGGCCGCTGATCAGCTTATCGAGCGTTTCCAGCCGATCGGCCAGTTCATTCAGGCATGGGGCCGCAAGGGTGTCGCCGACGAATACCGCTATATCATCGACTGCCTGTTGAACCTGCCATTGCTCTATTGGGCAAGCCGCGAGACGGGCGATCCGAAATATCGCGACATCGCCCTTATTCATGCCCGCACGACACTGGCGAACTCGGTAAGGCCGGACAATTCCACCTACCACACATTCTACATGGATCCGGTCACCGGCGCGCCCGTTCGCGGCGCGACGAAGCAGGGTTACAAGGACGACAGTTTCTGGGCGCGGGGCCAAGCCTGGGGCATCGCCGGAATGGCGCTTTCCTACCGCTACGAGCCGATCGAGGAATATCGCAATACCTTCGACCGACTCCTCGATTTCTATCTGAAGAAGCTGCCGTCCGACCTCGTGCCCTATTGGGACCTTGTGTTCACGGATGGAGACGGCGAACCCCGCGACAGCTCGTCAGCCGCAATCGTCGCCTGCGGTCTGCTCGAAATGGCCGAACTGGTCGAGTCCGATGCTGCCGCGCGTTACCGCGAACTGGCACGCCGCATGATGAAAAGCCTTGTCGAGCATTACGCGGTGAAGGACCCGGCGATCTCCAACGGCCTCGTCCTGCACGGGACCTATTCCAAGAAATCGCCCTACAACACCTGCCGCGGCGAAGGTGTCGACGAGTGCGTCTCGTGGGGCGACTACTATTACATGGAAGCTTTGACGCGCCTCTCGCGCAATTGGTCTTCCTATTGGTGAGAGAACCTGATGGCCAGCATTGCACTCAAGAAACTGAACAAGTCCTATGGCGCACTGACTGTCGTCCATGACATCGACCTGGAGATCGCCGACAAGGAATTCATCATTCTCGTCGGCCCTTCGGGTTGCGGCAAATCGACCACGCTCAGGATGATCGCCGGGCTGGAGGAGATCTCCGGCGGCGAGCTTGTGATCGGCGGCGACCTGATGAACGACGTGCCGTCGAAGGACCGTGACATCGCCATGGTCTTCCAGAACTATGCGCTTTATCCGCATATGACCGTCTACAAGAACATGGCTTTCGGCCTGCAGCTTCGCAAGGCGCCGCGGGACTTCATCGACAGCCAGGTCCAGGACGCTGCGAAAATTCTCGACATCACGCATCTGCTCAACCGCAAGCCGAAGGCGCTGTCCGGCGGCCAGCGCCAGCGCGTCGCGCTCGGGCGTGCCATGGTCCGCAACCCGGCCGTCTTCCTGCTGGACGAACCGCTGTCCAATCTCGACGCCAAGCTTCGCGGCACCATGCGCGCCGAGATCACCAAGCTGCACAAGCGGCTCGATGCCACGTTCATCTACGTCACGCACGACCAGATCGAGGCGATGACCATGGCGGATCGCATCGTGGTGATGAAGGACGGGCATATCCAGCAGGTCGATACGCCGCAGAACCTCTACGATCGCCCGGTCAACATGTTCGTCGCGGGTTTCATCGGCGCGCCGCAGATGAACATGATGCCATCGGTGATCGAGCGGCGCGGCGACGGATATTTCGCTCTCTTCGACGGACGGGAACTGCCATTGCCGGCGCATTTCGACAGAAATCGCATAGCACCCTATGAAGGCCGGGAACTGGTGATCGGCATCCGGCCTGAGAATTTTCATGAATTGCCGCCGGCCGATATCGCGCCGGAAAACCTGGCGCCCTTCAGCGCCATCGTCGAGCTTGCGGAGCCGATGGGCTCGGAAGTCCACCTCAATATCGTTGCCGGCGGGCGCAGCTTCATCGCCCGGGTATCGCCCCGTTTCAAGGCGGCGATCGGCGACGAGGTCAAGCTGGTCGTCGATACCACCAATATGCAGCTGTTCGACAAGGAAACGGAGCGCTCGATCCTTTATTAGGCGAGCGGGAGGAAACGGCCATGCAATGGCTACGGGACATGTGGGCGAAGGAAGGACCGGGCATTCCCAAGAATGCGCCGAAGAAGACCGGCCTTGCCCTCTTTGCCGAGACATTGGCCCGCGAGTGGTGGGAGATGGTCAAGTTGAACATCCTGTTCATCCTGACTGCGCTGTTCGTCGTCACCATTCCCGCGGCGATTGCGGCAACCGCCCGCGTTTCCGTTACACTCGTCGAAGACCGGAACAGCTATCTCCTGCGGGACTATTTCGAGGCGTTCATACGGTATTTCTGGCGTGCCACCGCCTGGGGGCTGGCCTTCACGCTTGCCATCGGCCTCGGCGTCTTTTCGATAGCCAGCTATGCGGCGACCGCCAGGGATAATCTTGTCCTCGCCCTGCCGCTGACGATCGCGCTGGTGGTGACGGTCTTCGTTGTCGTCGTGGCATGCCACCTGGTCGTATTGATGGTGATGCGCGATCTGCCCGCGCCGACGCTGCTGCGGCTTGCCGCCATTGCAGCTGTCATCCGTCCATTGCCGGCGCTCGCCGCGCTTGCCTTCGTGGCCGTGCTCTGGCTCGCGCATATCGTCTTTTATCCGGTCTCAGTCTTCATGCCGGCCACTCTCAACTTTTCACTCGGAATGTTCGCCGTCGCATTCGGCGTCCATCGGGCAGCGGTCATGGTTCTAGCCCTGCCAATAGCAATACAGGCGCATCGCGAACCGCATGCTGGTGACGCTACGCATATCTAATCCAGAAACACTTCAGGGAAGGAGAACGGAAATGTATTTGGAAAAACTCGGGAGATCGGTGAAATTCGCGATGGCAGGCCTTGCCTTTGCGGCTTCTGCCGCAGGATCGGCATACGCGCAGTCGGGCAATGCCGTGACGCTCAAATGGGCGCTGTGGGATTGGGATAAGGTCGCCTATTACAAGCCGCTCATAGAAGCATACCAGGCCAAGCATCCGAACGTTAAGTTCGAATCCGTGGATCTCGGTTCGCAGGACTACCAGCAGATGATCGCCACGCAGCTTGCGGGCGGCTCCAAGGATATCGACATCGTCACCGTCAAGGACGTTCCGAACTACACGAACCTCGTCCGCGCCGGCTCGATTTCGGACCTGTCCGGCTTCATGACGGAACAGAAGATCGACCCTGCGTCCTTCGGCGGCCTCGTCGACGAACTCAAGATCGACGGCAAGGTCTATGCCCTGCCCTTCCGCTCGGATTTCTGGGTCGTGTATTACAACAAGGACATTTTCGACAAAGCCAATGTCCCTTACCCGACCAACGACATGACCTGGGCGCAGTTCGACCAGATCGCGACCAAGCTCGCCGGCGGCATGGG
Source organism: Hyphomicrobiales bacterium (assembly GCA_900471605.1). Lineage (GTDB taxonomy): Bacteria > Pseudomonadota > Alphaproteobacteria > Rhizobiales > Rhizobiaceae > Neorhizobium. The sequence continues at coordinate 142,184 of UCEY01000021.1, read as the reverse complement.
CGCGAACAAGACCTACGGCGCGCTCTTCCATACATGGCGCTCCACGGTTCAGCTTCCCGGCATCCTCGACGGCAAGCAGACCCTCGCAGGTCCCGACTACGCTTTCCTGAAGCCGTGGTACGAGCGTGCGCTCGCCCTGCAGAAGGCGGGCGTCGTCCCGTCCTATGCGTCGCTGAAGACCTCCAACACCCATTATTCGGCGCTGTTCTTCAACGGCACGATCGGCATGCTGCCGATGGGCACATGGTTCGTCGGCACCCAGATCGCCAAGGTCGCGTCCGGCGAATCCAAGAGCAAGAACTGGGGGATCGTCAAGTTCCCGCATCCGGCTGGCGTTGCAGCAGGCACGACCGCAGCGCAGATTTCGGGCCTGAGCGTCAATGCCAACTCCACGCACAAGGCCGAGGTACTTGACTTCATCAAGTTCGTCACCGGTCCGGAAGGTGCAGCCATCATCGCCAGCACCGGCACGATCCCGACCGTCCGCACGCCGGAAGTCACCGCCAAGATCGCATCCCTGCCGGGCTTCCCGCAGGATCAGGCGAGCAAGGACGCGCTTCAGTCCGGCAAATCCTTCCTGGAAATGGCCGTCAATCCGAATGCCGCCAAGATCGAAGTTGTTCTCAACCGCGCGCATGACTCGATCATGACCGACAACATCTCGATCGACGACGGCCTGAAGGAAATGACCGAGGGCGTGAAGGCCATCAAGTAAATAGCCCGGCCCGCGGGGACGCGTTCCCCCGCGGGTCTCTCTTCGGTGAAAAAACGGTTTGCCAGTGATCTACGACCCAGCTCGAGCCAATCCCCTTTACGGGAACCCCCTTCTGTCCAGAGACGATCTTGGCCGGGCGGTCCTGGATTTGTTCAAACCGCTTCTTCCCTATTTTTCACAAGGCGGCGCGCGGGTCCGCCTGAGCGCGACCGGCGCGCATTACGACCGCGCCGCAGCGGATCTCGAAGGTTTCGCCCGGCCGCTCTGGGGCATCGTGCCGCTCGCAGCCGGTGGTCACGACTTCCCCTATTGGGATCTCTATCGCCGCGGCCTCGCAAACGGCGCCGATCCGTCCCATCCGGAATATTGGGGCGAGATTTCCGATCGCGACCAGCGTCAGGTGGAACTGGCCGCAGTGGGCTTTGCGCTTGCCATGGTGCCCGAACACATCTGGGATCCGTTGACCGATGGACAGAAGAAAGCCGTCGCGGCCTATCTCCTGTCGGCATATGACAAGGAATTCATCGACAACAACTGGAAATTCTTCCGGGTTCTCATCGGTCTCGGCCTGACGCGCGTCGGCATGAGCTTCGACCGATCCAAGACCGAGCAATATCTCGATGAGGCGGAAGCCTTCCGGCTTGGCGAAGGCTGGTATCGCGACGGGCCGGTCAAGCGCGTCGATCACTATATCCCTTTTGCCATGCATTTTTACGCGCTGATCTATTCGGTTCTCGCAAAGGCCGACGTCAGGCGCGGCGACGCCTATCGCGGACGTGCCCGCATATTTGCGCAGGATATTCGCCACTGGTTCGGCCCGGATGGCGCAGCGCTCGCCTTCGGGCGCAGCCAGACATATCGGTTCGCCGCCGGCGGCTTCTGGGGCGCATTGGCGTTTGCCGACGTGGAAGCCATGCCATGGGCCGAGATCAAGGGCTACTATATGCGTCATATCCGCTGGTGGTCGACGCTTCCGATCGCCGACCGGGACGGCGTGCTGTCGATCGGTTACGGCTATCCCAATCTGCTGATGAGCGAGAGCTACAACTCACCCGGTTCGCCTTATTGGGCGCTCAAATTCTTCCTGCCGCTGGCCTTGCCCGCCGACCATCCATTCTGGTTGGCAGAGGAAGCGCCGGCGCCCTCCTTCGCGGACCCGGTTCCGCTGAAGGAACCGGGCATGGTCGCCATGCACACACCCGGCAATATCGTCGTTCTTGCCTCCGGACAGCAGCACGACAAGATGCGCGGCGCCTATGAGAAATATTCGAAATTCACGTATTCCACCCGCTACGCCTTCAATATCGAGGCGGATGACCGGAATTTCGCTGCCGCAAGTTTCGACGGCATGCTGGGCCTTTCCGACGACGGCGTGCATTTCCGCATGCGCGAGACGCTCGAACAGGCGTTGATTGCCGGTGACAAACTGTACTCTCGCTGGAAACCCTGGGGCGATGTGACGGTTGAGACATGGCTGGTTCCGGCCAGCCCCTGGCATATCCGCATCCACCGCATCGTCACGCCGCGCGCTCTGAAAACGACCGAAGGCGGCTTCGCCATCGAGAAGGCGGACTTCAACGCCGATATCGCGGAGCAAGGCGAAGGTTTCGCCGTTTGGCGCGGCCAAACCGATACAAGCGCGATCATCGATCTCTCACCTGCCTTCAGGCGGGGGGGCCACTCGATGAGCCCGATCGCCAACACCAATCTCGTCCACGCCAAGACGCTTCTTCCACAGCTCCGGGGAGAGATCGTCGCGGGGACGACGCTGCTTGCCGCGGCTGTCATCGCGCTCCCCAATGCCGAGATGGACCCGGCATTTTTGAGCTTCGCGCCCGACTGCCCGGATGTGACCGAATTGGAGCGACTGTTCCGCGCGACAGGCGAGGTGGTTCCAGGCTTCGACCTCGCCGGCGCCAAGTGACGTGGACGATCTTGTCTGGCCGGTCAATTTGCGGGCCGGCCGATTGCCACATGCGGCCGCAATAACGGCCGGCTTGTTCACGCGGTGACCTTGTGACGGGATGAAGCATGAATTTTGTCGAACAAAATTCATTATTTCACCTTGATGTCCCTCGTGCGCCCATCAGGTGCCTACGCATCAGGGCTGCCGCGACCTCGTTTTCGCCACGCTCCAGCCGGTCAAGGATTTCCAGGTGCTCGCGACAGGTTACGGCCACGCGGGCGGCTCCATGCTGCCAATTGTAGTTCGAGAGGCGCCGAAGCTGGTTCTGACGATGCATTGCCTCCTTGAGGTATCGATTTCCGGAGGCCGCGCTGATACCCAGGTGAAACTCCGCGTTCATCTCGAATAGCGTCACGCTCGACGTGTCGGTCCAGGGCGCCGTTATGATCGCCTCGTGCCTTGACCGCATCGACTCGATCCAATCCGCTGAAAGCGAAAATTCAGGGGAAAGGATCGCTGCGCACTCGATCAACTGTCGAAAATCATAACTTTCCTCACGGGCGCGGGCATCACGGACCGGATCGAAGAACTGCCAGCCGTAACCCTGCCGGCGTTCGATGACGCCCAGTCCTTCGAGCTTGATCAGCGCCTGGCGCACCGGCGTTCGCTCGCGGCCGGTGAGCCGCATCAATTCGAGTTCCGCGAATTGTTCGGGCAGTGCGCCTTCGCGGCGCAACCTTGCGATTGCCACCAGCAGATCTTTGTCGCCAGACGGCGTCTCGAGTTTTTCAACGCGCGGCGGGATCGAAGTCAACATCATGCCCCGATTGGGCTCATGTTGCACGAAACCTTCTTCCGCCAGCATTTCCAGCGCGATGCGCACCGGCGTACGTGAAACGCTGAGCCGGTCGGCAAGCTGGTTCTGACGCAGCCGCGCGCCAGGCTGAAGATGATCGTCATGGATGACGTCAATGATGCGGCGCATCAGGTCCTGCTGAAGAGGCGTACTCGCGTCCGACATTTTCCGCTTGCCTTCCTGCCAATTTTGGTTTTTGTTTTATGAAATACTTTTCTGGTGAAGGCAATCCTGGTTTGCCTCCACCCACATTCAGCATCTGGAACAAGCCGTCATGACGTTACCCCTTCCCTGCCCGCTCATCGAAGTTTCTGGTACTCCGTTCGAACGGGGCCAACAATATGGCGAGCAGGCCGCGGAGCGCATTCTCAAAGGCATCGAACACTACAGGCTGCAACTGTATTCCTCCGGCCTTAAGGACAGCGACCTTGCCGCGATGATCGATCGTTTTGCCGGTGCGGTCGAGAATTTCGGCAGCCAGTATATCGAGGAAATGCGCGGCATCGCCAAGGCGGTGAATACCGATCTCGCTGCGATCCTTCTGCTCAACGCGCGCACCGAAATTCTCAAGCTCGCACGCCGCAGGGAAAAGGGTCAGGCGGACTTCATCCAGTCGGACGGCTGCACGGGCGTCTTCGTCATGCCCCAGGCCACCCGCGAGAAGGTCTTCATCCACGCCCAGAACTGGGACTGGAAAGCGGAATGCGCCGAAACGGCGATCGTGCTGAAGATCAAGCGCGACGACGGGCCGGATATCATCACCTTCACGGAAGCGGGCGGGCTGGCACGCACCGGCTTCAATGCCGCCGGCATCTCCATCAGCGGCAACTATCTGGAAACCGACCGGGATTACCGCGAACTCGGTGTGCCGCTTGCCATCATCCGCCGCAAGGTCCTGGAACAGGACCATCTGGCGATGTCGATGCAGGCCGTTTACGGCACCCGCAAATCGGCCTCGAACAATATGATGATCGGCCATGCGCACGGCATCGCGATCGATTTCGAATGCGCGCCGGATGAGACTTTCCTCGTTCATCCCCAAAACGGCGTGCTCGTGCATGCCAACCATTTCCAGAGCCCGGTAGCGCTTTCGAAACTGCTCGACAAGGGCGTCGTCAACATGCCGGATTCGCTCTATCGCGACCTGCGTGTCCGTGAGTTGATCGAGCCGCATGTCGGCAAGGTCACGGTCGACACCGTCAAGACCGCGCTGTCCGACACGTTCGAAAGCCCGTGGTCGGTCTGCCGTCCGCCGAGAAAGTCGCTTTCCAACAACCAGTCCGCGACCGTTGCGATGATCGTCATGGTGCCGGCCGAAGGCCGCCTGGAGGTGGCGCTGCTGCCGGCGCTTGGCGCGCATTTCTGGAATTACACCCTCGACATGAACATCCGGCCCGTCGAAGAGCCGCTCAAGGCACAGACGAACGCGGCTTAACCAAGACCAATAAGGGAACGAAGACGGGAGCCTTCCATGAAATATCATAACCTCTTGAAGACCGCGGCGGCGATGGCTCTGATGGCTGCCACCGCGGGCACGGCCACCGCACAGGACAAGACGATGCGGGTGCGCATCAATGCCGACATCCGCTCGACCGACCCGGGCGTCAACCGCGACGCCAACAGCGACGCCATCGTGCTGCACATGGTCGAGGGCCTCGTCGGATACCGGGACGACGCCTCGGTCGCGCCGTTGCTGGCAAAATCGGTCGATGTTTCCGCCGATGGAAAGACTTATACGTTCAAACTGCGCGACGGACTGAAATTCAGCGATGGCGAGCCGCTCACTTCCGCCGACGTGCTGGCCTCCTGGCAACGTTACGTGGATCCGAAGACCGCCTGGCGGTGCCTCAAGGACGTCACGGGATCGAGCGTGGCGAACGTCACCAATGTAACGGCGCCGGACGCCTCCACCGTCGTCTTCACGCTGGAAAAGCCGACGGCCCTGTTCCTCGCCACCCTCGCCCGCACCGACTGCGGCGGTACCGGCATCTACCAGAAGAGTTCGCTCGATGCGCAGGGCAAGTGGGTGAAGCCGGTTGGCACCGGCCCGTTCATGCTGCAGGAATGGCGCAGCGGACAATATGTCCAGCTTGCCGCCAACCCCAACTACGTCTCGCCGGGCGGCGAACGCACCGGTTATGTCGGCGACAAGACGCCGAAGGTCAGCGCCGTGCGCTTCATGGTCATTCCGGATGACGCGGCGGCCAAGGCTGCTCTTTATTCCGGAGACATCGACGTCGTCAGCGACGTTAACAATGCCGATGTCGAGGAGTTTTCCGCCAGCAACAAGCTGAAGGTGGACAAGGTCGCCAGCATGGGCCTTACGGCACTCCTCTTCCAGACACGCGATCCGCTGCTGAAGGATGTGCGCATCCGCAAGGCGCTGTTGCTCTCGCTGGATATCCCGCAGATGACCGAAGCGCTGACCAACGGCCAGTCGCCGGCCAACCTTTCGGTCATTCCTGTGCCAAGCCCCTATTCCGGCAAGCTGCAGAAGGCAGTCCCGGCCCGCAATATCGAGGAGGCCAAGAAACTTCTGGCGGAAGCCGGATACAAGGGCCAGCCGATCAAGTGGCTTGCGACGAAATTCTACCCGTCGCTGTTCGATGCCGCCGTTCTTACGCAGGCCATGGCGCAGGAAGCCGGCATCAACATCGAGATCGAAACGCTCGACTGGGCGACCCTGCTCGACCGCTACACGGCCGGCAACTATTCGGCCATGTCGTTCACCTATTCGGCGCGCCTCGACCCCTCGCTTTCCTTCGACATGGTGAGCGGCAACAAGGACAAGAGCCCGAACAAGGTCTGGGACAATCCGGAAGGGTTGAAGCTGATCAACGAAAGCACCACGATTGGCGACGACAAGCAGCGCCAGGCGCTGTTCGACAAGCTGGAAGGCATGATCCGCACGGACGTGCCGCTGATCCCGCTTTATTCCGGTACCCGCATCGGCGCGGTACGCGCCAATGTGGAAGGTTACAAGACCTGGCCGGTCGGTTATCCGCGCATGTGGGGCGTTTCCTTCGCACAGGGAAAGTAGCTCATGCATGCCCTTTCGAAATATGTCGCGAAGCGTCTGTTATGGACGCTTCCGACGCTCCTGATCGTGGCCGTGATGGTGTTCTTCCTGGTGCGGATGATCCCCGGTGATCCCGCCCAGCTGATCCTCGGCGATAGCGCCAGCCCCGAAGAACTGGCGAACCTGCGCGCCAATCTCGGCCTCGACAAGCCGGTGCCGCTGCAGTTCCTCTATTGGCTCGGCAATGTGCTCCGGGGCGACTTTGGTCATTCGATCTCCAACGGCGCCTCGGTCCTCTTGCTGATGCTCGACCGGTTCCAGGTCAGCGCCACCATCGTGCTGGTCGCCGTGGCGCTTGCCACGCTGATCGCGGTTCCGGCCGGCCTGATCGCGGCATGGCGGCAGAACGACCACGTGGACGTCGCCATCGTCGCGGCATCGACGCTGCTGATGTCGGTTCCGAGCTTCTGGCTCGGCCTCGTGCTGCTGCTGGTCTTCGGCCTCAAGCTCGGATGGCTGCCGGTCGTCGGTTATGTGCCGTTCACCGAAAAGCCGTGGACCGCCATCACCTATGTGATCCTGCCGGTGGTGACGCTGATGCTGATCGAGGTCGGCGTGCTGACCCGCATGATGCGTGCCAGCGCCATCGAAATCCTGCGGCTGGAATATGTCATGCATGCACGCGCCAAGGGGCTTTCGGAACGCAAGGTCCTGCTTCGCCATGTGCTGCCGAATGCCTTCGCTCCGACCTGGACGATGATCGGGCTGGTGCTCGGCGGGCTGCTCGGCGGCATTGCGGTGCTGGAAACCGTCTTCACCTTGCCCGGCCTGGGGCGTCTTCTCGTCGATGCGATCTTCGCTCGCGACTATCCGGTGGTACAGGGATGTCTTCTGTTCACGGCCTTGATCTACGTGATCGTCAATCTGATCGTCGATCTCTGCTATCCGCTGTTCGATCCGCGGGTCACCGCTTCATGATCAGGCAGCCGGCAAACCTCATCATCGGCTCTCTCCTGCTGGTCTTCATCGGCGGAATGGCGCTGCTTGCGCTGTTCTGGACGCCGTACGATCCGGCGGCGATCAAGCTCGTCGCCAGGCTGAAGCCGCCATCGGCGCAATTCTGGCTCGGGACCGACGAATTCGGCCGCGATGTCGTCTCGCGCCTGATGACCGGCGCGGTGCAGAGCATGACCGTCGCCATCCTGACCGTCGCCTTCGCGGTCACCGTCGGCACGATCACCGGCCTGATCGCCGGTTATACAAGAGGGCTGGCAGACCGCATCCTGATGGTGTTCAGCGACGCGCTGCTCGCCTTTCCCGGCACCTTGCTGGCGCTCGGCCTGATGGTGATTTCCGGCCCGAACAAATACGGCATCATCCTCGCGCTCGGCATCGCCTATGCCCCATCGGTGCTGCGCATCGTCCGCGCAAGCGTGCTTTCGGCGAGAGAGCGTGAATATGTCGAGGCCTCGCGCGTCATCGGCAATTCCGAGCTGACTACAATGTTCCGCCATATCCTGCCGAACTGCCTGGCGCCGATCGTGGTGCTCGCCACGTCGATGTTCGGCTGGGTCGTGCTGGCGGAAAGCGGCCTGAGCTTCCTCGGGCTCGGTGTTCCGCCACCGGCGCCCACCTGGGGCAACATGCTGTCGGCCGCGCGCACCTATATCGAGAAGGCCCCGTGGCTTGGGCTCGCCCCCGGCATCTGCATCTCGCTGACGCTGCTCGGTATCAACCTGCTGGGCGATGCCTTGCGCGACCGCTTCGATCCGAGAATGGAGCAACGGTGATGATCCCCGAAACTTCCCATCCGCTGCTGAGCGTCCGTAATCTCCGCATTGCCACATCCAATGGCCATCCGGTCCTGCACGACGTCTCTTTCGACGTCGAGGCGGGCGGTATCGTCGCGCTGGTCGGCGAAAGCGGCAGCGGCAAGACGGTCGCGGCGCGTGCCGCCATGCGCCTTCTCCCCAAGGCGATCAGCCCGGTTGGCGGTGAGATCCTGTTTGAAGGCCGCGACGTCCTGAAGATGTCGGATCTCGAGGTGCGCCAGGTTCGTGGCGCGAAGATCGGCATGGTCTTTCAGGAACCGATGGTGTCGCTCAACCCGGCGATGACGATCGGCGCGCAGCTCGTCGAGGGGCTGCGGCTGCATGAGAAGCTCGGTACCGAGGCTGCCCTTGCGCGGGCAACCGAAATGCTGGAACGCGTGAAGATCCCCAACGCCGAAGCCTGCCTTGCCGCCTTCCCCCATCAGTTCTCTGGTGGCATGCGTCAGCGCATCATGCTCGCTTCCGTCATGCTTCTGCGGCCGAAGCTGCTCATCGCCGACGAGCCGACCACCGCGCTTGACACGTTGACCCAGCGCGAGGTTCTGGAGGTGATGGTGGATCTTACCCGCACGTTCGGTACTGCCGTGCTGCTGATCACCCACAATCTCGGCCTGGTCGCGCAATATGCCAAGAAGGTCATCGTTCTCGAACGCGGCAGGCTGATCGAGACGGGACCGGTGGAAGACGTGCTCCACCACCCGAAGGAACAATATACCCGTACCCTGATCGACGCGCTGCCGAAACGCGATCATGGCCGCAAGCCGGTTGCCGAAGCAGCGCCGCTGATCGAGGCCCGCAATGTCGAGGTGACGTTCTCCGGCGCCGGCAACATGTTCAGCACGGCGGAAAAGAAACTTGCCGTGCGCGGCGTGTCGCTCGGGGTACGCCCCGGCGAAGTCGTTGCCGTGGTCGGCGGCTCCGGTTCCGGCAAGACGACGCTCGGCCGGGCGATGCTCGGCCTGCTGCCGCTTTCAGGCGGCGACGTGTTGTTTCGGGAGCGCTCCATGGCGGCAGCCGATCGCGCTGCGGCGCGCGACTACCGCCTGCAATGCCAGCTCGTCTTCCAGGACCCCTATTCCTCCCTCGATCCGCGCCAGAAGATTGCCGAAATCGTCGGCGAACCGCTGGCCCACGGTGCGAAACTCAGCCGAGCGGAAAAGGCCGAGCGGGTGAGCGCCATGCTTGCCGAAGTGGGCCTTGCCGGGCTTGGCGACCGTTTCCCGCATGCGCTCTCCGGCGGCCAGAGACAGCGCGTCGCAATTGCCCGGGCGGTGATCCGCAATCCAGCCTTCGTCGTTGCCGACGAGCCTGTTTCGGCGCTCGACATGACGATCCAGAAGCAGATTCTCGATCTTTTCCGCAAACTGCAGGAAAACCACGGCTTCGCCTGCCTGTTCATCTCTCACGATCTGGGCGCCGTCTCCCGTGTTGCCGACCGGATCGTCGTCATGCAGCAGGGTCTGATCGTCGAGGAAGGCAGTACTGCCGAGGTTCTGGACCATCCGCGCCACGACTATACGCAGGCACTCCTCGCGGCCACGCCGACCTTGGGCATCGCTGCGTAACAAGAGCAGGCAAATCGCTAAGCAGAGCCTCCCCGGACCCAGGAGAAATCCACAATGTTGACGGAAGACTTCATCGCTATTGAGGGCCGGCTCGGCGCCAACAACTACAAGCCGCTCGACGTCGTCCTTGCGCGCGGCGCCGGCGTCCACGTCTGGGATACCGATGGAAACCGCTATCTCGACTGCCTGTCCGCCTATTCGGCCGTGAACCAGGGCCATTGCCACCCCAAGATCCTCGCCGCCATGGTCGAGCAAGCGGGAAAGCTGACGCTGACGTCGCGCGCCTTCCGCAACGACCAGCTCGCGCTGTTCTACGCGGAGCTTGCCGCACTGACCCGGTCGCACCGCGTCCTTCCCATGAACAGTGGCGCGGAGGCGGTCGAAACGGCCATCAAATCCGTGCGCAAATGGGGTTATGAGGTGAAGGGCGTCCCGGAGGACAGGGCGGAAATCATCGTCTGCGCCAACAATTTCCACGGCCGGACCCTCGGCATCATCAGCTTCAGCACCGACGAGACGGCACGAAAGAGCTTCGGTCCCTTCCTGCACGGTTTCCGGGTTATCCCGTTCGGCGATATCGAGGCGTTCGAACAGGCGATCACCGACCAAACCGTCGCGTTCCTGGTGGAGCCGATCCAGGGGGAGGCCGGCGTACTGATCCCGCCTGCCGGTTATTTCACCAGGGTTCGCGAGGTCTGCACGGCCAACAATGTCATGCTGATTCTCGACGAGATCCAGACCGGCCTCGGGCGTACCGGCAAGCTCCTCGCGGAGGAACACGAAGCGATCGAGGCGGATGTGACGCTTGTCGGCAAGGCATTGTCGGGCGGCTTCTATCCGGTCTCTGCCGTGCTTTCCAACAATGAGGTGCTCGGTACGCTGAAACCGGGGCAGCACGGCTCGACCTTCGGCGGCAACCCGCTGGCCTGCGCGGTCGCGCGGGCGGCGCTGAAGGTGCTTACCGAAGAAGGCATGGTCGAGAACGCCACGGTGCAGGGCGAATATTTCCTGCAAGGGCTGAAGGACATCCGCAGCAACATCGTCCGCGACGTGCGCGGGCGCGGCCTGATGCTCGCCGTCGAGCTGCACCCGGAGGCCGGTGGTGCGCGCCGTTATTGCGAGGCGCTCCGCCAGTCGGGCATCCTCGCCAAGGAGACGCATGATCACACTATCCGTCTTGCGCCGCCCCTGGTGATCGAACGGGACCAGATCGATTGGGCGCTGGAGCGGCTGACGCCTGTCCTGAGCGACATGCATTGATCAAGAAGGAAGACGCGATGCAGAATTCCCAATCCATCTGGACAACCGTCGATGAAAAAAGCCCGGCTTTTTTCGAACTCAGCGACCGCGTCTGGGATACGCCGGAGATCAATTATGAGGAGTTCCGCTCCTCGGCCGAACATCTGCGCTTTCTGGAGGCGGAGGGTTTCAGGATCGGGCGCAATGTCGCCGGCATTCCGACCGCCGTCATGGGAGAGGCCGGCGAAGGCGGGCCGGTGATTGCCATCCTCGGCGAATACGACGCACTGCCCGGCCTCAGCCAGGAGGCCGGCGTCGCCGAGCAGCGGCCGGTCGTTTCCGGCGGCCACGGCCACGGTTGCGGCCACAATCTGCTGGGCGCCGGCTCGATGCTCGCCGCCGCCGCGGTGAAGGACTATCTCGCAGAAACCGGGCTGACGGGGCGTATCCGCTATTACGGCTGCCCCGCCGAAGAAGGCGGGTCTTCGAAGGGCTTCATGGTGCGTGCCGGCGTCTTCGATGATGTCGATATCGCCATCTCCTGGCACCCCGCCGCCTTCAGCGGCGTCAACAACCCGATCTCGCTCGCCTGCAGCGAGATGAACTTCCACTTCTCCGGCCGCGCCTCGCATGCCGCGGCAACGCCGCATCTCGGGCGCAGCGCGCTCGATGCGGTCGAGCTGATGAATGTCGGCATTAATTTTTTGCGCGAGCACATGCCGACAACTGCCCGTATCCACTACGCAATCACGGATACCGGCGGATCGGCGCCCAACGTGGTGCAGGCCAATGCAACGGTGCGCTATCTCGTGCGGGCCAGAACGCTTCCCGAGCTCCTTTCGCTCGTCGCCCGCGTCAAGCGCGTGGCGGAGGGGGCGGCCTGGATGACTGAAACGACCATGCGGCAGGAAATCATCTCCGGCGACGCCAACCTGATGGGCAACGAGCCGCTGGAGCAATGCATGCATGCGCAGCTCGAACGCCTCGGCCCTCCCGTCTTCGACGAAGCCGACAGGGCGACGGCACGGAAATTCCAGGCGACCTTCACGCCGGAGGACATTGCCTCGTCCTATGCCCGCTTCAACCTCAAACCGAAAAAGGACGAGCCGCTCTGCGATTTGATCGTGCCGCTTTACGCAGGCGACGGATCGATGGTCGGCTCGACCGATGTGGGAAGCGTCAGCTGGGTTGTGCCGACGGTACAGATGCGCGGGGCGACCTACGCGATCGGCACGCCCGGCCATTCCTGGCAGCTCGTCGCGCAGGGCAAGCTGCCGGCCGCCCACAAGGGCATGGCGCATGCCGCGAAAATCATGGCGGGCACGGCCATCGACCTCATCCGCGATCCGGCCCTCGTCAAGGCGGCCAAGGCGGACCATAGGGGCCGTCTCGACGGCAATCCCTTCGTCAATCCCATTCCGGACGACGTCATGCCGCCGATACAGCCGGGCCCCGTCACCCTGGACGTTGCGGAATGACGAAACAGATCCTCGCCTATGGCGACAGCCTCACCTGGGGTGCCAATCCGGGCATCGGCAGGCATCGTTTCGAGGATCGCTGGCCAAGCATCGTTGAGGCCGCACTTTTCGATGCGCGCCTGGTTACCGAAGGCCTGCCGGGCAGAACTACTTGCTTCGATGATCCTTCGGCCACGGAGGACCGAAACGGGGCAAGAACGCTACCCGTCCTGCTCGGCAGCCATTATCCGCTGGACCTCGCCATCATCATGCTCGGCACGAACGACCTCAAGTCGCAGATCTGCGGCAGGGCCGAGGACGCGGCAGCCGGAATGGAGCGGCTGGTCGAGATCGTTGCCGACTATCCTTACGGCCATGGCCACGTGCCGCCAAAGGTGATGATCGTCAGCCCACCGCATTTTCGTCAGCCCGCTGGCGGCAGCCTTTCCGGGCGCGACATCCAAGAATCGAAGAGACTTGCCGACCTCTACCGCGCCGTGGCCGAACGGCGGGAATGCCTGTTCCTCGATGCGTCCACGGTCGCGGAAGCCTCCGCCGCCGACGGTGTACATCTCGACGCGGCCAACACGCGGGCCATCGGGGCCGCCATCGCAGACCTCCTCAAGAAGACCGGTCTCCTCTGACCGAGCAACGAAAGCCTCCTTATGCAACAGCTCAACGCCAATTCGCTCGAAGCCTTCTGGATGCCGTTCACGGTCAATCGGGATTTCAAGAAGAAACCGCAGATCATCACCGGCGCTTCGGGCATGTATTACCACATGAGCGACGGCCACCGGCTGCTCGACGGAATTGCCGGCCTCTGGTGCGTGAATGCCGGGCACGGGCATCCGAAGATCGTCGAGGCGATCCAGAAACAGGCGGCGCAGCTCGATTTCGCATCCTCGTTCGGGCTCGGCCATCCGCTCGCCTTCGAATATGCCAACCGGTTGACCTCCGTTGCACCCGAGGGCCTCGACCACGTCTTTTTCACCAATTCGGGCTCGGAAGCGACCGATACCGCGCTCAAGCTTGCGCTTGCCTACCACCATGCGCGCGGCGAGGGGCAGAGGCAGCGGATCATCGGCCGCCAGCGCGGGTATCACGGTGTCGGCTTCGGCGGGCTTTCCGCCGCCGGCATGGGACCGCACAAGAAACAGTTCGGCATGCTTCTGCCGGGTGCTGCCCACATGCCGCATACCCACGACCCTGCCCGCAACGCCTTCAGCCGCGGCCAGCCGAGCCATGGCGCTGATATCGCCGACGCGCTTGAACAGATGTTGCAGACCTGCGACCCGTCGACGGTCGCGGCGGTCATCGTCGAACCGGTCGCAGGCTCGACCGGGGTGCTGATCCCGCCTGTCGGTTATCTCGAGCGGCTGAGGGAAATCTGCACGCGCCACGGCATCCTGCTGATCTTCGACGAGGTGGTCACCGGTTTCGGCCGTCTCGGGCGACCGTTCGCGGCGGACCGTTTCGGGGTCACGCCCGACCTCATCGCGATCGCCAAGGGCATGACGAACGGCGCCGTTCCCATGGGCGGCGTGATCAGCTCGAACAATGTCTACAAGGTGCTGATGGAAATCGCGCCGCAGGGGGCGGTGGAGTTTTCCCACGGTTATACCTATTCCGGCCATCCGCTGGCATCGGCGGCGGCGCTTGCGGCACTGGATGTCTACATCGATGAAGGCATGTTCGAGCATGCGGCGGCAGTCGAACCGGTCTGGCAGGAGCAGGCCCATGCATTCAAGGGCCTTTCCGGCGTGGCGGATATCCGCAATCTCGGCCTGCTCGCCGGAATCGAACTTGGTGACGACGTCGCGAGCGGCAAGGCGATGGCCAAAAAAGTCTACGATTACTGCTTCGAACGCGGCGTGCTGATACGCCCGGTGGCAAATACGCTCGTCCTCTCCCCTCCGCTGGTCATTTCGGAGACGGAAATCGACATTCTGTTTTCGACGATCGCCGCCGGATTGAAGACCCTGTAGCGCGGACAACGGAAGGCAGTGCCAAGCACATGCGCACGACTATCGAAATCGATGGCGTAAGTTATGACCTGATCGACCTTCCCGCCGCGGCCGGCGGCGATCTCGTGCGCATGCCGTATATCCATCGGATTCTACTGGAAAACCTCCTGAGAACGGCTGGTGACGATGCACCGCGGGCCAAGGCTGCGATGATCGAATGGCTGGAGACGGGCCGGAGCGACGTCGAAATCCCGTTCCTGCCGAACCGCATCCTGATGCACGATACCACCTGCGGCCCGGCCCTGGTCGACATCGCCGGCATGCGATCGGCGTTGGCGGAGGCCGGCGGCGATCCGGCACGGCTCAATCCCGTCGTACCCGTCGACGTCTCCACGGACCACTCGGTCGCTGTCGACGCTTTTGGAACTCCGGCTGCCATCGAGCACAACATGCGGCGGGAATACGAGCGCAATGCAGAGCGCTACAGCTTCATGAAATGGGCGACGAATACGCTCTCCGGCTTTCGGGTCCATCCGCCGGGCACCGGTATCATGCATACGCTCAATCTCGAACGCCTGGCGACCGTCGCGACGCCGCACCGGCGGGACGGCCGACTTTGGGCAGTACCGGACACACTGATCGGAACCGACAGCCACACGCCGATGATAAACGGGATCGGCGTTCTGGCCTGGGGAGTAGGCGGCCTGGAAGCCGAGAGCGTCTTTTTCGGCATGCCGGTGACGCTGCGCATCCCCGATGTTGTCGGCGTCCGACTGACGGGGACGCTGAAGGAAGGCGTTCTCGCCACCGATCTCGCGCTCGTAGTGACGCATCTCCTGCGCCGGATCGACCTACAGGACAAGTTCGTCGAGTTCTACGGACCCGGCGTCTCGACCCTGACGGCCGGCGACCGGGCCGTCGTTGCCAATATGGCGCCGGAGTTTGGCGCCAATAGCGGCTATTTCCCGATCGATTGCAGGTCGGTCGACTACCTGCTGAAAACCGGCCGGAGCGAAGCCCACGCCCGGTTTGTCGAATCTTATGCAAAACGGGCAGGCATCTGGTTCGATCCCGATATCGATCCTTGCTACACCTCGATAGTCAATCTCGACATCGGCGGCGTCGAGCCGAGCCTTGCAGGCCCACGCCGCCCCCAGGACAGGATCGCGGTCGGCGAGACGCGTACGGCCGTTCGGGAAATGAAGACGTCCTCGGAGAGTTTCGCGGTCGAGGGTGCGCCCAATGACGGCGCGGTGGCGATCGCCGCGATCACGAGCTGCACGAATACCTCCGACCCGCGGCTTCTCGTGGCCGCCGGTCTCCTCGCCCGAAAGGCGCGCGCCTACGGCCTGCACCCGCCGCATTGGGTGAAAACCTCGCTTGCCCCCGGCTCCCCGACCGCCGAGCGTTATCTCGAGCGCGCGGGCCTGCTCGCGGACCTGCAGGCCACCGGTTTCGGCATCGTCGGATATGGCTGCACGACCTGCATCGGCAATTCCGGACCTCTGACCGAGCCCATAGCCGAAGCGATGGCCGAACGCCGCATAGTTCCGGTCGCCGTCCTGTCCGGTAACCGGAACTTTCCGGGCCGGGTACATCCGCAGTTGGAGGCGGCGTTCCTCGCCTCGCCGCCCATGGTCGTGGCTTTCGCGCTTGCCGGGACCGTCGAGCTCGACATTCTCCATGATCCTATCGGCATTTCCGCAGACGGAACCCCGGTGACGCTGTCGATGCTCTGGCCCGACGCTTCCGAAATCGACGCAACCCTTCTGGCTGCGTCCGACGTGAGTGACTTTTCGCGCGCCTATGATGCCGCAGAAGTGAGCAAGGCCTGGAAAGAGCTTCCCGCGCCGGCGACCACACTCTTTCCCTGGGATGAGCACTCCAGCTACATCCGGCGTCCACCCTTCGCGAGCTTCGGCGAAGGAACCCGGCTCGGCACCTATGAGGCGCATCCGATCCTCGTTCTCGGCGACGACATCACCACCGACCACATCTCCCCCGCCGGTGCAATCCCGGCGAAGGGTGCGGCTGGGCGGTACCTCGTCGAGCGCGGTGAGAACCCAAGCGACCTCAACGTCTTCTCGTCCCGACGTGGAAACTGGGAAGTTATGGTACGCGGCCTGTTCACCAACAAGGCCGTGAGCAACCTTCTGGCAACAGGCATCCCGCCCGGCTCCACTGTCCATGCCGGATCGGGAAAAGCCCTGCCGCTCTGGGATGCGGCACAGCGTTACAAGGCCGAGGGAAAGTCCGTCGTGCTCGTGGCGGGCGAGCGTTACGGAATGGGCTCCTCCCGCGACTGGGCGGCGAAGGGCGTGGCTCTTCTCGGCGTTCGCGCCGTGCTTGCGTCAAGCTTCGAGCGCATCCACCGCTGGAACCTGATTGGCATGGGCATCCTCCCACTGCGCCTTCCATCGGACGTGACGCCGCAGATGCTCGAACTCCGTTCGGGCGATGTCCTCACCATCCACGCCGATCCCGACATCATGTCACCGCGCTGCGATGTACCGGCAACCCTCGAACGCACCCACGGTTCGCCCCTCGTATTCAAGGCTTCTGCCGCAATCGAAACGAATGCCGAGGTCGAGATCCTCCGCGCAGGCGGCATCCTGCCTCTCATCCTCAGGCGATGTCTCGCCGAAATGCCTCCGCCTCGGCGAGCCAACGAGCTTTGAATGAGAGCCTGGTTTTCGCCGGAAGCCTGAAGCTCATCAGAGCGCAAGTTCGCGCCGGAGCGTTTCCAGACGTTCCATTGCGACGACGCCATCCGCAATCGTCGGCGCGGGGGTTGCCGCCCCGCCGAGTGCGGGAACCACATCCGCCAGCAGCGAATGGTACCCTTTAGGATCCTCGTTGGCGGCGGCGGTGAAATTCGGTTTCCAGGTCAGCGTGTCCGAACTCTCGTTCAGCGTTGCGCCGAGATCGTCGATCTTGAAGGGCGGGTTGCGATGCCAGCGGATCTCGATCACGTCGTCCACCTCGATGCGCTGATGGTCGCCCATCAGTTCGATCCGCTCGACGGGGGTTCCCCGGGACTGGACCGTGCCCATGGCGATATTGCCGATCGCTCCGCATTCGAATTCGAATGCCACATGGAAAAGCAGCCGCCCCGGCGTCTTTTCGACCTTGCGGGCTGAGATCGAACGAACCGGCGATACCAGAAAGGAGACGAGATCCATGTAGTGGACGCAGTGATGCAGGAAGAAACCGGTATAGTCGACATTGCCGGCGAAATAGCCGGGGGCCGTCATGTAGTAGCCGGTCAGGCCGAGCACGTCCCCGAAACGGCCGGATTTGACGATATTCGCCGCCATGCGGTTGCCGATCGAATAACGCTTCATGAACCCGACGAGCAACGGCTTCTTCGCCTTCTCAGAAGCAGCCAGAAGCTCGCGCGCGCCGGCCGCGGAACCCGAGGGCGGCTTTTCCATGAAGACCGACAGGCCTCGTTCGAGCGCAGCCTTGCCGAAGGCGAGGTGCTGATCCGGGCCGACCGCCATGCCGACCGCATCGAGCCCAGGGGTAGAAAGCAGGGTCTGCGCGTCCGTCGTCAGATTGGTCACCCCGAATTGCCGGCCGGCATCCTTCAGGCGCTTGCCGTCGATATCGCACATCCCCACGAGCTCGATATCATGGCGCACGAGCTGGGGAAGCAGCATCTGGGTTGCGTGGATTCCGCAACCGATCCAACCGATTTTCAAAGTCATCGACGATATTCCGTAAGCAGGAGGTGGGATTTCATGAATGCGCTGGCCGCTGCGAGACGATTGCTTTCGTCCTCGTGCGGCGGGCGCCACTGGGCAAACGGCACGCCGAAACGGTCGTCATTGCGCCGGAACGGCTCGAGCGAGACCGGGCCCTTGTAGCCGACCGCGTGAAGCGCGCGGCAGACTTCGACCCAATCGGTCATTCCCGTGCCGGGAAAGCCGCGATGGTTCTCATTGGCCTGGAAATGCACGAGACGGTCACCGGCAAGCAGGATCGCCTCGGCAATGGAGCTTTCTTCCATGTGCATATGGAATGTATCGAGCATCAGCTTGACGGCCGGATTATCCACCGCGTCCAGCAGTTCCATCGCCTGCTGCGTCGTGCAGAGCACATCGCTTTCGAAGCGGTTCAGCGGCTCGACGGCCAGCAGTATGCCGGCCTTGCCCGCATAGTCGCCGGCTTCCTTCAAGCCCCTGACGCAGCGATCCTTGCGGGCCAGTCGCTCGGTCTCCTCCACCGGCTGCGGCGGGCGGCCGGCGAAGACCAGCGGATTTCCGGTCAGCGGACCGCCGACGATCTTCGCGCCCAGGCCGGCCGCGCAATCGACCGTGTATTTCAGGTACTCGATCCCGGCGCGATGCGCCTCGGCATCTGCCGATGCGAGATTGCGCTGCAGGTTGACGCGGGCGGCGAGCACCACGCCAAGGCCGGCATCGTCGAGCGCCTTCTTGGTTTCCCGGATGTCGAGCTCACCGACTTCCGGAACCAGAAGCTCCACGAAATCAAACCCGTGCTCGCGCATCTTCTCAAACAGCGGGAAATGCTCGGCCGTGAAGGGCCTCGCATATTGCATGGAAATCAACCCGATGGGGTTCATTGTCATTTCCTTTTTATCGCATTCAATAGTTCGATTTTTGAGCGACCCCACCTGCGGGACCGTCGGCTACGCCGATCATTGCCTACCGTCATCCTTTCACCGCGCCCTGGGTCAGGCCGCCGATGAGGCGGCGCTGAACGAGAAGAAACAGGATGGTTGCAGGCATGGCGCCGACAACGGCGCCGGCTGCCAGCAGGCCCCATTCGATCTGGTATTCGCCGATCAGCGTCTGGATCGCGACCGTGACCGGCCGCACGTTTCGCCCGCCGAGTGTCAGCGCGTAGAGATATTCGTTCCAGGCGGTGATGAAGATGTAGATGCCGGTGGAGATGATGCCCGGCATGGTCAGCGGCAGGACGATCTTGCGCAGCGCGGTCAACCGCGAGCACCCGTCCGTCATCGCCGCTTCATCGAGGCTTTTCGGGATGGCACCGATATAGCTCGTCAGCATCCACACCGCGAACGGGATCGCCACCGTCGCGTTGGCGAGGATGAGGCCGAGATGGGTGTCGAGGATGTTGAAGCGGCGCATCAGCACGAAGAGCGGCAGGATGAGCAGCACGATCGGAAACATGTTGATCAGCAGGAACTGCAGCATCAGCAGCTTGCGGCCCGCAAAACGGAACCGCGAAAAGGCATAGGCTGCCGTGACCGAGACGATCAGGCCGACGACGACGGTACCGCCCGCGATGATCAGGCTGTCGAGCATGTTCTTGAGGAAGGACGTCTGCTCGATCAGCCGCACATAGTTGTCGAGGCTCCAGCCACGGGGTGAAAGCGATACTCCGGTGGCGGAAAGCGCGGCGGTCGGCGTCAGCGACGTCAGGATCATCCACGCGAACGGCGCCATGGCGAAAAGGACGATCGCGAGAACCGGCAGGTCCGTCGTGAGTATCCGGCGAAGCGTGCCCTGCTGTCTCATCGTTCCACCTCGCGCATGGTGCGGGCGAGATAGAGAGCCACGAACGCACCCAGAAGAATGGTGAAGGTCACGGCGATCGACGTGCCGTATCCGAAATCCAGATTCTGACGAGCCTTGACGAAGGCATAAAGCGGCAGCGTATGCGTCGCATAGCCCGGACCGCCGCCGGTCATGACAAAGATCACGTCCATGGAATTGGCAACCCAGATCACTCGGAGCAGCCCGGCCGTCGCCAGCACCGGCGCGATGCCCGGCAGCGTAATATGGACGAACTGCCGCCAGGTCGATGCGCCGTCGATCGAGGCCGCCTCATACTGGCTGCGCGGAATGCCCTGCAGACCTGCGAGGATCATCACCGCGAAGAAGGGAAAACCCTGCCAGGTCAGCGTCGCGATGATCGCGTAGATCGCCACATTCGGGTCGGCCAGCCACGGCACCGCCGACTGGACAATCGAAAGATAGATGAGGATGTCGTTCAGCACCCCGGTATTCGGATCGTAGATCCAGCGCCACATCAGCGCGATCACGACACTCGGCAATGCCCATGGAATGATGATCAGGGCGCGCGCGAGGGCGCGCCAGGGAAATTCGCGGTTGAGAAGCAGGGCGGCGACGAGCCCCAACCCCATCTGCAGCGGCACGGTCAGGCCGATCCAGATGACCGTGTTCCAGAGCGCGGTCCAGAAAACCGGATCGTTGAACAGCTTCACGTAGTTTCCGAAACCGACGAACTTGCTGGCATTCGGCCGGAACAGGATGAGATCGTAGAAGCTGGTGAAGACCGCCTGCAGCATCGGCATGAAGACGATGACGACGGTGACTACGACGGCGGGAGCAAGCAACAGGTAGGGCAGCAGCCGCTCGGAACGCCAGATCGATGTGGCACGGCGTTGCATGGGAGAAGAGATCGATAGGGACATGCTTATCCTGCCCGTGGGAAGCAAGGCGGAGAAGGAGGTCCCGACACGTCGGTGCCGGGACCGGAGCGGCTTTACTCAGCAAACAGCGTCTGCAGCTGTTCCATCATCTTCTTCGCCGTGATCTGGCCCGTCAGCGCCTGCTGCATGTTCGTCTGCCAGGCTGTGTTGACGAATTCCGATACCGCCGAGGTCTGCGGCAGCACCTTGGCGAACGGCAGGGATTGGACGGTCGCCTCGACGAAACGCCGCTCGTGTAGCTTCCAGTCGGCGGAGCCGCTCTTCGTAACGGTCAACTGGCCCGTCGCGCCGTTGAAGGCGACGTTGTTCTGGCCTTCGGCGAGGAAGGAAATCCACTTCCAGGCCGCATCCTTGACCTTGGACGAGGAGAAGATCGCCAGCGACTCGTCACCATAGGACGTCCACTGGCCATTACCGCATTTCGGAACAGGCACGGCGGAGACCTTGTCGCCCAGCGCGGCGACCAGATCCTTGGACGAACCGATATGGTGGATGGTCATCGCCGTCTTGCCGGACTTGAAGGCCGCGACGATTTCCTGGAACCCGTCGTTCGGCGCCGACGGCGGAATGACCTTGTCCTTCTGGAAGAGATCGATCAGCCACTGGTTGGCGGCAATCGCCTCCGGCTTGGTCAGGCCGCCCGGCTTCAGCTCGGCGCCTTGAGAGAGAACGAAGGCACCCCACTGATCCCAGCCGCCCTTGCCGCCGCGCAGGCCGAAACCATAGGTCTGCGGTGCATTGGTGAGCTTGATGGCGGCGTTGCGGAACTCCTCACAGGTCTTCGGCGGCTGCAGGCCGGCTGCCTGGAAGAGATCCGTACGGTAATAGAGATAAAGGACGACATACTGGATCGGCAGGTAATACTGCTTGCCGTCAGGCCCCTTGTTCAGCTCGAGCAGATTGTCCAGCAGGTCGGCCTTGCCTTTCCAGCTGTCGATCTGCTTGCCGATCGGCTCCAGTGCACCCATTTCGGCGAGCCTCGGCTGCGCGAAAAGCTTGACCATCGCCGCATCGGGCGCATTGCCGCCGACCAGCGAGGTGTAGAGGTTGTCGTAATAGCTGTTCCACGGCACGTTCTCGGCTTCGACCTTGATACCGGGATTGGCTGCCTCGAATTTCTTGACCAGGTCCGACATCGGGTTCGCCGGATTGTCGAAATGGTACCAGAAGCGGACGGTCTCCGCCTTTGCCTGACTGAAAGCGGCCGAAGCCGCAAGAGCGGCGCCGAGCGCCATTGTCCTCAGAAATCTCATAGTCTCCTCCTCCTTTGTTTATGTCATGGACGTCGTGTCAGTCGCCTTGCTGCATTGCCCGCGGCCGCCAGAGCCTCCCTTGCGGCCGAAAGTTCGTTGGTGTTCTGCAGGAAACCGTGGATGACGCCCGGCACGATGTGCAGTTCGTCGTTACGGCCAAGAGATCTGAGGCGCTGGCTCAGGCTCAGGGTGTCAGAAAGCAGCGGATCTACGGCGGCCGCCATCAGGTAAAGCGGCGGCAGCGCGGAGAGAGCCGCATCGGAAGCCACGAGAGGGCAGGCAAGCGGGTCCTCCTCGACCACGCGCCCGCCGGCATAAAACGACCAGTACCGCTGCATCTTTCCGCGCGTCAATGCAGGCCCCTCGGAGAAGCGGACATAGGATGGCGTCGTGAAGCTCCGTGCGTAGCAGCCGTAGAAAAGCAGCGCCGCATCCGGCCCCGCACGGCCTTCGGCCTGTTCGTGCAGCATCGCGGCAAGAGCAAGATTGGCGCCTGCGGAGTCGCCCGAAATCAGCAATGGGCCGCGGCGAACCCCGGCAGCAGCCGTCACCTCAAAGAGGCTGCGCACGGAGGCGACAACATCCTTCAGGCCCGCCGGATAGGGATTTTCCGGGGCCAGCCGATAATCGGGTAAAACGACCGGCAGACCGCTTTCGAGTGCAAGAACCCGGGCGCACCGCTCGTGGGTTTCGGGCGAACAGAACGCAAAACCGCCGCCATGAACAAAGAGAATGGCGCCAGCCCCGGCCCCAGGGGGTACTAGCACTTTCAGGCGACAGCGTGCAGAACCGAGGCTCAGGTCCTCCGCGACCACGAGCTCCGTCACGCTCTCCATCCGCGGCAGGTTGACGTTGCAGCGAACATTGGCGGCAAGCGATTGCGCCCGGCCTTCCGCAGGCGGCAGCGATGTCGGATCCGGTAACGGCCCCAGTTCGGCGAGAACCCGCTCCATGAGCGCGACCATCTCGTCCGACAGGACATCCGACAATTCGACACCGTCGCTCACTGGATCACCTCCGGGAAGACTTCCGGCCCGAAGTCGACAATGGTCGCGATATGATGATGCATGGCGGCGGTGGCACGCCTTACGTCGCCGCCTTCGATCGCATCGATGATGTTGCGATGGCGCAGCGCCGTCGCCTCGAGATCACGCGCCATCGGGCTGCGGGAAATCTTGAAGCGGTGATTATGAACCAGGCAGCGATGCAGGATCGGGTCGAGCGCCGGCAGGTTGGCATCCTCGAAAATTCGGCGATGGAAATCGCGGTCGAACGAGGCAAGCTCCAGCTCATCGCCTGCCCCGGCAGCGACAAGCATCTTCTCAAGGAGATCATTGAGCTCCCTGACCAGCGTCCGGCTCGGCGCACGCATCACACGCGCCATGCCGCTGCCTTCGATCTGCTGGCGCAGCCGGAACATTTCGATCGCCTCGTCCTCGGTACATTCCGAGACCTGCGTGCCCCGATGCCCCTGGCGACGGACAAGCCCTTCTTCCTGCAGCTGAAGCAGCGCCTCGCGCACCGTCCCCTGGCT
The DNA here is from genome assembly GCA_900471605.1 of Hyphomicrobiales bacterium. GTDB lineage: Bacteria > Pseudomonadota > Alphaproteobacteria > Rhizobiales > Rhizobiaceae > Neorhizobium. The sequence continues at coordinate 118,396 of UCEY01000021.1, read as the reverse complement.
GCACTGAAAATGCGCGGCCAGCTCCAGCTCGGGCAGCCCGGTCCCGGGCGCCAGCGTCCCGAGCATGATGTCGCGCTTCAAGGCATTGAAGGCGACGCCTGCCTTGGGTGGTTTTGTCGATGTCGGTCGAGACGAAAAATACGCCATGTAGGTCGATCCAGCCGGTTGCGCATTTCCAAAGTTATCATTATTGATATTGATATCGATATCTGGCGTCAAGCCCGAAGTCGGGATCGAGGAGGAAAGCCGTGGCCGGCATTGCATTGAAGAAAATCCAGAAATCCTATGGAGCTCTGCAGGTCATTCACGACATTGATATCGAGATCGAAAGCGGGGAATTCCTGGTCCTGGTCGGCCCTTCCGGCTGCGGAAAATCGACCCTGCTGCGCATGATTGCAGGGCTGGAGGAGATTTCAGGCGGCGAACTCGACATCGAGGGCCGGGTGGTCAATCTTCTGCCGCCTGCCGAGCGCAACATCGCCATGGTTTTTCAGGACTACGCGCTCTACCCCCACATGAGCGTTCGGGAGAACATGTCCTTCGGCCTGAAGATGCGCGGCGGCGATCAGCGCGATATCGAAAACCGGGTAAACCAGGCCGCAGATATCCTGAAGATCCAGGATTACCTCGACCGCCGTCCTGCGCAACTTTCGGGCGGCCAGCGCCAGCGCGTCGCGATGGGACGCGCGATCGTCCGCGAACCTTCCGCCTTTCTTTTCGACGAGCCGCTTTCCAATCTCGATGCCGCCCTGCGCGTCGAAATGCGCCTGGAAATCGCCAAGCTCCACCGGCGCATGAAAGCGACCACTGTCTACGTGACCCATGACCAGGTCGAGGCCATGACCCTTGCCGACCGGATCGTGGTGATGAATGGAGGCGTGGTGGAGCAGATCGGCAGACCGCTGGAACTCTATCACAAGCCAGCCAGCCTGTTTGTTGCCCGCTTCATCGGCAGCCCGACGATGAACACGGTGCCCGCCGAACTTTCGACGGAGGGCAAAACGATCCTTGCACTCGGCAGGACCATTGAGCTGGGAGCGGCGGAAGTCGCTCGCTCCGCGTCAAAGAATGTCGTGCTCGGCATCAGGCCCGAAGATCTCACTCAATGTCCGGCGGATGAAGCCTGGTTCAGCGGTGAGCTGATGGTTGCCGAACGATTGGGAAGCCAGACCTACGGTTATCTGGAGGTCGGCCATTCGAAAATGCTCTCGGTCGAGTTTCCGCGAAACCGCGAAGTGAATGTCGGTGAAATACTCCACGTGCGCGGAGATCCTGCGAGAGTTCACCTGTTCGATCCCTCAAGCGGAAAGCGGATGGGATCAGGCTGCTGATGGGGCTGGGGCAGCGATCGCATTGTAGGCAGATCTCCGCCTTTGATGCCTTTGCTACTCGACGGTTCGTCTGTACGGGACGGAATTCCGGCTTGCACCTGCCAGCGTCGAATTGAGGACGGACCGGCGCCCGGCCGTTCTATCGCATTGACGCCTAGCAGAATGACGACTGCCGCACCAAGACTGTGTTCGGCGAAGGCCTCACGGGTCGGGTTTGCGCCATCAGCGGTGAACTGATCGACCGGCATGCCGATCTGGGCGCGCAGCGGCTCCAACTGTAGGGCATCGCGGACATCGTTTCGGTCTGAAGTGTGCGACGATATCGCCGCTGGACAGGGCTTCAGCATGAACCGGACTGGCGGAATGGACACCTTACCAACCGGGGTAGATGCACCGATAAGGAGCATTTAATTAACCGTACTGATTTCCGCGATTGTAAGGACACGTATGTTAGAAATCGTTCATCAATGGATGGATGAACATATGACTATACAGAGTGCGCGGCGCAGAATCCGGGACTTCATGTCGGTGCAAAGCAGCAATCCGGAGCTTCTCAAAGCTCAGTATCGAGCATTCACTCGTCAAATGCCGATGATGTATTTCATTCTTCTTTCAAGCACTTGGGCGCTCGCCATTACTCATATGGGGGTAGCGCCATTGTGGTTGACGGCTGGCGTGCCGTCACTGCTTACATTCGGTTGCCTGCTTAGGGTACTCTTCTGGCTCCGCACCAGAAATGTCGACCCTTCTCCTGAATCTGCGCATGCTGCGCTTAAGCGCACCAATCGGCTTGCGGGCGGTATCGCGGTTGCTTTCACGCTCTGGTCGTTTGGGCTCGTTCCCTACGGCGATGCTTATACCCGCTCACATGTCGCCTTCTACATGGCAATCACGGTCATCTCGTGCATATTTTGTCTGATGTATGTGCGCTCGGCAGCCTTCATCGTGACACTCATCGTCAATGGTGCGTTCATCGCCTTCTTCGTCTCAACGGCTCAACCGACCTTCGTCGCGATCGCGGTCAATGTATTGCTCGTCTGCGCAGGTATGATGTCCATCCTCCTGACGAACTACCGAAACTTCGAATCCATGGTCGTTTCAAAGCAGCGCAGCGACGCGCTGAGCAGCGAAAATTATAGGCTCGCCAATGTCGACAGCCTCACAGGCCTCGCGAGCCGGCGGGCATTCTTTGCTGAGCTGGAGACCGAACTCGAAAAGGCGCGGGCAAGCGGAAACCGACTGGCGCTTGGAGTCATGGACCTTGATGGTTTCAAGCCTGTCAATGATCTTTACGGCCACTCAGTAGGCGATCGCCTCCTGGTCGAGGTGGCCAACCGCTTGTCCGGCCTCCTGACAGCAAGTACGCCATTCAGACTAGGCGGTGACGAATTTGCAATCATTGCCCCGCTGCCACCGGAAAATGATCAGCTCGTTATCAACGCGAATGCCATTGCCGCGAAGCTCAGGGAACCATACCATATGCCGGAAGGCACAGTGCACGTTTCAGCGTCGATGGGGATCGCGGTCTTTCCAGATCTGGCACTGAACCGCGAGCAACTATTCGACCGAGCGGACTATGCGCTTTACCACGCCAAGAAGCGGCAGCGTGGTGGCGCCGTGCTCTTCAATTCCGATCATGAACGGCAGATCAACTGTGATGCCAAAATTGAAAGCGTCCTGAAACAAGCGGACCTGGAAAACGAGCTGTCGGTTGTCTTCCAACCGATCGTTGACATTCGCAGTCAGGTGACGATCGGCTTTGAAGCTCTGGCGCGATGGGACAGTCCGACTTTGGGCAAAGTTTCCCCCGCCTGCTTCATCCCGATCGCGGAGCGGGCCGGCATTGTCAGCTCCCTGACGAAGCCTCTTTTAAGAAAGGCGCTCGGCGCCGCTTGCTGCTGGGACCCAGCTATGCGTTTGTCGTTCAACCTGTCAGCACACGATCTAAATTCTGAGGTTGGAGTTCTTGCCCTCATCGGCATCATTGAGAGCAGCGGCTTCGATGCTAAGCGACTCGATCTCGAGATCACCGAGACCGCCTTCACGCACGACTTCGAGCAGGTTACTCAATCCGTCGCGACCTTGCGGCGGCTCGGCTGCGGTATTTCACTCGATGATTTCGGAACCGGCTATTCGAGCCTCACGCGGCTGCATGCGCTGCCGCTGACAAAGTTCAAGATCGACCGGAGCTTCGTCACGAACTTGCACGAAAGGCCTGCAAGCTACAAAATCGTCAAATCGCTTCTGACCCTTAGTGCCGATATGGGACTGGATTGCGTCATCGAAGGTGTTGAGACGGAAGAGGAACTCGAGGCTCTCAAAGCTCTGGGCGGCACCAGCGTTCAGGGGTATTTGTTCTCGCCGCCATTGCCTGAAGATCAGACCATCGAATTCGCCACCCGGAATGGTCATGCGTGCAATAAGATCGCCGTGTGACGAGGGATTGCGTTCGGCTCCATCTGTGAGGCATCGCGGACATCGTTTCGGTCATGACGTGTGCGACGATACCGCCGCTGCCGGCATCCAGTACCAAGTGCAGCTTTCGCCAACTCCAAGGGGATTTTCAGCTTCAGCACCGACGAGACAAAGCCCTCCGTCTGTCGCAGACGCGGTCGAGAACCAATCCAAGCGGTAAACGCGTTATCGAATGCCAGATCGGAATAGCGCGGCTCTCCACCGCGTTTCTTCAACTTCGGCGCCTGCCAGCACGACAGCGCTTCCGCGTGATCCACAGGCTGAGACTACGGCGCCGATGAAGACCTGCCTCGTAATCCAGCCGGTTCGTCATCCTCAACTTCATCTTGCCGATGTGATAACGGAGAGAGGCTTTGTGCTTGAAAGGCCTCGTGGCGGAGACCAGTTATCAGGGCTGGTCCAGCGCCTACGAATACGCCCCTAGTGATTCATGCATCAACACTGCGAAGCGGCGCAAGCTTGACCGGGTCGGCGATCAGCGGTCCGCACCTGCCGCCTTCCGCGTCAAGATCGACGGCATGCCTCCAATCCTGTCTACGGCCTCTCACCGAACTCGGCCTCGACCCTTATCCATTTCCGCGCCTGCTCCGAGAGGGTGAAGCCAAGGCCCGGGCGCGTCGGGACGATCATCCGCCCGTCGCTGATCTCCAGGCGTTCGTTGAAGAGGGGATCAAGCCAGTCGAAGTGCTCGACCCACGGATCGAGTTCGTAAGCGGCGGCGAGATGAAGATGGATCTCCATCGCGAAATGAGGCGCCAGCCTGAGCTTCTTGGCTTCGGCGAGCGAGCAGATCTTCAGGAACGGCGTAATGCCGCCTACCCTCGGCGCATCGGGCTGAATGAAATCGACCGATTTGTTATCGATAAGGCTCACATGCTCCAGAACGCTGGTGAGCATCTCGCCAGTCGCGATCGGGGTGTCCAGTTGAGCGGCAAGCGCCGCATGCCCCTCGGCGTCATAGGCATCGAGCGGCTCCTCGATCCATGTCAGATCGTATTGTTCCAACCGGCGCCCCATGCGCATGGCGCTCGGCCTGTCCCATTGCTGATTGGCATCGACCATCATCGCAACACGGCCGTCGATACGGCGATGCACCGCTTCGACGCGCTTGATGTCGGTCGCAGCGTCGGGATGCCCGACCTTGATCTTGATGCCGCCGATACCCGCTTCGATCGATTGCTCGACATTGTCGAGTATCTCGTCGATCGACGAGGACAGGAAGCCTCCGGACGTATTGTAGCACTGGACCGCGTCTCGATGTGCGCCAAGCAATTTTGCAAGCGACAGGCCGGCGCGTTTCGCCTTCAGATCCCAGAGAGCTATGTCAAAGGCCGCGATGGCCTGAACCGCAAGACCGCTACGCCCGACCGATGCGCCAGCCCAGCAAAGCTTCAACCAGATCTTGGCGATGTCGTTTGGATCCTCGCCAATCAGCGTGGCCGCGATCTCCTTGGCATGCTCGAACTGCCCTGGTCCGCCTGCCCGCTTCGAATAGCTGAAACCCAAGCCGGAGTGACCGTCTCGTGTCTGGATCTCGACGAAGAGGAAGGCGACTTCCGTCAGCGGCTTCTGCCGGCCGGTGAGAACTTTCGCATCGCTGATGGGTGTTTTCAGGGGCAGATGGATAGCGGAGAGCTTGACCCAGGCGATGCCGTTGCCGGACATGGCGGTCGATTCAATACGCGTTGAAGAGGTGTCGTGGGGCATGGAATTCTTCATCCGATCAAGTCTGAGGTGCGAAACCCGTGAACAGGTTCCGCATTGATACGTTATCTGGCCGCGTCACTTCGATGAACCGACGAAAACCGCGGCAGGGGCCTTTATGGAAGTGAAACGATCTCGATCCAGTTCGGCTTCTTGCCCACCGGATAGGACTTCAGTTTGGTCAGGTTTCCATCCTTGCCTATGGAGTAGAGCGTCATGGAGTTCGACGTCTCGCCTGCGGCGGCAAGATACGAGCCGGACGGATCGACTTTGATGTCACGGGGCTGCGTCTCGGTCGGAACGCTTTCTCTCGCGGTCAGCTTGCCGGTACCGGTGTCGACACCGAAGATCTTGATCGTGCTCGAGGTCCGTTCAGTGGCATAGAGGAAGCGGCCGTCAGGCGTGATGTCCAGGTCCGCGGCCCAGATCTTGTCCTTGAAACCATCGGGCAAGGCGCTTTGCCGGTCGATATTTTTCCAGGCGCCGGTCACCGCATCGTAAGAGAAGGAGGACACCTGGCCGTCCAGTTCGTCCACGACGTAAACGAATTTGCCGTCCGGCGCGAACGTCAGGTGCCGCGGACCCGATTTCGCGGGGAATGCGATCGACGCAGGTTGATCTGCCGTCAATTGCCCTGTCTCGCTGTCGAACTTGAAGGCAACGACCTGGTCTGATCCGAGGTTGGTCGCAAATACTCTGCGATTTTGAGGGTCGGGATGTATGGCGTGGGCGTTCTGGCCCGTCGGGATGATCTGCGATGGCGCGCCGACCGTTCCGTCCTTGGCGATCGGGTTGACGCTCACCTTGTGTCCCCCATAGGAGGCGCCGAAAAGATATTTGCCGGAGTGATCCGTATCGATGCTCGCCATGCTATCGGCCAGTTCGCTTTTGCCGATCTGGGTGAGCTTCCCCGTTTGCGGGGCGATCGAGAAGGTCAGCACCATGTAAGGCTGCGACCTGATCCCGGCATACAGGAAACGCTTGTCGGGGCTGACGGCCATGGGAACGGAACCGCCAGGCTTCTCTACGCCGGCGAACGGGACCGTCTCGATCAAGGACAGCGCGCCGTCCTGCTTCGCCATCTGAAACACGCTGATGTCGTTGCTGTCGGCATTCCCGACATAAACGAACTCGTCTGCCGCGGCAGAGCCAATCAGAACTCCCGACGCGAAGAGCGCCGCAAGTGAAATCTTTCCTATCCTGCGCATGCCTGCTCCTCCTCCTGTTCGATTTCGAACGTGATTGATTTGTAAGAACTGCCCTGTCTGAAATTTTCGCGTCACAGCGGCCCTACTCGACGAACGCTTCCTCCCGTGTCTTGCGAATCCGCGGTGAAAGCACCAGCGCCAGAAGGCCGACCGCGATGAGAAGCAACACCAGGCTCAATGGGCTCGTGACGAAGATTGAAGGGTTTCCTTGCCCGATCAGCATGGCGCGGCGCAGATTTTCCTCGAGCATAGGCCCGAGAATGAACCCGAGAAGAAGGGGGGCGGGCTCGAAACGCATCTTGCTCAGCGCAAACCCGACGATGCTGAAGCCCGCCATGACCAGCACGTCGAAGATGTTGTTGTTGATGCTGTAGGCGCCGATGCAGCAGAACACGATGATGGCCGGAAACAGCATGCTGTAGGGCACCGTCAGCAGCCTGACCCACAGCCCGATCAGCGGCAGGTTGAGCACGACCAGCATCAGGTTGCCGATCCACATGGAGACGATCATTCCCCAAAACAGCGCCGGCTGCGAGGAGATCACGTTCGGCCCGGGCGTTATGCCCTGGATGATCATCGCACCCACCATCAGGGCCATGACCGGATTGCCGGGAATGCCGAGTGTCAGCATCGGTATGAAGGATGTCTGCGCTCCCGCGTTGTTGGCTGATTCAGGTGCGGCGATCCCCTCGATGGCGCCTTTCCCGAACTCGGCGCGGTTGGAAGACACCCTCTTCTCCAGCGCGTAGGCGGCGAACGAGGACAACATCGCCCCGCCCCCCGGCAGAACGCCGAGAATGGAGCCCAGCGCCGTACCCCTCAACACCGGCGCGACGATGCGCTTGAGGTCGTCCTTCGCCAACATCAGCCCGCTGACGCGTTTGACGCCGACCGTCCGCTCGCTTTCGCTCTCCAGGTTGCGAAGGATTTCGCAGATGCCGAAAATGCCCATGCTGACCGCGACGAAATTCAGACCGTCGTACAATTCGGGGATGCCGAACGTGTATCGGGCTGCTCCCGTCTCGACATCCGTACCGACAAGGCCAAGTGCGAGACCGAACACAATCATCGCGAAGGCTTTCAGCAGCGAACCGCTCGCAAGCGCGACAGACGCGACGAGACCGAGTATCATCAGCGAGAAGTATTCCGCCGGGCCGAAGCTGAGCGCGATCTCGGCCAGCGGCGGCGCGGCCACCGCCAGAAGCAATGTCGAAACCGTGCCGGCGAAAAACGACCCGAGCGCCGCAGTCGCAAGTGCTGCGCCCGCTCGACCCTTCCTCGCCATCTGGTAGCCGTCGATCGCCGTTACGACGGACGAGCTTTCGCCCGGGAGATTGATGAGAATGGCTGTCGTCGAACCGCCGTACTGGGCGCCGTAGAAAATCCCGGCGAGCATGATCAACGCCGAGACCGGCTGCAATTCGAAGGTCATCGGCAAAAGCATCGCGATCGTCGCCGTCGGACCGAGCCCGGGCAGAACCCCGATCGCGGTTCCCAGCAGGACGCCGACGAAACAATAGACGAGGTTCATCGGCAGAAAGGCGGTAGAGGCGCCCAGCCAGAGATCTGAAACAAATTCCATAGGCATTCCGATCTTTTTTCGGGTGTCTCAAGGTTGGAGCGACGTCAAAAACTCAACCACGGACCGAATACTTCGAGCGGCAGCGAAAGCAGGCGCGTGAACAGGATGGATGCAAACAGGGCGAGACCTGCTCCCAGGGCCAGAGCCCTTACCGAGCGCACGTAGATGCTGGCAAACGACACCCCCGCCGTCACAAGGAAAACCGTCGGCGCCAGACCCAGCGGCGTGAGCGCGAAGGCAAAGAAAAGCGGGGCGCCGATGACGAGAAGAAGGGCTTTCGGATTGAAAGGCGTATCGGCGTCATGATCGCCTTCCACGACAACGGATTTCGCCGCCATGATGAGGCCGATCAATATCAACAGGCTGCTGAGAAGTCTTGGAAAGTATCCAGACCCCATCTGAAACGAATTGCCGACTTCAAGGTCTCTGCCGAACCAGAGAAACAGGCCTCCGGTGACCATCATGCTCAGGCCACCAACGAAGTCGCGGCCGTTACGAATACCTACCATTCACAGGCTCCACCGTCGGAGTTACGGGCACGAAAGGGCGTCAGGGATCGATCGCCAGCAAGGCAGTCCCGGCAGGCAAAAGCCGGAACTGCTTGGAGCGAGCCACGAACCGGGCGTGGTCAGCGATCAAGCCGCTGATTTAAGGCTACTGCAGCGGCACTCCCGCGGCCTTGATGGTCTCAGCCCACTTCTTCGTCTCGACGTCGATGAACTTGGCGAATTCGGCAGGCGTATTGCCTTCCGGCTTTGCGCCCATCCCTTCGAGCTTCTGGCGCATCGCAGGCTCGCGAAGGATTTCTCCGACCGCCTTGCTCACTTTCTCGACGATTTCCGGAGGCGTCCCGGGAGGTGCAAACAGGCCATGCCAGGATGTCGCCTCAAACCCCGGGAAATAGCTCGCCATGGTCGGCGTCTCGGGCAGCAGGTCGGCCTTTCCTGCACTGGTAACCGCAAGTGACAGGACCTTCCCGGCCTTCACCTGCTCGGCCGCGGTGGGGATATTGTCGAACATCATGTCGACGTGACCTGCCACGACGTCCATGATCGCCTGACCGCTGCTCTTGTAGGACACATGGGTCATCTTGACCCCGGCCCGGGTGGAAAACAGCTCGCCGGCCAAATGTATCGACGTACCGACACCGGACGAGGCATAGGTATGCTTCCCCGGCTCCTTCTTCAGGAGGTCGATCAGTTCAGGCACCGTTTTGACCGACAGTTTTGGATTGACGACCAAGACGTTGGGAAGGGTTGCCACGAGCGAGACAGGAGCAAATCCCTTGTCCTTGTCGTAGGGCAGCACTTTGTACAAGGTCTGGTTGATCGCGTTCGAACTGACCGTACCCATGCCCAAGGTGTATCCATCCGCCTTGGCACGCGAGAGATCGCCCAGGCCGACATTGCCGCCGGCACCCGGCTTGTTCTCGATAATGAAGCGCTGACCGAACCGCTTGTCGAGTTCCTGTCCGACAAGTCTGGCAAATGCATCGGTATTGCCGCCAGCCGCGAACGGAACGATGATCGTGACCGACTTCGACGGGTATTCCTCAGCACTCAAGGGTTGAAACGCGGCGCCCATGAGCAGGCCTGCAAAACCCGCAATCTTCACCAACCGCTTAAACGTCATATTATCTCCTCCTTATTGATGACGCCGCCCTACTCCGGCCTCCAAGCCCTCCTCTTGGCTTATGGAAGCGCTTTCATGATGCCATGAGACGCGGTTTAAGCAAGCGAAAAAAGACGACAGATACTATATTTTATGAAATTTGCCTCTTCTCATATTATGATTGCTGTTTGGCATCGCCCATCGAGGGACATTGATGAGGCGGTCTTTCGCCGCTAGTGTAACGCGCGGCAAACGCGAGGCGTCCCTCGCGCCGTGCCGTCAAAACAATTGTTTTTTGTGGTGCGGCTTTGGCAAGAAAGGTCGATATGTGCGACAGCACGGCCGGTACACAGAATGTGACGCTCGCTGACATCGCGAAAATGGCGGGCGTTTCGTCCGTCACGGTATCACGCGCAATCAACACCCCTCACCTGGTAAAGCCGGAAACACTGCAGGCGGTCCGCGCCGTCATCGACAGAACCGGATATGTCCCCAACCTGCTTGCAGGGGGGCTGGCGTCCCGGAAGAGCCGCTTGATCGCGGCGGTCGTTCCCTCCGTATCAAGCACCATGTTCTCGGAAACGATCGAAAGCCTGAACTCCGAACTTGTTTCCGCGGGCTATCAGTTGTTGCTCGGGGTTTCAGGCTACGATCCGGCCAGGGAATTCGAGCTTGTTTCCGCAGTCCTTGCGCGAAGACCCGACGGGATAATCCTGACCGGCTTGAGCCATCTCGATCAGACCACCAATATCTTGCGATCGGCACAGTTGCCGATCGTGGAAATCTGGGACCTGTCTTCCGCTCCGCTGGACATGGCAGTGGGCTTCTCTCACCACAAGGCGGGGCAACTCGTCGCCGAACATCTCGCTCCCCTGAACCATGAACGATACGCGCAGATCGGCGCCAAGGATGAGCGCGGGCTTCAACGGCGGGCCGGCTATATCCAAGGCTTGGCTGCAAGCGGAATATTCGACGTGCCCATCAAAACGGTCAACGCGCCCGGCTCTTTTCGCGAGGGGCGCGAGATGATGGCAGAACTCCTGGATGAGGGCGGCTTATCCCTGGCGGTTTTCTGCAGCTCCGACCTGATAGCCCACGGCGCCCTGGCTGAAGTGCAGGCCAGAAATCTGAGCATCCCTCAACAGGTCGCGATTGTCGGCTTCGGAGACTTCGCCTTTTCGGCTTATACTCATCCGCCACTTACCACCGTCCGGGTTGACCGCGCTGATATCGGCAGCCGGGCGGCCAAGTGTCTGCTTTCACGCCTGAATGGATTGCAACGGGAACCTGCCGTGATCGACGTCGGCTTCGAGATGGTGGCCCGCGAGACTGCATGACGGCACCGCGCGGCCTGTGCAACGAGTGGGCGCGATCGGCAACGGTCCCGTCTTTTGCATCACGTCCTGTCAGGACGGAACGACGTTGCAAGCCCATGACAAAGAATAACGGGTAAACATTTTGGCCGACATTATCCAAACGTTAGAGTTTATGGCCGACCGTCAGGAGATCGAGTACGCAGCACCCAGCGGACAGGGATTAATCCACTCTTCGATGTGCCTATAGCTGTTGCAATGGTGCCATCGGCGAAGCTGCCGTTCGAATGGTGCTCGATATGGAAGCCGGTGGCTGTCGATGGTTGATGACGATCTTACTCCGCTTGCCCGTCTCGAAAGTGAGCTCGCCGATCAAAGCGCTTGGCTCGATGCCGCAATCAACAACATGCCGCACGGTCTCTGCATGTTCGATTCGGAGAAGAGACTGATCGTCTGCAATGCGGCTTACGCGCAGATGTATGATCTGCCGCAAGCGCTGACGCTGCCCCGAACGCCGCTGAATGCCATTCTTGAATATCGCTACGCCAAAGGCAACGGACCGGTCGACATAGCGACCTATTTCGACGTGGTCGCGAAAGCAGCGGAAATGGGCCGGTTCGCCAGCGAGAACATCAACATTGCCGATGGACGCGTTATCAAGATCTCCCACAATCCGATGAAGAACGGCGGTTATGTCGCCACCCATCAGGACGTTACGGCCGCAGTTGCGATTTCTGACGAACTCTTGAGACAGAGGGATACGTTGGAGGCGGCCGTGCAGGCGCGAACCGCTGAAATCGAGCGGCAGGCCCAGGAATTGAAACGCATGCTGGCCCAGGAAAGGCAGATCAATGAACTGCAGCGGCAGTTCGTCGCCATGGCCTCACACGAGTTCCGTACGCCTTTGGCGATCATCGATGCGGCTGCCCAGCGGTTGCGCCGGCGGAGCACCGAGCTGGATCCGGCATTCGTGACTGAAAAGACGGGACGAATCAGGGCGGCCGTGGCGCGGATGGTCGAACTGATGGAAAGCGTCCTTTCGATAGGCCGTCTCGAGCACGGCGGAATGGAAATATCCTGCGCGCCACTCTCGCTTTCAGAGATCATCGAAGCCTGCTGCGCCCGCCAGCGGTCAATCAGCCCCACGCATAACATATTGACATCTCTGGTCGCGCTGCCTGAACAGATCGAGGGAGACCGGGGGATGATCGAGCAGGTCATCACCAATCTTCTGTCGAACGCCGTGAAATATTCCCCTGCCGGGCCCGATATACACGTCCGCGGCTGGTTGGAATCGGACACGGTGAAAGTGTCCGTCCGCGACAATGGCATCGGTATCGATGCCGAAGATCTGCCCCGCATGTTTCAGCGCTACTTCAGAGCCAGGACTTCGAGCGGGATTGCCGGCACCGGCATCGGCCTGAACCTTGTCAAGCAGATTGTGGAACTGCACGGCGGGACAATAGACGTAACCAGCGAAAAGGGTCGCGGATCGACCTTTACGGTGACGCTGCCCATCCAAAGCCCCCCCGGGCACTGAATTCGACGTGGCTGTCGGGGCTTGTCGATGCCTGCGATGGCCGGCTCGCGAAGCCGCCGCTCCAGGTTCGGCACGCTGGTTGGCCTCTACCGTCCCGATCGGTCGCTGAACATATCGCCACAGGCGTTTCGTGGCGGCGGTTGCAAGCCGGCGTGTTGCTGGTAGTGTCGGAACGATGCTTGCGGGACGGCCTGGAAGCATCGATCACAGGGGACGGCCCCAGTTGCATCAAACCGGGAAACCCTTTGAACTCCATATCCGATGATATCCTGCCTATGACGCCTCCCGCGCGCGGTGCGCTTCACCGATGGTTCGTCTCCAATGGCCTGCTTTCAACTCCTCAGGCCGCGGCGCCGATCGTCTTCGCCCTGGTGGCGCTACCCCTGACCGGCGACGCCAAAAGCGGTGCGGCGATCGTCATGGCGCTCACGCTGGCGCAGGTTCTTGGCGCCGTGCCCGTGGCGAGGCTCGGGCGTTCCTACAATGCGGTTACCTATCTCAAATGCCTGATCGCCATCAGGACCCTCGCCTTCGCGATCATCGCCGTCCTCGCCGCCTGTCAGGCGCCGTTCTTCTGGATGGTCGTTGCCGGCGCTGCCGCCGGCTTCGTCAACGGGGCAGCGAGCGGCTATATGCGGGCCCTTCTCAACTATCTCGTCGAACCCGGACGATTGTTGAAAGCCCTGGGGATCACGGCGACGCTGAACGAGTTGACGTTTGTCATCGCGCCGGTTGCGGCGTCTCTTCTGGGTTCGGTCTCCCCTCCCTTCGCAATCGGGGTCATCACCCTTCTGGGAGGCGCGCCGCTCCTCCTCATCCCGCGCATGCCCCATGCCCGCGCGCCTGCGCCGGCACCGACGGAGGGAGGACTGATCACGCCCTCGATCCTGCTCTGGCTGTTCTGCTCGATGGCTGGCGGGGCGGCGGTTGGTGTCATCGAGGTTGGCGCCGTGGCTCTGGCTCTCGATTTCGGGTTCAAGCCCGAGCTCGGCATCATTTTCACGCTGGCGCTCTGCATCGCCTCCGTATGCGGCGGAGTGTGGGTAAGCTTACGCAACCGCCTGGCGCGGCGAGGAACGGTCATCTTCCTCCTGGCGGCAGCCACCGGCGGTGCCATACTGGTTTCGCTGCGCCATTCGGTCGAACTCTCGGCGTTGGGCTGCATCGTCGTGGGGCTGATGATCGCGCCTCTCGGCACCTATTATTCGGTCGTCCTCGATGGGCTCGCGCCTCCGTCCAAGCGTGCGGAGATATTCGCCTTGCTCCGGACGGCCAATTCCGTGGGCATTATCTTTTCGAGTGCGGCGCTCACCTGGACGTCGCTCCCGTCGGCGTTGATTGCCGGCGCGGCGTTGTTTTTCATCGCGACCCTCGCCACCGCGGCGTCCGTTTTCCGCTCGAAACGTTGAAACAAGGCGTCGAAACCGGGGGGCGATCTACGCCAGCGAAAAAAGGACAATTTTGGTCGCGGACCGACGATTTACGATGCTCCACCGCTTGCGATCGGCGATCAATCGAGAGGAGGGTTTTGCAAAGTTTGAGTTGACCGCTTTTGATGGCGAGGCGACAGTTGGGACCTGAGCAAGGCAGGAGGAAACTGATGGACGAGACAGACCACTGGCGCCACATGGCAACTGCACCAAAAAACGGAAGTCGGATCTTGGTCACCATCCGTCCGTCCGAACAGGGGCCGGCGGAAGTCGACCTTGCCTATTGGTCAAATGGCGATCAGTTCGGCGGAGAGGGCTGGCGCGCCTCCGATTCTTCGCCCGGGCACATCATCCAGTATGCCGAACCGGAGTTGAAGTGTTGGATGCCGATGCCCTCCGCCAACCTCGATCGCCTCTCGATGCCTTCACCCTGGGAAGGCAATGACGGCCCGCAGTTCGACGGGTCCGGGATCTGAAAAATCCCGCTGGGGAACTCCCCGAAAAGACGTCGGGCCGTCCGCACGACCCGGCGCCACCTGCAGAAAGTGGTTGAGCGCGCAACAGGCCTTTCCCGTCCCCAACCTCAAGCGACCGAACAATCCCGAGCTTCGGCCACGCTCGATCAGGCCGACATCATCAGGAAACAACCAGTGCCGTCCAGGCGCTATCGCCACGCCTTGGTGGGCGGCTCGCTGCCTTCCGGGAGCGGGGTCCGATACACCTGACCGCCACGCCGTCCCTGCAGTTCTTTCTTGGCGCGCGACAGCAGTTCCGGATCGGCAATCGCCCTTGCACCGGTTGCCGCCATCACCTTGGCGGCAGTGACCATGGCCTTGTGGGCGGCCGGCAGCTTGCCCTGTGTCACGGTCTGCCAGGCATGGAACGGCGTGCCGATCGCCGCGGTCGCCGTCAGGCATTGTGCAGTGGGTACGACCCAGCTGACATCGCCCACATCCGTCGAACCGAAGAGCAGGCCGGGCTGCTCCGGCAACGGCAGGATCCCGTCATGCAGGGATCTCGGATAATCGGCCGGCCCGCCAAAGGCTTCGGCGCTGGCGCGGACGTCGTCATCCGTTAACGCAGTGGCGCGCAGCCTGTCGGCGAAGTCGAAGTCCGCCGCGTCGAAGTCGGGGGCACCCAGTCTCTCGAACTGCTGATGCATCGCCTCCTCCAGCGCCCGGTTCGGGAGGATATTCGAAGTGGCGCGGTCGAACACCATCTCGACCTTCGTCTCCGTCATCAGCGCAGCCCCTTCGGCGATCTTGCGCACCCGCTCGAACAGGCTGCGGACATCGCCAAGGCTCGGCGCACGGACCAAGTATAGACCCTCCGCGGAAGCCTGCACGACATTGGGAGAAATGCCGCCGGTCTGGGTAATCGCATAATGCACGCGGGCGTCCGAGGGCATGTGCTCGCGCATGTAGTTGATGCCGACATTCATCAGCTCGACGGCGTCGAGGGCGCTGCGGCCGACCTGCGGGCTCATCGCGGCATGCGCAGCACGGCCGCTGAAGCGGAAATACGCCTGGATATTGGCGAGCGTCGAAGACGACATGACGGCGTTGTAGACGCAAGGGTGCCAGCAGAAGGCGGCGTCGAGGTCGTCGAATGCGCCGGCCCGCGCCATATAGGTCTTGCCCGACCCGCCTTCTTCGGCAGGGCAGCCATAATAGCGAACCCTTGCCTTGACGCCGCTTTCGGCGAGCGCATCCCGTAGCGCCACCGCGGCGAGAAGCGAAGCAGCGCCCAGGAGATTGTGATGGCATCCGTGGCCGTTGGCTCCCGGCTCGGCAGCCTGCTGTTCCGTGAGGCCGGCTTGCTGCGAAAGCCCCGCCAGAGCGTCGAACTCTCCCAGGAACCCGATGGTGACGTCACCCTCGCCAGCCTCCGCCATGAAAGCGGTCTTCATTCCTGCAATGTCGCGTGTGATCCGAAAACCTTCGGCTTCCATGGCGGCAATATGCTCCTCGACCGAGCGGAACTCTTCGAACCGCAGCTCCGGCATGCCCCAGACGCGATCGCTGAGATCGATGAAGGCCTGAGCCTTGGCGTCGGCGCAGCGTGAAATGTGGTCGGCGTCGAGAACGTCGTTACGCCGCGTCGCTTCAGGCTTGTCGTCCCGCATATCGGTCATTCCTCGATCACTTGATATCGGCGCCCGCGCAGGCGAGCAGCACGGCCAGCCCGACCGACATTTCCGGAAGGGTCGTCGCCGGATCCACGTCGGTCCATTCCGTCAGCGAATGGGCGTCGCCGCCCTTGCCTCCCCAGGACAGGGTAACGGCCGGAACCCCGAGGCTCATGGCGACATTGGCATCCGTCGAAAACGAGCTGAACACCGGCGTCTGGCCGATCGCCGCGATGGCCGCGGCCGCGGATCGCGTCAGCTCACCGACGGCGGTGCCTCCGGCAGGCCGGTCGCCGATCAACGCTATCTCGACTGCGATAATCCCCTTTTCGATAGAACGGCTGTCGTTCTCGACATGGCAGGACTGCAGCACGATCTCGCGAAAACGGGCATCGAGATCGGCAAGCTCGAAGGCCGAATTGGAACGCAGGTCCACCATCAGCGAAACCTCTGCGGGGATGGCGTTGACGGAACTGCCGCCCTTGATGACCGTGGAACTGCACGTGGTCTTCGGATCGTCCGGCAAGGAAAGGCGCCCCAGTTCCACAACCGCGCGGGCTGCGGCAATCATCGGATTGACGATGCCGTGATCGGCAAAGCTATGGCCGCCCGGCCCCCGGAACGTCACCCGGTAGCGCTTCGACCCCGTTCCCGCGGAAACGACGGTATTGGCCGGCGTCGGGCCATCGAGGCATACGAGAGCCGCAATGCGGTCACGATAGGTGCTGTTGGCAAAGAAGTGCCGCATGCCGCGCAGGTCGCCCTCGCCTTCCTCGCCAACACTCGCCAAAACCAGAATGTCGTCCCTAGTCTCCATTCCGACAGCATCGAGTGCGCGAAGGTAGGCGAGGATGACGGCAAGGCCACGGGTATTGTCGCCGACGCCCGGCGCGGAAAGGCGAAAGCCCTCGCGCCGGACGGTAACATCCGTCCCCTCGGGAAACACGGTATCGAGATGAGCGGAAACCGCGATCATGCGCCCGCCGGATGCCTTGCCCCGGCGGACTCCTGTGACATTGCCGATGGAATCGATCGCCACATCCTTGAGGCCGGCAGCTTCCAGCATGTCCCGGTATGCCTGCCCGCGGACCTCTTCCTTGAAGGGAGGTGACGGAATTTCGGTGAGCGTCACGAGTTCACTGATAAAACGCTCATGCGTCTGGGCGAGAGAGTTCATCGCCGCGCCAAAAGACGCGCTGGCGAGAAGCGCCGGGATCACAGTGTCTCCGGCGGGCGGGGCAGTTTCAGAGGTTTGCATGGTCAGGCCGCTTCGTTGAGATGACAGGCTGAAAGGCGCCCAGGGCCAATCGCCTTGAGTTCGGGAACGTCTCGCTTGCAGCGATCCATCGCGCTCGGGCAGCGCGGATGGAATGGACAACCGGATGGAGGATCGAGCGGCGACGGCAGCTCGCCCTGGATCGGCTTGTAGTCGCGCTCACCGGCTTCGAGCACCGGCAACTGCTCCAGCAACAGCCGTGTATAGGGATGGTTGGGCGCGGAAAACAGCGCTTCGGTCGGCGCGATTTCCACCACGCGGCCGAGATACATGATGACCACCCGGTCGGAGATATGTTCGACGACGCCGAGATTGTGCGAAATGAACAGATAGGTCAGGTCCAGCTCGTCACGCAGATCCATGAAGAGGTTCAGCACCTGGGCCTGGATCGACACGTCGAGCGCCGCGACCGCCTCGTCGCAGATGATCAGCGACGGCTTGACCGCGAGAGCACGGGCAATGCCGATGCGCTGCCGCTGACCGCCGGAAAACTGGTGCGGATAACGATTGGCATAGGCGCCGGAAAGCCCGACTTTTTCCATGAGGTCGACGACATAGGCCCGCTGCTCGGCCTTGCGGATCAACCCGTGGGCGACCGGCGCTTCACCGATGATATCGATCACCCGCATGCGCGGATTGAGCGAGGCGAACGGATCCTGAAAGATCATCTGGACGCTCAGCGCAAAATCCCGGCGCTGGTCCGGTGTCATCTCCGCGGACGAAACGCCCTTGTAGCTGATCGTGCCGGCGCTGATGCTGCTGATACCGGCGATCATCCGGGCTACCGTGGACTTGCCGCAGCCGGACTCGCCGACGATCCCGACGACCTCCCCCTTTCCGATGGAAAGATCGATACCCGCAACGGCGCGCACGTCGATCCTCTTGACCCCGGCGCCAAAGAGGTTGGCGATGTGCCCGGCGACGCCGACCGGCTTGGTGAACGTCTTGGCGAGGGATCGCAGTTCCAGCATCGGCTCCTGCCGGCCTTTTTCTGTCGTCATATCCTGTCTCATAGGGCTGGGTTCCAGCAGCGCACCGATTTCCCGCCCGGCAACAGGGTCGGTTCGGGCGCGACCAGGCATTCGGGCGTCGCCTTCTCGCATCGTTCGCGAAAGGCGCAGCCCTTAGGCAGGTTGAGCAGCGATGGCGTCATGCCCTTGATCTGGTGAAGTCTGTGGCCACGCGTGGCATGCGAAGGAACGGAATCGATCAGCCCTTGCGTGTAGGGGTGCAGAGGCCTCTCGATCACATCCGCAGTGGTACCCGTCTCGACGATGCGGCCGGCATACATGACCGAGATACGGTCGGCGAGACCGGCAACGACGGCGAGATCGTGGGTGATCCAGATGAGCGCGGTGCCTGTCCTGCGGCAAAGCTGCTTCACCTCATAGATGATCTGGCCCTGGATCGACACGTCGAGCGCTGTCGTCGGCTCGTCCGCAATGATGAGCTTCGGCTTGTTGATAAGAGCGATGGCGATGGCGATACGCTGCCGCATGCCGCCGGAAAGTTCGTAAGGATAGGCTTTCAGGCGCTCGTCGGGAGATGGAATACCGACCTGCACCAGCGCATCCCTCGCCCGCTGACGGGCTTCGGCCGTGCTGACTTCCGCATGAGCCTGGACCGTTTCGATCAGCTGCGTGTCGATGCGCAGGACAGGATTGAGGGTCATCGAGGGATCCTGGAAGATCATCGCGATGTCGTTGCCGCGCAGTCGCCGGCGTGCCTCCTCATCCATCGAAACCAAGTCGAGGCCGTCGTAATCGATGCTGCCGTCCACGATACGGCCGGGCGGATCGATCAGACCGAGAATGGAGAAGCCGGTGATCGACTTGCCGGAACCGGACTCGCCGACAAGCCCCAGGATCTCGCCGCGACCGAGTTCGATATCGACGCCGTCGACCGCTTTAACAACGCCTGCTCTCGTGGCGAAATGGGTTTTCAAGCCCTTGATCGAGAGCAGTGGCTCCTGTCGCGTCATCGCGGTTGCTTGCATGCTGCTCACGTCCATCACTGGGCATTCCTCGGGTTGAGAATGTCGCGAAGATGATCGCCCACGAGATTGATGCCGACGATGGCGAGGGCCAGCGCGATACCCGGGAAGAACGAAATCCAGTACTGACCCGACAGCATGAATTCGAAGCCGTTGGCGATCAGCATGCCGAGCGACGGCTGCGTGACCGGAACGCCGACGCCGAGGAAGGAAAGCGTCGCCTCCAGTGCGATGGCGTTCGCAAGATCGATCGTCGCGATGACGATCAGCGGCGGAAGACAGTTCGGCAGGAGGTGGCGGGCGATGATGCGCCGCCAGCCGAGCGAAAGGCAGCGGGCGGCAAGAACGTATTCGCGATTGCGCTCGACAAGGGCGGTGCCGCGGACGGTCCGGGCAAAATAGGCCCATTGCACGACGATGAGCGCGATGATCACCTTGTCCAGCCCCTGGCCGAGGACCGAAAGCATGACCAGCGCCACCAGGATCGCCGGGAAGGAAAGCTGGATATCGACGATACGCATCAACAGGGCATCCAGCCAGCCGCCGAAATAGGCGGCGCAAAGGCCGACCGTCGAGCCGATCAGGAGCGATACGGTTACCGACAGGAAGGCAACCAGCAGGCTCGTCCGCATGCCGTAAAGGACGGCGGAGAGGACGTCGCGGGCCTGACTGTCGGTGCCGAGCCAGTAGGTGATGCCGCTCACGTCGGCGACGCTGCCGGGCGGCATCTGCGAATCCAGAATGTCGAGCGAGCCGATATCGTAAGGGTTCTGGGGCGCGATCCACGGCGCCGCGACGGCAGGGATCGCAAGCAGGATCATCAGGATCAGTCCGGCCATGGCCAGCCTGTTTTCCCTGAACTGAACCAGGAAGCGGCGGAAGGGCGATTCCTCGACATCCGCAGTGGGTGAAACGGTCACTGGCGTGCTCATCAGTCGCGCACCTTTTCGCGGGCACTCGGGTCGATCGCCATGTAGAGGATGTCGATGACGAGGTTCAGGATCACCAGGAAAAACACCATCATGACGAGGTAGGCGACGACCACGGGGCGATCGAGGGTGATGATGGAATCGATCAGCAGCTTGCCCATTCCGGGCCAGGAGAAGACGCTCTCGGTGACCACTGCAAACGCAATGGCCTGGCCGAATTCCAGACCCGCGACGGTGACGATCGGGATCAGGATGTTCTTCAGCAGGTGGACGTTGAGAATGCGGGAGGGGCGCAGTCCCTTGGCGCGGGCGAATTTGATGTAATCCATCGGCAGGACCTCGCGGGTAGCCGCTCGCGTGACGCGGATGATCAGCGCGGCCTTGGCAAGGCCAAGCGTCAGCGCGGGCAGCGCCAGATGCCGCCAGCCGTCGAGCGTCAATATGCTGAGCGCGACCGGGCCGACATTGACGGTTTCTCCGCGTGCGGAGGCCGGCAGGATACCGAGATAGACCGCAAACAGCATGATCAGCATCAGGCCGATCCAGAAATTCGGCAGGCTGAAACCGAGGATCGAGCCCGTCATGATCGCCTTGCTGGACGGAGCCTTCGGCCGCAGCCCCGCGAGAATGCCGAGCGGAACGCCGACGACGACCGAAAACGTCATGGCGACGACCACGAGTTCGACGGTTGCGGGCATGCGTTCCACGATCAATTGCAGCGCCGGCTGGCCGGTGAGAAAGCTGCGGCCGAAATCGCCATGCACGGCATTGCCGAGAAACGTCAGGTATTGAACCCATATCGATTGATCGAGGCCAAGCGCCTTGCGCAGCGCCTGCCGTTCGATCTCCGTCGCCTCGGGGCTGACCAGCATCGAGGTCGGATCGCCGATCAGGTAAAGGCCGACAAAGACCAGTACCGACATGACGAGGATCACGCCGATCGCCTGAAACAGCCGGTTGATGATGAAAACGGGCACTTGCCTGTCCTTCTTTCGCATATTCCGGCCTGCTCGTCGCCAAGCAGGCCGGAACTTTGATTTACTTCGCGGACGTGACGTCCTGAGGCAGGGTATACTGATCGGCGCGGGCAGCGTAGCTCAGACCCTTGCGCAGCGCCCAGACCGGCACTTCGAAATGAACCGGGATGATGCCGTAGTCGGACAGAACCATCTCGTCTGCCTTCTGCAGCAGTTCTTTCCGGGCTTTGTCGTCCATCGTGGCGGATGCCTTGTCGAGAAGCGCGTCGAGCTCCGGATTGGAATAACGCCCGCCATTCGACGTGCCCGACCCCTTGGACGGCTCGCGGGTTCCGACCAGCGACCGCAGCGTCGTCGACATCTCCCCGGTGGAATTCCCCCAGGCGGCGAGATAGGCGCTGTATTCGAAATTGTCGCGGCTCTTGAAGAACACCGGCGGCGCGGCCGCGGCGACTTCGGCCTTGACGCCCGCGCGTGTCCACATGGCAGCGATCGTTTGCGCCACGCGGGCGTCGTTGACGTAGCGGCCGTTCGGCGTGCCGAGCGTGATCTGGAAGCCGTTGGGATAACCCGCTTCCGCAAGCAGGGCCTTGGCCTTGGCGGTATCGACCGCCGGTGCGGCCTGGCGTGCCTTGACCGCGCCGAACATCGGCTCGGGCAGCAGGTCTCCGGTGGCGACGGCGACGCCGCCCATCACCCGTTCGGCAATCGCCTTGCGATCGATGGCCAGCGAAAGCGCTTCGCGGACCCTTTTGTCCATCAGCGGGTTCTTGTTGCCCTGGCCGGGGATGCCGGGGCTCGGTTCACCCTTCTGGTCCAGGGCGATATAGACGATACGCGTGCCGGGGGCTTCCGCGACCGAGAGCTTGGGGTTCGTCTTGAACTGCTCCAGGTCCGTCGTCGGCGGATCTTCCATCATGTCGATGTCGCCGGAGAGGAGCGCGGCAGCGCGGGCCGCCGGATTGGTCATCGGGCGATAGATCACCTTGTCCCATGCCGCCGGCTTGCCCCAGTAATTCGGATTGCGCTCCAGAACCAGGTCCGCGCCCTTCTGCCAGGAAACGAACTTGAACGGGCCGGTGCCGACAAGCCCCTCGCCACGGTTGAACTCGACGGTCGTCTTGCCTTCCGGAGCCGGGCCGGATGCTGCTGCCTTCGAGAGGATCGGCAGGTTGGCGATGTCGGTAACCAGCAGGGGATAGGGCTGCTTCGTGGTGATGCGCACCGTGTGCGCATCGGCCGCCTCCACCTTGGCGATCTGGCGGGTGAACAGCGTGAAAGCCGTCGGGCTGTTCGGAACCTTCGGAATGCGGTCGAACGTGAAAACCACGTCATCGGCGGTCAGCGGCGAGCCGTCGGAGAATTTTGCGTCCTTCCGCAGCGAAAATTCCCAGACCGTGTCGCTGGTCGCCTTCCAGCTCGCGGCCAGCGCCGGCTGCGGCACCAGCTTGGGGTCCATCATCACAAGCGGATCGAACATGGCGAAGGTCACCTGCATGTTCGGTACCAGAACGTGAAACTGCGGATCGAGCGAGGACGGTTCGGACTTGACGCCAATCTTCAGGTCCGCCGCGGAAAGAGACAATGCACCCATAAGCAGGAAGGCTGCCGAAGCGGCCAGCCTGGTTTTCACGAAATTCATGGTTCACTCCATTTTCTGTCTTCGTTCTTGTGTTTCTTCGAAGACGTTCCCATTTACCGATTGGCCCTGATGGGCCGGTTATTGGATGCGCAGGGTCCTCTCGACCCCCGCCATGACTTCACCGACGTCGATTGCCGTTCCAAGCGACCCCGCGAGTTCGAAGAGCGGTTCGGCCGCTGCCGCATGGCCGCTCCAGGCACAGCAGGTCTGGAACTTTGCCAACAGGTCGGCGCCGTTCAGTGGGTTCTCCGGCGAACCTTTCGGATGGCTGACCGTCGTCTCAACGATCCCGCCGTCTTTCCGATAGACCCGCGTGGTCGCCTTGAAATTCGCACCGTCGACCATCAGGGCATTCTCGTAAGCGACCAGGCGGATACGAGGCAGCCAGGCGGCAATCCGTTCATCCCGCACGCCGTGCGGCGTGAAATGCCCGAGTTCCAGCGCTCCGTCGCTCAACATTCGTGCCAGGCAATAGGTGCCGCTGAACCGCGCCTCCATTTCATCGACGGGACGGTCGAAGCGCAGGTTCCGTTTTGCCATTTCCGGCAGAAACGTCTCGATCCGGTCGATCGCCTCCGGCAAGAAGCCCGGTTCGTTCCGCAGGATCTCCAGGGCATCGACGCTGCGATGGATCGCTCCGCAGCAGGGAAAACGCTTTGCGAGCAATCCGCTCGTCTCGATTTCCAGCGTCTCGCCGAGATGGTCGATCATGACTTCGGCATCGATATTGCCGGCACCGGTCAGCGCCGCAAAACCCCAGTCGCCGGCAAGCGGGTCGTCATTGGCTCCGATACCGGCCATGGCGAAACGGGCCGCTAGAACGGCGTTCTTGGCTGCGAGCCCCGCATGGATCGGCTTCATCATCGAACCGAACTGCAGCTTCGAACCGGCTGCCATGCTGGTTGCCGCGCTCATTGCGGCGAGCACCTGGTCCGGAGTGGCGCCAAGCAGGCGGGCGCAGGCCCCGGCAGTGCCGATAGCGCCGATCGTCGAGGTCGAGTGCCAGCCGCGCTCATAATGGGCAGGCTGCATGAGACGGCCAATGCGCCCCTGAAGCTCCAACCCGACGATGAATGCGTCGATAAGCGCGGTCCCACCAATCCCCCGGCCATTCACCAGCGCTAAGAGCGCCGGGGCCAGAACAGCCGTCGCATGGGTAAACGCGGGCGCGAAATTGTCGTCGAAATCAAGCGCATGGGCCGCGGTTCCGTTGATCAGGGCCGCATAGGGTGCGCTCATCCTGCCAGACGCTCCGAACGCGAAACATTGCCCCGATCCGTCTTCCGCGACGGCGTTGATGACGGAACCGGTCGAAACGTCGTTCATCCCGGCGATCATGCACGCGGTGATATCGGAGAACGCATCTTCACCGCGGCGATAGGCAAGCGGACTGAAATTGCCGGCGCCGGCCGCCCACTCGGACAGTATCCGGAATGGTTTTCGGTGCTTGCCCATTTGACGGGCTCTCTGCGCCGTGACCGTGTTCATCGTCGTTCCCATCCAGCATTGTCGCCGGTTATTGACGTCGATCTTGGCCAAAGCGGCTGGTATCGGCAAGAAACTAAATGGTCGCCTATGATGAATTTTGGTTATAATGATATCGCAGCGAGCACGTCGAAATTTTTACAATCCTACTCAATCCAACGACGGAGCTGCCTTGCTTCGGGACGAAGTCGACATGAGAAGATCTTTGGATAACCGGAAGTTATTGGACATGCGGTTGGAAAAACGATGGATCTGAGGCAGCTGAGGAATCTGGTCCTGGTGGCGCGTTATGCCAGTTTCGGGGTCGCAGCCGAGAGGCTGAATGTGACGCAGCCGGCACTCAGCAAGAGCATTCGTGCGCTGGAAGAGTCGCTGGGCGTTCGCCTTCTGGATCGCGGCCCCTGGGGCGTCAAGCCCACCGACTATGGTCAGCGGCTGATCGAATACGGGGAACTCGTGCTCTCCTTGACGGACGAGGCGCGGAACGAGCTGGACGCCATGCGCGGTGCGCGCCGAGGCCGGCTGCGCATCGGCGCGGTCACGACGGCAATGCGTGAAATCGTACCGACCGCCATCAAGCGATTTCTCAAAGCCCAACCGGAAGTCGATGTTTCCCTTAACGAGGAACTGAGTTCGGCGCTTTATGCGTCCCTCCTCAACGGCGCAATCGACATTGCCGTGATGACACGGCCCAAAGAGATTTCCGAAGAGATCGAATTTCTCAATCTGCTTGAAATTCCGGTCGACATCGTCGCCGACAGGAGCAATGAGCTGGTCAGGATGCCGAAAGTCACCCTTGCGGATCTGACGGAATATCGATGGGTGATCCCGGCCCGACCCGAACCGGACCGCCTCGCGCTCGAGGCCCTGTTCGCCGCCGCGCAACTTCCCCGCCCTCTTGCGATCTGCGAAACGACCTCTTCGACCTTCCAGATGTCGATGATCGCCGGCTCGCAATGGCTGAGTTATCTCACCCGCACGAGCGTGTTCATGCAGGGACGCGACGCGCAATTTGTAGCTCTGAAGCTCGACAGCCGGACCTGGACCCGCAATATAGGCATTGCCTATCGACGCCGAAGCGTCCTGCGGCCCGTGGTGATGGCCTTCGTCAGGGAGCTGGAGGCACTCTGCGCGAAACTGCCGTGACCTGCATGGCAACGAATTCAAGCAGGAAATGCGGCATAGTTCACGTGGCTGGCGGCCGTTCAGGCTGGCAGGAGCGTGATGCGGTGGATGGTTTCCTGGGTGACGCGGGCATCGCTGTAGAGGAGCGGCACGTATTCGCCTTTTGACCAGCAGGCGGCGAGGTCGCCGTAATGGGGTGAGCGCGGATCGCCGGATTGGCCGGGCGCATTGATGCAGACGCTGTTGTCCCAGTCGCCGACATCCATCACGAGGCGCACGGAGGCGCCGGCGTTGACGCCGAAATCACCCATCCGGTAGCCGGCATGCATCGGTGTCGAGCGGCTGCCGCCAAGCGGGAGCGGGCCGACGTTCCAGTCATCGAGATTGCCCGTCGCATCTTTCGTCTTGATGCGGCTGGTCGCGTGTTCGAAGAGCGCGCGGTGCAGGTCGCCCCAGCGCCACGCTGCCGGGTCTGCGCCCAGCCGGTTTTCGCAATCGGCAAAGCCGGCGGAAAGCGTCGAAAGCAGCATGGCGTCGCGTTCGGAGGCATCCCAAAGCGTGCCGGGATCGCCGAGCAGAACCAGCATGCGATCGACATCGCCGGGCAGCAGCAATTGGCGGACGGTCGGGTTCGGTGCGAACCGCGCCAGCAGCGCCGGCCGCAGATGCTTCATCCACCACACTTCAAAGAGCGCAGCTGCGGCACTTGCCGCTTCGAGGCGGTAATCCCAGCCGACGAAAAGCCTCGCCGCACGTTCCCCATGGTCATCCGGCGGTTGACGGCTGGCGACCTCTTGCAGCACGGCGCAAATGGTCGCGGCCGGGCGGGAATAAACATCGGTCTGCAGCGCCATTGACGCCGCCAGCGTATGTCCAGGATCGGCGCGCAGAACCGATTTGATCCGCTGGGCGCGGCTGACCTCCGCCCATTCATGCCCGATCGACGGAGCCTTCGGGTCACGGTCGGCAGGCAGGTTCATCTCGTTGGCGGACGCCACGAAACCGTCGGCGGGATTGTAGGCACGCGGCAACTGCTCGGCGGGCAGGAAGCCGTCCCATTCGTGGCTGCCATGGCCCGGCACCGGCAGCAGCCCTTCCCAGTTGCGGCGCACCGGCGTGAAACCTGCCGTGAACCAGCCGATATTGCCGTCGATATCGGCACTGACATGATTGACCGAAGGCGTCCCCCAGCATCCGAGCGTCTGCGAGAACGCCTGCACCGAACTACTGCGCATATAGGACAGGCTGCCGAGATAGGCAGCAGAGCCTGGCGACAGCCAGACGGAACGCATGGCGATGACCTGGCGGATCTCCGGGTTCTCGTGGAGGATCGGCCCATGGCGGGTGAACGAAAGCGTCAGCGTCTGGTCGGGATGGCCCTTGACCGCGAAACTCTCCTCAATGCGGACGATCTTCTCCCACCCGTCGCCATAACGATAATGTTCCGGATCGCCATCCTTCGTCTCGTAGACGTAAACGTCCTCCTGGTCCGCACCGAATATGGTGAGGCCGAAGGCGGTGCGATCGTTATGGCCGAGCGAAATCCCGGGCGCCGTCGGTTCACCGGTTCCGATAGCGTTGAGGCCGGGGGCTTCGAGGTGGACGAGGTACCGTAGTGACGGCACGGCATGTGCCCTGTGCGGGTCGCTGGCGAGGATCGGCCGGCCGGTCTTGGTGCGCGAGCCGTGCACCGCCCAATTGTTGGATCCCTCCTCCGCAATCGCCTGCACGATATCGCCAAGGTCGGTGACTTCGGTCCAAATCCAGACGTCATCGAGACTGGCGGCAAGCCGGGCCTTGTCGAAGGTAACCGCGGCCGTGGCAAGCTTGAACAGGCGCGTCGCCGCGAGCGGAATATCGGCAAGCGAGATCCCCTCCTCCGGTTTCGGCGAGACCGGAGGATCGAGTTCGAACCGCAGCAGATCGGTTTCGGCATCCGCCAGCGCCATGATGTTGGCGCGCAGGATTTCGGAAATGCCGTTGCGGGTCAGTGCGTGGCTGCGGATCCGCACCACATCCGAAGGCTGCCAGCGCGACGGCCTGGTGCCGAAGAGGGCAAATTCGGGGGGAAGACGTTCGGGTTCGGCCTCGCAGAGCGCGACGTAAGCGTTGATGCCCGTAGCAAAGGCGGTGCAGATTGCCTGGGTATCGGGCGCATAGGATACCCATTCCTGCGCCATGTCGCCGCGATAGAGGAAATGCCGGGCGGCATGGTCCTGCGCAAGATAACCGGGGCCGAAATCGGCGGCGAGCAGACCGAGGCCACGTTTGCGCCAGAGGTCGAGCTGCCAGAGCCGGTCGCGCGCGGCGTTAAAACCCTGGACCAAGAACAGGTCCTTTTCGTT
Organism: Hyphomicrobiales bacterium; assembly: GCA_900471605.1. Lineage (GTDB taxonomy): Bacteria > Pseudomonadota > Alphaproteobacteria > Rhizobiales > Rhizobiaceae > Neorhizobium. The sequence goes on along the minus strand of UCEY01000021.1, from coordinate 90,302 downwards.
TGCCGCCCTGATATGCGGAATGCCCCAGCGGTCGATGCGGATTTCCGCCTCGACATCGAGGCCGGCAAGCCGGAGGATTTCGTGTACCTGGACGTCGGTCATTTCCATCTCTCAGTAACGGCTTTTAGGCATGGTGACAGGCGACGCGGGCGCCATCGGCCCGCGGCGTCAGTTCCGGCCGCTCCTTCGAGCAGATTTCGGTCGCCAGCGGGCAGCGTGTGTGAAAGGCACAGCCCGACGGGATGTTGGCCGGGCTCGGCAGTTCTCCACCCAGGATCAGCCGCTCCTTCGAGCGCTGCACGACGGGATCGGCTTCGGGCACCGCGGACATCAGCGCCTTCGTATAGGGATGTTTCGGATTGGCGAAGAACGTGTCGCGGTCGGCCATCTCGACGAAACGGCCCAGATACATGACCACGACCCGGTCGCAGATATGCCGGACCACGCCAAGATCGTGGCTGACGAACAGGTAGGAGACGCCGGTGCGCTTCTGCAGCGCCACCAGCAGGTTGAGGATCTGGGCGCGCACCGAAACGTCGAGCGCCGAGACCGGTTCGTCGCAGATGAGCAGATCCGGCTCAAGGGCGAGCGCCCGGGCGATCACCACGCGCTGCCGCTGGCCGCCGGAAAACTGGTGCGGATAACGGTCCGCATGCTCCGGCCTCAGGCCCACCTGCTGGAGGAGCGTCGCGACACGTTCTTTGAGCGCCCTGCCCTTTGCGATGCCGCGCACGATCAGCGGTTCGCCGATCGTGGCGCCAACGGTCGAGCGCGGATCGAGCGACAGCGCCGGATCCTGGAAAATCATCTGCACCTTGCGGCGGATGTCATTGAGCTTTTTCCGGTCGGCGCCGACCACCTCTTCGCCGCTGATGCGCACGCTTCCCGAAACGGGAGCCTGAAGACCGACGATGGTGTTGGAAAGCGTCGACTTGCCGCAGCCGGATTCGCCGACCAGCGCCACCGTCTCGCCTCGGGCGATATCCAGGTCGACGCCGTTGACGGCTTTGACCACCGGGCCGGCCTTGCCGAGCAGCCCGCCACGGCCGCCGAAATGCACCGCGACATCGCGGATTTCGAGGACGTTCTGATGCTCGCTCATGCCGCCACCCCGCGGATTTCCGCCATGCGGTCGATATGCCAGCAGGCCGAGCGATGACCTGCGCCGCAATCGAAGAGCGGCGGCTGTTCGGCGCGACACTTGTCGGTCGCAAGCGGACAGCGATCGACAAAACGGCAGCCGACGCCGAATTCGTTCGGCGTCGGCACCGTCCCCTCGATGGTCGCGAGGTCCGCCTTCGGCGCATCATCGAGCTTGGGAACGCTGGCGAGCAGCAGGGCCGTGTAGGGATGTTTCGGCAGCCGGAAGAGATCGTGAACCGGCGCGATTTCGGCGATGCGGCCGGCATACATGACCGCCACCTCGTCGGCGATGTCGGCGACGACGCCCATATCGTGGGTGATCAGCACGATAGCGGTGCCGCGCTCGGCGACCAGCTTTTTCATCAGGTCGAGGATCTGCGCCTGGATGGTCACGTCGAGCGCCGTGGTCGGTTCGTCGGCGACCAGCACGCGCGGGCCGCAGATCAGCGCGATCGAGATCATGATGCGCTGGCACATGCCGCCGGACAGTTCGAACGGATACTGGTCCAGCCGCCGTGTCGGGTCGGGGATGCCGACATCGACCAGCATCTGCCGCGCCTTTTCATAGGCCTCCGTCCTGGAGACGCCGTGGTGGACCCGGTAAGCCTCGGCAATCTGCGAACCGACCGTCGTCAGCGGGTCGAGCGATGCGCTCGGTTCCTGGAAGATGATCGAGATGTCCTTGCCGCGCGCCTTGCGGAACTGCCGCTCGGAAAGTGCCGCGAGATCGGTGTTTTCGAGCATGATCCGGCCGGCGGTGCGCCGGGCCGCCGGCGGCAGCAGGCCGAGCATGGCATAGGAGGTCAGCGACTTGCCGCAGCCCGACTCGCCCACCAGCGCCATGACCTTGCCGGGCGCGACCGTGAAGGAGACGTCGTCGACGACATTGGCGCCACCGATATCGATGGTCAGCCTGTCGACGGAAAGCAGCGGGGTGGCGGCGTCCATCATCTCTCCTCAGCCTGCCGTCTTCGCCCGTTCGGGGCGTTTGTAATTGCCGATCGAATTGCCGCCGTCGACGCTGATCACGGCGCCGGTGATGAAGGCTGCCTTTTCCGAGCAGAGATAGGCGATCGCGCCCGGCGCATCCTCCGGACCGCTGGCGCGGCCGAGCGGAATGTTCTTCAGCATGTTGGTGACGTAGTCGTCGGAAAGCTCGCTCACCTCGCTGCCCGGCGCAAAACCCGGCTCGACCACGTTGACGCGGATGCCGTATTCGGCAAGCTCCATGGCGAAACCCTTGGACAGACGTTCGATAGCCGTCTTCGACGTGCAGTAGGGAACGCCGTTCTGGGTCATCTTGCGGGCAGCACCCGAGGAAATGTTGACGATCGAACCGGCTTTGCCTTCCGCGATCATCAGCTTGGCAAACTCGCGCGACAGCACGAAGGGCGCACGCAGGTTGACGCCGAAGACGCGGTCCCAGTCGGAAAATTCCATCTCGAGCAGGCTGAAGCGGGTGTAGATGCCGGCATTGTTGACGAGGATGTCCGGCGCCTTCCACTCGCGCTTCACGAGATCGACGAGTTCGAGCATCGAGGCGTCGCTGGTCAGCTCGGTCGCATGCAGAAGAACCTTGGAGCGGTCGAGGCCGAGCTCGGAAACCGCCTTTTCCAGCCCGTCCATGCGGATGTCGCTGAGGCAGAGGCGCGCGCCTTCCCGAGCGAAGTAGGCGGCGATCCAGCGGCCGAATATGCCGGCTGCGCCGGTGATGACGATGGTCTTGTTTTCGAATTCCATGACTTGAAACCTCAACGGCTACGGGAACGTGGGTCGAGCTGGTCTCGCAACCAGTCGCCAAGCACGTTGACGGAAAAGACGAGCAGGAAGAGACAGGCGCCGGGAAAAGCGACGATCCACCAGGCCCGTTCGATATATTGACGGCCGACGCTCATGATCGAACCCCAGCTCGAAGCCGGCGGCTGGATGCCGAGGCCGAGGAAGGACAGGCCCGCTTCCATCAGGATCATCAGGCCGAACTCGGCGGTGGCGACGATCAGCACCGGGCCTGCGATATTCGGCAGGATGTGATGGAAGAGAATGCGCGCTGCCCCCGCCCCCGCAAGTTCGGACGCCTTGATGAACGGCAGGTTCGCCACCTGCAGCGTCTGGGCATAGGCGACGCGGGTGTAGCGCGGCCAGCGGGTGAGGCCGAGAACCAGCACCAGTTTCAGGAAGCCGGGACCGAGCACCGCGACGGTGAGCACCGCGAGCAGGATTGCCGGGATCGACATCATGATGTCGACGAGGCGCATGATCAGGATCTCGATCTTGCCGCGGAACCAGCCGGCGATCATGCCGAGCGTCACGCCGACCAGCGACGAGACGACCACGGAAAGCACGGCGACGGAGAGCGAGACGCCTGCCCCGTAAAGCGTGCGCGACAACAGATCGCGGCCGAGATCGTCGGTGCCGAGCCAGTAGGTGATGCCGCGCATCTCGAAGCCCGGCGGCTTCAGGCGTCCGAGCAGGTTCTGCCGATTGGGGTCGGCTGGCGCCACCCAGGGCGCGAAGATCGCCAGAAGCACGATCACCAGGAAGACGATCGACACGAGGATGACCGAAATGGGGATCCGGCGAAGGCGTTGGCGAAGAGCGATGACGGCGGTACTCAAAGCCTTCTCCTATCGGGCCAGACGGATGCGCGGATCGACAAGCGCGTAGACGAAATCCGCAATCACGCTGGTCAGCACATAAACGAAGGAAATCAGAAGCACGATCACCTGGACGACCAGGAAGTCGCGCGACTGGATGGATTGGATGGCGAGCTGGCCGATGCCCGGCCAGGCGAAGACGGTCTCGACGATGACCGCGCCGGCCAGCAGGTTGCCGATTTCGAGCGCGGCGATGGTGATCACCGGGATCGCCGCATTGCGCAGCACATGGCGGAACACGACGGAACCGAGCGACAGGCCGCGGGCGCGCCCTGCCCTGACATAGTCCTTGCCGAGTTCGTCGATGATCGAAATCCGTGTCATGCGGGCGAAGGTCGACATGGAGATCGCCCCAAGCGCGATGGAAGGCATGATCAGCGATGCGAAATCGCCCGAGCCGGAGGTCGGCAGCCAGCGCAGCGTCACGCCGAAAAGGAAGATCAGCACGATGCCGGACAGGAAGGTCGGCACGCTCTGGCCGGTGACGACGATCGCGGTCAGCAGCCGTTCGAGCCAGCCGCCGCGGCGTGTCGCCATGACGATGCCGGCCGGAATGCCCATGCCGATCGCCACCACCAGTGCCCCGGCGGCGAGCATCGCCGTATAGGGCACGCGTGAAACGACGATATCGAATGCCGGCACCCGCTGGACGACGGAAATGCCGAAATCGAAATGCGCAAGGCCGCCGAGATATTCGAGATACTGCACCCAGATCGGCCGGTCGAAACCGAGCTGGCTGCGCAATTGGGCGATCATCTCGGCCGATGCGTCCTGCGGCACCAGCAGCAGGGTCGGATCGCCCGAGAGGTGCATGACGACGAAGACGATGGTGAGAACGCCGAAGATCGCAATGATCGCCTGTATCAATCGTTCGACGGCGTATCTCAACATGGTCGCGTTATCCGTCTGTTACTGCTGCCAGCTCATGTCGGTGACGAACATGGCTTCGTTGGCGGTCGGCTGCCACTTCAGCTTCTTGCTCGCACCATAGAGCGCATAGGCCTGGTAGAGGCCCATGCCCGGCACGTCGTCCTTCAAGATCTGGTAGGCCTGCTCATAGAGCTTCAGGCGCTCCTTCTGATCGAGGATGACGCGCGCCTTGTCGACCGCCTCATCGAACTTGGTGTTCGAATACTTGGCCCAGATGCTGCCGGTACGGAACAGCGGGAAAATCACTCCATCGACGTCCTGGCAGGCGCAGGACCAGGCGCCGAAGGCGAGGCCGCCGGCATTGGCCGGATCGCCCTGGCGGCGCTTCAGGAAGGTCGCCTGGTCGCTCGAGGAGATTTCAACCTTGAGGCCGGTCTCGTTGACCATCTGCTGGATCGCCTCGACGGTCGCCCGGCTATAGGCCGGGGAGGTCAGGAATTCGACCGTGGCGCCTTCCGCGCCCGCTGCCTTCACCAGTTCCTTCGCCTTGTCGAGATTGTATTCGTAACCCTTGACCTTGTCGGTATAACCGAAGACCGGTTCGGCGCCGAGGACTTCCACCGGCTTGCCGTAACCTTCGAGCAGCGCTTCGACGAGCGCCTGGCGGTCGATCGCATAGGCGATCGCCTGGCGGACGCGGACGTCCTTGGTGACGCCGCCCTGCGCATTGATGAACAGGTAGCCGATGCGCTCGGTCGGGACCGAGAGGACCTGAGAATTGCTGTCGCTCTTGATGCTTTCGGCCTGGTCCGGCGGCACGTCGCGGACGAGGTCGGCCTTGCCGGTCTTCAGGTCGGCGATGCGGGTCGAGACGTCGGGCACGGTGCGGAAGACCACCTTCTGGAACGGCGGCTTGGTGCGCCAGTAGCTGGCATAGGCTTCGAGCTCGGTCTGAACGCCCTTCTGCCAGTTGGCCATCTTGTAGGGGCCGGAACCCATCGGCTTGACGTTGAATTCCTGGTCGCCGACCTTTTCGACATAGGCCTTCGGCACGATCGAAAGCTTGACAAGCTGGGCAAGCAGCGCCGGATAGGCCGACTTGGTGGTCATCTTGACCACGGTCGGGCTCACCGCCTCCGCCTTGGCGATCTGGTCGAACTGCGAGAGCTGCGGGCTCTTCAGCTTCGGATCGATGATGCGGTTGATCGAGAAAGCGACGTCCTCTGCGGTCAGCTTCGTGCCGTCCTGGAACGTCACGTCGTCGCGGATCTGGAATTCGATCGTCTTGTCGTCCAGATATTTCCAGGATTTGGCGACCTGCGGAACGATCTCGCCCTTCGCATCGCGGGTCAGCAGGTTGTCGAAGATATTGCGGTAGATCGAGTAGCTGTCGGTATTCCACTGCAGATGCGGATCGAGTGTCGCCGCGTCGTTCGGCAGATCGATGGTCAGCGTATCCTTGGTTTGCGCAAGCGCGGTCGACGCGGTGAGCGCCAACAGCATGGCGCCTATGGATGCGAATTTGGCAGACATGTTCCTTACCCTCATTGTTGTTGCTGCTGTATTCAAGAACTGTTTACGCCGCCCTCTCGGCGGTCTTGAGCCCGGCCTCGTCGGCACAGTAGCGGGCCAGTTCCGCATGGGTGCAGAACCAGATGTCGCCCTTCGACCTGGCGAGCCGAATGATCTCTTCCAGAATGAAGATCCGCGACCGGTGCCCGACGTGATGCGGGTGCATGGTGAGCTGGAACAGACCGCCCTCTTCCCAGGCGACTTCCAGCTCGCGTGCGAAGATGTCCAGCACCATGGCCGGGCCGCCATAGGGCCGCGCGCCGGTCATCCGGTCCATCGCCACGTAAGGTGCGTCGTCGCGGATCCATTCGACCGGGATTTCCACCACGCCGGTCGGCTCGCCGTCTTCCAGAAGTTCGTAAGGCTCCTCGTCGGCCATCAGCGAGCTGTCGTAGAGCAAGCCCATCTCGCGAGCGATCTTCAGCGTATGGGGGCTGAAATCCCAGGATGCGGTGCGCATGCCGACCGGGCGGATACCGGACAGTCGTTCGAGAGTGTCGGCGGCGCGCAGCGCCAGATCCCGTTCCGTCATCTCGTCGAGCCGGGAGTTGAATTCGTGTATCCAGCTATGGATTCCAAGCTCGTGGCCCGACGAAACCACGGTCTTCACCTCTTCCGCATTGATCATCGCCGAGACGGCCGGCATGAAGAAGGAGGCAGGCACGGAGTATTTTTCGAGTAGGCTCAGGATGCGCGGCATGCCGGCGCGGGCGCCATACTGGCCGCGGCTCATCGTGCCAAAGGACATGCCCCCGTTTTTCAGCTCCATCGTCTCGTGATCGGAATCGAAGGACAATGCCACTGCCATGCGTGCGCCGTTTTTCCATTTCGCCGGTCTCAGGGAGCGCCCGGCGCGCACCTTCTGAATCTTTTGCTGCCAGACACTATCCGGCCAGGTCCAAGGTTCGGAGGCATCGTTTTGCTTATTCGGCGCATTCATGAGATCGTTCGTCCTCTCAGCGCGGCACCCCGAAATGGGGGTGGCTGCTTTCTAGGCAGAATTGTTATGAGCCGATCCGATGACCATCAATGGGGGTTTCGTTCACATACATGAACTCCGAAATCAAAAGCGCGGGCCGGATTCTCGACCTCCTGGAGTATATGGCGTCCCGGCGGGAAGCAGTGCCGCTTGCCCAGATCGTGCGCGATCTCTCCTTTCCGAAAAGCAGCGCGCACGGTCTCGTGCAGACGCTCGCTGCCCGTGGCCATGTGGTCCAGGACGATGCCGGCCGTTACATGCTGGTGGAAGCCAGCCGCCACGGCTTTCCCTTCCGGCGTCACGAAGAGCCCCTGGTCGTCGTGGCAAAACCTTTCATGGAAAAGCTGCGTGACGAATCCGGCGAGACCATCCTGCTCGCAACGATGAATGCCCATTGCGACATCAGGCGGCTGGCGAAATGCGTCAGCCGGCATCGGGTGCGCTACGACGTCAACCTCGACGCAGCGATCGCCGCCTATTGCACGGCAACCGGCCGCGTGCTGCTTGCCTTCACGCCGAAGGAAGAGCTGGAACACTATCTCTCCCGCGTTCAACTCCTTTCCTATACCCGGTATACAGTAACCGATATCGAACGCATCCGAGAGGTGCTCGTGAAGGTCCGCCGGGATGGCTATGCGCTGAACGATCAGGAATTCGTCACCGGCTCCACCGGCATTGCCGCGCCGATCTTCGACGGCAGCGGCGGGGTCGTCGCCGCCCTCAATCTCGGCGTTCCGACGGTGCGCTACAACGAGCGGCGCGAAGGCTTCCTGCTGATGGTCCGAAGCGCTGCGGACGATATCAGCCGGGCGCTCGGCTATCGCCGCTGAGGTTCATCCCGGGCATGGATGATGGAACGCGCCGAAATCGGCCTCGTTTGGAAAGCTACACTCTTTCGCAGCGGCATTTTGGAACAAACGAGGTCGCGTCAAATTCGGAAGAGGATAGTATCCTGCCATCGATCGGAAATGTCCGGGGCTTCATGCCATTGGCACGGACATGGCGGTCGACAATTGCAAGTGCAGCCGGAGAGCAGGAGCGTTTTCGTTAGAATCTTGACGATCAGTCGACGACCGGGCGCCAGGCTGCCGGATCTGCAAACACGCCAATCACGAAACAATTCAAGGGAGCCGAGATATGAGCCTTCGCATCAACGATATCGCACCGGATTTCACAGCCGAGACCACGCAGGGGACGATCCATTTCCACGACTGGATCGGCAACGGCTGGGCCGTGCTGTTTTCCCATCCGAAGAACTTCACCCCGGTCTGCACGACCGAACTCGGCGCCATGGCAGGGCTTGAAGGCGAATTTCGCAAGCGTGGCGTCAAAATCGTCGGAATCTCCGTCGATCCGGTCGAAAGCCACGGCAAGTGGAAGGACGACATCAAGACCGCCACCGGCTTCGAAGTGGAGTACCCCCTGATCGGCGACCGCGACCTCAACGTCGCCAAGCTCTACGACATGCTGCCCGCCGCGGCAGGCGAAAGCTCGGAAGGCCGCACGCCCGCCGACAATGCGACGGTGCGCTCGGTCTACGTCATCGGGCCGGACAAGAAGATCAAGCTGATCCTCACCTACCCGATGACCACCGGCCGTAACTTCGACGAGATCCTGCGGGCGATCGATTCGATCCAGCTCACCGCCAAGCATCAGGTGGCGACACCGGCCAACTGGAAGCAGGGCGAGGACGTGATCATCACCGCCGCCGTCTCCAACGAAGACGCGATCACCCGCTTCGGTTCGTTCGACACCGTCCTGCCCTATCTGCGCAAGACCAGGCAGCCGACCGCCTGATATCGGTTCGGCGGAAACATCAAGGCCGGCGAAGCGGATGGCTTCGCCGGCCTTTTCTTTATCTGTCAGGCAGCCGCCTCGTAGAGGAACGGCCCGGCCTCAATAGACGGGATACATGCCCCAGAAGAAGCTTTCCGAATGTTCCCGATCGGGATCGCGGTTCTCGTCGCGGTCCCCGCGCACCTTTTCGAGCGTCTTGCGTTCCGCGCTGTCCGCGTCCGTCTTGCCGGGCGAACGGCGGGTCGGTCCGAACAGATCAAATCCAAACAGGGATAAGCCACCAGCAATCATCGTCAGCCTCCAGTCGGTTGAACATCACGCACCCCAACTTTCCGGCTAAATACCGTTCCGGTCAACGTAGTCTATCAAAACCCTATACTAATTCGTTGACGCATTTGAAATAATTATGTCCGGAATGTGGCGGTTGGCGAAATGACGATCTTTGCAACGTTCCGGCCCGTAATCCGTCAGGGAAAGAAGCGATTGACCGGTCGCGGCAGGCCGAGGTGTTCACGAAGCGTTGTTCCCTCATAGTCGCGGCGGAAGATGCCGCGGCGCTGGAGCTCGGGGATGACACGCTGTGTCACGTCGTCCAGGCCCTGCGGCAGGTACGGAAAGACGACCGTGAAACCGTCGCTGGCCTCTTCCGAAAGCCAGGCCTGCATCTCGTCGGCAATGGTTTGCGGCGTGCCCACGAAGGCAAGGCCCGAATAACCGCCGTAACGCTGCGCGAGCCGGCGCACCGTCAGCTTCTCCTGCTCGGCGAGTTTCAGGACCTGGGCGCGGCCGGACTTGCTGGCATTGGTTTCCGGGATCTCCGGCAGCGGGCCGTCCGGGTCGAAACCGGAGGCGTCATGGCCGAGCGCGATCGACAGCGAGGCGATGGCGCTGTCGTAATGCACGAGGCTGTCGAGTTTCGCCCGCTTCGCCTTCGCCTCTTCGACCGTATCGCCGACGACGATGAATGCGGCCGGCAGAATCTTCATATGGTCGGGATTGCGCCCGGCGGCGCCCATCCGACCCTTGATATCTCCGTAGAGCGCCTTGGCGGCGGCGAGATCGCGGGGCGAACAGAAGACCAGTTCGGCGGTCTCGGCCGCGAGCTGGCGTCCCGGTTCCGACTGCCCCGCCTGCACGATCACCGGCCAGCCCTGCACCGGCCGGGCGATGTTGAGCGGCCCGCGCACGCTGAGCTCTTCGCCCTTGTGATCGAGTACGTGCATCTTTTCCGGATCGAAGAAGATGCCGGTTTGCTGGTCGCGGATGAATGCGTCGTCGGCAAAGCTGTCCCACAGGCCGGTGACGACGTCATAGAACTCTCGCGCCCGCTTGTAGCGCTCGCCGTGTTCGACATGGTCGTCGAGGCCGAAATTGCGGGCGGAATCCGGGTTGGAGGTTGTGACGATGTTCCAGGCCGCCCGGCCGTTGCTGATATGGTCGAGCGAGGCGAACCGGCGGGCGACGTGATAGGGTTCGTCGAACGTGGTCGATGCGGTTGCCGCAAGCCCGATCTTCTCGGTGACGGCGGCCAGCGCCGACAGCAGCGTGAACGGCTCGAACGACGTCACCGTATGGCTGCGCTTCAGAGCCTCCACCGGCATGTTCAGCACCGCCAGATGATCGGCCATGAAAAAGGCGTCGAACTTGGCGGACTCCAGCTTCTGGATGAAGGACTTGATGTGCCCGAAATTGAAGTTGGCATCCGGATAGGCGCCGGGATAGCGCCATGCGCCGGTATGCAGGCTGACGGGACGCATGAAAGCGGTGAGGTGCAGGGATTTTGTCATGGGAGGCGCTCTGTTGGGAAAGAGAAACGGCTGGTCACCCTAAAGTAGGCATTCCCCGCGTGCGTGCTAAGCAACGTTGTTGCGCCAATCGCATTACGCCGGAGAAATTCTCTCTCCTTGTGCTCAACTTGGCGTGACAATCCAGAAATCTCTCTTTCAGGCCGCAAAAAAGAGAAAATTCGCTCCGTTCGGCGCCTGCAATTGAAGCTTTATTCCTTCTCTGGACCTTTGCAGCATGGCTCAATGACAGGCTTAACCGGGGAAGCGCACATGAGCAGGATTTTCCATTTGGCAGGAAAGATCAGAGCAGTCGCTCCATACCTCGCGACCGAGGACCAGGCGATCGAGGTGGCGAAGGGGCTCTCCGCGCGGATCGCCGAAGGTTCGAGCCTCCGCGACCGGCAAAGGCTGCTGCCGCATGAGGAGATGGAACTGGTTGCCCAATCGGGGCTGCTCGGGATCACCGTGCCCGCCGAATACGGCGGTGCCGACATTTCCAACGCCTTCCTGGCGGAAGTGATCGCCATCCTGTCCGAAGCCGATGCGTCGGTCGGGCAGATCCCGCAGAACCACTTCTCCATTCTCGAAGCCCTGCGTCTTGCCGGTTCCGAGGAGCAGAAGAAGTATTTCTTCGCCCGGGCGCTCGCCGGCGAGCATTTCGGCAATGCCCTCGCCGAATCCGGCACCAAGGCAGCCGGCGATATCGAAACCCGGCTGGTGGCGGATGGAGCCGGTTATCGGATCACCGGGCGCAAATATTATTCGACCGGCGCCCTGTTTGCCGACTGGGTGGCCATCTTCGGTCTCGATCCTCAGGGGCGGGTGGTCATGGCGATCGTGCCGCACGATGCGGAAGGTCTGACCATCGTCGACGACTGGGACGGGTTCGGCCAGCGCACCACCGCGAGCGGCACGGTGCTGATCGACAACGTCTACGTTTCTGCGGATTCGGTGATCAGCTACTACCGGAGTTTCGAGCGGCATGCACCGCTTGGCTCGCTCGGCCAGCTTCTGCATGCCGCCGTCGATCTCGGGATCGCCCGTGCCGCCTTCGCCGACATGATCGGCTTCGTGCGAGGCAAATCCCGCGGCATTCGCAATGTCGGCGTGGAAACCGCAACTGCCGATCCGCTGACCATTGCGCGGACCGGTTCGATTGCCGTCAAGCTGGAAGCGGCAGGCGCGGTTCTCGAACGGGCCGGCCGCAAGGTCGATGTCGCGCAGATCAACCCGTCATCCGAGACGGCGATCGAGGCATCGCTCAGCGTCGCCGCAGCAAAGATCCTGACGACGGAGGCCGCACTTGACGCCACCAACGGCCTGTTCGAACTTGCAGGAACCTCGGCGACCAAGGAAGACCTGAACCTCGACCGGCACTGGCGCAACGCCCGCACCCACACGGTGCATGATCCTGTGCGCTGGAAACATCATGCGATCGGCGATTTTCACCTGAACGGCAACGTGCCTCGGCCCAACGGGCAATTCTAACCCTGTTTGCTGTTGATCTCGGGTTCGTCCAGCAGCCCGCTGGAGCGCTTGGCAACCATTTGTTCCAACGTCATGTTGTCGAGCACGGCGGCGATCGCATCCCGCACTTCCGTCATCGAATGGCGGATCTGACAGTCTTCCGGGTGGTCGCAGTCGTCGCAGGCCTCGAAAGCCGTCTTGCTGGCGCAGCGGATCGGCGCCAGCGGACCGTCGAGGATACGGACCGCCTGGCCGACATAGATCTGGGACGCGGGCTTCGACAGCGCATAACCGCCGCCGGGGCCTTTCTTCGAGCGCAGCATGCCTCCCTTGCGCAGTTCGAGCAGGATCGCGTCGAGGAATTTCTTGGAGATGTTGTTCTGCTGGGCAATGTCGCTGACAAAGGCGGTCTTGCCGGGTTCAAGCTGCGCAAGGTGGACAAGCGCCTTGAGCCCGTATTTTCCTTTTTTCGTCAGCATCGAAGATCGAAATTCCGTCCTGCGTTGTTCCTGCCCGACGTCTCCGTCGCGGATGTGACACCGATACAGGACCGGCGCCAAAGGTTCAACGCCGCTTTCCTCGTCTTGACCTATTCGGGCGAAAGACCGCGGATCGAGCCCGGCCTCAATCCGCGATCGGCACGATCTGCGCCGGGTCGATCTGCAGCCAGGCCGGCGCGCCGACCTGGAAGACATCGGCCGGCGGTGCTGCGACCCGGAACTGCAACCCGCTGTCCTTCGACTGGAAGACGTAATCCCAGGTTTCGCCGAGGAAGGCGGATTGCTGAACCGAACCCTGCAGGTTTATGACCTTGTCCCTTGGCACTTCGGTCGCCGAGAGCTTCATCGCCTGCGGGCGGATCGAGACCGTGATCGGGCCGCCCCCGGTCACCTCCTCGCCGATCATCGCCAGCGGCACGCTGAAGCCGGCAAAATCGATCATGTGGTTGCCGCAATTGCCGGAGAGGAAATTGGTGCGGCCGATGAAGCTCGCCACGAAGCGCGTCTTCGGCCGGCTGTACAGTGCGTAAGGTGTGTCGATCTGTTCGAGGCGGCCGTTGTTCATCACGGCGATGCGATCGGACGTCACCATCGCCTCGCCCTGGTCGTGGGTGACGTAGACCGAGGTGATCTTGAACTCGTCATGCATGCGCTTGATCTCGAAGCGCATTTCCTCACGCAGGTTTGCATCGAGGTTCGAAAGCGGTTCGTCGAGCAGCAGCACCGCCGGGCGGATGACGACGGCGCGGGCGAGCGCCACACGCTGTTGCTGGCCGCCGGATAGCTCGGCCGGGTAACGGTCGGCGAGATGGCTCATCCGCACGGTTTCGAGCACCGCGCCGACGCGTTTCTTGACTTCGTCCGAGGGCAGTTTGCGCAGGTTGAGGCCGAAGGCGACGTTCTGCGAGACGGTCATGTTCGGCCAGATCGCGTAGGACTGGAAGATCATCGACATGCCGCGCTTTTCCGGCGGCACGGAACCGGAAGGCGCCGACAATATCTTGCCGTCGAGTTCGATCGAACCGGAGGTCGGGTCGATGAAGCCGGCGATCATCCGAAGCGTCGTCGTCTTGCCGCAGCCGGAAGGGCCGAGCAGCGAGACGAATTCGCCGGGCTTGATATGCAGGTCGAAATCCAGAACCGCATCGACGGCACCGAAACGGCGGCCCAATTTCCTGAGGACAAGTCCGTCCATTAGCTTCTCCTCAACATGAAGTCGCGTCCGAGATAACGCATCCCGAGTGCGACGACTGCGACAATGATAATCAACAACAGAGAGCCCAGCGCCGCGAGCTTTTCGAGCTCGCCTTCCTCGCTGAGATCGAGCAGCACGACGGAAACGACGCGCGTGGTGGGACCGACCAGGAAGATGGCGGTTGAGAGTTCCTGTGCCGCCGGCACGAAGATCAGCAGCCAGCCGCCGGCAAGCGTCCGCTTGAGAAGCGGACCAACCACATGCCGCAGCGCCGTCACCCGTCCGCCGCCGAGGATCCGCACCGCTTCCTCCATTTCGGGATGGATGCTGCGCACGCCGGCCGAACTGGTAGTGAAGGCGATCGGCAGGAAACGGGTGACGAAGGCGAGCGCCATGATCGTATAGGTGCCGTAAAGCGCGATCGGCGGCAGGGCATAGGCGGCATAAAAGCCGATGGCAAGCACGATGCCTGGCACCACATAGGGCGAGACCGCCAGGAAGGCGAGCAGGCCCGAGAAAGGGATCAGCCTGCGCTGCACGATATAGGCGATGAACAAAGCCAGCGTGATCGCCACCGTCGCAGCCACGATGCCGAGGCCGATGCTGCCGACCAGGGCCTTCTGCGAGCTGGAATGCTCGAAGAGCACGTAATGGAAGTTGGAAAGCGTGAGGTTGCTGAACGAGAAGCCGGTCGTCCAGGAGTCCGAGAAGGCAGCGAGCAGCAGCACGAACAGCGGCATCAGCACCGACAGCGCCACCACGCAGAAGCAATAGGCAAACAATACCCAGCGCCATCTGCCGAGCTTGACGATGCGACGCTCGCCGCCCTTGCCGCTGACCGAGACATAGCCCTTGCGGCGCAGGATCAATTTCTGCAGCCCGAGCATTGCGGCCGTGATCAGCAACAGCGGGATTGAATAGGCGGCCGCCACCTGGATTCTGAGCGGGAACGAAAAGAACTCGGTGAGCTGGATGACCACGACCGGATATCGAGCCGGGATAGAGATCAGCGCCGGCACGCCGTAGAGCGCGATCGCACCGAGGAAGGACAGAAGCGCGGACCCGATGATCGCCGGCATGACGAGCGGGAAGGTCACTTTCATTGCCGTCTTGAACGGTCCGGCGCCGAGAATATTGGCGGCATCCTCCATCTCCGAATTGATCATCTCGAAAGCCGAGCTCACCAGCACGAAGACCAGGAAGAAGCCGCCAATCGCGGTGACCAGCACCAGGCCGCCGAAGGAGAAGATGTTGACCAGCGGCTCGGTCGAGCCGGAAAGGCTGTGCCAGACGCGGTTGATCCAGCCGGTATTGGGGCCGGCGAGCAAGATCCAGCCGACGCCGGCGAGATAGGGCGGCATGATGAAGGCGCCGAACACGCTGTAGCGCACGAAGTTGCGGCCGGGCATGTCGGTTCGCGTACAGGCCCAGGCGAGCGGCACGCCGAAGGCCAGTTTCAGCACGACGACGACGGCGCCCATTTTCAGCGTGTTGGTGAGCGCCGTGATATGGCGTTCCTTGCCATAGGCCTCGACATAGTTGTGAAGCGTCCAGCCGCCCGTCTTGGCATCGGTGAAGCTGGAGACGACGAGCGTCCACATTGGCGCGACGATCAGCACGACCAGGATCCCGGCCAGGAACAGCCAGAGCAGATTGGCCGGTTGCAGCCGCTGGTGCCAGGGCACGCGCACCTTCGCCGGCTGGTCTTGCGACCAGGTGGTGGACACGGGATGGGAAACACTCGTCATGATCGGCGCTCGCTTTGTCACTGGAGGCGTCGGAAACAGGTCACGCCATCGGGCGTGGTGGTGGCGGAGGCCAGTTGGAGCCAGCCTCCGGACGCGGTTCAGATCCCGAACGTGTCGCGGAACTTTTCCTGGACTTCCGGCAGCTTCTTGATGCCGTCAACCGTCGCAATCGACTTCGTCTTGTAGCTGTCGAGCGGACGCATGCCTTCGGCGAGCGGCACACCGGCCCGCAGCGGGTAACGGTAGTCCTTGGCGAAGTATTCGGCGATTTCCGGCCCGAGCAGGAAATTCTCGAACAGCCGCGCGGCATTCGGATGCGGCGCGTCCTTCATGATCGCGGTTGCCGAAGGCGGCAGCAGGGCACCGTCTGTCGGATAGATGACGCCGATCGGCACCTTCTTGAGGATAGAATCCGACAGGATCAGCGGCAGCGGCGCCAGCGCCACCTTGCGTTCGCCCGATGCGACGAGATTGTGGCCGTCGGCTACCGAACGGCCGATCTGCGGCTTGTTCTTCTCGATCTTGGTGAAGAAGTCCCAGCCGTAGAGATCGTTCATCAGGATCGTCCAGAGCCCGACGCTGCCGGAGAAGCTCGGGTGGCCGATGGCGACCTGGCCCTTCCACTTGGGATCGGCAAGATCGGTCCAGTTCTTCGGCGCCTCCGCCTCGGTCACCAGCTTGGTGTTGTAGGCGATGACGAGCGGCGAGACGCCTGAGGTGATCCAGTAGTTCTCCTTGTCGGCCAGCGCGCGAAGCTCCGGCACCATGTCTTTCAGGTTTTCCGGCGCGAACTGGGCAAGCGCGCCCTGCTCCTTCAGCTGCAGCATCTGCCCGTCGTCATTGGTCGACATCAGGTCGCCCTGCACCGCCTTGGCCTGCAGTTCCTGCACGAGACGCTGGAAGATGACCTGGCCGGAGGCGCGCACCACGTTGCACTCGACGCCGGCATATTTCTTCTTGAACAGACCGCACATTCCGTCGGCGAACTCGGTGGTCGTCTGCGAGACGTACCAGGTGACCGAACCTTCCTTCTTGGCGGCGTCGTAGAGTTGCTTTTCGCCGGCCGTCATTTCAGCCGCGCCGGCAAGACCGGCCGCCAGCAAGAATGCCGGAACCAGGCCGGCCACATAAGTCATGGCATGCTTCATGATCTCTCCTCCCGTTGATCCGGCCCATGGCCGGCGACAAGCTCGACCCTCCCGAGCTTAAAAATTCATGCGTTCGTTCGGCGCCGCTCGACCCCGATGGCGATGCTCCTCATCATTCGCCGGGGATCAGTTGGCGTTCCACCGGGCGCATCAGCGCCAGGAAGTCGCTGAAATATTCGCCCTGGATGACCACGTGGTTGCGCATCGCGTCGCGGGCGCGGACATCATCGCGGGCACGGATCGCTGCAAGCACCTCCTCGTGCTCCGACAACGAACTGTTGACGCGACCCGGAACCCGCAATTGCAGGCGCCGGTAGGGCTTCAGCCGCCGCTGCAGCGCATGGGCGTTCTCCGCGAGAAAGCCGTTGCCGCTTGCCTCGTAGATCAGCCGGTGGAATTCCGCATTGGCATAATAATAGTCGTCCGAATTTCCAGCCTGCTGGGCCGTGGCGCAGGCGGCCTGCGCCTCTTCGAGCCGTTCCAGCTGTTCCGGCCGGATGCGGCGGGCGGCAAGCCGGGCGCACATGGCCTCGAGTTCGCCCATCACCTCGAACATCTCGACGAGTTCGGTGATCGTCAGCTGGGTGACGAAGGCGCCACGATTGGGCACCATCTTGACGAGGCCCATGGTGCTGAGCTGGATCAGCGCCTCGCGCACCGGCGTGCGGGACACCTGGTGCCGGGCGGCAAGCCCTGCTTCGTCGAGCCGGTCGCCTGGGGAATAGAAGCCCGTGACGATATCCTGCTCGATCGCGTCGCGAACGCTCGGTTTGCCCTGCTTGCCTTTGAGCTGCACGTTCATCTCGGTCACCCCGCCGATGCATGATGTTTAACCGGCTCTCCGATGCCGGCCGCCGCAAGATGGCGCACCGCAGAGATCGCCGCCGTTACCCCGTCACCGGCTGAGGCCGCCAGATGCGCGACCGAACGGCTCCGGATATCGCCGGCGGCGAAAATGCCGGGCACCGAGGTCTGCATGTCGAGATCGACGACGATCCGGCCATCGGATGCAAGCGTCACTGCGCTACCGAGGAAAGCGGTATTGGGGGCCAGCCCGACATAGACGAACACGCCATGGCAGGGAATGTCGCTCTCCGTGCCGGCAGAAAGATCGCGCACGGTGACCGCGCTGACGCCGTCCTCGCCGCGGATCGCGGTCGCGACCGTGTTCAGCCTAACCTCGATATTGCCCGCTTCCTGCGCTTTCGCCTGGAGCGCGGCGCTGGCAGTGAGGCGTGAACCGTGATGGATGACCGTGATGCGGGCGGCGTGCGGGACGAGCGCCAAAGCCTCATCCAATGCCGAATCCCCGCCGCCGATGATGCAGACTTGCCTGCCGCGCATCAGCGGGCCGTCGCAGGACGCGCAATGGGAAACGCCGCGTCCCTCGAACTCCGCCTCGCCCGGAATGCCGAGCGTTCGCTTGACCGAGCCGGCTGCGATGATCACCGCGCCTGCCGAAAGATCGAGGTCTGCGCCGGCGATGCGAAAGCCGGTCTCCGTCCTGGAGATGGTCGCGATCGTGTCGAGCGCGAATTCGACACCCGCCTCGTCCGCCTGCATCTGCAGCATCGGGCCGAGCTCGAAACCGGACATGCCTTCGGCAGGGCCCGGAAAATTGTCGATGCAGTCGACATTGATCACCTGGCCGCCGGCGCCGAGCATGTCGATGATCATCGTGCGCGCGCCATGCCGGGCGGCAGCGATCGCGGCGTTGAGCCCCGCCACGCCGGCGCCGATGACCACGATGTCGTAATCGTTCGCCATCGTCAGCGCCAATCGTCGATGGAAACGGTGGTGCGGTAATGCGCGCCGTAGATCTGCCAATAGCCGTTGGACTCGCCGCCGACGACCACGACGTTGATATCCTGCGGCCGGAAGATATGGATGAGCTCGTCCTTGCCCGGCTTCAGCTTGCCGGCCATCGGCTCCTCGCCGAAGGTGGCGCGGGGATAGATATAGTTCTGCACGAGCTGCAGATCCCAATAGCGGCCGGCCGGCATCTGCGCCGCCTCGTAGATAAAGTCGAGCAGGTCCTGCTTGTTGACGAAACCGCCGCGATCGATGAACTGCCTTGCGCAGATCGGATCGAGCACGAGGGTCGGCGCGGTGATCGCATCGGTACCGAGCAGCATGTCGCGCACATGTTCGCGCCAATATTCCTTGCGCAGGCCGAGGCTGAATGTGGTGGAACGGCAGCCGTGGAAGAGGCTGACGGTGCTCGTCCGGGCGTCGAAGCCCTTCTGCACATGCAGCGGCTCCCACGGACTGCGCTCCTCGTTTTCAGCAAATGTCAGGTTGTTGTAGGTGTAGTTGTTGCCGAGCGATCCCATGAAGGTCTCGCCGGGAACCGAGCCGCCCTGGAGGTTCTGCGACAGCAACCCGAAGGCGCGGCCGATCGTGGCGTTGGCATGGCTATAAGGGCCGAGCGCGCCGACGCCGCAATTCATGCCGATCTCGTTGCGGACAGGCCCGTTGACGACCGCCATCGCCGCAGCCGACGAGGACGTCGAGCCGCGTGCGGAAACCTGGGCCGCCGCCAGCGCCAGGATGACCGGGAAATATTCGGGCGACGCTCCGGCCATGACCGCATTCACGGCGACCTTTTCGACCGTATATTCCCACAGGCCGCGATTGGTGGTCGGCTGCATGCGCCCGACGACCTCATCCGGCTTGCGGGAGGTGCCCGCCAGCATGTCGGCGACGCGGGCGTCGGTCGGCAGGATGATCGGCAGTTTGTCGGTCCAGTTGTTGCGCAGGAAGGCGGCGTGGAGATTGTCCTCGGTGTCCGGCTCGATGAGGCGCGGCGTGTTGCGCTCGAACTGCGCGTCCTCGGCGCCGGCTGCCAGCCCAACGGTCAGCGCCTCGATGATCTCCTTCATCACCGGCTTGCCGCTGACCGGATCGATGCCTTCCACATAGGCGCGCAGCTCTTCCGCCGTCTTTCCCATGACAGGCTGCGGCACGAAGACCAGCGGCTGCTGCGAAAGGCCGCCCATCTTGGCGACGGACCGGACGACCTTGTCGAATTTTTCGGTGTGGATCGCGGCCGTCGGGACACCGTATTTGGTCTCAAGGGTGATCGCGTGGGTGGTGACGGCCGGCGCGCAGGTGCTGCAATGACCGACGCCGATGATCGCCGCGTGGCCGTTCGCCTTGATCTCTTCCCACAGCTGGGGATCGTCCTTCGAGTAGGTGTTCGCCATCTGGCGAATCCGTACATCGACGGAGGGCATGTTGCGCAGAAACCAGGCCTCGACCTCCTTGAGGAGTTCGACGGAATCGTCAAAGCGGCTGTCGACGAGATAGAGGACCTTGCCGTCCAGGCTGGCCGGCCGGCTCGCCGGCTGCTTGCGGCTGACTTTCGGCGGGTAACCCATCGGGTTGTGGACGGCGACAAGCGGCTGGGCGCCGTCCGGCTTTCCCTGTTGCAACATCCCACTTCCTCCCGAAATGATCCGTGCTCGTATGCAATTCATAGTCCACGCGTATACATGAACCGTCAAGTCCTAAAATCACGATCCTCTATTTTGCAGCGGCTGCGGGTTCGAAAGTTCCGGAAAACTGCTGGCGAAGTATATTCTTCTGGACTTTGCCCATCGTGTTACGCGGCAGTTCGGCCACGAAAACCACCTTTTTCGGGCGTTTATAGCCTGCCAGACGACCGTCGAGCGCCTTGATAATGTCCTGTTCGGTCAGTTGGGCGCCTGCTTTCAGGACGATCGCGGCAATAATGCCCTCGCCGAAATCCGGATGCTTCACGCCGAAGACGGCGCTTTCAGTGACGCCCGCCATGGCGTCGATCTCCATCTCCACCTCTTTCGGGTATACATTGTAGCCGCCGGTGATGATCAGGTCCTTGCCGCGGCCGACGATGTGGACATAGCCGTCCGCATCGATCTTCCCGAGATCGCCGGTGATGAAAAACCCGTCCGTGCGGAATTCCGAGGCCGTCTTTTCCGGCATGCGCCAATAGCCCGAGAAGACGTTGGGGCCCCGTACCTCGATCATGCCGATTTCCTCCGTACCGAAGGAAGCGCCGGTTTCCGGGTCGGTGATCCTCACCTGAACTCCCGGCAGCGGAAAGCCGACCGTGCCGGCGACACGTCGTCCGTCATAGGGGTTCGAGGTATTCATATTGGTCTCGGTCATACCGTAGCGTTCGAGAATGGCATGGCCGGTGCGCGCCTGCCATTCCTCATGCGTTTCCGCGAGAAGCGGCGCCGAGCCGGA
The DNA here is from genome assembly GCA_900471605.1 of Hyphomicrobiales bacterium. Lineage (GTDB taxonomy): Bacteria > Pseudomonadota > Alphaproteobacteria > Rhizobiales > Rhizobiaceae > Neorhizobium. Next base: position 69,209 of record UCEY01000021.1, on the reverse strand, counting down.
GACGAACAGGCGCATATGGGCGGTGCTCTCCTTGCCCAGTCCGGGGTGCTGCAGCAGCCGGGTGTAGAAGGTCGGGACGCCCATCAGAACGGTCGCCTTGGGCATCGCCTCCATGATCTTGTTGGGATCGAATTTCGGCTGGAAGATCATCGAGGCGCGCGAGGCGAGCACCACGTTGGTGGCGACGAAAAGCCCGTGCGTGTGGAAGATCGGCAACGCGTGGATCAGCACGTCCTTGTCCGTGAAGCGCCAGCTTTCGACCAGCGACATCGCGTTCGACAGAAGATTGTCGTGGCTGAGCATCGCGCCCTTGGAACGCCCGGTCGTGCCGGACGTGTAGAGGATCGCAGCGATATCCGCGCCGCCCCTCGCAGAGGTTTCGGCAATCGGTGCGGCGGTGGCGGCCGCCTCGGTGAGCGTCCCGTTGCCTGCAGGATCGAGCGTCAGGGTTTTCGCACCGGCAGTCGTGGCGATCGGCTCCAGCGACGCGAGTTTCGATGGATCGCAGACGAAGATCGCCGGCTCGGCGTCGGTGAGGAAATATTCGATTTCCGCCGGCGTATAGGCGATGTTGAGCGGCAGGTAGATGCCACCTGCGCGGACCGTCGCGAGATAAAGCGCCAGCGCCGACACCGACTTTTCCGCCTGGACGGCCACCCGGTCGCCCGGCTGCAAGCCGGCTTCGAGAAGCGCTCCGGCCAGCCGCGCGCATTGATCGGCGAAGGCGCGGTAACTCATCGTGCCGGCCGTTTCGTCCGTCAGGAGCAGCCGATCCTCCCGGTCGAGGCCGCGAAGCAGCGCGTCGTAGAGATTACCAGCCATCAAAACACCTCCTGGGAAACCGGTTGGGCCAGCTTGCGCAGCGCCGGCATCGCCGCGATATGCCCGTTTTCGGCATAAGCTTCATGATTTTTCTCGATTTCGCCGAGCCGGTAGCGATAGTTGACCATCAGGCCATAGGACTGGCGCATGCCCTTCGCGGACCGGTCGCCGAGGAAATTGAGCCGTTCGACCTGCGCGCCGTTGCCGAGGTGGAAACGCGCGACCGGATCGACCGGCCGGCCGTTGCCGCGCCGCACGTTCAAGAGGTAATGCGCCCCGAGCGGCAGCATGGCGCGTTGGATCTGGTCCAGTTCACGCTCCCCGGCAGACGCCCAATCACCTTCAAGCCTGGCGATAAGCCGCTGCTTTTCCTCCAGGATTTCCGCGCTGTCGGTGACACGGCCTTCGCCGCGCAGCCAGGCGCCGAAACCGGGAATGGGAGACAGCGTCACGAAATTTTCAAGCCGCGGCAGGTCGCGTTTCAGGTCGTTCACCACCTGCTTGATAAGGAAATTGCCGAGCGAAATGCCGGCAAGGCCGCGCTGGCAGTTGGAGATCGAATAAAAGACGGCCGTCGTCGCCTGCTGCACGTCGAGCGGCTGACGGTCCCGGGCCAGAAGCGCGTCGACGGAAGCCGCCAGGTGGTCGGTCAGCGCCACCTCGACGAAGATCAGCGGCTCGTCCTCCAATTGCGGGTGGAAGAAGCCGAAACAGCGGCGGTCGGCCGGCGCCAGCCGCCGACGCAAGTCGTCCCAGCCGTCGATATCGTGCACGGCCTCGTAGCGGATCAGCGCCTCCAGGATATTGGCGGGCGTGGTCCAGTCGATCGATCGCAACATCAGGAAACCCCGGTTGAACCATGAGGAGAAGAGGTGGCAAAAGTCGAGATCGACCGGCTGCAGCGCCGGTTCCTTCGGCAGCATGTCCATCAGGTGTTCGCGCATCTCGACCAGCGCCTCCGTGCCGCGCTTGGCGAAGTTGATGCGGCGGAAAAGTTCCTGCCGGCTCGGCTCCGCCGCTTCGTGCAGCCTGGCGATATTCTCCGCACTCGGTTCAGCTCCGTAAGCGGCGGCCGCGGCATCCAAAGCGACACGGTCGGGACCGAAACGGTCGAGCAACGCACGCATGAAGGCCTCCCGCTGCGGGGCGCTCGCCTGCCGATAGGCTTCGAGGAAAGCTTCTGCGAGGATGGCGCCGGAGACTTCGCCGCGGCGGGACAGGATCATCCCGGCGAGGCCGGCGAGATCGCGGTTCTGCACCGGCGGCGACGAAAGGCCGAACAATGCCCGGCCGCGGCCCGACAATGACTGGATCAGCTCGCCGATAAACGGAGGAGCATCCCACCAGCCGAAAACAGGGTCCTTGTTGCCCATCGCTCTTTTTCTCCTGCCCATTCATTGCATACAGCAGATAGAGGATCGTATGCAAGCCGACACGCTCGAGCTCCCCCTTGATGCCGGAATGGAGGGAGGACCTGCTTGCGGAACCGGACGAAATCGTCAAGTTGAAGGTAGGAATTCCAACCGCGGAAAACAGATCATGAGCACGAAACCCTACGATCCCAGCGCGGACGGCGCGGAAATGTCCTTTCGGGAGAAGATGTCCTATTCCGACTATCTGCATCTCGAAAAGGTGCTCGACGCCCAGGCGCCGATTTCGGCCGCCCATGACGAACTGCTGTTCATCATCCAGCACCAGACGTCCGAATTGTGGATGAAGCTCGCCATTCATGAGATTTCGTCGGCCATCCGCGCGATCCGCGATGACGACCCACAGCCGGCCTTCAAGATGCTCACCCGCGTTGCCCGCATCTTCGAACAGCTCAACAATGCCTGGGACGTGCTGCGCACCATGACACCCAGCGAATACACGGAATTCCGCGCGTCGCTCGGCCAGTCCTCCGGCTTTCAGTCCTATCAATACCGCGCGATTGAATTCCTCGCGGGAAACCGCAATCTCGCGATGCTGGGGCCACATGCGCATCGGCCCGATGTCGTCGAGATGCTGGAAGGCATTCTCGCCCGCCCGAGCCTCTACGACGAGGCGCTGATGCTGCTTGCCCGCCGCGGCTTCGATATCGGCACGGATGCGGCAAGAGCCGACTGGCGCTCGACCCGCAGCGAGAACGAGACGGTGCTGGAGGCGTGGAAACAGGTCTACAGCGCACCCGGGAAATATTGGGAGCTTTACGAACTGGCGGAAAAGCTGGTCGATTTCGAGGATTATTTCCGCCGCTGGCGTTTCAACCATGTGACGACGGTGGAACGGGTGATCGGCTTCAAGCGCGGCACCGGCGGCACCTCGGGCACGTCCTACCTGAAGAAGATGCTGGAGGTCGAGCTGTTTCCCGAACTCTGGCGGGTGCGCACCGTCCTTTAGATCGGGTCCGCAGGTCGAAGGGCTCTATGGCCGCTACGGCGACGATTCCCCTGGTCGGTCCTGGGCTGCAAACCGGCTACATGCTGCCTTGGGGATCTTCCTTGGTCGGGTTATGGTGGCTCGAACGCGAGGATCAGATGCCGGCAGAAGGGTCAAACGGGTTTCGGGTGTTTCGATGCGGCATGACCGGCGTGCAGGCGGTCGTCGCCCGCTCCGACCACCATTTCGCCCGTCACACCCACGACCAGTTCGGCATTGGCGTGATCGTGACCGGTGCCCAGAAATCCGCGAGCGGACGCGGTCCGGTCGAAGCCGGGCCGGGCGACGTCATCACCGTCAATCCCGGCGAAGTCCATGACGGCGCGCCGATCGGCGACGAAGGCCGTGTCTGGCAAATGCTCTATTTCGATCCCGATGTGATTGCCGGTGCGGTCGCCGATATCCGTCAGGGCGGGCCTGGCGATCTCGAGTTTGCCGACCCCGTGCTGCGGCAGCCGCCGCATGCCTTGATGATGCGGCAGCTTTTCGCGGCGATGACCACGGAGCAGACCGGTGTTGCGCTCCACCGCCAGGAATTGCTGCTGAAGCTGCTGGCTGAGGTAATGCGGGAGGCGCAGGCGCCAGCATCCATTCCTTTGGGAATACGAGCCGCGCGTCAGCGGATCGATGACGATCCGGCCACGGAGATCACGCTTGCCGATCTCGCCAACCTCGCCGGCCTTAGCCAGTTTCAGCTTTTGCGGGCTTTTGACAGAGCCATGGGGCTTACTCCCCATGCCTACCTGCTTCAACGGCGCATCCAGCTCGCACGGCGCCTGATTGCCGACGGCGTCGAACTTGCGCAGGCGGCATCAGCCAGCGGTTTTTCCGATCAAAGCCATATGACGCGGATATTCAGGCGGAGTTTCGGCCTTTCCCCCGGCCTCTATGCGCGTGCGCTGCGTTAGTCGGAGATTCCCCGCAAGAACCGCAGGCCTCTACAGCCCATGACACAGATCAGACTTGCCGTCTGTTGCAACAGGATTACGCTCCGCTTCAGATATCCACCCGAACGTCAGGAGGGCAGACCATGGCCGCATGTTTCCGATACATCGTCAACGACGTGAAGGCAGCCATCGATTTCTACACCGCCCATCTCGGCTTCAAGCTCGAGATGCACCCCGCCCCGCCATTTGCAGAAATCTCGCGCGGCGACATGCATCTTTATCTCTCCCAACCGAACCCGCGGGGTGGCGGCGGTGCACCCATGCCGTCCGGGGAACAGCAAACGCCGGGAGGCTGGAACCGCATCCACCTGACCGTGGAGGATCTGGATGGAATGGTCGAACGGCTGAAGACGGCCGGCTGCGGCTTCCGCAACGAGATCATCCAGGGGACGGGCGGCAAGCAGATCCTGCTCGAAGATCCGTCCGGAAACCTGATCGAACTGTTCGAGCCGAATACGCCCGCTTATCGCGCACCCGGATCGGGCACGAAAGCCGCTGGCGGTTGAGCGACGACCAGAGACGAACGTCAGCTCAGCGCGAGATCGAAAACGTGATGATGGATGTGACCATCGAACATCGCGAGCAGGCCCTTGGTCATGTCACGGCTTTCGTAGCGCACGGGGGATTCGAGAGCCGCGGCGAGCACCTCGCGGCTTTCGTACATGGTCGATAGCACCATCGGGTAGGACGGGGCGCCCTCGTCGCGCTCGATATCGTAAAGCACCCGGACTTCCCTGACGCCCGGAAAAGCCAGCCACATCGGCATGAGCTTTTCGGCGACATAGGCCTTGAACGCCTCTTCCTGGCCGGCACGGATCGCGCCTTCGAAAAAGGCCTGACGGATGATCATCCTGCTTCTCCGGCTCAGTTGACGGTAGTCGGCGGCTTTTCGCTCGCAAAATGGGCGGCGATATTGGCCAGCACCAGTTCGCCCATGGCGACGCGTGTCTCGACCGTCGCGCTGCCCTGATGCGGCATCAGCACCGTGTTGGGCGCGGTGAAGAAGTCTTCGCGGATGCGGGGCTCGTTGAGATAGACGTCGAGGCCCGCTGCGCCGATCGTGCCGTCGTTCAGGGCGGCAAGCAGAGCGTCCTCGTCGACGACGCTGCCGCGTGCGATATTGATCAGGATGCCCTTCGGCCCCAGCGCCTTCAGAACCTCGGCGTTGACGATGTTCTGGGTCTGCGCATTTGCCGCAACAATGACGCAGAGCACGTCGCTATCTTCGGCCAGTGCCACCGGCGAGGCGCAGGACTTCCATGTCGTATCCTCGACCGGCGAGCGGTTCCAGAAGCGCACGTCCATGCCGAAGGCTTCGGCGCGTCGGCCAAATGCCTTGCCGATCTGGCCGAGGCCGAGAACGCCGAGGCGCTTGCCCTTCGGGCTATGCCCGAGCGGGAAGGCTTCCTTGCCCCATTTGCCGGCGCGCACGAAGGCGTCGCCCTTGGCGACATGGCGCAGCACGGCGAGCATCAGCGCGATGCCCATGTCGGCGACGTCGTCGGTCAGTACGCCGGGCGTGGTGGTCACGTCGATATTGCGCGAGCGGGCGAATTTCAGGTCGACCTTGTCGGTGCCGACGCCGTTGATGGCGATGACGCCGAGCGAGGGCAGCTTGTCGATCCATTCGTTGGAGAGACCGCTACCGCCGCCGGTCGCCACGGCGCGGATGTTCGGCAAGGCCGCTTCCAGTGTTTCCTTCTGAGCCGGGTCATACAGCCGATGCACGGTATAGGCGGCATCGAGCTGGTCCTCGATGAATTTCATCAACGGTTCCACAAGCAGAATATCTGGTTTCACGTCCGAACTCCGTTTTAACTGCATCGCAGCGACTTTTAAGAAATCTGTCCGAGGAAGATCTTCAGGCGCTCGTTCCTGGGATTGCCGAAAAACTCTCCCGGCGCCGCCGTTTCGAGGATCTCACCACGGTCCATGAAGATCACCCGGCCGGCGACCTGGCGGGCAAATCCCATTTCATGGGTGACGCAAAGCATCGCCATACCCTCTTTAGCGAGATCGATCATGGTGTCGAGTACTTCCTTGACCATTTCCGGATCGAGCGCCGAGGCGGCTCGCCGAACAGCATGATCTTCGGATTCATGCACAGCGTCCTTGCGATCGCGACACGCTGCTGCTGGCCGCGGCCGATGCGTTTGCGTTCACCTCAGTCATTGCGGGGAACTCCCTTTCGAAGAGATGCCCCTCTGCGTTCTTCAATTTAGATCGATCTAAAAGCTTTTCTTCCGGTCGTCAACCAGAATTAACGGGTTGTTATGGCTCGGAACCGGGGACCACCCCGCAGGACTGGCGAACATGCAATATCGTTTCATTCACAACCCTGCGCGGGGGTCCCGTGGGATCGGCCAGCCGGCCGAGGAGAAGCCGGGCGGCATTTTCGCCGATCGTCACCGGCGCGGTGGAAACGGAGGTCAGCCTCGGCCGCATCGCTTCCGCGTCTGTCACGTCGTCGAAGCCGATCAGCGAAAAATTCTCGCCAACTTTCAGGCCCCGGTCGTAGAGGCCGGCGGAAAGGCCGAGCGCGATGACGTCGTTGAAGCAGATCACCGCCGTCGGCCGTTCGGCTTCGTCGAACAGCAGATGTGCCGCAGCAGCGATCTCGCCGATCTGGTTCGGCACGCGAACGATCCTGCCGGAGTCGATGCCGTGTGACTGCGTGGCCTCGCGAAAGCCCTCGACACGCTCGTGGTAGGCGGAATGGATTGGGCCATGGACGGCAAAAGCAATCGTTCGGTGGCCGAGCGAGGCCAGGTAATCGACGGCCTGGCGCATGCCGTCCGCGTAATCGGCACCGGCATAGTCCACTTCGCCGGAGATCTGGCGAAGCACCTGCACCAGCGGCAGGTCCCATTCGGCGAGTTGATGGAGGAACGCCGGTTCGGTGCCGGCCGCCGGGCAGACGATGACGCCATCGACGCCGTGCTCGCGCATGCGCCGCACCACCATGTTCTGCCGTTCGACGAGATCGCCGCTATTGGCGAGAATCACCACCATGCCCGCCGCATCGATCACCGCCTCGATACCGGAAAGCAGTTCGGCGAAGAAAGGGTTCGTCAGATTGGGCACGATGACGCCGACGGTGTGGCTGCGTTCGGCCCTCAGCCGCGCGGCACCCATATTGTAGACATAACCGAGCTCGCGCATCGCCTCTTCGACCCGCGCCCGCGTTTCAGCGCCGACCAGCGGGCTCTTGCGGATGACGAGCGAGGCCGTGGCGCGGGAGACGTTGGCACGCCGCGCTACGTCGATAAGCGTCACACGGCTTTTCTTTTTGTCTTCGAATGGCATGGATGTCATTTAGCAGAGGTGACAGGATGCCGGATAGGCTCTTTCTGTCCAGCCTCCTCGGGAAAGAGGGTCACCGCGCGCGGCCAGACCCAAGCCCCCCGTTCCCATCATCCCGCCAAAGCGTGCAGGCCTTCCATCTCCATCAGGAACGCGAATTCGCCCGTCAGGCCGGGCGAACAGGCGACCACCGGACCGCCCCGCGACAGCAGTTCCTCCAGCCCCGGCACGGCGACCGTCGCACCGGCCTCCGAGGCGATCAGCACTCCGGCGAGCATGTCCCAGGAGGAGAGGTGCCGTTCGTAATAGAGATCGGACACGCCCTCGGCGACACGAATGAGGCCGATCGCAGCCGCACCCATGCGGCGGTAGTCGATGCCACGCTCGTAGAGTTTTCGCGAGATGGCGAGGTAATCCTCGAAATCGGTGCGGCGGGAATGGCCGAGAATGGCGATCGCGTGGTTGGGATCGCTGGTCCTTGCCGCCGCGATCGGCTTGCCTTCCTTGAAGGCCCCCTCGCCCCGGATGGCATGAAAAACCCGGTCCTGCGCCGCATCGTAGATCACGCCGACCAGGATCTCGCCGCCGGAGACGAAGGCGATCGAAACGCCCCAGTGGCGGAAACCGCGGATGAAATTGGTCGTGCCGTCGATCGGGTCGACCACCCAGGTGCCGCGCTCGCCCGAGTGGCCACCACCCTCCTCGCCCATGAAGGCATCATTAGGGAATTCTCCGAGCAATGCGGCGCGGATCGCTTCTTCGGCCCGCTTGTCGGCGACGGTCACGAAATCCTGCAGGCCCTTGTTCTCGACGCCGAGCGTTTCGGGAAGAGCCTCTGCGCGGAACGCGGCGGCTTGCATGCCGACCCGGCGGGCGACCGTGATCGCGGCTGTGGCGCGGGAGGTCAAGGAGGAGAGATCGAATGCAGATGCCATCTATGCACTTCTTCTTTTGATCAGCGTCACCGGCGTGAATTCCACACGCGCGACGGCGTCCGGTTCTGACATGCGGCTGGTCAGGAGATCGATCACCTGTTCCGCCTGCACGTCACAGGGTTGTACGAAAGTGGTGAGGTCATAGGCCGACCAGCTTGCCTGAGGGATGTCGTCGTGGCCGATCACCTTCACCGAACCATAGGTCCGGCCGGCCTTGGCGAGCCCGTCGAGAACGCCACATGCCATGTAGTCGTTCACGCAAAACACCCCGTCGACGCCCCTATCGATGAGCGCCTGCGCGGCCTCGTGGCCGTGGGCGTAATCGTTGATGGCGACCGGAATCAGCGGCGCATCGATCCCGAGCATCTGGCAGCGGCTTTGAAAAGCCTCCGCACGGCGGCGCGACGAATAGGAAACCGTCGTGCCGGCGATGACGGCGAGCCTTTTGGCGCCGGCTTCGACGAGATGGTCGACGGCGGTGTAACCCGACATCCGGTCATCGGAGACGACCCGGTCGACGAAGGGGAAATCTTCCCCCTTGTTGACCAGCACGATCGGTACGCCTTCGACCGCGCATTCCTCGAAAATATGCGAGGGCGGCGCATCCGAGGTGATGATGACCCCGGAAACGGCATAATGCAGCAGCTGGCCGATCACGGTGGCGCTATCGGCCTCCTTGGATGTCGGCAGCAGGATCGGTCGATAATTGCGGGCGATCAGCGCTCGGGCCAGATTTTCGAGCTGCTGGGTGCGGAACGGGTTGTCGAGGCCGGCGGCCACCAGGCCGACGAAATCGGAGCGCTTGTTGGTGAGGCTGCGGGCGAGATAATTGACCCGGTAGCCGAGTTCCTTGGCCGCCTGGTAGACTTTCTGTCTGGTTTTCTCCGAGACGCTCGCATCCGGCGTGAAGGCCCGCGACACGGCGGCACGCGAGACGCCGGCGGCACGGGCCACATCGAAGGACGTGACACGGCGCGGCTCGCGGGAAACGCCGCTCATCTCCCTGGGGCGCATCAGGTCGGGCAGGTCGGTGCAGATGCCGAGCACGGGCAGGGCCATGATATCCTTCAGCACGTCCGGTCGCTCCTCGTGCCAGAGCACGATCTCCTTGCCGTCCGCGAAAGCCCTGTCGATCAGTTCCTCGGTCACGAATTCCTGCGGGGTGTCGCTCGCCTTTTCCCAGCAGAGATGCAGGACGTCGGCGCCCGCCGCCTCGCCTGCCGCATGCGGATCGTGACCGACGCGGATGAGCACCGAGAGCGGATAGTCGCAGCCCATGTCGCGCAGCTCGCGCACCTGGGCGATATCGAAGGAACCGAGGCAGGCAAAGCGCTGGTTCATGTCCTTCAGGTGCTGCCAGCAGAGCGGGCCGGTGCCCGGCCGCTTCAGCTCGACGTAAAGTCCGCAGCCCGTCTCGCGGCCGAGTGCCGCGACTTCCGCGAAGCTCGGCACATCCGGTACCGCCTCGCGCAACTCGGCAAAGGTCATCTGAGAGATATGGACATCCTGCTGGAAGACCCGCTGCAGATGATCGTCGTGGGAGACGACGACCACGCCGTCCGACGTCATCTGGGTGTCGAGTTCCCACATCTCGGCGCCAAGTTCCGCGGCGCGGCGAAAGGCGGTGAGCGTATTTTCACGCTCATGGCCGCTCGCACCGCGATGACCGATGCAGAAGGGCAGCCGGCCCTTGCTTTCCGGCCAGCCGAATTTGCCGAAGAAGGCGGAAAAGTCGCGCATCGGAGCCTCCATTACAATCTCCGGCCGTCTTCTGCAAAAACGAAGGCCGAGGCGCTGTCGAGGTTCCAGCGGACGCTGTCGCCCATCTTCACGTCGTCGCGCACGGGCTGGATCGAGCGCAGCACCGAGCCATCCGGCAGAACGACATCGTAGAGGTTCTCGCGGCCTTGGGTTTCCGCAAATACGACCTTGCCGTCGATGGGTATACCGCCCGTCGTCCCGAAATGCTCAGGCCGAACGCCAAGGCTGACAGAGGTACCGTCGGGAATGCCCGACAGTGCGGAGAGCGGCAGGCGCAGGCCATTTTCGCCGAGCACGAAAGCCCCCTGCTCCGCCCTGCCCTTGAGGAAGGAGATCGGCGGATTGCCGAGAAAGCTCGCGACGAAAGAGGTGCGCGGATCGTTATACATCTGCGACGGCGTGGCGATCTGAACGATCTCGCCCGACTTCATGATGGCGATGCGGTCGCACATCGACATCGCCTCGACCTGGTCGTGGGTGACGAGGATGGCGGTGATGCCCGTCTCCTTCTGCAGCCGGCGGATCTCCGAACGCATTTCGAGGCGCAGTTTTGCATCGAGATTGGCAAGCGGCTCATCGAGGAGGAGCACGTCGGGTCGGCGGATCAAGGCTCGAGCCAGCGCGACACGCTGCTGCTGGCCCCCGGAAAGCTGCGCCGGACGACGGCCGAGGAGATCGGCGATATGGACGAGAGCCGCGATATCCGCGACCTGCTTCTTGATATCGGCGGCAGCGACCCGCTTCACCATCAGCGGGAAGCCGATATTCTCCTCGACCGTCATATGCGGGTAAAGCGCATAGGACTGGAAGACGACCCCGACATTGCGCTCCTGGCTGGGCAGGTTCGTGACATCCCTGTCCCCGAACAGGATGCGACCCGAGGTCGGGCGATGGATGCCGCAGACGGCAAACAGCGTCGTCGACTTGCCGCAGCCGGACGGCCCGAGCAGCGCCAGCATTTCGCCGGAGCCCACTTCGAGCTCCATGTCCTCGATGACCTTGGTCGAGCCGAAACTCTTCGAAAACTTGTCGAGCAGGATACGCATCAGCCCTTGGTGCCTCCGCCATAGATGTTCATGAGATGTTTTTGAAAGAAGACGTAGAGGATCAGCACCGGCACGACATAAAAGACACCGACGGCCTTGAAGGTGCCGAAGTCGAAATTGTTGTCGTCGATGATCAGGCTCGCCAGATAGACCGACAGAACCTGCACTTTCGCGCCGGGTGCCAGCACCTGCGGCAGGATGAATTCGCTCCAGCCGGTGAGGAAGGAAAAGAGCCCGAGCGCCATCATCGCCGGCTTGATCTGCGGCAGCACGAGCCGGCGCCAGACCGTGAAGCGCGAGGCACCGTCGACAGTGCCGGCCATTTCGATCTCCCAGGGCACGGTGTCGTAAAAACCCTTCATCAGCCAGATGCCGAGCGGCAGGTCGATCGCCGCCTTCACCAGGATCACCCCGATCAGCGAATTGTAGAGGCCGATCCACTGCAGCACGATGAAGATCGCGATGATCAGCGTCACCGACGGAAAGGCGTGCAGCACCATGACGCCGGCGAGAAAAAATCCCCGCGCCGGCACGTTGAGGCGAGACAGCACGTAACCCGCCATCGACGCCACCGTCAGGATGACGCCGGTGATGCAGCTCGCGAAGATGAACGTGTTGAGCGTGACGAGCCAGATGTTCGGCTTGCCGGTCTTGGTCTCCCAGAGGAAACTCCAATGGCGCAGCGTGAACTCGCTCGGGATCAGCGAGCCGACTTCCGTATCGCTGATCGTGTCGATGAAGAGATAGGCATACATCACCAGCAGCGGCAGGCTGAAAAGGCTGAGCAGCAGGATCACCGGGACGCTTGAGAAATTCGCCGAAGTTTGCGGTTTTTCGGCCATGGTCAATCCTCGATCAACGGCTTGGAGATCAGCGTATCGTAACGGAAGATACGCAGGTAGATGAGCGACAGCACGATGCCGACCACCACCAGGACCAGCGCCATCGCCGCTCCCAGTCCGTATTCCAGGTTGCCGGTATAGTTGTTGAGCGCGGTGTGGAAGGCGGCGAGAGACCAGACCTCCGTCGCCTTCCCCGGCCCGCCGCGGGTCGAGAGCAGGATTTCGTTGAACGATGCGAGCAGCGAGAGCGTCTGGTAGCAGGTCACGAACAGGATCGGCCAGCGAAGCTGCGGCAGGATGATGTGGCGGACCTGCTGCCAGCGGCTGGCGCCATCCACCTCGCTTGCGTGAAACTGCGTCTGCGGGATCGCCTTGATGGCTGACGAGAAGACGAGCATGCCCATCGAGGCGCCGATGAAACCGTTGATCAGGATCACGAAGAACCAGGCGTTATAGGCGCTGTCGAGCAGGTAATTCTTCGGCGGATAACCGAACTGGCCCATGAACATCGAGATGAAGCCGCTGTCCCAGGTCAGCCACTTCCACAGCAACACATAGATGACGACCGGCGTGATGCGCGGCAGCAGCCATATGGCGCGGAAGACGGATGCGGTCGAAGCGGGCATGTAGTGGGTCGTGATGGCGAGGAAAAGAGCATAGGTGACGTTGAAGAGAAGCAGCGTCACCGAGACGTAGAAGGCGGTATTGAGAAAGATCTGCGCCATGTCAGGCGAATTGGCGAGGATCCGGAAGTTTTCCGCCGTCCACACCCAGCCGGTATAGGTCGCCTTGGAAACCGTTTCCTGCTCGGCGGGCGTCAGGGTGAAACCGAGCTTCTTGAGGCTCGCCATCAAGTCGTCGCGGGTCTCGAAACGGGTGTTGAGAACCGAGCGGTTGAAGAGGTCGGAAATCTGCTTGACCTCGCGGGTCGAGGGCCGGTCCTTCAGCGCCTTGATGACGCGCTCCGCCTCGCGCCGCGAGGGAAAGACCTCGCCCATGTGGCTGGCGCGCAGTTCGGTGGTGAATCCCGCCTTGAGCTTCAAGCCTTCGAGGGCCGCAAGCCCCTCTTCGTCGATGACGAAACGTGGTTCGGCAATGCCGGTCGCAAGTTCCGGCATGTCGGTTTTCAACCGGTTGATGGCACCTTGCGTGACCTGCCAGGCCCCGCCGGAAATGCCGGTCGCGGTGCTCATATTGGTCATGGCGAAGATGGCGGTCAGCATGACCGGCATCAGGAAGAACAGGAAGATCATGATCGCCGCGGGCGCGATCATCACCAGTCCGAGCGTTCGCGACGTTCGCATGGGGAAGCCTTGGGATACGGGTTGGGTACGGGCGGCGGAGCGAGCGCCGCCCGCAGTTCAGGGCGAGGAGTTTCGCCCGGACAGGCAGCGCCTTATCCCCGCGTGAGGGGATAAGGCGTTTGGTATCAGCGGATGATGATCGCGGCGCCGAGCGTCGACTTCAACTCGGTTTCGGCATCGTTGATCGCGGCGTCGACCGTCTTGGCACCCGTCCAGGATGCTTCGAGGTTCTTCCACATGATCGTCCAATACTTGCCGAAATCGGCATTGTTCGGCATGGCGTTGGCATGCGGCAGCAGGCGCTCGGTGGCTTCCGAAGCCCAGCGGTCGCCCGCATAGAGATCGACCTTGGTTTCCGACGGCGAAATGCCGAGATGGGCCGACTTGATCGCATGCAGCGCATTGATGCGCGGCTCGGAAGCGATCTTGATCAGGTCGGCGGCGATCCGGGTTTCTTCGTCGGTATGGCCGGCCATCAGCAGGTAGGCGAGCGGATGGGTCAGCGTGTTGGCCTTGCCGCCTTCGCCGGCCGGGATCAGCGTGAACTGGACGTTATCGAAGAAGTTCTTGAGGCCTTCCTGGTTGACCAGGCGCGCGTAATGCCAGGTGCCGCCGTGCCAGATGCCGGCCTTGCCGGTTGCGACTTCCTTCCACCACTGGTCGCCCGGCATGCCGATATGGTTCTTCTTGGTGACGCCGGCCTTCACGAGATCGGCGAAATACTGGTAGGTGCGCTTCATCGCGGCCTTGTCGAAGACGAGCTTGCCTTCTTCTTCCATCACGCCGCCGAAGGACGTGTAGAACTGCCAGTAGTCCGGGCCGTTGCTGTTACGCGGATAGAAGCCGTAACCGGCCTGGACGAGGCCCTTGTCCTGCATCTTCTTGGCGTCTTCGAGAACGTTCTTGAGCGTGTATTCGCCCTTCTCGACCTTGGCCGGCAGCGCCTCGATATCGGCATCGGTATAACCGATCGCCTTCATGTAGGGCTTCCAGAAGAACATCGGACGGGACTCGGCGTCCTGCGGGATGCCGTAGACGGCGCCGTTGAAGGAGGTGATCTCCATCAGGTTCGGATAAATGTCGCTGATCGGCCACGAATCGAGGTCTACGAAGTTCTCGACCGGAACGATGAGGCCGGCCTGCGCCCAGGGGCCGATGTCTTCATGCCCGGTGGCGACGATGTTCGGAGCCTTCTTGGCTTCGGCGGCGAGCGTCAGGGCCTGCTTGAAGTCTTCCCAGCCCGAATAGGGCGTCTTCTGGACGATGATGTTGAGCTGTTCGCCGCGGATGGCAGCTTCACGCTCGAGAATATCGGCAGCGATGTCGAACGCATCGGTGCGGTAGTTGTCGTTCGGACCGGAACCGCCGGACCACACGGAGATGGTGACATCCTTGGCTGAGGCGAAGACCGCGGTGGAGGCGAAGAGAACCGCCGCGAGCGTGGCGGATTTCAGTATCGGAAGAACAGTCATGGTTTTACTCCCCGAAGAGCGAAATGGCTTCCTCCAGAACACCGGGCGAACAATCAGCCAGAGGTTCCGAAAGCGCTGAAGATCATCAACAGGGAGCGGTTTAGAGGCGCTTCATAACACCCGCGTGACAAAATGTACGCGTGTGCAAAATTTCTGCGGAAGGTTCGAATTCAGTCGAAACAAAAGCTTTATGCCGCCTCGTCGGCCGAAATGACCCTGACGCGCAAGCCCAGCGCCTTCAGGACGCCCAGAAGAGTGGACAGTTTCGGATCGCCTTTGTCACTCAGAGCCTTGTAAAGAGCCTCGCGAGTAATGCCCGCTTCCTTGGCGACATTGGTCATCCCCATGGAGCGGGCGACATCGCCCAGAGCAATCGAGACTAGCTTTGGATCACCCTCTTCGAAAGCCGCTTCGAGATAGGCAAGGCGCTCTTCGGGCGTCTTCAGATAATCCTGCACATCCCATTTGGTCGTTTCGATAGGCACGTTCATATCTCCTTCGCCATCTGTTTTGCCAAAGCGATGTCCTTGCTCTGGGTGCTCTTGTCGCCACCGCAAAGCAGGATGACGATTTCACGGCCCTGTTGTACGAAATAGAGCCGATAGCCAGGCCCGTAAGCGATGCGCGCCTCGCTGACGCCCTCGCCCACCGGTTTCACATCTCCCAGATTGCCAATTTCCATTCGGCGGATGCGCGCAACTATACGCATTCGGGCAGTATGGTCGCGAAGCTCATCGAACCACTTTGAGAACGCTGCCGCCTTGCGAACTTCGATCATGTGTAATCTATAGTTCACAACCCGCTCAAGATCAACCCAAGCTACCGCTCCAGCGCCACCGTCTTGATCACCGCAAAAACCGGTTTTTCGAGCTTGAGTTCCAGGCGTTCGACGGAGAGCGCGGTGATACGGGCCAGCACCATGTCTTCGCCGCAGCGGATGCGGATGCGGACCATGCCGTCGCCGTCCGGCTCGATCGCGGCGATCTTGCCCTCAAGGATGTTGAGGGCACTCAGGCCCTCCGGCCGCCGGGTGGCGACCATGACGTCGCGTTCGGGGATATGCACCCGCACGCTTCTGCCCTCTTCGACCCAAGCATTCGGCACGATGATCCGCGCCTGCGAAAGCCTGATCGTTGCCAGCCGGTGCGGGATGTCGATCGTCTCGACCATGCCGGTCAGCACCGCTCCGGAATCCCTCCGGTCGGCCGAGGGCAGCGACAGGACCTCGGAGGGCGTGCCGACCGCCTCGACCCGCCCGTCCTTCATCATCACCACCTTGTCGGCGAGCCGAGCGACTTCAGGTACAGAGTGGCTGACATAGACGATCGGCGTCGAGGTCTCGTCGCGCAGGCGTTCAAGATAGGGCAGGATTTCCGCCTTGCGCTGGTCGTCGAGCGCGGCAAGCGGTTCGTCCATCAGAAGGAGGCGCGGGGCAGACAGCAGCGCCCGACCGATCGCGACACGCTGTTTTTCCCCGCCCGAGAGTTTGCCGGGCCGACGCTCCAGCAGCGTAGCTATTCCGAGAAGCTCGACGATATGATCGAAATTCTCGAGCCGGGTGGTCTTCGGCGCGAACCAGCGGCCATAGTTCAGGTTCTGGCGGACGGAGAGATGGGGGAAAAGCCGGCCTTCCTGAAAAACGTAGCCGAAACGGCGCTTGTGTTTTGGCACGAAGATGCGGTTTTCGGTGTCCAGCAGCACTTCCCCATCGACCATCAGCCGCCCATGATCCGGCTTGGAAAGCCCCGCGATCACCCGCACAAGCGAGGTCTTGCCAGAGCCGGAAGCCCCGAACAGCGCCGTCACGCCACCATCGGACGTAAAGCCCGCGTCGAGGACAAACTCCCCCAGCGTCTGTTGCGCCTCGACGATCAGGGTCATTCGATATGAACCCTTTTCCCGACCAGATAGGCCATCAATTCGGAGGCAAGCAGCGCCGCAAACGAGATGACGATCGCGACCAGCGTCAGCCGCATCGCGCCGGCATCACCGCCCGGCACCTGCGTGAATGTGTAGATCGCCGCCGAGAGCGTCTGGGTTTCGCCGGGAATGTTGGAGACGAAGGTAATCGTCGCGCCGAATTCGCCCATCGCTTTCGCAAAAGCGAGGATCATGCCGGCGATGACGCCCGGCAGGATAAGCGGCAGTGTCACGGTTAGAAAAACCCAGGCAGGCCCGGCACCGAGCGTGCCGGCCGCCTCTTCCAGCCTGCGGTCGACAGCTTCGATCGACAGCCGGATTGAGCGAACCATCAGCGGGAAGCCCATGACGCCGCAGGCGAGCGCTGCTCCCGTCCACCGGAAGGAAAGAACGATCCCGAGATATTCGTTGAGAAAGGCGCCGATCACGCCGCGCCGCCCGAACAGGACCAGCAGCAGGAAACCGACGACGACCGGCGGCAGGATGAGCGGCAGATGGACGATACCGTTGAGGATCGACCTGCCCCAGAATTTTCCGCGGGCAAGCAAATAGGCGACGGCAATTCCGAACGGCAGGCTGACGATCATCGCGACGGCGGAAACCTTCAGGCTGAGCCTGATCGCCGTCCATTCCCCGTCACTCAACACAAGCCAGTCCAAACGCCGATCCCATCCGCGGTCACAAGCAATATATCACCCTGGATATATCGAGACAGGTCGGATGGCTAGGTCCTGGCGGGAAAGTTATGGAGGGCACTGGAGAAAAGCGGTGGGAGAGCGCCGGATTGACCGCTGCTCTCCCTGCACCATCGCATTCACAAGACGGTTCGCGAACTAGGGCCGCAGAGCCCTGGTCCCGACATGCTGAAAATTAACGGTTGTCGCGTGTCGTATTGCCGAAGATCGACCGGCTTTCCCGGCGATCGTTGTCGCGAACCTGGATGCTGCCGGTGCGGACGCTGTCGACATTGCCTTTGTCAACCTGCGCCGAAACCTGGCTTTTCGATGCGCCTTCATAATAATCGCCTTCGGCAAGAGCCGTACCCGCGAAGGAAGCGGCGGCGATCATGGCGGCAATAGCGGAGATGGAAGTCTTCATTGTCTTCGTCCTTTCAGAGTTCGTCCGTGGGCTAAAGTTTGCGACCTGCCTGCGGGACGACGTTCGGTGTCTTGAATGAGCTGCGCCGGTTAACGGTTGTCGCGGCTTTGATGCTGGAAGATCGGGCCATTGCGGCTGTCGTTGTCGCGGGCCTGTTCGATACTGCCGGTCCTGACGTTATCGACCTTGCCGCTCGTCTGGACGGTTGCCTGTGCCTTGGAAGCACCCTGATAATAATCGCCTTCTGCAAGCGCTGCGCCGGCGAAGGAAGCCGAAGCGATCATGGCTGCGGCAAACGTGGAAAGAAGGATTTTCATTTCGTATTCCTCAACTGATAAACGGAGCCGTTGGGAGCCGGCTTCCTATGGTAGTCTGGCGAAGCAGGTTGCCTTGCTTCTGGTTATTGAAATAGGGATCCGTGTTTGCGGCCGGTAGGTCGTGATTTCCAAACGGAATGTTCGGGAATCGAGAACAAAAAACTACGTGATGTCCGTTGAAATAGAGATTCGGGCCGAGCGCGAACGACGGCCCGCTTGAGAAACGGCTGCTCCCGAAACCAAAAACGGCCCCTTTGCGGGGCCGTTTCGATGCGCATCGTTGAAGCGAGGGCGCTTACTTCAGGATCGTGAAACCTTCCTTCTCGAAGAACGGTGCTGCCTTGGCGGACTTCAGATAGTCGAGATAGGCGGCGGCATCCTTGGACTTCGATTCCGACAGGATGGCGATGGGATAGACGATCGGCGGATGGGTATCGGCCGGGAAGGTGCCGACGATGGCAACACCCGGGTCGGCCGCCGCGTCCGTCTGATAGACGATGCCGTAGGGCGCTTCGCCGCGGGAAACCAGGGCCAGCGCCGCACGCACGCTTTCGGCGCTGGCGACGCTTTTCTCGACGGCCGACCAGGCGCCCAGCTTTTCAAGCGCCGCCTTGCCGTATTTGCCCGCCGGAACCGAATTGGGCTCGCCCATCGCGAGCCTGCCGCCCTTGAGCAGCCCGGCAAGATCGAAGCCCGGCTTGATATCCACCGGTTTGGCCGCGTCCTTGGCCGCGACCAGGACGATGCGGTTGCCGAGCCAGTTGAACTTGGTGTCTTCCTTCACGAGCTTCTTGTCGGAGACGTATTTCATCCAGTCGAGATCGGCCGAAATGAAGATATCGGCCGGAGCGCCGCTTTCGATCTGTTTGGCAAGCGCCGAGCTCGCGGCATAGGAAACGGTGACGTCCTTGCCCCCTTGAACAGCCCAGGCCTTGTTGGCGTTGTCGAGCGCGTTTTTCATGCTGGCTGCCGCAAAGACCGTGACTTTTTCCTGCGCCGCCGCGGGAGCGGCGAAAGAGGCAAGCGCAACGAAAGCGGCAGCCGCCGACGCCACCGCGAGCTTGACCCAGGAACGACGATGAATGTTCATGATTTTCCTCTCCAATCCATAAACGAGATATTCATCTGGATATCTCGATGGAGAGGTTTTGACTAGCGTTATATTCCGCAAAATATCTTGATCGAATTGGGAGGGGGCAGGCTCAGATGCCGAGAGCCATGCCGTCCTTGCGGGGGTCGGAACCGCCCTTGAGCACACCGGCCTCCCAGTCGATCCAGATCGCCTGGGCGCCGCCCATCGCCGATTCCGGCTTTTTCACCTCAAAACCGCGTTTGGTGAATTCCGGGCCGATCGTGTTGCGCAGCCGAGCTTCCATCTCGACCTGGCTGGTGCCAGGCAGCGGGAACAGGCGCGGCAGGTCGATGGCGCTCTGCAGATCCATGCCGTAGTCGAAGACCTTGGACAGGAAATGGGCGTGCCCCATGGCCTGATACTGGCCGCCCATGACGCCGAACGGCATGACCGCGCGACCATCCTTCGTCACCATGCCGGGAATGATCGTGTGCATCGGCCGCTTGCCCGGCGCGATCGCGTTCGGGTGATCCGGATCGAGCGAAAAGCTGAAGCCCCGGTTGTGGAACATCACACCGCTTTTCGGGTCCATATGACCGCTGCCGTAAACGAAGAAGATCGAGTTGATGAAGCTGATCGCGTTGCGATCCTGATCGACGACCGAGAGATAGATGGTGTCCTTATGCGGCACTTCGTCGAAGGCCGGCAGGTTCTCGATCGCCCTGTCGGGATCGATCATGCCGGCGAGCTCCCTGGCGAGCTCATCGGACAGCAGGTAATCGACCGGCACGTCGACCTTGGCCGGATCGGCAAGGAAACGGTTGCGCGCCGCATAAGCAAGCCGCGTCGCCTCGACCTCGACATGCAGCCGCTCCGGCGCCAGCGGATCGCCCTTGCCGGGAAAATGCGACAGGATGTTGAGAATCATCAACGCGATGATACCCTGGCCGTTCGGCGGGCATTCGTGGATTTCGTGGCCGCGAAAGACCGTCTTGATCGGCTTCACGTATTCGCCCTCGGCATTGGCAAAATCTTCGAGCGTGTGAAGCGCCCCGATGCTGTTGAGGTAACTTACCATGCCGGCCGCGATCGGGCCGCGGTAGAAAGCGTCCCGACCCTCCCGGCCAATGGCTTCCAGCGTGTCGGCGAGCTGCTTCTGATACTGGATCGTGCCGGCCGGCGGCGCTTCGCCATCGACGAGGAAGACGCGGCGCGCGGCCGGATCACCCTTCAGGATCTCCGCCTGGGCGGCAAGATCGTGGGCCGTGCGTGGCGGCAGAACATAGCCATCGCGCGCAAGCTTGATCGCGGGAGCGAGGATATCGGCCATCTTCATGCGACCATGATCGGCCACCAGACGCGTCCAGGCATCCACCGCGCCCGGCACGGTGATCGTGTGCGGCGAGGTACGGGTGAGACTGGTGACGCCGAGCGAACGGAGATGCTCCACGGTTGCGGCAGCCGGTGCCCGGCCTGACCCATTATAAGCCAGAATCTCATCCGTGCCGCCGAGCGAAAGGAGAGCGAAACAATCGCCGCCGATCCCGGTCGAACCGGCTTCGACGACACACTGCACGGCGCATGCCGCAACCGCCGCATCCACGGCATTGCCGCCGTTTCGCAGGATATCGATGGCGGTGAGCGTCGCCAGCGGCTGGGAGGTGGCGGCCATCGCAGTGCGGCCAACGGCGAGCGAACGGCCCGGTAATTCGAAGTCTCTCATGGCACCCTCGTCACTGAAAAATACTGCTCAAGCCCCTGTCGCGGCTCAGGATTTCGGCTTCAAGAGATCATGCCGCGCGCGCCGCATCAAGCCGTCACGTCTTGATTTCATCAGTCCTAATATACAGCAAGAAATCGTTAACCTTTGCGGACCGTAAACCGGTTCAAAGGGATATTCCGGGCTTGCGGCGCGTTAAGGGGGGCTGGCATGGAAAGGACGTCATGAACAGTATTCCAGCCCTCCTGCTGGCCGCCGCTTGCCTGATCATCATAGGTTTTTATGCGGTCGCCTTCGTGACGGCCCTGATAGGCTGATCACGCGTCAAACTCAACGCTCGCCTCCAATGTGCCATCGCGAATGGTGGGAGGCGGGCATGAAATACACGGCCGGAATGTTGATGGCTCTCCGCGCGCATTCAGGTAACGGCATTCTGCAGTCCAAGCCCTAATCCCCGAAACTTCCGTCTTGCAACAGAGATCTCGAATGCCACCAGTGCGAATGCCAGCCAAATAATTTGATATCAAACTATCTTGCCGCCTCTCCCCACTTCTATTAGCTTTTAGCATAGGAGGAAGGGGAGATGGTAGCAGAGTCATCGATGGATCGGAACATGCTGGCGACGCCTGCAGACGGCGGAATGTCCGTTCCAGCCCTGTTCCAGAATCTTATCGGCTATCATCTGCGCGTGGCGCAGGAAACGTCGTTCCAGGGGTTTGCCAAGGCCGCGGGAAAGGAGGATCTCAAGCCCGGCTGGTATGCGCTTCTGACGGTGCTTGCGGAGCGCGAAAGCATGACGCCCTCGGAACTCAGCCGCACCTGCGGCCGCGACCGCTCGACGCTGACCTCCAGCCTCAAGGCGCTTTCCAATCGCGGGCTGATCGAGCGCCGCTGGAACCCGGATGACCAGCGCAGCTACAGCGTCAGGCTCACCGAAGAGGGTCGCCAGATGCAGGAGCGGCTGCACGCGATCGCTGTTGTCCACGAGCTCCGCCTCGACGAGATCGCCGGCGAAGACAAGGCCGTGCTCATTGCCGTGCTTGGCCGCATAGCAGCAACATTCGGCACCTCCGAGGATTTCTGAAGGCTCCCTGTCGTGGATGCACTGCCAACCGCGCAAGGCTTCCCCTGCAAGCTCGGGACAGAATGCTTGGCCTGGGTGATAAGCTGACGGACCTTGCAAGCAAAAGCCGGCGAGTCATCCCCGCCGGCCATTCGATCCCCGAGGAGACAGCACCCTAGAGGATATGTGTCCCGCCGAGGTTCTGCACCGCGCGGCGGGTCATGACCGCCACCAGATGAGCCCGGTAATCGGCCGGGGCGTGCATGTCGCCCATCATCCCCGAGGGATCGATGGTGAGGCCTTCCAGCGCCTCGGCAGAAAAGTTTTCGGTCAGCAGCTCTTCGGCCTCGGTCCAGCGGAACACGCCCTCGTTGCCGGCGCCGGTGATCGCGACGCGAACATGGCCGTCGCGGTGCCTGGAGACAAAAGCGGCCGCCATCGAATAACGCGAGGCCGGATTGCGGAATTTCGCGTAGCCGGCAATGTCCGGGATTTTGAATTCGACGCGAACCAGGATTTCACCGGGCTCCAGCGCGGTCGTATAAAGGCCCTGGAAATATTCGTCGGCGGGGATTTCGCGACGGTCGGTATGGACGATCGCGTCGAGCGACAGCACGGCCGCAGGATAATCGGCGGCCGGGTCGTTGTTGGCGGTCGAGCCGCCGATCGTGCCCATGTGGCGCACCTGAACGTCGCCGATCGAACCGGCAAGCCCTGAAAGCGCCGGGATGGCGGCCTTGATCTCCTTGGAAGCGGCAACTGCTGCATGCTTGGTAGCCGAGCCGATGATCACCTTGTCGGCGGTCACCTCGATGCCCGAAAGCTCCGGGATGTTGCGCACGTCGATCAGGTGCGCAGGTGCAGCAAGCCGGCTCTTGAGCGTCGGGATCAGCGTATGGCCGCCGGAAAGGTAGGAGGGTTCGTCGGAACTCTCGTAGAGTTCGACGGCTTCGGCGAGGGTTTTAGGTTTGTGGTAGGTCGTTGCGTACACTGCGTGATCCTCCCCGCTTATTCGGCCGCGACGGCATGGGCCGCGCGATGCTTCCCGGCTGCGTCCAGCACCGCCTTGACGATGTTGTGGTAGCCGGTGCAGCGGCAGAGATTGCCTTCGAGCTCATGGCGCACCGTGCGCTCGTCGAGCATGCCGTCGTGACGACGGATCATATCGACCGAGGCCATGATCATGCCCGGCGTGCAATAGCCGCACTGCAGGCCGTGATGTTCGTGGAAAGCCTGCTGAACGTCATGCAGCCTGCCGCCTTCGGCGAGGCCTTCGATCGTCGTCACACGGGAGCCGTCGGCGGCGACGGCCAGGATCGTACAGCTCTTCACGGCCTCGCCGTCGAGGTGGATCGTGCAGGCGCCGCACTGGGTGGTGTCGCAGCCGACATGGGTGCCGGTGAGGCCGAGATGTTCGCGGATGAACTGCACGAGCAGCGTCCGGTCTTCGATGTCGCGCGTCTGCGGCGTGCCGTTGACGGTGATGGTGACACGGGACATGGGTCCCTCCTCTTCAAATCCATAATTCAAGGCCGGCCCAGGGACATGCCGCAGGCCACCATGCATGTCAGCTTATGATACCGGCATCTCGCCGCGTGTCATCCGTTCCGGAGGGCATGCCTTCATTTCCGAACAGCGCCCCACCAAAAACCGCAGGCCCGAAAGACTGAAAGCTCCGGAAAGCGACGCCTCACCGATCTCAATATGTGAGAAATTCGGCAGCCCAAGCGTTGCGTCCTTGCCAAAGCGACGGTAAGTCGTCGCTATAATCGGTGAGGGAAGTCCAATGCGCCGCATCATCATCGCCATCACCGGAGCTTCCGGCGTCATTTATGGCGTTCGCGCCCTGCAGCTTTTGAAGCAAGTCGAGGATGTGGAGACCCATGCGGTGATCTCCCCCTCCGCCTTCCGCACGGCGACCGACGAGATCGAAATGAGCGCCGAGGAGATCAAGGGCCTCGCGGACGTACTTTATAATTATAAGGATATCGGCGCGGCAATCTCATCCGGATCCTTCAGAACCGCCGGCATGCTTGTGGCGCCCTGCTCGGTGAAGACGCTGAGCGGCATCGCCAATTGCTACAATGACGAGTTGATCGTGCGCGCCGCCGACGTCTGTCTGAAGGAGCGTCGTCGCGTGGTGCTGCTGTTCCGGGAAACGCCGCTGCATGCCGGGCATATCGCGCTGATGGATCAGGCGACGCGCAACGGCGCGATCGTCATGCCACCGGTGCCGGCCTTCTATTCGAAGCCGAAAACGCTGGACGAAATGGTGACCCAGACGGTCGGCCGCGCGCTCGACCTTTTCGACATTCATCTGCCGATGGTCAAACGCTGGAAAGACGGCCCTGGCTCGCCGGGCCAGCCCTGACTTTACGCCTCGAAATAGAGCCTGGACTAAAGGGCTGAGAGCGCGTTTTCGATCGCGGCAAGCGCCGTCGCAGCCTTCCTGTCCGGCTCGGCTCCGCGGAAAAACTCAACGACGGCTCTGAGATTGCCCGTCGCGTCGCCGGTGAATGTGCCGGCGTCCATCAATGCCTGCCCTTCGGCTTCCAATATCGCCAGCTCGATCTTTTCCGAATTGAGCTCGACACCCTTAACGCCATTGCGCAGCGTCTCCGTCTCGCCGGTCGGCGCCGGATGCGGTCCGTTCTTCAGCCGCCGACGTATGGCGCGCAGCGGAATCACAACCTCGTTGCGCCAATCCTGGACGAGGCCGTCGATGCGGGCGATATCGGACGGCGAAAGCGCAACGAAATTCCTGGCGAGCCAGGCGGAAAACAGCAGAACCGGGACATCGACGCCACTTTCATCCTGAAGGACCAGACAGGCATCGCCAACGCCCGGAGCGCCATAGAGGCGCAATGCGAAATCCCAAAGTCCCTGCCGAACATCCGCGGCCATTCAGCCTCTCCCTTGCCCTTGCGCGGGTTTAAGGTCGCTGTTCGTCCTTGCCAAGCGATCTCACATTGCCGGTCAGTTCCGCGGCAAGCCGCAGTGCGGCGCCGGTTGCCATCACCATGGAGGGCAGGATCAGCCATTCGAGCGTCCAGGCAGCGCCGGAGCGCTCCTGTTCGTGGACCATGGATTGCTGCATGCCGGACAGCTGCACCGCGTTGAAGCGCGCGAGCGATACCAGCACTTCGGCCGCCACCGGGTTCTGCTTGTGGGCCATGGCGGAGGAACCACCGCCGCCGGCAAGTTCCATCTCGCCGCCCATCAACGCGAGCAGCGCCACATCCTGGCCGAACTTGCCGAGCGAACCGGAGATCAGTGCGAGTATACCGGCGAACTCGGCCAGCCGGTCGCGCTGGCTCTGCCATTGCGGCGCATCGGCAAGGAACAGTTCCCAGGCCAGCGCCTTGCGCACCTCGCCGGCCTTGTCGCCGAATTTCTCGAGACTGCCGGCAGCCCCGCCGAACTGCACGGCAAAGCCGGTCTCCGAGAACGTATCCAGCCGCTGGCGATGCCGTGTCAACGGCTCCTTCCAGGCGCGGATACGATCGGAAACGGTAATCGGAATCGCCGCCTGCATGCGGGTGCGGCCCATCAGCGCTCGCGTGCCGAATGCCTGATCGATGTCATCGAAAGCCTTTTCCAAGGCGGCAAGCCGCTCGATGAAAAGAGTGGAGGCCTGTTTCAGACGGATGACCAGCGCCGTATCGATGACGTCCTGGCTGGTCGCGCCAAAATGCACGTGCCTTGCCGCCTCGCCGCCGCCTGCCTGCTGATTGACGGCATCGCGAAGCTGCCTGACGAGTTCAGCCACCACCACGCCGTCACGCCCGGTGCCCTTTTTCAGTCCATCCATGTCGGGTTCAAAGGCATGCAAGGCGGCTGCAATGCGCTCCGCCGCCTCGGCCGGGATGATGCCGCAGGCGGCTTCAGCCTTGGCAAGTCCGGTTTCGAAAGCCAGCATGGCGTCGATCTCGGCTTTCACCGAAAACAGTTGTCCGGTCTCGTCGTCACCGACGAGACCGGACAGAAATGGATGCTCGAAAGCCGAAACGCTCATGTCTACTCCCGGGCGGATCCTGAATTCCCGATATCAGATATCGAAGAATATGGTTTCATTTTCGCCCTGAAGATAGATGTTGAAGGTGACGGTATTACCCTCACGCTTGCCGATCAGGGTGGGAACGCGAACCCGGTGCTCGATGCGCGACAGGATCGGATCCGCCGCATTGGCCTCTTCCTCGTCAGAGAAGTACATGCGGGTGTTGAGGCCGAGGTTGATGCCGCGGGCGACGACCCAGAAGGTGACATGGGGCGCCATCAGCCGGCCGTCGCGGAAAGGCACCTTGCCGGGCTTGATCGTTTCGAATGCGAATTCGCCGGTCGCCATATCGCCGGGCTGACGGGCCCAGCCGAAGAAATTCGGGTCGGCCTTGCCGCGGGTTTCCGACGGGCTGTTGTAATAGCCGTCGGCATCCGCCTGCCAGATCTCGATCATCGCGTCCTTGAGCGGGGTCATCGCGCCGTCATAGATGAAGCCGCGGATGGTGATGCGCTCGCCGCGCGTCTGGTCGTTGACCATCGAGCCGGAACCGAGGTCGGTGTCGTAGACGCCGGTAATGCCGGAGAAATTCGGCGTGCAGCCGATATGGACGTAGGGACCCGCGGTCTGCGAGGCGGATTCCTTGAAGTAGGTGAGCGGCTGGACCATCTCAGTTGCCCTCTTTACGGTTCTCGAAGAATGTCGAGCGACGACCGCGCAGGACGATATCGAATTTATAGGCCCGCATGTCGTGCGGGATGGTGTTCTGCATGTCGAGCGCGGCGATCAGGCCCTTGATGGCGTTCTCGTCCGGAATGGTCTTCACGATGGGACAAATCCAGATCATCGGATCGCCCTCGAAATACATCTGGGTGATCAGGCGCTGGGCAAAACCATGGCCGAAGACCGAGAAGTGGATATGCGCGGGGCGCCAGTCGTTGACGCCGTTCGGCCACGGATACGGGCCGGGCTTGATCGTCTTGAAGGCATAGCCGCCGTTCTCGTCGGTGATCGTGCGGCCGAAGCCGCCGAAATTCGGGTCGAGAGGCGCAAGATAGGTTTCCTTCTTGTGGCGGTACCTGCCACCGGCATTGGCCTGCCAGAATTCCACCAGCGCTCCCGGCACGCCTACGCCGCGCTCGTCGATGACGCGCCCATAGACGATGATGCGCTCGCCGAGCGCCATCTCGCCGGGCTTGGCATAATTGACGATCAGGTCGTTGTCGAACTCGCCGATGATGTTATGGCCGAAGACCGGGCCGGTGATCTCGCTCTTGGTGCCTTCCAGCGAAATCAGGGCGCGTTGGGGCGAACGCAGCACGGAGGTCTTGTAGCCCGGCGTGAACGCCGGCGGATGCCATTCCCTGTCACGGGCGAAGAAGGGTGTCGTTTCTGGGGGTGTGTTCTTCATCTTTGCTCTCCCGCGGCCTTGTCCGCGTCCATTTCGGCATAGGTGGCTTTGGCGATCTTGAAGGCATGGTTGGCAGCCGGAACGCCGGCGTAGATTGCCACATGCATCAGGGCTTCGCAGATATCGTCCTTTGTCGCACCCGTGTTGGCGGTTGCGCGGATATGCATGGCGACTTCGTCGTGATGGCCGAGCGCGGCCAGAAGCGCGATCGTCACCATCGAGCGTTCGCGTTTGCTCCAGTTCGGGCGCGACCAGACCGTCCCCCAGGCGCCCTCGGTGATCATCTCCTGGAAGGGTCGGTCGAACGGCGTCTGGTTTGCCTGGGCGCGGTCCACATGGGCGTCGCCCAGCACGGAGCGGCGGGTCTTCATACCTTGGACGTAACGTTCCGACGGCGCGGAATTCTCGGCCATGTCTATTCCTCGAGTTGTTCGATGAAGCCGCGGATCAGCGCGGCATGGGCGGCAGGCGCCTCGACGCAGGGGATATGCGCGGCGCCCTCGATAATTTCGTAACGCGCGCCGGGGATGAGGTCGGCGAGCGACTTGACGATCTCGGGCGGCGTCGAGCCGTCCTCACGGCCGACGATGCAAAGCACCGGCACGGCGATCCTCTTCGCAGCCTCGGTGAAATCCGCATCGCGTATCGCGGCGCAGGTGCCGCTGTAGCCGAAGGTCGGCTGGCGCACGAGCATGTTGCAATAGGCTTCGTAAGCGGCATTCTCCGGCCTGCGGAAGGGTTCGGTAAACCAGCGCTGCATGATGGCGTCCAGAATGCTGCCGATGCCATCCTTCTCAACGGCGGCGATGCGCGCCGCCCACATCTCGGCCGTACCGATCTTGTGGGCGGTGTTGGACAGGATCAGCGCCTTCACCAGATCGGGACGCGATGCGTAGAGACCCTGGGCGATCAGCCCTCCCACCGAAAGGCCGCAGACGACAACCTGACTGAGCTGCAAGTGGTCGAGCAGTCCGGCGAGATCCGCCACATGGTCGGCGATCGAATAGGGCGGGTTGCCGAGGCCGGACAATCCATGGCCGCGCTTGTCGTAGGTGAGGATCGTGTAGTCCCCGGACAACTTCGGCAGTTCATGGTGCCAGATGCGACTGTCGGTCCCGAGCGAATTGATGAAGACGACGACAGGCTTGTCGTCACCGGCGCGCTGGACGTCGTAGTGGATCACGATGTCATTGATGTGTACAAACTGCATCCGCGCCTCCTCTCGCCTTGATAGATTGCACTAGTTTTCGGTTAGGTAAAATGATATTTCAGCATTATCCCCTAACCCCATGGTTATTTGATCTTGATCAATTCCCGAGTCAAGTTTCGGCATCTGCATACATTCGTCGAGGTTGCTCGGCAAAAAAGCGTGGTCAAGGCCGCCGAAATTCTGCATGTCAGCCAGCCGGCCGTCACCAAGACCATCCGCGAACTCGAGGAAGCGCTTGGCGTGGCCGTTTTCGAGCGCGACGGCCGCGGCATTCGTATCACCCGCTACGGCGAGGTGTTCCTGCGCCATGCGGGCGCGGCGCTCACGGCGCTCCGCCAGGGCATGGATTCCGTCTCGCAGGAGCTTTTCGATTCCGCGCCACCGGTCCGGATCGGTGCGCTGCCGACCGTTTCGACCCGCATCATGCCCCGCGCCATGACGATGTTCCTCACCGAGAAAACCGGCAGCCGGGTCAAGATCGTGACGGGAGATAATGCCGTTTTGATGGAACAGCTCAGGATCGGCGACCTTGATCTGGTGGTCGGCCGCCTCGCCTCGCCGGAAAAGATGACCGGCCTCTCCTTCGAACATCTTTATTCGGAACAGGTCGTCTTCACCGTCCGCGCCGGCCACCCGCTGCTCGACGCCGGGCGATCGATCTTCGACGGTTTCGCCGACTATCCGGTGCTGATGCCGACGCGCGGCTCGATCATTCGGCCTTCGGTCGAGCAATTCCTGATCGCCAACGGCGTCGCCAGCCTGCCGACCCAGGTGGAAACCGTCTCGGACGCCTTCGGCCGCGCCTTCGTTCGGTCGAGCGATGCGATCTGGATCATCTCCGCCGGAGTGGTCGCGGCCGACATCGAGGACGGGGTTCTGGCAACGCTGCCAATCGACACCAGCGAGACCCGCGGCCCGGTCGGCCTC
The DNA here is from genome assembly GCA_900471605.1 of Hyphomicrobiales bacterium. Taxonomy (GTDB): domain Bacteria; phylum Pseudomonadota; class Alphaproteobacteria; order Rhizobiales; family Rhizobiaceae; genus Neorhizobium. The sequence goes on along the minus strand of UCEY01000021.1, from coordinate 39,624 downwards.
ACCATCCGCGCCGACGCCAATCCCTCCACGCCTCTGTCGATCCTGATGCAGACCATCCGCCAGGCCGCTGCGGAAATCATGCCGGCGCGGTGACGCCAGGTTCTATTTTCACAACACTGTCGCCGCAGAAAAGAATGAGATAGCCGCCCCGCGCCTCGGCGGCCGCGGCCCAGATCTGCAGGTCGGAAAAATACGGCTTCTGTTTCCAAGCGTCGGGATGATCCGGGTCGACCAGCACCGTCAGCTGCGGCCCCTGTTCATAGACGAGCATTTTCGATTGCAACGGCCGCCAGGCCTCGGAAACATCGAGATCCATCATCCACCGACAGAGAAAATCCCGGCAGAGCTTGGGACGGCCGGCATAGATCGCGCAGCCTTCTCCTTCCGTACAATGCCGGCACCAGGTATCGGCCGGCTTGTCCAGTGTTGCGATCTCGGGAAGCCGGCAACAGAGTGTGCAGGTACCACAGGACCGCGCCGCCGTTTTCTCTTCCAGCCTCTCCAAGTCTCGCCGCCCCAAACCGCCAAAACAACGCCCGGCCGAACAAGCGGCCGGGACAGCGAATATACGTTGCGGTTCTCGCGCGCAAATAGCGGCCGACGACTTAGGTCGGCCGCAGCTCCGGAAATGTGCGGCGAAGTTCGTCCATCGAGGCGATCACCGCGTCGTCGGCGCGCAGCGTCACCGAAATATTGTCGGCGACATTCAGCGTTTCCTCGAAATGCACGGGCATCTCGGCCCCGCCCTGGCGCACAAGCGTGGCCTCCTTGCGGAAACCGTGCTTGAGCAGCCAGTCGCGCGGGGCGCTAAGGCTCACGGCCACATGGAACGCGCCGTCATCCTCCTTGCGGGCCTTCAATTTGTAAGTCACGGGCGACCTGTCGCCGCCGATGTCGATCTGGCCTGGGTAACCGGCTTCTTTCAGATGTTCAGCCATATTTCGCTCCTTCGTTTTGGTGAGCCCATGGGACAACCGACACTCGCTCGCTTTGTTCCGCGCGTGACGCTCAGGCGCGATCAAGCCAGGTTGACGGCTGTTGACTGCCGTGATCGAAAGGGCGCGCATGAGGAGAAGAGGAGAGACGCGATGACCGACCGGGACCTGCTGAAGGCGCTGTTTACCGCCGCCGTGAAGGCCGCCGATCCTTTGACCGGCATCGTGAAACACCTGCCGGCCCCGCCGACCAACGGGCGAACCGTCGTCATCGGCGCCGGCAAGGGCGCAGCCCAGATGGCGGCAGCGCTTGAGAGCGTCTGGATCGGATCGCTGACCGGCGTGATCGTGACCCGCTACGGTTACGGTTGCGAGACGAGGTCGATCGAGATCCTGGAAGCATCCCATCCGGTGCCCGATGCGGCGGGCCTTGCCGGCGCAAAACGGCTGGTCGAGACGATTTCCGGCCTGTCCGCAGACGACCTCGTCATCGCACTCGTCTGCGGCGGCGGATCGGCGCTGCTTCCCGCGCCGCCGGAAGGCCTGACGCTCGAAGACGAGATCGCCTTGAACGAGGCGCTGCTTGCCTCGGGCGCGCCGATCTCAGCCATGAACGTCGTGCGCAAACATCTGTCGACCATCAAGGGTGGCCGGCTGGCAGCTGCCACCAAGGCCCGCGTCGTCAGCCTGATCGTCTCCGACATTCCCGGCGACAACCCGGCATTCGTCGCCTCGGGGCCGACCATTCCGGACGGCACGACGCGCCAGGATGCGCTCGCCATCGTCGATCAATACAAGCTGAGCCTGCCGGCTGCGATGATGGCGCATCTGAACTCGCCGGCCGCGGATGCGCCGAGGCCGGACGATCCGGTCTTTGCGCGTCACGAGCATTTCGTCATCGCCTCCGCCGGCGTGTCGCTGGAAGCGGCCGCCGAAGTTGCCCGCGCCTGGGGCGTGACGCCTTACATCCTCTCCGATTCTGTGGAGGGAGAAGCCCGCGATGTCGCCCTGGTGCATGCAGCCCTGGCGCGCGAGGTGGCACTCCGCGACCGGCCGTTCGCCAGGCCGGCGGTGCTGTTGTCGGGTGGCGAGACGACCGTGACGCTGCGCAACAAGGGCGGCAAGGGCGGACGCAACGGCGAGTTCGCGCTCGCCCTGGCGTTGGCGATCGATGGCTACGAGATCACCGCGCTCGCCGCCGATACGGACGGGATCGACGGCTCCGAAACCAATGCCGGCGCGTTCGCCGACGGCACGACGGCACGGCGCCTGCGAACTGCCGGTTTGGATGGACGCAAGCTTCTCGACGGGAATGACAGCTTTTCAGGATTTTCCGCGATTGGCGACGTTTTCGAGACGGGGCCGACTGGCACCAATGTCAACGACTTCCGGGCTATTCTGGTGCGGTAGCCAACGGAAGCGAGCTTGCGGCCCGCTTCCGAGCGGATCACCGCGATCACTGCAGCTGCGGTTTGCGCAGGAAGTCGTTCCGGTCGGCGGACTTTACCCGAAGCCAGGCCTCGCGGCCGTCGCGAAGGATCCGCATCGGGATTTCCGCGCCTGGCGGACCGCTGTCCCAGATCTTGCGGTAAAAGTCCGCAAGCCCGTCGACTTCGCCGTCGCGGATTTCCGAAATCACGTCGCCCCGCTTGAGGCCAGCCTGGGCAGCCGGGCCGTTTTCGGTGACGCTCATCACGACCACTTCGCCATTGCTTTCGGCTGACATGGCGCCAAGCCACGGGCGCGGCCGACGATTGAACTCGCCGCGATTGAGGAGGTCGTCGAGGATCGGCTTCAGGAGATTGACCGGCACGACCATGTTGATGTCGGCGATCTCGCCCCCCTTGCTCATCTGCAGACGCAGAGACCCGACCCCGAGCAGCTTGCCTTCTGTATCGATCAGCGCCGCCCCACCCCAGGAAGGATGGGCTGGCGCGATGAAGATCGCCTCGTCCAGCAGATATTCCCAGTATCCGGCGAATTCCTGCTTGGCGACGATATTGCCGCGCACATATTCGCCCTCGCCATCGGCAAGAATGACAGGGTCGCCGAGTGTGGCTGTCGCGGAATCGCCGATCTGAAGCGCCGGCAGATCGAGCGGCGCCATGGCCTGGACCAGGCCGAAGCCGCTTTCCTGATCATAGGCAAGCGCATGGGCCGGCACGACGCGGCCATCCTGGCATGTCAGCCAGACGTCCTCGGCTTCGGTGATCAGGTAACCGATCGTCAGGACCAGCCCGTTTTCGCGGATCACAACGCCGCTTCCCTCCCGGCGGGTGCCGAGGGTACCTGCCGTAAAGGCGTTGTCCGGAATGGAAGCACGCACGGCCACGACCGACCGCAAAATTTTTTCGATATCCATGATGCAAATCCTGATGAGGCAATACGCGGTCCGAACCCCGCAAGGGTCTGCAGAACCGGACCATACCGCCCCTTTAAGGTATGAATATGATCGGCGGCGCGCAAGGGGACGGTTGGAACAAGGGACCGCTACACTGTCGGATTCGCATACCTCCACCTGTGCTTTCGCAGCCTGCAAGAACATCAGGACGTAAGTGGCAACTCTGAGTGACGGTTGCTTAACGGAACTCCCCTATCCAGTGAGCCGGCTGTCTGAACCGAGAAAGACACCCCGAATTTGGAGATATGCGGGTTTGACTGGTATTTTTTTCAAACGCCACCGCCGAGAACTGAGCTGGCGAGCGATTGCCGCGGGTGATCGGGATTTCGGCCTCGATGCTTGTTGGGGAAGCAGAGAATTGGGGCATATTGATCTGACGGAATATGATGCCAAACATAAAGTAATGTATGTCCTGCACTTCGCGATCTGGAAAGAAAATCGCGGACTGAAGATAGAGGGCCTGTCAGCGGGACGCGCAATGGCTTTCGCTTTCCGCGACTGCCTTCAATACAATCTGAATTGCACGCGGATTGTCTTCCGGGAAAATCACAGCGAATATCTTGAAATTGGTTACGCCAGATTTTTTAACGCCCTCGGCGCAGTTCCTCGCCAAAGTCGTCATCACCCTAACCGAGCCGCCTGGCATTGGGATTGGACCGGCGCTCCGGTGGACGGAGATTACTGGCTCGGAAAGCACGATGTACTTGAATAGAGACCAATCGGCCGGCGAGGCTCTCTGCCGCTGAATCAGCGGCAGAGAGCCGAGTAAAGCCTTAGCCCGCGGGCGTCAGCGTGACCGAGGTGCCGGTGGCAGCGAGGTTGAGACCGAGCTGGCCGGTGACACTCACCGTCTGCAGGTGGATCGAGCCGGCGGTGCCGCCGACGAGGATGTTGGCGCCGATGCCGGCGCCGACCGTGGCCTCGGCGGTAGCGCCCTGGTAGAGGCCGCCGAGCGAACCGTGGTGATAACCGGCGGTCGGAGCGAAGACCGCCCAGATCAGCCGCGAGCGGGTGGTAAAGCCGAGGTCGACGCCCATCTTGCGCATCACGCCCGTGTAACGATCGATCGGTTCGCTGCCGATCGCGGTGGTGAAGACGCAGTCGGCTTCCTTGGCGGAACCGAGCACGTATCCGACGCCGCCGCCGATCGAGCAATCGAGATAACCGATGCGAACGCCGCCGCGCTGGTCCTGCTCCTCATAAACGGGGACGCGGTCCCGGCGGGTGATCATGTCGGCGGAAAAGGCGGCTCCGGCGCTGGTTACGACCGGCAGAGCGGCGAGCGCCACGGCAACAATCTTCTTCATCCCTGTACTCCTTTAATTCTTCAGCCGCCCTTGGTGAGACTCATGCGAGCGGGTTTGGCAGCGTTGGGAAACGCATGTGGCGGAAGAATGATCCAAAGACCGCCGCACACGAATTATCACCGAATTGTTCCAAGCGTGAGCCGGTCCTATCCGGCCTCGACCTGCGCCAGTCTTTCCCGCTCCGCTTCCCGGTATTGGCGCGGCGTCTGGCCGGTCCGTTTGCGGAACGAGCGGGCAAAGTAGGCGGCGTCGGCAAAGCCCAGCCCGTCGGCCACCGCCTGCACGCTCGCCGTCGTGAAAACCAGTGCCCGCCGCGCCTCGTCCATGACCCGCGCCATGATCAGGTCGTGGATGCTCATTCCGGTCACTTCCCGCACAACGCGGTTCAGATGTGTCGGCGAGAGGTTGAGCAGTTTCGCATAGGCTTCCGCCGCAAGCTGCTCGCGAAAATGCAGGCCGATCAGCTCCTTCAGCGCCTCGACGCGGGCAAGTTTCGCATCCCCGGCTCCGCCGGCTGCATCCGGCCGCACCGCTCGCGCGAGGATCAGGATCGATGCCGTCAGAAGCGCCTCGATCAGATCGTTGCGGCCCACCCGCCGCGCCTCGAATTCAGCAAACAGCCGCGAAAAGGTTTGATCGAGATAACCGACATCGTCGCCGGCAGGAATCGGGATCATTCGCGGGTACGACAGCCAGTCGCCGGGCCGTTTGGCGAGCCCTGCCGTCAGCCGCAGCCGCTCGGCCACCAACGTGATCACCAGCCCATCGATATCGCGCGAAAACCGAAAACCATGGCTGACACCCGGCGGCACCGCCACCACGCAGGGCGGCGTCAGCGCCAGGGTCGTTCCGGAGAGGATGGCATCGCCCGATCCGTTCCGAATGTACAGGAACTGCTGGAAGCTCTCGTGACGATGCAGGCCGATCTCCCAATGATGAGTGCTGCTCCGGGAGGCGATCGTTTCGCAATGCAGCCAGAAATCCGGCCGTCCGGCTCGGCTTTCACCATAGAGGTCGTAAGTGGGGACTGGCGAACGCATGACATGCTCCGGAGGGGCCGATGTTCGTTTTGTCCTATGAATTGCATGAAATGTCCATTGTTTGCCGTCCCGGTTGCGCGCTTACCATGAGACAAATCTTGGGAGGATTTCATGCGCACCAAAGTCGCCATCATCGGTTCAGGCCCCTCCGGCCTGCTGCTCGGCCAATTGCTCACCAATGCGGGCATCGACAATGTCATCCTTGATCGGGTGGGCAAGGAATACATCCTCGGCCGCGTGCGGGCCGGCGTGCTGGAAGAAGGCATGGTCGGCATGCTCGATCGCGCCGGAGCCGGTGCCCGCATGCACAAGGAAGGCCTGCCGCATGACGGCTTTTCGCTTGCCTTTGACGGCCGGGATCATCGTATCGACCTCTTCGGCCTGACGGGCAAGCGCGTCACCGTCTACGGCCAGACGGAGCTTACCCATGACCTGATGGACAAGCGCGAAGCGTCCGGCGGCGTGACGATCTATGATGCGGGCAATGTCGTCCCGCATGATTTCGACGGCGCAAAGCCCTATGTGACCTACGAGAAGGACGGCGTCACCCACCGGATCGATTGCGATTTCATCGCCGGCTGCGACGGCTTTCACGGCGTCAGCCGCAAATCCGTGCCGGAAAGCGCGCTCGATACTTACGAGCGGGTCTACCCGTTCGGCTGGCTCGGCATCCTGGCCGATGTGCCGCCGGTCAGCCACGAGCTGATCTATGCCAACCATCCGCGCGGTTTCGCGCTCTGCTCGATGCGGTCGGAGACCCGCAGCCGCTACTACATCCAGTGCCCGCTCGATGAAAAGATCGAGGACTGGTCGGACGAGCGTTTCTTTGACGAATTGCGCCGCCGCCTGCCCGCCGAACATGCCGAACGCATGGTGACCGGCCCGTCCTTCGAGAAATCGATCGCGCCGCTCCGCTCCTTCGTCGCCGAACCGATGCGCTTCGGCAGGCTGTTCCTGGTGGGCGACGCGGCGCATATCGTGCCGCCGACGGGCGCCAAGGGCCTGAACCTCGCCGCAAGCGACGTCCACTATCTCTTCGAGGGCCTGCAGGAATATTACGCGGAAAAATCCGCGGCCGGTATCGATGCCTATTCCTCCCGGGCGCTGAAGCGCGTCTGGCGGGCGGTGCGCTTCTCCTGGTCGATGACAACCATGATGCACCGTTTCCCGGATACGGGGGAATTCGGCCAGAAGATCCAGGAAGCAGAACTCGACTATCTGGTCGGCTCGAAGGCGGCCTCGACAGCGCTTGCGGAGAATTACGTGGGGTTGCCGTATTGAGGTGACCGGCTCATGCCGCAGCACACGACCTAGCCGGAACCGCGACCATCCAGGCACGTTCCTGTCGATCCTTCGAGGAGATCGGAATGGACAAGGACAGGAAACTGGAATGGCTGGCGCGGTCGGGTTATGCGGCAAGGGGCATCGTATATGTCCTGATTGCCGGCCTGGCGTCGCTGTCGACCTTTGGCGGCGGCCGGCCCGATTCGAAATCCGCGCTGCAGATCGTGCTGGAGCAGCCTTTCGGCCAGATCTGGCTCGGCGTGATCGGCATGGGCTTGGTCGGCTTTGTGCTCTGGCGGATAGCGCAATCGATCCTCAACACCGACCGGCATGAAAACAATGCCAAGGGATATCTGGTCAGGGCAGGTCTTCTCGTCAGCGCCGCGACCTATACCGGTCTCGCCTTCTATGCAGTGGGGCAGGCGCTGCATCTGAGCGTCGGCGCAGGATCGTCCGGCGGGCGCGAAAGCTGGATCGCCTGGCTGATGCAGCAACCGTTCGGACGCTACCTCGTCGCAGGCGTCGGTCTGGCGATCGTCGGCGCCGGCTGCGCCCAGGCGATCAAGGGCGTGAAACGCGGGTATCTCCGCTTTTTCGAAAGCGGATTCGAGCATCGGACCATCCTCAACGGCATCTGCACCTACGGGCTGCTTGCGCGCGGCGTCCTATTTCTCATTATTGGCGGTTTCTTCATCTACGCAGCCTTCGCTGTCGATCCGAAGCAGGCCGGCGGCATGGCGGATGCGCTCGCCTGGGTGCGTCAGCTTCCCTTCGGGGCTATCCTCTACGGATTGGCGGCGGTCGGACTTTTCGCCTTCGGTCTCTATGGATTGATCGAGGCCCGCTACAGGATCATCCAGCCGCCTTCTGTGGATCGGTCGCTCCCAGCGATGCGATCCATCGTGAACTGAGATCGAACAAGGAGTTTTGATGGCATTCCATCAACGCGTGACACGAAGAGTGGTCGAAAGGATTATGACGTTCGAGCCGATCGGCTTGATGATGATCGCATTTCTGGCTGGCGGGCTCTTCGTCTTCTTCAGGCTGACCGACGAAGTGCTGGAAGGCGAGACACATGCCTTCGACGAGAAAGTCCTGCTTGCCCTGCGTGACGCCACCGACCTAGCAACGCCGCTCGGACCCTACTGGGTGCATCATGCGATGGGGGACATCACCGCGCTCGGCGGCATCACCGTTCTGACCCTGATGACGGTGATGGGAACCGCCTTCCTGTTGCTGTCGCGGCAGAGGGCGATCGCGCTCTTCATGTTCCTGTCGATTGCCGGCGGCTGGCTCCTGAGTTCGCTGCTGAAACTCGGCGTGGCGCGGCCGAGGCCCGATATCGTGCCGCATCTGGTCGAGGTGAACGATCTAAGCTTCCCGAGCGGCCACGCGATGCTCTCGGCTGTAACCTATCTGACGCTCGGCGCGCTGCTGTCTCGCGCCCAGCCCTACCGTTCGACCCGCATCTTCCTGATCGGCGCGGCGATCTTCCTGACATTCATCATCGGTTTCAGCCGGGTCTATCTCGGCGTCCACTACCCGACCGACGTACTCGGCGGCTGGTGCGCGGGCGCGACCTGGGCCCTGGCTTGCTGGATGATCGCCAGGCGCTATATCTCGGTGGCGCCGGAATAGTCCGGCCGCTCGGCGGCTGACCCGATCCCTACGGATCGGTATATCCGACCGCCCGGATCCTCACCTCCCGAGCACCCGGATCCTGTGAAAACAGGATCGCGCCGGATGACTTGGATTCCGCGGGTACGTAATCGAAGGTGACGTCGGCGTCTTCCACCATATTGCCACCATCCAGGATCTCGCCGCGCACGGTAACGGCCGCTGCCGTCACCGTCGCCTTGTTGGCGATATCGAATTCGACGCGGTAACCGCCCTCGACCTGCGTTCTCGCGGTGATGGCGATCGAGAATTCGGGCGGCATATCTTCGTCCATCCAGGCCTCGTAACCGACCCAGCCGATCATCGCCACAACCAGGATTGCCGAGACCACGCCCGTGGCCCATTCGATCAAGCGGGGTTCCCGCGCTTCGGTATGGCGATTTTTGGCGGTTGTCGTCATCAGAGATCACTCGTCACAGGATGAGGCGGGCGGCGGCGGCGCCGATCGCGCCGGGAAAGGCAAGCACGATCGCCGACATCAGCATCTCGGCCGGCGCGGTATCGTCCAGCCGGCCGAAAGTCCACAGGACATAGAGGCTGATCAGCATGGCGACCATGTAGCCCGGCAGAGTGAAGCGGAAGAAGACGTGCCACCAGGGCGTCCCCTCGGGAATGTCATGAGTGCCCTTGAAGGCGACCGCATAGACGAACCCATGCATGATGGCGATCGAGGCAACCATTGTGACGAGCGCGTGCCAGGGTGTCATCTTGTAGGCGATCAGGATGATCTCCTCCGTCGGAGCGACGTTGAGGTTGAGGAAAAGCGCGCCGACCGCCATCAGGAAAAGCTCGCGGCCATAGCTGGTGGAAATTTCGTCGGGCACCGCGCCCCCACCTTCTTTCCTATCCTCATCGTCATCCTGGCCCGCCTGCCCGCCGAGCTGGGAGCGGCCGAGCAATGCGCCGATACTGGCCGGTACGGCCTGAATGGCGATCTTGCCGAGCATTTCTGAAAAGGGCATATGGGGCTTGATGTCCCCGAGCATGACGAGAATTGCGCTGCTTATGACGATGCCCAGCCCATAGGCTATGGTGGCGTCGCGAAAAGCTTCAGCCGCAGTCGAGGTGCGCTCGAAACCGATCCGGTGCGCGAGCAATATCAGAAGCGGGATGTTGACGATCAAGAGCAGGAACAGGCGCCAGCGCTCGATATAGAAGCCGAGCTGCCAGAGCTCCATCGTCATCAGCATCGGGATGCCGAACAGCATGGCTCCGGCAGCACCACGCCCGAGACCGATCAGGAAACGTCGGCTTTCGCCAGCGTCGTCGTCCCGTTCCGTCATGACACCGTTCAATGCCGGCTCCCTCCCTCTTTCGGAAAAGCGGGAAGAAACTCTGGATACGAAGGAAATGTTCCATTCGGCCGGCGTCGGAAAAGACGTCAGCGGTCGAACAGGTCCTGCCACTGCTTTTCGCCGACCAGGCAATCGCTGGAGGGCTGGTTGCTGGCCACCTTCTGCACGGTCGCGGCCGGCATGAGGCCGCTGATCTCCAGAACCAGCTTGCGGCGGACGGCGACCGCAAAATCCTCGATCTCGTGAACGGGCAGCACGAAGGAACCGGGACCGCCGATGACGCAGTCGCCGTAATATTTGTCGAGCCCGCCCGGCGCGCCGGAGGGCCGCAGCATGATCGCCAGCCCGTTGATGATGATGCCGGCTTCGGTGGCCTTGTTGCGTGCCGGCACGACAGGGTTGCCGGAATTGTTCGGGCCGTCGCCGGAAATGTCGATCACCTGCCGCATGCCGCGATAGGAATTGGCCACGATCATCGTCGCCCCCTGGGCAATCGCGGCGGAAATCGAGGTGCGGCGCTGGGTGTTGATCGGCCGGGCTTCGAGCTTGGCGGCGAAGTTGATGGCGTCCTGCTCGTTTTCGATGATCGTCCAATCGATGATCGAATCCGGCACGACGTCACCGGCCCATTCGAAATAGCTGATGGCGATGCGACCGGTCAGGCCGGTCTTCACGGCGTCGATGAATTCCTTGTGCTTGAGTGCCTCGACATAACCCTCGCGCTGAACGCGGACCTCCTCGTAATCCATGGAGCGGGACGTATCCACCGCGAGGACCAGTTCCACATCGACTTCGCCCCCCGTTCGCTGCGCGACCGTCGGTGCGGTCGCGGCGGCGGAAAGGCTCATGAGCATCGCGAGTGTTGTAAGCATTGGCAATCCAATCACTGCGTTATCGATTTCTTAAAACTGTAACACAGAGCGGATGGAGGGCGACTCCCCTCCGCGTGCCTTCCTTCAACTTTCGGTGATGGACTTTATTACGCGGCCCGCCCGGATAGTCTGCGGCAGCGGCAGGGCGAGCCCCGGAGGAGCTGCGCCAAATCCAACCGAAATCAAGGAGATCGACAGCATGATGAGGCTAAGCGGCAAATGTTATTGCGGCGCCGTCTCCTACGAGGTGGAAGACGCGTTCGTTTATGCCGCCAATTGCCACTGCTCGAATTGCCGACGCACCACCGGTTCGGCCTTCAAGCCGTTCGCGGGCATCGAGCGGCAGAAGCTTGCCGTGGTGAAGGGAGAGGATGCGCTGCTGATCTATGGCGACGCCGAAAATCACGACGCCCACTGCAAGGCCTGCGGGTCGCTTCTCTATTCACAGGTGCGCGAAGCGGCCTGGGTGCATGTAGCGTTAGGCACACTGATCGATGCCCCGACAATCCGGCCAACGCACCATATCTTCGTCGACTCGAAGGCACCTTGGTACGAGATTACCGACGGCCTCCCGCAATACCAGGGTCACAAGGAATAGCTATTCCTTCCGGCCGGCCAGCACCTTCAGCTTTTCTCCTTCGAGCCGGTAAAAGATGCGGTCCTCCTTCCGATCTCCGCCGAGCCTGTCATAGAACGCCAGAAGCCGTTCATTGGCGCGCGCCGCCGTCCAGTCGATGCGGTTCAGCCCCCTCTCGACTGCCAGGTCCGCCAGCCGCTTCATCAAAGCCGTGCCGATATCCTTGCCGCGCTCGGAACCGGCAACATAGAGCTCCTTGAGGAAAAAACCGGGCTGCAGGCCGGGGCCGGGATAGATGGCGGCGAAAGCCGCAAAGGCGACGATGCGGTCGGTCGTCACGACCAGGATCTCGGTCTCCGGCGGACGGTTGACGAGGCCGGTGAGGATCGCGTCGCGCGGTGGGCAGAAGACGCCGTAATAATTTTGCATCTCCTCGAAGAGGACAGCCAACTGCTCGCCGTCGGCAGCTTGAAAAAAGCGAATGTTCATGAAATGGCCCCATTAAAACCGCGCCACTATTCCGGCCGTGCCAACGCGTGTCAACTTAGGGGAAATTGCGCCTACCGCTGTTGACTTCGCAACGCGCATCTCGACAGTGTGGCGCCAAAGAAGGAAACGCCATGTCCAGGTCCGAGAAGTTCATCGTGCTGCCGTTCAAGAAGGTGCGGGGCAATGTCACGCCTGGCGAGATGCGCGTGGCCTCGAATGCTGCTTCGGCGGAGAAGATCGCCCGCGCCATGGCCGACCGCTTCGTCGGCGTGGCCGCCTATTCGGTTCAGGTGGATATGGAAAGCGGCGACATGTCGGATCCGCGCATCCTATGGCAGACGGGCGAAATCGCCGATATCGCCGCTTAAAGGGTTCCCGCCTTATTCCATGCCGAACGATGACTCGATCCCGACTATTTTCGGAGGATCACCCAGAGCGCGTGCACGATGCCCGGCAGCCAGCCGCACAGCGTAAGCAGGATGTTCAGCCAGAAATGCAGGCCGAGCCCGACCTGAAAGAACACGCCGAGCGGCGGCAGGATGAAGGCGAGCAGAATGCGGATGATATCCAACGGGCGTTCTCCGGGGGCGATGGGTTCGCCCGGTAACGCGCCGGAACGGATATGGTTTCAGAAGATGCTCACCGCAGCAGCGTCTTTGCGATGATCTCCAGCTGGATCTCGTTGCTGCCGCCAAAGATGCTCTGGGAGCGGGAGTTGAAATAAACGGCGGAGGCGACCTTGCGCTCCTCGTCGATCTCGCTTGTCCCCGGCAATTCGTGCAGCGGCCGGTGCTCCTCCCAGCGCAACGCATCCGGGCCGAGGATCGAGGCGGCGAGTTCGCAGATCGACTGGCGGATGCGGCTGCGCTCGATCTTCATCGTCGAGGACGGCACCGAGCCCGGATTGCCGCCGGCCTGGACCTTGGACATGGCCGCAAGTTCCAGCATGTCGTTGGCATCGACATCCGTGGCGATCTCGGCGAAACGGGCCATGAACAACGGATCGTCGATCACCTTGCGACCATCCGACAGCGGTTCGGAGGCAAGGCGGTGAAGGCGCGTCAGCATGGCGCGCAGCACGCCGCCGGCAAAGGCCCCGCCCCGCTCGAATTCCAGCAGGTATTTGGCGATGTCCCAACCCTCGCCTTCCGCTCCGATGCGATCCGAAATCGGAACGTGCACGTCATCGAAAAAGACCTGGTTGAATTCATGCGTGCCGCAGATCGAGCGGATCGGCCGGATGGTGACGCCCGGCGACTTCAGGTCGATCAGGATGAAAGTGATGCCTTCCTGTTTCTTTTCCGTTTCGGCGGTGCGCACCAGCGCGAACATCCGCGTGGCATGATGCGCCAGCGTCGACCAGATCTTCGAACCGTTGACGATGTAATGGTCGCCATCGAGCACGGCCTTTGTCTTCAACGACGCCAGGTCGGAACCGGAGCCGGGCTCGGAGTAACCTTGCGCCCAGACATCCTCTCCGTTCAGGATGCGCGGCAGGTAAAAGCCCTTCTGCGCATCGTTGCCGTAACGCATGATGACCGGGGCGATCATCTTGATCGAGGCCCCGCGGAAATGCGGCTCGCCCGCACGTTCGCATTCCTGGTCGAAGATATAACGCTCGGCGAGCGTCCAGCCGGTGCCACCATATTGCTTCGGCCAGGATGGGGCGACCCAGCCCTTGTCGTTGAGTTTCGCCTGCCATTTCAGCCCGACGCCCGGATCGGCGAGAAAGCTCGAGTTCAACCGCTCGGCACGCTTCAGACCTTCGTCCAGATGAGTATCGAGAAACGCCCGCACCTGGTCGCGGAAACGCACCTCTTCTTCCGTCATCAACAGATCCATGGAATGTCTCCTCAGGCGGGCTGGTGGACAGGTTCACGCAGCAGGCCGCCGGAAAGCACGGCCGGATCACGGATGATTTCGCCGTAACGCTTCAGGTGGTCTGCGGTGGTGCCGAAGGTGTTCTCGATCGCATAGAGACGGCGGAACCAGGCGCCGATCGGCATTTCCTCGGAAAAGCCCATGGCGCCGTGCAACTGGATCGCCTCCTGGGCAACGGACCGGGATACCTTGCCGATCTTGGCGCGGGCGCCGGAAACGCCGCGAACACGCATGGCGGGCGGAGCATCGGCGGAAAGCATGGCGAGCAATGCCGAGCCCCGGGCCTCCTGGCATTTGACGGCCATTTCCGCCATGCGGTGCTGCAAGGCCTGGAAGGCTGCGAGCGGCTTGCCGAACTGCACGCGCCCCTTGGTATAGGCAACGGTCGCATCCATCAGCGCATCCATGATGCCGACCGCTTCGGAGGCGAGGGCCGCATTGGCGCGGTCGTAGGCGGCTTCGATTTCCCCAAGCGTATCGGCGTCTGCGTCGAGCAAGGCCGAGGCCGGCACGGAGACATTCGTGAAAACGAGATCGCTGGCCCGGCTGCCGTCGACGAGCTTTACTTCGCTCTTCTCAAGGCCGACTGCGTTGGCCGGCACTGCAAAGAGCCTGATCGCACCATCCGGACCGGTCGCGGCATCGCCGCCCAGCCTGGCGGAAACAATGAAGCTATCCGCGAACGGCCCACCCAATACGAGGGGCTTCTTGCCGGAGATGACGTAATTCTCACCGTTCTTCGTCGCGGTGGCGGCGATATTGCCGAGGTCGAAGCCGGTCTGCCATTCGGCATGCGCCAGTGCCGGCCGCGACGTGCCTGCGATCAGCCCGCCGAGGATGTCGGCTTTCTGCTCTTCGGAGCCGACCTTTTCGACCAGACCGCCGGCGAGAAGGACGGACGCGAGATACGGTTCGACCACCAGAGCCCGGCCGATCGCTTCCATGATCAGCGACACTTCCACCGCCCCGCCGCCGAGCCCGCCGTTTTCCTCGGAGAAGGGCAAGGCCAGCCAGCCGAGATCGGCCATCTCCGCCCAGATCGCGGCATCGAAGCCGGTTTCGGAGGCAAGGATCCTAGCCCGTTTCTCGAAATCGTAGCGGTCCTTCAGGAAGCGTTCGGCGCTTTCCTTCAACAGAAGCTGCTCGTCCGAATAATTCAGGTCCATGGTCGGCCTCGTGGTTAGATGCGCGCCCTTCTCCCCCCTTGCGGGGGAGAAGGGAGTTTGCCTCATTCCTCGCGCTTGTAAGCCCCATGCCCCGGACGATAGGTCTTCGTATCCAGGAATTGCGAAAGCCCCTTCTCGCGTCCCTTTTCCGGATCGACGAAGGTTGTCTGGTCGGCCTTGGCGGTCAGATATTCCGCCGATTCCTCCCAGGTCATCTCGCGCACGTACTTGTAGGCCATGCGGGCCTGGCGCAGCACGGTCGGGTTCTTTTCGAGGAGAACGCGGGCGATTTCGACCGTGCGTTCGCGCAGCTTGTCCGCCGGCACCGCCTCGTTCACCAGGCCGAGCTGTTCGGCCATCTTGCCGCCGAATTTCTCGCCGGTCATGACGTAGTACATCGCCTTGCGATCGTTCATCAGCGTCGAGATCGCCTTGGAGACGACGCCGCCGGGGATGACGCCCCAGTTGATTTCCGAAAGGCCGAACACCGCGTCTTCGGACGCGATCGCGAGATCGCAGCAGATCAGCGGCGTGAACGCGCCACCGAAGCACCAGCCGTTGACCATGGCAATGGTCGGCTTGGCATAATGCATCAGCAGGCGCCACTGCCAGGCGCGGGTCGAGCGGTAGGCGCGCATGCGCTTGACGTCGGAAACGCCGTCGGTGGCGCGGAAGAAATCCTTGAGGTCCATGCCGGCGGAGAAGGCCTCGCCCTCGCCGGTCAGGATGACGACGCCGGCGCGGTCGTCGATCTCGAGCGCGTCGAGCACCCGGATCATGTCTTCGGCAAGGCCGACGCTCATGGCGTTGCGCTTGTCCGGGCGGTTCAGCTTCACCCAGGCAATGCCGTCCTCGAATTCGACCTTGACGTTCTCTCCGCCCAGATCGCTTGCTTCTATGGTCATCATGTTCTCCTGAAGGTCGGGGGCCTTACGAAAGGCTGGTCATTTTGGTGACGAGATAGGCATCCATGCCCTCGGAGCCGCCTTCCGAGCCGTAACCGCTCTGCTTGACGCCGCCGAACGGCGTTTCGGCCATCGAGATGAAGTTGTTGTTGATGCCGACCATGCCGGCCTCGAGCGCGTCGCTCACCATCGAAGCGGTCTGGCTGGACCGGGTGAAGGCATAGGATGCCAGCCCGTAAGGCAGCCGGTTGGCTTGGCTGATCACCTCGTCGAAGGAGGTGAAGCGGGCGGTGACGGCGACGGGGCCGAAGGGCTCGTCATTCATGATGATCGCATCCTGCGGCACGTCGGCGAGAACCGTCGGCTGGAAGAAATAGCCGCGATTGCTGCCTCGCTCGCCGCCCGCCTTCACCTTGGCACCGCGCTGTACCGCATCGGCGACCATGCGTTCCATGGCGGGAACCCGCCGGCTGTTGGCGAGCGGGCCCATCTGGTTCGACGGATCGAGGCCTTCGCCGACTTTCAGGGCGGAAGCTGCCTTGGCGAAACCGTCGACGAATTTGTCGTGGACACTGTCATGCACGTAGAAACGGGTCGGCGAGATGCAGACCTGGCCGGCATTCCGGTATTTCGCATGGACCATGACACGGATGGCATGGTCGATATCGGCATCCTCGAAGATCAGTACCGGCGCATGACCCCCGAGTTCCATCGTCGCCCGCTTGACGCCCGCTTGTGCCGCGAGGACGGCCAGATGCTGACCGACGGCGGTCGAACCGGTGAAGGTGATCTTGCGGATGCCGTCTGAGGCGATCAGGTGTTCGGATACTTCGGCGGGCCTGCCGTGCACGACGTTGAGCACGCCGTTCGGCAGACCTGCATCCTGCAATGCTCGCGCGATTTCGAGCACGGTCGACGGCGTCTCTTCCGATGGCTTGATGACCATGGTGCAACCGGTCGCGAGCGCTGCCGAAATTTTTCGCGCCGGAATGACGCCAGGGAAATTCCAGGGCGTGAAGCCCGCAACGGGACCGACCGGCTCCCTCGTCACCATCCACTTGACGCCGGGCACCCGGGCCGGGACGATACGGCCATAGGAGCGGCGCCCCTCGTCAGCGGTCCAGTCGAGAATGTCGGCGGAGATATGGACTTCCGGGATCGCTTCGCCGATCGGCTTGCCCTGGTCGAGCACCATGCGGCGCCCAATTTCGTTCGCCCGCTCGCGCAAGATATCGGCAGCCTTGCGGATGATCTTGGCGCGGTCGAAGGCGGTTGTCGCCTTCCACGCCCTGAATTCGCGAGAAGCCGCCGCAACGGCGCTCTCGAGGTCTTCCGTGGTCGCATGCGGCAGGGCCGCGATCGACTCGCCTGTTGCCGGGTTGATGACGTCCTCGGTGACGCGGCCTTCCGCCCCGAGCCACTCGCCATCCACAAACAGCTTCAATTCACCATAGGATTGGGTCTGCATCACGGTATCCTCCCTCGTGACATTCCAATAGATGGCTGGCGTCGCAGCCCCTCACCCGGCCTCCGCTTCGCTCGGCCACCCTCTCCCCGCAAGCGGGGCGAGGAGGAACGGCGAAGGCGCGGCATTTGTCCTTCTCCCCGCTTGCGGGGAGAAGGTGGCGGCAGCCGGATGAGGGGCGTTACCCCCTCACCTCACCGCACCACGAATAGCGCGTCGAGAGCCAGAACCCCGTCCCCCTCGCCATAGACAACCAGCGGGTTGATATCGACTTCGACGATCTCGGGCGTCGAACGCATCAACGCTCCGAGCTTGACGACCACGTCGGCGATCGCCTCGACATCACGCGCCGGCTGACCACGGAACGGCCCCAAGAGCTTCGCAGCCTTCAGCTTGCCGATCTCGGCGATCGCCCGCTCGCGGCTGATATCGGCCGGCAGCAGGCGGGCATCCGCCAGCGCCTCGATCCAGACGCCGCCGAGGCCGACCAGCACGACCGGACCCCATTGAGGATCCCGCTTGGCGCCGACCACCATTTCAAGGCCCTGGCGCGCCATGCCCTCGATCAGCACCCCGTCGAGCTTGAGACCCGGCTTGTGCATCGCGATGCTGGCATACATCTTTTCATGAGCCGCGCGCAGCGCCGCCTCGTCGGCGATGTTGACGATGACGCCGCCGACATCGCTCTTGTGGGCGAGTTCGGCTGCCTGCGCCTTCATCACCACCGGATAACCGATCTCCGCTGCGATCTTCACGGCTTCGTCGGCGGACTTCGCCAGCGCCCCCTTCGGGATCTGGATGCCGAGATCGGAGAGGATCCGCTTGCCTTCGTATTCGACGACGAGGCCGGAGACCGGGACCTCCTTCAGCCGTTCGCCATCCGGCGCGCGGTCGCGGGTGGCTGCAAGTGCCGCCGCGTAATTGGCGACAACCGCCATGGCACGCAGCGCGCGTTCCGGCGAACGGAAGAAGGGGATACCGCTGTCGCGCACGGCCTTCATGAAGGTCGGATCGAGCGGATAATCGTCGCCGATGATGTTGAGGATGACCGGTTTTGTCGCAGTCGCGGCGACCGGAATGATCGCGTCCGACTTCTTGATCTGCATCGGCGGCGAACCGCCGGCATGCGAGAGGAACACGATACCGACATTCGGATCCTTCAGCATGGAGGCCGTGGAGGTGCCGAAAATGCCGGGATTGGAGAAGCCGGTCGTACCGATGTCGAACGGGTTGTCGACATGCACATAGGGCGGCACCTGCGTGACGAGCTCCGCATGCACCTCTTCCGACAGCGTCGCGATCGGCAGGCCGACGCGTTCGCAGAAATCGAAGCAGAGGCCACGAATGGCGCCCGAATTGGTAACGATGCCCGCCTCGCCCGGCGGCGGCGACGGATAACGCGTCAGGATCGCGGTGACGTCGAACAATTCGTCGGTCGTCTCGACCAGCGCGACCGCCTCGTTGCGGACGGCCGCCTGCATCAGCGCATGGTCGCCGGCAAGCGCGCCGGTATGTGACTGCGCCGCAGCCTTGCCGCGCTCACTGGAGCCCGGATGCAGCATGACGATCGGCTTGCCGAGTTCACGGGCGCGCCTCGCGACGGCAAGGAACTTCTGCGGATTCTTGACCTGCTCGACATAGACCGCGATGGCGTCGTTGTCCTTGCCTTCGATCAGCCAGCCGACGAGGTCCTCGACAGCGATAACCGCTTCATTGCCGGTGGCGATCACGTAGGAAACCGCAATCTCCCGCGAATGCATGGCAAAACGGATGTTGGCGGCGGTCGCACCGCTCTGGGCAACGATGGCGACGCGGGAACGCTCGCCGACGCCGCGCAGATCCACCGGTTCGAAGGTCAACGGAATGCCGTCGACATAGTTGGTATAGCCCATGCAGTTGGGACCGAGCATGGCCATGCCCGCCTTGCGGCAGATCTCGGCGAGCTCGTCCTGCTGCCGGCGGCCCTCCTCCCCGGCTTCGGCGAAACCGGAAGAATAGACGATCACGCCTGCGACTTCCCGCTCGACGCAGGCAAGCACCGATTCCTTGATCGCGGCCTGGGGTACGATGAGGATCACCACGTCGACACCCTTCGGCAAGTCGCCGATGGTCTTCACGCAGGGACGGCCGTTGATCTCGTCGCGCGAGCGGCTGACGAGGTGGAGATCGCCCGCGTATTTGAAGAGTTCGAGGTTCGCCAGCACGCCGCCGCCGATCGAGGCGGGATCCGGCGACGCGCCCACGATCGCGATGGATCGCGGACGGAGCAAACGATCCAGGTTGAAAGGACTGGCGAGATTAAACGTCTCGGGAGCTGTCGTCATCGTATCAGCCATGAGAGTCACTTTTTAGTCGCGACGATAGGCACCGAGGCCCGGGCGGAAGGATTTCTCGTCCAGGAACTGACTCATGCCCGTATTGCGGCCGTTTTCCGGGTCGCGCAGCTCGGTCTGGTCCGACTTCGCCATCAGGTATTCGCCGGCCTGTTCCCAGCTCATGTCGCGGGTGAACCGGCAAGCAGTCTTGGCTTGGCGCAGCACGAACGGGTTCTTACCGATCAGCGTCATGGCGAGCTTGCGGGTCTCGGACTTGAGATCTTCCGGAGAAACGGCCTTGTTGACGAGCTTCATCTCGGCAGCCTGGCGTCCCGTGAAGGTCTCGCCGGTCATGATATAATACATCGCGTCGCGGAAGCTCATCGTTTCCAGCACCGACTTGGTGACGATCCCGGCCGGGATGATGCCCCAGTTGATTTCCGAAAGGCCGAAAATGGCTTCTTCCGAGGCGATCGCCAGGTCGCAGCCCACCAGGAACTGGAAGGCGCCGCCGAAACACCAGCCGTTGACCATGGAGATGGTCGGCTTCGGGTAATACATCATGCGGCGCCATTGCCAGGCAGCATTGGCCCGGAACAGACGCTCGCGCTGGATCGGCGGCACCTTGTCGGTAGCGCGGAAATATTCCTTGAGGTCCATGCCGGCAGAGAAGGATTCGCCCGCACCGGTGACGACCATCACCTTGCAGCGCTCGTCTTCCTCAAGCGCGTCCATGATCGCGTTCATTTCCCAGACGATGCCGGGATTGATGGCATTGCGCTGCTTCGGACGGTTGAGCGTTACCCAGGCGATGCCTTCGTCGAACTCCACGGTCACATATTCACCCCACTTGCCATCGATCTGGCTCGGGGCGACGGATTCGGTCTGGTTTTCCATAGCAATTTCTCCCTGTCGGGAAATTGGATATCAGGGACCCATATATAGGTCAAGCGGCTTTGCGTCGGAGAGCCTGCGAAAAGAAAAGTCGCTTTGCGACGTGCTGAACCGATGTTTAACCGCGGCCGAGGAATGGCATTTCGACCGGCAGAATGATGCTTTCATAAAGGTTCACATCGTCCGGCAGCGTCGCCATCAACACCACGATGCGCGCGACGTCCAACGGCATCATCGTGGCGGGGCGGACCTTGTCGGTGACGCCCGGCACCAGCGAGCTCACCGTCGAACCCGGATGCACCATCGAGACCGCAATTCCATGTTCGCGACCGTCGACGGCGAGCGAGCGTGTGAGGCCTTCGAGCGCGAACTTGCTCGCCGTATAGGCCGCGGTATGGCCGCGCGGGACCTTCGACGACAGGCTGCCCATGTTGATGATTCGGCCGCGCTTCTGTTCCTGCATGATGGCGAAGGCGGCGCGGGAGCAATAGAATACCGAGTGCAGGTTGGCCCCGATCACCTCGTGCCAGCGTTCGTTGGTGAGCTTTTCGACCGGCGTATGGTCGGCGATGCCGGCATTGTTGATGAGAATGTCGACCCGGCCGTATTTTTCCTTCACGGTGGCGAACAGTTTTTCGACCTGCGCGTCGTCGGTGACGTCGGTCGGCACCACGGACGCCCGGCCGCCTTCGGCTTCTATCTCTGCCGCCAGTCTTTCAAGCTTGTCGGCGCTACGGGCGGCAAGCACGGTGATGGCGCCTTCGGCGGCGATCGCCTTGGCGATGCCCCAGCCGATCCCGGAACTGGCGCCGGTGACGATGGCAATACGGTCCTTGATCGAAATCATCTGAAACTTTCTCCCCTGATGAACACGCTAAACGCGCGAAATGCCTTCATAAAGCGCTTCGAGCCCGCGGCGGTCGCTGACCCCCAGCTTGCGATAGGCGCGCTGACGATAGGTAACGATGCTCGAAAGCGCGAGCCCGACCTTTTCGGAAATCTCCCGGTGCGTGCGGCCAAGCAGAAGGCCGGCGGACACCTCCGCCTCACGGCCCGACAGCGCGAACCCCGCCTGCAAAAGCCGCCCGGCAATCTCCTGCTGCGGCGGATGCAAGGGCGCCGTCTGCGGCCGGCCCTGCAGGCGCACATGTTTGACGACCATCGCCATCAGGAGCGGTGCGAAGGCCTCCACCCGCTCGACAGCGGAGAGCGGAAACGGACCGCTTTCGCGGGTGCGGTAGAGGCTGGCGAAGATCCGCGGCTCCTCCGAATGGTAGATGGTCAGGCGTTCGAGCACATGGGCGCGCTCGTAACAGTCGCGGCGGTATTCGGGATCGCGGATGCCGTTCCAGGCCTGGCGCACCACCTGCACCTTGGCAAGCCCAGGCCCGCCGTTCAGCATCTGGCGGGTCACGAGGTCGCGCTGCCAGTAGCGGCGGGCATAATCGAGCGAGGCGCGTTCGGCAAAACCCGGAATGGTCGAATGGTAGCCGCAGGCAAAGAGATAGGTCAGCGACCCGTCTTCTTCAGCCTGGAAGGCGGAACAGAAGTCCGTACCCGCGATACGGCGCAGCGTTGCCAGGAATTTTTCGGGAAAGCCGGGTTCGCCGAGTTCGTCCAAGAGGGACGCCACAGCGGTGACGTTGTCTCCATCAAGCGCAGGCATTGACGCCTCCAGGGGTGAGAATAAATCTGTCTTGGGCATGTCCACCCGTGGGGTGGACATGGGAGGACCGGCAAAAGCCTACCATCACGGCCAATGCAACAAGCCTGGATATGGAGGAACCCCCATGGTCGACGCACCGAAGCTTCGCAAGCTCTATCACTTTTCCTACCCCTGCCGCGATGGCGAAGAGACCCGCAAGTTTTACGAGGACCTGCTTGGTCTGCCGCTGGTCAACTGCATGACCTCGGACCGCGTGCCTTCGACCGGCGAGGAAAAGCCCTATGCGCATTTCTTCTTCGAAATGGGCGACGGCTCCTACATGGCCTTCTTCGACCTTGGTGAGAACGTCATGCCGCTCCCCTCGCCGAACACGCCGGACTGGGTCCAGCACTTCGCCATGGAAGTCGACAGCGTCGAGGAGGTGCTGAAGTTCAAGAAGCGGCTGCAGGACGCCGGCGTGAAGACGACGGATGTCATCGACCACGAGTTCATCAACTCGATCTACTTCTTCGACCCGAACGGACTTCGCCTCGAAATCACCGCCCGCACCGAAGAGCCGGGCTACCTGGAACAGGCGGCCTCCGAAGCCCATGACGCCATGAAGGCATGGGTGAAGAAGAAGGCGGGCATGATCGCCGCTAAGTCGGCTGCTGCCTGAGGCAGTGCGGCTGGCCGGTCTCCCCCCTTGCGGGGGAGATGCCGGCAGGCAGAGGGGGGTGGTTCTCCACATTCCCTCGGCCAACGAGTTCGCTGAACCACCCCCCTCTGTCACCTCCAGTGACATCTCCCCCGCAAGGGGGGCGAGAGGGAGTTCGCTGCTCCGCTTCCGATCCTCATAAATAGTCGCCTCCCACAGAGACGAAACACACGCACCACCGATCCAGCCCGGACGGTGGTGCTTTTTATCAAAGCTCACGTTCAGTCCTCCCGATGATCCGCAGCCCGCTCCCCGCGAATGCCGACTGTTCTCACGCCAACAGTCCCTGGCGGCGGCTCCAATCGATCACCCGGTCGATGCAGGCTTTGAGGAGCTCCGGCTGGCCGAGGTAATAGTGGGTGGCGTGCGGGATCGACATGTATTCCTTGTTTTCGGTCGCCAGCGCCGCGCGGATCGTCGGATTGTGCGTCGCCGGAACCGCCTCGTCGGCATTGTTCTCGATCTGCAGTACCGGCGAACGCTTGATCAGCGCCGCGTTCATCGGGCCCTTGGCGTTCGACAGATCGTAGCTCCACTGCGAAAGCCACGAGCGCAGCGTCGTGAAGCGTGCAAGCCCGACCGGCCCGACATTGACCGTGCGAGGATCGCCCATATAGCTCTTGCCGATCGGCCGGTCGTTCGGGTCGATCGTGCCGTCGAACCAGCGGACGTCGCACATCGTGCGGTGAACGACGAAGGCACGTTCCTGTTCGAAAGAGCCGCGGCGCTTCAGTTCCGCCAGCATGTCAAGCGCCCACCGGGTGATCTTGCGGTTTCTGGCGACCTGCGCCGCGCGGAACCGCTCGACGAATTCCTTGGAATAGGGTGGCTGGTGCGGGCAGTCCGGCGAATAGATATCGAATTCCGGATCGCGGATATCCGGGTTCAGCTCGTCGAGAACCGACGGGTCGAGCCATTCGGTCAGGGTTTCGGCCCGCGACAGATGGGCTGCGATGAAGATCACGCCATCGGCGGGCTTCAGGCCTGCTTCGACGAGGTTGACCTCGTCGCCGGCGGGCGTCTGGGTGATCGTCGGGTTCTCCGCCTGTGCCTGATAGAACAGCGACAGCGAGCCGCCACCCGACCAGCCGACCAGCACGACCTTTTCGTAGCCGAGTTCACTTCTGGCATAATCGAGCCACTTGCCGAGGTCGATCGCCACCTTTTCCATGATGAGAGCGGTATCGTTCTTCGGATAACGGCTTGCGGCGCACAGCACGTGCAGGCCGGCATCGGCGAGCGCCGTTGGCATCGGCAGCAGTTGAAGCGTCGAGGTCGGATGCATGAAGACATAGACCGTCTTCGACGGTGCGTCGGCGCCGCGCAGAAGCTGGCCCTCGAGGTTCACCTTCCCGGAATTGCCGGCAAAGCCGTAGGTCTCGGTATATTTCGCGGTCTCCGGAAAGGAGACGATCAGCGGGATCCGCTGCCATTCCGCCTTGGTGGTCATGCTGTCCTACCCGTTATGCCTGGCCCGCTCGACCGGCAGGACCGGCGAACGGGCTTTCGAGATTGATCTATGAACGCGCCTCAAGCGACGGCTTGCGGCGACTTCGTCTCTGCGACGACAGGCGCCGAGGTCGCGTCGTAGGTGAACAGCCACTCATAACGCTGCTTCACCTTGTCTTCCCGCCATTCGGCATTGACGTAATCCTCCGCGAGTTTCGGGTCCCTCAGCGCCGCATTGTGGAAACGGCTGAGATTGCCTTCGGCGCCGCGGACGATCTTGCCGGTGCGCTCAACGCGGGCCGCCTCGTAACCGGCGAAGGCCGTTTCGTAATTGCCGTTGTTCTCGGCAAGCGCGCGGGCGAACACGAAACCGTCCTCGATCGCCATGACCGCGCCCTGGGCGAGGAAGGGCAGCGTCGGATGGCAGGCGTCGCCGAGCAGCGTGACGCGGCCGCGGGTCCAGTCGTCCATCGGCGGACGCAGCATCAGCGCCCATTTGTAAGGCACGTCGATCGCCTTGATCATGGTGTGGATGTCTTCGTGCCAGCCTTCATAGTCGGCGAGGCATTCTTCCGTCGTGCCGGCGACCGACCAGGATTCCACCTGCCAGTCGGCACGCTCGACCACCGAGACGTAGTTCATCAGCTTGCCGCCGCGCAGCAGGTACTGGATGACGTGACCGCCGGGGCCGATCCAGTTGGTGCCGACCGGGCGCAGCATCCGCTCCGGCAGGCGCTCGACCGGGATGACGCCGCGCCAGGCGACGATGCCGGTGAACTTCGGGTCGTCGCGGCCGAACAGCGTCTCGCGGATCTTCGAATGCACGCCGTCGGCGCCGACCACGATGTCGGACGTGGCCGTGGTGCCGTCGGCGAAGGTGATCGTCGCACCCTTGTCGTCCTGGGTTATCCCGACGCATTTCTTGGAAAGCTTGATCGCATCCGGCTTGATGCGACGTACGCCTGCGGCCAACGTCTGGTGAAGATCGTTACGGTGGATAGTGATGTAAGGAAAGCCGTAGCGCTCGATCGACAGCGGGCCGAGGTCGAACAGTTTCCAGGTCTGCCCGGTATTCCAGAGACGGATCTCCTTGCCTTGCGCCTGCGCGGCGATCGACATGATCTCGTCCTCGAGCCCGAGCGCGAACAGGATCCGCGTGCCGTTGGCGCTGACCTGAACGCCGGCGCCCACTTCTTTCAGCTCGACCGCCTGCTCGTACACATCGACGTCAAATCCTTGGCGGAGCAGCGAGAGTGCCGCAGTCAGGCCGCCAATTCCCCCTCCCACAATCGAAATCTTCATTTTGTTATCCTTTGAAATCTTGGCGGACAATCTCTCCCGGCGCGCATGCGCCTGTCAACTATTTTTGATAAAGTATAATTGACTTTGTTCAAAACCAATTTCATACCTGGCTTCGAAGAGCCGTCGCGGAGGATTTCGGGAGACTGCGACTGCAAGCGGAAGTTTCAATTCACGGCTCGAGAACAGGAAAGAATGCCCCCAAATTACACCTTGGATATCTGGTTTCCTGATATAATTGCGATAAGATCGAAACTGCTGGGCGGCCATGGTAACTGGTCGACAGGAGACAGCGGAATTCGATTGACTGACAAGAGGGATACTCTTGTATATAGTCAAATCTAGTTGCCTATAGACGAATTCATGGCCGCGAGTTCGAGGCGCGGCCTGAGGAGCATGCCTAATGACGGTTTGGCCGGCGCCCAAGCGTAGCCAGACCGGTTCACACAGTCAGGTTTTCAGGGAGGAAA
Source organism: Hyphomicrobiales bacterium (assembly GCA_900471605.1). GTDB lineage: Bacteria > Pseudomonadota > Alphaproteobacteria > Rhizobiales > Rhizobiaceae > Neorhizobium. The sequence goes on along the minus strand of UCEY01000021.1, from coordinate 13,540 downwards.
CCATGGTCATCAAAAGTCCGCAGGATTTCGGCGCGGGCATCTTGTTCATTCTTTTCGGCGCGATCGGCCTCTATGTCGGTTCGGACCTCACCTTCGGATCCGCCCGCAATATGGGCCCTGGCTACTTCCCGATGATCATCTGCGGCCTGATCGCCCTGATCGGCCTGATCGTCACCGCAAAATCGCTGGCGATCGAAGGTCCGGCCATCGAACGCATCCGGTTCCGGCCGATCATCTTCATCCTGCTGGCGATTGCCGCCTTCGGCATGCTGATCGCGGAAATCGGGGCGGTGATCTCCTCGATCCTGCTGATCATGTTCGCCGCCTATGCACGGCGCGACGTCAACCTCGTCGAGACCGTCATCTTCGCGGTCACCACCGCGGCGTTCGTCGTCATCATTTTCGTCTATGGGCTTGGGCAGCCGATGCCCGTCTGGTGGGGCAGGTAATCCATGGAAGTTTTTGCACACCTCGCAACCGGCTTCATGGCGGCGGGTTCGCTGGAAAATCTGATGTTCTGTCTGATCGGCACCGTTCTCGGCACGCTGATCGGCGTTCTCCCCGGCATCGGACCCATCCCCGCACTCGCCATCCTCCTGCCGATCACCTTTGGCCTCGATCCGCTGTCGTCGCTGATCATGCTCGCCGGCATCTATTACGGTGCACAATATGGCGGCTCGACCACCTCGATCCTGGTCAACATGCCCGGCGAAGCTTCCTCGGTTGTGACCTGTATCGAAGGCCACCAGATGGCCCGCAAGGGCCGTGCCGGCGCGGCGCTGGCGATCGCGGCTCTCGGCTCGTTCTTTGCCGGTACGATCGGCACGGTGTTCATCGCCGCCTTCGGCCCGCCGCTCGCCTCGATCGCCCAGCAGTTCAATTCGCCGGATTATTTCGCGCTGATGCTGCTCGGCCTCGTCATGGCGATCGTCCTAGCGCACGGATCGGTCCTCAAGGCGGTCGCCATGGTCCTGATCGGCCTGCTGCTCGGCCTCGTCGGCACAGACACCAATACCGGCCTTACCCGCTACACGTTCGGCCTCTCCGGCCTCTGGGAAGGCATTGACTTCCTGCCGCTGGTCCTAGGCCTCTTCGGCATCGTGGAAATCATCCGCAACCTGGAAAACCCGCCGCCGCCGCGCGAGACGATCAGCACCCGCATGCGCGACCTGTGGCCCAACAGGCAGGAGCTTCGGGACTCCATTCCCGCAGCCCTGCGCGGTACCGGCCTCGGTTCCATCCTCGGCATCCTGCCGGGCGGCGGTGCGGTTCTCGCCTCCTTCGCCAGCTATACGCTGGAAAAGAAGATCTCCAAGAACCCGCGCAAATTCGGTCACGGCGCCGTGGAGGGCGTCGCCGGTCCGGAATCGGCCAACAATGCCGCGGCCCAGACCTCGTTCATCCCGCTGCTCACCCTCGGCATTCCGTCGAACCCGATCATGGCGATCATGATGGGCGCGATGATCATCCAGGGCATCCAGCCGGGCGCCGCCGTGATGACCACCCGCCCGGACCTCTTCTGGGGCATGGTCGCCTCGATGTGGATCGGCAACCTGATGCTCGTCGTCATCAACCTGCCGATGATCGGCATCTGGGTGAAGCTGCTGTCGGTTCCCTACCGCCTGCTCTATCCGGCGATCCTGCTGTTCTGCGCGATCGGCGTGTATTCGACCAGCACCGAACCGTTCATGATGGTTCTGATGATCGTCTTCACGGTCTTCGGTTATGTCCTCTTCAAGCTTGGCTGCGAGCCCGCGCCCATGGTGCTCGGCTTCATTCTCGGCCCGCTGATGGAGGAGAACCTGCGCCGCTCGCTGGTCATCTCGCGCGGCGACCCGAGCATCTTCATCAATCGCCCGATCTCGGCCACGCTTCTGGTGGCGACGGTCCTGATGCTCTGCCTGATCATCTTCCCGCAGTTCCGCAAAACCCGCGAGGAGGCATTCCAGGAGGAATAACAGACTTTCCGCAACAGTTTTGGAGGAGGAGCCAATGACTGAACGACATCTCAAACTGACAAGACGCACACTGATCGCGGCGGCCGCCATGGCCGCCGCCCTGCCGGGCGTCTCGTTCGCACAATCCAGCTATCCCAACGCGACGATCACCTTCGTCTGCGCCTTCCCGGCCGGCAGCGGCGCCGATGTTCTGGTCCGCTTCTTCTCCGAAAAGGTCGCGGCCGTTTCCAAGCAGACGGTGATCGTCGAGAACAAGCCGGGCGCCAACGGCAATATCGCCGCCGAATATGTCAGCCGCGCCAAGCCCGACGGCTACACGGTCTATGTGCATTCCGGCACCTCGACCGCGGCCAACATGTCGCTGTTCAAGAAACCGTCGATCGACGTCACCAAGGCGCTTCGCGGCGTCCAGTTCATCAACAAGCAGCCCTTCATGATCGCGGTCGCGGCCGACAGCCCGATCAAGGACATGAAGCAGCTGACGGAACACCTGAAGGGCAAGGGCGGCGATGCCACCTACGGCTCGACGGCAACCTCCGGCAAGGTTCTCGCTGAAGTCTACCTGCAGCTTGCGGGCGTATCGGCAACCGAAGTCGCCTACAAGACGGGCCCGGATTCCTTGAACGATATCACCAGCGGCCAGCTCGATTTTGCCGCTCTCGACCCGGTCTTCGCACTCAGCCAGCAGCGCGAGGGGCGCCTGAGGCTGCTTGCGGTCGGTTCGCCGCAGCGCATGAAATCGACGCCCGAGATTCCGGCCATCAAGGAATACGGCCTCAATGTCGACCAGCTTGGATGGTGGGGAGTGTTCCTGCCGGCCAAGACCCCGGACGATATCGTCCTGAAGCTGAACTCTCTGTTCCAGGAGGTGCTCAACAAACCGGAAACGGAAGCATTCCTGAACAAGTTCGGCGGAGACGTCTACACAGGCACGCCAAAGGAGGTCGACGAGCTTCTCGCGAAGACCGTCGAGGAGTGGCGCGCCTACGTGACGCTCGCAAAGATTCCGCAGAACTGACGCCTGTTCAACAGGCTTCACAGAATCTTTCTATGGGAACGACTGGGGCATTCAAGGGAGGATTGCACCGATGACGACTGAAATCTCACGCAGAAACCTGATGATGGCGACCGCCGCAGCAGCAGCGCTCGCTCCGTTCGGAGCATTCGCGCAGAGTGCATATCCGAACGGCCAGATTACGTTCGTCTGCGCCTTCCCGGCCGGCTCCGGTGCCGACGTTCTGGTCCGCTTCTTTGCCGAAAAATTCGCCAAGGTCTCGGGCCAGACCGTGATCGTCGAAAACAAGCCGGGGGCCGCCGGCAACATCGCCGCCATGTATACCGCCCGCGCCAAGCCGGACGGTTATACGATCTACGTCCATTCCGGCACCTCGACCGCCGCCAACATGTCGCTGTTCAAGGCGCCGCCGATCGATGTCGTCAAGGAACTGCAAACCACGTCCTTCATCAACAAGCAGGCCTTCATGTTCGTCGTCGCTTACGACAGCCCGATCAAGGACATGAAGGAACTGACCAAGGTCCTGAAGGAAAAGGGCAACAACGCCAGCTACGCGACGGCTGCCACATCCGGCAAGGTTCTCGGCGAAATCTACAAGCAGGTCGCCGGCGTCGAGCCGGTCGAAGTCTCGTTCAAGGATGCCAAGGATTCACTCAACGACATGTTGAGCGGCTCTCTCGACTACGGCGTCCACGATCCGGTCTTCGCCCTGTCGCAGGCCAACGAGAAACGGATCCGGATCCTTGCGACCGGCTCGCCGATCCGGCTGAAATCGCTGCCTGACATCCCGACCGCCAAGGAACAGGGCTACGACATCGACCAGCTCGGCTGGTGGGGCTCCTTCGTTCCGAAGGCGACGCCGAAGCCGGTGGTCGACAAGATCAACGCGCTGTTCAACGAAATTCTGGCTCAACCCGACACTGTCGCCTTCCTCGCAAAGTTCGGCGGCGACGTCTATGTCGGCACGCCGGATGAAGGTCAGGCATTGCTCGCCAAGACCGTCGAGGAGTGGAAGACTTATGTCGCCCTGGCCAAGATTCCGCAAAATTAATCAACCGATTGGAAAGACCCTGTCGCCATAGTGCGGCAGGTTCTTTCGCAGGGACCCTTACGAACCGCCATAGGAGATGAAAAGTGACAAAATGGCTTAAGAAGATCGCGCAAGCCACCGCCGCCATGGCGATGCTGGCGGTCGCGCAGATTGCAAACGTTACGCCCGCTCAGGCCGCCTATCCGGACCAGACGGTCACCTTCGTCTGCGCCTTTCCGGCAGGTTCCGGCGCCGACGTCCTCGTCCGCTATTTCGCGGACAAGGTGTCCAAGGTCGCCGGTGCCACGATCATCGTCGAAAACAAGCCTGGCGCGCTCAGCAACATCGCTGCGGAATATACGTCGCGCTCCAAGCCGGACGGCTACACGATCTTCGTCCATTCCGGCAACTCGATCGCCGGCAACATGTGGATCATGAAGAAGCCGCCGATCGACGTCGGCAAGGATCTGATGACGATCGCGACCATCAACAAGCAGGCCTTCATGATCGCGGTCGCCAAGGACGCGCCCTACAAGGACCTGAAGGAACTGACGGCCGCCATGAAGACGAAGGGCGACGGCGGCTCCTACGCTGTCAACGCCACTTCGGGCAAGGTCATGGCCGAAGTCTACAAGCAGAAGGCCGGCCTCGAGACCATTTCCGTCCAGTACAAGACCGCGGCAGACTCGCTGAACGACATGACCAGCGGCGCAATGGACTTCGGTTCCTACGATCCGGTTTTCGCCCTTGCGCAGCAGCGCGAAGGCCGCTTCCGGCTTCTCGGCGTCGGCTCCCCGGAACGCATGAAGGGTGCTCCCGACGTTCCGACGCTCAAGGAACAGGGTTTTGACGTCGACCAGCTCGGCTGGTGGGGCGCCATGGTGGCCAAGGGCACGCCAGAAGAGATCACCACCAAGATCAACGGCTGGTTCAACACCGTCCTGCAGCAGCCGGAAACCCAGAAGTTCCTGGCCGACCAGGGCGGCGACCCCTATATCTCGACGCCGGCAGAAGCCCAGGCTCTGATGATCAAGACGATTGCCGAGTGGAAGGACTACGTCGCGATCGCCCAGATCCCGCAACAGTAAGGATGGTCAGGCGTCGTTCGGAGAAATCGATCCGATATCGGTTTCAACGACGAACGCCCGGGGCTCCAGCGGAAGGCCGGGAACGGCCCGAACCCAAAACAAAGCCGGCGCAAACGCCGGCTTTGTCCGTTTCAGTGTCCAGAATTTTCCGCAGCTGTTGGACGTGCCGGCGATCCGAACGGTTCAGTCCCGATACGACGGATCGATCCGATCCAGCTTCCTCAGCATGGCAGGCCATTCCTTCAGCCCCGGCTTTGCCGGTGACATCTCGTACATATGCGCGGTCAGTTCGGCGATCTTTTCTTCCGGAATGGTGAGGCCCTGAGGCTGGGCCGCCATCGCGGCAAGCTGGGCGCGGGCGGCCTTTTCCAGCCAGAACGTCCACACGAACGCCTCGCCGACACTTTCTCCCGAAGTCAGCGTGCCGTGGTTTTTCAGGATCATGTTCTTGTGGGGACCAAGGTCGCGGATCAGCCGCTCCTGCTCGTCCATGTTGAGCGCCAGCCCCTCGTAGCCGTGGTAGCCGATGCGATTATAGAAGAACATCGAATGCTGGGAGAGCGGCAGCAGGCCGCAATCGAGCATGGAGAGTGCCATGCCGGCCTCGGTATGCAGGTGCATGACGCAGTTCAGCTCGTGGCGCGCCTTGTGCACGGCGTGATGGATGACGAAACCGGCGCCGTTCACCGGATAGTCCGACTTGCCGATGATCTTCGCCTCGTGGTCGATCTTGACCAGGTTGCTCGCCTTGATCTCGTCGAAGGCAAGCCCGAACGGATTGATCAGAAAATGGTTTTCGGTGCCCGGAACGCGGGCGGAGATATGCGTGTAGATGAGGTCGTCCCAGCCGTAGAGTGCGGCGAGCCGATAGGCCGCGGCGAGATCGACGCGCACGGCCCATTCCTCGTCGGTGACCGAGGCGCGGTCGAATTCGGTGACGACTTCCTGCCCGTCGTCCTGCCCCGGCAGTCCGATGACGTGACGCTGAAATGCCATGCTAAATCCTCCCTATAGTTCGAAAGCCCAGATCGCGATCGGAACCACCGGCGTCGGCAACGGCTTTCCGGCAAAAAACGCCTCGACATTCTCGACGAGCGAAAGGGCCATGGCGAGGCGGGTATCGGCCGTGGCGCTGCCCTGATGCGGCGTCATGATGACGTTCGGCATCCACAGCAGCTTTTCCGAAACGCGCGGCTCGTTGGCGAATACGTCGAGAGCCGCAAAACCCAGCTTGCCGGTCCTCAGCGCCTCCACCAGCGCCGCCTCGTCGACGATCGAGCCGCGGGATACATTGACCAGCGTCCCCTGGGGTCCCAGCGCCTCAAGCACGTCCCGGTTGACGATGTTCCTCGTGTCGTCGCCGCCGCGGCTCGCAATGACAAGGAAATCGCTCTCTTTCGCCATCGCGATAAGGTCGGGCATATAGGTATAGGGGACGGGTTTCTGCCGCGGACCATGATAGGAAACGCGCATGCGGAACGCAGTCGCGCGCTCCGCAATCGCCGCGCCGATATTGCCAAGCCCGACGATGCCGATCGCCTTGTTCTTGAGCGAGCGCCCAAGCGGCACTTTAGCCGCGATCGTGGTCCACCGGCCGTCGCGGATATATTGCGTCTGGGGCACGATATCGCGGGCAGAGGCCAGCATCAGCGCCATGGCGAGGTCGGCGACATCCTCGGTCAACAGACCCGGCGTATTGGAAATACCGATGCCCCGCGCCCTGACGGTCGCCATATCGATGGAGTCGGTGCCGATGCCGTAACAGGCGACCAGCTTCAGGTCCGGGAATTTTGCGAGCACATCCGCATTGGCGCCGACGCCGGGATCGGTGACCAGCACCTGCACGCCCGGCATATCACTCCCGCCAAGAACATCCGCGACGGACATTCGCCGCCCGCCCATGCCTTCGAGTGTGGAGACCACCGAGGCCGGCAGGACCGCCGTCAGCACGACGATACGAATGGTATTTTGATTGGATGTCACGGAAACGATGCCCTCCCCGGATCGAATTCTAGGATGTGACTTTATACGGCTCCCTGCCACGGCGATAGCGATTTTTGTCGATATCGAATGTAATTCGTTATCGACGGATTAGCCGTGAATGAACTTCCATGGGCTGATTTCGCTTTCAAGCGACAGCGGCACCTCGATCAGCCACGGCCCGCCGCTGGCGATCGCGGTCTCTATTGCCGCGCGGAGCGCTTCCGGCGCGCTCGCCCGGGCGAAATCCACATGGAAGGCTCCGGCGAGCTTGCCGAAATCCGGATTCTTCAGCTCCGACCCGACCAGCCTTCCGCCAAAGCTCTGCTGCTGGTCGCGCTTCACGTTGCCGAAGGCTGAATTGTTGAAGACGACGGTGATCACGTCGATGCCGTATTGTGCGGCGGTCGCCAGTTCCTGGGCGGCGAACATGAAGCCGCCATCGCCCGCGATCGACACGACAGGCACGTCCGGCCGGGCGACCTTGACCCCGAGTGCCGTCGGGAAACCGAAACCGAGCGTCCCCTGGAAGCCGGTCGAAATGAAGGTCCCCGGTTCATAGACGGGATAGCAGTACCAGGAGGCGAAACCGGACTGGCAGACCTCTTCGACGAGAATGCCGTCATCGGGAAGGGCCGCACGGATGGCCTGCAGATATCCGTAATGCGGCGAAATTTCCTGGATGGCTTCCGCCATTTCCGCACGCGCGGATCGGATCGCCTCCCGCCAATCTCTGGAAGGTGTCCGCGGCTTGATCTCGTCGACCAGCGCCTTGAGCGAGGTCTTTGCCCGGCCGAGCACGCCGAGCGCCTCCGGCGTGCGGGTCAGTTCCTCGGCGTCGATCTCCAGTCGCACGACCGGCACCTCGGGCCTCGGCTTCCAGCGCCAGCCAGGCACTTCGAGCCGGGTGCCGATACCGATGACGCAATCGACCGCCGGCCAGAGTTTTCGCGCCTCTGCAATGGTGAGGCCGAGTTCGTGGCGGTTGGAGACGACGCCGCGCCCGGAGCGGAAGGCGACGACCGGTGCATGCAGCAATTCGGCAAGCCGCAGCACCTCTTCCCGAGCCTCGAACGCGCCGGGTCCGACGAAGATCATCGGCCGTTCCGCTTTACCGATCAAAGCCGCGGCCTCGACGATCGCCACATCCGCGACCGGATCCGGATGGTTTTTCAACGGCCGGACGATCTCGAATTCGCCCTCCGCCGTAAACTGCTCCCACGGCATTTCGAGCGTCGCCGGCCCCGGCTTCAGCGAGCGCATCTCGCGAAAAGCGTGGGCGATGGCGGCGGAAACATCCCCTGCCCTGTCGGCACGTTCGGCAGACTTGGCGATGCCGGCAAGCGTAGCGCGCTGATCGCGCATCTCGTGGAGATGGCCGCGTCCCTTCCCGAGAAAGGCGGTCGGCACCTGGCCCGTCAGACACAGAACCGGCTCGTTGCAGCCCCATGCGGTGAGCAGTGCGGCGCCTGTGTTGAGAACGCCCGGCCCCGGCACGACGGAATAGACGCCGGGATTGCCCGATGCGCGGGCATAACCGAAGGCCATGTAGGCGCAGGTCTGCTCGTGGCGCGGCGTGATCACCCGCATGCCGCCGCGCTGGAAGGCGTCGAACAGGCCATAAAGCTGGGCGCCGGGAATGCCGAAAACGGTATCGACGCTGTGAGCACGAAGCGATGCGACAATGGCGTCGCCGCCGGTGATGGTCATGTGGGATTGCCTTTGTGAACAAATATATTGGTTGTGGTGGTGGCGAGCTGGAGCGCCGCGTGGAGCCCCTCCCCCTTGTGGGGAGGGGACTTCGCTTCGCATCAAAACCCCTCCCGCCTGCCGGCCACCCTCCCCACAAGGGGGAGGGTTGGGATGCGGCACCGTCCCATCCTCATCGGTGATCATTTGGTTCCATGTCTCACAGCGTCTTCCGTGAAGCCGGATCCAGGTTGAACAGCTTTGCGGCGTTGAGCCCCAGGATATTCCGCTTCGCCTGTTCGCTGAGGAACGGCAGGTCGTAGATTTCCTGCGGCAGGTCGAAATCGAAATGCGGCCAGTCGGAGGCGAAGAGGAGCTGGCTTTCGGCGTTGATCATCTCCAGGGTGAGCTGCAGCGCCTTCATGTTCACCGTTTCCATCGGCTGGGTCGTGTACCAGCAGTTTTCCCGCATGTATTCGCTCGGCAGCTTTTTCAGCTGCGGCGCTTCGGAGGGGCGCATCAGGTACTGGTCGTCGAGCCGCTGCATCAGGAAGGGTATCCAGGCGAGGCCGCTCTCCACCCAGATGCTCTTCAGCTTCGGGAACCGCTCCGGAATGCCGTTGAGGATCCAGTTGGTCATATGCACCATGTTGCACCACACGAAGCCGAGCGCATGCATGCCGAGGAACCGGTTGATGGTCGACAGCGACTGGTCCTGCCAGTGATAGGCGGCATGGAAAGCGATCGGCAGATTGCGTTCCTCCAGCATCGCATAAACGCGCATATAGTCGTTGTGGTGGATCGGCTTGTGGCGGGTCGAGGGGACGCAGAAGCCGATGACGCCCGGCTGGCCGGAAAATTCCTCGATGGTGCGTTCCGCCTCCTTGGGCACATTGAACGGCAGGTAGGCGAGCGACTTCAGCCGGTCGTCCCTGGTCAGCACCTTGTCGATCAGCCAGCGGTTATAGGCGCGGCCGAGATAGACCTCCATTTCCGGCTGCGGATGCAGGCCGAGTGTCAGCATCGGCGTCGGGAACAGCACCATGTAATCGACGCCGAGCGCCTGCATCGCCCGCCGTGACAGTGTCACATCGCGGTGCACCCCGTCTTCGACCTTTTCGCGGATACCGGCCTGGTGCGGAATGCGGCCGCCGACATCCTGGTATTTGAGCCCCATGTCGCCGTTGAGGCCGTAGGACGCGGTGCCCATCTTCTCGTCGTGGAAAAGCATCGCCTGGTGGCGGATGACCGGATCCTCGATATATTGCACCAGTTCGTGCCAGGAAATCGTCTCGGTGTGATGGGCGTCCACATCGCAGATCAGCCAGTCCTCGAAACCGCGCTTCCTGGCGGCCCGGTTGGCATGCGCGAGGATATCGCGCGTATCGGTGAAGACGTCGATCTGCTGCACCGGCAATTCGCGGGCGCGATCCTTGTTGGAAATATCCATGTTCGCTCTCCTCAGGCGAAAGAGTGGATTTCTGGCACGGACCTACAGTTCGTCCGGGCGGCGGCGGTACCAGAGCGCCAGTTCCATCGGCCCCAGATGCAGGGCGCGCAGGATTTCGGAAACGGCCGACAGGGCCTCGGTGGCGGTCACGGTCTCGTCGCGCGTGCCGGTCAAGGGTCGGAAGGTACGCTCCTCCCCATCGCTTTTCGCGACATAGAGACGGATCGCCGCCGTCATCATCCGGGCGACGGCTTCGTCGGAGACCCTCGAGGCCTGGCCTGTCTCCAGCAATTCGGCGGTCGCCTTCTCGATGTCGAGGGCGGCGTCCTCGATCCAGCCATAGGGATCGTTGCGCAATGTCGGTTCAGAGGACGACATAGATCTGCCCTTCCCGGATCGCCAGCTCCGCACGATGCAGGCGGTATTTCGCCGGCCCGGCATTGCGGCCGGTCTCCAGATTGAACTCCCAGCCGTGCCAGGGACAGGCGACGTGCATGTTCTCTTCATTGTATTGAAGCGTCCGCACCTCGCCTTTCTCATCGACGGGTTCGATGACTTCGGGATAGATGCGGCCCTGACAGATAGGCCCCTGCCGGTGCGGGCACATGTTGTACCAGGCATGCAGCGCGCCTTTCACCCGAAAAATACCGATCTCCCGCTCGCCGCATGCGACGACCTTGCGGCCGCCATCGGCGATCTCATCCTCCGAACAAACCAGATATTCCGCCAAGGTTTCCTCCCTCCTTTGCGTAGGATTTCAATATTATTGAAATCATTCAGTTATATTGTATAAAGAAGCATGAGGACGTCAAGCGGAGAGGTCATGGACGCGAAACAGCGGGGATCAGCAAAGGAGCCGGAGCTCAAGGGTGCCGGCATCCAGTCGCTCGAAAAGGGCCTGAGGGTGCTGACCGCGATCCAGCACGCCGGCCGCGCCATGCGTCTGAACGACATCGCCGCTGCCGCCGGCATGACGCCGAGCATGGCGCATGGTTATCTGGTCAGCCTCGTCCGCACCGGTTTCGTCGCCCAGGATCGCCTGTCCGGCCTCTACGATCTCGGCGACTCGGCTCTGCAGCTCGGGCTTGCCTCGCTCTCCCGCACGGATTTCCTTAGTCTCGCGCGCGCTTCGATCTCGGAGCTAGCCGCGGTGCTCGGCGAGACGGTGACGCTGGCGGTCTGGAACGGCGATGCGCCCGTCGTGGTCGACAAGATCGAAGGCCGCTCCGACAGCGTCTACGAGATCAAGGTCGGCTCCCTCGTGCGCCTCTGGCCGACGGCGACCGGCCGCGTCTTTATGGCCAACCTGCCGAACGCCGAATGGGAACATCACCTCCGCGTCCTGATGCTCCAGGGCGGCGAAGGCGAAACCTCGACGGCCCGTTTCATAACCGAACTCACAGAGGTGCGCGCCGAAGGGTATGCAGCGACGCTGCCTGCCACGGTGCCGGATTTCTCCGCCGTCGCCGCGCCGGTGTTCGATCATCGCGGTCATCTGAAGGCGGTGATCACGGTGCTCGGCCGCCAGGATGGCTTCGATATCGCGCCTTCCGGCCCGCCGCTGACCGCCACGCTGCGCGTCGCGAGAGCGCTTTCCGGCCGGCTCGGCGCCTCAGTTAGTTGAGGGTTTCGCGCGACGCGACTTGTGCGTCAGCATTTTCTCCGCTACCCCGCTCATATAACCGTTTTGAGGAAGGTCGCCGCATCGTGATGGCTGAAGACGTGAAGCCCGAAGAAGCAAGCACCAGCGACTGGGTGATGCAGCACCCCCGGGCAATCTACTTCCTGAACCAGGCAAACCACGCCGTGCGCAGCCGGCTGGAAGCGGCGTTGACGACGCTTCAGATGACCGGCATCCAATATACCGTACTGAGCGTGATCGGCAGCCGCGAAGGCCTTTCCTCGGCCGAGCTCTCGCGCCGCTTCTTCGTCACGCCGCAGACGATGAACGAGCTGATCGGCGGGCTGCAGCGCCGCAACCTCATCACCCGCAAGGAAGATCCGGCCAACCGCCGTATCCTGCGCATGAGCCTGACGACCGAAGGCAAACGGATGATCAAGGCCTGCGATGCCGCCGCCGACACCGTCGAGCGCGATATCTTCTCGTTTCTGCCGCAGGAAAGCTATCAGCAGCTGCGGGATCTTTGTCGCCTTGTCGCCCGCAACCTTCGTGAACGCGACGAGCCCACCAAGGCCGAGTGACAGAGATCGCGCGGCCGGCGAAAGATTTTTCGCGGCGTGTCGAACAGGCTTATTCTCGAACGACATTGGTGTAGCAGGCCAATCACGGACTGCCGCACCCAAGGAGAAAAGCCATGAAATACATGCTGATGATCTATCGCGACGAAGCCCTGTTTTCCGCTGATGCCAAGAGTGGCGCCCATTCCGCGCCCTATATCGCCTACGCCGAAGCGCTGAAGAAATCCGGCGCGCTCGTCGGCGGCGACCGGCTGCAGGTCTCCGCAACGGCAAGCACGGTGCGGACCGCCGACGGCAAGACCGAGGTGCTGGACGGTCCCTATGCCGACACCCGCGAACAGCTCGGCGGCTTTTTCCTCATCGACGTGCCGGATCTCGACGCCGCGCTGGAATGGGCCGCGAAATGCCCCGGCGCCGTCAACGGGGCGATCGAGGTGCGTCCGATGTGGGTGATGTGACGCCATGGTCGGCGACGGCGAGGCCCTGGACAGGGTTTCCGGCGAGGCCGAGCGCGTCGCCCGCCAATCCTATGGCCGGCTCGTCGCCTTTCTCGCTGCCCGCACCCGCGATGTTGCGGGTGCGGAGGACGCGCTGTCGGAAGCCTTCGCCTCGGCGCTTGCCGATTGGCCGAGGACGGGCATTCCGAACAATCCCGAAGCCTGGCTGCTGACCGTCGCCCGCCGCCGGCAACTCGATGCCGGCAGGCGCGGCGGGACGCGGGCCGCGGCTTTCGACCACCTGACACTGCTGTCCGACGAACTTTCGGAGATGGAGGAGGCGGATATTCCCGACGAGCGCCTGCGGCTGATGTTCGCCTGCGCCCATCCGGCGATCGATGCCCGGATGCGCGGGCCGCTGATCCTGCAGACCATTCTCGGCTTCGATGCGGCGACGATCGCCGGATGGGCGCAGGCGAACATCAGCCGCAGGCGCNNGATGCGGCGACGATCGCCGGCGTCTTCCTCATCCCGCCCGCGACCATGGGGCAGCGGCTGGTGCGTGCCAAGACCAAGATCCGCGATGCCGGCATCGCCTTCCGCCTGCCCGAGCGAGCCGATATGAGCGAGCGGCTGGATGCGGTTCTGGAGGCCATCTATGCCGCCTTCACCGAAGGCTGGATCGATCCGGCCG